>NZ_WNKY01000062.1 GCF_009720825.1 Duganella radicis | reverse complement strand
GGCGCCTCGGGCGCCGCCTCGGCGCCGCCCGCCACCGCCAGTATCACGACCGCGCGGCCGGCCAGCCCGGTGGGCTGCGTCATCATCGGCGGCGGCCCGACCGGGCTGTCGGCCGCCTACCACCTCGGCGCCGACACCGTGCTGCTGGAACGGAACGCCACCGTGGGCGGCTGGTGCCGTTCGATCAAGGACAAGGGCTTCACCTTCGATTACGCCGGCCACATCATGTTCTCCAACGATCCGTATGTGCTCAAGCTGTATGACATCCTGCTGGGCGACAACCAGCATTGGCAGATGCGCGAAGCCTGGGTCTACAGCAAGCAGGTGTACACCCGCTATCCGTTCCAGGGCGCGCTGTATGGCCTGCCGCCGCAGGTGATCAAGGAGTGCATCGTCGGCGCGATTGAATCGCGCTATGGCCTGGCGGCCGGCGCGCCGCGCTGCGCCGCCGACAACGACGGCGCCAAGGTCGAGGACTGCTGCGCCGACGGCACCACCGATACCGCCAACAGCGACGCCGGCTCGGCCGAAGCGCAGACCGAGAACTTCGAAAACTTCATCTACCGCGTGTGGGGCGCCGGCATCGCCAAGCACTTCGCCATCCCCTACAACAAGAAGATCTGGACCGTGCCGCTGAAGGACATGGAAACCTCGTGGCTGGGCGGCCGGGTGCCGCTGCCAGACCTGGGCCAGATCATCGAAGGCGCGCTGGAGCCGGTGGCCAAGCCGATGGGGCCGAACGCGCGTTTCGGTTATCCGCGCAGGGGCGGCTTCCAGGCGCTGATGAACGGCTTCCTGCCGCACATCCGCGGCAAGGTGGAGCTCAACGCCAATGTGAAGCAGGTGCTGCCGCAGGAGCACATGGTGGTGCTGGCCGACGGCCGCCGCCTGCCGTATGGACAGCTGATCAGCACCGCGCCGCTGCCGCAACTGGTGCAATTGTGCGGCGACGCGGTGCCGGAAACGGTGCGCAAGGCGGCGCAGGGCTTGCGCCATGTGTCGATCCGCTGCGTCAACATCGGCGTCAACCGCAGCGACGTCACCGACAAGCACTGGATCTACTACCCCGAGGACAGCATCTTCCACCGCATCTTCGTGCAGGGTAACGCCAGCCCGGAATGCAACGCGCCCGGCGGTTTCGGCTTCACCTGCGAGATTTCCTACTCGCCGTGGAAACCGCTGCCGCTCGATGGCGAGGAACTGATCGCGCGCTGCATCGCCGACTGCATCAAGGTCGGTTTCATCCGCGAAGACGACGAGATCCTCACCACCAATCAGGTCGACATGCCATATGCCTACGTGGTGTACGACCACGCACGCGCGCGCAACGTCGCCACCGTGCGCGAGTGGATGGAGGGGCATGACATTGTGCTGGCGGGCCGCTACAGCGAGTGGGAATACTACAACTCGGACCACGCCTTCCTGGCTGGGAAAAAGGCCGCGGAGCGGGTACGCGACGCCCGTGCCGTCAAAGCCGGCTGAGTTGCCGTGCCAGCGCTGTCTTACATGGCACTGGCACCGGCGCTGATACGCAGCGTGCTGTGCGCGGCCTAACATGGGTCCTCAACCTACCGAAGGAGAATCCTCATGTTCGCTCATAACAAACGACTGCAATACACGGTGCGGGTCAGTGAAACCAATCCCGGATTGGCCAACCTGATGCTGGAACAATTCGGCGGCCCGCAGGGCGAACTGGCGGCGGCCTGCCGCTACTTCACGCAGGCGCTGGCCGAGGACGATCCGGGCCGCAAGGACATGCTGTTCGATATCGCCACCGAAGAGCTGAGCCATCTGGAGGTGATCGGCAATATCGTGGTCATGTTGAACAAGGGCGCCAAGGGCCGGCTGGCCGAAGGCGTGGACGAGGAAGGCGAACTGTATCGTTCCATCACCGGCGCCGGCAACGACAGCCACCTGACGCAGGTGCTGTATGGCGCCGGCGCGCCGCTGGTCAATTCGGCTGGCGTGCCATGGAGCGCGGCCTACATCGACACCATCGGCGAGCCGACCGCCGACCTGCGCTCCAACATCGCGGCCGAGGCGCGCGCCAAGATTGTGTATGAACGCCTGATCAACCTGACCGAAGATCCGGGCGTGAAGGAAGCACTGGGTTTCCTGATGACGCGCGAGATCGCGCACCAGAAGTCGTTCGAGAAGGCGCTGTACGCGATCCAGCCCAACTTCCCGCCGGGGAAACTGCAAGGCAAGCCGGAGTTCACCAGCGTGTACTTCGACATGTCGCAGGGCGGGCCGGAAGTGCGAGGCTCCTGGAACGACGGCCAGAAATGGGAAACCGTCAGCGACCGCGAGCAGCAACTGGCGGTCGATGGCGGCGACGGCTCGGCCACCGTGGCGCTGGACAATGAGGAGGAAGCGCTGCTCAACCAGCTGGCGGCGCGCACCATGTCCGATCCGGAGGCCGATCCGCTGACCGGCGCGGAGCTGGGCGAGGCGCTCAACGGCATCGAACCGGCCGACGGCCAGACGGACGACGGCACCCTGCTGCGCTAAACCCATGCACAGTCCACCCCTGCGCCATCGCCCGGCATGGCGCGCCTGGCTTAACTGGCGCGCGTGGCGCGCATGGCTGGCCAGACATGCCGCATCCCCCCGGCCAACGCAACATGGCACACCCGCGCGGCGTGCACAGGGCGGCGTGCGCCGCTGGCGCGTTCTGGCGGGCGGCGCGATCGCGCTTGCCGGGCTGCTGCTGTTGCTGCGCGACGGCGCACTGCTGCTGGCCGGCCTGCCCGCCCCGGCGCACATGGCGCTGGTGGGCGGCTTGTGGGCGGCCGCGGCCACCGCCGCCGGCACCCTGCCCATCCTGTTGTCGCAGAATTTTTCGCAACGCAGCTACGACGCCGCACTGGGCCTCGGCGGCGGCATCATGCTGGCCGCCACCTCCTTCTCTCTGGTGCTGCCCGCGCTCAGCGCCAGCCGCGCGGCCGGCGCCAACGCCATGGTCGCCAGCACCATGGTGGGCGCCGGCATCCTGCTTGGCATGGCGCTGGTGATGCTGCTCGGGCATCTGGTGCAATCCGAACGGGTGCTGCAAGACACGGCAGGACGCAACGGACCGGCGGCCATGACGCGCGCCTGGCTGTTCGTGGCCGCCGTCGCCATCCACAACCTGCCGGAAGGCGTGGCGATCGGCGTCGGCTACGGCGGTGTGGACGCGGCCAAGGCCCACACTCTGGCCACCGGCATCGCCATCCAGGACATCCCCGAGGGACTGGTGGTGGCGCTGGCCCTGCGCGGCGTCGGCTACGGGCGCGCCTTCTCCGCCCTGCTGGGCGCCGTCTCCGGCCTGATCGAACCGGTGGGCGCGGTGGCCGGCGCGCTGCTGATTGAAGCCAGCACCAATTTCCTGCCCTGGGGGCTGGCCGGCGCCGCCGGCGCCATGCTGTACGTGATCTGCCACGACGTGGTGCCCGAAGCCCAGCGCCACGGCCACTGCAACACCGCCGCCTGCGCGCTGGTGATCGGCTTCATCGTGATGATGGTGCTGGATACCGCGCTCGCCTGAGGCCGGATGTCGGCCTGATCTTACGTGCACACAAGAAAGCTCCCGACGCTGTACAGCGGGCCGCCCGTAGATAATCAGTATCAATGTTTTCCCTTATCTACAGGATACCCATGCTACAGCTAGCGTATGCCGTTCACACCCCTGCCGCCGCCGGCCCGGCGGCCATTTACCACTCACTGCGCAATGGCCCACCCGATGCCGCCGCGCTGGAACAGGCACGCGCTTTTCTCGCGCACCGCTTGCAGGCCGCGCGCCAGTTGCGCGCCGAGCTGCCGGCCACGCCCGACCAACTGGGCGGCTGGAGCGCCAGCCACGCCTTCACCATCGGCATGGAATACCAAGCTTACTTGCGTGGCCGCCGCGATGGCGCGCCGCGCCGCTATTTCAGCAACCAGTCGCACGCCCTGTACTTCCTGCGGCACGTGGCGCCGACCAAGCTGGTGGACGGCGCCTGGCTGTATGGCCTGCTGGCGCACTGGGACGATGCGGATTTCCGCCCGCTGATCCAGACCTACCTCGAAGAACTGGGCGACGGCGTGCCGGAAAAGAACCACGTCCTGCTGTACAAAAAGCTGCTGGCCGCGCATGCCTGTGAAGACTGGCAGCAGCTGCCGGACACCTATTTCGAACAGGGCGCGATCCAGCTGGCGCTGGCCTATGACGCCGAGCGCTATCTGCCGGAGATCATCGGCTACAACCTCGGTTACGAACAGCTGCCGCTGCATCTGCTGGTCACCGCCTACGAACTGAATGAGCTGGGTATCGATCCCTACTACTTCACGCTGCACATCACGGTGGACAATGGCAGCACCGGCCACGCGCACAAGGCGGTGCAGGCGCTGCAACAGCTGCTGCCGCGCTTTGGCGACAGCGCCACCGTCTGGCAGCGCATGCTGGACGGTTATCGCCTGAACGACCTGGGCGCCTGTACCACCTCGGTGATCGGCGAATTCGACCTGCACGCGGAACTGGTCGGCATCATGGCGGCCAAGAGCCATACCGGTTGCAATATGCATTCCGACTACTGCCGCCTGGCCGGTCGCAGCATTAACCAATGGCTGGCCGATCCGCAGCAGATCCCCGCCATGCTGTCCGAGCTGGAAAACGCCGGCTGGATACAGCGCGGCCAGGCGCCGGAGCACAGCCGCTTCTGGCGCCTGATCCAGAGCGAACGCGCCGAAATGTTCGGCGTCTTCAGCGCCTATGAACAGCAGGTGCTGCGCGACTGGATCGCCACCCCGGCCACGCCGGCGCGGGTGCCCAGCTTCCGCGCCCGCCAGCGCTCGCTCGACGCGCTGGGCATGCACCACACGCCGCGCCAGGGCGTCCCGCGCGGCATCGTGCGCCACCACGCGGACGACGACGACGCCAGCCCGCTGCGCCGGCTGGAACAGCAGATCGCCACGCTGGGCAGCAAGCAGGCCGCCATGCAGCTGCTGCAAGCGCTGATGACGCCGGCAGTGCATCACACCCCGCTCGGCCTGATGGCCAGGCGGATTTACCGTCAACTTATCGATTGAGACCATGGACACGAACGGCAGTTTAATGATTATCGGCGGCGGCGAAGACAAGACCGACGCCAGGAAAGTGCTACAACGCTTTATCACGCTGGCGGGTGGGCCGCAACAGCTGCTGGTGGTGATCACCGCCGCCAGCAAGATGCCCAACGAGGTGTGGGAAATGTACCGCAACGCCTTCGAGGAGCTGGGCGCTGAAAAAATCAGTCATGTGCGCATCAACGAACGCGCCGAGGCCGAGGACGAAGGCCTGGCGCAACGCGTGGCGCATGCGCGCGGCATCTTCATGACCGGCGGCGACCAGAAACGGCTGGTGGCCTTCCTCGGCGGCACCCAGATCGAACAGGCCATGCGCGAGGCCCATGCGCAAGGGGCCTGCATCGCCGGCACCAGCGCCGGCGCGTCCGGCATGTGCACCCATATGCTGGCCGAGGGCGAGGCGGCGTTGGCGCCGGAAAAAGGCGCGGTGCGGCTGGGCGCGGGCCTGGGGTTCATCAGCCGCGTGATCATCGATCAGCACTTTTCGCAGCGCCACCGCATCAATCGCCTGCTGAGCGCCATCGCCCAGAGCCCCTTCCTGCTGGGCGCCGGCATCGACGAGGACACGGCGTTGATCGTGCGTGACGACAGCATCGAAGTGGTGGGCGAAGGCGGGGTCACCGTGGTCGACTGCCGCGAGGCCCGCACCAATGTGGCCGACATCCCGCCCGGCGCCGTGCCGCAAATGCTGGACGTGCGGCTGCACCTGCTGCCTTCCGGCGCCCGCGTTGCCAGTCTGGCCGAGGCCGGACCGCTGGCGGACTTCATTACCTATCTGACCGACAGGACTACCGAGCATGATCATCATTAAACAACACCTTCTGCGTGGACCGAATCTGTATTCCCGCCAACCCTGCCTGCTGACCGTGATCGACCCGCAAGCGCAGGCCGCGCGCGACAGCGCCGCCATCGCCGGCTTCAACGCCCGCCTGCTGGAACTGCTGCCCTCCCTGTACGACCATCGCTGCTCGGTGGGCCAGTACGGCGGCTTCGTGCAGGCGCTCCATCACGGCGCCAACCTGGCCCACGTGGTGGAACATGTGACCATCGCGCTGCAATGCCTGGCCGGCACGCCGACCTATCTGGGCCGCACCCACGAGGTGCACGGCATGCCCGGCCAGTACCGGGTGGTGTGCTCGTACGAACTGGAACAGGTGGCGGTGCAAGCGTGCGAACTGGCCATGACGCTGGTGCGCGGCCTGGCCGAAGGCGCGGCCGACGTGCCGCAACTGCTGGAAGACGGGGTGGAAGCGCTGCGCGCCACGGCCGAACGCCACGCCATCGGCACCAGCACCGGCGCCATCCTGCGCGCCGCCGCCCGCCGCGGCATCCCCTGGCAACGCCTGACCGAGGAAGCCAATCTGTTCGTGCTGGGCTGGGGCGCGCAGCAGAAACGCCTGCAGGCGACCATCACCGGCGACACCGGCCATATCGCGGTCGGCATCGCCTCCGACAAGCAGTTGACCAAGGCGCTGTTGCAGGAAGCCGGCGTGCCGGTGCCGGAGGGCGTCAGCGTGCGCACGCTGGAACAGGCGCAGCGCGCGGCGCGCGAACTGGAGGGACTGGTCACCATCAAGCCGCTGGACGGCAACCATGGGCGCGGCGTCACCACCCGCTGCGGCACGCCGGAGGAAGTGCAGCTGGCGTTCGAACGCGCGCGCGAGCATGGCCGCACCATCATCGCCGAGCGCTATATTGCCGGCGACGACTACCGCATCCTGGTGGCCGGCCAGCGCGTGGTGGCGGCGGCCCTGCGCCGTCCCGCCGCCGTGACCGGCGACGGTGTATCGACCGTGCGCGAGCTGGTGGAGCAGGAAAACCGCAACCCGGCGCGCGGCGAAGGCCACAGCAATATCCTGACCCGCATCCCGCTCGACGGCCACGCCGAGACCACGCTGGCGGAGCAAGGCCTCACGCTCGACGGCGTGCCGGAGCAAGGCCGTGTGGTACGCATGCGCGGCAACGCCAACCTGTCCAGCGGCGGCACGGCGGAAGACGTGACCGGCCGCCTGCCGCCAGCCACCCATGCCATGTGCGTGCGCGCGGCGCGCAAGATCGGGCTGGACGTGGCCGGCATCGACCTGGTGTGCGAGGACATCTCGCGCCCGCTCGATGGCCGCAACGGCGCGGTGATCGAAATTAACGCCGCTCCCGGCATCCGCATGCACGAATACCCGAGCGCCGGCGTGCCGCGCGACGCCGGCGCCGCCATCGTGGATTCGATGTTCGGCCAGCGCGATGGCCGGATTCCGGTGGTCGCGGTGACCGGCACCAATGGCAAGACCACCACCACCCTGATGATCGAGCACACGCTGCGCAAGGCCGGCATTGCCACCGGTTGCGCCACCAGCGAGGGCGTGTTCCTGGCCGGCGAAGCGATCCGGCAAGGCGATTGCAGCGGCTACTGGTCGGCGCGCAGCGTGCTGTCGGCGCCGGAAGTGGAATTTGCCGTGCTGGAGACGGCGCGTGGCGGCATCCTGAAACGCGGCCTGGCGTTCGACCGCTGCGATGTCGCGG
Source organism: Duganella radicis (assembly GCF_009720825.1). Taxonomy (GTDB): domain Bacteria; phylum Pseudomonadota; class Gammaproteobacteria; order Burkholderiales; family Burkholderiaceae_D; genus Rugamonas; species Rugamonas radicis. The sequence goes on along the minus strand of NZ_WNKY01000062.1, from coordinate 20,543 downwards.
TGCTGCTCAATATCAGCGAGGACCATCTCGGCATGGAAGGCGTGGAAACGCTGGACGAGCTGGCGGCGGTGAAGGCCGTGGTCGCGCAGGCGGCGTCCGGCGCGGTGGTGCTGAATGCGGAAGATGAGCGCTGCCGCGCCATCGGCGCCAGCCTGCCGGAGGACGTCGAGCGCATCTACTTCAGTTGCGACGCCAACCATCCGGCGCTGCTGGCGCATCTGCACGCCGGCGGCCGCGCCGCCTGGGTGCACGATGGCGTCCTGATGCTGTCCGACGCCTCGGCGCGGCCGGCGCGGCTGCTGGCGGCGGCCGAGATGCCCTCCTCCATGGGCGGCTGCGCGCGCCACAACATCGCCAACGGCCTGGCCGCCGCCGCCGCGCTGATGGCCTGCGACTTGGGCAACGGCGCGATCGCCGCCGGCTTGCGCAGCTTTGTTTCGGACGCGCGCCATAATCCGGTGCGCGGCAATCTGTACGACGTCAATGGCGTGCGGGTGATCGTCGACTTTGCGCACAATCCGGCCGCCTTCGCGGCGCTGGCCGCCACCGCGCGCGCCATGACGCCCGGCCGCACGGTGGCGGTGGTGACCTCGCCGGGCGACCGCCGCGAGCGCGATTTCGAACAGATCGGCCAGATTTGCGGCGGCGGTTTCGATACCACCGTGTTCTATGAATGGCCGAGCGAGGACCGTGGCCGCGCGCCGGGCCAGCGCGCCAACATCATGCTCGCGGCGGCACGCGCGGCGCGCGGCGGCGAGGACGGCGCCCTGCTGCAATGCGAACCGGCGCAGGCGCTGCGACTGGGCCTGACGCAGTGCCAGCCCGGCGATGTGCTGGTGTATGCCTGCGGGGCGTCGGTATCGGAACTGGTGGACGCCCTGCGTCCCGTCGACCCGGTCAGCGCCGCGCGCATCGACGCCACGCTGGTGTAGCGGCGCGGCCGGCTCAGGATGCCGGCGCGGCCTGCTGCGCCAGCCGCTCGGCGGCCGGCGCGTCGATGGCGCGGATGGCGTCGATCAGCGTCGCCACCCTGGTGCCGCAGGCGAATACCAGCACATCGCCCGGCTGGCAAGCGCGGTAGGCCGCCTGCACCGCCCCCTCGGCGCCGTCAAAGGTGCTGACCGCCGCGCCACCGGCGGCGCGGGCGCCGGCGCTGATCAATTCCGCCGCCGCGCCGGGTGCGCGGCCCCGTCCCTGCGACTCGTACACGAACAGACGGTCGAAGTGGGCGGCGCAGGTGGCGCCGATGCGCGTCAGGTCGGCATCGCGCCGGTCGCCGGGCGAGGTGACCACCGCCAGCACCCGCCCCTGCCCTTGCGCCAGGCCGCGCGCCAGCGTGGCCACGGCGGCGTAGGCGGCCGGATTGTGCGCATAATCGAGCACGATGTGGAATGCGCCAAGTTCAAACACGTTGGAACGCAGCGGATTGGTGGCCGCATCCGATTCAAAGCTGGACAGGCCGGCATGGATCTGCGTCAGGCTGAAACCGCAGGCGGCCAGCGCCGCCGTTGCCGCCATGCTGTTGGCGATGTTGTAGCGCGCCATGCCGCCGCTGGTGGCTGGAATGTGCGCGGCGGCGATCACCTTCTGCCGGACCTGCCGCTGGCACAGCATGATGGTGTCATGCTCCAGCCACACCGCGTCGCCACCCTGCGCCAGATGCGCCGTCAATACCGGGTTATCGGGCCGCATGGAAAAGTACATGGCGCGCGCACCGGCCGCCAGACGCGCGCGCGCGGCCACGCAATGCGCATCGTCGGCGTTCAGCACCGCGACAGCGGCGGCTTGCGCCACCAGCGCTTTCACGCGCGCCAGTTGCTCAACCGTGTCGACGCCGTCCAGTCCCAGATGGTCGTCTGAAACATTGAGCATCACCCCCGCGTCGCAGCGGTCATAGGCCAGGCCGCGCTTGAGCAGGCCGCCGCGCGCGGTTTCCAGCACGGCGAATTCCGTTTCAGGCGAGGCCAGTATGCTGCGATGCGACCAGTAGCCGGTGCAATCGCCGGTGGCATAAGGCTCGCCATCCAGCGCCAGGCCCTGCGTGCTGGCGCAGCCGGTGCGATAGCCCGCCAGCCGCACCGTGTGCGCGATCATCAGGGTGGTGGTGGTCTTGCCATTGGTGCCGGTCACGCCGATCACCGGAATGCGGGCCTGATGCGAATCGTCGCGCAACTCGCGCAACAGCGCCTGCTGATCGTGGCTGGGCGGCGGCACGACCGGCGTGCGTTGCTGCGCTTCGATCAGCAGGGAGCGCATCATCTGCTGGTCGATGGCGCGTTCGGAATACAGCCGCTGGCGGTAGCCCCATCCCAGCCGCAGCAAGTCGCCATGTTCGCTGATGCGCTGCACCGGCACACCCAGCGCAGCGACCTCGCGCGCCACCGCTTGCGCGGCGGCGGACAGCCGCATCGACGCGGCTTGCGCGCGCAGCGCCGCCACGGCGGCGCCGACATCGGGCGTTTCGCCACGCTCCGTGGCGGAGATCAGCTGCGCGGCGGCGGCCAGCGCGGCCTGCCCGACATGCTCCAGCGCGTACTGCACCGCCACCCGCCACTGCCCCGGCGCGTCGGCCACCGCCTCGGCGTGCATGAACTCCACCGCCTCGCCACAAGCCTGCTGCAAATAGCGCGCGGTATAAGCGAGTTGGATGCCGGCGTCTTCCAGCGCCGACTCCACCAGCGCCACGATGCACGGCAAGCGGCTGTACAAATTGGCTCCACGCAGCAAGCGCTGTTGCAGGATGCGCATCTCAGCCATCCTTGACCGCCACCAGCCACACGGCGGCAATGCGTTCGGCGCCGGCATACGCCGGCGTCTCCAGCTCCTCGCCGAAAACGTCGGGATCGATTTCCTCATACGACCAGCGCAGGCCTGCTTCATCCAGCAGCGCGGCGGCACGGCGCAGGAAGGGATCATCGCCGCCGGTCATGGCGACACCGGTGTACAGCCACAAGGCGCCACCCGGCGCCAGCCGCGCAATCGCGGCCTGCACGATCAGCAGCGACAGGCCGCTGCCCAGCTCTCCGCCCCCGTGGCGATAGGCGCGCTCGGACGGATCGAGCAGATACGGCGGATTGGCGGCGATCAGGTCGAACCCGCCATCCAGCTGCTGCAACAGATTGCTGTAACAGCTGCGCGCATTGGCCAAGCCGGCCAGGCGGATATTGATGTCCGCCAGCGCCAACGCCCGATGGTTGATATCGGCGGCAATCACCTCGGCCTGTGGAAAGCGGCGCGCCAGCACGATGGCCGCCGCGCCGCTGCCGCAACCGATTTCGACGATGCGCGCCGGGCTGCGCACCGGCCGCGCGGTTTGCTCCATCGCCCGCACAAAGCGGCAGGTGTCCGGGCCGAAGAACACCGCGTCCTCCTGCGTGGTGGGATAGGCGGAGTGGAACAGCCACTCACCGGCCAGCGTGGACATCCGCACGCCGCTGCGCAACAAGCCATCTTCCTCCACCAGCACACCGGCCGCGCGCATCAACTCCAGCAGCTCCGCATCGATGGCGGCGGCCGCGAACGGCCGGCTCCAGCCGAAAATGTCGCGCAGGCTGGCCGCCTGCGGCTGCGCCGGACGCGCCAGCACGCGCGCCTGGGTGGCCGGCGTCACGGTGGTGAATTGATAACGGCGGGCGCGCAGTGCGGCGCCCAGTGCCAGCAAGGCTTCCTGCTGACCGGGGTGGGGATGGTAAGGGTTCACGTACGCTCCTGGCAAACCCTCATGGTGCGGCACAATGGCGCTGGCCAGTGTGCGCTGCCGCACTTACAGCGCTTTTAGCGTGCGGATCAGGTCACTCAGGCGGTAAGGCTTGGCGATCATCTCGAAGTTGCCGATGTCCGGCATCTGATCGCGCAGCGTGGCTTTGACGTAGCCCGACGCCAGCACGATCTTCAGCGCGGGGAATTCACGCCGCGCGGCCTTGCCCAGTTCAACGCCGCTGATGCCCGGCATGACCACGTCGCTGAACAGGATGCTGATATCGGGATGCTGGTGCAGCATCTCCAGCGCCTGCGCGCCGTTATCGGCCGACAGCACCTCGTAGCCCAGGTGCGAGAACAGGCTGATGGCCGTGTCCAACACATCCGGCTGGTCGTCCACCAGCAGTACCTTCTCGAAGCCGAGCGCAACCTCCTGCTGGTCGTCGCCGGCCTGCTTTTGCACGGCCGGGAAGTACAGCGATACGGTCGTGCCCTTGCCCACGCGCGAATCGAGCGTCAGCGCGCCCTCGCACTGCTGCATCATGCCGTAAACCTGGCTCAGACCCAGACCCGTGCCCTTGCCGACATCCTTGGTGGTGAAGAATGGTTCGACCGCGCGCGCCATGGTTTCCGGAGTCATGCCCTCGCCGTTGTCTTTGACCATGACGCGGATGTAGCGGCCCGCGGGCAGGCGCTCCACTTCATGCTCGGACAGCGTCACGGCATCCAGATCGATCAGCACCTCGCCATCGTCGCCCATGGCGTCACGGGCATTGACCACCAGGTTGAGCAGCGCCGATTCAAATTGCGTGGGATCGATCATCGCCTGCGGCAGGTCGGCCTGGATCTGGAAATACAAATGCATGTCGTCCGGCAGCGCGCGCCGCAGCACCGCTTCGAACGAACGAATCACGCGCGTCACATCGTGCGCCTCCTGCCGCAAGGGCTGCTGGCGGGCGAAAGCCAGCAGTTGCTGCGTCAGCAAAGCGCCGCGCTGTGCCGCGCGCGCCATGGTGTCCACCGATTTGGCCACCATGGCCGGGTCCTTGGTCATGCGCAGCAGTTCGAGGCCGTTCATGATCACGCTGAGCAGGTTGTTGAAATCGTGCGCGATGCCGCCGGTCAGCTTGCCGATGGCTTCCAGCTTTTGCGACTGGAACAGCGCCTCGCGCGCCCGCTCCAGCTCTTCGGCGGCGACGCGGCGCTCGGTGATGTCGCGCGTGATCTTGGCAAAGCCCAGCAGCTCGCCGTCGGGATCGACGATGGGATCGAGCACCACGCTGGCCCAGAAACGGCTGCCGTCCTTGCGCACGCGCCAGCCCTCGTCCTCGAACTTGCCGGTGGTGCGCGCCAGCTCCAGGGCGCGCGCCGGGCGGCCGGCGGCACGGTCTTCCTCGGTATAGAACATGGAGAAATGGCGGCCGATGATTTCTTCCGGATCGTAGCCCTTGAAGCGCTGCGCGCCCGCATTCCACGTCACCACCACGCCTTCCGGCGACAGCATGTAGATGGCGTAGTCGGTCACGCCCATGATGAACTGGCGGAACCGTTCGGCTTCAATGGCGTCCACGCTGGACAGGGCGCTCTGCTGCATGATCTTCCTTCATGGCTGGTTAAGCTCGATTTTACTGGACAGAAAAAATAATAGGCACACTAATCGAAGTGCCCGGTGTTTGAGCGGGCGCATGTCGCGCCGCGGCGGCCATGTCTACACTGGTCGGATTGTCGATCCCGGGTGATGGCCATGCGCGTCTGTTTCACAATTGACACTGAATTCAGCATCGCCGGGGCGTTTGCCGATGCGGCTCTGCGCCCGGTCGGCGTGCCGATGGTGCTGTGCGAAACGGAAGGACGCTCGCAGGGACTGGGCTTCCTGCTCGACTGCTTTGCGCGGCATGGCATGCAAGCCACCTTCTTTGTCGAGACGGTGCAGCGGCACTACTTCCGCGACGATCCGATGCGCGCGCTGGCGCGGCGCATCGCGCGGCACGGGCATGAGCTGCAATTGCATGTCCATCCCTGCTGGGCGGTATTCCAGCACGCGGACTGGCCGCGTCGTGTGCGGCTGGCGCCGCGCCAGGACGATCTGGCCGGGCGCGCGCTGGACTCCACGGTGGCGCTGCTGCGGCACGGGCAGGAGACCTTTGCGGCGTGGGGATTGCCGCCGCCGCGGGTGTTCCGCGCCGGGAGTTTGCAGCATGATGAGAATCTGTATCGGGCGCAGGCGGCGGTGGGCATACCGTTTAGCTCAAATATCGGCCTGGGCGTGTTCAATTGCGGGCTGGCGGATTATCAGCTGCGCGCGGGGCGGCATGTGCGGCATGGGGTGGTGGAGTGTCCGGTGCTGACGTTTGAGGATTGTCCTGGACATTTGAAAACGGTATCGGTGTCCGGGACCAGTTTTGCGGAGATGCGGTGGTTGCTGGATTCCGCGCATGCGGCGGGGCTGGAGCTGGTGGTGATACTGAGCCATCCGTTTGAGTATGTGCAGAGTTATGGCGATGGATTTCGCGTGCTGCGGCGGCATGCGGTGAACCAGTCGCGATTGGAGCGGCTGTGTGCTTATGTGGCGGCGCATCCTCAGCGCTTCCAGGCCAGCGGCTTGGCGGCTGCGGCCAGCCTGCCGCTGACGGCCAGGTCGTCCAGCAATCCGCTGCTGCGCGGACGGCCATGGCACACCGCCGCCCGCCTCGCCACGCAAGTGATCTACGACCGCTATGGCCGATGGATGCTTTCCCGCCGCACGGCGAGGACGCCATGAGCTGGATCGAGCGGCAGCATGGGACCTGGCGCGGCGCGGTGCGGGCGCTGCTGGCGCTGGCCGCGCTGCACGGCGGGCGACTGGAGGCGTTCCGCTTGCGCCATCCGCAGCGGGTGCGGCGCGTGGTGTTTGTCTGCCTCGGAAACATCTGCCGCAGCGCCTACGCCCATCAGGTGGCGATGCAGCTCGGCCTGTCCTCCGCCTCGATCGGCCTGGCCACCACCACCGGCGCGCCCTCCCCCGACACCGCCATGCGCGCCGCCCTGCGCTGCGGTGCGGACCTCAGCGCCCACCGTGCCACCGACTTCCACGACTTCACCATCCAGCCTGGCGACCTGCTGCTGGCCATGGAAATCCGTCACGCGCACGAACTCCAGCGCCGCCTGTTCGCCCACGACGACGTGCAAATTGCCCTGCTAGGCCTGTGGTGCGATCCACCGATGCCGCATCTGCACGATCCCTACACACTATCCGACGCCTACTTCGACCACTGCTACGCGCGCCTGCGCCAGGCGGTGCAAGGCCTGCATCTCACCTTAACGCGGAGCGCACCGTGAACCGCCCATTCTCCCTCTATCTCGACCTGGTGCGCGTGATCAGCGCGCTGCTGGTGGTGCAGTACCATTCCAACCTGCGCCTGCTCATCAGCGACAAGCTCCCGCTCAGCACCCACGGCCACGCGGCGGTGATCGTCTTCTTCGTCTTGTCCGGCTACGTGATCGCCCACATCACCGCCACGCGTGAGAACACACCGCTGGAATACTGGTCAAGCCGACTGGCGCGCATCTACTCGCTGGCGCTGCCCGTGGTCCTGCTCACACCTTTGCTGGACCAATTGGGCAACGCCATGGCGCCGCAATTCTACGAAGGCCGCACCACCCACGACCTGCCCTGGCTGCGCATCCTCACCAGCCTGGCCTTCCTGAACGAGATATGGACGCAATCCATCATGTCCTTCTCCAACGTGCCGTATTGGTCGCTGTGCTACGAATTCTGGTACTACGTACTGTTCGCCGCCTTCACCTTCACGCGCCGGCGGCGACTGTGGTGCGGCGCGATCGCGCTGCTGATCGGCCCCAAGATCCTGCTGCTGGCGCCAGTATGGATCACCGGCGTGGTGCTGCACCGCTGGAACGCCTTGCAGCGCATCGGCCGTCGCGCCGGCGCCGCCCTGCTGCTGGCCTCCTGCATCGCCTACGCCCTGTTCCACAGGTACGGCCTGACCGAAGCCGGCAGCGCATGGCTGCGCCATGTGATCGGCGCCCACTGGCACCAGCAACTGGCATTCTCGCGCTACTTCATCACCGACTATCTGCTGGCGCTGATCGTGGCCTGCCACTTCACCGGCATGCGCGCGCTGGCGCCGCCGCTGGAACGTTTCGCGCCGCTGATACGGCCGCTGGCTGCCTGCACCTTCAGCATCTACCTGCTGCACCAGCCGCTGATCCAGTTCTACGCAGCGCTGTTCAACGGCGATCCCTCACGACCATGGTTTTATGCCGTCACCATGCTGGCCGTCTTTGCCAGCGTCCTGGCGATTGGCGCTGTGACCGAACGGCAGCGCCACCAGTGGCGGCTGGCGATCCGTACGCTGCTGTCATCGCCGGCGCCGCAGCCGCTGCCGGCCGTGGTGCTGGGCATCGACACGCCGATCGGCCTAGCCATCATCCGCGACCTTGGCCGCCACGGCGTGACCGTGTACGGGATCGCCCGCGGCAACGGCGCGCTGGGCCTCGGCTCGCGCTACCTGCACCGTGGCCTGCTGCGCGAGAACGACGTGGTGGCCCAGCTGCGCCGCCTGGGCGGGGAAATCGGCCCGGCCGCGTTGTTCGCCATCGCGGAAACCGACATCGTCACGCTGAACAAGGCGCGCGGCCAACTACCCGGCTATCGCTTCATGTTCGCCGACGATGAGCGCATGCGTCACGTGCTGCGCAAGGACCTGACCTACGCGGCGGCGGCGGCAATCGGCATCTTCGTGCCGCGCACCTGGCACCCATCCAGCATCGAGCAAGGCGAGCAGGCGGCGGCCCAGGCGCGCTATCCGATAGTGCTGAAATGGGCCGATCCCAACGCCATGATCCCCTTGCTGCGCCAGGCCGGCCTGCGGCTGGAGAAGGCTGAATACTGCCACGACGCACCAGCGCTGATGGCCGCCCTGTACCGCTACCAGACGCTAGGCCACTACCCAATGGTGCAGGAATACTGCGCCGGCCATGGCCTCGGCCAGTTCGTGCTGATGAAGGATGGCCAGGCGCTCTACCAGTTCCAGCACCAGCGCCTGCACGAATGGCCGCCGGAAGGCGGCACGTCGACGCTATGCGCGGCGCTGCCGCTTTCGCAGCATGCGGTCCTGATGCGGCGCTCGGTGGCGCTGTTGAAGGAATTGCAGTGGGAAGGCGTGGCGATGGTCGAATATCGTTACGATCCAGCCACCGGACGGGCGGCGCTGATGGAGGTGAATGGCAGATTCTGGGGTAGCTTGCCGCTGGCCTGCCAGGCTGGCGCCAGCTTTCCGTGGTACTGCTATCAGGCCCTGGGTTTGCAGGTAGAAGTCACCGCCAGGCCTTACGCGGCGGGTGTGCGGTGCCGGTACATGACGGCGGAGACGCGGCGCCTGCTGCACCTGCGGACATGGCGCGAACTGGCTGCTTATCTGATGGAGTTTGCGCGGCCCCGCTCAGGCTACTTTGTGCACGACTGGCGGGACCCGCTGCCGCTGTGGCGCGACCTGCGCCACAGCGTATTACAGCGCGTGAAAGGCTGACTTACTTGCCGATCACCTTGACGGCGGCGGAACCGCCACCACTCAGCTTGCCGGCCGCATCGTCCCATTTCAGGACGGTGACGGTCGACTTGCCTTTCTCGTAGTCGTAGCTCACGCCATCGTCTTCATACAGACGGAACTCGCCGCTCTTGCCCGGATAGACGTTGATGCTGGCGATAGCCTGTTTAGTGGCGGTCGACTGCACCTCGGCGCCAATCGGCACGATCGAACCGGCTTTCACGAACACCGGAATCTGATCGATAGGCGCAGCCACTTTCACCCAGCGGCCGCCGGACAGCTTCTCGTTGGTCCAGAAGTTATACCAATCGGCGCCGGCAGGCAGGTACACATCCTTCTCGGTCTGTCCCTGCTCCGTCACCGGCGCCACCAGGAAGGCCGGGCCGAACATGTACTGCGTGCCGATGTTGGCCACGTTCGGATCGTTGGCGAAGTCCATCCACAGGGGACGCATGAACGGCGCGCCGGTATCGTGCGTGAACTTGGCTTGCGAGTAGATATAAGGGATCAGCTGATAACGCAGCGTGTCATAGCGCGCCATCACCGCCTCCGCCTGTTTGCCGAAGGCCCAGATCTCGGCCGCCTTGCGTTCGCCGTGCAGGCGCAGCGTCGGCATGAAGGTACCGTACTGGAACCAGCGCGTCAGCAGTTCCGGATAGTCGTGGTAATTGCCCACCACATCGCGCGCATCCGACGGATCGAGCAGCGGCGCCTTCACGGCCGACGACTCGCGCGGCAGGTTCTGCCAGCCGCCGATGTCGTTGCCCCAGTAAGCGATGCCGGATGCGGTCATGTTCAGGCCAGTCGGCACCTGGCGCGCCAGCGCTTCCCAGGTTGGATGAATGTCCGAGGACCAGAACAAGGCGCCGGTACGCTGCGAACCCAGATAAGCGGCGCGCGACAGGATCAGCACCCGCTTGTTCGGCTTCCACGCCCGCATGTTCTCGGCCACGCCTTCCACGTGCAGCAGCGGGAACAGGTTGTGATAGCGGTCGCCCGAACCGATCGAGTAGAAGAAGCCGCTCGGCACCAGATCCGGCTCGGTCTCGTCCAGCCATGGATAGTCGAAGCCTTGCGACAGGATATTGTCGCGCGCCTTCTCCCAGAACCACTTGCGGGCCGCGGGATTGGTCGGGTCGATCAGGCCACCGGTGCGGTCGGAGCGGAACGGCAGGCCGTCCACGGTCTTGCCGTCCTTGTCCTTCAGCAGATAGCCTTTGCTATCCAGCTCATTGAAATAGCGTCCAGAGGTTTCATAGCGCGGCCAGATCGAGATGATGGATTCCATGCCCAGATCGTGCAGCTGCTTGTTCATGCCTTTCGGGTCCGGGAACTGCGCCGGATCGATGTCCATCTGGCCCATGCGGGTCCAGTAGAACCAGTCCACCACCATCACGTCCAGCGGATACTTCTTCTGGCGATAAGTGTTCGCCACGCGCAGCACTTCCTGCTGGCTGTCGTAGCGGGCTTTCGACTGAATCAGGCCGAAGGCGGACTTCGGCGGGATCGGCGTCTTGCCGGTCACGCGCGCATAGCCCGAATAGATTTCTTCCGGGGTCGAACCGGTGATGACGAAGAAGCTCACGCGCTCGCCCACGTTGGACTGGAACGAGGTGCGGCCATTCACGCCGGCCACGAAGCGGGTGGCGGACGGATTGTCCCACACAATGCCATAGCCCTTGGACGACACCATGAACGGCACGCACACGCTCTCGCCGGCCGGCGCATCGTACCAGTGCTTGCAATCGAGGACGCGGCCACGCAGGTCCAGCTGGCCGAGCGATTCCTGGTTCTGGCCCATGCCGTAATAGTGCTCATCGCGCGCCACGGAGAACGATGCGCCGACCTGGAAAGTCTTCTCGGTGTTGACGGTTTGCGGCGACATCTCCCAACCATTCATGCTGACGACTGGTTCACCCTTGGCATTCAACACTTGCAGGCCGACCGGCGCCAGCGACGGCGCGAAGTATTTCTGGCCCTGGGTCGGCACCGATGGCGGCGGCGCCGGATTCACGCGCACCGTCATGGCGGAGGAAGTGAAGACGTCGACATCGCGGCCGCCGCCGGTATGGCGGAAGGCGCTGTTGTCGCTGTTCTTGGGCAGGATGCCGTAGCCCGGGCCTTTCAGCACCTCGGCCTTGTCGACGGCGATGGTGACATGCACCACGTTCGGGCCATAGGCTTCAATCGAAACGAAGGCGCCATCGCGGTCCAGGGTGGCGATGGGCGCGGCGAAGGCGGAAGCGGAAAACGTAAAAATCGATGCGAGCGCGGTAAATACCGGCGTGTAGGCGAGCAGTCTCATAAGCCTCTCTTATAGTGGGAGATGTGCCAGCATTGTGCGTCTTCATTTTCGAAATATCAATTACGAAAATCACCAAGTCCGGCTATGAAAAGAGTGATGCAACGAACAGAAGCCACCCCGTTCCCGTCCTAGCATGCATATTTGGCCTGACAAGACAGGAGTGCGGCTTGAATATACAACGCTATCTCGCGCCTTTTTCCAATGTGGACGGTGAGGAGTTGCTGCTGGCGGCCGGCGCCACCGCCGTGACCTTCGCGGCGATCTACGCCTTCCTGCGGCTGCTGCGCAGGCGCCTGTGCCGGCACGACGAGGCCGGCCGCTCGGACCGGCCCATGGTCCAGCTGATGAAGGAAACCCTCAACCGCACCAGCATATTGGCGGTGCTGGCGATCTCGCTGCTGGTCGGTCTGAAAACGCTGGAATTGACGCCGCTGTGGGAGGAGCGCCTCGGCCACCTCTGGTTCATCGTGCTTGGCTTGCAGCTGGTGATGTATCTCGACCGCGCCGCCACGCTGGGGGCGCGCCGCTATTTCCGCAATCATTCGGAGACGCCGGACTCGCCGACCACCGTCGCCAACACCCTGATGGTGTGGGCGATGAAGACCACGGTATGGGTGGTGTTTTTGCTGGCGGCGCTGTCCAATCTGGGCATCAACGTTTCCGCGCTGGTGGCCAGTCTGGGGATCGGCGGTATCGCGGTGGCGCTGGCGGTGCAGAATGTACTGGGCGATTTGTTTGCCTCGCTGTCGATTGCGGTCGACAAGCCGTTCGAGGTGGGCGACGCGATTGCCATCACCAACGTCTCCGGCACGGTGGAGCACGTGGGCTTGAAGACCACCCGCATCCGCTCGGACAGCGGCGAGCAAATCGTCATCGGCAATGCGGAGCTGCTGAAAAACGTGGTGCGCAACTACAAGCGCATGCAGAACCGCCGCGTGCAGTTCTCGCTGCGGCTCAATCCCTCGACGCCGGCCGCACTGGCGGCCAAGGTGCCGGATGCGCTGATGGCCGTCGTCAACCGCCAGCCCGACGTGCGGGCGGACCGCGTGCATCTCAAGTCGGTGACGCAGGATGCGCTGGAGTTCGAGCTGGTGTTCTATGTGCTGAATTCGTCCTACCTCAACTACATGAATGCGCAGCAGGCGGTGCTGCTGGGCGCCCTGGAAGTGTTCAACGAACTGGGCGTGGACGCCAGCGCGCCTATCCGCCGCCTGCAATTCGAACAAGGCGCGGCCAACGAGATGATGCAGCCGGATCGCCGCCAGCAGGCGCGCCCGCATTAAGGCTTGAGTTTTTCGTCCTCCGCCTGCGCTTCCTGCATGGCGTCCGGCTCCAGTTCCTCGGCCGAGCGGTTAAGATGGACGAACACGCCCCATGCCGCCAGCAGGATGCCGACGCCGGCCACCAGCGCCGCCACGTACAGCAATTCGCTGGCGTCGTCGTGGACGGCGCGGAAGGTGGCGACCAGCCCTTCTATCGCCAGCGCCACCACGACCACCACGAAAAAGCGCGACAGGAAGCGGCGCACGCGGGTGGGCGCGCTGATGTCGGCGTCGCGCACCACTTCTTCCTCGATGATGGTTTCGGCGATCTGCAAGGCCACCACGGCGGCGGCCAGGATGCCGATCGCCTCGATCACTTCCTGCGCGGCCGCCAGGCCGCTGCCGGCGTGCGCGGCCTGCCAGCCCTGGTGCGCGCCGATGGCGATCAAAAACAGCGCCCCGGCCGTGAACAGCAAGGCGATCACCGCGTGCACCACGCCAAAGGCCAGCATCAGGTGTTTCATGGTCGGCTCCACGGAATTGTTTGGCGCATTGTAGGCCGCCGGCCGGGCACCGATTGTGCGCCAGCGTACGGTTAAAATTTTTATAATCCTGCGGTCATTCATTTCGAGGAACCGCGATGAGAAAATACCTGCTGCTGTGCGCCGCCGTGGCGCCGCTGGCCCATGCCCAGATGCCGCCGCAAGACACGGTCAAGGGCGCGAAAGACCATCCCCTGCTATCGCGCTTTACCGGCGCAAAGCTGGTCGGCTACGAGGTCAAGGAGTTCGATGAAGCGCTGCTCCCCGCCGGCAAGCGCGTCGCCGACAAGAACAATCAGCCGAATTTCGACAAGGTCCTCACGCTGGAGGGCAAGGTCACGCGCATCGCCTACAACTATCCCAAGGACCGCAGCGCCGTCGAGGTGATGCGCAACTATCAGGCGGCGCTGGACAAGGCCGGTCTCAAAACCGTATTCGCCTGCGCCAAGGAGAACTGCGGCGACAGCTTCGGCGAGTACTGGCGCGCCAGCCGCGTGAGCAACAACTTCGTCAAGGGCGAAATCGCCTACGTCGAGCCGTTCAACTATGGCCGCAACGACGAGCGCTATCTGCTGGCCAAAGGAACCACGGCGGACGGCACGCCGGTGCACGTGGCGGTGTACTCGGTGGCGCCGGTGCAGGACAAGAACGGTGGCCTGTATCTGGAAATCGTCGAGGGCAAGCCGATGGAAAGCGACAAGGTCAGCGCCAATCTCAACGCGGCCGATATGGCGAAAGGCATCGCGGCCGAGGGCAAGGTGGCGGTGTACGGCGTCTACTTCGATACCGACAAGAGCGAGATCAAGCCGGAGTCCAAGGCCGCGCTGGGCGAGATGGCCAAGCTGCTGCAACAGAACCCGCAGCTGAAAGTCTACGTGGTGGGCCACACTGACAACCAGGGCGCGCCGGCGCACAACGTCGACCTGTCACAGAAGCGCGCCGAGGCCGTGGTCAAGGCGCTGGCGGCCGACTACAAGATCGACGGCAAGCGCCTCAGCGCCAAGGGGGTGGCCTCCTATGCGCCAGTGGCCTCCAACGATGCCGAGGCGGGTCGTGAAAAGAACCGCCGCGTGGAGCTGGTCAAGCAATGAGCCCCGGCTCACAGGCTATGAAGCCGGCACAAACGTGACCACCACCCGCTGATAGCGCGTCAGCGCCGGCTTGCCCTTGTCGGTAACCTTGACGACGAAGTGGGCGGTTTCGGCTTGATCCACTTTGGGCGCCGTGATCCACACGGCGGCCAGATTCTCGGCGCTGTTCAATTTCAGCGGCGTCTTGTAGCTGCCGGCCTCCGGATAATGGAACCACAGGTAACTGAGGCTGTCGCCATCCGGATCGGTGCTGCCGGCGGCGCTCAGCATGAACTCTTCACCGCTGCGCACCGTCAGTTGCGCCGCATGGCCGAGGCGTGCCACCGGCGGATGATTGGCGGCGCTGTATGGCTTGGTGGTCCAGTCCATGCGTGCAGCAAAATCGTTCTGGAATTCCTTGCGCCAGCGCCAGATGGTGGTCTTGAAACCGCTGGCAGTCTTGTCATGTGCACGCACATTGCGGCCGTATTCATTGAACACCATGGGGGCGTAGCTGTCCGATGCATTGGTCCAGATCGGGCGCGACTCCTGCGTGACGGGCACATTGCCATTGAAGCCTTTGGGGTCGGTGTTTTCCAGCGCCGGTATGTAGAGCTCATAACGTCCGCCCCAGCCGCCCCAGTCGGGATGCTCCGGTGCGTTCAGGCCATTCGGAATCAGCGACAGGAAGGCCGGCGTATCGCCCTCGGCGCCATAGCCAACATCGGGATAGGCCGCGCCCAGCGGACCGTGGCCCTGCTGGATATGTTCGGCGATCCAGCTGTTGCCGACCTCCGTGTTGTCGAAGCCCGGCTCGGCCACGTGCATGCCGCCCCAGGTGGCGGCGCCGTAGCCGCCGGGGCTGACGATGTAGAACAGTTGCGGGAACTGGGTGCGTATCCAGATGCCGGTATCGTCCTGGTCCGAGATGGCGTACACGCGCAGCTTGCCGATCATGCGCGCCAGTTCGGCCGGCGTGCGGTCATGGCGCATGCGGTACAGCGCCTGCGCCAGCGTGTTGGCGCCGCCCCATACCGAAATCCACAGCGGCCGCTGGTCATGCTTCTCCAGCGCCTTGATGATGGCCTCCGATCCGGCCGAATCCTTGCCTTCGCCGACGCCCTGCATGCCGTACACCGGCAGGCCTTCGCGCACCAGTGACTTCAACGCGGCGGCCTTGGGATAACCCGCTTCGTGCTTCGACAGGTTGGCCTGCACTTTGCCGTAAGCAGCGATAATGGCCCGCATGGATTCGGGCGCGATGCGCGTTTTCTGGTGCGTGGAGGTGGTGGCGACCAGCGCTTCGATATCGATCTGGTTGGAGTACAGCAGCAGGCGCACCAGCGACTGGCTGTCATCCGGGTCCGCCTCGAGGTCGCTCAGGACGATGAGCCGTTGACGATTTTCAGCGGCGGCGGCGGGCAGCAGGACCAGCGCCGCCGCCAGCATGGTGGTGACCGGAAGCAATCGCATGGTGTCTCTCCTGGATCGTTATGGATGCCGCAATATGCCATGGAATTGCCGGCTCATCCCGAATTTCTTGATCTGCATCAAAGTTTTCCCGCTTGGGCAGGGGTGACAATGCAGGAAGCTTTAATCAAGGACAAATAGATGTACAAGATTTCGACGTATCTCGATCAGGAGCACCGGCGCTGCGACGCGCAGTATGCGATGGCGGAATCGGATGTCAACCTGGGGAAATGGGACGCGGCACGCAAAAACTTCGGTATTTTCATCGGCATGTTTGAGGGCCATCTGGACAAAGAGGAGCGCGTGCTGTTCCCGCGTCTCGATCATGCGTTGGGCAATGGCTATGGTCCTTCGGTGGTGATGCGCGAGGAGCACCGCCAGATGCGCATCATGATCGTGCAGATCGAGGCCGCCATTGCGCGGCATGACTACGACGCTTACCACGAACAGTCATCCAACCTGCGCGCGCTGGTGCGCCAGCATCACCTGAAAGAAGAACGCCTGCTGCATCCGCAAGCCGACTTCCTGCTCATCAAACAGGCCGACGCCATCATCGCGGCGATGGAAAACCTTTATCACGTCAAAGCAGCATGAAACCTACCCTCACTGTCACCACCAACCGCGAAGGCACCCGCATCCACCGCATCATCGACGATATCACCTACCCCACGCGCAAGAAGAAGCCGCAGATCCGCCGCGATCCGATGGTGGAAGCGCTGTTCGGCGCTCCGGTCATCGCCGAACATCCAACAGATATCAAGGAAGGGGCCAAGTCGCGACGTTCGTGAAGCACACGCAACAGATCGATTGCGTGAATGTCCACAGCCGCGCTCGTTATACTGAACAACAGATGGTTTAGCGAACGGCAGCGGTGACGCTGCCGTTTTTTATTATTGTTGCAATCTTGTGTTGACAGGCACAGACGCCGCGAACAAACTGTATGGATGCTTACGTCTTTTTTTCGCTCCGGCCTGGCAACAATCCTGTTATGTGCGGCACTTGGACTGCCGGGCGTCTGCGCCGCCGAAAATCTGACCATCGACTACGTGGTGTCCAACACCCCGCAGCGCAGCGCATGGATAGGCATCATCAACCAGTTTGCCGCCGCCAACCCGGACGTCAAGGTGACGCACAATGGCTACCCGCAGGAGCAATACAAGCGGGACATGCCAACCCGGCTGCAAAACGGCAGCGCCGACCTGGCGTTCTGGTATGCGGGCGAGCGCCTGCGCGACGCCGCCAAAAATAAACTGCTTTCCCCGCTCGACGCCGAGATGCTGGCGCTGCTGAAGAAGCAGAAGTTCGTCACCAGCGCGATAGAAGGCACGCGCATCGATGGCGAAGTGTATGGCTTCCCGCTGTATTACTACGCGTGGGGCTTCATTTACCGCAAATCGCTGTTCGAGCGCATCGGCGTGCGCCCGCCCGCCACCTGGAACGAATTCCTGCAAGTGTGCGAGCAGCTGAAGGCGGCCGGCATCACGCCGCTGGGGCTGGGCGCGAAAAGCGTGTGGCCCGCCGCCGGCTGGTTCGACTATCTCAACCTGCGCATCAATGGCCTGGATTTCCACCACAAGCTGCTCAACGGCGACGTGCGTTTTACCGACGCGCGCGTGCGTCAGGTGTTCGATGTCTGGGGCGACTTGCTGCGCAAGGAGTACTTCCTCGACGCGACCATGAACCAGGAGTTCGACCGCGTGCTGCCCTATATGTACCGCAACCACGTGGGCATGATGCTGATCGGGAGTTTCGTCGCCGCGCGCTTTCCCAAGGCGATGGCGCAGGACTTCGGTTTCTTCGCCTTCCCGGCCCTTTCATCCACGATGCCGGCCTATGAGGAAGCGCCGCTGGATGTGCTGGTGCTGCCGGCGAATGCCCCCAATCCCAGGGCGCGCAAGCGTTTCCTGGCCTTCCTCGCCGAGAGCGGCGCGCTGCGCCAGATCGCCGATGCCGATCAAACCCTGCCGGCCAAGGCCGGCACCTCATCCTCAAATGTCCTGCTGGCGGAGATCACTGGCGCCACCGTGGCGAATGCCGCCGGATGGACTTATTTCTTCGACCGCGACGCCAGGGCGGATCTGGTGGCGCCGGCCTACGAAGGCCTGCGCCAGTTCCTGAAAGCTCCGTACGACACCGAGCAGGCAGTCCGCTACATCGAACAGGCGCGCCGCAAAGACCCGCCCTGAGCTACCCCGGCCGCACCATCCACATCCACGCGCTCAGCGTGAAGAAAGAGACCACCATGCAGATCAGCAGCGCGGTGGCGCTGCGGTCTGCCTCACCATAGGCTTGCGCCAGAATCGGATAGATGCTCAGCATCGGCATGGCCGCCATCAGCAGCGCGGCCGCCTTCAGCTCGGGCGCCATCGGCGCCACGCCGAGCAGCGGCAACAGCGAAGCAATCGACAACACCGCCAATGGGTGGCCGATCAGTTTCGCCAGCACCTGCGGAATCACGCGCTGCCAGCCGCTGCTCAGCGACAGGCCGAACAGCGTGCCGCCAATCGCGAACAGCGACACACTGCCGCTGGCCTGCGCAAACAGGTTCACCGTGCGCACCACGGGCTGCGGCAGCCGGATTTCGGCCAGGCTGATGACCAGCCCCGCCGTCACCGCCAGCAGCATCGGATTGCGCATCAGGCGCAGCGCCGACTGTTTCATCGCCTGCCGCCACGGCCCGCCGCCATCGCGCGCGCTTTCCGCCATCGCCAGCAGGATCGGCAGCATCACCAGGTTTTCCACGATCACGTTCAGGCCCAGCGCCACGCCGGCCACCGGCGCCACCATCAGCAGCAGGATGGGGAAGCCGATGAAGCTGCTGTTGGAGCACGATACGCCCATGGCCAGGAAGGTGCTGCGGGTGCGGCTCAAGCCGGCCAGCTTGCGACCGGCGACATAGGCCAGCGCCAGCATCAGCAGCGAGCCGATCAGGTAGGACAGCAGATAGGCCGGATGCAGGATTTCGCCAATGCGGCGCTGCGCCAGCGCGTTGAAGATCAGTGCCGGCAGCGCGAGATTGAGCACGAACTTGCCGAACACCTGCATGTCGGTGCGGGCGAAAAGGCCCATGCGGGTGGCGAGGTAGCCGGCAAGGACCACAAGATAAATCGGCCCGGTGATGGCTAGGATGTCCATATGCCCGGTCACGCTGGCCGGTCGACGATGACGTAGTGCTTTTTGACCGGCTCCACCACCTCGAACACGCCCTTGAAGTTGGCGGGGATGACCATGGCGTCGCCGGGGCCGGCCTCGGCGGCGTAGCCATGTTCGTCGATCACGCGGCAGCGGCCTTCCAGCACATAGAAATATTCATCCTTGTGCGGTCCGAAGGCGATGCGCCAGCTGCCGCGCTCGCAGGCCCACACGCCGGCCACCACCTCGCCGCTGGCGCTGGTGTAGTGGTTCCAGGTGGTCCGCTTCGGGTTGCCCGCCAGCCTGCGCTCCTCGCGTGGATGGTCGTACCCGGGCTCGGGCGATTGCAGGCGGAATTCGGTGATGACGGGTTGCATGTCAGCGTACGTCCAGCAATTCCACGTCGAAGATCAGGGTGGCGCCAGGCGGAATCGGGCCGGCGCCGCTGTCGCCATAGCCCATGTTGGCCGGCACGATCAGGGTGCGCTTGCCGCCCACCTTCATGCCTTTCACGCCCTCGTCCCAGCCCGGGATCACCTGTCCGGCGCCCAGCGGGAAGCTGAACGGGCCGCGGCCGACGGAGGAATCGAACTGCGCGCCATGGGTTTGCGGCGCGTTCGGCTGGTACAGCCAGCCGGTGTAGTGCACCACGGCGGTGGCGCCGGCCACGGCTTCCTTGCCCTCGCCGGTCACGGTATCGATTTTCTGGAATGGCACGGCCGGCACGGAAGCCGAAGCGGCGGCCGGCGCCTTGGCGCGCTCGCAGCCGGCCAGCGTCACCGTCAGGGCCAGGCCGATCACACAAGTGGAAAGCAGTCGTTTCATGGTAGTCTCAAGGTCAATCGGGCCCTGAATATAGGGGAAACTACCTCTTTTGTCGATACTTGACTAACCTCGATCAATGCTGGGCAGCCAACACCTCACGAATTGCGAGCTGCCATTCTTCCCACATGGCCGCATCCGCAGGACGGCCATCCTTGAACAGTTTCATATTCATGCTCCCCAAAAGCGCGCCAATATCATCCGCTTGCGTGAGTTCATAATATTTTTCGAGAAATCTGAACATCGCCTTGTAGGCCTGTTCTTCACTCATCATTGCCATGATCACCCTCCGCTATTTCATCCATCGGCTTTTCCTCGGCGCCGACAAACCTGTGTCGGGATGCGGCTGTCGAGGAGGACTATTGATCCCACCACCAATAATCCGCTCGCCACGCACCTCCGCCCAGACTTGCTTCCCATTGGCCTCTACACGTGCGTACCATGAATTGCCGTAGCGGTCAGTGGCTACTTTAGCGGTGGCGTCGTTAGCCAGATCCTCCAGCAGCTTGCGGTTTTGTGGCGTGTCGCGAATATGCCCGCTTTTTTCGCTGAAAATGTGCTTCTTGCGAGTGAATCGCCCCGGGTTTGAAGGAGGCTCCAACATTTGAGAAAATGGAGCCACCATGAAAAAATCAGTCCGATATTCCCCCGAAGTGATGGAGCGCGCCGTGCGCATGGTCCAGGAGGCCGGCAGC
>NZ_WNKY01000061.1 GCF_009720825.1 Duganella radicis | reverse complement strand
GCCGCCCCTGCGGCGCCTGCTGAACCGCCCGCTCCGGCGCCTGTGCCCGCCGCGCCGCTGGCGCCCGGCCGCGCGGCGGCCACCTTCGGCTCGTCGGCATCGATCGCGTCGGCGGGGTTCGGGGGTGGCTTGATGGTGCCGGACTTGGTGCTGTTATTGGCCTTGGCCAGACGCTGGCGCTCCGCCTCGGCGGCTCTGGCCTTGGCCAGCGCGCGCGCGTCGGCTTCCGCCTTGGCCTTGGCGGCCGCTTTGGCGGCAGCCAACTGTTCCTGGCGCTTCTTCTCGGCGGCCGCGGCGGCGGCCTGCTCGGCAATCAGCTTGTTGAGCTTGTCGACCAGCCCGGTCATGCGCTGCTCGTCGCGCTCCAGGTTGCCCGCTTCCTTGCGCTGGGCCACCAGTTTCTTCGACAAGGTGGACAACAGGGTGGCGCGGCGCGCCTTCTCCTGCTCCAGCCTGGCTTTTTGCTGCAATTGTTCCTGGGCGATTTCTTCCAGCTCGTCCTTGGCGTTCTGCGCTTGCTCCTGATTGACCTCCACGGCCTTCAGATTGGCACGCAACGCCCCCAGCAGACGCGCCTGCGCCTGTGAGACATACGCCAGCATTTGCAAATCGCGGTTGATGCGGTTGGGATTGTCGCCGGACAGCAGCAACTTGATGCGGTCCTCATTGCCCGCCACGTACTGCTCGCGCAGCAACTTGGCCAGCTGCTGCTTCTGCTGGGCGACCGTGGCCGCCAGCTTGTCGTGCTCGGCGGACAGCTGCTGGAGCTTGAGGTTGGTGTCGCCCTGCTCCTGCTGCAAATCGCGCAGCGAGCGGTTGGCGTCCGAGATCGCCTGCTCCGACTCGGCCAGCGTATCGGCCGCGTCGTCCTTGGCGCTCTCGGTCTTGCTGATGTCCTTCTTGAGCGCGGACAGCTTCTGCTGCACGCCGGCGCGTTCGGCCTCGGCGGCAGCCTTCTGCTTGCTGCGCTCGGTCATCTTGCCGAACGGCGCCGCTTGCGCGCCGATCGACAACATCAGCAGCAACGCTACGGCATGGCGGTACGAAGAAGACAAATTACTTGGCCTTGCCCTGGTTGGCCACGGCGGCTTGCGCGGCGGCGATGGCGTCGGCGTCACCCAGGTAGTAGTGACGGATCGGCTTCAGGTTCTCGTCCAGCTCGTACACCAGCGGGGTGCCGTTAGGAATGTTCAGGCCGACGATATCGCTGTCGCTGATGCCGTCCAGCATCTTGATCAGGGCACGCAGGCTGTTGCCGTGGGCCGAGATGATGATCTTCTTGCCGGCCTTGATGGCCGGGGCGATTTCCTCGTCCCACACCGGCACCACGCGGGCCACGGTGTCTTTCAGGCATTCGGTCAGCGGGATCTGCTGCTTCGACAGGCCGGCGTAGCGCGGGTCGTTGAACGAGGCACGGTCGTCGCTCGCCTCCAGCGCTGGCGGCGGCGTGTCGTAGCTGCGGCGCCAAACGAGCACTTGCTCGTCGCCGTACTTGGCGGCGGTCTCGCCCTTGTCCAGGCCTTGCAGGGCGCCGTAGTGGCGCTCGTTCAGGCGCCAGTCGTTCTTGATCGGCAGATACATCATGTCCATCTCGTCCAGCGCCAGCCACAGCGTGCGCACGGCGCGCTTCAGCACCGAGGTGTAGGCCAGGTCGAAGGTGTAGCCGCCATCCTTCAGCAGCTTGCCGGCCTGTTTGGCTTCATTGATGCCTTTTTCGGTCAGGTCGACGTCGGTCCAGCCGGTGAAGCGGTTCGACAGGTTCCAGGTGGATTCGCCATGGCGCATGAAAACGATTTTGTACATGTGGACTATCTTTTCAGGAAAAGTTGGAAAACCGGTGCTTTGAATGCTGTTACAGCTTCTATTTTATAATGGCCGGATTAAGTTCAACCATTGGATTCCTGTGAAATTCTTCATTGACAATATTTTTCTGATCGCCATCGTGCTGGTTTCCGGCGGCGCCCTGCTGTGGCCTTCGCTCACCGTGCGTGGCAAGCGCGGCAGCCCGCAAGACATCACCATGTTGATTAATCGCGGCAAAGCCACCATCTTGGACGTACGCGATGCCAAGGAGTACGCCGAAGGACACTTGCCTGATGCCAAGAATATCCCGCTGGGCGAGCTGGATCAGCGCCTGTCCGAGCTGGACAAGTTCAAAAGCCGCAGCCTGATCGTGGTGGGCAAGAGCGATGCGCGCGGTTCGGCCGCCGCCGCCAAGCTGGGCAAAGCCGGCTTTGCCGACGTGGTCAACCTGGAAGGTGGCGTTGCCGCATGGCAAAAAGCTGGCCTGCCGCTGGCCAAGTAATGAGAGGAGAGCAAAATGACTGCCGAAGTGATCATGTACACCACCGCCGTTTGCCCCTACTGCATCCGCGCCGAGCGCCTGCTGGAATCCAAGGGCGTGACCGGCCTGAAAAAGATCCGCGTGGATCTGGACCCCGAACAACGTATTACGATGATGCAAAAGACCGGCCGCCGCACCGTGCCGCAAATCTATATCGGCGACACCCATGTCGGCGGTTTCGACGATTTGTATGCGCTGGATCAAGCGGGCGGCCTGTCCCCCTTGTTAAATGGCTAATGGCCCCCAAATACAACGTGCGGCGGGTTGAAAGCCTTTAAAACCATAATGGTTTTGATACAATTGCCTTCGCGTTTGATTTGAGCTGTCTTCTAGCCATACCAAGCAAACATCACCCCGGGCGGCCGGTGCTGCCCGTTTTCACTATAACGAAAGCGTTCCATGTCTGAAGAAAATCTGCAACCAGTATTCCAAATCCAACGCGTCTACCTGAAAGACCTGTCGCTGGAACAACCTAACTCGCCGGCGATCTTCCTGGAACAGGAAGCACCGACCATCGAAGTGGCCCTGGACGTCGGCGCCGAGCCGCTGGCTGACGGCATCTTCGAATCGACCGTCACCATCACCGTGACCGCCAAAGTCAAGGACAAAGTCGCTTTCCTGGTGGAAGGCAAGCAAGCCGGCATCTTTGAAGCCCGCAACATTCCAGCCGAACAGCTGGACCCACTGCTGGGCATCGGCTGCCCGAACATCGTTTATCCTTACCTGCGCGCCAACATTGCCGACGTGATCACCCGCGCCGGCTTCCCACCCGTGCACCTGGCTGAGATCAACTTCGAAGTGTTCTACCAGCAGCGTCAACAAGCCATCGCTGAAGCGGCCGCCGCTGCCCCAGCCGCTGACGCCACCCACTAAGCAAAGCATCACACTTAGCTGCACCGCCGCCGGTCACTCGTCCGGCGGCAGTTTCCCCGTTTCAAGGCACACCATGACTTTTCCCCGTTTGATCGCTGCGCTGACCATGATGCTGGCCGCTGCCGGCAGCCAGGCCTACGACTTCAAAACGGTAGGCGCCAATCCCGTCATCCTGTACGACGCGCCATCGACCAAGGGCGGCAAGCTGTTCGTGGTGCCGCGCGGCGCCCCGCTGGAAGTGGTGCTGGCCTATGGCGAATGGCTGAAAGTGCGCGACGTCAACGGCGAACTGGCCTGGACCGAGGCCAAGGGCCTGAGCGCCAGGCGCAACGTCATCGTCAAGAGCGCCAACCTGAAAGTCCGCGCCACGCCGGACGACGCCGCCAGCACGGTGTTCACCGCCGACAAGGGCGTGCTGCTGGAACTGTCCGAAACGGCGGCCGGCGGCTGGATCAAGGTGCGCCATCGCGACGGCCTGATCGGTTACGTCAAGAATTCCGAAGTCTGGGGCATATAATTGCCGTAGCGGCGCCCTCCCACGCGCCGGATGAGATCCCATGCAAGAAAAGACCAAACAGGCGGGCCTCGCCCGCAAGGTGAGCGTGCTCGGCGCTGGCGCCTGGGGCACGGCCGTGGCCATGGCGCTGGCCCGGCGCCACGACGTGCTGCTGTGGGGGCGCAATGCCGCCGCCCTGCAAGCGATGGCAACCGCGCGCGAAAACACCTACCTGCCCGGCCACGTCTTCCCGGACCGCCTACACGTGGCGGCCGATTTCGAGGCGGCGCTGGCCCACGTGGCCGCGCCCGGCAGCCTGCTGATCGCGGCCTGCCCGGTGGCCGGCCTGCGTCCGCTGTTGCAGTCGCTCAAGGGCCGCGCCATCCCCAATGTGGTGTGGCTGTGCAAGGGTTTTGAATACGACACCGGCCTGCTGCCGCACCAGATCGTGCGCGAAGTGCTGGGCGACGCGGTGGCGGGCGGCGCACTGTCCGGGCCGTCGTTCGCGCAGGAAGTGGCCAAGGGCTTGCCGTGCGCGCTGACCATCGCCTCGGCATCGGCCGAACTGCGCGCGCTGGTGGTCGAGACCGCCCACGGCGGCAATATGCGCGTCTACTCCAGCGAAGACCTGGTCGGCGTGGAAGTGGGCGGCGCGGTGAAAAACATCCTGGCGATCGCCACCGGCGCGGCCGACGGGCTGGGCCTGGGCCTGAATGCGCGCGCGGCGCTGATCACGCGCGGCCTGGCCGAGATCACCCGCCTGGGCGTGGCGCTGGGCGGCCAGACCGAGACCTTCATGGGCCTGACCGGCATGGGCGACTTGATTTTGACCTGCACCGGCGACCTGTCGCGCAATCGCCGCGTCGGCCTCGGGCTGGCGCAGGGCAAGGCGCTGGAGGTGATCGTGCAGGAGCTGGGCCATGTGGCCGAGGGCGTGCCTTGCGCCAAGGCCGTGCGCGAACTGTCGGCGCGCCTCGGCGTCGAGATGCCGATCACCAACGCCGTGGCCGGCGTGCTGTTCGACGGCGACCAGCCGCAAGCCATGGTGGCCCGCCTGCTCTCCCGCGACCCGCGCGGCGAATAAAACCCGGGGTCAGTTCTTGCAATCGCACACGAGCTCATGCGTGATTGCAAGAACTGACCCCGGGTGGTTTATTCTTCCTCGAGGTCGGACTTGGCTTCGCGCATCCACGCCACCAGCGGGTAGGCATCCTTGAGGCCGGCCGCCAGGGTCGGCACCAGCAGTTCCGGCTTGTTCAGTTGCAGGTCGATCTCGGTCCAGACGAAGAAGCTCTTCAGCTTGATGTACTCGATGTGCTCGTGCTCGGGGTCGTAGCCTTTTGGCGGGCGCATCAGCTTGCCTTCGTTCTGGATGTCGCCATAGGTCGCCACCAATCTCTTGTTCTTCAACACCTTGCGGAAGCCGGCCGCGTCGTCCACCATGTGCTGGCGCAGCGCTTTCAGGCGGTGCGGCGGCGGCATGTATTCGCCGGCGCCAAACAGCAGGCGACCATTGCCGTCGATCTGCATGTAGTAAGTCGGACCGCCGGCCTTGCTCGGGCGCCGCATGTCGTTGGGTGCCACCGCCGCCGAGAAACGCGTTTTGTACGGGCTCTTGTCATGCGCAAAGCGCACGTCGCGGTTGATGCGGAACATGGCTTTCTTCGGGTTGCTGAACTTGACCTGCGCGTCGAACTTGCCCAGCTCGCCGATCATCTCGGTCACCACTTGCAGGAATTCCTCACGCAGGATGTCGTAACGCGGCTTGTTCATGATGAACCAGGGACGGTTGTTGTTGTCCGCCAGTTCGCGCAGGTATTGGGTCAGGTCTCGCAGGTGCATGGTGTCCTTATTTGGCGTTGGTCGGCCGCTTGCCGACCGTGATGTCCAGCGTGGTTTCCTTGTTTTTACGCAGGACCGTCATTTTAGCCTTTCCGCCGGGCGCCAGCTGGGCGATCAGGTTCAGCATGCTGTTGGTGTCGGCCACCGCCTTGCCGTCCACCGATAGCAGGATGTCGCCCGGCTTGATGCCGCCCTTGTCGGCCGGGCCGTTGCGCACCACGCCGGCAATGATGGCGCCGCTCTGGCGCTGCAAGCCGAAGCTGGCCGCCAGCTCGGGCGTGATTTCCTGGCTTTCCACGCCGATCCAGCCGCGCACCACGTGGCCCGATTTGATGATGGCTTCCATCACCGATTTGGCGGTCGACACCGGAATCGCGAAGCCGATGCCGACCGAGCCGCCGGTCTGCGAGTAAATCGCCGAGTTGATGCCCAGCAGGTTGCCGCTGGCGTCCACCAGCGCCCCGCCCGAGTTGCCGAAGTTGATCGCCGCGTCGGTCTGGATGAAGTTCTCGAAGTGGTTGATGTGCAGGTTGTTGCGCCCCAGCGCGGAGATGATGCCCATGGTCACGGTCTGGCCGACGCCAAACGGGTTGCCGATGGCCAGCACCACGTCGCCCACCTGCGCCTGCTCGGCCTGGCCCAGCACGATCACCGGCAGCTTGTCGAGGTTGATCTTGATGACGGCCAGGTCGGTTTCCGGATCGGTGCCGACCAGCTTGGCGGCGGCCTTGCGGCCATCGGTCAGCACCACCTCGATTTCATCGGCCGCCTCCACCACGTGGTTGTTGGTCAGGATGTAGCCCTGGGCCGAGACGATCACGCCCGAGCCCAGGCTGGACTCGTCGTCGCTGTCCTCGTCGCGATCGCGGTCGCCGAAGAATTTCTTGAAGAAGGGATCGCGCAGCAGCGGATGCTTGCCGCGCTTGGGTTTCTTGCTGGTGATGATGTTGACCACCGCCGGCATGGCGCGCGCCGCCGCCGCGCGGTAGGAGCCGCCCGCCGAGGCCGGCGGCTTGGACGGCGCCGCCTCCAGCATGGCGGCCGGATGCTCGACGCTGCCCATTTGCTGCACGCGCACCGGCGCCGGGCGCTCGCGGCCCACCGCCGTGTAGACGAAATACAGTGCCAATACGACGGTCACCGTTTGCGCAAACAATAACCAGAGTCGTCGCATCGCAGTCCAGCCTGCCGCCCTCGCGGCGGCCTAGAATTATTTTTTGAGAGAGTCGCGAATTTCGCGCAGCAGCACGATATCTTCCGGGGTCGGTGGCGGCGGTTCGGCCGCGGCGGCCGCCGCCTCCTGCTTCTGGCCCAGGGTGCGCGCCTTGTTCATCAGACGCACCATCTGGAAGATCACAAACGCCAGGATGATAAAGTTCAACAGGATGGTAGCAAAATTCCCGTAGGCGAACACCGCGCCCAGTTTCTTGGCTTCGGCCAGGCTCAGGTTGGCCGCCTGGCCATTCAGCGGAATGTAGTAGTTGGCGAAGTCCAGCCCGCCAAACAGTTTGCCGATCGGCGGCATGATGATGTCGGCCACCAGCGAATCGACGATCTTGCCGAAGGCGCCGCCAATGATCACGCCGACCGCCAGATCGACCACATTGCCCTTCATCGCGAATTCTTTAAATTCCTGCATCATTGCCATATTTTTATCCCCGCTGTGTGGTCAATTGTGAACAAAACCGCGCTTGGATCATACTATTTTTTCAATTGGATTCCAAACACGCTTGTCGTTTACGCATTTGCAAGCCGAATTACGCTATAAATTGACCTACATCAATTTCTGCTCTTGGTCCTCCCTTCTATCATCGCAGCGGGGCGGTGTGCAAACTTGGGGAATGAGCAACGTTGGTGTTTTTGTTTGCATGATGCATACCTTATAATGTAAGGTTGCTGGATTTCGTGCCTTTACCAAGTTGTCAGCTTTCAGGTTTGTACACAGTTCTCAAGATTTTGTTCGCACTTTGACTGATTGGGGTTTGTATGAGTAACGAAAAGCAGGTCGATTCAGGCCGTCGCGGATTGCTGGTCGCGACCGGCGCCGCTGGCGGTGTTGTAGGTCTCGCCACCGCGGGCGCATTAGTAAGCACCTTCCAGCCGTCCGAGCGCGCGAAAGCGGCCGGCGCGCCGGTCGAAGTGGATATTTCCACGCTCAACCCCGGTGAAATGAAAACCGTGGAATGGCGCGGCAAGCCGGTCTGGATCCTCAAACGCACGCCCGACATGGTGGCGTCGCTGAAAAAGACCGACGGCAAGGTGGCCGACGCCGAATCCAAGCGCAACCCCGAAGAATTCACCCCCGAATACGCCCGCAACGAATGGCGCTCGCGCAAGCCGGAAATCCTGGTCGCGGTCGGCATCTGTACCCACCTGGGCTGCTCGCCTTCCTCCAAATTCACCCCCGGGCCGCAGCCCTCGCTGCCGGACGACTGGGAGGGCGGCTTCCTCTGCCCTTGCCACGGCTCGACCTTCGACATGGCCGGCCGCGTGTTCAAGAACAAGCCGGCGCCGGACAATCTGCAAGTCCCGCGTCATATGTACCTGAGCGACACCAAGCTGGTCATTGGTAAAGATGAGAAAGGCGAGGCATAACCATGGGGGCATTCAAGGAGACCAAATTCCCGGCCGACGCACCGGCCGCACAAAAGGCACTGGGCTGGGTCGACGATCGTTTCCCGCTCTCGAAGCTGTGGAATGATCAGTGGGGCAAGTACTACGCCCCGAAAAACTTCAATTTCTGGTACATCTTCGGCTCGCTGGCCATGCTGGTGCTGGTGCTGCAAATCGTCACCGGCATCTTCCTGACCATGCACTACAAGCCGGACGCCAACCTGGCGTTCGGCTCGGTCGAATACATCATGCGCGAAGTCCCATGGGGCTGGCTGGTGCGCTACATGCACTCGACCGGCGCCTCGGCCTTCTTCATCATCGTCTACCTGCACATGACGCGCGGCCTGCTGTACGGCTCGTACCGCAAGCCACGCGAGCTGATCTGGCTGTTCGGCTTTGCCATCTTCCTGTGCCTGATGGCGGAAGCCTTCTTCGGCTACCTGCTGCCATGGGGCCAGATGTCGTACTGGGGCGCGCAGGTGATCGTCAACCTGTTCGGCGCCATTCCGCTGATCGGCCCCGACCTGTCGCTGTGGATACGCGGCGACTACGTGGTGTCGGACGCCACCCTGAACCGCTTCTTCGCCTTCCACGTGATCGCCATCCCGCTGGTGCTGCTGGGCCTGGTGGCCGCGCACCTGATCGCGCTGCATGAAGTCGGCTCCAGCAATCCGGACGGCATCGAAGTGAAGGACAACCTGGGCCCGGACGGCCACCCGGTCGATTCCATCCCGTCGCACCCGTACTACACGGTGCACGACCTGTTTGGCGTGTCGGTGTTCCTGACCATCTTCAGCGCGGTGGTGTTCTTCGCGCCGGAAATGGGCGGCTACTTCCTGGAGTACAACAACTTCCTGCCGGGCGATTCGCTCAAGACCCCGCTGCACATCGCCCCGACCTGGTACTTCACCGCCTTCTACTCGGTGCTGCGCGCCACCACCGCCGACTTCATGTGGGTGCTGATGTTCTTCGTGGCCGCCTACGTGGTGTTCATCTGGCTCAAATCGCGCCTGTCGAGCCTGACCAAGACCGTGATCGCGGTGATCGCCCTGGTGGCCATCATCGGCATGCTGCCGCAGATCCTGGACGCCAAGTTCTGGGGCGTGGTGTTCTTCGGCTCCTCGGTGGTGATCCTGGCCTTCCTGCCATGGCTGGACAAGTCGCCGGTGAAGTCGATCCGCTATCGCCCGAGCTGGCACAAATACGTGTACGCCGTGTTCTTCCTGTCGTTCCTGACGCTGGGCTACCTCGGCACCCTGCCGCCGACCGAGGGCCGCACCATCGTGTCGCAAGTGTGCACCCTGCTGTACTTTAGCTTCTTCCTGTTCATGCCATGGTGGAGCGCCATGGGCACGTTCAAGAAGGTTCCGGACCGCGTGGTCTACCACGGCCACTGATCGCTAAAGTGCATAAAGGACAACACATGAACTACGCAAAACGCATACTTGCCACTTTGGCACTGTTGCCCGGTCTGGCCTTCGCCAACGAGGGCGGAATCGCCCTGGACAAGGCGCCGGACCGCTCAAATAACCTGGCCGCCTTGCAGAATGGCGCCAAATTGTTCGTAAATTACTGCCTGAACTGTCATAATGCGTCCTCCATGCGCTACAACCGCCTGAAGGACCTGGGCTTGAGCGAGGAGCAGATCAAGGCCAACCTGCTGTTTACCGGTGAAAAAGTGGGCGAAATGATGACCACCACCATGAACCCGAAGGATGCGAAAGCATGGTTCGGGGCGGTGCCGCCGGACCTGTCGGTGATCCAGCGCGCGAAAGCGTCTGGCGCCGGCAGCGGCAGCGATTACCTGTACACCTATCTGCGCAGCTTCTACAAGGACGACACCCGGCCGACCGGCTGGAACAACCGGCTGGTGGCCAATGTGGCCATGCCGCATGTGCTGTGGGAACTGCAAGGGGTACAGGCAATCAGCACCAAGGAGGTGGAGGATCCGCACGAGCACGGCAAGATGACGCACGAATTTGCTGGCTATGTGCAAGTGACCCCGGGTAAACTGGACAAACTGGCTTACGACACTGCCGTGGCCGACCTGGTCGGCTACATGGAGTGGATGGCGGAGCCTGCTGCGCAGACCCGCAAAAAACTGGGCGTCGTGGTCGTGTTGTTCATGACCTTGTTCGCCTTCCTGGCATGGCGCTTGAATGCGTCGTTCTGGAAAGAAGTGAAATAGTCGAGAGCGCCGGCTGGCCGGCGCTTGTTTTGCGATGCCCGCGTTTGGCGGGCGATCGATCCGGGTGAGCCGTTCGCGGTCTCGCCCTGTTTGTTCTTCTAAGGAACTAGAAAAATGATGGTTCTCTACTCGGGTACGACCTGCCCATTCTCGCAACGCTGCCGCCTGGTCCTGTTTGAAAAAGGCATGGACTTTGAAGTGCGCGATGTCGACTTGTTCAACAAGCCGGAAGACATCTCGACCATGAATCCGTATGGTCAGGTGCCGATCCTGGTGGAACGCGAATTGATCTTGTACGAATCGAACATCATCAATGAATACATCGACGAACGTTTCCCGCATCCGCAACTGATGCCGGCCGACCCGCTGATGCGCGCCCGTGCGCGCCTGATGCTGTTCAACTTTGAAAAAGAACTGTTTGTGCACGTGCATACGCTGGAAAGCGAACGCGCCAAGGGCAACGACAAGAGCCACGACAAGGCCCGCGCCGAAATCCGCGACCGCCTGACCACGCTGGCGCCGCTGTTCCTGAAAAACAAATACATGCTGGGCGACGAGTTCTCGATGCTGGACGTGGCGGTGGCGCCGCTGCTGTGGCGCCTGGACCACTACGGCATCGAACTGTCGAAGACCGCCGCGCCGCTGATGAAGTACGCCGAGCGCATCTTCTCGCGTCCGGCCTACATCGAAGCGCTGACGCCGTCGGAAAAGGTGATGCGCCGTTAATTGGTTCATTGAAGCACTACGGCGCGCGCCGGCTTCACGGCCGGCGGCGCGCCGAGTTTTACCGCAGTCTGGAAGACCATGTCTGAAATCTCAACCAAGCCCTACCTGCTGCGCGCCATCTACGAATGGTGCACGGACAGCGGCTACACCCCCTACCTCGCCGTCAAGGTCGACGCCGCCACCACGGTGCCGATGGAATACGTGAAAAAAGGCGAGATCGTGCTCAACATCAGCTTCGGCGCCACCTCGGGCCTGAAGATGGACAACGACAGCATCCGCTTCCACGCCCGCTTCGGCGGCGTCTCGCGCGAAATCTTCATCCCGGTCAACAACGTGATGGCGATCTATGCCAACGAAAACGGCCAGGGCATGGCGTTCGAACCGCAGCTGGGCCAGTCCCCGGCGCCGGCGGAACCGGAGCCGGAAGAAGCGCCGGCCGCGCCGGTGCTGTCGGCGGTGCCGCCGGCGGCCAGCGAAGCCAAAACCGACGCTCCCGGCGACGACACCGACCCGCCCAAAAAGGGCGGCCGTCCGACCCTGACGCGTATTAAATAGCGTATAATTCGCCCCGTAAAAGTTACGCCGGCTTAGCTCATTTGGTAGAGCAGTTGATTTGTAATCATCAGGTGGCCAGTTCGAAACCGGCAGCCGGCACCAATAAAATCAAAGACTTAGCCCAGCCATTTAAGGCTGGGCTTTTTTACTTCGGCCGCCATGTAGGCTTTTCTGCCGCAAATGCTGTGGTGGCTACGCTGTTTTTCTATACAGTATGGCGCTCTTGAAGCGTCAATGTATGGCACTATATCTACCTATAATCAGTAATACTTTTTCAGGGAGGCAAATATGGCGTACTCAGCAATGGCTATGGCTAATGCCTTGGTCAAGCGCGCAAAAGAAGGGAAGCTGCGCAACCTTTCCCCGATGAAATTGCAAAAACTTTTGTTCTATCTACAGTCTTGGCATATTGCGCGTAAAGGCAAGCCACTTATCGATGATTTTTTCTGTCGATGGCAGTATGGCCCGGTTATTCCGTCGCTCTATCACGAGTTCAAAGAGTACGGGTCGAGTGCTATATCGGCCTATGGTGGGCATATCGTAGAAGAGGACGGTGTATTGGTAAAGCGTCGCCCAATCGTGAGTGAGCGTGATATCAAAACATGGGACCTTATTGACAAGGTAATCGATGTCTATGGCGCTTACTCCGGGTCCCAGCTATCC
Source organism: Duganella radicis (assembly GCF_009720825.1). Classification (GTDB taxonomy): domain Bacteria; phylum Pseudomonadota; class Gammaproteobacteria; order Burkholderiales; family Burkholderiaceae_D; genus Rugamonas; species Rugamonas radicis. Next base: position 16,155 of record NZ_WNKY01000061.1, on the reverse strand, counting down.
GCCATGACTCACGAGCCAGGCTCTGCCTGGCAAAGCTCGGGCCAGGTAGACGGCAATCCAATTTCAAACGATATCCTAGGTCAGGCTATCGAACGTGATGCGCGCTATAAGGCGCACAACGCAAATTGATGGGCTCTCCTGTTGACCATATCGAGGATTCATCGGCACTCAGCGAAACGCAGGTGGATCCCCCTTCGATGCAACAGGCACTTGAAGCGACCGAAGATGCGCCCCCTGCATCGTTCGGAGTTGGAAACGCGCCACTTGAAGACGTCCTCATCAATGAGGAAGCTGAAAATCAGAAAGCCAATAGACTGCTACGCAGTACGTACGCGGATAAAGCGCACAATTTAGCCGCAGGGTGCATCCAGTTTTGGGCAGTTGCAATATCAGCAAATGCCATAATATATGGGTTGACGGGGAAGTTGATGATTAGCGATACCGCTATGATTGCTATCACGACCGGTGTAACTGTGAATGTTCTCGCCGCATTTTTGGGCGTAATTCGCGGCCTCTTCCCATCAGACACGCCCAAGAAAAAAGACAGCAAGAAAAAAAAGGAAAAGGACTGAGCTTAAGACCGCCGGCAGAACATCCGCCTATACTGGTTTCACCACGCTCAAGATATTAGCGCGCGAAACATCGTACATGTGGGCCAGCGCGCTAACGCTCTGACCGGCGGTGTACTTCGCAATGATGTCAGCGCGCTACCCGGCGGTCGTCTGCGGTGGGCCCAGCCTCTTGCCTTCATTCTTCGCGCGCTAAGCCGGCTTGCGTACGCTCTACCAGCAAATCACGCTCCATCTCGGCTACAGCCGCAAACATCATAAGCATCATTTTGCCAGCCGGCGAGGTCAGGTCCAGTTTGCCCAGCTGGAGAACAATGACGGCAACCAACGTCCTGCGCAAATAGCAAGATAGTGGCGTTTCAGCCTCCCCCTTTTTGTTTCACGCTTGGCGCTGCTGCTTGCTGCGGGCGCGCAGGCCGACTATGGCGAGGCCGTCATGTGCTGTGCGAGGTCAGCAAATTGAGCCACCGATGCTTTTGCCCGATGCAAGGTCAAAGCCAAAGTCGCACTCATATCCGTCCGAAGGGCGGTATCGACAGGCTACGTGTTCCTTTTCACGCACCCGTCCGCCTTTTTCGATACCACACTCGCTCTTCTTATCCGGCCCCATCACATCAAACATTTCCTTCGCGGCCCGGCCGCGCACGTAGAACGCGACATGAACATCATTGGGAACTGGCCGATAGGTGTCGCCAAGATCGCCACCGTAGACCACGTAGTGAACCTCGGCCGGCCGAGTAGCCCATACCCATGATTGTGCACCGTGCGCCAGCGCTGCGACGGTGACAATCAGCAGAGCCAAGAGCGTGAAGGGTTTCACGTCACTCCCTTACTCAAAAATCGTGACATGGAAATGGTTGTCGTGCCTAAAGCGCTGTTTGACGCGAGCAATCTTCGGGTCGTTGAAGTAAATGACCTTGACCAGATTGGACTCGAAAAAAAGGCAGATAAGCATTTCAGTTGCGTCGCGGTCATACTGCGGCTCAGTCCAGCGGACAGGCGACTGCCTCCCATCCTTTCGCATCAAACGAATATCCACGTCCAAGCCGCTAACGTGCCCCTCATGCGGCCGAAACTTGGCTCCCTCCGCGAGGCTAATGTTGCCAATTCCGATCTTGCGGTCGTCCATACCCTGCCATCGGAATTCAACCAAGTTGAGTAGCGAAAGCAGCTTGGGACGGGCAAATTGTCCGGCACCAGCTACCGGCGTGCCATACGTGTAGTATCCAAAGCCGCCCTGTTCCGGGTCCTGTGACAGCTTGAAGAAGCCGCGTGAGTCTTTGATCGGTGTCTCCGCCATGATCGCACCTCACGCGACCCGGTTGGTAGCCAAGTTCCATCCGCCGGCCGTGTTTCCGCCCGCGCCGCCCGCGACTTTCTGTTGCGTGTACTTCCACTTCACCTTTGAGAACTTCAGGCCGACCGTTTCGCTGAGGATGTTCCCTTCATGGACGACGGGCGCGACGGCGCCGATCAGCACGTTCTCCAGCTCGACTTCAAAATACTTAACACGTTCACCCTGGCCGTCCGCGCGCAAGAATTCAAACTTCGCGCGGGGAAGAGTTTTGCCCATGACGCAGGTCTGCATCAGGATCGGCGACGACAGGTCCGCAAGCTTTTGGAAGCTGATGTCATCCAGCTCGGCGCGTTCAGCGGTGTGGCCGCCACCTGTCGATGATGTCGCACTTTTTGGCTGGGACATGCCCCATTGCACTGCGGTGCATTCGATCCAGCCGACGTGCTGTGAGTCGGCCGACTCGCCCTTGATCCCGTCAATTTGCAGATACACGTCGATTGCCATCATGTCCTCCGCGTGAAGTGGCTCTCAACCATTCTGCCGATTCGACTCAATCGACGGCTTGGCTCGGGTCAAATCCCATGCTGGCCAACCAGTCATGTATGCGGTAGATCAATGGACGAGCGCACGGTCCGTTCTCGCAGTACGCTTGCGAGCGCTTCAGCGTGCCGCGAACTTCCTGCTGTAGAAGGAATTCATTTGCCTGACCAATTCGCGCAGGGTTGCTCTGGTGGTTTCGTGGGTCGCCACCGAGAGCTTGACCGAGCCCATGACAATACGCTCGCTGAGCAAGAGTGGTTCGAATTGATGGATTGACTGGCACATTTTTGCCGCTTTTTATGCTCATTCAGCACAACCACAAGCCTTTGATTGTACGTATTTTTCGTCAACAAACTGAAACTCTTGGCGATTCTTTCTGCCGCTTTTTTTGCCGCCCTGATTGTTACTTGGGCCAGCACCGCCAAATACCACCTTTACAAATGTAGAAATATTCCAACCGGGCCAAGCCGCGGCTGGGCTACACTAGGCCACCACTTTCCCACGGAGCCGAGCCATGACCCGCAAGACCGCCGCCGATTTTGATCCGGAAGTCCTCAAGCTGTTCGACCAGTACGTGCACGGCAATATCAACCGGCGCGATTTCCTGTCGTCGGCCACGCGTTATGCGGTGGGTGGCGTCACGGCGGCTGGCCTGCTCAGCGCGCTCAGCCCGAGCTTTGCCGCGCCGCTGGTCACGCCGGACGATCAGCGCCTCAACGCCCGTTTTGTCGAGATTCCTTCGCCCGAAGGCAACGGTACGGTGCGCGGCTATCTGGTCTCGCCCAAGGACGCCAAGGGCAAGCTGCCGCTGGTGCTGGTGGTGCATGAGAATCGCGGCCTGAATCCGCATATCGAAGACATCGCCCGCCGCCTCGCGCTGGACGGCTTCGTCGCCTTCGCGCCCGACGCCTTGTATTCCCTCGGCGGTTATCCCGGCGACGAGGACAAGGCGCGCGCCCTGTTCGGCAAGCTGGACCAGGCCAAGACCCGCGCCGATTTCGTCACCGCCGCGCGCTGGCTGCAACAGCAGCCGCAAGGCAATGGCAAGCTGGGCGTGGTCGGCTTCTGCTACGGCGGCGGCATCGCCAATTATCTGGCCACGCAGCTGCCGGACTTGCTGGCCGCCGTGCCCTTCTACGGCGCGCAGCCGAAGGCCGAGGACGTGCCCCGCATCAAGGCCCATCTGCTGATCCACGACGCCGAGAAAGATGAGCGCATCCGCGCCGGCTGGCCGGCTTACGAAAAAGCCTTGAAGGACGCGCACGTGAATTACCAATACCACGTGTATGCCGGCGTCGAGCACGGCTTCAACAACGACACCACGCCGCGCTACGATGCCGCCGCCGCCAAGCTGGCCTGGCAACGCACCATCGACTTCTTCCGCGTCCGCCTGGCCTGAGGAGCTAGGGCGCCGCGGCGTAGCGGCGGGTCAGCGTATCGATCTGGTGGGCGCCATGCGCGCCCAGCCAGTTCCAGATGGCTTCGACCTGCTCGCGGTTGCGTCGGTAGTAGTCGCGATTGGCACCCAGCCACACGTAGGAAACGCTGAGCGGCTTGTCCAGCCGTGCCAGTTGCCCGTTGAGATAGGGGTCCAACGCCGACGGCGTCATCAACGCCACGGTAAAGCCATCCACACGCTTGAGGCGCAGCTTGTCGAAGTTGCTCTCCGAGCTGACACTGCCGTCATCCACCTGCAAGCCGGCCGCCCTGAGCTGGGACGCCAGCATCGTGCCCTGATTGGCAGCCAGCATATGGGTCTTGAAATAGCGCTGCGGATCGGTTGCCGGCGACAGCCTGTCCTCGCTGCGCACAAACACCACGGCCATGCTGCGCAGCGCCCGCCGCGTATCGAGTTCGCCATGGACGGTGGTGGCCACCACGTAGTCGGCTTGCTTATCGCCCGGAGTATAAGTCGGCGCGACGTCGATCTTGCCGCTGGCCAGCGCCATGCGCACCCGCGCCGCCGGCAGGCGCACAAACACCGGCGCACAACCGCCGCTACGCACCGCGTCGCGGAACAATTCCACCAGCACGCCCGGCCGCTCGGGCACCTCCGCGCCATTGCCGACGTAGTAAGGCAGGCGCTCGCGATCGGAATAGCCCACCCGCACCGGAGTGCACGCTTCGGCGGCATGCGCTCCCGCGCAAACGAACAGTAACAGGCTGGCCCAGTGCTTCATCTCGTGTCCCATGAATACGCCCGAGTATAACCCGGCTTATTCATAGCGCAACATCAGGCGCTGCCACTCGGGGTCGTCGCGCACCTTGCGCAGCACCGGCGCGATTCTGTCGTAGACCGGCGCCAGGTTGTGCGGCACCAGGAAGCGGCGCTCGGTCTGTCGCGCCGGCAGCGCGACCATGTAGCGGTCCAGCGCGAACGGCGCGGTCCACAGGTATTTTTTCTGGGCGCCGTCGTCGAACCAGTGCGGCATCATGCCGATGATGATGCCATCCAGCTGACCGCTCTCGGCTTTCAATTGCAGGCGCTTGCGCGGCAGGTAAATGAGCTTGAATTGCAGGTCACCCGGTTTTTGACGGTTCAGCCAGGCCACCATGTCGGGGTAAATGCCGGTGCCGTCGGCCAGTACCAGCGGCGCCACCTGCGCGCTGGTGTAAACGAAGATGGTCTCAGCCCGCAGCGTGCCGCATAACATTGCCAGCAAGACCAGATATTTTTTCATGACGAAACAGCGCAGAATGGTGAGCCCATTCTGCGCTGTTAGCAAAGTCCGGTCAACCGATCAGGACTTGGCGAAGGCCAGGAAGTCGGCGTTGAACTTGTCCTTGTGGGTGTCGGTCAGGCCGTGTGGGGCGCCCGGGTAGACGATCAGCCTGGAACCTTTGACGATCCTGGCCGAGGCAATGCCCGAGGCTTTGATCGGCACGATCTGGTCGTCATCGCCGTGGATGATCAGGGTCGGCTTGTCGAACTTTTTCAGGTCGTCGCGGAAGTCGGTTTCCGAGAAGGCCTTGATCGAGTCGTAGGTGTTCTTGAAGCCGCCCTGCATGCCCTGCGAGTACCACGCCTGGATGATGCCCTGCGATGGCTTGGCGCCCGGACGGTTGTAGTTGTAGAACGGACCCGAGGCGATATCCAGGTACAACTGGCCGCGATCCTTGAGCTGGCCGGCGCGGATGCCGTCAAACACTTCCAGCGGCAAGCCGTCCGGATTGTCGGCGGTTTTCAGCATCAGCGGTGGCACGGCCGAGATCAGGCCCAGCTTGGCGATGCGCTTGGTGCCGTAGCGGCCGACGTAGCGCGCCACCTCGCCGCCGCCGGTCGAGAAGCCGGCCAGGATGATGTTTTTCAAATCCAGCACCTCGATCAGCTGCGCCAGATCGTCGGCGTAGTGGTCCATGTCGTTGCCATCCCAGGGCTGGCTGGAACGGCCGTGGCCACGACGGTCATGGGTGATGACGCGGAAGCCATTATTCGCCAGGAAGAACGCGGCCGATTCCCAGCTGTCCGAGCTCAGCGGCCAGCCGTGGCTCAGGATTACCGGTTGGCCGTTGCGTGGACCCCAATCCTTGTAATAGATCTCGACGCCGTCGCGGGTGGTGATGGTGCTGGCGGTTTTGCTGACCGGGCCGCCCTTGGCGGTGGCGGCTTGCGCTTCGGCCGTGCCCAGCGCGGCCAGCGGCACGGCAACGGCGGCCGCAGCGGCACCGGCGCCGCTGAAAATGGCGGAACGACGGGAAAGGCTGATAACTTGGTCTTGGGTATTTTTGCTCACGATTAAGGCTCCATTTATATAGTTAACGATTTGATTGTGCGCTACATGTACTCAATATATATTGCGCGCTATTCGATAGCAAGCTATTTTTAAATATTTTTACAGGCCGCCCGGAGGCGGCCCGGCGTGATTACGATTTGGCGAAGGCCAGGAAGTCAGCGTTGAACTTGTCCTTGTGGGTATCGGTCAGGCCGTGTGGGGCGCCCGGGTAGACGATCAGCCTGGAACCTTTGACGATCCTGGCCGAGGCAATGCCCGAGGCTTTGATCGGCACGATCTGGTCATCATCGCCGTGGATGATCAGGGTCGGCTTGTCGAACTTTTTCAGGTCGTCGCGGAAGTCGGTTTCCGAGAAGGCCTTGATCGAGTCGTAGGTGTTCTTGAAGCCGCCCTGCATGCCCTGCGAGTACCACGCCTGGATGATGCCCTGCGATGGCTTGGCGCCCGGACGGTTGTAGTTGTAGAACGGACCCGAGGCGATATCCAGGTACAGCTGGCCGCGGTCCTTGAGCTGGCCGGCGCGGATGCCGTCAAACACTTCCAGCGGCAGGCCGTCCGGATTGTCGGCGGTCTTCAGCATCAGCGGTGGCACGGCCGAGATCAGGCCCAGCTTGGCGATGCGCTTGGTGCCGTAGCGGCCGACGTAGCGCGCCACCTCGCCGCCGCCGGTCGAGAAGCCGGCCAGGATGATGTTTTTCAAATCCAGCGCCTCGATCAACTGCGCCAGATCGTCGGCGTAGTGGTCCATGTCGTTGCCATCCCAGGGCTGGCTGGAACGGCCGTGGCCACGGCGGTCGTGGGTGATGACGCGGAAGCCATTGTTCGCCAGGAAGAATGCGGCCGATTCCCAGCTGTCCGAGCTCAGCGGCCAGCCGTGGCTCAGGATCACCGGTTGGCCGTTGCGTGGCCCCCAATCCTTGTAATAGATCTCGACGCCGTCGCGGGTGGTGATGGTGCTGGCGGTTTTGCTGACCGGGCCGCCCTTGGCGGTGGCGGCTTGCGCTTCGGCCGTGCCCAGCGCGGCCAGCGGCAGGGCCACGGCGGCGGCAGCGGCGCCGGCGGAGTTGAACAGCGCGTTGCGGCGGGACAGGTTCACATTGTTAGCGTTCATGATCATTCTTCCTTTTAGTCGATGTATGGATATTCAGTGTTGTGCTACAGTCTTTTCGATCCGTAGCTGCGATGGAGTGAATCTTAGACTTCGCAAAACATTTGCGGAACAGACAACTCTGCAAGCTCACTTTGCAAAAACGCAGACCCCCAACATGGCAACAAGCAACGACTTCGACTGGAACGACATCCCGCTGATCCTCGCGCTGGCCCGCAGCGGCAGCATGAGCGCCACCGGCCGCCAGTTGGGCGTGGATGCCTCCACCATCAGCCGCCGCATTGCCGCCGCCGAGAAGGCGCTCAAGCTGCGCCTGTTCATCCGCGATAACACCGGTTACCAGCTCACCGACGCCGGCCAGGTCTTTGTCGAGCATGGCGAGGCGGTGTACGGCAATGTGCAGAGCATGCTGCAAGCGTCCTCGCAGGAGGCCGATGCCACCGTGGGCACGGTCAACATCACCTCGATCGATTTCCTGTTCGATTACTGGCTGCTGGACCATGTGCCGGCCCTGCATGCCCAGCACCCGCATCTGCAACTGACGCTGCAAGCGGAAAACCAGAACCTCTCCTTCACCCGCCGCGAGGCCGACTTTGCCCTGCGTCTCGGCAAGCCGAGCGAGGACGCGGCGCTGGTGATGCGCAAGCTGGGCGATCTCGGCTTCGCCGTCTACGGCCACGCCAGGTTCGCCGACACGCCGCGCGGCTGCTGGGGCACGCAGCCATGGATCGCCTACGACGATGCGCTGGCCTGTACCGGCGAGATGCAATGGCTGGCGGCGATGGAGCCGCAGCCGCGCAAAGTGCTCAAGGTGAACAGCCTGAGCACCATGGTGCGCGCCTGCCGCGCCGGCGTCGGCATGGCGCTCCTGCCCTGCATCATGGGTCAGCAGGAGGGCTTGCGGCGCATCGGCGAGAACGTCGAAGTGCAGCGCGATATCTGGCTGCTCAGCCATCGCGATGCAGGGTCAATCGCCCGCTTTAAAACCGTCTCATCCTGGCTGTCGCAGGTCTACGCCAGCAATGAACACCTGCTGTGCGGCGCGGTTTTAAACCCGTAAATCGCAGTCTATCCCCCGTTTTTTGCAGTTCGTCACATCCCGGTGGAGTGACGGATAGCCCTTGTCTATAGTTCACTCAACGCAACGAACTATTCACCCACCAAGGAGCTCAAAATGAACATCGCAAAAAACATGGAAGCCATCTTCGTAGCCGCCATCGTCGTCGCCAGCGCTACCACCTTCGCCACCGCGGCAGTGAACGAACCGGCCGCAGCGAGCGTGCCAGTGGTCGCTGTAGCGAAAGCCGAAGCCACCGTGATGCCGACCGTAACGGTCACCGCAAAGCGCCTGACCGCTGCCGAAAAAGCAGCCCTGTAATCCACGCGAATAACACGGAGCGCATGATGAAAAAATTGATGAAGGTAGCGATGCTGGCGGCGGTCCTGGGCAGCGGCGCACAAGCCGCACTGGCCGCCGATGTGATCAGCGAGAACCGCACCGTCGACGCGCGCGCCGTGAAGATCGAGCTGGATGGCGTGATCAGCCTGAAGGTAAAGCAAGGCGCGACCGCCTCGCTGACCATCTACGGCGAACCGGACGCCATCAAGAAAGTGGTGGTCGAACAAAGCGGCGAGACGCTGCACATCGGCACCGAGAAAGTGAACACTATCCACTTCGGCAACAAGCGCGAACTGCGCGCCGAGCTGACGCTGCCGAATCTGCGCCAACTGACGTCGGGCGGCGTGGGCGCCACGGAAGTGAGCGGATTTAACGGCGACAATCTGCGCCTGGCTTTGGACGGCGCCGGTTCCGTCAAGGTCGATGCGCAGTATCGCAATATCGACGTGCGCCTCGGCGGCGTGGGCGGCATGACCGTCAACGGCGGCAACAGCGACAACGTCGACCTGCATCTGAATGGTGCTGGCCGCATCGAGATGATAGGCCAGACCAAACAGTTACACGCCAGCCTTGGTGGCGTTGGCAGTCTGGATGCGCAACAGCTGCGCGCCGACACCATCGACGTCAACATGAGCGGCCTGGGTAGCGCGGCGGTCTACGCCAAGACCAGCGCCAATCTGAAACTCACGGGCATGGGTTCGGCCAAGGTGTACGGCAACCCGGCCAATCGTAACGCCAGCGCGCGCGGCATGGGCAGCATCGCCTGGCAGTAAAGAACGCTCCGGCCTGCGTGGCCGGGCTCCGGAAACACATGGGTGTGTTTTTACCGTCCGAAAGGAGCCCCCCTTCGGACGGTTTTTTTATTTGAGGTAGCGCGTGTCGTGACCTAGCACGATGCGCATGTCGGCGTAGGCGCTGGTGGCGCGTGTCGCCTGCAATGGCAGGCCGAGGCGGCGGCCCAGCTTCTGCGCCATGGCCTTTTGTTCGCGCTGGTATTCGATGCGGCTTTGCGGTTCGACGAAGGGCCGCACGTTGGACAAGCGTACTGTCTTCACACCCTCCATATCGAGCGTCCGCGCCAGCCGCGCGGCGGCGCCGGCGACGCCGTTGCCGTTGCTGATCTCCAGCCGCACCACGGCGCTGGCATCTGCTCCGGCGCCTGGAATGCGCAGCACCTCCACCAGACCAGCACTGACCCGGCGTACCTGGGTGCGCGGCACGCTGTCTTCGACGGCCTGCTTGAGCGTGGCGTAATCCTGCCGTACATCGTGCTTGCGCAGCGAGGCGGCTTGCAGGTACATGATGGCGGCGCGCTCACGTTCTCCCCCAACAGCCAGCGCCGCCGCCAGCCGCTCCCACTTTTCGGGATCGAGCGGATCGCGCAGGCAGGCTTGTTCCAGTGGCGTGATGACATCTGCCGCTGGCTCGGCGAGCCGCACGCCACTGCATGCCGCCAGCATGACGCAGCCGGCCGCGATGGTCTTCTTCATGGTGGCCTCCTAGTGAGTAAGCTGCATCATGCGGTAGACCTGGATGCCGGCGGGGCCGATCAATACCAGCATCAGCGTCGGGAAAATGCAGAAGATCAGCGGGAACAGCAGCTTGAGCGCGATCTTGGCGGCTGCTTCCTCGGCCAGCACGCTGCGCTTGCCGCGCAGGTTGTCCGAGTGAATGCGCAGCGAATCACCCATGCTGGTGCCGAAGCGCTCCGACTGGATCAGCATCGCCACCAGCGTATCGACATCCTCCACGCCGCTGCGCAAGGCAAGGTTGCGCAAGGCACGCTCCTTGGTGAAACCAGCGCGCATTTCCATCAGCGCGAGTTGCAGCTCCTGCGCCAGCGCCACGCTCTTGATATGAATTTCGCCGGCCACCTTGGCCAGCGCGCGCTCCAGACTCAAGCCGGCTTCCACGCACACCGTCAGCAAATCCAGCGCGTCGGGAAAGGTTTCGAAGATTTCGCGGCACCGCGTTGCGGCCTTGTGCGACAACACCGCGTTCGGCAGGTAGTAGCCGATGCCGGCCACCAGCAGCAACAGGTACATGAAGCCTTTCTGCGGCGCGCTCAGGGCGAAAGCGCCGCACAATGCGACGATGGCCGGCAGCCCAAGCGCCAGCAGCGTCTTGGCGGCAAAATATAAGGACGGCGCCGAGGCGCTGCGCCAGCCCGCATTCATGAAGCGCGTGCGCAGCGGCGAGCGTTCCCACCCCTCTTCCGGCAGTGACAGGCGCGAGAACGGCTGCGCCGCCTGCGCCACTTTCTCGACCCAGCCAACGCTCACAGGATCGGGGGCCGCTTCCGGTTGTTCCACCACCTCCGTCAGGCGCTCGCGCAAGGCCACCGGTGAAAACACCAGCAGCGCCGCCACCGCAATACCGGCGGCAACCAGAAAGACCAGCGCCAGGAATACGATCTGCGATCCATTCATGCCATCCTCCGTTTCAGACGCGGATGCGTATCAGCTTGCGCATCCACAGCACGCCGCCGGCTGCAACCACCAGCGCGTACCACAGCAGGTGCACACCGATAGGATCGGTCCACAGCACGCGGATGTAAGCCGGATTGGTCACCATCATCAGCGCCACCACGCCCAGCGGCAGCAAGCCAAGCACCCATGCCGACATGCGTCCCTCGGCCGACATCACCCGTACCTGTGCCAGCAGCTTCAAACGCGCGCGTATCAGCCGGCTGATGTTGCCGAACACCTCGGCCAGATTGCCGCCCGACTCGCGCTGTATCAGCACCGCGATGACCAGATAGCGCAAATCCGTCAGCGGCACGCGCAGCGCCAGGTTGTGCAGGGCTTCGTTCATCGGCACGCCGTAATTGATCTCCTCGTAGGCGAACTTGAATTCGCCGGCGATCGGTTCCGGCATTTCCTCCCCCACCATCTGCATCACATTGGCGAAGGAATGACCGGCGCGCAGCGCGCGGCCGAGGAAGTCGGCCGCCTCCGGCAGCTGCTCCTCCAGCTTGCGCAGGCGCGCACCACGGGTGCGCATCAGCACCAGCCACGGCACGGCCAGCGTCAAAAGCAGCACGCCGGCGGCCGGTACCAAGGGCATGTGCAGCATCTGCGGCAGCAGCAGGCCAAGCATGGCCGCCGCCAGCGAGCAGCCGACAAACTGCGCCACCGACCAGCGCACGCCGGCCTGCATCAGCAAGCGGTCCAGCAAAGCCAGGCGGCCGACGCGGCGCAGCAGCTTTTCCAGCGCGGGATGGCGGCTGTAGGTACGGCGCTTGAGAATGTCGACCCGTTCGCTGCCACCGTCGGCGCTGGCGGCCATCAGGCGCAAGCGCTTGGCGATGCGGCGCGCCGCGCCGCCATGAGCACCGGACCACCACAGCCAGGCTCCCTCGATCATCAGGATCACGGCGGCAAACAGCAGCACAGCGAAGCCGGAGAAGATCGCATCCATGATGGTCACTCGTAGATTTTGTCCGGATCGAATACCGAATCCGGCACCGCCACGCCGAACATGCGCAGTCGGTCGGCGAAGCGCGGACGCACGCCGGTGGCGTAAAAGTGCCCCTGCACCCTGCCCTGCGCGTCCACGCCCTTCTGCTCGAATCGGAAGATTTCGTGCATGGCGATCACCTCCCCTTCCATCCCGGTCACCTCCTGCAAGCTGACCAGCTTGCGCGTGCCGTCGGTCAGGCGCGAGACCTGCATCACCACCGTCACGGCGGAGCAGATCTGCTGTCGTGTGGCGCGCGGCGTCAGGTTCACACCAGCCATGCCGACCATGTTCTCCAGCCGCGACAGGGCATCGCGCGGCGTGTTGGAGTGGATGGTGGCCAGCGAGCCTTCGTGGCCGGTGTTCATCGCTTGCAGCATGTCCAGTGCTTCCGGGCCGCGCACCTCGCCGAGGATGATGCGGTCTGGCCGCATGCGTAGCGCATTGCGCACCAGCGAGCGCTGATTGACTTCGCCCTTGCCTTCAATGTTCGGCGGCCGCGTTTCAAGCCGCACCACATGCGGCTGGCGCAGCGCCAATTCGGCCGCATCCTCAATCGTGACGATGCGCTCATGCCCCGGGATGAAGCCGGACAGCACGTTCAGCATGGTGGTCTTGCCCGAGCCGGTGCCGCCGGAGATCAGGATGTTGATCTTGGCATGGCCCAGTGCTTTCAATACCTCCACCATGGGCGGCGTCAGGCTGCGGTAGTCCAGCAGGTTCTCGATGCTGAGCGGATTCACCGCGAAGCGCCGTATCGACAGAATGGGGCCATCGATCGCCAGCGGCGGGATGATGGCGTTCACGCGCGAGCCGTCGGGCAGGCGGGCGTCGACCATCGGGCTCGATTCATCCACGCGCCGGCCCACCCGCGAGACGATCTTCTCGATGATCTTCATCAGGTGAGCGTTGTCGTTGAAGGTGGTCTCGGTCAGTTCCAGCTTGCCCGAGCGTTCGACATAGACCCTGGCGGCGGTGTTGACCAGAATATCCGACACGCCGGGATCGGCCAGCAAGGGCTCCAGCGGCCCGAAGCCCAGCATCTCGTGCTGGATGTCCAGCACCAGATTGTGGCGCTCATGCTGATTCAGCACGATGCGCTCTTCCTCGATGATGCGCTGGACCAGCAGCGCCAGCTCGTGCTTGAACTGCTCCGGCGTCAGGCGCTTCAAGCGCTCAAGGTCGATGCGGTCCAGGATAGTCTGGTGCATGGACTTCTTCAATTCCTGATAGGCCGCCGCCGCAAGGCCGGGCAGGCCGTTGTTGCTGCGGACATCGTCTGCGTGCGACAGGCGTTCGCGTAAGCTCATGTCATCCTCCATCGTTGCGGCCGAAGATGCGGTCGAATAGTCCTTTGCTTTCCGAGACGCGGCGCGCCGCCACCAGCTCCACCAACTCGGCCAGGCTGCGCGCCACCGCGCTGCTGCGCGACAGCTGCAATACCGGTATGCCCTGGTTCACGGAGTCGGTCGCCGACAGGTAATCGTTGGGCACCGTATGCACCACGTCCGCGCCCAGCGCCTGTTCCAGATCCATCAGACGCAGCTTGCCGCCCTTCTCGTAGCGATTGACGATCAGGCGCGTGCGCTCGTTGGGATAGCCGAGCGAGCGGAAGATGTCCAACAGGCGGCGACCGTCGCGGATATCGGGCAGTGCCAGTTGCAGCACTGGGTAGATGGTGTCCGCCTGATCCAGCGCGCGCAGTGAAATGGCGTCGATCTGGCGGCCCACGTCCAGCACCACAAAGTCGTAATGCTGGCGCGCCACGTGCAGGATGGTGTCCATGTGTTCCGGCTTCATGTCCACCGCGCCATTGGGATCGTCAGCCGCCGCCAGCACGCCGAAGTTGGAAGCCACGTGTACCAGGCAGGAGTCGAGGAAGGCGCCATCCATGCGGCTGATCTGCGCGCAGATGTCGGACAGCGTCATGGCGGGCTTCTGGTCGGAGACGTACAGCGTGGCGTCGCCGAATTGGCCATGCAGGTCGATCAGCAGCACCTTGCGGTCCGCCAGCGCGGCCAGCGCGTAGCCGAAATTGGTCGATAAAAAAGTCGCGCCGCTACCGCCCTTGCAGGAGATGAAGGCCAGTACCTTGCCTTCGCGGACGGGACTCAGGCCGGCCGCCACTTCGATGCGGTCCATGGCTTCGTGGAAGGCGCGGTGCACCAACGGCAGTTGCAGTACCTCGCGCATGCCGGCGCGCATGGCGCGGATGAGCAGATCCTGCTGCGGATCGCGCGTCAGCAGCATGAAGGAGGCCGAGGGATACTGCTTGCCCAGGCGGTCCACCAGTTCGCCCTCGTCGGCTGCGATGTCGCTGGCATCGAGCACCACCAGTTCCGGCATTTCCGGCAGCTGTCGCTCCACCGCGTCACGCAGGCCGTTGCGCGACGCCACCAACTGCACCGCAGGCATGCGCGCCGAGCCTTGCGCCGCGATCTCCGCGTGCAGCAGGCTGTCCTTGCTGATCATGAGCGCTTTCATTTGGCACCATTACCCAGCAGGGACGCGGGCTGCTCGCCGCTGGCTTTCTGATAGCGTTCGTAGGCGGAGCGCGCGGTGCGGCCATCCATGCCGGCCACCGGATCGCTATTGCGCGCGGCTTCCGGATGCATGATCTGCTGCGCCAGCACCAGGCGCGTATCGAAGCCGACGGGCTGGGGCGGATGGGCGGCGCAGGCGGACAGCGTGCTTGCCGCCAGCATGGGCAAAAGGTATCGCATGGGATGTCCTCGTTATGGCAGTTTGTAGTTGGCCGGCAGCGGCTGCACCAGATGCGGCGTCACGATGAAGAGCAGTTCGGTGCGGTCCTGCTGGAAGTCGGTGCTGCGGAACAGCGCGCCCAGCACCGGCAGTTCGCCGAGGATGGGCAAGCCGTTGACGTTGTTGGTCTGGCTGTTTTTAATCAGGCCGCCGATGGCGAAGCTCTGGCCATCGAACAGTTCCACCGTGGTGGAGGCGCGGCGCGTGGTAATCAAGGGAAGCACGGAAGCGCCGGTGAAGCCCGCGGCCGAAATGCCGATGCCTTCGCGCGAAATCTCCGACACTTCCGGCGCCACCCTCAGGTTGATGCGGCCGCCCGCCAGCACGGTGGGCGTGAAGCGCAGACCAACGCCGAATTCTTTTTCTTCCAGCGTGACCTTGTTGTTGTCCTGCGCGACCGGCACGAAGATGCGGCCGCCCGCGAGGAAGCTGCCTTCCTGGCCGCTGATTGCCATCACGGTTGGTTCGGCCAGCACGCGCACGTGTGCGTCCTGCCTGTCGGCGGCGAGGCGCGCGCGGTTGCCGACGCTGAGCAGGCTTTTCAGCGTGCCGCTGACGAAGTTGGATGACAGCGTGCTGGCCCAGCTGCCACCGCCGAAGTTGATGGTGACGCCGGCTTCCAGCTTGTCCAGCAGGGATTTGGAGACTTCGGCGATTTTCACCTCCAGCATCACCTGCTGCGGCGCGCCGATGTTGAGGAAGTTAACGATGCGGGCGCTGGCCTGCGCGGCTTGCGTGGCCGGCGTGGAAGGTGTGGCTGACGTGGCGGCGGCCGCTCCGGCGCCCTTGCCGACGGCGTCCAGCGGCTGCGCGGGACGGCGCACAAAGGCGGCCGCCAGTTCCAGCACGCGCGCGGCGGTCGGTGCATCGTCCACGGTGCCGCTGATGACCAGCGTATCGCCGGCGGCGCTGACCTGGATGTTTTTCTGCTCCGGCATCAACGCGGCCAGCGATTGCTGCAAGCCGGCGGGATCGATGCCGACCACCACTTCGATCACGTTGCACAAGCCGCTGCGGCCCTGCACGATCATATTGCTGCTGCCAATGTCCACGCCCACCACGTACAGCGTGTCCGGCGCCACCAGCATGGCTTGCAGCACCGCCGGATTGCCGACACTGCGCGCCTGCACCGCCTCCGGCATGCGCATCAGCGTGGACTTCCCCAGTTGCAGCGACAGGCTGCCCGGCTGCGCCGCCTGG
This sequence comes from Duganella radicis, assembly GCF_009720825.1. GTDB lineage: Bacteria > Pseudomonadota > Gammaproteobacteria > Burkholderiales > Burkholderiaceae_D > Rugamonas > Rugamonas radicis. Next base: position 86 of record NZ_WNKY01000061.1, on the reverse strand, counting down.
CCGGTGCAGCGCAAGCCGCTGTCGCCCGGCGATGCGGCGGCGCCGGCCAGCGTGACGGCGGCGGTGGACCTCGTGGCCGGCGTGGC
>NZ_WNKY01000060.1 GCF_009720825.1 Duganella radicis | reverse complement strand
GCCCGGCGTTGCGGCCGGGCGGGCCGGCGACGCCGGCAGCGCGACCGTGGCGCGCGGCGTGGTGTCGGGACGGCGGCGGAAGCTGGCTTCGGTACCGGCCGAGAATTCCGAGGCCGAGGCCTCCGGACGCTGCACGTTGCGGATCAGGTGCGGCGTAATCGACAGCACGATCTCGGTCTTCTGGTTGTCGTCGCGCTGGCTGCCGAACAAACGGCTCACCAGCGGCAGCTCGCTAAAGCCCGGAACCTTGTTGGACGAATTGCGCTCCTCGTTGTTGATCAGGCCAGCCAGCACCTGATTCTCGCCATCCTTCAATTGCAGCATGGTCGAGGCTTGGCGCGTGCCAAGCTGATAGGCGGTGGTGCCGTTCTTGGTGGTGATGGTGTTCACCAGATTGCTGACCTCCAGCTGCATGCGGATCGCCACCTCGTTATTCAGGTAGATGGTCGGCTCGGCGTTCAGGGTCAGGCCGACGTCGACGTAGGTCACCGAATCGCTGGCGAAGCCGCCCACGCCCGAGGAGACGGTGGAAGTAATCACCGGCAGCTTGTCGCCGATGACGATCTTGGCCTTTTCCTTGTTGCGCACGCGGATGCGCGGATTGGCCAGCAGGTTGGAATCCGAGTCGTTCTTGTTGGCGTTGATCGACAATTGCGTGCCGGTGACGCCGATGGTGCGCTGGTTCAGATTATTCAGGTCGCGCACGGTGATGCCGGCACCGTTGGAACTGGACAGCACCGAGAAGCCCATGGTGGTCGGCCATACCACGCCCAGGTCCATCAGGCGCGCGCGCTTCACTTCGAGGATTTCCACTTCCAGCATGACTTCCGCTTCCGGCGCGTCCTGCAAGTTGATCAGGCGCTCGGCCAGGCGGATGGCTTCCGGCGTATCGCGCACGATGATGAGATTGAGCTTTTCATCCACCACCACGTCGCGCGACTTGAGGATGGTCTTGAGCGTGTTGGCCACCAGCTTGGCTTCGGCGTTGGCCAGGAAGAAGGTCTTCACCGTCATCTCCTGGTATTCCTTCAGCTTGGCCGCCACGTTCGGGTAGATCAGGATGGTGTTGGCGTCCATGACCTGCTGCTCCAGCTGATTGGTCAGCAGCAGGAAGTAAATGGCCGATTCGACGGTGCTGTTCTTCAGCAGCACGGTGGTTTTCTGGTCGGTCTTCACGTCCTTGTCGAACACGAAGTTCAGGCCGGAGCGACGCGAGATCACCTCGAATACCTGCTTCAAGGGCGCGTCGCGGAACTCGATGGTGATCGGCTGCTTGTAGGCTTTCGACAGGCCCGACTCCACCGCCGGCGGCGCGCTCTTCTCGGTCGCTTCGCGCAGCATGGCGCGCGCCTTGTCGTTGGTGGGCGACTCGGTCAGCACGGCGTTGAGCTTTTGCTTGGCCAGCTCGTATTCATTCTTGTTGAGGTGCTGTGCGGCCGCCTCCAGCAGCTTGGCCTGGCGGCTGTCGCGCTCCAGCGAACGCAGGCCGGCGTTGGCGCGTTCGTTTTGCGCGTCCAGCCCCAGCACACGGCGGTAGCCCTGCTCCGCTTGCAGCGCGCGACCTTCGCTTTGATCGCGTTCGGCGGCGTCCAGGATGCGGTTGGTGGCGCGTTCGCGCGCGCTCAGGTAGGCGCTGCGGTATTGCGCGTTGAGCGGGTCGGCCTGCACCGCCTCCTGGTATTTGGCGAGGCCCGCTTCGACCTGGTTCTTCGCGATCAGATCATTGCCGTCGCGGTAGGCCATCTGCGCGGCGCAGCCGCTCAGCATGATCGCCAGCGCAGCGCAGCTGCCTAGTTTCTTCAGAGGGCTAGCCATCACTCAAGAGCTCCAATATTCATCTGTTGTTGCTGATTCAAAGGCAAATAGGTCAGGGACATCAACGGCGGCGCGATTTTCTCCACGCGGTAGACGCCATCGATGACGGTCTGGTTGCGCACCGAATAAGTCTTGTCGCCGCGCGCCAGGAACACTTCCCACGCGCCATCCGCCAGCGCCTTGCCGATGTAGGTGAACGGCATGGGCGGCGCCATCGGCGGTGGCGGCGGCGTGTTCGATGGCGGCGGTGGCGGTGGCGGCGGCGGATTCCAGTTCTGGCCCATGAACACGCCCTCGCCTGCGGCAAAGGTGGCGTCGCCGGCCTCGCCTACCAATTGCGCGCGCGGGATCAACGCGAGGATGGTGGCTTCGGCCGGTGCGGCGTCTTTGCCGGCTGCGCGCGGCGCCGGCGTGGGCACGGCTGCGGACGACGGCGATGCGGCGTCGGCGCGCGCACCACGCTCGCCGCGCGCCACCGGCTCGGCGATGCCACCCGATGGCGAGTTATCGCCAAACAGCACCAGCCCTGCCGCGCCCACCAGCGCCAGCGCCATCACGATCTGATAGGGCTTCATGGCTCGGCGTCCTTGAGGTAAAGCGTGAAGCGCAGGCGCGCTTCCACGGTGGGATCGGCGATGGTGTCGCGGCGGAAGCCCACTTCATCCAGCGAGGCATATGGCATCGCGCGCAGGCCTTGCATGGCGAACTGCCAGATCGATTGATACGGCCCTTTCACCGGCAGGATGATCTGGTAGGTGCTGACGCGGCTGGCCTTGTCGTAGGCTGCCTTGTACTCGCCCTGATTCAGCGTCAGGCTGGATTTGGCGGCCAGGTCGAACAGCACTTTCACTTGCTGCTCGGCGTAGCGTTTTTCGCCCAGCGTTTCGTAGAAGGCGGCGAGGTTCTGGTTGGCCGACGGCGGAGGCGGCGGCGTCACCAGCGTGGACGGCGCCGGCAACGGCTGGGCCATCACGCGTGCCTGCTCGGCGCGGTGTGGCAGCAACCACGCCCATGCGGCCACGCCGGCAGCGCACAAGGCCATCGCCACGCAAGCCGGCGCGCCGAGTCGCAGTACGGCGATGCGGGCGCGCAGCAGCAATGCCGGCAGGTTCACATCGTTCAGCGAGCCTGCCATGTGGCCTCCAGTTGGAAACGCAGCGGACGATTCGGGTCCGCGTCGTTGATTTCATGGCGGGTCAGGATCACGCCGCTGAAGCTTTCCTGTTCTTTCAACGCGGCGACGTAGTCGACCATGTCGTCGCTGGTTTTGGTTTCGGCGGTGATCTTGAGGATGCGCTTGCGCGGGTCCGGTTCCATCGCCACCAGCGCCACGGTGCGCGGGGTGGCGGCCAGCACGGCGTCTTGCAGATCGCGCCATGGCAGGTTGAGTTGCATGATGGCGCCGTTGACGAAGCTGGCCTGCGCCTCCGGAATGGCGACACGCGCCACTTCCACCGCAGGACGCGCAGACAGTGCTTTCACGCGCTCCTGCAAGTGCTGGAGCTGGTGCTCGCGTTCGCGTTTTTGTTCGGCCAACTGCCAGCCGCCGACAGCGGCACCAGCGCACAGCAACAGGCCTACACCGGCCAGCGCCAGCACCGCGGGATGGATGTGGAACAAGGTGCGGCGCACGCTGCCTGGCGCGAAGTCGATCTTCATGGCTTTCATGCGGCGCTCCCTGTCAATGCGCTGCAAGCGATGCGCCCGGCACCGCCTCCCGGCTGCAACCACGCGGCAGGCGCCTCGCCGTTCACTTGCAGCAGCGACGGCGCTTCCGCGTCCAGCAGCAGCGCTTCACGTTGCAGGGTCTGTGTCAGCCAGTGCTGGTCGGCGCCTTGCGGGATCGGCAGTGAGCGCACGGCGCGCAGGCCTTTGCCATCGGGCTCGGTGGCGGCCACGGTAAGCAGGCCATCATGCACGTGGCCAAACCAGGCGCCCTGCTTCAAACCGCGACGGCCGCGGTTCCAGGCGCTGACAAAGCGCGGTTCGATGGCGACGATGGACAGCTTGCAGTCCTGCGCCACCACTTGCAGCTCTGCCAGCAAGGCGCGCGGCATGGCGGCGGCGAAGAACGGTTGCGCCGCATTCCAGTCGGCCGACAGTTGCCACGCCGATGGCGGCTCGCCGTACAGCGACTGGAAGCGCAGCCCCGCCGCCGCTTCCAGGTCGGCCATGCGCGCCGCACCAGCGGGCGGCGTCACGCGCCACATGCGCGTCAATTCGTCGGCCAGCACGAAGCTGACCGGCCAGCCCTGCACGTCCAGTTCGCCCAGCACGGCGCGCAATGCGTTGGCGATGGCGTCGAACGGGTGGTCGGCCGACGGCGCGATGGTCTGCGCGGCCAATACGTCCGGCACGCCGCCGCGACCTGCGGCGCCAAAGCCTGGCAGGCCTTGCCAGCGGCTCGCGCGCTGCACGCTCACCCCACGCGGCGAGACATCGATACGCAGAAATTGTCCGATGGCTCTACGCATGCAAGGTCACCCGTTTGATTTCGGTCAGCGTGGTGGCGCCGCGCTTGACCACTTCCAGCGCGGCCTGGCGCAGGCTGCGCGTGCCGTTTTCGTGAGCCGCCTGCTTGATCTGGCGGATCGGCCGCTTGTCGACGATCAGTTCACGGATCTCGTCGTTCAGCGTGAGGATTTCGGCGATCGAGCGTCGGCCCTTGTAGCCGGTGCCGCGACAATCGCCGCAGCCCTTGCCCTGCATGAAGCGGTAGTCATGCACGTCGGCGCGCGTCATGCCGACGCTGGCCAGTTCGTGATCGTCCGGCGTGTATTCGGTGGCGCAGTGCGGGCAGTTGGTGCGGATCAGGCGCTGCGCCCAGATGCCGTTCAGCGCCGACACGAAGGCGTAAGGATCGATGCCCATGTGGGTGAAGCGGCCGAACACGTCGAACACGTTATTGGCGTGCACGGTGGTCAGCACCAGGTGGCCGGTCAGCGCCGACTGCACGGCGATTTCCGCCGTCTCGCGGTCGCGGATTTCGCCGACCATGATTTTGTCCGGGTCGTGGCGCAGGATGGAGCGCAGGCCTTTGGCGAAGGTCAGGCCCTTTTTCTCGTTGACCGGGATTTGCAGGATGCCGGGCAGCTGGTATTCCACCGGATCTTCGATGGTGATGATTTTTTCGCGGCCGTTATGGATCTCGGTCAGCGCGGCGTACAGGGTGGTGGTCTTGCCGGAGCCGGTCGGTCCGGTCACCAGCAGCATGCCGTAGGCTTCCTGCGCCAGCGTGCGCAGCGTGGACAGCGACGGCGCGTCGAAGCCCAGCGCCTCCAGCGTCAGCGAACCGTAGGCTTCGATCATGGCGCGCTTGTCGAGAATACGGATCACCGCATCTTCGCCATGGATGCTCGGCATGATGGAGACGCGCAGATCGATCTCGCGGCCATTGGCCTCGACGCGGAAGCTGCCGTCCTGCGGCACGCGGCGTTCGGCGATGTCCAGTTCCGCCAGCACTTTCAGGCGCGAGATGATTTGCTCGGCCACGTCCACGCCGTTGACGGCGGTGGCGTGATCGAGCACGCCGTCCACGCGGTACTTCACCGCCAGGCCGCCGGCCGTGCTTTCAAGGTGGATGTCCGAAGCGCCGGCCTTCAGCGCGTCGTACAGCGTGGAGTTGACCAGCCGGACCGCCGGGCTGGCGCCTTCCGACACCGAGGCAAACGACAGCACCGCCGCCGTCTTGCCGTCGCGCCGCCCTTCGCTGGCGCCGGGCAGCAGCGAGTCGGTGGCGCGCGCGGATTCTTCCTGCTTGGACAAATAGGCTTGAATGTCGGCTTGCAGCGCGAGGCGCGTGGCCAGCGGCGCGGACGGCGTGGCGCGCGCCTGCGTGCCCAGCCAGGTTTGCAGGTCGAGATCAAACGGGTCGGCAATCACGCCGATCACGCCATCGGCGCCGCGCAGCAGCACGCAGTGGCGCGCCATCGCTTGCGACAGCGGCAGCAGATCCCATGCCGGCTCGTAGGCCAGCATGTCGACCGTCTCCAGCACCGGCATGCCGAAGGGCTGCGCCAGCTCGCGCACCAGCAGGCGCGGTTCGGTGCCGGTCAGCGCTTCCAGTTCTTCCACCAGCGTGCGTTTGGATTGCTGGCGCAGATGGCGGGCACGCGCCAGCAGCGTGGTGTCGATGGTGCTCATGACATATCTCCAGCCAGATCGAAGATCGGCATGTACAACAGCACCACGATGGCGCCGACCACCAGGCCGATGGCCGCCATCAGCAGCGGTTCAAAAGTGCGGGTGAAACGCTCGATCCAACGGCTGATTTCACCGTCGTAGAAGGCGGCCGACTGGGTCAGCATCGGTCCCATGTCGCCGGTGCGCTCGCCCACGCGCAGCATGCGCAGCGAAATTGGCGTGGTCAGATGCGCGGCTTCAAAAGCGGTCGACAGCGGCAGGCCCGATTCCACCGCCGCGCGCGCGGTTTGCAGATTGGCGCGCACGGTCGACGACACCATGCCCTGCACCGTCTCGATGGCGTGCACGATGGTGATGCCGCCCTCGCTCAGCATGCCGAGCGTGAGATACAAACGAGAAAGCTCATAGATGCGTACCCGCTCGCCGATGCCGGGCAGCTTGCCCAGCAGGCGGGCGATGCCGCCATTGGCCATCAGCTGGCGCACGCCCAGCACCAGCGCGCCCAGCACGGCGGCGATGCCGGCCAACAGCAGCGTGGTGTGGGCGCCGGCGAACTGGCCCCAGTTCAGCATCTGCTGCGACAGCCATGGCAGGTTGCGGCCGGCGCCCTGATACACCTCGGCAAAGCGCGGCACGACGTAGCCGATCAAAAACAGCGATACCCCGCCGCCCACCAGCAACAGGATGCAGGGATAAATCGCCGCCGACACCAGCTTGGCGCGCACGATGTCGATGCGCTGCTGGTAGTCGATGAAGCGCGCCAGCGAACGCGGCAAGTCGGACGTACCCTCGGCCGCCTTGACGATGCCGACGTACAGCGGCGGGAACAAATCGGGCTGCTCGGCCAGCACGGCGGAAAAGCGCTGGCCTTCGCGCAGGCCGCCCAGCAAGCGTTCCAGCACACCGCGCGTGGCCGGGTTGGTTTCCTTTTCCAGCAGCGCTTCCAGCCCTTCGACGATGCCCAGGCCGGCGGTCAGCAGCGCCAGCAGCTCCTGGCTGAACAGCACCAGCGAGAGCGCGCGGCGCTTGCCGCCGCGGCCCGGCAGGCCGGCGCGCCTGGCCGTGATGGAACTGACGAACAGTCCGCGCGCCTCCACCTGGCGGCGCGCGTCCGCCTCATCGCGGCCATCGATCACCAGATGGGAGATGACCATATCGGCCGATAAGGTGCGGACGTCGAACTGCATGGGAGGGAATGGTGTTCAGCGCGAGGTGATGTCGGCGTCTTCGCCCGTGCCGCCCGGCTGGCCGTCGCGGCCTTCCGAAGTGATGATGAATTCCGCGCCCGCTTCCGGTCCCTTGTATTTGTACTGGTGGCCCCATGGATCGGGCGGCACGCCTTTTTTCAGGTAGGGGCCGTTCCACTTGGCGCCGGCGGTGTTCGGTGCGGTGACCAGCGCCCCCAGGCCCTCTTCGGTGGTCGGATAGCGGCCAACGTCGAGGCGGTAGGTGTCCAGCGCCTTTTCAAACGCCTCGATCTGCGCCTTGGCGATGGTGACTTCGGATTTGCCCAGCTGGGCGAAGTATTTCGGCCCCACGTATGCGGCCAGCAAGCCGATGATGACGATCACCACCAGCAATTCCAGCAAAGTGAAGCCGGCCGCCTTGCGCGCGCCCTTGGTTACTGCATACATCCCGCCAACTCCTCTGCGATCAACCTGCGGATTGAAAGCCAGAGGCTACCACGGGCTTTACAGTTCAGACAATCTTTTTATGCCGCGCGGGCCAGCGGCAGCGGCGCGCGGTCGAATAAATCCAAAGCCATGCCACGCGCGATGGCCTGGGCCCGGTTCGACACCCCCAGCAGCCGGTACACCCGCTGCAAGTGGTTTTTCACGGTCAGGCCGGAAATACCGAGTATCAGGCCGATTTCCTCGTTGCTCTTGCCCTCGCGCACCCAGTGCAGGATTTCCGCCTCGCGCGCGCTGACCGGCCGCGCCAGCGTGCCCACCCGCGCCAGCGCCTGCTGGCGGTTGATGCGCTGCAAGCTCAGGTGCAGATACGGCAGCAGCAGCTCCAGGAAATAGGCCTGGCGCGGACGCGGCCGGTGCGGCAGGCCGAACAGCACGAAGAAGGTCGAGCCGCCCGGCAGGCGCTCGCTGCCATGCATCAGCATGTTTTCCAGCCCCAGCTCGCGCAGCTCGCCCTGGAACGGCGCCAGCCCCTGCCCCGCCTTGAGCGGATCGGCCCCGGGGCCGGCGTCCAGCATGGCCGGCAAGCGCTGGGCCTGGCGGCAATGGCGCGCCAGCCGCAGCGCCAGGCCGTCTTCACGATGGCTGAGGCGGCTGCGCAGCCCGGCGTCCAGCACCGTGCTGTGCAGGCATTCCACGTGCTGCAACTCATCCTGCGCGCCAAATTGCAGGCAGACCATGACCTGGTGCGGCAACAGCGCCTGCAAGGGGCCCTGCGTCCACAGGAAGAACTGGCGCGCGTCCTGCACCGGCAGCGCCGCTTCGATCGCGTGCAGCAGGTATTCCTGCTCCAGCTTGCTCAGGATGACCAGCTGTTCCATGCTCATGCCTGTGCCGCCACAAAGCGGTAGCCGCTGCCGCGCACGGTTTCGATGCGTCGCTGGTAGCCGCTCGGCTGGAGCGCGCTGCGCAGGCGGCCGACGTGGGTGTCGACCGTGCGCTCGTCCAGATAGGCGGCGCTGCCCCACACCTGATCGAGCAGCTGGGCGCGGGTGTGCACCCGTTCCGGATGGCTCATCAGGAAATTCAGCAGTTTGAATTCCACCCGGCCCAGCGCCAGCTCGCGCGCGCCAGCCGTGACGCGCTGGGTGCAGGGGTCGAGCCGCAGGCCGGCCAGTTGCACCGGCGCCTCGGCCGGTGACAGCGGCGACCAGCGCCGCAGCAGGCAGTGCACGCGCGCCACCATCTCGCGCGGACTGAACGGCTTGGTCATGTAATCGTCGGCGCCCGACTCCAGCGCCATGATCTTGTCCGGCTCGCCGCAGCGTGCGGTCACCATCATGATCGGCAGGCTGCGCGTGCGGGCTTGCGCGCGCAGACGGCGCACCAGCGACAGCCCCGACTGGCCCGGCAGGTTCCAGTCCAGCAGCACCAGATCGGGCAGGCTGTCCTCCAGCATCAGCAAGGCGCTCTCGGCGTCCGAGGCGCGGCTGATCTGGTGGCCCGCCATGCCCAGGTTAAGGGCAATCAGCTCTTGTATCGCGGCCGTGCTTTCGATGACGAGGATGTGGGCGGCTGGCATAGTATTCCCCTGTAAAGGAAATACTATGCATTAAGCAATGTGGCTTTACTAATATGATTTCCGTGGCGGATTCAGATGTTAAAGATATAAATCCGCCTTCATATCTCAGCCGCGCTGGCGGCGGCGCAGCATGCCCAGCAGCGCCAGACCGCCGGCCAGCATGGCCCAGGTCGACGGTTCCGGCACCGGAGTGGTGACCACGCCCGAGCCCAGGGTTTCACCCACCGCGCTGCCCTGGCCGCCCACCGTGGTGGACGGGGTCCAGTTCAGGTGCACCAGGCTGCCGTCGGCGCTGGCGCTGTCGCCCAGCAGGGTCATCTGGTCCGGGCCGTACAGCGCCACCGAGAACACCGAGCCGTATTGGCCGCTCGGATCGGCATCGCCGCTGAAGCTGACGGTGAAGCTGACCTTGCCGCCGGTGAAGTCGACCGCGTGGAACAGGTCGTTGTAGCCGCCATACACATTTTCAATGCGGAAGCCGGTGGCCAGCGAGCCGGTGACGTTGGACAGCTGGGCGTCGGCGCTGCTGCCCCAGCCGACGAAGTGGTTCAGGTCGGCGAAGGTGGAGACGGCGCCGGTCGGCACGCTGTTCAGCTGGATGTCGATGTAGCCGCTGCCGCCGTAGCCGCTGGTGTCGAGTTCCACGGTGAAGGTGCCGGCGGCGGCCGCCAGGCTGGAGGCGGCGGCCAGGACCAGCGCCATCATGGCGCGGCGGAAGTTGTGGGTGTTAAACATGATGTTGTGCTTTCCTTGGAATTAGAAGTTGCCGCTGTAAATTTTGACTGCCGAGTAGGTGACGCCGCCGCTGCCGGTCTTGGTGAACGCGACCGGCACGGTGATGCTGGCGCCCGCCGCCAGGCTGGACTGGCTGACGCTCAGGTAAGGCGAACCGTCGTGACTGCCGCTGGCGCCGACCAGGGTGGCGCCGGCCACCACGCCGTCGAACTGCACCTGGAACGGGCCGTTCAGGGCGGCGGCGCCGGTGTTGGTCAGGGTGACGCTGCCGGTCCACCTGGCGGTGGCGCGGTTGTAGACCAGCGCGCTCGGGGTGCTGCGCACGCTGGCGCTGACGTCGGTGTACGGCGCTTGCAGGTTGAGGCTGATCACCACCGGATCGTGGTCCGAGGCGCGGTATGGGGCGCTGGTGTACTTGTCCTGCGGCTTGCCGTCGGTGTTGTAGTCCAGCACGGTCGGCTCGTCGGCGTTGTTATGCCATTCGGCCGCGTCCACCACTTGCGGGCTCAGCGCGGCGCTGGCCAGGGCGTGGTCGAGGTAACCGGCTTCGCCGTTGAAGACGAAGGAGTATGGCATGTTGCCGCTACCGCGCACGAAGCGTTCCAGCTGGTTGACGTAGCCGGTGGCGGTGATGGCGGCGATCGGGTCTTCCTGCCCATACGAGTTGAAGTCGCCGATCAGCAGCACCTTGGCGTCGCCGGCGGCGGCCACCACTTGCGGCACGAAGGCGTTCACCAGGCGGTTGGCCTGCTGGATGCGGGTGGCGTTCCAGCAGCTCTGGCTGTCGCCCTGGTCGGCGTCGGCGCCGCCGGTCGGGCAGCTGCCTTTCGATTTCAGGTGATTCACCACCAGCGAGAATCTGGCGCCGTTGTTGGCCTTGAAGGTCTGCGCCATCGGCGGACGGTTGTTGATGCTGTCGGCGTCCGACAGCGCACCGCCCACCAGCGTCAGCGCGGCCGGCTTGTAGATCATGGCGACACGGATGGCGTCGGTGCCGGTGGCGGCCGGTTTCGGCACCACGGCGTAGGTCTTGATGCCGGTGCCCGGCGAGATCGCCTCGTTGAGCGCATCGACCAGCTTGGTGACGGTGTATTCGCCGCTGTTCTGGATCTCCATCAGGCCGTAGACGTCGGCGTTGATGGCCTTCAGCTCGCCGACGATCTTGGCGGTCTGGCGGTTGAATTCGTTCAGGTTGTCGGCGCCGCGGCAGTTGGACTTGGACACGCTGCCGCCCAGCGCGCAACCCTGGCCGGTGCGGCCTTCGACATCGCTGCCGTCGGTGAAGGTGGTGAAGTAGTTCAGCACGTTGGCGCTGGCGACCTTGATGTTGCCGGCCACCAGGGCCGGCGGTTCGGCGCGCGGGTTATCGTGCGAGAACACCGGGGCCACGGTCGGTTGCAGCTTGAAGCCGGCGCCGCCACCGCCCTTGGCGCCGAAGTCGACCACGCCGGTCAGGCCGGACACGGTGTCGCCGGCGCGCAGCGAGCCGTCCTCGCCCAGATAAGGGATGGTGGTCGGGGTGACGAAGATGCCGTCGTCCAGGATGATCTGGTTGAGCTGGTTGGCGGCGGCCTGCGCCACGGCTTCCGGCGTGCCCGGACGGTAGCGGTTGGACGCGATTTCCAGGCGGCCCGAGGACAGCGTGATTTCGCCGCGGGTGCCGAGGAATTCCAGCTGCGACAGGGTCAGCGCGTCGTTGAAGCGCACCAGCATGCCTTCCACACGGCCCAGGTTGGCGTGCGGCAGCTGGATATTGGTCGGGGCGATGCTGACGCCGCCGGCCAGCTTGGTGATGGCGGTGACGGTCTGCATCTCGGTGTAGGAGCGGGTGGCGCCGGTCGGCGTGTACTCGGCGATGCTGCCGCTGATGCGGATGCGGTCGCCCACCTGCACGGTGCCGATGTTGGCGGCGGTGGTGAAGATGAACAGGCCGTCCGAGGTCAGCGGATTGCCGTCGCCGTTCTCGTCCTGGATGAAGAAGCCGGAGCCGACCTTGGCGGTGACCACGCCTTCGGTGGTTTGCACGGTGCCGGCGTACGGGCTGGCGTCGCCGTCGCCCTGGATTTGCGGGATGGTGTGGGTGACGGCGGCCGGCGCCGCCACATTGACACTGATGGCGCAGCTGGTTTCCTGCGACTGGTCATTGCCGAACTTGACGCTGACCGGGTAGGTCCCGGCCGGCACGCTGGCCGCCACGCTCAGGTTGGCGGTGGCGGTGCCGCCCGCGCCCGAGGCCGCCAGGAAGTTGACCAGGCTGATACCCGGCACGGCGGTCGAGGTGATCACCGCGCTGTTGACGGTGCCGTCGGCGTCGGTGGCGCTCAGGTCGGCGCTGCCGTTGACGCCAAAGGCCAGCGCCAGATTGGCCGGGCAGGTGGCGACGATGGCCGGCGCCGGCGGCGCGCCGCACACGTTCAGCGGGCTGGCGGTGTTGCGCGGGGTGGGCGCGGCGACGCCGAAGTCGGCGCTGTTGTTGTCGGTGTCGGTGCAGCCGCCGTTGGCGCGCAGTGCCGCCGTGGTGTTGGACAGGACCGCGGTGGCCGTGCCCTCGGCGTAGTTGGCGCCGCCAAAGCCGACCAGGTCGACAAAGGTGCCGGCGGCCGGCGAGGCGCTGGCCAGCGCGGTGCTGCCCGCCACCAGCGCCACCTTGCCGGCGCTGGCGCTCATCGGGATGCCGCCGGTGGCCATGTCCGGGGTCGGCAAGGCGTCGGTGCCGCCGCTGCCGGCCGCTTCCTGCACCAGGTAGTACTGGCCCGGTTGCAGCTTGACGCCGGTCAGCTTGGTGACCTGCCAGCTGCTGCCGGTGGCGCTGGCGTATTGCACGCTCCAGCCAGTCAGATCGACGGCGGCCTCGCCGCGGTTGAACAGTTCAATGAAGTCATTCTTGTACTTGGCGCCGGAGTTGCCGCCGCCGCCGTACACCTGGCTGATGACCACCGACGAGGCGGCAAAGGCGGGCGCGGCCAACGCGCCCAGCAGTGCGGCAGCGATCACGGTGCGCGCTGGCGGAGGAAGGATTTTTTTCATGAACTGTCCTGGAAATATTAACAAAATGGTTGTGAAGCTTGCCATTTGCATATTAGGACGCGGGCGTGACGCCATCATGACGCCGATTTAGACCGATCGGACTAACCGGCGGTAGCAATTTGATGCAAAGGTGCTATAATATTTTCTATGAAGTAATTAAAATTACTTTCAAATAATTAGCCTTGAGGAGCGCCATGAACGCGATCCCTGCCTGCCGCGCCCTCCTGTGCGGCCTCACCCTGCTTGCCGGCGCCGCCATGGCGATGCCGGATGCCACGCCGCCGCAAACCACCTCCCCCTGCCTGTCGCAGCCGCCCGCGGCCAAACCGCCGCCGCCCGCCGCCCCGCCCAAACCTCAGTGGCGCGGCCCCTGCTACCTGGCCGACGCGGACAAGGCTGACGATGACTACGAGAACGATGCGGACGCCGCCAGGCAGGCACGGCAACGGGCCGACGACATCATGAGCCTGACGCGCTCCAGCGCATCGGGCGCAGAGGAACACCCGCTGGCATGGCAGCCGCCATTGGCCCTGGCCCACCCAGCCGACGCGCCGCCGACGACCGTCACCGGTCCCGGCAGCTGGATGGCGCCCGCCAACCCGATGGCCGGCGCCGAAACCGGCGCCGCGCCGCATCACAACGAGGGCGGCATCCCGCCGGTGCCGGAACCGGGCACGGTGTTCATGCTGATCGCCGGCCTGGTGCTGATCGGCGGGGCGGCGGCGCGCCACCGGCGCCCGCCCCCTTTCAGCGACGATACGGCGCCGCCAGCGGCTCGCCGATGAACACGCCCTGCGCCGGCCACGCCACGCTGCGCCAGTAAGCCTCGATGGCGGTCACGCCGCGCAGGTAGTGCGACAGCAGCACGGTCGGCTGCGGAAATTTCTGCCAGTAGTTGCATGGCTCGCTCACCGTGCCATAGCTGGCGGTGGCGCCCGCCTCCAGCCAGCGCAGGCTGCTCATCTGGCCGGTGCCATACAAATCCCCGCCAAACGAGGTCAGGCTGTCGGCCAGCGCGCCCGGCAGGAATTGCAGGGTCTCCAGCCTGGCCACGCGCGCCATGCCGGTCTGGTAAATCATGATGTCTTTTTCGTTCTCGATGAAATCGGCGCTGAGGCGCTTGACGGTCAGCTTGCGCGCGGCCACCACGCCGGCGCGCGGAAAGAATGGCGCCCGGCTGTTGCGCGCGCTCTCGCTGGTGGTCAGATACCAGGCGTTGGCGGCCGGCGTCGAGAAGCCGGCGCTGACGCCGCGCCCGATCAGGGCCTTGGCGGCCGCCACCGAATCGGTCGGCAACAGCATCGACAGGCGCATGCCATGCTCGCCCTGGGGATCGCTCGAGGTGTTGTTGAAATACAGATTGGGCTTGGCCGGGCCGCAGGGCGTGGCGCAGACCTCGGCATCGAAGCCCATGGTGTAGGCGGCGGTGATGGCATTGCACTCGACCGCATAGGGCGCGGTCCAGACCATCAGCACCGCCTCGATGTGCGGGCCGAGCCTGGCGTCGATCTGCTCCTTGAGCTGGCGGAACTGCTCGGCATCGAGCTTGCGCGGGCGGTTGGGGATGCGCACGTGGACCACGTTCTCGGCCGGCAGATTGCGCGCCTGGCGGTAATATTCGCCGATTTCCACGCTGTTCGGTTCGTCATCGTTGATGACCAGCGCCAGCTGGGCCGGCCTCAAGCCGCCGGCCTTGGCCACCAGTTGCGCCTGGGCCGCGCCATGCCAGCACAGCAGCGCCAGCAATCCCACTATCATCTTCCGCACTACAGTTCCCGTCATGGTTGCAATGAGGGGAACTGTAACATGGCATCAGCTGCGCTGGTAGACGTCCTCGAAGCGCACGATGTCGTCCTCGCCCAGGTAGCTGCCGGACTGGACTTCAATCAGGTGCAGCGGCAGCTTGCCCGGGTTTTCCAGGCGGTGGCTCATGCCGATCGGGATGTAGGTCGACTCGTTCTCGGTCAGCAGGGTGACGGTGTCGCCGCAGGTGACGCGGGCGGTGCCGCTGACCACGATCCAGTGCTCGGCGCGGTGGTGGTGCATTTGCAGCGACAGCTTGCCGCCCGGGTTGACCGTGATGCGCTTGACCTGGAAGCGCTCGCCGATGTCGATGCCCTCGTAGCAGCCCCACGGGCGGTACACCCGGGTGTGGTGCAGGTGCTCGGTGCGCGCTTCCTGCTTCAGGTGGTCGACGATCTGCTTGACGCGCTGCACCTGGTCCTTGTGGGCCACCAGCACGGCGTCGGCGGTTTCCACCACCACCAGATCCTTGACCCCCACCAGCGCCACGATGCGGCCCTCGGCGCGCACCAGCGAGCCGGACACGTCGTCCAGGTAGACATCGCCGCGGGTGGCGTTGCCGTTGGCGTCGTGCGGCTGCACGTCCCACAGCGCCGACCACGAGCCGACGTCGCTCCAGCCGATGTCGGCCGGCACCACCACGGCGTGGCGCGTGTGCTCCATCACCGCGTAGTCGATCGAATCGGACGGGCAGGCCTCGAAGGCGGCTTCGTCCAGGCGGCAGAAATCGAGGTCGCGGTAATCCCTGGACACCGCCTCGGCGGTGGCGGCGGCGATGGCCGGCGCGTATTCCTGCAATTCCTTGAGGTAGCTGTCGGCGCGGAACAGGAACATGCCGCTGTTCCAGCTGTAGTTGCCGGCCTCGACCAAGCCCTGGGCGGTGGCGCGGTCCGGCTTCTCGATGAAGCGGTCGACCGTGTAGCACTGTTCGGCCACCGCCTTGCCGCTCTGGATGTAGCCATAGCCGGTTTCCGGGCCGGTCGGCACGATGCCGAAGGTGGCCAGCGCGCCCTCGCCCACCAGCGCGGCGGCGCGCTGGATGGCGGCGTAAAACGCCTCGACATTGGTGATCACGTGGTCGGCCGGCAGCACCAGCATCACGGCCTCGGGATCGATGGCCCGCAGGTAGTGGGCGGCGGCGGCCACGGCCGGCGCGGTGTTGCGTCCGACCGGTTCCAGCAGGATGGCCAGCGGCGCCACGCCCGCCTCACGCAGCTGCTCGGCCACCAGGAAGCGGTGCTCGTTGCCGCACACCACCAGCGGCTGCATCAGCTGCGGGCGGCCGTGCAGGCGCAACGCAGTTTCCTGTAGCATGGTCCGCTCGGACACCAGCGGCAGCAGCTGCTTGGGCAGCACCGCGCGCGACAGCGGCCATAAACGGGTGCCGGACCCGCCGGACAGGATAACTGGGTAAATTTTCATGCTCGGATTCTCTTGTCAATTAATTCAGTGCCGTGTTCAGTGCGGCGTTTGCTGCGCCGGTCGCGGGCATTGGCCCAGGAGTCCGGATCGGATTCCGAGACATGCAGCATATTGCCGGCGCGGTCGACACTATAATCCTTAAACACAATCATTTCGTTCAAAGAAACATTCGGTAACACCCGGGTGTATTCGAACAGCACGCTGCGCACCACCTTGGCGCCGGCGCAGACGTGGCTGCCGTGGCCGATCCAGGTGGGGCCGACGATGTGGGCGCCGGCGTCGATGCGGGTGCCGGAACCGATATACACCGGGCCTTCGATGGTGGTGCCCTCCCAGTCTATGCTGGTATTCAGGCCGACCCATAGACCGTCGTCAAGCTGGATGCCCGGCATGTGCAGGTTCGCCACCTCGCCCATCAGCACGCTCTGGCAGGTTTCCCAGTAGTCGCTGACGCTGCCGATGTCGGTCCAGTTGAAACCGCGCGTCTGGGCGTAGAACGGCAAGCCCTTTTCGGCCAGCAGCGGGAACAGTTCGGAACCGATGTCGAACGGCTGGCCGGATGGGATCAGGTCGATCACTTCCGGCTCGAAGATATAGATGCCGGTGCTGACGAAGTTGGACTTGGCGTCCTGCTGCCTGGGCTTTTCCTGGAACTCGGTGATGCGGCCGTCGGCGTCGGCCACCACCACGCCGTAGCTGGACACCTTGTCCCACGGCACTTCCTTGGTGATGACCGAGGCCAGCGCGCCCTTGCGGCGGTGCTCGAACAGGGCCGACTTGATGTCGAGGTCGATCAGGGCGTCGCCGCACAGCACGATGGTGGTGTCGTCGAAGAAGCCGCCGAATTCCTGGATCTTCTTCATGCCGCCGGCCGAGCCCAGCGGCTGCGGCACCACCTCGCCGTCGTCGTTGGTGTAGCCCTCGAACGAATAGCCGATCTGCACGTCGTACTGGTGGCCCTCGCCAAAGTATTCCTCGATCTTCTCGTGCAGGTAGCTGACGTTGACCATGATCTCGGTCACGCCGTATTTGTGCAGGTGCTCGATCAGGTAGGCCATCACCGGCTTGCCCAGGATGGGAATCATCGGTTTCGGCAAGTCGTACGTCAGGGGACGCACGCGGGTACCCTTACCCGCTGCCAGTATCATCGCTTTCATGCGGCTTGTCCTTGTGTCAGGTTGGCGTGCTCTGCCAGCGCCACGAATCGGCGCACATTTGTTCAATATTCCGCGTGGCCTTCCAGCCCAGTTCGCGCTCGGCCAGGCCGGGATCGGCATAGCAGGCGGCGATGTCGCCCGGGCGGCGCGCCACGATGCGGTAAGGCACGGGGCGGCCGCTGGCGGCCTCGAAGGCACGCACCATTTCCAGCACGCTGTTGCCGCGGCCAGTCCCCAGATTGTATGTATAAATGCCAACACCTGTCGCCAGCTTGGCCAGGGTGGCCAGATGGCCCAGCGCCAGGTCGACCACGTGGATGTAGTCGCGCAGGCCGGTGCCGTCCGGGGTCGGATAGTCGTTGCCGTACACCGACAGGAATTCGCGCTGGCCCTCGGCCACCTGGGCGATGTACGGCACCAGGTTGTTGGGGATGCCGTTCGGCTCTTCGCCGATCAGCCCGCTTTCATGGGCGCCGACCGGGTTGAAGTAGCGCAGCAGCGCGATGCGCCAGCCCGGGTCGGCCTTGTACAGGTCGCGCAGCATGTCCTCGATCATCAGCTTGCTGCGGCCGTAGGGATTGGTGGCCGACAGCGGGAAGTGTTCGAGGATGGGCACCGAGGCCGGGTCGCCGTACACCGTGGCCGAGGAGCTGAACACCAGGGTCTTGACGCCGAATCTGGCCATGGTCTCGAACAGCACCAGGCTGCCGGTGACGTTGTTGTCGTAATAGCGCAGCGGCTGCTCGACCGATTCGCCGACCGCCTTCAGGCCGGCGAAATGGATCACGGCGTCGATGGCGTGGCTGGCAAACACCTGCTCCAGCGCGGCGCGGTCGCGCACGTCGGCCTGCACGAACTGCGGGGCGCGGCCGGCGATGCGCTCGATGCGCTCCAGCACGCTGGCGCGGGCGTTGTACAGGTTGTCCAGGATCAGCACCTCATGCCCGGCGCCCAACAGCTCGACGCAGGTGTGCGAACCGATGTAGCCGGCGCCGCCGGTGACCAAGACCCGCATCATGCCACCTGCACCGGATGCAAGGCCTGGTCCAGCAGGGCGACGATGCGGTGCGCGGCCTGGCCGTCCCACAGATGCGGACGGCGGCCCTGCTTGCCCTGGCCGGCCAGCACCTTGCGCGCCTCGGCCACGATGACGGCCGGATCGGTGCCGGCCAGCACATTGCTGCCCTCGTCCACCGTCACCGGCCGCTCGGTATTTTCGCGCACGGTGATGCAGGCCACGCCCAGCGCCGTGGTTTCCTCCTGCAAGCCGCCGCTGTCGGTCAGCACCACCACCGCGTCCTTCCACAGGTTGAGGAAGGCCATGTAACCCTGCGGGCCGACCAGGGTGATGTTCGGGCCCAGGTCGATGCCGAACTTGGCCAGATTGGCGCGGGTGCGCGGGTGCACCGGGAACACCAGCGGCAGCCCGGCGGCGATGTCCTTGAGCGCGCCGGCGATGTTCGCCATCATGGCCGGATCGTCGACGTTGCTCGGACGGTGCAGGGTCACCACGCCGTAGCGCGCGTGGGCGGCCTTGAAGGCGCTGGTCTCGAAAGCGGCGGTGTCGGCCATGGCCAGCTTGTCGGCCTGGTACAGCACGTTGTCGACCATGACGTGGCCGACGTAGTGAATGGCCGACTCGGCCTTGCCCTCGCGGCGCAGGTGCTCGACCGCGCTCGGCTCGGTGACGAAGAACCAGTCCGAGATGCTGTCGGTGACCAGGCGATTGATTTCCTCCGGCATGGCCATGTCGCCGCTGCGCAGGCCGGCTTCGACGTGGGCCACCGGAATATTGAGTTTCTTGGCCACGATGGAGCAGGCCAGGGTCGAGTTGACGTCGCCCACCACCAGCACCGCGTCCGGGCGCGCCTCCTGGCACAGCTGCTCGAACGCCACCATGATCTTGGCGGTCTGCTCGGCGTGGCTGCCGCCGCCGGCGGCCATGAACAGGTCGGGCGCCGGAATGCCCAGCTCGTCGAAGAAGACGTCGCTCATGTCGCGGTCATAGTGCTGGCCGGTGTGGATGATCTTGAACGCCAGCCGCGCGTGCCCCTGCAGGGCGCGCACGATGGGGGCGATCTTCATGAAATTGGGCCGGGCGCCGGCCACCAGGTAGATGGTTTTCACGAGACGGCCTCCGCCGGCCAGGCGGCGTCCACCAGCTGGCGCGTGTTGCGGATATTGCCGCGGCTGGAGGCGCCAAACACGATGGCCTCGATGTTCGGCTGGGCGCACACCCATTCGATCGCCTCCTTGGGCGCGATGGCGCCGGAGGCGAACACCGACATGGCGATGGCGCGGAACTTGCGCTCGCGCAGGGCGCGCGCGTAAGCCTCGAAGCCGCCCGACATGCGGAAGCCGATCTTGTTGATGTTGGAGCAGACGATCGGGTTCTCGATGCCCAGCTCGTCCAGCACGTCCAGCAGCTTGGGCAGGTTCATGGTGATGAAGCCCGGCTCGGCGTTGTAGCGGTTGCGCACGTGGTCGGCGAAGATGCGGAACGCTTCCTTGAAGCCCAGGCCCAGCAGCAGGTCCACCACCACGTTTTGCAGGAAGATCACCGGCGTGTTGAGGCCGGCGAACATCTTCATCTCGGCATCGATCAGCAAGGTGGTGATGCCCTCGATATCCTTGCGCGCCAGCGACATGCCGCCGCGCAGCGCGGCGTTGAAGAAGCCCTCGTCCGGCATGAATTTCTTCAGCGCGCCCAGCATGCCCTCCTCGGTCACCGCGTTGGCGTACTTGTGGGCGTACGGCATGCACGGCATGAACTGGAAGTCCTTGTAGCGCTCCGGGTTGGCGCGCATGTGGTCGCACACCAGCTCGATGCGGTCGTGGGTGGTGCACATGAAGGACTTGACGCCCTCGTCGTAGGCGTTGTCCAGCACCTCGATGATGGCGTTGATGTCCTGGAAGCGCATCGCCTGGGCGCGCGCCTTCTCCTCCGACATGTGATTCACACCGAAAAACTGATTATCCCCAAATAACAAACGATCCATTTCCTGCTCCAGTCAGAATTCTTTTACCAAGGGCCGATCAACGGCCGCCAAAGAAGAAGCCCTTCTTCTTTTTCTGCGGCTGCGCCGGCAGGGCGTCGCCGGCAAACACCGACGGTCCTTTTTCAGCGTCCGCAATCATCATCGAGATGGCGCGGTCGGTTTCCATGGCCGAGGCGAAGGAATTGACGTTGTCGCCGCCGCGCTTGCCTTCGATGCAGCGCACGAAGTAATCCAGCTGGGCCGAATATTCCTCGCCGCGCAGGTAGAAGTCGACCGGCTCGGTCAGCTCGGTGGTGTAGCGCACGTTCCAGCCGTTGATGTAACCCTTTTGCACCAGCTCCGGGCTGGCGTTGCGCAGGTAGACCTGGACTTCCTGGCGGTCGGCGTAGATGCGGCCGTTCTTGCCCCAGATGGTGATCTTGGTGCTCATCTTGCGGTACGACTCGTCGCTCCAGTTGACCGACAGCTGGGCGCTCTTGCCATCCTCGAAGTACAGGGTGGAAAACACTTCGTCGTCGGTGTCGGCCGAGAAGATCTTGTTGAGCACCGAGCCGCCGACGCCGCGCGGGGCGCCGAAGTACCAGTTCAGCAGGTTGAGCGGGTGGGCCGCGTAATCGTACAGGCAGCCGCCGCCCTCGGAGCGCTGGGTGCGCCAGGTCGAGCCCTTGGGCTTGAGCACCACCGGGCCATAGGTCTCGGCCAGCATGTGGGTGACCTCGCCGATGGCGTTGTCATCCAGCAGGCGCTTGACTTCCTGGAAGGCACCGACGAAGCGGCAGTGGTAGCCGACCTGGTTGACCAGGCCCTTGGCGTTGGCCAGGCGAGTAACTTCCTCGCCCTCGGCGTTGTCCAGCACGAACGGCTTTTCGCAGAACACGTGCAGGTTCTTTTCCAGCGCGGCCTTGACCATCTTGCCGTGCATGCTGGACGGCGTGGCGATGATCACCGCGTCCAGCTCGACCTCGGCCAGCATGGCCTCGAAGTCGGTGTAGGTGCGCACACCGGTGTATTTGTTGAGCACATCCAGCACATAGCCGGCGGCGTCGCACACCGCGGCGACCTTGACGCCCGGATGGGCGTTGATCATCGAGTGGTGCGACAACCCCATCTTACCCAGGCCTACTACTGCGAGGCGTATCATAAATCGTTCCTTATCTAAATTTTAGCCGTTCAAAATGCGTTGCTTAACCAGGTTGTATGCCGCCTTGCCCTTTTCCAGCAGCTGGCGGTTGGGCGGCTGCTGCGTGGCCTGCTCCAGGTAGGCCAGGGCTTGCTCAGCCGTCAGTGCGGGCCAGTGCTGGAAGGCGCCGACCTCCAGCAGGTGGCGGTCGACGTCCAGCAGTTCATCCTGGTAGACCGAGATGGTCGGCACGCCCAGCACCGCCATCTCGCGCGTCATGGTGCCGCCAGCGCCGATGAACAGGTCGCAGTCGGGCGCGATGTCGGCGATGTCGAGCGCGGTGGTCACCACGCGCACGCCGGCAAAGCGGGCGTCCTGGTAATGCACGCCCTGCTCCTTGCCGCGCGGCAGCAGGATCACGTCCACATGGTCCTTCAGGCCCAGCACCAGGTTGTCGAGGAAGTTGCGGCTGCCCTTGTAGTACTGGGCGGTCCAGGGTTCCGGCCGCAGGTACACCACGCGCCGGGCGCGCGGCGGGCGCGGCGCACCGCCGCGCTGCTGCGCCAGGCGCTGGTCCAGCTCCCACAGGTACATGCCCTCCTTGACGCCCGGATAGTGCTGCACCTTCTTCGGATTGGCCCATTGCTTCTTGAGCTTGTCGATGCCGAGGAATTCCGGCACCAGGATCTGGCTGGCGCACAGGAAGGCCGGGATGTTGCCCATCGCATGCTCGTTGTCATTCATGTAGATCACGCGCTTGCCCAGCAGCCTGGCCACCACCGGCGAATGGAAGGAACTCTGCGAGATCGCCACATCCACCCGCTTGCCGCCGATGTAGCGCAGCAGCTGCGCCACCCGCACCGGGAAGCCGAAGATCTTGGCCGACAGCTTGCCGCCGTAGTGCTGGCCCACCACCTTGTACTTGAAGCCGTGCAGCTCCAGCAGGTCGATGGTGTTGGCCAGCGGCCGGCAGGTGATGACCACCTCGTGCTTTTCACGTTCCAGCTCGCGGATCAGGGCCGCGAACATATTGATGTGGGGGGAGTTCGTCAGTTCAAACCAGATACGCATGAAATACCTTCGTGGATTACAGACGCCAGACGCGCAGGCCGGCCGCTTCCAGCTGCGGCTGGTCGAAACAGGCTTTGACGTCGATGAAGCAGCCGCCCTTGATCAGCTTTTTCTGCAGGTCTTCCACCGACTGCTGGCGGAATTCGCGGTGCGACACGGCCGCCACGATGGCGTCGGCGCGCGGCAGCTCGTCCCAGCCGAACAGGCGCACGCCGTATTCATGCATGGCTTCGTCGGCGTCGGCGTACGGGTCGTGCACAAACACTTCGACACCGTAGGTCTTCAGTTCGTTGATGACGTCGCCCACCTTGGAATTGCGCAGGTCGGCGCAGTCTTCCTTGAAGGTTAGGCCCAGCACGTTCACGCGCGCGCCCTTGATGTAGCTGCCGGCGGCGATCATGTTCTTGACGGTCTGCTCGGCGATGTACTTGCCCATGCCGTCGTTGATGCGGCGGCCGGCCAGGATCACCTGCGGGTGGTAGCCCAGCGTGTCGGCCTTGTAGGTCAGGTAGTAGGGGTCGACGCCGATGCAGTGGCCGCCCACCAGGCCGGGCGAGAACTTGAGGAAGTTCCATTTGGTGCCGGCCGCCCTCAGCACTTCCGAGGTGTCGATGCCGATCTTGTCGAAGATGATGGCCAGCTCGTTCATCAGCGCGATGTTCAGGTCGCGCTGGGTGTTCTCGATGACCTTGCAGGCCTCGGCCACCTTGATGCTGGAGCAGCGGTGCACGCCAGGCTTGACGATCGATTCGTACATGGTGGCGACCTTTTCCAGCGTCTGCGGGGTGTCGCCCGACACCACCTTGATGATGCTGGTCAGCACGTGCTCGCGGTCGCCCGGGTTGATGCGCTCCGGCGAGTAGCCGACGAAGAAGTCCTGCTTCCATTTCTTGCCCGAGTAGCGCTCCAGCACCGGGATGCAGACCTCCTCGGTGGCGCCCGGGTAGACGGTCGACTCGTACACCACGATGGCGCCCGGCTTGAGGTTCTCGCCGACCGTGCGGCTGGCGCCGATCAGCGGCGTGAAGTCGGGGTTGTGGGCAGCGTCGACCGGAGTCGGCACCGCAACGATGACGATGTCGGCCTCGCGCAGGATGGCCGGGTCGCTGGAATACTCGGCATGGGTGGCTTCGGCCATCTGGGCGTCGCTCAACTCCTGCGACGGGTCCTGGCCGCGCTTGCAGGCATCCACCTTGGCCTGCGCAATATCGAAACCGATGGTACGGTCCAGCTTGCCAAATTCCACCACCAGCGGCAACCCCACATATCCGAGGCCCAGTACAGCTATCGTCGTCATATTCGTTCTTTCCAAGTGCATTCAAAAAAAAGCCGGTGCGGCCGCGGACTCAATCGCCCCGCGCCTGCGCCAGCTCCCGGTACAGTTCAGCCATCTTGCTCATCACTACCTCGGTGCCAAAGCGCGCCACGATGGTGGCGCGCGCCCCTTCGGCCACCCGGCGCCGCAGCGCCTCGTCCTCGAACAGGCGGCCCAGGCCGGCCGCCAGGGCGTCGGCGTCGCCGGGCGGCACCAGGATGCCGTTGACGCCGTCGACGATGGCCTCGGGGATGCCGCCCACCGGCGTCACCACCACCGCCTTGCCGGCCGCCATCGATTCCAGCATGGCCATCGGCAAGCCTTCGTCATACGACGGCAGGCAGAACACGGCGGCCTGGGCCAGCTCGGCCTCGCGCTGCGCGCTGTCGATCCAGCCCAGGATGGACACCCGCTGCGCCACGCCCAGCTGTTCGGCGGTTTGGGCCACCAGCGCCAGGTCGCCGTCGCCGCCGATCACCAGGCGCGCCGCCGGGAACCGCGGCGCCAGCTGCGCCAGCGCCGCCAGCAGTTCAAAAATCCCCTTGCGGCGATCCG
This sequence comes from Duganella radicis, assembly GCF_009720825.1. Taxonomy (GTDB): domain Bacteria; phylum Pseudomonadota; class Gammaproteobacteria; order Burkholderiales; family Burkholderiaceae_D; genus Rugamonas; species Rugamonas radicis. Next base: position 6,040 of record NZ_WNKY01000060.1, on the reverse strand, counting down.
CCCGCCCGAGGAACAGGATGCGGGCCGGCTGCTCGCGCGCCGGCTCGGCCGGCGGCGGCACCCGCACTGAATTGGCGATCACCCGCACCCGCGCGGCCGGCGCCAGTTCACGAAGAAATGTAGCCCAGCTTTCTGACAGCGTGATGACCGCCGAGCTCTTGCTGAGCGTGCGGCGTATCCACCAGCGCGCCAGCGGGCCCGACTCCTGCAAGGCGAACTGTTTGAATTCGGCGCCGTGCAGGTGGAACACGGTGGCGCGGCCGCACAGGCGCGCCAGCGCCAGCAGCAGCGACTTGCGGTAGAAGCTGGCGCGCGAGGCCGAATGCACGTGCACCACGGCCGGCCGTTCGCGCAGGCAGATGCTCAGCACCTGCCAGGCGGCGGCCAGCGCCGCCCCCAGCTTGCGCCAGGGCGAGCCGTCGGCATGGGTGACCAGATAACGCGCCTGCTGCTGTTCGAAGAACCCGGCCTGTTGCAGCACCGAGACCACGGTGGCGATCCCGCCCTTGCCCGCCGGGCTGGTCCCCACCATCAATACTTTCAACGCCATCCCCGCTCCACTGTTGCGCCGGCGCCTGAGGGACGGACCAGCATGTCGAATAACGATAATACAACATTATACCTTGTAAATACTCGCTTTCTCAATCGTGCGGCAGTGCAACACCCGGCGCGCGCACCGGTTCCGTACGGCTCCATATCGTGTATATATATCATGTACAATATTGCCATTAGCGTTATACCTTAGTCCACACTCCTGACCAGACGACCACCGACCGCCATGCACCCTTCCGCCTCCTCCGCCCCGTCCGCCGACGCCGCCCGCCACGCCGGTGCCGCATCATGATCGGATCGCTGCGCTTCCGCCTGATCGACCTCGCCCGCGGCACCCACACCGTTTCCCTGCTGGCTACGCTGCGGCGCAACCAGTACCAAAGCCGGCAAGCGCTGGCCGTGAGCGAGAATCAACAATTAAACAGTTACTTTAACGATTTGCGCAAGACTGTGCCACTATTCAGCCAAGTGGCGCGCTTCGAGGACTTGCCGGTGCTGGACAAGCGTTTCATCAACGCCCACCGCGACCAGCTCATCAACGCCAGCTATCAGGGCAAGCGCGTGCGCAAGAAGACCGGCGGCTCGACCGGCGAACCGCTGGTGTACTTCACCGGCATCGAAGCCCAGTCCTACCTGTGGGCCGGGCTGCTGCTGTCGTGGGAAGCGGCCGGCTACCGGCTGGGCGAGAAGGTCGCCTTCCTGGCCGGCTCGTCGCTGTTCGGCACCGGCTACAAGCAGCGCCTGTACTACCGGCTGCTGAACGTGACGGTGATGAACGCCTTCGACCTGTCCGAACAGCGCCTGCGCGATTACGCCGCGCAGCTGGGCAAAGGCGGCTTCCGCCTGCTGTACGGCTATGCCTCGGCCATTCACCGCATGGCGCGCCTGCACCTGGACGCCGGCCAGACCCTGCCCAACCGCCTGCGCGGGGTGGTGTGCACCGCCGAGACGCTGACCCCGGCCATGCGGGCCGACATCGAGCAAGCCTTTGGCGTGCCCTGCTTCAGCCAGTACGGCTGCCACGACGCCGGCGTGTCGGCCTTCGAATGCGAACAGCGCGACGGCTTCCACCTGATCTCCTCGCGCTGCCACGCCGAGGTGCTGGACGATGGCCGGCTGGTGGCCACCGACGTCACCAACCGCGCCATGTTCATGCCGCGCTACGATACCGGCGACCTGGTGCAGATGTCCGGCCGCAGCTGCGCCTGCGGCCGCGGCTTGCCGCTGATCGACAAGGTGATCGGCCGCCAGAACGACATCGTCACCGATCCGGCCGGCGCCGTGGTGCATTCGGAATTGTTCACCCATATGTTCCGCGAGGACGGCCGCATCCAGGCCTTCCAGATCGTGTTTGACGAGCAGGAGCTGCGCGTCAACCTGCACGGCGCCCAGCTCGACCAGGCGGCCCTGGCCGGACTGGAGCAGCAGTACCGCGGCCGGATCGAACACTCGCTGCGCTTCCCGCGGCTGATCTTCGAGCTGAACGCGCCCTTTGTCACCCTGCCCAACAGCAAACACCGTTTCGTCATCCGCCGCAGCGCCACCGCCACTCCTGCCACCACACCATGACCCACCCTACTTCCGAGCTCAAATACCGCCCCGATATCGACGGCCTGCGCGCCGTCGCCGTGATTGCCGTGGTGCTGTACCACTCCTTCCCGACCTGGTTCGTCAGCGGCTTCATCGGCGTTGACGTGTTCTTCGTCATTTCCGGCTACCTGATTTCCACCATCATCATGGGGCAGCTGGAACGCGGCAGCTTCAGCCTGGCCGACTTTTACTCGCGCCGCATCCGCCGCATCTTCCCGGCGCTGACCACGGTGCTGCTGGCCACCCTGCTGTTCGGCTGGGCGGTGCTGCTGCACGGCGAATTCCGCCAGATCGGCAAGCACGTGGCGGCCGGCGGCGGCTTCGTCTCCAACCTGGTGCTGTGGTGGGAGTCGGGCTACTTCGACAACGCCGCCAACACCAAGCCGCTGCTGCACCTGTGGTCGCTGGGGGTGGAGGAACAGTTCTATCTGGTGTGGCCGCTGATCCTGTGGCTGCTGTTCGCGCGCCGCATGAACTTCCTGCTGATCACCGCGGTCATTTTCGTGCTGTCCATGGCCGCCAACGTGCTGAGCATCGACACCAGCCCGTCGGCCGTGTTCTTCTCGCCGCTGACGCGCTTCTGGGAACTGATGAGCGGCGGCGTGGCGGCCTATCTGCACCTGCACCACCGGCCGTGGAGCGCGCGCCAGCAGGGCCTGGCGAGCGGCGCCGGCGCGCTGCTGCTGCTGGCCGGCTTCGCCCTGATCAAGCCGCAGATGCTGTTCCCCGGCTGGTGGGCGGCGCTGCCGGTGCTGGGCGCCTTCCTGCTGATCATGGCCGGTCCGGGCGCCTGGTGCAACCGCCTGCTGCTGAGCCGCAAGGCGGCCGTGTGGATCGGCCTGATCAGCTACCCGCTGTACCTGTGGCACTGGCCGCTGATTTCCTACAGCTACATCCTGTTTGGCGAAAAACCGCCCTACCAAGTCAAGTTCGCCGTGGTGGCGGCCGCCTTCGTGCTGGCGGCCGCCACCTACCGCCTGCTGGAACTGCCGCTGCGCGCGGTCACCGACAAGAAGCGCGTGGTGGGCGGCCTGGCCGGCGCCATGGTGGCGCTGAGCGTGGCCGGACTGGCCATCTCGGCCGGCATGGTGAAGGAGCGCATCGACGCCCACGGCGCCGATATCTACCTCAACGCCCTGAACGACAGCGACTTCCCCGGCCCGCTGTTCGTGCCGCTGCGCCACGACGGCATCACCTTCCAGAAGCTGTCCAGTCCGGGCAAGGGCCTGACCGTGTTCCTCGGCGATTCCGTGATGCAGCAGTACGGTCCCTATGTCGAGCAGCAGGTGCGCGAGCACGGCGCCCAGACCAGCAGCATCATCTTTGCCACCGCCGGCGGCTGCCCGCCCATCCCCGGCGTGATCCGCCTGCCGCTGGCCAAGTTCCCGCGCTGCCGCCAGGCGGTGGACGCGGCCTACGCGCTGGCGGCCGGGCCGGCGGTGGACACGGTGGTGATCGGCGCCGCCTGGAATGGCTACTTCCAGGCCGACAACAGCAACCTGCAAATCGACGACGGCGGCGCCCGCCTGACCTTCCCGCAGGCGCCGGCGATGGAGGCCGCCTACCAGTCGCTGCAACGCGGCATGGCGGCGCTGCGCGCGCGCGGCAAGCGGGTGGTGCTGGTGCTGCAACCGCCGAGCGGCGACGCCTACGATCCGCGCCGCATGTACACCGGCTCGCGCTGGTCGAGCATCCATCCGCTGCCGGAGATCCGCGCGGTGGCGCTGGACCGCTACCAGGCCGACAACGCCGCGCCGCTGGCGCGCCTGCGGGCGATCGCGCAACAGACCGGCGCCGAGCTGATCGATCCGAGCCAGTTCCTGTGCGCCGCCAACGCCTGCCCGGTGCTGGACGCCAGCGGCCAGCCGCTGTACACCGACCCGATCCACATGCGGCCGGCCTATGTGAAACGCGCGGCCGCCTATCTGCGGCCGGCCATCGACGCCCGGGGGTAAGCCATGACCTCCCCTGTGCAGGCCCTGCGGGGCGACACCCACCGCCAGTTCGGCCGCTACAGCGCGGCGCTGGTGTGCCGGGGCTTCCTGACGCGGCGCAATTTCCGCCCGATCGTGACGCTGCGCCTGTGCCAGGCCGTGCGGGCCAGCCGGGCGCGGCCGCTGCTGCCGCTGTTCAAGCTGGCGCACCGCCTGTGCAGCCACTGGGCCGGCATGGATTTTTCATGGCAGACCGAGATCGGCGCCGGCCTGGCGATCACCCACGGCTGGAGCCTGGTGGTCAGCCCGGGCGCGCGGATCGGCGCCAACGTCACCCTGTTCCATGGCGTGACGCTGGGGCGGCGCGACCGCATCGCCGCCGACGGCGCGCGCCAGACCGGCTATCCGCGCATCGAGGATGAGGTCTGGATCGGGCCGCACGCCATCATTGTCGGCGGCGTGACCATAGGCCGCGGCAGCCGCATCGGCGGCGGCGCCTTCGTCAGCGCCGACGTGCCGCCGTATTCGGTGGTGAGTGGCAATCCCGGGGTGGTGGTGCGCAGCGGCTGCACCCCGGATGTGATGAACCCGGCGCCCCTGGCGGGCGCCTGAACTAGGCCGCGCGGCCGCCGGCGGCGGCCACCTCGCGCAGGATTTGCAGGTACTGGCGCGCCACCACCTCGGCCACGTGCTCGGACTGGTAGCGGGTGGCGCCGCCCTGCTGCAAGGTCTGGTAGTAATCGGGGTCGTCGTACAGGCGGCGCACGGTTTTCGCCAGCGCCGCCGGCGTCTGCGGCATCATCCCGGTCCAGCCCGGCACCACGCCAAAGGTCGATTGCGGGCACAGCACCGGGGTGTTGGTCGACCAGGCGTCGCACAGGAAGCCCCAGCCGGTGGTGGCCTCGGTGTAGGCGAAGCCGGCGCCCGACAGGCGTTGCAGCGCCTCGACCCGGGTGACGCCGGTGATGTGCTCGATGCGCGCGCCGTAGCGCTGCTTGAGCGTGTCCAGCACATGCTGGAACGGGCCGCGCCCGATCACGGTGAAGCGCTCGGTCGGGGTCTGCTCCAGGATCACCGGCACGTTGCGCAGCCAGGCGTCGCAATTCTTGTGGCGGATCAGCGAACCGATATAAATCATTTGCCCCATGTCGCGGCTGGCCGCCAGCGCCACCCCGGCCGGCTGCTGGGCGCAGTGGGCGGCGTAGTACACCGGGCAGTCCGGCCGGCCCAGGCGCACCAGATGGTGCAGGTCGGGCGGGTCGTTGACCATGATGGCCTCGACCTCGCGCGCATAGCGGTTCCAGTAGCCGCGGCCGACCACCCGCCCCAGCGGCGGGAAGCCCAGGTAGTTGCGCCGGCGCACCAGGGTCAGCGGATCGGCCGACTCCAGCCGCAGCACCGCCGGCAGCCAGTGGTGGCGCCGCAGCAGGCGCAGCAGCGGCAGGCAATGCGGCGAGTTGACCAGGAACAGGTCGGGCTGGAACTCCGCCACCAGCCGCTGCACCTCCGCGGTGCTGGCTGGGTCCAGCGCGATCATCTTCCACGGGTCGGCATAGCTGCGGTAAATCTCGACCCCGCCGAAATCCTCGAATGTGTTGCCCAGCTCGCTACTTTTCAGGGCCGAGACCTGGGAGGTGATCACGCGCACCTGGCAGCCATGGGCGATCAGCGGCGGCAGCGCGTAGGCCACCTCGTCAAAGGCGGGGTTCAGACCGGGATAGAGCGCAAGTATCTTCAAGGTGCACCTGATGGAAAGTGAGGGAATCGGGAAGCGCCGTCACACGGCGCGGAACACCGTGCGGCCGACGCTGCGGTTGACCAGCTGGCGGTCGGTCTTGTCGAGCACGCCCAGCAGCAGCACGCCGGCGCAATAGCCCAGGCCCAGCAAGGCGGCCGCGCCGGCCAGCGCCCACAGGCCATCGCGCGGCAGCAGCAGGGCCAGGGCGGCGCCGGCCGCAGTGGCG
>NZ_WNKY01000005.1 GCF_009720825.1 Duganella radicis | reverse complement strand
TCGCTGCCGGCCTCCTGGACCATGCGCACGGCGCGCTCCATCACTTCGGGGGAATATCGGACTGATTTTTTCATGGTGGCTCCATTTTCTCAAATGTTGGAGCCTCCTTCAAACCCGGGGCGATTCACTTGTCCAAGTACTCGCTCTGATAGTTCCACATTTGGCCGAACGTCTCGTTAACCTCTGCAGCTCGCTCCTCGTACTTCTGCACCCCGGTCAATCGCAACAAGTAGGCCGCTGCTCGATTGCGTAGCCGCGGATGCACACCCGGCTCAGGCGTACTGGTAAGCAGTGTCTCTGCCATCTGGGCGACTTCATCACGGGCGTTTGATGCGTTCTGGCAGGCGGTCAGCAGAACCCACCGTATCCCTTCCCAGCTTCGGTCGTTGTGGTCAACCCTGACAGCCTCTCGTACCGCCGCCCGGCGAATTACCGGCATGAAGGCACTTAGATCGTGGCCCTCTAAAATTCCAGCGATAGCTACGGCAGGATCCCCCGGATGCGAATAGTCGAGCTTCAACTCCTCGCCGTGAACAACAAGCGTCGAGGGCTCAGCGATGCTGATTCGCTCAAGCAGGTGGCCGTGGTGTCGCTGGGCATAGTGGTTCGGGTCGCCAAGCTTATCTTTGTTCGGCAGAGTGACCCAGCTAGTCCAGACCAGCATGCGGCTACGGATACTCTCCCAGTCGTTCGTCCTTGAGCGTGGCAGTCGGCGCAGACTCTGAGTCGCATAGTGGAACGCGGATGACTGGGAGCTTAGCGGCGACCGCTCAATTACCGTCAACATTGAGCGCGGGAATGCCTCTCCGAACGCGAAAGCATCTTTCTCGAAATCGACCATCGGATTCTGCCCGTTCATCCAAAGCACGAGTAGCACATCTGTGATAGAACTTGCATCAGGCGTCGCGGTCGCTGAGAGGATCGCGAGCGCCGCCTTCAAGACCTCCGCCGCTAAGTCGATGGCCGCAACAGGCTCTAACCACTCAAGAACCTTGGTCTGCACGCCTTCGAAGGTGTCCGCAGCCCCTGAGAGATTGTCTAACAGCGCGATCCCCATTCCTAGAACCGTGGGTTCCTCCTTCAGAACTAGCTTTTGAGTCCCAGTGATAGATTCTTCTTTCTCGAAGAGCCGGCCATCAACGATGTCGCTAAGCCGCCTAGCGACATCTTCTCGGGACGCACTGGCAATGTTCAGACTCTTCGCGACGTCCTTGATGCTGGTGGTGAACTGTCTCGCGTTCGTCATCAGTAGGAGTTCTCGATACTCGTTCGCCCTGTCGGCAAGCCATTGAACCCAGTCGCCATCAGTGAGAGCCCCTTGCTGCCGAACTTGATGAACGTCCTTTCCGTACTCGAACAGTAGTCGGAGGACGGAGGCATCTGAGCGCATTGCGTCTTTATCCTTGAGACGGAGCACCAGTGGAAAGAGCCTTGGCGTGGAGGCCAAGTTGAGCAGACCAGGCGGCAAGTCAGAACTGCTGACGCCATGCAAGCGGAGTAATTCCTCAAGCTCCATTGGTGAGTATGCGCCAACACGAACCTGCGTAGGACGTACGACAAGCTCCCTAAACTGGCGCATGTCCTCTTCGAAGTAGTGCCTTCTTGACGTGCACAACAGCCTCACCTTGCCGGCAAGCGAGTCCCCTTGAAGTGTTTGCGCGAGCGCCGGCCAAGGTGTAAAGGGTTGCTGATTGAGTCCGTCGACAAGGAGCAGGAACGCGGCGCCGTCCGTCACCGGTCGCTCCAGCATCCTATCGACCCTCAGCCGCCAGTACTCAAGACTCTGGTGCGAGTTGGCGATGCGCCGAAGATTGCTGGCAAGCAGATCCCGCACACCTGTGTCGGAGAAGTCCTGGTTGCTGACAAACGCACTGGATGGTAACGGCAGCACAATTGGCAGCGTGGCTAGGTTCTGATTGACCCAGTCGAGCGCAACCCAAGTCTTGCCCATCCCCTCCAGTCCGGTCACGGCTACCGGTGACCTAATGTCCGAAGGGGCTAGCCACCAGTTCGAAAGCCCTAGCAGAATGTCGTTGCGCTTGAGAAGGTGGACGCCTGCCTTACCGCCGGCAGCATCTTGGTTTAAGGTGGCCTTTGCCTGCGCGCTATCTGCCCACACGCGCTGTAGGTGCGCTGCAGTTTTCTTGCGTAGATTCTCAAAACCGATATTCCACATCTCGAGGTTGGCGCGAAGGTCGTCGACAGCTGAACCAACGTGAGCCGCCAGCCCTCTGGCGGCATCGGCAGCCGCCTGGTTGACATGGGTCTCAACGATGTCGGGCCAACGTGCGCACAGAGCTGCCAGCGCGTTGATGCCACCGCCCGTGGCAGGTGCCGTCCAGTCGATGACGACTATCGGGAATCCGCGCCTGTCCGCTTCATCGCGAGCAAGTCTGCGCTCGGTCTCGCTGACAGCCTTGGTCGCAACCAAAATCCAAACTTCTAGTTGCGGATCCGCGTGGCTTGCCTCAACGATTTCGCCAGCAAGCATTCGTGGTGACAGTCGAGTGCTCTGCTTGTAGCGTTTTGACTCCACCCTGATGTCGCGACGTCTCAGCCCCGTGGTGCCGGCATCACCACCAAACTGGGATCCTGTCTTGGCGACGTAGACACCGATACCATCAAGAAGCTTGCTCAGCAAGTTTGCCGCAAGATGCTCAGCATCGCCATCATCCACATTCTCAAGTTCTGTCCGGAGCTTACTTAGAAGTGCCGTTTTTCCGGAACTCAGGCTACTTGTTACCATCTTTCACTTCCCATATAGTTGCCGTGGCATTTCTTGTATTTGGTTCCGCTGCCACAGGGGCAGGGATCGTTTCGGCCGGGCTTCTTAAACCCTACCGGTCGCGCTAACGGTTCAGGAGGCTGAAGCTTCACGACACGGTCTGAGGAAGACAAGCGTGCGGCATCTTCGAAAACATGCTCATTCTCTTTGGTCTTTATCTTGGGAACAGATACGTCTAGCCTGTAAGCGCGCTGATAGGCGCCATCAGCGTTACCTATCGCAACCACACAAACTACGCTTGTAGCATTGACGGAAAGCGCACTAGCGCTTGCCTTATCGCGCACTTTTTTCCAGTCAATCTCTTGGCCGTGTTTTTGAAGCCAAACAAACAGTGGGATGATTTTTCCACCCAAGAGGAAATGCCGAGCTGGATATTTATGCAATGACGAGCGTAGCTTGCCCAAGTACTTGGCCAAATCATTCCGGCCGTCTGTGCATAAATCACGAATGGAACTTTCGGCCGAAAGCCAGCCTTTTTCTCTGGTACCGTCTAGCGCTGCTAGCAGCAATAAAACTTCTTCTGGATAGTCCTGCTTAGGCACTGGATTAAGTGCCCAGTTCTCTCCCTCGAAGTGCTTATCTACGACGCTACACATACCGTCCCAGACGACTAGGTTGGCATTGTCGTTGGCAAGTTGGTCTGCGATTTCAAGATCAAATCGATTCTTTGTCAGGTATGCACCCAAATGATCAAACTCATCAAAAATGTGTGCACGGCGCATCCCAGCTACTGCTTGTCGAACCTCCATATAGTGGGCAAATTCCCCTGGGGTAGTCAGGAATCTTTTGAGCACGAACAAGTCGTCTATAGACATCGAGATAAAGGGGTGACTGCCCAGTAGAGGCTCTACTACAGGTAGTTCTTTGCAATAGGCGGAAAAGGGGGAGAACGATTCGACCGTCAGGCCAATGGGTAGCATTACTCGATAATCCGTGCGCCGGATTCTGCCACACTCTTCATATTTTCCCTTGACCAAAGAATAAAGTGGAACTTCATCTTTTGAGCTGATATAACTGAAAAAGCGGTCGCATTGTTTATAAGCCTTGATTACAAGATCCTGTACGGACTGCGCATGCCGGCCGAAATCAAGTGCTGGCGATGCTATCGTTGCGGCGGCGCCGGCTTTTGCTTCCACGAGAATCAACACGTCGTCAATGAGAATCAGAGTGTCGTTCTCTGCCCACTCTTTATTGGCAGTATCTTTGTAATACACTTCGTGAAAAATTTTTGCGCCAGGAAGCTGAGACGACAAAATATCAGCGAATGCTAACTCACTCATCGTTTTTTGCCTGTCTTTGAAGTCCTGCTTGTAGCTTGGCATGCGCACAAGTAAGTTATAAAGCAGTGCTCTGTAACCGGCGTCGCGAGTGAAGCACGGATCAACGGCGTAATAGTCAGTACCGAGTTGAATAAGAGGCTTCTTCCTGGCAGGCAGGGTCCGGTAGGGAGTTCCTGAAAATTCGCCTGCCGAGAAGAATTCGGTTTCTTCCCCGCGCTGGTATGCAAGATCAGCTAACAGTGCCGATGGCAATTTGGTATGGCGGGTTACATTTGCTATGCCGCCCCGAACAATGTCGTCCAATGCATAACGCGCGGCTTTTGCTTGGTCTGCGTTGGCATTGATCCATCCCTTCATTGCCTCCGATAGCGGCTTTGACTGTGATGAAGCAAATGCTTTTACCGCTTCCATCTGTTTCGTCATTTCCGCAATCGCGGTCGCGTGTCCGGTTCGCATCGTATCAGCCATAGCCTGAAATCCGTCGGCGATTTCGTTCGCGCTAGCACCGTACACTTCTTTAAGCACTTCGTCATGCGGAGCCAGAACGTATCTATAGAACTCGCCTTCCAGAACTTGATAGCGATTACCGCGCAATATTACCCATGTACACTTGGCACGAAACTCCACATCGGCTGTATCTGGACCAAATGCGCCATCTTTCGTATCCACAGAGGAAACGACAGCGAAGAGCAATGCTTGCTGCCGAAGTTTTTCACTCTGCTCGAACAACTCGGCGCATTTTGCTTCATCAAAGCTTACCTTTACGGGTTCGGTATGTGAGGCGAGAACAGCGTGCACATACTCCAGTAAGAACTGGTTCTGGTTGAGTAGCTCCTTTACGCCATCGGATTGCTCTTGATCGTGATCATTCCCAATCTGCGCCATCGCTGCCTTGATATGCCGCGCAAAGATGTAGCCAAGCAGATCATGGGGAGGCAATGATAGAACCAGCTCACGTATGCGATTAGCTGCCAGTTCCATCTCCTGACGCAGGGCCTCTATTCCACCATCGCGTAGGTCTTCATTGCTGTTCTTCTTAACCATAGAAGTGATCATTGTGGGAGTAGTCAAACGATTCCATAGATACGTGCCCGACGCTTAAATGCTTCCTTCGCTCCCTCTAAGATTTTGCAAGCAGCATCGCGTGCGGAGATATCGTCTATGGAGCCTCGCGCAACTATCTGGCTCCTGTCCCTGTTCGTTTTCAGTACGATAAGCTGTTCTGCATCACCCAACACTGCAATGTTGGCGTTATGGGTAACGATGATTACTTGACGCCGCTCCTTTGCTCTTCGGAGAACGGGTACAAAGGTATGAAAGATGAATTCGCTATCGAGATTGTCTTCAGGTTGATCTATGATTAAAGGCCGCTTACTGTCTGAGGAAAGAATAAGTGCCAGTAGTACCGATTGTTGCTGTCCAAGAGACAACTGGGAAAATTCGCGTTGTACAACCGTATTGCCACCTGATCCGAACGAGTTCCGAGTTACTGTCAATTTGGGAAAATCATCAACTTGACATTTTTCGAGCGAGGCTTTTACCGCCGACTCTCCCAATTTTGTGATGATGTCTTCGGCCTCGCTTTTGGTAAACTGCGTTGTACCATCTTCAGTCAGAATAGCGGTAAGCGTAGCAACCCGCTTTTTTGCAATCGCATCGAGCAGACCCGGCACCGTCAATGCCGTGATCAACAGTCTGGCCTTGGCATGACTCACTGTTCGCCAATTTAATGCCTCTGCAATGATGGCGACCGCTTCCTGAGCATATCCACTTTCTACGTATTGCAGTTTGACGCGTAGATCAGTTAGGACCTCACTCAGCGCTTTTGTGGCCTTGGCGGCGTAACGTTGCCGGCAGGACGAAACGCTTGAGCGTGCAGCCCATCTCTCAGACAACAAATTAGCGTACTCTGCTTTGAGACGCTTCAGCTCTGGCTCCCAGCTTTTTAGATTTGCCAGGGTTTGTTTTAGCGTTGCTTCATCATTCGTAAGTTTATTGATGTGCGCCATGTCTAGCTTGACACCCTGCTGCTCAAGCGAGGCACGCTTTACTTCAATATCATCGCGGATCGGGCGTTCTTTTAAAGCCCAGACATCCATCTCACGCTTTACGTCAGATTTGAACGATTTGAATGCTTCTTCTAACTCATACTCCAATTCCTCAGCTTTCGCTTTGAATGCATCAGCTAATTCAGCTATTTTACGCGCCTCATCAGAACCTGTGGTGATGCCGTCGGCAACGACGAATGATCGAGCGTCCTCAATCAGCGACACTACCGACTGATTTACGAGCGCCACGCTGATATCCCGAATGCTCTTAATTACCGATGTTCTTAGCCCATTTTCGGTCGCCAGGCTGCGTTGCAACTGCATTATTTCAGAGCCCTTCGCTGCTTGAAACGCAGCGACCTGCTGCTGGATTGTACTAAGCGAGCGTTGGGTTTGCGGGATCTGCGCGACAATATTTTCCGCCTTCGAAATTTCGCTTTGCTTCTCGGCCAAGGACTGTATTGCTTCAGCTTCAATACGCAGAGCATCACTAACGCCAGTAAAAGTATCCAGATATTTCATAAGTGCTAGCGGATCTGACTTAGCTTGCTCTCGTACTCTCGATGCCTCGCCTTGGCTGAAGCAGTCGATGTCAAAGCTAATTGGCCCTTCCAGCGCATCATCAAGATTCTCCAACTGCCCCCCCATAGAGCGGGACAGGCTATGTTCTTGTCCGGCTTCGTCTCTCCAGAAAAGGTGCAGCTGATTGGGCCAGACTTCGGAATCCACGACATCAGCGTCTGCTTGACCGGCGACCAAGCATTTGATCGCTTCGAATGTGGTTGATTTGCCAGTTCCGCGGCCGCCAATGATGCAGTTTAGGTTTCGGCTGAAATGAATAGCTTGGCGATCAAGAAACCCACCGCCAAATACTGCGCCGAGTACGTAGGGTGTGGTGTCGGGCACTTCCTCTTCAAGACGGACGCGCGAATCGTTTTCCTCAAATGCGTGCCTTAGCGCCAAAAATGAAGGTTCAGTCATTTTGTAGCGCGTTAGCTTTTGATCGTTCCGGGCATTACGGCCCAAAGCCGTCAATGTATGCGAATCTGAGTTCAATATTCTCGCTAAGTACTGACGCTCACCGAGGCCGAGTCGTTCAATACGCTTTTTGCCGAGTTCAACGCGAATTGGATCTTCATCATCTTGCGTGTAGGAAACTGCAGACTGAGCGGAATTGAGCTCGATGCCTAGAAGAGCACGATGGCATAAAATATCCTGCTTGAAGGAAGACCCTCCGGGATCGTTCTTCTCTAAACCGTTTCCTCCATCTACATGTGCCAGGACTCCAAAGCCGCCCTGCTCATCGACCAAGTCAAGGCACCCCGTCATATTAGTCTTGCAGCGGCTGTTTTGTGTATGACGGTCAGCAAGCTCCAAGCGACCATGAAACCGTTCAAGAGCCTCAACTGTGGGGAAGTAGCATAGCAAATGCCCCTCAGGGGTAGAGAGTTCGACTGCTGGTATTACAAGAATTCCAGCAGCGCTGCCGGCCGCTACAGCCGTGCGTACATTAAGAATCTCATTATGATCAGCGATAGCAATCAAATTTAGATTCTCAGCAATAGCAGTATCAACAATCGCCTGCGCAGTCATGTCTAAGTCGCGGACGTCGTGAGAGGCTGTATGAGAGTGAATGTGCAGGTCACCGCGATAAAATTTTGCCCCCGAGGCAAGAGCTCTGCATTCGCCTAGTTTTTCAGTCATGTCACTCCTTTTTTGCTTGCTCGGCAGATTAGCAACACAAACAAGATAGCACTATTGCGTCCTAAGACCTGGCGCCTCTCACAGGTGCTCAATATTCCATCCTTTTGCTCGAAGCAGATCTTGGGATTGTGCCGATACTCGGTCAACGTTGGCCCCTATGCATAAGAAACTGGTTGGGCGGGACATAGCCACATATAGATTACGAAACTGCCCCATCAAAAGTTTTTGTGTTGGTGGCGCTGACTGGCCAACCAACACCTTAAGCGCTTCCTCTAGGTCAAAACGCTGGCTGTTGCCACCGTGAGATTCGAGTACCAATGTAGCGAGGTGCGTTTCTCCCTTCATCGAAGCCACGGTTCCGATGGGGATAGTCACTTGTCTCTGCTCATGCACCACCGTACATTGATACTGCTCGGTCCCTTGGATCTCGACTGAATATGCCGGTTCCGCGAAGACTTCCAACTGCGAAAAGGCATCTAAGCGCATGGTGGGTGGAAGCAACGGCTGCAAATATTGAAATACCAAAGCGGGGACAGCACCTCGTTCGGCTGGCCGGCTGTAATCTGCCTTGCGGATCAGGAGTTCGCGTACTAGGCGGCGCAAAGGCATGACGTCATGTTCAGCATGCAACAGTTGCCGAATCAGTTGCGGTGCATCGCGCACATCGGCTATGGCAGGGGCTCTAGCAGAACGAAGCACCAACAAGATGGCACGCCGCACCTCCATCGCACTATTCGCAAACGTTCCCTTGCTACGTGCGGTTGCACTAGCATGGGACAATAGTGCCCAGAACCGTTCAGGCCTGTTGCTGTCATTGGCCGCATCACCAGCCGAAGCCGGCCAATAATCGCCGAGATGGCGTCCAGGACTGGCCTTCGCGTCACCTTGTTTGCGGGTGCACATCGCTTTGACGAGGCCGTCGCGTAATTCAGCATCTTCGAAAAGCTCTAGCACACGACGACCGAATGTCGGAATGACATGTTCTACACGTTCCGTTGCGTAAAGGATCAGTAGCGGAGCGCGGACATCAGCGCGTTCACCCGTAACGGGGGTGCCGGCTAGCTGTACTCCGGCGACCGCGCTGGCTATTTGCGGGCCGAAGCGCTTGCTTACGCTGATGGGAAGCGCGGTAGGTTGTGGAAAAGTCAGGAACTCGGCACCGTTATCTTGCGTCAGAATGCGTTGATTGACGTCACCGTACCGCTGGACGATGGAGCGCCCGGCGAAAATCTGCTGAAGCAATTGCTCCTGCTGCCAGGATGTGTCCTGCATCTCGTCCATGAATACGCATGGGAAACGCAGTGTGAGGCGATCGATCAACGAAGGGTGGTGCCGCAACAATCTTTCGGCGTAAGCGAACATGTCCGCGTAGCGGAACACGCCTTGCTGTGCGAGTTCTTCCTTTATCTCGGACATAACCGGATATGTCTTTGACGTCGGTTTGGGCAGGCTACCGCCTTCGCTCGCAAGTTGCAGATCTGGTCCCTGGTAGATAAGCCCTGCCACTTTCGAAGCGACCCCTTGGTTCTGCTCCATGCTATACCTGAGTGATCCGTTGGCTTTTGCCTTACGCAGTGCACGCTGAGCGAACGCGTCGTCATCGATGACATCGACGCCGATTCCGACGCTGCGCAAATAGGGGAGCGCCAGGAACTGATTGACGAAGGCGTGGATGGTGCCAATGAAATGGGGATATGAGAGTAGGCGCGCACCTTCGCTGCTACGCGCCAGGCGTTGTCTGATTTCGTCACGCGCGATATTGGTATGGCTCAGCACGCAGATGCCGCGTCGTGCGTGTGGCCACTTGCGCGACAACAGCAATAACTTGGCTGCTAGGATGGTTGTTTTCCCGCTCCCCGGAGCCGCATTGATATCGCGCGAATTGCCTTCCAACAGTACCGCCCGTCGCTCGGCATCGGCAAACTGCAAGTCCGCAGCCAAGGTCGCCAGCGCGTCTAAGTCCTCCTGCGTAATAACGGGCAGCGTCATGGCGTCGTTGGTCTAGGCGTCAGGTGCTGCAGTGCTCGCTGCAGATAGGGAGGCAGCCTGTTGAACAAGTCATCTCCGGCGCCGTATTTTTTTGTTGCCAAGAGATGGGCGGCGTACTGGGCGCAAACTGCCTTGGAAGCTTTCTTCTCGTGTAATGGCTGATATATAAGGGCTGCAAGCTTATCGTCGGAGTGACCTGCCGTCTTTAAAGCGGTCCACTCGTCATGTGCGACAGTTAGCGCCAGTAGTTCATCCTTCTCATCGAGCATTTCGTCTTTGGTTTTCGCTGCCTTGGCCAGTGCGATGGCGCAGTACATTAATTCACCGCAACCAAAGCGTGCCAAGTCATATTCAAACGTCCAGCGATCGGAGACACAGACGATCGTGCTGCCTCCTTGCGCGCGTGTTTCCTTCCCTTTGACCCGATCAGCAAGCTCCAGATCCGTGTAATCCGAGTCAAAACGCTTTTCGTTCGACTTGTCCACGTAATCGGTCGCGGCATCTGGCACGACATCGCGATCAGTCAGACAGGCGACCGGAATAGGCAATACAACTTTGTCGTCGGCCCGTTGCAAGATGCGGGCATAGTGGTAAAGGCCGACGCTGCCAACGTTCACAATCGAAACGCCATGATCGGAAAACGAACGATCGCAAGCTTTGGCCAGCGCCGGCAACAGTAATGCCTCTGCCGGACCTTCAACAATGGCGACGCCACGGGCGAAAAACAGGTTAGCCTTGGTCGCGTCAATAAAGCGCCGCAGAAATTCGTAGTCGCTGGTCTTGAGCTTGGTCTGGCCATGCCCTAGCGGAAAGAGCTGGCCGTTGCTGACCAAGGTCAGGTGCGCTATGTCAGCGCCGGCGGCAAGTGAAGGACTATGGGTGCTCATTACAACTTGGACGGAGCGCTTGCCTTGGTCAACTTGGCTTGACTTCTTCTCAAGCAAGATTTGAACACGCTCCTGTAATTGTGGATGCAGGTGGGCTTCCGGTTCCTCAATGAGGAGAAGGGCCAGCTCGTCGCCGTCACTAAGCAGTACCAGCTCCGTAGCCATGAATAGGGCGTTGTTATAACCAAGGCCGCGCGTGCAGCGTTCATCAGGTGTGATATGTCCCTTCGGCTGCAAACTCAGTTCAAATTTTTCGAGAATAGCTTGTAGTGAGAGATCGGGGGCTATGCGAATCCGGGAAGCGAGGTGATCACCGGAGAAGGCGAACTCCTTTAGGTACTGTGTATTGATCGCTTGCTCAACACCACCGATTACGGCATGCTTTCCCAAGTGGTGTTGGGCGAAGGCCATCATGCCAACTAGGTTTTTTGGGATGGCGGCAGGATTGGCAGCGTCGAAGTCATTCTTTTCCTGTCCCTCGATGTCTTTATGAGCGCCAAGAATTTGCGACAAGCGCGAGAGCCGTCGCGGACTTAGCTCCGCTTCGGCGTCGCGTAAAGGGCGTAGATAAGTGGCTCGCACTAAGTCACGCACGGCTGCGCCAATCTCCGGACCATCTCCCTGTTTTCCGGCTCGTGTGACTGCCTCTACGCGCTCTCGCTTGCCGTGGCGTGAAGCGATGCGGCGGGCGGATAAGTGCAAGGTCAGAGACACGCTGCCATCGGGCTCGTAGGACAGCCACTCTACAACGGCAGCTTCCTGGTCTGGCGACAGTCCAGCAAGCGTTGCTTCGATAAACAGCGAATCGGCCCGTGTACTTCCTGCAATGTGAAAATCGGTGTCGAGCAAGCGGATGAATTCGTAGCTCGTGGTCCAGAGCACCTGGCGGATCGCGTCGATCACGGTCGACTTGCCCGCATCATTCTCGCCGACGAGGATATTGAGACCTGGCGAAAGCTCCCAGTCCAAGACGGGCGTCCTTTCGCCATTGCCGAATACTCGGAAATTTTGGGCTCGAATTCGTTTTAGGAACACGGGATGGCACCTATATAGGATGTTGGACGACACAGCTATTCGCGAAATTGCCGTGACAGCAACGCAACAAAGTTGATGGCTCCGGCGCAACCCTCATGATTCGATGATAACAATTTTGTTCAGCGGAAATCTCTCATATTCTCACCCTAAGCACTGGCAACTAAGGAGGTGTGCAACTGTCATCAACTATGGTCAAGTCAACACTAATCGATTGCTCATCACAATCAGGCTTCTTAATGGCCAGATCGAACAAATCTTCCGGGCGCCGGTTTCCAGCGCGTAATGCACCCAATCGGCCAATCGTAATGGATTAGATTAGTATTCCGGCTGGATAGAAATAATTAAGAAAGAGATTACATGGGTGAAAGCAAACACCGGAAACAATCAGAACTCGACTATGGCAAGCGGCCCAAAGGGGGACGGGGCATTATGCTAGTCCCCGACTTCATCGAACCACGACGGAACGGAGGACTCGAAGCACATAAGCATTTGTCGGCGGAACAACTTCGGTTCGCGTTACTTTTCTGGGACCGCATCGCTTGGCCATCAGTGCGCTTCTTCCAAGGCGACAATAATGTTGAGACGGACTTTCTCATGAAGGCCGGTGTACTGGTCCGGCCTGAAACTCAGTTGGCCCCCAGTTCCATGTCGGTAGGACGATGTCTCGCAAATGCGTATTTCGACGTTTTTCAGAAGTTAGAGAACAAAGAGCCTGGGCGCTGGAGCTTGGCCGCAGAGACAGATGCCGACATTAGAGCTTTTCTAGGTGACATGGTAGTTCCAGATCGAGGAGTCAATGTGTCACTGCATAGAGCTATCCCAGTGCCGAGAGGGGACGCGCCGCTCGAAGATATCCTGGAATTCAAATTGAAGAGGGATCCCGAATTGTTGGCACTGCGCGAGGAGATAGACACCGCTCGGCGATTGGTGACAAGCTCGACAGATCGAGCCCAGGAATTCGCAACTCAATGGGATCGCATTGACGGTGCGTGTCGAGATTTGCTGTTAGTGTCCCGCGAGATGAAAATGCCGATTCGTATCGCAGATATGTCGTTTGGCCTCGAAATTACAGGTGGAGCGATTTTAGCCGCCATCGGCGCCGCAGCAACTGCGTACACGCTCAAGGAAACAAATACTTTAGTGACGTCATTGGCTTCAGCGGGAGCATCGTGTGTCAAGTTCGCGAAAACCTACGGAACAAGGCGTAATCTGCTGAAGAAGTCTCCCCTCCGATACGTGCATCACTTCCATGAGGATATCGATTGGCAGTAGTGGAACCTGAGGACCATAACTTACTCCGAAGCGCCCTATGCTGAACTAGATGGTCTCGCAAAGCCAGTCCCAGCATGGGGGGCTCGAACGGAAGAAACGTTTTTCTCGGCCAAGCCTTTGGAATATCCCAAAAAGCGATAATCTCCATCGCGGATTCCAGGTCGGCCGCTTGTGCAATATCATAAAGTTCGAGCGTGATCGAGTGGAGGAGCCCTATCTTCCTATGGGGGCTGGCACTTTAGTATTTAACAGCTTAGGGTATTGATGCAACACGGGTTCTTATCCCAGCGCCACGCCCGGGGGGTGATCGAGAGCTGGCGCCAGGAACACTACAATGAGCTCATGTGGCAATCCGACGCTAAAGCAATTTGCGGCACGATTTTTAACACCGGACTCTACTGCGGTTTCGTACTAAATTGGGTAGCAGGTCAAGATAACTTTGCTATTGAGAACTGCTCATTCGGCACCGTTTGGCTACCTGCAGTCGCGGTTTGGCACACATCACTGCGCCCATAATCGAGTGGCGGCTCAGCATGTGATTCGCTAGGGGAATGCTAAACAGGATGCGGTTACTCATGCTAACCGCTGGTTAGTCTAAATTTGCTAAAAACGCCTTATTTGCTGGACAGCAAATAACGTCTATTTCGCTAAAATCAACAAACTTCGGCGCACGGACGGGACATAATTTATCCTTATGAAAATCTACAATGTTTGGACTGAAGGATTAGCCGCTACCTAATCTACCACTACTTGCCCTTTACGAGCTGACCGTGGCCGGTGCATACGCGGGTCCCATCTGGATTTAAAGAGCGGGGAGACTCACGCACACTCTGTACAAAAAACGTTACATTAAGTTGTTATAGTTGTCAAAGACAGCTGAAGGTCAGACTAAGCTTTCACATTACACGATTCAGGTGCGGCGCTTCCAGAATATTTGCCCATTCTTGATCCAGCGCTCCGGGGGGGGCAGTTTATGGAAACAGCTTTAGTTGCGTCGTTACACAAGCTGCGGGAAGGTATTCATCGAGCCAGCGTTTATCGTGGATGAGCAGCCAACGAAATGATTTCGGCGCGGCTCTGGAAAATTCGTTGCGCTTCATCGCTGGTGCTTGCTCAAGCAGATTTATACACGACTTCCTATGAACTATTGCCTCTGATGGCATAGAGGTAACGGCACCCTCTTGTTCGGGACCTTTGTTAGACATTATCTCTTCCCATCTGCATCGATCTGAGAAGGTTTCCCAGCAGCCAAATAATTTATAGATCAGTAGAGTTAAGTATTGCGAGCTTGGAGCTATGCGAGATGCCAGTGCGGTGCGCGTGCCATGCGCACCGCGTAACTCCGTCTGCAGCAGCCATGTGAGAGGCAGCTTCAAGTCAACCAGGGGGGAGTGGAGGTAATCCATTAGAGCCTGCTTATCGACTGCACCTTGCTTATCCAGAAGGCTCTGCTCTTTCAAGACATACAGAAATGCTGCAGCAGCGTCGGCTTTTTGGAAGTTGGCCCGTGATGAATTTTCAAGAATGGCCATATCAATCTTCGCCAAACAATCCCAGCGTTCAAGAACATCGCTGTTTGCGCTAAAACTTGTACAGTCTGAGTACACATCATCAGGAAGCAGTAAGCGATTCTTCACACCCTTAAATCCTCGAAGGACCATCATTAGTGGGCGTTTGTGTTTGCTGCAGATGAGTGACATTGGAAGCTGGTGCGAGCGATGCCAATAGGTATCTCCGAATTGTTTTTTCTCTTCTTCGATGCATGCACCACATGCACGCCAAGGAAGGTGTGCGCCGAAGCAAAGCTGGCCCAGGCCATGCCGTGCTTCGAGAGGCGAACGCTTGGCTACTCCAGAGTGCCAGGGCAATTTGCCAGTCCACGCAAAGTGCGGCAGAAGTGTGAAGTGGTCTAATACACTCTTTGCTGTGCCGTAAACGTAGCTTGTCTCTTCGCAAAATTGCGCAACATTGACAGGATATTCGTCAACACGGCAGTTTGATGCCTGCCCCAATAGATGCCGACAGGCGTCGAGATCCGATCGATAAACATTTCTCGATCGGATCCTCGCGACTAGGCTATGGAGAGTTTCATCCTCGCGTGGAAGGGGAAGTTGAAGTAGCCGGTTTTTTGAGTTGATTAACATGTTTCGCATAGGGGCGCGGTGCTAGTTCCCCTTTCTTGCCGGCCCTGCTTGTCCTGAGTCTATAGGAACGACCAGGATTGTCGAATTCTCGAGTCGGATCGGGGCCGCTCCAATCTCGAGAGATATTTCTCCTTGCAAGGTAGTCTGACACTACTTGTGCGGAGGTACCCGTACCTCTCGGGCAATCCTCAAAATGCGCGATGACTGCCCGGCATTTATGATATTCCAGTCGCGAGATGGTCCTGATAACATAATCTGGGGTGTCGGTATCTATGAGGGAATGCAGTAGCCATGCAATGCGACGAGCGTAAAAGTGCCATTGTCCTTCAGCATAGGTCTCCAGCATACCGATTGCCAGCGGATACTCGTCCACTGTAAGAGTTCGCTTTTTTTTCATGTGAGATTGAGCCGATTTAATAATGCGATTCTTTGTAACCCAGATAGGCCAATCGTTGGCTTCATACAGTTGCTTGGCCGCCTTTTCGATGGCTTGTGCCCACAACTGGTCATCATCTGCCAGCTGTGCGGTGAGAACCCTCGGCTGAATTTTCTTACGCCGACGTGGCATGGTTTGGAGCTTATTCTCCAATTGCTTGAACATTGCCGGATCGAGTTTCAGAAGCCGACGCATGGTTCCTGTGTGAGACGCCCAAAGCTGGGTTATATCGGAGTGGTAACGTAAGGCAGCTTGCTCTAGCTGCGCAAACAACTTATCGGCAGCGTTAGCTGCTTCCTGCTCTTTGCTGGATTCGAGGTTGTCATGTTGGCTGACCTCTTGCGTAATTGCGATGGCTTTCTCACGAAACACCTTGTATGAGCGGAACAAAAAGAAGGACATCAGAATATGCCGATAAAGTGGCGATTCTGTATTTGACTTCTCCTCAAAAACCTTCAGCCAACCCGTGTTTCTCTTCTTGCGGAATGCAGGATCGATTCGAGACAGTAGCGCTGGGCCGAAGAAGGCAATGACGCGTTTGATGAGTAGCTGCCGGTTTATACGAAACGCTCCATATTGCATGCCTAGTGCGTGTGCTTGCTGGCGATATAGCTGGGCAAGCTGGGCTCGGGTCAGTTGAATTGATTCCGCTTCGATTAAATCATGTGCGAACTGGGCGAGCTGATGTTCGTGCTTTGTAGGTTCGGGGACGGGCCGGGATGCGAGCGCCTTAGTGTTTAAGCCGCAAGAGCATCCTCGCCAAGCCGTCTCGACCAACTGATTCGGCAAGGAATAGGGGCAACTGCAATCAGGGCATCTTTCTAGCAGCGCCGCTCCATGACGCCAGCATGTAGTGATGCCAGGGATTTGATGGGACCGATGTAAATACGGCCACCCATGTTCCTCTTTATCTGCGATCAAGCAATGAGGGCAGATCTTCATCAACCCTTTTTCTCCGACGATCCATCTTACGGATTGCGATTTGGGTCCGGATTTGTGTTCAGTGCCCACGTAGAACTGTTGGAACAATGGGCGCAAAGTGCTTTTGATCTCAATAAAATCTAGATTGTCGCGAGCGTCTCCCGGAAGGCGGGAAGCCAATTTTTGCAGATTCGGCTGTACCAATGCGGAGAGGCTGAACGGAAGCCTCTCGAACAGCTGCTGAAAGGTGACCAGGCTGCTCAAATTACCACTTTGGATATGAAAACGAGTTACACGTGATGCTATGTGCTCATAAGGCAAACCGGATGGAAAATGCGTAAGAATTGTTGATGCTCTTTTGCTCAACCTGCTAACTCCTGTCGTTGTGATTGTCGATTACTTCTGCAAGGTCCTTAACCAACAGGCGCTTCACTCCTTCCGATCGCATGTCCGCGGCTTCTAGTCCTGCGATTATTTTTTTGGCTTTTTGCTCTTTGTTATTTTCTCTAGCTCGTTTTGCGATCATTCTTTTTGCCGTCGATTCAGCGTGAGTTGCCCCTTGCTGTGGCGATACAAAAGGAGGGGCGCCTTCCGCAGATGCGCTCGTCGTCGGAAGAGTGTTTTTCGTGCTCGTCTTTTTCTTTTGATCGCTTGATGGTGCGGCGCTTGAGGAGCTGTCGCCTGATGATTCTCTAGGCTCTGATTTGTTCCATCTCTTGTAGTAGTCCTCCCACGGAATATCTTCAAAATCTTGTAGGGCGAGCGCATCCTTATTACAAAAAGCGCGAATGATTGTGCGTTCTCCTTCGTCGAAATCTGGGCCATTGAAGGCAAGATCGAGATGGTCTCTAGTGATACGGCGCTCTTCTGTATCCAATGCTATTCGTTGTGCCGAAGCGATCACTCTTCCAGCAAAATCACGAATGCCGCCACAGTATTCAAAGAGAATACTGCCGTCTGGGTCAGCGACGCCTGGCGGTTCTGGCATGATGTTGTAGCCCCAGAATGCGGGGGCTAGAATGTTTCGATAGTTTTTGTCATCCTTCTCAAATGGATGCATCTGGATGCTTCCACCAGAACTGAATCTTCGAAGGTCCTGGCTGAAATGATTAATGAAGCGCATACCCATCGGATTGCCGATGAGGACGATTGGAATTCCAAAATTAAGCATCCGCAGGAAAAATGTTCTCGCTACCGTGCCGCGTGCACCGTCAGAAAAATTGGTGGCTTGAATCTCATCAATTATGAGCACCCCAACGGCATGCAGGGACAAGAGGATGCCTACTTGAACAGCAAGCTTTTCATTGGCGAGACTGGTTAGTCTGCGCTGCGTCGAGTAGTCCGTATCCAAGGCGACATCGATGGCTACGAGGATTTGGTACAGCAGTCCGCCTATGGAACCGTCATGGCTCATGCCGACGTAAAGTACGGGGATCTGATAAAAATGCGTCCAGTCTGCCGCCTCCGATCTGCCATGTTCAATTCGAGGAAGGAATTGATCTATCGCTCTGCGGATCTCATACGTTTTTCCCAGGCCAGTGATGCCATCGAATTTCATGCCTGCTGCAAATCCCGGTAACCAAGGAAGGTTCCGAAGCTCAGCGCCGGCGAAGCGCGAGATAGTAATCGCTCTTTTGCGAGCGCTAATTTCGGTCGGGTCTCTAGGAATGTAACCTTTCCTTATCAGACTATAGAGGCGGCTTGTCGAATCGGCTGAGGTCAGGCTTGGTACAAAAAACTCTTGAGCCATGACGGCAAGTAAATCATAGCGTGCTTGTTTGCTAATGCTCGCCATATCCAGACCTTTTAATGGCGAGGAACTCAATCGCTGATGGAGGTTCTGGTCAGTCAGAATGCTGTCAATGGGAGCCAAGAAAGGGTTGTTCCTTGCGCTAAGAAGAAGGTTTTTTTGAGTGCTCATGATTGTGCCTTCCCGCCCATAAATTCAAGAAGCTTATTCATTCGGTGTTGTTCTAAGCTATTTAATGTCGATGACGTCGGGGAGCTCGCAGAATCCTGAATATCAGGTCGGGGTGGCGATGGTGGCTCCGGCTCCGAGGTAGGGGCGAAAGTTGCGTAGTCGGCTAGCGCCGCATCCAGGGATGAACGCTTTTCTTCAGCTTGTGCCTCTTTTATTCCTAGTGGAGGCCTTCTCGCTTCTGTGGCCTCCAGGGCAGCAGCATGCGCCTTTTGACGTTCGTGCTCCTTCATTACCGTCTCCTCACGCATTGATGCCAGGTCCGCGTTGTCTTGGTCAACCTTTCCGGCGGAAAGGACATTCAAGAGACGCTCTTCATCATTCAGGCCGCAAAGATCGCTGATCGTTCCTTCTTTGATGAGTAAAGCATCGCCGAGGATGTTAGGGATGCAGTGAATCCCATTGTCATCGATAATGTAGACGCACGAAAGATCGTCAGGGTCAGCGCGCACTTCGATATGTGTGGTTCTCCGATGTATGGCTTCCCGCATCATTCCGCTTTCCACCAAGTAGGCGTCGTTGAAGCGTGCGCCGCGGAGTAGCTCGACCACGTCTCCGGTCGCCGGCCTATGAAGGACAATTCCGTCGCGTCGAATACTAGCTTTGTACCGTGGAAGCAAATGTGCGCGTAACAGGTCCAATGGCAAAGGTCTTCCGGTGCTATAACCATTGGTGATGGCCCACTTAAAAATGCCCAAACGGTTCCGCGGAAGCTCTTCCTTTCTTGACGCGAAGTCCCGCCGCATTTCTGCTGGGATTTCGCTGAGGGGCAGTTGCTTTCTAACGTTGTACCAGTGAACCCAATCCAGTAGCATGCGCATGTAAGCAAACCTTGATAGCACTGCATTCTCAATTGGTGGCGTTTCACCGCGTTCGCGCTGCCGACCAAAAGTCGCGCCGGGGAGCTTCTGGTCTAACGTCTTATGGCGCAACTGATGCCCTGTCTCGGATGGGCTATTCAAATCGGCTCTCCTGGCCGGGACGTATTCGATACTTCGTTTCAACTCATCTCCAATGGAAAACATCGCGTCCTTGCATCGCAGTTCGCCGTTGTCAGAGTGGTATCTGGAAAAGAAGATCGAGGGAAAGTCACTTTCCGGAAAGTTCAAGCCGTACTTTCTCAGCTGGTTCTTCTTGCTTTCCGCTGCGCGTAATATCGCAAGCTTCGCGTCTTCCGCTTTGGGATTATTGATCGATAGCGACCAGCCAACGAATAGTCCAGAATAGACGTCTCGAACGAATACTGCACGTCCAACGCCGATTGGCTGACATGGATTTGTGATTGAAACTGTGTGTACATCGATTGGGGAAGCGTCAACTGAACCTGTCTGTCCAATTGCTGTGAGGCCGTCGGTAGCGGTGCCAGAGAGGGGGCGAAAGTCTCTCAGCCATTTACCTTCGCCCATTATTCGTCTGGCGGCGCCGCCATCGGCGACGGACTGCGTACCTCTATACATGAACTCGTTGTAAGTAGGACGCAAATGCTTAGGTAGAAGCTGGGGCATGACAACCCCATTTTTATACTCATTGCCGCTGTTGTAGAACATTCTTCCCATGAGATCGTACGCATCTTTGGAGGTGGTTCCTGGGCTAATAAGTTGAAAGCAATCTTCAATATGTTGAATATCGTCGTGAGTCAGCATAAGTCCTCGCTGCTCATCGTCTCCCAGTTTGGCTGCAGTATTTTTGCGGCCAAGCTTTGAGTTTTTTCCTACGCGCTTCTGGCCTGGATTGCCACAACGACCTAATCGGTTCGGCAGCAAGCTATTGGTCAGACAGTGAAAAGCGTAGAAACGATGGAGCGCGTCGAACACCTGGCCTGGGCTGACGCCGGCGGCTTTGGCGCGTTCGGTGACCAAGCTATCGAGATAGCTTAGGTTGGGCGGTATCGCTCCTGTTCCCAAAGGAGGTGGGACGATTGGTTCGATAAGTGACCATTTGAAATCGCGAGTCTTCAATGCTTTGGGCCGATCCTCCGAGTTCTTTGTGCGTGAGAATCGTACGGTCAACTGCTCGTCACTCATCATCCAAAATGGCGGGAGTTGAAGATTGGATGGCTTTATCAAGCCCTGCATTAGCCATTCACGTAACTCTGATAGCTGTATGCGCTGGAAACCTCCAGCGTAGTAGTACTTCTGTTTGCCTTCGCCACGAATACGCACTTCTGGTATTCCGATGACTGTGGCACCGTTCAGGCTTACCTGAATGTCCAACAGACGGAAAGTATTAGGTAGAGGCAAATGGTCCTTTAAGCAGGCGTAGATTGCGCCAGCTTGAAGATCAACGTTGTCCATGTCATACCCATCCAAAGAATTTTTCGCGAAGCTGCTGCCTAAACTTCTGCCCGCCGGCTGGTGCCGGGTACGAGTGCAGTGGTTCGACGCGCGGATCGATGTCGATATACTGGTGCCAAGCGCAGTGGCTGTAGAGCACCCAGGCTTCGCCAATGTTGATTCGGCATACCTTAGCTGCATGTGAGACAGCATCCCTAATTGATACATTGCGATGTGCGTTCATCTCGTCAATGAAGCGATGCAAGCTGGCTAGTAAATGCTGATGTTCATTCAAGTCCGAATGTACTACCCACTGATCTAGATTTGCCGCGAGAGTGTCAGGGACGATGCCGCTGTAAATTAAATCGTAAGGCGCAGCTATCTCCATTGAATAGCGCCGCTCAAGTTCGAGGCGCTCAGCTGTTCTCCAGGGAACTTTGTAGTCCTCCGTTGCGAACGGTTTTAGGGCGAAGAGGAATAGACGAGCTGTGCCGTCAACAATAACTGTCGCAGCTAAATCGATTGTTGCGATATATGGGATGTTTGTGCCGACTTCTTGACCGTGCTCAATGCCGGCTTCTTCCGCGATTTCAAGAAGGCCTCTAACCCGGCCGAGATTCGGCGGCGCGAACTCTGCACCTTGTAAGGGATGGGGGTGTGCGGTCGGCCAAATAGGATACTGCTCTCTCAGATCAGCAACGCCAAGCCAGAGCAGCAGCATCGCAGTGCGATACTCTCCTCGAGACATATAGGTTGCTATCCGCCCGAGCGGTACGACCCATCCTTGTACCTGATTGGATACTTTAGACGTGTTTTTTCTACGGAGCTGCAACCAAGGCCGATAAAGCCTGCGATGTCCAGATCCATCTCCTGCGAGGATGCGCTCGCAGATTTTCTTAAATACCAGTTCCTGACGCCGTGTGACCGTATTCATAAAACATCCTGCGGGGCATGAGTCACCTGGTTCCTCAAGAAGAAACCGGTAACTGCGCGGCCGAAGTGTTCTATGAATCAGCCGCCACCGCTACTGCCCCAGATCTTTCTCAACATTGCCTGAGGCCGCGCGAGTCACTCGTAACTGACTTTCGTGCATTTTGATAACCTCAGGCAGCTTTAATGCGTACTCAATTAATTCAATTTGTGCCGGATGAAGATCGTTGATCTGTTTTCTTAATCCGTTAAAAATCCTATAGGTCTCAGTTGAGGTGCCTTTAGGAAGTTCCATTCTTCGTTGGGACAAATCCAGAGCTTCTTCCAAGCGACGCTCCCATCTGCGGTCCAAATCGAAGGCCTCAATTAGTTTTGCAATGAAATCCGCGCTTGGAGGGCCTTTTTTGCCGACCTCTATGGCTGATACATAGCTCTGCTCGACATTAAGTTTTAGTGCGAACTCGACTTGTGTCAGGCCACACCATGTACGTAATTCCTTCATCAAAATTGAGAACGGGCTCATAAGCAATTTACTGCCTTAAATAGAACCTTCTGCGGAGTATAAAAACGCCACAGAAGGAGTTGCAAGATAATTTTTTGTAATTCCAGCTATAGTCAGCGATAAAATTCTGTAATTCAAACAGTTGTTGGAATTGTTCGTTGTTTTATCACGACATTCTCAATATATTGTTCGTTCAAGTTTTTATTCCGTGTTCAAGTTCTTATTCTCTGTTTAAGTTCATATTCCTGCTTGCCAGCAATGCGATCCGCTTGACGCTCCCCCGCCTTGCGTTTATATTAATGACTCACAAGTAAGTTACTTTCACCTACACCCATGCAAGCCCCTCAAGACACCAAGCCACGCTGGGAGCGGCGCAAGGACGCGCGGCCGCAGGAGTTGCTGGCGGCTGCGCTGGATCAGTTCGTGGAGCGCGGCTATGCCGCCACCCGCCTGGAAGACGTCGCCAAGCATGCCGGCGTCTCCAAGGGCACGCTGTATTTGTATTTCACTAACAAAGAAGAATTGTTCAAGGCCGTGGTGCGCGAGAGCATCGTTGCCACCATCGGCCAGGCCGAGCAGGACGCGGCGGTGTTCGAGGGCAGCAGCAGCGAGCTGCTGCGCGCCTTGCTGATGCGCTGGTGGGACCAGATCTGCGCCACGCCCATCGCCGGCGTCACCAAGCTGATGCTGGCCGAGGGCCATAATTTCCCGGAACTGGTGAAGTTCCACAATGAAGAGGTGGTGGCGCGCGGCAGCGCCCTGATCACCGGCGTGCTCCAGCGCGGCATCGCCAGCGGCGAGTTCCGCCCGGTCGATCCGGCCGTCATGACCCAGGTCCTGATCGCCCCGGTCATGATGCTGATGATGTGGACCCGCTCCTTCATGCCGGCCTGCCAGATGCCGCCGGTCGATCCGCACGTGTTCCTGGACACCTTTATCAGCACCACGCTGGTCGGCCTGGAGGCGCCCAAGCCGTGAGCGCCGCCCCGTATTTTTCCATCCAGCTTGCCTTTTTCGCAGGTTCACCCCCCTTAAACTGCAACCTGTCGCAATTTCCCGCCAATCTGTCGTCGAATCGTTAATATGTGCCTCGATGCCAGTTCAACGATAAAATGACGGATTATTTAATCCCGACCCGAGTCTCAAGATGAATATCGAACAAGCCCGCTTCAACATGATCGAACAGCAAATCCGTCCTTGGGACGTCCTGGACGCCGAAGTCCTGGAGTTGCTGCACGTTGTCAAACGTGAAAACTTCGTGCCGGCCGCGCACAAGGCGCTGGCCTTCGCCGACATCGAAATCCCGCTGCCGGGCGGCGAAGCGATGCTGGCGCCGAAGATCGAAGCCCGCCTGCTGCAAGACCTGGCCCTGAAGAAGCACGAGTCGGTGCTGCTGGTCGGCGCCGGCACCGGCTACCTGGCCGCGCTGCTGGGCCACAAGGCGCAAAAGGTGACGGCGGTGGAAGTGTCGCCGGAACTGAAGGCGCTGGCGGAAAAGAATCTGGCCGACAACGGCGTCACCAATGTGACCGTTGAGCTGGGCAACGGCGCGCAAGGCTGGTCCAACGGCGCCCCGTTCGATGTGATCGTGGTGTCGGGCTCGCTGCCGGTGCTGCCGGAAGCGATGTTGCAACAACTGAAAGTGGGCGGTCGTCTGGCGGTCATCATCGGCCAGGCGCCGGCGATGAAGGCGCAGCTGATCACCCGCACCGGCGAAGCCGGCTACGACACCCGCACCCTGTTCGAGACCAACGTCAAGGCGCTGGCATCGGCAGTGGCGCCGTCGCAGTTCAAGTTTTAAGCGGGTTCGCCATGCAGCAGATTACCGCGCTGGAGCTGGCCGACTGGCTGGCAGACGACGCGCGTCCCAACCCGATGTTGCTGGACGTGCGTGAAAACTGGGAGTTCGAGACCTGCCGCATTGAAGGCTCGGTCCAGATCCCGATGAATACCATACCGGCGCGCATCGATGATCTCGATGAGGATGCGGCGATTGTCTGCATCTGCCATCACGGTGCGCGCAGTATGCAGGTGGCCGCCTTCCTGGAGCGTAACGGCTTCGGCAAGATGATCAACCTGACGGGTGGCATCCACGCCTGGGCGCTGCAAGTCGATAGCACGATGGCCAAGTACTGATGGCCGGCGCGCTGTCGGCCGGCGCGGCGCCAGGGAAGCAGTGTTTTTGATTTGTTCAACTTTTTGATGACTCCAACGGAGATTGCAATGCAGAGACCCCTTATCGCCGTGCTGATCGCCAGCGCCTTTTTGACGCTCAACGCACAGGCGGCCGACCTGCTCCAGGTGTACCAGCAAGCACTGGCCAATGACGCGACCTACGCCAGCGCCCGCTCTTCGCTTGCCGCCGGCCAGGAACGCATCACCCAGGGGCGCTCGGGCCTGCTGCCGACGGTGTCCGCCAGCGGTTCCAATACCCGCAACACCGGCGACGCCACCTCGTCGGAATTCTTGACCGGCAACACCATCAAGAACGACACCGATTACCACGCCAACACTTACACCGTGGCGCTGTCGCAGCCGCTGTTCAACTGGGGCGCGTGGGAAACCTACCAGCAGAGCAAGCTGTCGCAAGCCACGGCCGAGGCCACTTTCTCGCAAGCCCAGCAAGACCTGATCGTGCGCGTGGCGCAGGCTTACTTCGACGTGCTGACCGCGCAGGACAACCTGACCGCGACCCAGGCGCAGAAAGTGGCCACCACCGAACAGCTGGCGTCGGCCAAGCGCAATTTCGAGGTCGGCACCCAGACCATCACCGACACCCACGAGGCGCAAGCCGCGTACGACCTGGTGGTGGCGCAGGAATTTGCCGCGATTAACGACCTGGACAACAAGCGCACCGCGCTGCAAGTGATCGTCGGCCAGAGCACGGCCGAGCTGGCGCCGCTGCGCACCGGCGTGACCATCGCGCCGCCGTCGCCGGCCACCGTGGACCCTTGGATCAGCTCGGCTGAAACGCAGAATTACGCGGTGATCGCCGCCGGCCTGAACGTGGAAATCGCCAAGCGCGAAATCTCGCGCAACCGCGCCAACCACCTGCCGACCGCCAGCCTGATCGCCAGCACCTCGCACCAGCGCCAGACCGGTGGCGGCAGCACCGTCAACAACAACGCCATCGGCGTCAGCTGGAACATCCCGATCTTCAACGGCTTTGCCGTGACCAGCAAGGTGCGCGAAACCATCGCGCTGGAAGACAAGGCACGCAATGATCTGGAGGCGACCAAGCGCGCCGCCGCCCAGACCGCGCGCCAGGCCTTCCTCGGCATGACCAGCGGCCTGGCCCAGGTCAAGGCGCTGGAAGCGGCCGAGGTGTCGAGCAAGTCCTCGCTGGACTCGAACAAGCTGGGCTATCAGGTAGGCGTGCGTATCAACATCGACGTGCTGAATGCGCAAAAGCTGCTGTACTCGACCCAGAAGGACCTGTCGAAAGCGCGCTACGACACCATCATGAATGGCCTGCGCCTGAAATCGGCCGCCGGCTCGCTGAAAGAATCCGACCTGGCACCGATTAACGCGCTGCTGGTGCACTGATTACTCCCCTAACCGGCCTGTGTGGCCGGTTTTTTTTCGCCCATATTATTAGTAAAAATTGCATAGTCATAGCAAATTTCATGGCTTTATTCCAACGCCGCGCAGGCGGATACTAGCTCCATCGCAACCAAACAACGAAGGAGCAAGACCATGAAACAAGTAGCTATCGTGACTGGCGCATCCCGCGGCAT
This sequence comes from Duganella radicis, assembly GCF_009720825.1. Taxonomy (GTDB): domain Bacteria; phylum Pseudomonadota; class Gammaproteobacteria; order Burkholderiales; family Burkholderiaceae_D; genus Rugamonas; species Rugamonas radicis. Next base: position 171,746 of record NZ_WNKY01000005.1, on the reverse strand, counting down.
TGGCGCCGCCATCGCCCAACGCCTGGGCAAGGACGGCTTTGCCGTGGTGGTCAACTATGCCGGCAACGTCGCCGAGGCCGACAAGGTGGTCGCCGCCATCCACGCCGATGGCGGCAAGGCCATCGCCATTCAGGCCGACGTCGCCAGCAGCGCCGACGCGCGCCGCCTGTTCGAGCAGACCATCGCCCAACTGGGCCGGGTGGACGTGCTGGTCAACAACGCCGGCATCATGCCGCCGCAACTGCCGCAGCTGGCCGCCACCGACGATGACACCTTCGACCGCTTGGTGGCCGTCAACCTGAAAGGCAGCTTCAACACCATGCGCGAAGCGGCTGGCAAGCTGGAGCAGGGTGGCCGCATCATCAACTTCTCGTCCAGCCTGGTCGGCACGCTGCTGCCTGGCTACTCGGCCTACGTCGCCACCAAGGCCGGCATCGAAGCCATGACCAGCATCCTGGCCAAGGAGCTGCGCGGCAAGAACATCACCGTCAACGCGGTGGCGCCAGGCCCGACCGCCACCGCGCTGTTCCTGGACGGTAAAACGCCGGAACTGATCGAGCGGCTGGCGAAGATGACGCCGCTGGAGCGCCTGGGCCAGCCGGAAGACATCGCCAACGCTGTGTCCTTCCTGGCCGGCGCCGAGGGCGGCTGGATCAACGGCCAGACGCTGCGCGCCAACGGCGGCATGGTTTAAGGAGAACACATCATGAGCAAAGCGATTATTCTCGTTACTGGCGCCGGCACCGGCATCGGCCATCTGTCCGTGAAAGCGCTGGCGCTGGCAGGCCACACGGTGTATGCCTCGATGCGCGACATCCACGGCCGCAACGCCGCCAAGGTGCGCGAGCTGCGCGACTGGGCCTTCGCCCATGGCGCCGATGTGCGTGCGGTGGAGCTGGATGTGTTGTCGCAGGCGTCGGCCGACGCGGCGGTGGCCGCCATCATGGCCGAGCGCGGCCGGCTGGATGTGGTGGTGCATAACGCCGGCCATCTGGTGATCGGCCCGACCGAGGCCTACACGGCGGAGGAAATCAGCAAGGTGTTCGACACCAATGTCCTCGGCACGCAGCGCGTCAACAAGGCGGTGCTGCCGGTGATGCGGGCGCGGAAGCAGGGACTGGTGCTGTGGGTCAGCAGTTCGACCACGCGCGGCGGCTTCCCGCCTTTCCTCGGCCCGTATGCGGGGGCCAAGGCGGCCATGGATTCGATCGCGGTGACCATGGCGTACGAGCTGGCGCGCTTCAATATCGAAACTTCGATCGTGGTGCCGGGCGCGTTCACGGCGGGCACCGACCACTTCGCCAACGCCGGCAAGCCGGCCGACCAGGCCACCAGCGCCGCCTACGCGGTCTACGATGGCCTGATGGATCAGGTTGGCGCGCGCCTGACCGAGTTGATGCCGCCGGAAGCCGATCCGGCGGCGGTGGCGGCCGACATCGCCCGCATCGTCGGCCTGCCGCATGGCACGCGCCCGTTCCGCTCGATCACCGACTTTGTCGATGACGGCGTGACGGCGGTCACCGAGGTGGCCGAGCGGGTGCGCGTGGAGTTTGCCGAGCGCATCGGCATCGCCGACCTGCTGCGTCCGTCCGGTGCGGCGATGGACTAAAAGTCAAAGAGGAGGTAGTATCCGGCGCTGTTAGTAAATCGTTAAAGCCGCATGACTACCTCTTTGAATCGTAAGCAGTTTCTTGTTTTGACCGCCACCTTTGCCGCGCTGGCGTTGTTCGTGATGATCTGGCGCTGGGGCGGCACCGTGGAGGATTCGCAAGCCTACTTCGATACCGCGCGTTACCTGCGCGGCGAAATCCCGGCCAGCGAACTGCGCGCGCCGTTCCCGTATCGTCTGCTGGCGCCGGCGCTGGCCGCCGCCATTCCTGGCAATACGCGCCACAGCTTCGCCCTGCTCAACTGGCTGTGCATCAGCGCCACCGCCGTGATGATGGCGCTGGCCATGCTGCGCGTGCAGGCCGGCCGCAACGCCGCCGTGATCGCCGGTCTGCTGATGATCCTGTCGGTGCCCACCTTCTGGTACGCGCCTTACCTGCTGACCGATCCGGCCTCGATCTGCGCCCGCACCGCGTTCGTGCTGGCGGTGCTGTCCGGACAGCCGTGGTTGGCTGCGCTGGCTGGCATCTTGGGATCGGCGGTGCGCGAGGAAAATATTCTGCTGTTGGTGTGGCTGCTGGCCATGCGCCGTATCGCAGTCCTGCCGGGCCTGGCCGCGCTGGCGGCGGCCGGCGCGTGGATGGTGGCGGTGCGCTGGTGGCTGATTCCCGGCTTGCCGAGCTATGTTTGGGCGCCGAGCATTCATACCGTGATTACGGCTTTGCAGGATGTGCGTTCGCTGGCCTCGCTGGCGACAGCGGTAGGCGTCGTACTGCCGCTGGCGCTGCTGGGCATGCGCGGCACCGGCAGCACGACCGCCGCCCCCGCCCCCGGCACCGCGTCCGTGGCGGCTGCACACGCCGCCGGGGCTATGCTGCGGCCACTGAAGTCGCTGTTGCTGTTGATGGCGCTGCCGCCGCTGTATGCCGCGCTGTGCGTGCGCGTCGATGGCCGCGCCATCTGGGGCCTGTACCCGATGCTGGTGCCGTTCGCCGCCATCTGGCTGGCCGCGCGCCTGCCGGGCGGCACCGCGAAAGCCGCGGCATGAGCAGCGCCGAACTGCAACTGACCCGTCAGCCCTCGACCGCGCGCGCCCTGTGGCAAGGCCTGCGCCCGCGCCACTGGCTGAAAAACCTGCTGGTGTTCGTGCCGATGTTCGCCGGCCATGCGATCAGCGGCGCCACCGCGCTGCAATCGCTGCTGGCCTTCGTGGCGTTCTGCCTGTGCGCCTCCAGCGCCTATCTGCTCAACGACGCGATGGACGCCGAAGACGACCGCCACCATCCCATCAAGCGCCACCGCCCGATCGCCAGCGGCGCGCTGTCCGCAGCGCTGGCGCGCGCCGTCAGCGTCGTGCTGGCACTGGCGGCGCTGGGCCTGTGCGCCTACTACGGCTGGCTGCTGCTGGCGGCCGTGGCGGTGTATTTCGGCGTCACGGTCACCTATTCGGCCTACCTCAAGCGCCTGCTGATGGTGGACACCGTCACGCTGGCCCTGCTGCACACCTTGCGCGTACTGGGCGGTTGCGCCGCCACGCGCATCGAACCGTCGTTCTGGCTGCTGGCGTTTTCCTTCTTCCTGTTCCTGTCGCTGGCCCTGCTCAAGCGCCACAGCGAACTGTTCAACCTGGAGCAGGTGGGCAAGGATAAAACCTCGGGACGCGGCTACGCCACCGCCGACCGCGCGCCGATCGGCATGCTGGGCATGAACAGCGCCTTCGTGTCGGTGGTGATTTTCATGCTGTACTTTAATTCGGAGAACGTGCTCAGGCTGTATCGTCATCCAGCCTGGCTGTACGGCATCGTGCCGCTGGCCATGCTGTGGCTGGGACGCTTGTGGGTGCTGTCGTTCCGGGGCGAGGTCAACGAAGACCCGCTGCTGTACGTCAGCAAGGACCCCGTCAGCCTGGCAGTGATCGCGGCCTGCGCCGCACTGGGCGCGGCCGCCGTGTGATGTCTTACAGGCCGGCGCCCTGGCCGTCGAAGCTGCGTTCGATCAGCTCGATTTTGTAGCCGTCGGGATCGGTGACGAAGGCGATCACGGTGGTGCCGCCTTTCACCGGGCCCGGCTCGCGCGTGACGTTGCCGCCATTGGCCTTCACGGCGGCGGCGGTGGCGTAGATGTCCTCGGCCGAAATGGCGATGTGGCCATAAGCCGTGCCCATGTCGTAGCTGGTGGTGCCGTAATTGTAGGTCAGCTCCAGTTCAGCGTGGTCCGGATTCGAGCCGTAGCCGAGGAAGGCCAGCGTGTACTTGTATTCCGGATTGTCGCTGGTGCGCAGCAGTTTCATGCCGAGCACCTTGGTGTAGAAATCGATGGAGCGTTGCAGGTCGCCGACTCGCAGCATGGTGTGCAGGATGCGCATGTTTAAATCCTTGTCTGTGAAAACCAGACAAGGATTTTATCAGCGGCTGGCCGATTGCGCTGAGGACGGCGCCACCCGCCACACCACGTTGCCCACATCGTCCGCCACCAGCAGCGCGCCCTGTCCGTCCACCACCACGCCCACCGGCCGACCCTGCGCCTTGCCATCGCGCGTGAGGAAGCCGGCCAGGAAATCCTGCGGCGGCCCGGACGGCTTGCCGCCGCTGAACGGAATGAACACCACCTTGTAACCGCTGTGCGGCTTGCGGTTCCACGAGCCATGCTGGCCGATGAACACGCCGCCCTGATAGCTCTGCGGGAACAGCTTGCCATCGTAGAAGGTCAGGCCCAGCGAGGCCGTGTGGCCGCCCAGCGCGTAATCGGGCACGAGGGCCTTGGCCACCAGCTCCGGCTTCTGCGGCTTGACGCGGCTGTCCACATGCTGGCCGTAGTAGCTGTAGGGCCAGCCATAGAAACCGCCATCCTTCACCGAGGTCATGTAGTCCGGCACCAGATCGTTGCCCAGTTCATCTCGTTCGTTGACCGTGGTCCACAAGGTATTGGTCTGCGGCTCCCAGTCCATGCCGTTGGGATTGCGCAGGCCGGTGGCGTACAGGCGTGACTTGCCGCTGGCCAGATCCAGCTGCCAGATGGCGGCGCGGCCGTTTTCCGCTTCCATGCCGTTTTCCGCCACATTGCTGTTGGAGCCGACCGTGACGTACAGGTATTTGCCGTCCGGGCTGGCGATCACGTTCTTGGTCCAGTGGTGGTTGATGGTGCCGGCCGGCAGGTCCATCACCTTCACGCCCGGCGTGGTGATGCTGGTGGCGCCTTCCTGGTAGGGGAAGCGCAGCACGGCGTCGGTATCGGCCACGTACAGGTCCTTGCCGACCAGGGCCATGCCGAACGGCGAATTCAAACCGGCGAGATACACGCTGCGGCTTTGCGCCATGCCCTTGGCGTCCAGCCCGCGCAGCAGCGTGATGCGGTTGGCCGAGGGCGTTTCGGCGCCGGCCTTCTTCATCTCGAATTTCATCACCATGCCCTTGATGCCTTTGCTGTCGTCCGGCTTGGGCGGGGCGTTGGTTTCGGCCACCAGCACGTCGCCGTTGGGCAGCGTGTACAGCCAGCGCGGATGGTCGAGCCCGCGCGCGTAGGCGGTCACACTGAAACCGGGCGGCGCGCTGGGCTGCTGCTGCGCCGTCCAGGGTTCGGTGGGCGCCACGTTGAGCGTGGGGATGAGTTTGCGGTCCGGCTCCGGCAAGGCCGGGTTGGGGCCGTAGCCGGTCGGGTAGGACTGGGCCATGGCCAGCGGCGGCAGGCAGGCGATGGCGAACAGGAAGCGGGCGGTGTGCTGGCGCATGGGCGGCTCCTTTGCGATCAATCGCGCTTGGTTTGCGGCTGCGGCCGCGCCTTGGCGTCCTCGCGCGGCTTCTGCACGCCGCGCTGATTGTGCAGATCGGTGTCGACCATGCCGCTGTCGATATCGTTGGCCGCCTGGCGCATGATGCTGCGGGTCTTGGCACCGTTATTGTCGGGCGCCTCGTCGCGCTCATGCGGCATGCGCTTGATGCCGTCGTCCTTCACCTTGGCATCGGTATTGACGTGCTGGTCTTTCATGATGATGGCCTCCCGTGAGTATGCGGCCATGTTAGCCAGTTGGTTTTGCGTCAGTCGCCACCTTGAATTCTGACAACAGTGGCAAGAAGTCGTTTATCATTCAGACCACATTTCTTCACCGGGATTTTCTGCATGAGCACTGCCGCCAAGCTGGACAATTGCGCCAACTGCGAAACGCCGCTGAGCGGCCATTACTGCTCCCATTGCGGGCAGGAGGCGGTGTTGCACCACGCCAGCACGCGCGAGTTCCTGCATGAGTTCATCGGCCACTACGTGGCGCTGGAAGGCAAGCTGTGGAGTTCGTTGCGGCTGCTGATCCTCAAGCCGGGCGAGCTGACCAACGAATATATCCGCGGCCGCCGCGTGCGCTACGTGCAGCCGCTGCGCATGTACCTGACCTTTTCCGTGCTGTTCTTTGCGCTGTTGAAACTCACCGGTGGCGGCGGGACGCATGGCGATAGCAAGCTGGAAGGCCAGACCACCGCCGCCAAGGCGGTGGCGCCGGCGCGCGTGCTGGCCGATACGGTGGCGGCCGAACGGGACAAGCTCGGCAAGCCGCCAACGCCGGAGGACGCGGCCGGCAAATCGGCCGCCAAGGAAGCGTTGGCCGACATGATGAGCGAGATGGCGGCCGAGGACGCCAAATCGGAAATGCGCGCCGCCAAGGCGCAGGAATCGGCCGCCACCGACGCCAAGGCCGAGGGCAAGGAAAACGTCGATCTCAACATCAACGAGGAATACATCGACGGCAAGCTGACCGACTGGCCGCTGCTGCGCCGCCAGTGGCACGCGCTCAACCAGCTGCCGCCGGAAGAGCAGGTCAAGGTGTTCAAGAACGGCATGAGCCACTACGCGCCGTACGCCATCTTCCTGCTGATGCCGGTGTTTGCGCTGTTGCTCAAGGTGCTGTACCTGGGCTCGGGCCGCCGCTTCGGCGAGCACATGCTGTTCGCGCTGCACACCAACGCCTTTGCCTTCCTGACCTTCAGCCTGATCCTGCTGGCGCATTTTCCGCTGCTGCAATTCGCGCTGTGGTGCTGGCTGATCGGCTACCTGCCGTGGGCCATGCGGCGCGTGTACCATAGCAGCCGCTTCGGCACCTTCGCGCGCTGGTCGGTGCTGATGCTGGCCTATATGATCGCGTTGCTGTTTGCCGTGATGATTTCGGCCGGCATGGGCATTCTGTCGGTTGGCCATTAAACTTGCGCAAGATACTGTTTAAATGTACAGTGATGGCGCTCCCAGCATGAAGCAGAGATTTTTATGACCACCACGCACGCTGTTTTCCACACTATCGCACTGGTCGTGCGCCCGAATACCGACGGTATTGCCGAGTCGGTGGCCAGCGTGGTCGATTTCCTCCAGCAGCGCGGCTACGAGGTGGTGTTCGAGGAAACCACCGCCGCCCACCTGGGCGTGCAGCTGGACGATGCGCGCGTGCTGAGCGCGGCCGGCATCGGCGCCGAATGCGACGCCGCCATCGTGATGGGCGGCGACGGCACCATGCTGGGCATCGCGCGCCAGCTGGCGCCGTTCAATGTGCCGCTGATCGGCATCAACCAGGGCCGGCTGGGCTTCATGACCGATATCCCGCTGGAAGGCATGCACGATGCGCTGGGCCGCATCTTGAGCGGCAGCTACAAGGCCGAGCGCCGCACCCTGCTGGAGGGCCGCGTGATGCGCGGCGACGCCAGCATCCACGTCGGCATGGCGGTCAACGACGTGGTGGTGTCGCGCGGCGCCGGCGCCGGCATGGCCGAGCTGCGCGTGGACGTGGACGGCCAGTTCATGTACAACCAGCGTTCCGATGGCCTGATCATTTCGACCCCGACCGGCTCCACCGCCTACGCGCTGTCGGCCGGCGGGCCGCTGCTGCACCCGTCGCTGGGCGGCATCGTGATGGTGCCGATCGCGCCGCACGCGCTGTCCAACCGGCCGATCGTGCTGCCGGAGTCGAGCGAGATCGTGGTGGAAATCGTGCGCGGGCGCGACATCAGCGTCAACTTCGACATGCAAACCTTCGCCAGCCTGCAAGCGCAGGACCGCATCGTGATCCAGCGCTCGCCGCACGCGATCACCTTCCTGCATCCGGATGGCTGGAGCTACTACAATACCCTGCGCGAAAAGCTGCACTGGAACGAATATCCGTCCGGTGAGGGCAAGCTCGCCTAACCACATTTACAGGTCTTCATGCTGCGCACCCTGTCCATCCGTGATTTCGTTATCGTCGATACGATAGAACTGGAATTTTCCGCCGGCTTCACCGTGTTCACCGGCGAGACCGGGGCCGGCAAGTCGATCCTGATCGATGCGTTGACGCTGGCGCTGGGCGGACGCGGCGACGCCAGCGTGGTGCGCGAGGGCGCGGCCAAGGCCGATATCACGGCCGATTTCGCGCTCAGCGAGCAGGCGTGCGACTGGCTGGCGGCGCATGAGTTCGCGGTGGAAGAGGGCGGCGCGCTGCTGCGCCGCGTGATCGACAACGCCGGCCGCAGCAAGGCTTACATCAACGGCGTCGCCGCCACGGCGTCGCAGCTGCGCGAGCTGGGCGACCTGTTGGTCGACATTCACGGCCAGCACGCGCACCAGTCGCTGATGAAGACCGAGGCGCAGCGCGATCTGCTGGACGGCCAGGCCGGCGCCGGCGGCGAGGCGCGCGCGGTGTCGGCGGCCTACAAGGCGTGGCGCGCGCTGGCCAGGCAGCTGGAGGAATTCGAGACCAATGCCGCCAACGTGCTGTACGAGCGCGAGCGGCTGGAGTGGCAGGTCAATGAGCTGGAAAAGCTGGCGGTCCAGCCGGGCGAGTGGGCGGAGGTCAGCAACGAGCAAAGCCGCCTGTCGCACGCCGCCAGTCTGATGGAGGGCGCGCAGGAGGCGCTGGCGGCGATTTCGGAGGCGGAGGATCATCCGATCCTGTCGCAGCTGTCGTCGTTGAACCAGAAGCTGGGCAAGCTGGCCGATATCGACAGCGGCTTGCAGCCGATCGTGGACCTGATCGAGCCGGCGCGCATCCAGTTGCAGGAAGCGGTGTATGCGCTCAACGATTATCTGGACCGCGTGGATCTCGACCCGGCGCGCCTGCGCACGGTGGAGGCGCGCATGGACGCCATCCATTCGGCCGCGCGCAAGTTCCGCGTGCCGGAAGATGAGCTGCCGCAGGAACACGCCAAGCTGGCCACGCGCCTGTCGCAGCTGGCCGACGCCACTGATCTGGAAGGCTTGCGCAAGCAGGAAGAGAAATTGAAGTCGGCCTACATGGCGGAGGCGGGCAAGCTGTCGGCCGCGCGCGTGCGCGCCGCCCGGCAGCTGGGTGACGCGGTCACCAAGGCCATGCAGGAGTTGAACATGACGGGCGGCCGTTTCGAAGTGGCGCTGAATGCGTGCGAGCCGGCGGCGTACGGTCTGGAGCAGGTGGAATTCCTGGTGGCCGGCCACGCGGGCGTGGCGGCGCGCCCGCTGGCCAAGGTGGCGTCGGGCGGCGAACTGGCGCGCATTTCGCTGGCGATTTCAGTGATCACTTCGAACGCGACCACGGTGCCGACCCTGATCTTCGATGAAGTGGACAGCGGCATCGGCGGCGGCGTAGCGGAAGTGGTGGGCCGCCTGCTGCGCCGGCTGGGACAGGAGCGCCAGGTGCTGTGCGTGACGCACTTGCCGCAGGTGGCCAGCCAGGCGGGCCAGCACTTCCAGGTGGCCAAGGGCACGCTGGACAACGGCAAAACCGCCTCGCGCATCGACGTGCTGGATGCCAAATCCCGCGTGGAAGAAATCGCCCGCATGCTGGGCGGCCTGGAAATCACCGCCACCACCCGCAAACACGCCCGCGAGCTGCTCGCCTCTTGATATAGATCAGACCAGCGTGCATTAAAAGGATTAAGATTGATCATTGCCCTTTTTTACAAGGGGAGGCGATGATGGAAACAGAGCAACGGTTTGAGAAGCAAGAAGCTTTCGCAGATGACACGAAGCAGCGGCTTGTGCGCATTGAAACACAGCTTAGCGGTATGGAGTTGCGCATGGCTACAAGAGAGGAGATTGCCGGTCTTCGAACGGACATTTATCAATTGGAAGTTCGAATGGTGGAATGGTTTATTTTTGCCGCTTTTGGAATGACCACGGTCATGGGCGGCGTTGCCGTCGCGGCAATCAGGCTTATGCATTAAGATAACGGCTAACGGTATTCCCCTTTAGCCATTCATGACCTTCCAAAAAGAACCTCCGCACAAGCACGGCAATGTTGGCCGCAGCGCCATCGTGCTGGTCAACCTCGGTACGCCCGATGCGCCGACTGCTTCCGCCGTGCGCCGCTATCTCAAGCAGTTCCTGTCCGACCCGCGCGTGGTCGAGATTCCCCGTGTGATCTGGTGGTTCATCCTCAACCTGATCATCCTGCCGTTCCGCTCCGGCCAGTCGGCGAAAAAATACGCCACCATCTGGACCAACGAAGGCTCGCCGCTGCGCACCCATACCGACGCCCAGGCGCTCGGCCTGCGCGCCGCGCTCGGCGAACGCGGCCATCAGGACCTGACCGTCGCCGTGGCCATGCGCTACGGCTCGCCGTCGCTGCCGGAAGTGCTGTCCAAGCTGAAGCAGGACGGCGCCGACCGCATCCTGCTGCTGCCGGCCTATCCGCAATACTCCGGCACCACCACCGGCTCCATCTACGATGCCGTGTTCCAGCATTACGGCAGCGTGCGCAACATCCCGGAGCTGCGCTTCGTGCGCAACTACCACGACCACGACGGCTATATCCGCGCCCTGCGCGACTCCGTGCTCAACCACTGGGAACAGCACGGCAAGCCGGAAAAGCTGGTGATGTCCTTCCACGGCGTACCCAAGCGCACCCTGATGCTGGGCGATCCCTACCACTGCGAATGCCTGAAAACCGCGCGCCTGCTGGCCGCCGCCCTCAAGCTGAAACCGGACGAGTACGTCGTCACCTTCCAGTCGCGCTTCGGCAAGGCCGAGTGGCTGCAACCTTACACCGCGCCGACCGTGGCCCAGCTGGCGCGCGACGGCGTGCGCCGTGTGGACGTGATCTGCCCCGGCTTCATCGCCGACTGCCTGGAAACGCTGGAGGAAATCAGCATGGAAGTGCGCCATGAATTCGAAAGCAACGGCGGCGCCCAAGGGGCCGGGTTCCATTACATCCCTTGCCTGAACGAATCGCCGGCCTGGATCGCCGCGCTGGCCGAGATTGCCGAACAGCACATCATCGGCTGGCCGACGCAGCTGGCGCCGTCGCAGCGCGAGGCGCTGAAAAAAGACGCCGAAGCCGGCCGCGCCGTCGCCCTGCAACTGGGCGCATCTGACTGAAACGCAACAATCCCGCCACCATCCCACCGTCACCCGACAATCAGCACTTGCGGGTGACGAGTGCCAGCCTGTTAAAATAGCCGCCTGATGCAAGCTTAACCTTGTCGAAATGGCAGGCAAATAAACCCTTGAAATCGTAGGTTATTGCCCCATTTGCTGCCACAGCGGTAACAAAAGTAATGTCAAACAAATACGATTGTAGGAGTCTTTAGATGCAAGATCAGGAAAACCAAGCCGTACCACCTAATCCAGAGGCGGCCGAAGCCGCTGCGTCGGCCCCACCATCGACCCCGGAAACCGGCCCATCGTTGGAAGAACAGCTGGCCGCCACCGAAGCCAAACTGGCTGAAATGCACGACGCCTTCATGCGCGCCAAAGCCGACGGTGAAAACATCCGCCGCCGCGCCCAGGAAGATGTGGCCAAGGCCCATAAATTCGCTGTCGAAAGCTTTGCCGAAGCCATGGTGCCGGTCAAGGACAGCCTGGAAATGGCCCTGAAAGTCGACACGCCCACCGTGGAATCGCTGAAAGAAGGCGTGGAAATGACGCTGAAACAGCTGTCCTCGGCCTTCGAGCGCAACCGCCTGATCGCCATCGAACCGGCGCAGGGCGAGAAGCTGGACCCGAACAAGCACCAGGCCGTGGCCGTGGTGCCTGCCGAGCAGGAAGCCAATACCGTTGTTGCTGTGCTGCAAAAAGGTTATATGATCGCCGACCGCCTGCTGCGTCCGGCCATCGTCACCGCGGCGCAAGCGAAGTAATTTTAAGCTCTTGAAACGACAGAGTTTTTCCACATATTAGTACCATCTGAACTTTAGCAAATAAGGAATAAAATCATGGGTCGTATTATCGGTATCGATTTGGGAACCACCAACTCCTGCGTTTCCGTCATGGAAAACGGCCAGCCTAAGGTCATCGAAAACGCCGAAGGCGCGCGCACGACGCCATCTATCATTGCTTATCAAGAAGATGGTGAAATCCTGGTCGGCGCACCGGCGAAACGCCAGGCCGTGACCAACCCAAAAAACACCCTGTTCGCGGTCAAACGCCTGATCGGCCGTAAGTTCGACGAGAAGGAAGTGCAGAAGGACATCGGCCTGATGCCTTACGCCATCACCAAGGCAGACAACGGCGACGCCTGGATCAGCGTGCGCGACAAGAAACTGGCGCCACCGCAAATCTCGGCCGAAGTGCTGCGCAAGATGAAGAAAACCGCGGAAGACTACCTGGGTGAAGAAGTCACCGAGGCCGTCATCACCGTGCCTGCGTACTTCAACGACTCGCAGCGCCAGGCCACCAAAGACGCCGGCCGTATCGCTGGCCTGGACGTCAAGCGCATCATCAACGAACCAACCGCGGCAGCCCTGGCCTTCGGCCTGGACAAGTCGGAAAAGGGCGACCGCAAGATCGCCGTGTACGACTTGGGCGGCGGTACTTTCGACGTCTCGATCATTGAAATCGCCGACGTCGATGGCGAGAAGCAGTTCGAAGTGCTGTCGACCAACGGCGACACCTTCCTGGGCGGCGAAGACTTCGACCAGCGCGTGATCGACTACATCATCGAAGAGTTCAAGAAGATCAACGGCCTGGACCTGAAAAAAGATCCGATCGCCCTGCAACGCATCAAGGCTTCGGCCGAGCGCGCGAAGATCGAACTGTCGTCGTCGGCGCAGACCGAAATCAACGAGCCGTACATCGCCATGGCGAACGGCGCACCGGTCCACCTGACCCTGAAGATCACCCGCGCCAAGCTGGAAGCGCTGGTGGAGGAACTGATCAACGCCACCATCGAGCCATGCCGCACCGCCATCAAGGACGCGGGCGTGAAGGTGACGGACATCGACGACATCATCCTGGTCGGCGGCATGACCCGCATGCCCAAGGTGCAGGAAAAGGTCAAGGAGTTCTTCGGCAAGGACCCACGCAAGGACGTGAACCCGGACGAAGCGGTCGCGGTTGGCGCGGCGATTCAAGGTTCGGTGCTGTCGGGCGAGCGCAAAGACCTGCTGCTGCTGGACGTGACCCCGCTGTCGCTGGGCATCGAAACCCTGGGCGGCGTGATGACCAAGATGATCCACAAGAACACCACGATCCCGACCAAGTTCTCGCAAGTGTTCTCGACCGCCGACGACAACCAGCCAGCGGTGACCATCAAGGTCTACCAGGGCGAGCGTGAAATCGCGGCCGGCAACAAGGGCCTGGGCGAATTCAATCTGGAAGGCATCCCGCCAGCGGCACGCGGCACCCCACAGATCGAAGTGACCTTCGACATCGACGCCAACGGCATTCTGCACGTGGGCGCCAAGGACAAGGCCACCGGCAAAGAGAACAAGATCACGATCAAGGCCAACTCGGGCCTGACCGAAGCGGAAATCCAGAAAATGGTGAAGGACGCCGAAGTCAACGCCGAGGAAGACAAGAAAGTGAAGGAACTGGCCGAGTCGCGCAACCAGGCCGACGCGCTGGTGCACTCGACCCGCAAGTCGCTGACCGAATACGGCGACAAGCTGGAAGGCGGCGAGAAAGAGAAGATCGAAGCGGCGATCAACGACCTGGAAGCCTCGATCAAGTCGGGCGACAAGGCCGAGATCGACGCCAAGGTGGCTGCCCTGTCGACCGCCTCGCAGAAGCTGGGCGAGAAGATGTATGCTGACATGCAAGCCCAGCAAGCCGCTGGCGGCGCCGAAGGTGGCGCGGCCCCGGGCGCCGGCGCCGAGCAGGCCAAGCCGCAGGACGACGTGGTCGACGCCGACTTCAAGGAAGTCAAAGACAGCAAGTAATCGCCATCCCCGCGCAAGCGGGTTTGGCCAGCCGAGTCGTGTGGCAGCGCCGCCGGCTCGGCTTTTTCGCATAAATCAGTACAGAATATAAGCAAGGTTACGACAACATGGCAAAGCGTGATTTCTACGAAGTACTCGGTGTTGCAAAGAGCGCCTCCGAGGACGAGATCAAGAAGGCCTATCGCAAACTGGCTATGAAGTACCATCCGGACCGCAATCCGGACAGCAAGGACGCGGAAGAGAAATTCAAGGAAGTCAAAGAAGCCTACGAGATGCTGACCAATCCAGAGAAGCGCGAGGCGTATGACCGCTACGGTCACGCCGGCGTCGATCCGAACATGGGCGGCGGTGGCGGCTTTGGCGGCGGCGGTTTCGGCGATGCCTTCGGCGACATCTTTGGCGACATCTTCGGCGGCGGCCGCGGCCGCAGCCAGGGCCCGCAGGTGTACCGTGGCGCCGACCTGCGCTACAACCTGGAGATCACGCTGGAACAGGCCGCGCACGGCTTCGACACCACCATCCGCGTGCCGTCGTGGGACAAGTGCGACACCTGCCACGGTTCCGGCGCCAAGCCGGGCACCTCGCCGGTGACCTGCTCGACCTGCGCCGGCCACGGCCAGGTGCGCATGCAGCAGGGCTTCTTCAGCATCCAGCAGACCTGCCCGAAATGCCATGGCACCGGCAAGATCATTCCCGAGCCATGCGCCGCGTGCTCGGGCCAGGGCCGCATCAAGCGCAACAAGACGCTGGAAGTGAAGATCCCGGTTGGTATCGACAACGGCATGCGTATCCGCTCGTCCGGCAACGGCGAACCGGGCACCAATGGCGGTCCGTCGGGCGACTTGTACGTGGAAATCCACATCAAGCCGCACAGCGTGTTCCAGCGCGAAGGCGACGACCTGCACTGCGAAATGCCGATTTCCTTCGCCAAGGCGGCGTTGGGCGGCGAAATCGAGGTGCCGACCTTGTCTGGTAAAGTAGCGTTTACGATCCCCGAGGGTACCCAGTCGGGCAAGACCTTCCGCCTGAAAGGCAAGGGCATCAAGGGCGTGCGTTCCGGCTTCGCCGGCGATCTGTTCTGCCACGTGGCGGTCGAGACCCCGGTCAAGCTGACCGAGAAGCAGAAGGAACTGCTGCGCGAGTTTGAGAAGTCGACCACCGAAGGCGGCGCCAAGCACAGCCCACAGACGAAAACCTGGCGCGACAAGGTAAAGGACTTTTTTGAGTAATCAATGGGTCACTGAGTTGTCACGTTGAATCGGTAATATCCAGACCGCCGCGCTGCTTTTCAGCAGACCGGCGGTCTTCTTATGTACGAGAGGAGCATCATGGAAAGCCTGAAGAACAGCACATCCCCCCTGCGTCACCTGCTGGAGAACAACCGCAAATGGGCCGCATCGGAAGTGGAACGCGACCCGGACTTCTTCAACCGCCTGGCCAACCAGGCCGCGCCGGAATACCTGTGGATCGGTTGCTCGGACAGCCGCGTGCCGGCGAATGAACTGCTGGGCCTGGCGCCGGGCGACGTGTTCGTCCACCGCAACATCGCCAACGTGGTGGTGCACTCCGACCTGAACTGCCTGTCGGTGTTGCAGTTCGCGATCGAGGTGCTGAAGGTCAAGCACGTGATCATCGTCGGCCATTACGGCTGCAAGGGCGTGCACGCCGCCATGACCGGCACCCGCGTCGGCCTGGTGGACAACTGGTTGCGCCACGTCTACGACGTCAACCAGAAGCACGAGCGCTACCTGGGCAGCGTGGTCAACGAGCAGAAGCGTTCGGAGCGCCTGGTCGAACTGAACGTGGTGGAGCAGGTGAACAACGTGGTGCAAACCACCATCGTGCGCGACGCCTGGGACCGCGGCCAGGAACTGACCGTGCACGGCTGGGTCTACGGCATCAACGACGGCAAGCTGCAAGACATGGGCATCGCCGTCAGCTCCCTGGAGCAGCTGGCCCCGGCGGTGCAGCAACGCCTGGCGAAATACGAAACCGCGTAAGAACAGTTTTAGGCCGATCCAGTTGTCCTAAAATTAGAGCGATCTAACGGAGGACAACATGGATCGCTTTAAGTTAAGCAGCAATGCCCTCGGGATTGCTGCCCGCAGCGCGAGCACCAGCTACAAGGAGGTGCTACCTCCCCAGGTGCTCGCCCTATCCTCCATTCCGTGATCACGCTGCTGGACGAAGTTCCCTCCACATCCTTACCCCTGCCGTCGCGCTTGAGTCATAAGGACCTCTTGAAGCCAACTATGGAGACTAATTGCATTAATATACGGGGATTCAATTTTTAGTTATTTTCACGTTCCGTGAATTTTTAAATTTATTGAAAATAACGTGATATTTTCATAAAATGGAAGAATTCACGGATCGTGAAAACGAGGGGGAATTGAATGAATCAGCCGACATACGAATTGGAGCAGACTTTGCTCTACAACGCTCTTGACGCGCTACGGGAAAAAACCGAAATTCAAGGTACCGTGGTTGAGATCCATCCAAAGGTCGGAGTTGCCTATGAAGCAGATGCCTCTGTGGATCTCATACTGGACGGGCAAACCCATCATTACATTGTGGAATGTAAAACGGCGATCGACCGAAAAATACAGCTGGACCAGATTGATCTCCGTTCGAGACAAATCAGCTCCCCACTCATATTGGTAACTGAATACATGAGCAAGGAGCTTGCTGTGTACTGCCGGACCGTCGGCCTACAGTTCATCGATACACACGGGAACGCCTACTTAAGGAGCAGAGGTCTGTTCGTCTTTACGGTAGGTGAAAAAAACGCACACAGACAGCAATTATCCAAAGCACCCAAAGGCCTTACAAACGCAGCAGCCTTACGTGTTATTTTTGCTTTGCTATGCGAGCCGGATCTCATTAATGCGACATACAAGGAGATCGCGGCAATCTCAGGTGTGGCGATAGGTACCGCTTACAACGTGTTGGAGGATTTGGAACGGCGAGGCTACCTCCTCACTGGTACTAAGCACACCCGAAAAATTCTGGAACCGAATCGCCTTGTAGACGAATGGGTAGCTAACTTCCCAACTACGCTCCGTACAAAGCTTAACAGCCGTCGATTCAGTTGTCCTGATCCCTACTGGTGGAAAAATACAGATATTGGAGGCCTTCATGCAGCATGGGGAGCTGAAGTGGCGGCAGCAAGGATGTCCACAAATTTGAAGCCGTCTACTCAAACAATATATGTAGATGTAATGGAAATCCGTAATGCAATCAAGGTGCTTACGAAGACAATACGCATGAGGCCTGATCCTGAAGGACAGATTGAAGTGTTGGAGAAGTTTTGGTCGCCTGGTATTGAAACTGTTCCTGGGATCGTACCTCCATTGCTGGTGTATTCCGACCTTTTATCTTTGCTAGATCCGAGAGCAAAAGAAATTGCCACCATAATTAAGGATAACTTCATTGAGCCCACGATCAATCCTCGCTGACCGTCCTGTCGATCCGATCACGATAGAGATTCTACGTGAGGTCGCAATCGGTGCCGAAGCAGAAGGAATAGCCCACATGCTGGTCGGTGCAACCGCGCGTGACGTACTTCTCACGCATGTGTTCGGACTTGAGATCAAGCGAGCGACACACGACGTAGATTTCGCAGTTGCAGTGAAGGATTGGAATCAGTTTGAAGCGTTGCGTGCACGACTTATTGCGCGCGGAACCTTTAAGAATGGGGTGAGGGCCAAGCAGCGCCTCTACTATAAAGGCGCGGACGGCGAATACGACTATCACATCGACTTGGTTCCTTTCGGCGAGATCTCGAATGGCACCGATGAGGTAGCTTGGCCACCTGATCTCAAGACGATTATGAATGTGGCGGGCTACGAGGATGTCCTCGCGGCAGCAGAATTAGTGGAGTTCTCTCATGGGTTTGTTCAAAAAGTGGTTTCAATACCAGGACTGGCGATCCTGAAGATAGTCGCCTGGTCAGATCGTGGAAGAGACAATCCTAAAGATGCGCAAGATCTCATATTTATCATGGATAACTATGCCAATGCGGGAAATTTCGACCGAATATACGAGGTCGATGAAGCTCTGGAAGCAGGCGATGGTGACCCTGATGTGGCAGGTGTTTATTTGTTAGGATTGGATATTCGGCAGGTGGCAAGTGCGAGCACATTAAATAAACTCAAACAGATCACCGAACGAGACTTCGACAGGCTCACGACCGAAATGGTAAAACCTCTACGCTATCTTGAAAGCGTGGAAGAGCGGGTGGTATTGCGTTTGCGTTCACTACTACGAGCACTATCCGCATAAGGATATCGGATAAGCTTCGTTTTCTAAATAAGAACGGCGACATAGACTGTATGGCACATCTTTACGAGAGAGTGTGTCATGGCTGCCGTTCTTCAGGATTCTTTTCAGGTTGAGTTGTTTGATGCGCCGTTGGGCGCGGAGATTCTGGGGCTGGACCTGAACCGCCCGCTGCCGCGGCGGGACTTCCAGCGGATTCATAAGGCGCATCTGGATCACCATCTGCTGGTGTTCCGCGATCAACGCATCACGCCGCAGCAGCAAGTCGATTTCAGCCGCCGTTTCGGGCCGCTGCAAATCCATGTGCTGCGCAATTTCCAGCTGCCCTCCCATCCGGAGGTGCTGATCATTTCCAATATCATCGAGAACGGCCAGCCGCTGGGCCTGAGCGCTGTTCGCCAATATGCACCTCGCCTACGACACGCTGCCGGTCGCGCTGCGTCATGCGGTGCACGGCGCGCGTGCCGAGCATAGTTATCTCGCGCAGTACGAGGAGTTGCGCCGCCGCAGTCCGTTCCGTCCGGCGCTGACGCAGGCGCAGATCGATGAGGTCAAGCCGGTCGTGCATCCGGTGGTGCGCACGCATCCGGAGACCGGTCGCAAGGCGCTGTTCGTGAGCGAGCATTTCACCACCCGCATGGTCGGCATGCCCGAAGACGAGAGCCGCGCGCTGCTGGCCGAGTTGTTCGCGCACAGCGTGAAGCCGGAGCATGTGTATCGCCATCGCTGGGCGCCGCATGATCTGGTGTTCTGGGACAACCGCTCGCTGATGCATCTCGCCGGCGGCACGCCGGATCATCTGCGCCGCAAGCTGTATCGCACCACCATCGAAGGCGAGGTGCCTTTCTAACGCACTGTAACTCACAGAGGATAACCATGTTCAGATTGACCGCCGCCGTTCTCGCCTTGACGCTCGCCGCCGCCGCGCCGGCGCAGGCCGAGGGACGCATTCGTATCGCCGAGCAGTTCGGCGTGGTGTACCTGCTGCTCAACGTGGCGCAGGATCAGCAACTGATCGAGAAGCAGGGGAAAAAATTGGGCGTCGATATCACGGTGGAGCGCTTGCAGTTGTCGGGCGGCTCGGCGGTGAATGATGCGCTGCTGTCGGGCGCCATCGATATCGCCGGCGCCGGCGTCGGCCCGCTGCTGACGATCTGGGACCGCACCCATGGCAAGCAGAATGTGAAGGGCGTGGCTTCGCTGGGCAGCTTCCCGTACTACCTCGTCAGCACCAATCCCAGGGTGAAGTCGATTGCGGACCTGAGCGAGAAGGATCGCATTGCGCTGCCGGCGGTGACGGTGTCGGTGCAGTCGCGCATCCTGCAATACGCGGCGGCCAGGCAGTGGGGCGACAAGGAGTTTGCGCGTCTCGACAAGTACACGCAGACGTTGCCGCATCCTGACGCAGCGGCGGCCGTCATTGCGGGCGGTACGGAGATCAACGGCCACTTTGGCAATCCGCCGTTCCAGGAACAGGAGCTGGCCGCGAATCCGAATGCGCGCATCATTCTGAATTCCTACGATGTGCTGGGCGGGCCCAGCTCGGCCACGGTGCTGTATGCGACCGAGAAGTTCCGCAACGAGAATCCGAAGACCTATCGCGCCTTCACCGCCGCGCTGGCGGAGGCGGCGCAGTACATCGCCAAAAATCCGGAAGGCGCGGCCGATACCTATCTGCGCGTCAGCAAGGCCAAGGTGGATCGTGATCTGCTGGTGAAAATCATTAAGAATCCGCAGGTGAATTTCAGCGTCGCGCCGCAGAACACCTATGGCTTGGCACAGTTCCTGTACCGCGTTGGCGCGATCAAGAAGCAGCCTGCCAGCTGGCGCGATTACTTCTTTGAAGATCCCGTGATTGCGGCTGGATCATGAGCTTGCAGATCGTCAGCCCGACCGGTGGCATCCAGCCGCTGCTGCGCGCCGAGGGCGTGAGCCTGGAGTATGGCGGCACGCGCGCCACGCACGATGTCAGCTTCGATGTGTATCGCGGCGATCGCTTTGTGCTGCTGGGGCCTTCGGGTTGCGGCAAGTCTTCCCTGTTGAAGGCGGCGGCGGGCTTCATCAAGCCGGCCAGCGGCAGCATTGCCATCAACGGTGCCGAAGTGCGCGGGCCGGGGCCGGATCGCATCGTGGTGTTTCAGGAGTTCGATCAGCTGCCGCCGTGGAAGACGGTGAAGGAGAACGTCATGTTCCCGCTGCTGATGACCAAGCGCGTGAGCCGTCATGAGGCGGCCGAGCGGGCCATGCACTGGATAGCCAAGGTGGGCTTGGGCGGATTTGAGGATGCCCATCCGCACACACTGTCCGGCGGCATGAAGCAGCGCGTGGCGATTGCGCGCGCGCTGGCCATGCAGCCGGAGATGCTGTTGATGGATGAACCCTTCGCCGCGCTTGACGCGCTCACGCGACGCAAGATGCAGGAGGAGCTGGGACGTTTGTGGGAAGAGCTGCGCTTTACGCTGTTGTTTGTCACGCATTCGATTGAGGAGGCGCTGGTGGTGGGGAATCGGATCTTGCTGCTGTCGCCGCATCCGGGGCAGGTGAGGGCGGAGTTGAATAGCCATCAGTTCGATCTGGTGAGCGCTGGCAGCGCGGAGTTTCAGGCGGCCACGCAGCGCATCCACGGACTGCTGTTCGGCACCGACCCTGCCGCCAGGTGTACCTTGGGCCGCACCGGCGTACCGCCCGGCCTGCGCCGGGACGGCGGGGTGGCGCTATGAGCCTCGTCCTCGATCCGCCGATCCGCCAGGAGCGCGAATATACCGTCACGCCAGCGGCGCCGCGTCCGCCCGCTCCCGCGCTGCCGCTGGCCCGCGGCGCCTGGCGGCAAGGCTGGCTGCGCAAGACTGTGATCCTCATCCTGCTGGCCGCGATTTGGGAAGCCATCGCCCGCTGGCAAAACAACGACCTGCTGCTGCCGACCTTCCTGCAAACCGCACAAGCTTTCGTGCAAGGCCTGGCCAGCGGCGAGCTGCCGGACCGCGTGCGCGTCTCGCTCACCGTCCTGCTGCAAGGCTACCTGCTGGGCATCCTGGCCGCCTTCGCCCTGACCGCGCTGGCGGCCTCCACCCGCACCGGCCGCGACCTGCTGGAAACCCTGACCGCGATGTTCAACCCGTTGCCGGCCATCGCCCTGCTGCCGCTGGCGCTGCTCTGGTTCGGTCTCGGCAAAGCCAGCCTGCTGTTCGTGATCGTGCACGCCGTGTTGTGGCCGCTGGCGGTGGGCGCCTATGCCGGCTTCCAGTCGGTGCCCGACACCCTGCGCATGGCCGGCCGCAACTACGGCCTCACGGGCCTGCGCTTCGTGCTGCACATCCTGGTGCCGGCCGCGTTGCCGTCCATCCTGTCCGGCTTGAAAATTGGCTGGGCCTTTGCCTGGCGCACCCTGATCGCGGCCGAACTGGTGTTCGGCACCACCGCCGGGCAGGGCGGACTCGGCTGGTACATCTTCCAGAACCGCAACGAGCTGTACACCGATAAAGTGTTCGCCGGCCTGGCCGCCGTCATCCTGATAGGGTTGCTCGTAGACAACGTGGTATTCCGTCCACTCGAAACGCTGACGATACGGCGCTGGGGCATGCAAAGGTAATCAACGGCGAGGGGAGTGCTGGCAGAATTGGCGCGTTGTGCCGTAAAATCTGCAAATGCACATCGAAACTACTGGTTTGATTCTTGCTTGCAGCAGGCTCATAACCCACTCCCATGCGTAAGCCGGCCATGTCCAATTTGCGTATCGTCGTCGTCAACACCGTCATCCATGACGAGGATGACGAGTCGCTCCATGCGCAAGCCGAGCGCGCGCGGGTGCTGCGCATCGGCCTGCTGGAGGCGGGCTACGACATCATCGCTTCGCTGCCGCCGGATATGTATCTGCCGGAGCGCATCGCCCAGCTCCAGCCTGACATGATCATCGTCGACGCCGAGTCCGATGCGCGCGACGTGCTGGAGCACGTGGTCATCGCCACCCGCGACGAGCGCCGCCCCATCGTCATGTTCACCGAAGACCAGGACCCGGAAAGCATGGAAGCCGCGGTCGAAGCCGGGGTCTCGGCCTACATCGTGGCCGGCCTGCAAAGCGAGCGCATCAAACCGGTGCTGCAAGTGGCGCTGGCCCAGTTCAAGCGCGAGCAAAAGCTGCTGGACGAGCTGTCCGACACCAAGAGCAAGCTGGCCGAGCGCAAGGTGATCGAGCGCGCCAAGGGCCTGCTGATGGAGCGCCAGCGCTTCACCGAGGAGCAGGCCTACCAGAAGCTGCGCTCCATGGCGATGAGCAAAAACCTCAAGCTGTCCGAAGTGGCGCAGCGCATTCTCGACGTCGAAGACCTGTTGGGCTAAGCCGGAACGCCGCGCCCGCCCAAAATGATGCACCGCGCAAAAGCGGTGCATTTTTTTTGCCCGAAAACTCTCCTTTCCCCCTGTAAATCCGCTGGCACGGACATTGCATAACGCTATGCAAGCGCAATGCTGCGCGGATGTGTCCTGCCAACGGCGGTAGGGCCCACCAGACAACGACGTCTACCAATCATGAATTCGCTTCGTGAGGGTAGGCGTTTTTTTTTGGCTCTTAGTTATCGACGACTACAAGAAGGGAAACACCATGAACTACAAAAAACTAGGTACTCCAAAGACGGACGAAACGGTCAACGCAACACGCAGAAAAATAATTCATGGTGCAGGTCTTGTAGCGGGAGGAAGTATGTTGGGTTTGTCGACGGGTGGTGTGTGGGCAGCGGGTTCGGATAAGCCGGAGAAGGAAGAAATCAAGATCGGCTTCATCCCGCTGACCGACTGCGCCTCCGTGGTCATGGCCTCGGTGCTGGGCTTCGACAAGAAGTACGGCGTCAAATTCGTGTTGAGCAAGGAGGCCTCGTGGGCCGGTGTGCGCGACAAGCTGGCCAATGGCGACCTCGATGCGGCCCATGTGCTGTATGGCCTGCTGTACGGCGTGCAGATGGGCATTGGCGGCCAGAAGAAAGACATGGCCGTGCTGATGAGCCTCAATAACAACGGCCAGGCCATCACCCTGTCCAAGAAAGTCGCCGACAAGGGCGGCGTCGATGGCGCCTCGCTGGCCAGGCTGATGCAAACCGATAAGCGCGAATACACCTTCGCGCAGACCTTCCCGACCGGCACCCACGCCATGTGGCTGTACTACTGGCTGGCCGCCAACGGCATCAACCCGATGAAGGACGCCAAGGTCATCACCGTGCCGCCGCCGCAGATGGTGGCCAATATGCGGGTCGGTAACATGGACGGCTTCTGCGTGGGCGAGCCATGGGGCCACCGCGCCATTATGGACGGCGTCGGCATCACCGCGGTCACCACCCAGGAAATCTGGAAGGACCACCCGGAGAAGGTGCTGGGCTCCACCCTGGAATTCGCGAAAAAATATCCGAACACCTGCCGCGCCATGATGGCCGCCATTCTCGAAGCGGGCAAGTGGATCGACTCCTCGCTGGCCAACAAGAACAAGATGGCCGAAACCATCGCCGATAAATCCTACGTCAACACCAGCAAGGATGCGATCGACCAGCGCATCATGGGCCGCTACCAGAATGGCCTGGGCAAGACCTGGGACGATCCGAATCACATGAAGTTCTACAACGACGGCGCGGTCAACTTCCCGTACCTGTCGGACGGCATGTGGTTCATGACCCAGCATCGCCGCTGGGGCTTGCTGAAGGACGATCCGGATTACCTGGCCGTGGCCACCGCCGTCAATCAGATCGATCTGTACAAGGACGCCGCCACCATGACCAAGACGCCGGTGCCCAAGAGCCCGCTGCGCTCGTCGAAACTGATGGATGGTTCCGTGTGGGACGGCAAGAACCCGAAAGCGTTCGCCGCCTCGTTCAAGATCAAAGCCTGATGACGGGAGGATGCCATGAATGCCATGCTCAAACCTGATAGCGCCGAACCGGTGGCAGCCGCCATCGCCGCCAATGAAGCCGCCGCGCCCGCTGCGCCGGAACGCCGTCCACGCCGTCCGCTCGCCGCCAATTCAACGACACGGGTGCGCCAGCAAGTCTCCGCCACCGCGCTGAAAATCATCGCGCCGCTGCTGGGCGCCGCCTTGCTGGTGCTGATCTGGCAAATCATCACGGTGAAGAACAGCACCTTCCCGACGCCGGCCGCCACGCTGGAAGAAGCGGTCAAGCTGTTCTCCGATCCGTTCTACCGCAACAGCCCGAACGACCAGGGCATAGGCTGGAACCTGCTGGCCTCCTTGCAGCGTGTGGGCGTGGGCTTCGGCTTGGCCGCGCTGGTGGGCATTCCGCTGGGCTTCCTGATCGGCCGCGTGCAGTTTGCCAGCGCCATGTTCAGCCCCATTATCAGCCTGCTGAAACCGGTGTCGCCGCTGGCGTGGTTGCCGATCGGCCTGCTGGTGTTCAAGTCGGCCAACCCGGCGGCCATCTGGTCGATCTTCATCTGCTCGATCTGGCCGATGATTATCAACACCGCCATCGGCGTGCAGCGCGTGCCGCAGGACTACATGAACGTGGCGCGGGTGCTCAATCTGTCGGAATGGAAGATCCTGACCAAGATCCTGCTGCCATCGGCGCTGCCTTTCGTGCTGACCGGCGTGCGCCTGTCGATCGGCACCGCGTGGCTGGTGATCGTCGCGGCCGAGATGCTGACCGGCGGCGTGGGCATCGGCTTCTGGGTGTGGGATGAGTGGAACAACCTGAACGTCCCGCACATCATCATCGCCATCGGCGCCATTGGCCTGGTTGGCTTGCTGCTGGAGCAGGCGCTGATGGCGCTGGCCCGTGCATTCACCTACGAACAAGTATCGAACTAAGGAGCACAGTCATGGACGATCCAAAATTCATCGATATCGAAGGCGTGGAGATGGTGTTCCACACCAAAAAGGGCATCTTCCACGCGCTGCGTGAGATCGACCTCAAAGTGGCCAAGGGCGAATTCATCACCCTGATCGGCCACTCGGGCTGCGGCAAATCGACCTTGCTCAACCTGATCGCCGGCCTGTTGAAGCCGACCGACGGCGTGCTGCTATGCGCCAACCGCGAGATCGCCGGCCCGTCGCCGGAACGCTCGGTGGTGTTCCAGAACCACTCGCTGCTGCCGTGGCTGACCTGCTACGAAAACATCTACCTTGGCGTGGAGCGCGTGTTCGGCGCGGCTGAAACCAAGGCGCAGCTCAAGGAACGCACCATGGCGGCGCTGGCGCTGGTGGGCCTGACGCATGCGGAGACCAAGCGCCCGCATGAAATCTCCGGTGGCATGAAGCAGCGCGTCGGCATCGCCCGCGCGCTGGCGATGGAGCCGAAAGTGCTGCTGATGGATGAACCCTTCGGTGCGCTGGACGCCCTGACGCGCGCCCACTTGCAGGACGAACTGTTGAAGATCGTTGCCGCCACCAAGTCGACAGTGGTGATGGTGACCCACGATGTCGACGAAGCGGTGCTGCTGTCCGATCGCATCGTCATGATGACCAACGGCCCGGCCGCCACCATCGGCGAAATCGTCGATGTGCGGCTGGAGCGTCCACGTGACCGCGTGGCGCTGGCGTCGGATGCCAGGTACATGGAATACCGCACCGCGGTGCTGGAGTTCCTGTACCGGAAACAAGCGCATCCCGCCAAAGCCGCTTAACCCAAGGAGAAAACGATGCACATGCACGCGCCTGTCGCACCCGCCGCCGGTTCCCATGGCGGCAAGCCACTGCCGGGAGAAGTGTTCGGCGTCCTGATCAACCTGTCCGGGCGTCGCCGTTTCACCTCGCAGCGGCTGGTGCTGTACGCCGTGCTGGCATCGCAGCAGCAGGAGGGCGCGGCGGCCATCGCGCAGGAGACGCTGGCGCTGTTCCGCGGCGCCCACAAATCGCTGCTGACCGATGGCGACGGCCTGCCGGGCGTGTTCTGTCCGGAGCTGGAGCAGGCTTACTTCGGCAAGCTGCAAGGCGACCGTGAAATCACCGCCTTTGCCGACCTGGCCGAACGCGCCCTGCGCGCGATCGCCAACGACGCCAGCGACAGCGCCGCGCTGCTGGCGGAGCTGGTGCGCACCACCACGCCCACGCTGGCCATCCTCAACCAGATCACCTCCATCTACGAGGAACAATCGAAGCTGCATGCAAGATTGATGAAAAAGCAGCTGCGCGGCGTGATCACGGATATTGAAACCATCAACCGCCAGGCGCGCATGGTGGCCTTCAACGCCCGTGTGGTGGCGGCACGCGCCGGACAGGCCGGCAAGGAGTTCGCGGTGGTGGCGGGCGTCCTCTCCAACATCAGCGGCGAGATCGACGAAATGGTCGCCGCCGCCCTGGCCGCCGCCGGCTAGGCTTGCACCGCCGCTGCGCACCGATAGCGTGCACGGTGCACCGCAACATCGCAGTGCACCATTCTGACTGACTCCCCGCAAACCCGCATTTTTCCGTCATTTCCCTCTGTGACCGGCCCCTTTCCGGGGCTGGCACAGCTCTTGCAAAGCATAGGGCAAGGGATCAACGGCGATCCCCGGAAGTACAAGAATTCACAGCTGGTCCAAGGACGGACTGGCAGGACAACGGCGTCCGCCCAACCCGGTCTCTTGGCCTGTGGTTGCGCGGGCGCCTTTTTGTTTTCTGAATGGGATAAAAAAATGGCAAGCAAAGCTACCAGCATCAAGCTCTTCTCGATTTCAACGCCTCAGATGCGGGCGTTCCACTTGACCTGGATGGCGTTCTTCGTCTGCTTCTTCGCGTGGTTCGCCTGCGCGCCGCTGATGCCGGTGATTAAAGGCGAGTTCGGCCTGACCCCGGCGCAAATCGCCAACATCAATATCGCCGCTGTCGCCGTCACCATCATCGTGCGCCTGATCATCGGCCCGCTGTGCGACCACTTCGGCCCGCGCAAGGCCTACACTGGCCTGCTGCTGCTGGGCGCCATCCCGGTGATCGGCGTGGCCTTCGCACAGACCTACGAAAGCTTCCTGTTCTTCCGCCTCGCCATCGGCGCGGCCGGCGCCAGCTTCGTCATCACCCAGTACCACACCTCGGTGATGTTCGCGCCTAAAGTGGTGGGCACCGCCAACGCCGCCGCCGCGGGTTGGGGCAATGCCGGCGGCGGCGCCGCGCAAGCGCTGATGCCGCTACTGATGGCCGCCATGATCATGCTGGGTGTGAACGAGGGCTTCGGCTGGCGCGCCGCCCTGATCGTGCCGGGGGTCCTGATGATCATCATGGCCGGCGTGTACTACCGTTTCACGCAAGATTGCCCGCAAGGTAACTTCACCGAACTGCGCGCCGCCGGCATCACCATCGACGGCGGCAAGAAAGGCGGCTGGGAGTCGTTCAAGCTGGCCGGCGCCAACTACCGCGTATGGCTGCTGTTCATCACCTACGGCGCCTGCTTCGGCGTGGAGATCTTCATCCACAACATCGCCGCCACCTACTATGTCGATCACTTCAAGCTGACGCTGGCCCAAGCCGGCATGGCGGCAGGCTCCTTTGGTCTGCTGGCGTTGTTCGCCCGTGCACTGGGCGGCTGGGTGTCGGACAAATTCGCCGCCGCCGGCAACCTGAATAACCGCGTCACCCTGCTGTTCGTGCTGATGCTGGGCGAAGGCGCCGGCCTGCTGATGTTTGCCCACGCCGGCAACGCCACCTTGGCCATCTGCGCCATGCTGTTCTTCGGCCTGTTCACCCACATGGCTTGCGGCGCGACTTACGCGGTGGTGCCTTTCGTCGACAAGCGCGCCCTGGGCGGCGTGGCCGGCATCATCGGCGCCGGCGGCAATGTGGGCGCGGTCGCCGCCGGCTTCCTGATGAAGGGTACCGGCGATGTGCAGCAAACCCTGAGCATCCTCGGCGTGTTGGTCGGTATCTCCGCCCTGTGCGCACTGGCCGCGCGTTTCAGCGCCGCCGCAGTAGAAGAATCCGCAATCGCCACCAAGCTGGCAGCTTAATAGGACTAGCATCATGAAAATTATCGTTATCGGCCACGGCATGGTAGGCCACAAATTCCTGGAAAGCCTGGCCAATAGCGGCGCCGCCAACGTGCAGGTGACCGTGCTGTGCGAAGAACCGCGCCCCGCCTACGACCGCGTGCACCTGTCCGAATTCTTCTCCGGTAAATCGGCCGAAGACCTGTCGCTGGTGAAGCCGGGCTTCTTCGAACAAAACGACGGCATGGTGCTGCGCCTGAACACCCGCGCCACCGCCATCGACACCGCGGCGAAAACCGTCACCACCGGCGAAGGCGATGTCCTGCCTTACGATAAACTGGTGATCGCCACCGGCTCTTTCCCGTTCGTGCCGCCGCTGCCGGGCAAGGACCGCAAGGACTGCTTCGTCTACCGCACCATCGAAGATCTGGAAGCCATGCTGGAATGCGGCAAGCGCTCGAAAACCGGCGTGGTGATCGGCGGCGGCCTGCTGGGCCTCGAGTGCGCCAAAGCCCTGCGCGACATGAATCTGGAAACCCACGTGGTGGAATTCTCGCCACGCCTGATGGCGGTGCAGGTGGACGATGGCGGCGGCCGTGTGCTGCGCCGTAAGATCGAAGACCTGGGCGTGACCGTCCACACCGGCAAAAACACCACCGCCATCGTCGATGGCGTGGACGGCACCCACCGCATGGAATTCGCCGACGGCGGCCATCTGGACGCCGACATGATCGTGTTCTCGGCCGGTATCCGCCCGCGCGACATGCTGGCCAAGGAAGCCGGCCTGAAAATCGGCCCGCGCGGCGGCATTGAAATCAACAACAACTGCGTCACCTCCGACCCGCACGTCTACGCCATCGGCGAGTGCGCGCTGTGGGGCGGCATGATCTTCGGCCTGGTGGCGCCTGGCTACGAGATGGCGCGCGTCGCCGTCAAGCACATGCTGGGCGAAGCGGCGGAATTCGCCGGCGCCGACATGAGCACCAAGCTGAAGCTGATGGGCGTGGACGTGGCATCGATCGGCGACCCGCACGGCAAGGAAGAAGGCAGCCATTCCTACCAGTTCATCGACGAGCGCAAACAGATCTACAAGAAAATCGTGGTGTCCAGCTGCGGCAAATACCTGCTGGGCGGCGTGATGGTGGGCGACGCCACCGAATACGGCACCCTGCTGCAAATGATGCTGAACAAGATCGAACTGCCGGAATCGCCGGAGTTCCTGATCCTGCCGCAATCGGATGGCGCGGCCAAGCCGGCGCTGGGCGTGGATGCGCTGCCGGATTCGGCGCAGATCTGCTCCTGCAATAACATCTCCAAGGGCCAGCTGTGCGCCGCCGTGCAGAACGGCGCTTGCACCATCGGCGAACTGAAGTCGTGCACCACCGCCGGCACCGCGTGCGGCGGCTGCGTGCCGCTCGTCACGCAAGTGATGAAGGCCGAGATGAAGAAGCAGGGCATGGAGGTGAACAACCATGTGTGCGAACACTTCGCCTACTCGCGCCAGGAGCTGTTCCACCTGATCAAAGTCGGCCAGATCAAAACCTTCGGCGACCTGCTGCACAAGCATGGCAAGGGCCTGGGCTGCGACGTCTGCAAGCCGCTGACCGCCTCCATCCTGGCGACCGTGTATAACGACTTCGTGCTGAAGAAGGAACACGCCAGCCTGCAAGACACCAACGACTACTTCCTCGGTAACATCCAGAAGGACGGCACCTACTCGGTGGTGCCGCGCATGCCGGGCGGGGAAGTCACCGCCGATGGCCTGATCGCGGTCGGCCAGGTGGCCAAGAAGTACGGCCTGTACACCAAGATCACCGGCGGCGCGCGCGTCGACATGTTCGGCGCCCGCGTTGAGCAACTGCCGCTGATCTGGGAAGAACTGATCGCCGCCGGCTTCGAATCCGGCCACGCCTACGGCAAGTCGCTGCGCACGGTGAAGTCCTGCGTCGGCTCGACCTGGTGCCGTTATGGCGTGGACGATTCCATCGGCCTGGCCGTTGAACTGGAAAACCGTTACAAGGGCCTGCGCGCGCCGCACAAAATCAAGTTCGGCGTATCCGGTTGCACCCGCGAGTGCGCCGAAGCGCAGGGCAAGGACGTCGGCGTGATCGCCACCGAAAAAGGCTGGAACCTGTACGTGTGCGGCAACGGCGGCATGAAGCCACGCCACGCGGAACTGATCGCCACCGAGCTGGATAAAGCGACCCTGATCAAGTACATCGACCGCTTCCTGATGTTCTACGCGCGCACCGGCGACCGCCTGCAACGCACCAGCACCTGGCGCGAAAACATGGAAGGCGGCCTGGATTACCTGAAAGACGTGATCATCAACGACAAGCTGGGCATCGCCGCCGAGCTGGAAGCCGACATGGCGCACGTGGTCAGCACCTACGCTTGCGAGTGGAAAGAAGCGGTCGAGAATCCGGAGACCCGCAAACGCTTCCGCCACTTCGTCAACAGCGACAAGAGCGACCAGAACGTGCTGTTCATGGAAGAACGCGGCCAGATCCGCCCGGCCACCATCGAAGAACGCAAGCGCGTTATCCCTATCGCAGTCAAGGCAGCTTGAGGAGAAAATTATGCACCGTGATATTCAAACCGATAACTGGATCGCCGTCTGCAACCTGGACGACATCGTGCCCAACACCGGCGTGTGCGCGCTGCTGAACGACGAACAAGTGGCGGTGTTCCACGTCGACGACGGCGGCCCGCGCGTGTTCGCCATCGATAACTACGATCCGAACTCGGAAGCCTCCGTGCTGTCGCGCGGTCTGGTCGGTTCGCTGGGCGAGCGCATTGTGGTTGCTTCGCCGATCTACAAGCAGCACTTCGACCTGCAAACCGGCGAATGCCTGGAAGCGCCCGAGCACTCGGTCGGCACCTATCCGACCCGCATCGACGGCGGCAAAGTCTGGGTAGGTTTATGAAACCCGCGCTGGTCGTCATTGGCAACGGCATGGCCGGCATGCGTACGGTGGAAGAACTGTACAAGCTGGCGCCGGATATGTACGACATCACCGTGTTCGGCGCCGAGCCGCACGGTAACTACAACCGCATCCTGCTGTCGCCGGTACTGGCGGGCGAGAAGAGCATCGACGACATCATGCTCAACACGCGCGAATGGTACGTCCAGCACAACATCACGCTGCACGCCGGCGACCCGGTGGTGCACATCGATCGCCGCAAGCGCATCGTGCGCGCGCAATCCGGGCTGGAAGTGCGCTACGACCGTCTGCTGATCGCCACCGGCTCCAAGCCCTTCATCATCCCGGTGCCGGGTCACAAGCTGGATGGCGTGCTGGCCTTCCGCGACATCCAGGACGTCGAGACCATGCTGGCCATGGCGCGCAATCACCGCAACGCGGTGGTGATCGGTGGCGGCCTGCTGGGCCTTGAAGCGGCCAACGGCCTGCAACGCCAGGGCATGTCCGTGACCGTGGTGCACGTGACCGACGCACTGATGAACCAGCAGCTCGACAAGCCTGCCGCGCTGCTGCTGCAAAAAGCGCTGGAAGCCAAAGGCCTCAAGTTCATGATGGAAGCGCAGACCGAAGAAATCCTCGGCCCCGACCGCGTGACCGGCGTGCGCTTCAAGGACGGCACCGTGATTCCGGCTGATCTGGTGGTGATGACCGCCGGCGTGCGTCCGAACATCGAACTGGCCAAATCGGCCGGGCTGCATTGCGAGCGCGCCATCGTGGTCGACGACACGCTGCAAACCTACGACCCGCGCGTGTACGCCGTGGGCGAATGCGTGCAGCACCGCAGCGCCACTTTCGGCCTGGTTGCGCCGATCTGGGATCAGGCCCGCGTGTGCGGCGCCCACCTGGCCGGCGCCGGCGTGCGCCGTTATGTACAATCGACCTCGCCGACCCGTCTGAAAGTCACCGGCGTCGACCTGTATTCGGTCGGCGATTTCATCGGCGGCGAAGGCAGCGAAGACCTGGTGCTGCGCGATGCCCGCCGCGGCGTCTATAAGCGCCTGGTATTGAAGGACAACCGCGTCACCGGCGCCGTGCTGTATGGCGATGTGAAGGACGGCCCGTGGTACTTTGGCCTGATCCAGAATCGCGCCGACATCACGCCGATCCGGCAAACCCTGTTATTTGGCGAAGCCCTGTCCAACCGGGCCGCATGATTTAAGCGAGAAGCATCTTGAACCTGTCCACCGACCATCTGGCTATCCGTACCACCTGTGCATACTGCGGCGTAGGCTGCGGTGTGCAGGCCACGCCGCTGGCCGACGGCGCAATTGCCATCGCCGGCGACAAGCTGCACCCGGCGAACAAGGGCCGCCTGTGCGTGAAAGGTTCCGCACTGGGCGAAACCGTGGGGCTGGAAGGCCGCATGCTGTATCCGCAAATCCGCGAGACCGATGGCCTGCGCCGCGCCTCGTGGGACGAAGCGCTCGGCAAAGTGGCCGATGCGTGGAAAACCATCATCGCCGAACATGGCCCCGATGCGGTGGCGCTGTACGTCTCTGGTCAGCTGCTGACCGAAGACTACTACGTCGCCAATAAGCTGATGAAGGGCTACGTCGGCAGCGCCAACATCGACACCAACTCGCGCCTGTGCATGTCGTCCGCCGTGGCGGGCTACAAGCGGGCTTTTGGCGAAGACCTGGTGCCGGTCTGCTACGACGATCTGGAACTGGCCGACATGATCGTGCTGGTGGGCTCCAACACCGCGTGGTGCCACCCGATCCTGTTCCAGCGCATCCTGAAAGCCAAGGAAGCGCGTCCCGAGCTTAAACTGGTGGTGATCGATCCGCGCCGCACCGCCACCTGCGAGTTGGCCGATCTGCACCTGCCGGTCAAGGCGGGCACCGACGTGTGGCTGTTCAACGGCTTGCTGAGCTATCTGTCGCGCATCGGCGCGGTCGATCCGCGCTTCATCGAGAATCACACCAACGGCTTTGACGCCGCGCTGGACGTGGCCAATGCCGATTGCGCCGATCCGGCCGTGGTGGCGAAGATCTGCCGCATCGAA
Source organism: Duganella radicis (assembly GCF_009720825.1). Taxonomy (GTDB): domain Bacteria; phylum Pseudomonadota; class Gammaproteobacteria; order Burkholderiales; family Burkholderiaceae_D; genus Rugamonas; species Rugamonas radicis. Next base: position 138,900 of record NZ_WNKY01000005.1, on the reverse strand, counting down.
CTGCCGGTGCTGCTGGAGTTCTACGAGCTGTTCGCCTCCACCCGCAAAACCATTACCGCCTATTCGATGGGCGTGAACCAGTCCTCGGCCGGCACCGACAAGGCCAACGCCATCATCAATTGCCACCTGATCGGCGGCCGTCTGGGCAAGCCGGGCATGGGACCATTCTCCATCACCGGCCAGCCGAACGCCATGGGCGGCCGCGAAGTGGGCGGCCTGGCCAACATGCTGGCCGCGCACATGGATCTGGAGCGTGCCGAGCACCGCGAGGTGGTGCAGACTTTCTGGGAATCGCCTGTCATGGCCGACAAGGGCGGCCTGAAAGCGGTGGACCTGTTCCAGGCCATCGAAGAAGGCAAGGTCAAGTCGGTATGGGTGATCGCGACGAATCCTGTCGTCAGCCTGCCGGACGCCGATCAGGTGCGCCGCGCGCTGGACAAGTGCGAGCTGGTGATCTCCTCCGACATCATGCAGAACACCGACACCACCGCCTACGCCGACGTGCTGTTGCCGGCGCTGGGATGGGGCGAGAAGGATGGCACGGTGACCAACTCCGAACGCCGCATCTCGCGCCAGCGCGCCTTCCTGCCGGCTCCCGGCGAAGCGCTGCCGGACTGGAAGATCCTGTCGTTGTTCGGGCAGCGCATGGGCTACAGCGGTTTCGATTTCCGCGGCCAGCACGATGTGTTCGATGAGCATGCGCGCCTGAGCGGCTTCCGCAACGCCGTCGGCGACGTGCCGCGCGCCTTCGACATGTCCGGCCTCGGCGGCCTGAACCAGCGCGAGTACGACGATCTGGAGCCGACCCAGTGGCCGGTGCGCCGCACCGCTTCCGGCGAGCTGCAAGTGGAAACCCGCCTGTTCAAGGACAATGTGTATGCCCACCCGGACGGCAAGGCGCGCTTCATCGCCACCGCGCCGCGCGCACCGAAGCACGCCGTCAGCGAGGACTACCCGCTGTCGCTCAACACCGGACGCGTGCGCGACCAGTGGCACACCATGACCCGCACCGGCAAGTCGGCCACGCTGGCCGACCACATCGCCGAATCGTTTGTCGACATGCACCCGCAAGACGCGCTGCTGAGCGGTGTGCGCGAGGGTGAACTGGCGCGCATCACCTCCGAGTGGGGCGCCATGGTGGCGCGCGTGCAGCACGGCGGCGGCATCCCGCGCGGCAGCGTGTTCATTCCAATTCACTGGAACGGCCAGACCGCCTCCGACGCCCGTGTTGGCGCGGTGGTCAATCCGGTGGTGGACCCGGTGTCCGGCGAGCCTGAATTCAAGCACACGCCGGTGCGTGTGGAACAGTTCCGCGTCAACTGGCATGGCTTCATCCTGAGCCGCGCCGAAGTGAATCTCGACAGCGTGGCGCATTGGACCCGTATTCAGGGCCGCGAATTCGCGCGCTACGAACTGGCCGGCCGCAACACCATCAAGGACTATCCTGCCTGGGCGCGCGCGCTGCTGGGCGTTGAAGATCTGGATGCCGACTGGCTGGAGTACGAAGACCGCACCGCCGGCGTGTATCGCGCCGTGCACGTGGTGAATGACCGCATCGACCAGTGCATCTTCGTCTCGCCGCGCCAGGACATGCCATCGCGCGCATGGCTGGCCAGCCTGTTCGCCAGAGAGCAGTTGAGCGAGATTGACCGCGTCGGCCTGTTGGTTGGCATGCCGGTCGAGAAGGGTGCCGACACCGGTCCTACCGTGTGCTCCTGCTTTGGCGTCGGCCGCAACACCATCTGCAATGCCATCATCGAGAAGGATTTGAAGACGGTGCCGGAGGTGACGGCCTGCCTGAAAGCGGGCGGCAATTGCGGTTCCTGCGTCCCGGAGATCAAGAAGATACTGGTACAAACGCGCGTGGAGGCAGCGGAAGCGCAGTAAGAAAGGTTGCGATTATGGTAAGCTAGGCTTGTCAATCGCAACCTTGAGTGCACCATGTCTATCCGTGAAAATTTCTCCGATGCCGATATGGACCAGTGGCTCAACGATAACCGAGTCACTGAAATTGAATGCCTGGTGCCCGACCTGACGGGCGTGGCGCGCGGGAAGATCCTGCCGCGCGCCAAATTCACGCAGGAGCGCGGCATGCGCATCCCCGAGGCGGTGCTGGGCATGACCGTCACCGGCAATTATCCGACCGAGGACGCGGCCTACGACCGCGCCATCTCCAACACCGACCGCGACATGATCCTGCGCGCGGACCCGGGCAGCATCACCACCGTGCCATGGGCCATTGATCCCACCGCGCAGGTGATCCACGACTGCTACTTCGCCGACGGCACGCTGGTCGACTTCGCGCCGCGCTCCGTGCTGCGGCGCGTGCTGAAACTGTATGCGGACAAGGGCTGGAAGCCGGTGGTGGGGCCGGAGCTGGAGTTCTACCTCACCGAAAAGAATATCGATCCGGACCTGCCATTGAAAGCGCCGGTGGGCCGCAGCGGCCGTTCCGAAACCACGCGCCAGGTCTACAGCATCGACGCCGTCAACGAATTCGATCCGCTGTTCGAGGACATCTACGACTACTGCGCGCTGATGAATCTCGACGTCGACACCCTGATCCACGAAACCGGCGCCGGCCAGATGGGCCTCAACTTCCAGCATGGCGACGCCATGGCGCTGGCCGACAATGTGTTCTACTTCAAGCGCACCTTGCGCGAAGCGGCGCTCAAGCACGATATGTACGCCACCTTCATGGCCAAGCCGATGGCGGGCGAGCCCGGATCGGCCATGCATGTGCACCAGAGCGTGAGCGATGCCGCCACCGGCCGTAACATCTTTAATTTGCCGGACGGCTCGCCGTCGCCGCACTTCCGTCACTACATCGGCGGCTTGCAGCGTTACACGCCGGCGGCGATGGCCATCCTGGCGCCATATGTGAACTCCTACCGCCGCATCGTGCGCCACACGGCGGCGCCAATCAACATCCAGTGGGGCATGGATAACCGCACGGTAGGCTTCCGCATTCCCATCTCCGGCGTGGAGCAGCGGCGTGTGGAGAACCGTATCATCGGCGCGGACGCCAATCCGTATCTGGCGATGGCGGTGACGCTGGCCTGCGGGTATCTTGGCATGATCGACCAGCTGGAGCCCACGCCGATGTACACCGGCAGCGCCTACGACCATGTGTACGAGCTGCCGCAAGGCCTGCCGCAGGCGCTGGCGCTGATGCGGCAGGAGGACCGCCTGCGCGATGTGCTGGGCGAGCGCTTTGTCGACGTCTACACCGCGATTAAAGAACTTGAACATCAGGAGTTCATGACGGTGATCAGCCCATGGGAACGGGAACACTTATTGCTGCATGTCTGAGCACTGCCTTTATAATCACAGGTTTGGCCAATATCCTTTTATTTTTCTAACAACATGACCATAGAGCGAGCTGCTGAACCTTTCCTCCTGATCAAGAACCTGGTGAAGGAATTCGACGGTGTCCGTGCCGTCAATGACGTATCGGTCGCGATCAACAAGGGCGAAATCTTCGCACTGCTGGGCAGCTCGGGCTGCGGCAAGTCGACCCTGTTGCGCATGCTGGCCGGCTTTGAAACGCCGACGTCGGGCAGCATCACGCTGGCCGGACAAGATATTGTCAGCGTGCCGCCGTATCAGCGCCCCATCAACATGATGTTCCAGTCGTATGCGCTGTTCCCGCACCTGTCGGTCTGGGACAACATCGCCTTCGGCCTGCGCCGCGATGGCCTGCCGAAAGACGAAATCGCATCGCGCGTGGAAAAGATGCTGTCGCTGGTGCAGTTGACCGATTACGCCAAACGCAAGCCGCACCAGCTGTCCGGCGGCCAGCAGCAGCGCGTGGCGCTGGCGCGTTCGCTGGCCAAGCGTCCGCAGTTGCTGCTGCTGGACGAGCCGCTGGGCGCACTGGATAAGAAGCTGCGCGAGCGCACCCAGATGGAACTGGTGTCCATCATTGAAGAAGTGGGCGTGACCTGCGTGATGGTGACGCACGATCAGGATGAGGCCATGAGCATGGCCACCCGTATCGCCGTCATGAGCGCGGGCCGCATCCTGCAAGTGGGCGCGCCGGATGAAATCTACGAAACCCCGAACTGCCGCTTCGTGGCCGACTTTATCGGCAGCGTGAATCTGTTCAATGGCAGCGTGGCGGAAGATGAGGCGGACCACGTCATCATCGACAGCCCGGAAGGCAAGCATTACGTCACCCACGGCATTACCGGCACGCTGGGCATGCAGGTATCGGTGGCGGTGCGTCCGGAAAAAATCGCCGTGCAGGCGGAGGCGCCAACGCAGGAGCAGCGCGCCAAGGCGGCCGAACATGGCTACAACTGCGTGCAGGGCATCATCACCGGCATCTCCTACTTCGGTAACGAGACCAGCTATCACATCACGCTGGACAGCGGCATGGTGCTCAAGGCTTCGCGCACCAACGTGGCGCGCCACGATGACGCGGCGCTCAAGCGCGACCAGCGCGTTTACGCATGGTGGGACGGCGCCGACGTCGTCGTGCTGACCAGCTAAGGCGGGGCGCGGCATGAACTTCCTCAAGAACCTGTTCAAGCATCCGGGGCGCGCGACGGTCATCGCCGTGCCGTTCCTGTGGCTGACGTTTGCTTTCCTGATTCCATTCCTGATCGTTTTGCGCATCAGCTTTACCGATCTGGATTCCGGCGACGGCAGCCCGTTCGGCACTCTGATGACGGTGGTCGACGGTGTGGTCACGCTGAAGGTGAAGATCGCCAATTACCTGTACATCGCGCAGGACGAGCTGTATGCGATCACCTACCTGAACTCCATCAAGTTCGCCGCGATTACGGCGGCATTGTGCCTGGCCATCGGCTATCCGTTCGCCTACTTCATGGCACGCGCCAAGCCGGCGATTCGTCCGGTGCTGCTGATGCTGGTGATGATGCCGTTCTGGACTTCCTTCCTGCTGCGTATCTACGCGTGGAAGGGCATCCTGGCCAACAACGGTATCCTCAACAGCTTCCTGATCGATATCGGCATGATCAGCGAGCCGCTGCACCTGATGAACACCAAGTTCTCGCTGATTATCGGCATGGTGTACGCGTATTTGCCGTTCATGATTCTGCCGCTGTATGCGAATCTGGTGAAGATGGACGTGCGCTTCATCGAGGCCGCCGCCGATCTGGGGGCCACGCCTTGGCAGACCTTCTGGCGTGTGACCGTGCCGCTGTCGAAGTCGGGCATCATCGCCGGCACCATGCTGGTGTTTATCCCGGCGGTGGGCGAGTACGTGATTCCAGAGCTGCTGGGCGGCCCGGAAACGCTGATGATCGGCCGCCAGCTGTGGGACGAATTCTTTACCAATAACGACTGGCCGCTGGCGTCCTCGGTGACGGTGGTGGTGATTCTGCTGATTCTGGTGCCGATGGCGATCTTCAATAAATATCAGGCGGAACAGGAGGCGCGCAAATGACGCAGTTCCTGCATCGCTGGTTCGGGCGCGGCTGGCTGTCGCTCGGTTATCTGTTCCTGTACATCCCGATCGTGGTGTTGGTGGTGTTCTCGTTTAACAGCTCGCGCCAGGATATGGTGTGGAGCGGTTTCTCGCTGCAATGGTATGCGGCGCTGCTGAACGATCAGGAGATCATCAGCGGCTTCGGACTGTCGCTGCGCATCGCGCTGCTGACGGCTTGCGGCTCGGTGATTCTCGGGACGTTCGCGGCGTTTGTGCTGGACCGCTACCAGCGTTTCGCCGGCCGCACTCTGTTCACCGGCATGGTGAGCGCGCCACTGGTGATGCCGGAGGTGATCATCGGCCTGTCGCTGCTGCTGATGCTGGTATCGGTGCAGAAAATGTTCGGTTTCCCGGAACGCGGCCTGGTCACCATCTGGCTGGGCCACACCTTGCTGGGCATGGCCTATGCGACGGTGGTGGTGCAATCGCGTTTGCAGGAAATGAACAAGTCGCTGGAAGAAGCAGCCATGGATCTGGGCTGTCGCCCGTTCCAGGTGTTCTTCCTGGTGACGCTGCCGAACATCAAACAGGCCTTGGGCTCCGCCTGGCTGTTGACGTTCACGCTGTCGCTGGACGACGTGGTGCTGTCGGCCTTCCTGTCCGGCCCCGGCTCATCGACCATGCCGATTGTGATTTTCTCGCGCGCCCGCCTGGGCCTCGATCCACGCGTGAATGCGGTAGCGGCGCTGACGATTCTGGTGGTGTCGATTGGCGTGATCGCCTCCAGCCTCTACATCGCCCGCGCCGAGCGTCTGCGCTCGAAACAGCTGGCGGCTGCGGCCAAAGGCTAATCCCTGTCCCATGCGGCGCTGGCGATGAAGATCGCGGCGCCTGCCCACAGAACGGCCGGCAGTGCATTCACGCCGGCCGTTTGCATCAGGACTCCCGTCACCAATGGTCCGCCGGCGCTGGTGATGCCCCAGCTGGCGTTGACTACCGCGCTGGCCGCGACCAGCGACTGGCCTTCGAAGCGCTCGCCGCACGCCACCAGCGACAGCATGTAGATCGCCCCCGCCACCGCGCCCAGTACCAGCAACAATGTCCACCACAGCCAGGGCGTGCCCGCCGCAAACGGTAGTATCGGCAGCAGCACGCACACGGCTACGCCACAGCCGATGTGTACTTTGCGCCGTCCCACATGGTCGGCCAGCCAGCCGAAGGCGAATTGCAACGCGGTGTCGCCCACCAGCACCACGGTGGCCGACAGCCCGCCGGAGATCAGCAGCATGCCGGGCAGCGCGAGCAGGAACAACGCGCCGCATGCAGCGAACGGCAGGGCCACTTTTCCCGCGAATGCCGCCACCAGCGCAGGGCCGATCATCTGGAACAGCGTGAAGGCCGTCGTGTAGATCGCCACCACCCGCCCGCGTGAATTCTCCGGCGCCAGATTGTTGACCCATGCCTCACCTATCGTGAACAGCACGCCCATCGCCGCACCAAACGCAAAACGCAGCGCGCCCCATGCCCACAAGCTGTCCGTGGTTTCCATCAGCGCGGTGGAGAGCGCCGCCGCTACGATCGCGCCGATCATGCAGCCGCGTGGGCCGTGCCCCGCTACCCAGCGTGAGACGAACGGCGCCGCCCCCAGAATCCCGAATGCGCTGATGGCGGTGATCACGCCAATCACGCCGGAGCCGACGCCGCGCTGGTCGAGCGACAGCGCGGTTAAAGGAATCGTCGCGCCGAGCCCGAGGCCGACCACGCCGATGCTGGCTACCAAGGCGGCAAAGTCGCGCCATGGCATGTTCTTCATGCCGCCACCTCTGCTGCGATCAACGCGCCTAGCTGGCGGCCGTAGTCGGTGATTTGCTCGGGCGTGCAGTAGGCATAGCCGACCAGCAGGCCGCGCCGCACTTGCGGCTTGAGGTAGTAGGTGGACAGCGCCTTGACCGAGATGCCCAGCGTTGCGGCGCGCTGCGCCAGCGCCACGTCGTCTACGCTGTCCGGTAGTTCAACCACAAGATGCAGTCCGGATTCCTCTTTCGAGATGCTGACGTTGAGCGGCAGTTGCTGCGCCAGCATGTGGCGCAGCAGTTCGCGGCGCGCGCCGTAGGTCTGGCGGATCTTGCGCACGTGGGTGGTGAAGTGGCCCAGCGTGATGAAGTCCGCCAGCGTGGCTTGCACGGTCAGCTGGCCGGGGCGCTGCAAGTCGTACAGCGCGCTGCGGAAGGCTGGGATCAGCGCCGGCGGCACGACAAGGTAGCCAACCTTGATGCCGGGGTAGAGCACTTTCGAGAAGGTGCCCATGTACAGCACGCGGTCGTCGGTGTCGAGGCCTTGCAGCGCGGCCAGCGGACGGCCGGTGTAGCGGAATTCGCTGTCGTAGTCGTCTTCCAGTATCCAGGCGTCCTTGCGCACGGCGACGTCCAGCAGGTCGCGGCGGCGGGCGAGGCTCATCACCGCGCCGGTCGGGTACTGGTGCGATGGCGTCACATAGATCAGACGTGGCTTGGTGGCGAGATCGGTTTCGTCCAGCGCCATGCCGTCGCTGTCGACGGTGATCGGGCGCAGTTTCAACTCGCGCGCGTTGAATACTCGCCGCGCTCCCCAGTAGCACGGATCTTCCACCCATGCGGTGTCGCCGGCATCGGCCAGCAACTGGGCGCACAGGTCCAGCGATTGCTGTGTGCCGGCGGTGATCAGCACCTGATCGACTTCCACTTTCACGGAACGCGAGATGCGCAGGTACTCTGTGATGGCCTGCCGCAGCGGCAGATGGCCGCCGGACTGGCCGTAGTCCAGCAAATCGTTGCGCGCCTCGCGCCAGATGCGGTTTTGCAGCCGCTGCCACAGCTTGAACGGAAACGACGAGAAATCCGGCTCGCCCGGCGCGAACGGTTGAATCTCGAACTGCGGCCCGGCCGCAGCCGACAGTTCCTGCCCGCGCCGCGAGAGGCGCACAGGCCGTGCGATGGTCGCCGTCGCGCCGCTCGCCATGGCGCCGTGGGTGCTTCCCCCGCGCGCGGCGGACCTCCCCTGTGGCACGGCGCCAACACCCCGCATGGAAGCGCTGTGGGCCTGCAAATCGGCGACGTAAGTGCCGCTACCCTTCGCGCTGACCACATAACCTTCCGCTGCAAGCTGCTCAAACGCGGCGATCACCGTATTGCGTGCAATGCCCAGATCCCGCGCCAGATCACGGCTGGACGGCAGTTTGCTCCCCGCGCCCAGCCGCTGCTGATGGATCGCGGCCTTGGCGGCCTCGTACAGTCTGCGCTGCTGGGGAAGACGGGGATGAAAGCCGGATTGCGCCAGCGCGGCGGCCAGCAGGTCGGAAGTCGGGGACATCTGGAAAGTGGTTCTATCAAACATTAAAAAGTGGCGCTCACAATAATACCAAAATAGGCATATCATTTAGTTAAATCAAATAGATGAAAGCTTCTATGCGTAGCCCTGTCGTTTTGGTTCCTGCGTGCGTCAATCAGATCGGCGCGCACCCATATCACACCGCGCAGCTCAAATACGTGGCAGCGGTGGCCGACGGCGCGCGCTGCACGCCATTGATCGTGCCGGCGCTCGGCGCGGCCACCGACTTTGAAGCGCTGCTGGCATTGGCCGACGGCGTGATGCTGACCGGATCACCATCCAACGTCCACGCCAGCCTGTATGGCGAGGAAGTGCTGGACCCGTCCCTGCCGCAGGACGCGGCGCGCGACGCCACCACACTGCCGTTGATCCTTGCCGCCATCAAGCGCGGCATCCCGTTGCTGGCGATCTGCCGCGGCTTCCAGGAAGTGAACGTGGCCCTCGGCGGCACGCTGCATCAAGCGGTGCACCGCGTGCCAGGCATGGCCGACCATCGCGAGAACAAGGAACACACACTGGACCGGCAATATGCGCCATCGCACCGCGTGCTGCTGGACCCTGGAGGGCGCATGGCGCAGATCCTCGACGGAGCCGCCGAGATCATGGTCAATTCGTTGCACGGGCAAGGCATCAAGCAGCTGGCCCCTGGCCTCGCAGCGGAGGCGCGCGCTGACGATGAACTGGTGGAGGCCTATCGCGTGGCGGACGCCAAGGGATTCACGCTCGCAGTACAGTGGCACCCGGAGTGGCGTTTTTCCGAGAATCCGGACTCCGTCAAATTATTCAGAGCCTTCGGCGACGCCTGCCGCGCCTACAAGGCCGCCCGATAACAACAATGAGAGAAGCAAATGGCAATTCGCGAAAACTTTACCTACACCGATATGGACCTGTGGCTGAACGAGAAGCACGTCACGGAAATTGAATGCCTGGTGCCCGACCTGACCGGCGTGGCGCGCGGGAAGATCCTCCCACGCGGCAAATTCACGCAGGAGCGCGGCATGCGCATTCCGGAAGCGGTGTTGGGCATGACCGTGACCGGCAACTATCCGACCGAGGACGCAGGCTACGACCGCGCCATTTCCAGCACCGACCGCGACATGATCCTGAAGGCCGATCCGACCACCATCACCATGGTGCCGTGGGCTACCGATCCCACCGCGCAAGTAATCCATGACTGCTACTTCGCCGACGGCCGTCTGGTCGATTTCGCCCCGCGCTCGGTGCTGCGCCGCGTGCTGAAACTGTACGAGGACAAAGGCTGGAAGCCAGTAGTGGCACCGGAACTGGAGTTCTACCTGACCGCCAAGAACAGCGATCCTGACCTGCCTTTGAAACCGCCGATTGGCCGCAGCGGCCGCGCCGAAACCAGCCGTCAGGTCTACAGCATCGACGCCGTGAATGAATTCGATCCGCTGTTCGAAGACATTTACGACTACTGCGACATGATGAATCTGGATGTGGACACGCTGATTCACGAAATCGGCGCTGGCCAGATGGAGATCAACTTCCTGCATGGCGATCCGCTAGGCTTGGGCGACAAGGTGTTCTTCTTCAAGCGCACCTTGCGTGAAGCGGCGCTCAAGCACGATATGTACGCCACCTTCATGGCCAAGCCGATGGCGGGCGAGCCCGGATCGGCCATGCACGTGCACCAGAGCGTGGTGGACGCCAAGACCGGCAGGAACATCTTCAGCTCAGAGGATGGTTCGGCCTCGCCGCTGTTCAAGTACTACATCGGCGGCTTGCAGCGCTACATGCCGTCGGCGATGGCGATCGTGGCGCCGTATGTGAACTCCTACCGCCGTATCGTGCGTCACACGGCGGCGCCGATCAATATCCAGTGGGGCATGGACAACCGCACCGTGGGCTTCCGCGTGCCGGAATCCGGCGTGCAGGACCGCCGCGTGGAGAACCGCATTATCGGTGCGGACGCCAATCCGTATCTGGCTTTGGCGGTGACGCTGGCCTGCGGTTACCTCGGCATGATCGATCAGGTGGAACCAACGCCGATGACGGTGGACAGCGCCTACGATTTGAAGATCGAGCTGCCGCAAGGCTTGCCGCAAGCGCTGCAACTGCTGCGTGCCGAGGACAAGCTGCGCACGGTGCTGGGCGACCGTTTCATCGATGTCTACGCGGCTATCAAGGATCTGGAGCATCAGGAATTCATGACCGTTATCAGCCCGTGGGAGCGCGAGCACCTGCTGCTGCACGTTTAAGGAGCCGCCATGAGCAACTACGATACCAACGAAATCCAGAAGCTAGACACGGCGCACTACATGCATCCGTTCACCGACCACAAGGCACTGGGCCAGAAGGGCGCGCGCGTGATGGTGCGCGGCGAGGGCATTTATCTGTGGGACTCAGAGGGCAACAAGATCATCGACGGCATGTCCGGCCTGTGGTGCGTGAACGTGGGCTACGGCCGTACCAGCATTTCGGAAGCGGTTTATCAGCAGATGGAGACGCTGCCGTTTTATAACAGCTTCTTCAACACCACCAATGTGCCGGCGGTGCAGCTGGCGGCCAAGCTGGTGCAGATTTCGCCACCGCAGTTTAATCACGTCTACTTCACCGGTTCGGGCTCGGAAGGCAACGACACCAATGTGCGCATGGTGCGCCGTTATTGGGACGTGTTGGGCTACAAGGAGCGCCACACCATCATCAGCCGGCACAATGCCTACCATGGCAGCACCATGGCCGGCGCTTCGCTGGGCGGCATGAAGGATATGCATGCGCAGGGTGGCTTGCCGATTCCGGGCGTGGTGCATATCGAGCAGCCCAACTATCTTCAGTTTGGCAAGGGCATGACGGAAGAGGCGTTTGGCATCGAGGCCGCGTCCTGGCTGGAGAAGAAAATCCTGGAAGTCGGGCCGGAGAAGGTGGCTGCGTTTATCGGCGAGCCGATACAGGGCGCGGGCGGTGTGATTATTCCACCATCCACTTACTGGCCGGAGATACAGCGCATCTGCGACCAGTACGGCATCCTGCTGATTGCCGATGAGGTGATCTGCGGCTTCGGACGTTTGGGGCGCTGGTTTGCGTCAGAGCTGTTCGGCATCAGGCCGGATCTGATCACGTTTGCCAAGGGCGTGACCTCGGGCTATGTGCCGCTGGGTGGCGTGCTGGTGGGCGACCGCGTGGCCAAGGTGTTGATCGAGCAGGGTGGCGAGTTTAATCACGGCTTCACCTATTCCGGCCATCCCGTGGCGTGTGCGGCGGCGCTGGAAAACATCCGTATCATTGAAGAGGAAAAGCTGGTCGAGCGCGTGGCGCAGGAAACCGGACCATATCTGAAAAAGCGCTTTGCCGAGCTGGCGGACCATCCGCTGGTCGGCTACGCCAATAGCTGCGGCTTTGTGGCGGGCCTGAATCTGGTGCGCAGCAAGGGCGCCACGGTGCATGAGAATGTGGCGTTCGACGAATCGCTGGCTGTCGGCATGGTGTGTCGCGGCTATATGTTCAACAACGGCATGATCATGCGCGCCGTCGGCGACCGCATGATCATCGCGCCACCGCTGGTGCTGACCACGGCGCAGATCGATGAAATGCTGGCGCTGATCCGCCACTGCCTCGATCTGACCTACGCCGATGTGAAAGAACGCGGCTGGCTGTAAGGAGAAGATGATGACGACATGGTATGACAAGGCCGCATCGCTGCAAGCGGACGGCCGCGCCTTCATCGGCGGTGAGCGGGTATGGGCAAAATCCGGGCAGCAGTTTGAGAATCTGTCGCCTATCGACGGCCGCACGCTGGGCATGGTGGCGCGTTGTGATGGCGCTGACGTGGATATCGCTGTCGCTGCGGCGCGCGCGGCGTTCGAGGATCGTCGCTGGGCGGGCAAGTCACCGGCGCAGCGCAAGCGCGTGCTGATCAAGTTTGCGGATTTGATGCAGAAGCACGGCCAGGAGCTGGCGTTGCTGGAGACGCTGGACATGGGCAAGCCGATCAAGTACAGCCAGACGGTGGACGTGGGCGGCGCATCCAATTGCATTCGCTGGTATGGCGAGGCGATCGACAAGATTTACGATGAAATCGCGCCGACGCCGGCCGACAGCCTGGCGCTGATCACGCGCGAGCCGGTGGGTGTGGTGGCGGCCATCGTGCCGTGGAATTATCCGATGCTGATGGCAGCCTGGAAGATCGCCCCCGCGCTGGCTGCCGGGAACAGCGTGGTGCTCAAGCCGTCCGAGAAATCGCCGTTGACGGCGCTGCGGCTGGCAGAGCTTGCGCTGGAAGCGGGTGTGCCATCGGGCGTGTTCAATGTGCTGCCGGGTTATGGCGCGGAGGCTGGGGCGGCGCTGGCGCTGCATATGGATGTGGATTGCATCGGCTTTACCGGTTCCACCCGTGTGGGCAAGCAGATCATGCAGATGGCGGGACAATCGAACCTCAAGCGGGCGTGGACGGAGCTGGGCGGCAAGTCGGCCAACATCGTGTGCGCGGATTGCCCGGACCTGGATGCGGCGGTGGAGTCGGCGATCGGCTCCATTTTCTTCAACCAAGGTGAGAGCTGCAATGCACCTTCGCGCCTATTCGTGGAGGCGTCGATCAAGGACCGCTTTGTCGAGAAGGCGCTGGCGCTGGTGCCGAATTACGCGCCGGCCGATCCGTTGGACGAAAGCACCGTCATGGGCGCGATTGTCGACGCCACGCAGTTGAAGACGGTGATGGGCTACATCGAAGCCGGCAAGAGCGGAGGCGCGCGTTTGCTGGCGGGCGGCAAGCAGGCGCGCACGGAAACCGGCGGCTATTATGTCGAGCCGACGCTGTTCGATCAGGTGGACAGCAACATGACCATCGCGCGTGAAGAGATCTTCGGGCCGGTGCTGTCGGTGCTGAGCTTTACCGATGTGCAGGAGGCGGTGCGGCAGGCCAACGCCACGCAGTACGGCTTGCACGCGGCCGTGTGGACGGCGGATCTGAGCAAGGCGATCCAGACCTCGCGCGCATTGAGAGCCGGTACGGTGCACGTCAATCAGTACGACGGCGACGATATCACGGTGCCGTTTGGCGGCTATAAACAGTCCGGCAATGGCCGCGACAAGTCGCTGCACGCGTTCGATAAATACACCGAATTGAAAACTACATGGATACAGATAGGCTAAAAGCGGAGCTGGCGGCGCAAGGCGTGCGCTATGTCTTCGCCCAATTCACCGACATCCACGGTGCTGCCAAGGGCAAGCTGGTGCCGCTGGCGCATCTTGGCGATATCGTCGCGCCGGGCGCGGGCTTCTCCGGGCCCTCGATCTGGGGAACCGGCTTGCCGCGCAACGGACCGCGTTCAGAATACTATGGCCGTGCCGACCTGACCACCTTGCAGCCCATGCCATGGCTGCCCGGCTATGCGCGCGTGGTGCTGGATGGCCACGTCGCCGGCGAGCCATTCGATGCCTGTCCGCGTCAAGTACTGCGCAAACAGGTAGCTCGCCTCGCTGCGCGTGGCTGGACGTTGAATGCCGGCCTGGAGCCGGAGTTCTTCCTGCTGCAAAAAAGCGCCTGCGGCTACGATGCCGAAGCGGCCGACACGCTGGAGAAACCATCCTATGACACCAAAAGCCTGCTGCGTCAGCGCGCCTTCCTCGACAAGCTGACCACATCGCTCAACGAATGCGGCCTCGGCGTCTACCAGATTGACCACGAGGACGCGACTGGCCAGTTCGAGGTGAACTACCACTACGCCGATGCGCTGCGCGCGGCCGACAATTTCATGCTGTTCAAGATGGCCGCGCATCACATCGCGGAGGAGGAGGGCATGCTGTTCTCGATGATGCCCAAGCCCTTCGCCGAGCGGCCGGGCAGCGGTCTGCATTTCCATCTGTCGCTGGCGGACGATAATGGCAACGAGGTGGGCGCGCCAGTGAGCCATTTCCTGGCTGGCCTGCTGCATCACGCACCAGCGCTGACGGCGCTGTGCGCGCCGACGGTCAATTCGTACAAGCGCCTGATGTGCGGGCAATCGTTGTCCGGCACCAGTTGGGCGCCAGCGTTTATCGGCCATGGCGACAACAATCGCACAGTGGTCGCGCGCACTGTCCACGGGCGTATCGAATGGCGCCTGCCCGATAGTTCGGCCAACCCCTACCTCGCGCTGGCCGGCGTGATCGCCGCAGGGCTGGATGGCATCGACCGTAAGCTTGATCCCGGCGCCCCGGTAAATCAGGACGTCTACGAGATGAGCGACGCGGACCGCGCGGCGCTTGGCTTGCGCCTGCTGCCGCAAAATCTCGGCGCGGCGACGGAAGCATTGCGCGCTGATGCCATGTTGGCCGAAGCGCTGGGCGCAAACATCGTCGCTGAATTCGCCGCGTTGAAAAGCGCCGAGTGGGTCGAATACAGCCAACACGTCAGCGCATGGGAAACCACGCGCTACCTGAACCGCTTCTAAACAGGAGACCGCAATGAGCCAGGCCATGAAAGACTTTCTACGCG
This sequence comes from Duganella radicis, assembly GCF_009720825.1. GTDB lineage: Bacteria > Pseudomonadota > Gammaproteobacteria > Burkholderiales > Burkholderiaceae_D > Rugamonas > Rugamonas radicis. Next base: position 123,706 of record NZ_WNKY01000005.1, on the reverse strand, counting down.
AACGCAATATCCACGAAGTGGAATGCGTCATCGCGGACATGACCGGCATCGCGCGCGGCAAAATTTTGCCCAAGGATCTGTTCCTGAACGAAGGCGAGATGCGATTGCCGAAGAGTGTTCTGCTGAACACCGTCAACGGCGAGCAGCCCAACAACACGCCATACGTCGGCGCGACCGATCCCGACATGATCTGCGTGCCGGACATCGCCACGCTGCGTCAGGTGCCTTGGGCGGCGGAGAACGTGGCGCTGGTGATCCACGATTGCCAGAATTTCGACGGCTCGCCGGTCGGCCTGTCGCCGCGTGCCGTGCTGCGCAAGGTGCTGCGGCTGTACGAGGAGCGCGGCTGGCAACCGGTGGTGGCGCCGGAGATGGAGTTCTATCTGGTGGCCCGCAGCAGCAATCCGCACGAGCCGCTGGCGCCGCCACTGGGCCGCAGCGGCAAGACGGAGTCCGGCCGCCAGTCTTACTCCATCGACGCGGTGAACGACTTCGATCCGTTCTTCCTTGAGTTATCGACCTTCTGCAAGCAGCACGATCTCGGCGTGGAGACGCTGATTCACGAAGCCGGCGCGGGACAGATGGAAATCAACTTCACCCACGGCGAGGCGCTGGAACTGGCCGACCGTGTGTTCCTGTTCAAGCGCGCCGTGCGGGAAACGGCTTTGAGGCACGGCATCTTCGCCACCTTCATGGCCAAGCCGATGGAGACCGAGCCGGGTAGCGCGATGCATATTCACCAGAGCGTGCTGGATACCACCAGCGGCCAGAATATCTTCACGCGCAAGGATGGCGACGCCAGCGACCTCTTTTTCAACTATATCGCCGGGCTGGAAAAGTACATCGCGCCGGCCACGCTGCTGTTTGCGCCGCATGTGAATTCCTACCGCCGCCTGTCGCGTTTCATGTCGGCGCCGACCAATGTGCATTGGGGCTATGACAACCGCACCTGCGGCATCCGCATTCCCAACTCCGCGCCGGTCAACCGGCGTGTGGAGAACCGCGTGCCGGGTGTGGACGTCAATCCGTATCTGGCGATGGCGGCCACGCTGGCATGTGGTTATCTCGGCATGGTGGAAGGCCTCAAACCATCCGCGCCGACATCGGGTAGCGCTGAACATGTACACGACCAGTTGCCGCGCAATCTGGAAGATGCCATTCAACGCCTGCGCGAGTGCGAGCCGCTGAGCGACATCCTTGGCGAGTTGTTCGTGCAAGCGTTCTGCGAGGTGAAGGAACTGGAGTTCGCCACCTACAGCCGCGTTATCAGCTCGTGGGAACGCGAGCATTTGATGTTGCTGGTATGAGAGCGGGCCTGGACTGGCAGCGCGTGCAGGCGATGGCCGCGGCCGAACGCGCCAGCTACATTGCGCGCAATCCTGAATCGGCGCGTCTGGCGCAGGAGGCGGGCCGGCACCTGCTGTTCGGCGTGCCGATGCATTGGATGAGCGATTGGTCCACGCCGTTCCCGCTGACAGTGCGCGAAGCCTCTGGCGCGCGCTTTCGCGATGCGGACGGCCATGCGTACGTGGATTTCTGTCTCGGCGACACCGGCGCCATGTTCGGCCATGCGCCGCAGCCGGTGGCGCAAGCCATCGCCCGTCAGTCGGCACGCGGCTACACCGCCATGCTGCCATCGGAAGACGCTGGCCCGGTAGCGGCCGAACTGGCGCGGCGCTTTGGCCTGCCATGCTGGCAGTTCGCGTTATCGGCTTCCGACGCCAACCGCTTTGTGCTGCGCTGGCTGCGTGCGGCGACAGGACGCAGCAAGGTATTGGTCTTCAACGGCTGCTACCACGGCACGGTGGACGATGTGTTCGTCGATCTGGTCGGCGGCGTGCCGGCGCAGCGCGATAGCCTGCTGGGTCAAGTGCACAAACTGACGGATCACACTGTGGTGGTGGAGTTCAACGACTTGACGGCGTTGGAAGCGGCGCTGGCGGCCGGCGACATCGCCTGCGTGCTGGCGGAACCGGTGATGACCAACGTCGGCATGGTGCTGCCGCAGCCGGGCTTCTGGGAAGCAGCGCAGCAGCTGATCAGGCAACACGGCGCGCTGCTGGTGATCGATGAAACCCACACCATCAGCAGTGGCCCCGGAGGCTACGCCCGCGCGCACGGCATGCAGCCAGACGCGCTGGTGATCGGCAAGCCAATCAGCGGCGGCATTCCCTGCGCGGTATACGGATTTACGGAAGAAGTGGCGCGCCGTGTGGAGCACGCCAAGCGCAGCGCGCCGCCGGGCCATTCCGGCATCGGCACCACGTTGAGCGCCAATATGTTCGCCATGGCGGCGATGCGCGCCAATCTGGAAGAAGTAATGACCGGGGAGGCCTACCAGCATATGTTCACGCTGGCGGCCCAACTGGCGGAAGGCTTGCGCGACATCATCGCGCGCCACCAGCTGCCATGGTGCGTCACCCAAATCGGCGCCCGCACGGAATTCCAGTTCACGCCCACCGCCCCGCGCAACGGCACGGAGGCGCAGGCCGCCATGGACAGCGGACTAGAACAAGCCATCCACCTCTACCTCCTCAACCGCGGCCTGCTCATCACGCCCTTCCACAACATGCTGCTGGTCTGTCCAGGGACCAGCGAATGTGACGTGAACAGGCTCCTGCAAGTCTTCGGTGAATGTCTGCTTGAATTGCGGAGTTGACCCTAGCCACTGGCACTGCGATACTGACTTTTCACGATGGAGATTCAGAGAGCGTTATGGTTCAAGCCGCGCAGCAACGATTGATTGAGATTCTTGACTATTGGCATAAGGTCGAATTTTTTATCCCTTTTGATCTTGATCAGGTTACGGATGTAGAAGAGGCTTGGAAACTGCGCTGGATCAAACCAGATCAATTGGAGACTGGGCCCTCAAACTACTTCGAGCGGTTTGATATACCGGAAGACCGCAAGATTACTGGCTTCCGGCTGTATATTGGCCTATTCGATGCCGGCGAGATTGCGGCAGCCTGCAAGAAAATTTTCCCTACGGCGGCCAGTGGCGAAGAGGAGGATGAACGCGGTACGGCGGATGGGCGCAGTTGTTTTGCAAGGATCGATCTGAACGTGTACGGTGAACCCAGCTTTGATCCCGTATCGGTATCTACCGTGCCGTGGGCGCTAGGATGCGCATTGGCACGGGGTATCGGCAGCCTTACCTCCGCTGCGTTCGAGGATGCAAAGTTCGACCTGAAAGACTTGCTGGAAGATTTTCGGACGCGGCGCCCTCCGGCCAAGCCAGCCAAGCCTGGTGGCGCTCCGATCGCCCCGTTGACCGGAGTCGAGATCAGTCAACTGCTATCGCTATTCGCGGAATGGGCTGGTTTTGCGCCATCGCCGGAGCAACCGCTGCTATTGGAGCTGCGGACCAGCAAGAAACGGGAAGACGGCAAGCGTGATAACGCCGATGTCGAGCCACATGATGACGACGAAGATGACGGAATCGACATCGATATCCTGAACAGCTTTTATATCGAGGATATCGAACGGGCCATGAGCAGCCTGCGCGCCGGTAGCGTACCCGTGCTGGAATCTTATCTGTCGCCGCTGCCTGCGGATCAGCGCATGGATCTCTACGCCGCCGATGGCCGCTTGGCCTTGCTGGATTGGTTGCATCCGTCGCGCTACAACCATGGACACTGGCTTAGCCAGGCGTCGCACAGTATGAGCCTGATGCAGCAGTTTGCGATCAATGCCGCTTTGGATAAGCTGCGCGATGGCGGCATGTTTGCGGTCAACGGTCCCCCAGGAACGGGGAAGACCACGCTGCTGCGCGAAATCTTTGCCGATAATATTGTCCGCCGCGCCGCAGTGTTGGCCGGCCTGAATACCGCGGCGGATGCGTTTAGCGGCAAGGTCAAGGTCGAGTTCAGGAATGGCAAGAGCACCTGGATGGGGCGGTTGCGGCCAGAGCTGACGGGCTTTGAAATGGTGGTTGCCTCCTCCAACAATGCCGCAGTGGAGAATATCTCGCGCGATCTGCCCAAGCTAAAATCGCTCGGCGAGGATTGGCGGGCGAATAGTTATCTCAAGTCTGTGGCCTATCGCATTGCCGCCGAAGACGAGGATGGCATATTTCACCCGTCACCTGAGAGTGAGCCATGGGGGCTGATTTCCTGCGCGCTGGGCAATAGCGAAAACCGCCGCCGCTTCGTCTCCAAGTTTTATCACAATAACTGGAATGAAGAGGTCGAGCCTGACCCGACATGTCAAAATATCCGCGAGTGGCTGGACAGCTACCAAGGCCCCAGTTTTTCACAGGCAGCGCAACGCTATCGCGAGCTGGCAGCCAAGGTGGAGCACGCGGTCGGTACGTTAGCTGCATATGCCACGTTATGGCGGCAGTACCAAGGTACGGATGCCGAGGCCTTTTGCAAGACTGAATACCTTGCTTTGCAGCTGGCGCACGAACGGCTGGACAACACAACACAAGAACACACGGCGGCACAAGCCATGCTGGCGCAACTGCAGCAACGGCAGGCCGACCTGCGCGAGGAGGAGCGCTTGCTGGGACTGCAGCGTCCAGCCTGGTGGGTACGCTGGTTCCAGCCATCGCGCGCTGCGCGCTATCGCGATGAATGCATGGCCAATGCCGGCGAGCAGCGAGCCTTGTTGAGAGAGGTGGCTGCGGCCAGGGAGGCGCTGGGCAGGTACACTACTTCGCTTAGCCAGCAGACCAGCGATGTCCATGCGGCACGCACTGCGTGGCAAGGGCGTATGGATGCATGGAATAACGGCCAGGAGCAGTTGCGCCGATTGCGGCAGCAATATGCGTTTGACTTGCCCAGCTCTCCGGACGCACTTGAGCAAGACAAGTTTCAAATTGCCGGCTTGTGGCATGACAACGAATTAGCCCAGCTGCGATCAGAGTTGTTCGCCGCCGCCTTAACTTTGCACGAAGCGTGGTTGGCAGAGGTCGGTAAGGGCGGTGGGTTTGGTGGCAACCTGTTTGCGCTTGCTCAACTGCTGACGAACCAGCGTCCGGATGACGACACCTTCATCCCCTTAATCTGGCAAAGCCTGTTCATGGTAGTGCCGGTCGTGTCGACCACCTTTGCCTCGTTGGCGCGGCAGTTCCATGGCATGGGGGCCGACGCTATAGGCTGGCTGTTCATCGACGAGGCGGGGCAGGCCGTGCCACAGGCGGCGGTGGGCGGCCTGTGGCGCGCGCGGCGTGCGATAGTCGTCGGCGACCCGCTGCAGATCGAACCGGTATTCACGGTCCCCCGATCGTTGATAAGGGCGCTGTCGGCGCAATCGGTTCACACCGCTGGTGAAGCATATGCACCGGACAAGGTATCGGTCCAGCGGCTGGCCGATGAAGCCAACCGTTACGGCACGCTGGTGCCGTTACCGGGCGGTGACGGCCTGTGGATCGGTAGCCCGCTGCGGGTACATCGCCGCTGTGCCGATCCCATGTTCTCTATGGCCAACACCATCGCCTATGACGGCAAGATGGTGATTGAAACTGCGCGCCGCGCGCCGCAGGCACTCAAGGTGCCGATGGGGGAAAGCGCGTGGATCGAGCTTGGTGGCCAGGTCGATTTCAAGCAGGTGGTGCCGCAACAAATCGACTTCGTTGGCGAGTTGATTGCCCGGTTATACCGCTTGGGTGATGATACCTTGCCGGAGCTTTTCATCATTTCGCCGTTCAAGGCGGTGCGCCATGCGTTGAGGAGGCGCATCGTGGAAATTCAATGGCCGGGCCAATCACCTGGGCGCAAAACCGTGAAGAAATGGTGTAAAAACCGGATCGGTACGGTGCATACCTTCCAAGGCAAGGAGGCGCCAGCGGTAATTATGGTGCTAGGCGTGGATGCGGACCATGCCGGCTCTGCGACGTGGGCTGCATCCAAGCCGAACTTGCTCAATGTCGCGTTGACGAGAGCACAGCAACATTTCTACATGGTAGGAGCCGCGGATGTGTGGCGTGGTCAGCCGTACTTCGGCGCGGTGTATGCCAAGCTGCCGGTACGCAGCCCGGCGGAGTTCTTGGCGGGTGTGGTCACATCCGCCAGTCTCGCTTAGAAGCAGTGTTCCAGCGCCGGGAAGCTGCCGTCCTTGACGGCGCTGACGTAGGCGGTGAAGGCGGCTTCGATGCTGCTTTGGCCTTCCATGAAGTTTTTCACGAAGCGCGCTTTGCGGCCCGGGAAGACGCCCAGCAGGTCGTGCATCACCAGCACCTGGCCTGAGCAATCCGGACCCGCGCCGATGCCGATGGTTGGAATCGACAGCAGTTCGGTTACTTCCTTGCCCAGGGCCGAAGGAATCGCCTCCAGCACCACGATCGAGGCGCCGGCGGCCTGGATTTTCAGCGCGTCGGCTTTCAGCAGATCGGCGCTTTCGGTGGTTTTGCCTTGTACTTTGTAGCCGCCCAGCTGGTGCACCGATTGCGGCGTCAGGCCGAGGTGGGCGCACACTGGCACGCCGCGGTCGGTCAGGAATTTGATGGTGTCGGCCAGCCATGCGCCGCCTTCGATCTTGACCATGTGCGCGCCGGCCTGCATCGCCAGCACGGCGTTGGCGTACGCGGTTTCCGGCGTGCCGTAGGCGCCGAACGGCAGGTCGGCCACGATCATGGCGTTCTTGGTGCCGCGCGCCACGGAGGCGGTGTGGTAGACGATGTCGGTCATGGTGACCGGCAGCGTGGAGGTGTGGCCTGCGCATACCATGCCCAGCGAGTCGCCGATCAGCAGGATCTCAATGCCGCAGCGGTCCATCAGCGAGGCGAAGCTGGCGTCGTAGCAGGTCAGCATGGTGATCTTTTCGCCGGCGTTGCGCAGCGTGGCCAGGGTGTTGACGGTGACGGCTTTCGATACGACCGCTTTGGCCGGTGCAGGTGCGTTGGCGTCGGCGGGCTTTTGGCTCGCGGCCATTTCGTTTCCTTGCAGATATCCAGTCATGGTAAATCCTTTGTGTTAAAGAGGGCTGATGCCCTGGTCGGCCACGCCGGCCGCATATTGCGACGCCGCGCCGTGGCCGGGGATGTGAATCGATGGCGCCAGCTCCAGCAGCGGCACCAGCACAAACGCGCGCTCGGTCATGCGCGGATGCGGCACGGTCAGCGTGGCGCTGTTGATGGTGGCGTCGCCGTACAGTAGCAGATCCAGGTCGAGCGTGCGCGGCGCGTTGCGGTAGGGCCGTTCGCGGCCGTGCGCCTGTTCGATGGCTTGCAGCGCTTGCAGCAGGGCTTCGGCGTCCAGGGTGGTGGCGATGCGGGCGACGGCGTTGATGTAGTCGTCGCCGCTGGAGTCGATGGGCGCGGTACGGTACAGGCCCGATGCCGCCATCAAGGTGCAGCCGGGCTGGCGTTGCAGGCGTTCCAGCGCGTCCAGCACGTTGGCGCGGGCGTCGCCCAGGTTGGCGCCAATGCCGATGTAGGCGATGGTGAAGGCGAAGGGCGCCTTGTCGTCCTGCGGCGTAGCGGGCGCGAGGCCCGCTGTGATTGCGGTGTTCATGATGCGATGGGCAGGTGGGCGTTGTTAGTCGCCGCCGCCGTCATGCGCCGGCGCCGCGTTGTCCGGGCCGGAACCTTCGTCGCCGCGGCCACCGCCGCTACGATTGCGGCCGCCACGGCGCGGGCCGCGCTTGCGTTTAGCACCACCTGCGCCGCCGCCCGATGGCTGGCTGGCCGACGAAATCAAATCCTCGCGCGATGCTTCGTCGCTTTCGTAGAAGGCGGTCCACCATTCGCCGATCTCGGCGTCGATCTCGCCCGAGGCGCAGCGCAGCAGCAGGAAGTCGTAGCCGGCGCGGAAGCGCTGGTGTTCCAGCAATTTGTGCGGGGCCTTGCCGGTGCGGCGCTCGAAGCGCGGCTGCATGGCCCAGATGTCGCGCATGTCGGAGCCGATCTTGCGCTGCAAGGCCAGTTTCTCGGTCTGCGAATCAAGCACGTCGTCGGCCGCCAGATGCAGCGCCGGGATGGTCTGCTCGCCCGCCGCGCGGTAGGCTTCCCATTTTTCCAGCACCTGATGCCACAGCAGCGAGGCAAACAGGAAACCCGGCGACACGGTCTTGCCGGCGTGGATGCGGGCGTCGGTCGAGTCCAGCGCCAGGGTCACGAACTTGAAGCCCATCGGCTGTTCCAGCACCACGTCCAGCAGCGGCAGCAGGCCGTGATGCAGGCCTTCCTTGCGCAACTGCTGCAAGCAGGCCAGCGCGTGGCCGCTCATCAGGAGCTTGAGCATTTCGTCGAACACGCGCGCGGCCGGCACGTTGTTGATCAGCGGCGCCATGACCTTGATCGGCGCGCCGGTTTCCTGCTCGATGGAGAATTTCAGCTTGGCGGCAAAGCGCACCACGCGCAGCATGCGCACCGGGTCTTCGCGGTAGCGCTCTTCCGGCTTGCCGATGATGCGCAGCGTTTTGGCGCGGATGTCCTCGATGCCGCCGTGGTAGTCCAGCACCTGCTGATTCGCCGGGTTGTAGTACATGGCGTTGATGGTGAAGTCGCGGCGCTCCGCGTCCTCCGCCTGCGAGCCGAAGGTGTTGTCGCGCAGGACGCGGCCATGTTCATCCTTTGGCGCGTTGGCCGAGGTGGTGCCGCGGAAGGTGGTCACTTCCAGCAGGTCGTTGCCGAACATGACGTGCACGATCTGGAAGCGCTTGCCGATGATGAAGGCGCGGCGGAACAGGCGCTTGACCTGCTCCGGCGTGGCGTTGGTGGCGATGTCGAAGTCTTTCGGCTTCACGCCCAGCAGCAGGTCGCGCACCGCGCCGCCCACCACGAAGGCTTCGTAGCCGGCTTCCTGCAAGGCGCTGGTGACGCGGATGGCGTTGTTGGACAGCAGGCGCGGATCGATGCCGTGGGCTTCCGGCCCCAGCACCACTGGCGTGTTTGCGTCGCGGGCCGCTTTACTCTTGGTGCCGAGGATTTTGCGGATCAGTTTCTTAATCATTGAACAGCTCAATTAATGGCCAGCCGTTGGCGGCGGCGTGCGTTTTCAGTTTTTCATTGGGGTTGGTCGCCACCGGATGGCTGACGATGGACATCAGCGGCAAATCGTTGTGCGAATCGCTGTAGAAGTGGACGGTTTCAAAGTCCTCCAGCTTCTTGCCCATTTTTTCCAGCCACGCCTTGGTGTGGACGATCTTGCCCGTGCCCTGGGTCGGCGTGCCAAGCAGCTTGCCGGTCAGGTTGCCCTCGGCGTCCACTTCAGGCATGGCCGCGATCAGGTGCTCCACGCCCAGTGCCTTGGCGATCGGCGCCGTGACGAAGTGGTTGGTGGCGGTGACGATGGCCACCAGATCGCCCGCGTCCAGATGCTTTTGCAGCAGCGCGCGCGCCGCTGGACGCAGCGCCGGCGCGATCACTTCGGCCATGTACTGCGCCTGCATTTGCTCCAGCCGCGCGCGCGGGAAGCCGGCCAGTGTGCCGAGCGCGAACTCCAGGTATTCTACCGGATCGAGGGTGCCGGCCTGGTATTGGGCGAAGAACTCGCGGTTGCGGCGGTCGAATTCGGCCGCATCCACGGCGCCGATGCGCACCAAAAACTGGCCCCATTCGAAGTCGGAGTCGATCGGCAGCAGGGTGTGGTCGAGGTCAAAAAGGGCGAGTTTCATTATTCTTTCGCTTCCGCCTGTAGCCACTCGCGCAGCAGCGGCAGAGTGATGGGGCGTTGGGTTTCAAGGGAATACTGGTCCAGCGAATCGAGGATGGTCGACAGCGACCGCATGTCGCGCTGGAAGTGAGACAGCAAATAGGGTATCACGCCGGCCGACAGCGTCAAGCCGCGCGCCGCCGCCGCCGCCGCCAGGGCGGCGCTCTTTTCCTCGTCGGTCAGGCCGTGGATCTGGTAGATCAGGCCCCAGCCCATGCGCGTGCGCAGGTCTTCGCGCACCGGCAGCACGGCCGGCGCCACGTTGCCGCTGCAAACCATGAAGGCGTGGTTGGCGCGGATTTCGTTGAACAGGGCGAAGGCGTCGATCTGCGCCAGCGGCGACAGCTTTTCGCAATCGTCCAGCAGGTACAGGTCCACGTCGGGCGAATACACGAATTCCGACTCGATCGAGAATGGCGAGATATAGCGCGCGCGCAGCTGTTCCTCCTCGCTGCCGGCGCTGGCCAGCGCCTTGAGCAAGTGCGATTTGCCGACGCCGACCGCGCCCCACAGGTAGGCGAAATGCTCGCGCGAGGTGCGGCTGGCGAACTGCTTCATCAGCGCTGCCGCTTCGGCATTCTGTCCTACCTCGAAGGATGCGAGGCTGTGCGTCGGTTCCGCGCCCAAATCGAGCACCAGCTGTTTCATGGCGTTCGCCCTGTGGTCTTTTGCATAACGTTTTTGTGTTTCACATCATGCATTATAAAAGCTGCTGCTCAGATAGTGGCGGCGCAGGTGCTTAAAGGCCACCATCAGCACCGCCGACGCGGGCAGGGCCAGCAGCACGCCGACAAAGCCGAACAGCTGGCCGAAGGCCAGCAAAGCGAAGATCACGGCCAGCGGATTGAGGCCGATCCGTTCGCCCACCAGGCGCGGGGTCAGGAAGAAGCCCTCCAGCACCTGGCCGAAGCCGTAGATCACGGCCACCGCGATCAGGCCGCTGAAATCGGCAAATTGCAGCACGGCCGAGATCAGCGCCAGCACCAGCCCGAGGCCGAAGCCCAGGTAGGGGATGAACACCAGCAGGCCGGTGATGATGCCGACCGGCAGGGCGACGTCGAAACCGGCGATCGCCAGCGCCACCGAGTAGTAGATGGCCAGCACCACCATCACCAGCAGCTGGCCGCGCAGGTACTGGGCCAGCAGGGTATCGACCTCGTTGGCCATGCCCATGGTGGCGGCGATGTAGCGGCGCGGCACGCAGTTGGCGATGCGCGCCAGCATGGCGTGCCAGTCCAGCAGCAGGTAGAACAGCACCACCGGCACCAGCACCACGGCGGCCAGCCAGCCCAGCACGGCGGTGCCGCCGACGCGGGCGGAATTCAGCACGGCGGCCCAGATGGCGTCGCCGGAGGCGGCCAGCTGTTCCGAGGCCAGCTGCTTGATGCCGGCGCTGTCCAGGCGCACGTTCAGGCCGAGATCGCGCAGCTTCGGCGCCAGCAGGTCGTTGGCCTTGGCCAGGAAGGCCGGGATCTGCGCTTGCAGCAGCGGGATTTCCTTTTGCAGCACCGGCACCACGATCAGCACCAGCGCCGTGATGGCGCTGAAGAACAGCGTCACCACGATCAGCACAGACAGCGCGCGCGGCATGCTCAGGCGGCGGCCCAGGCGGATGCGGTCGAGGCGGTCAACCCCGGGATTGAGGGCGTAGGCGAAGATGGCGGCGGCCAGGAAGGGCGTCAGCACCGGGCCCAGCGTCACCAGCAGGAAGAAGAACGCAGCCCACACCGCCAACCAGAATGCCGTTTGCTTTTGCTCTACCGTGAGGGGAAATGGCATGGAGGATGTATTTGATGGTTAAAAAGGCGGTTGGACGGGGCAATTTTGATAAAATAGCGGATTGACCGGGTTTTATTGCACATTTTCGTGTGATTTTGTCACGAAATCGGTCTTCGCCTTCTATTTTACCGCCTCCGCTGCGAAATACACCATGAGCCAAACTACTAATGTTTCCCTGTCCTACCGTGACGCCGGCGTCGATATCGACGCGGGTGACGCCTTAGTCGAAGCGATCAAGCCTTATGCCAAGCGCACCATGCGCGAGGGCGTGCTGGCCGGCTTGGGCGGTTTCGGTGCGATGTTCGAGATCAGCAAAAAGTACAAGGAGCCGGTGCTGGTGTCCGGCACGGACGGCGTGGGCACCAAGCTGAAACTGGCGTTTGAGCTGAACCGCCACGACACCGTCGGCATCGACCTGGTGGCCATGAGCGTGAACGACATCCTGGTGCAGGGCGCCGAGCCGCTGTTCTTCCTCGACTACTTCGCCTGCGGCAAGCTGGACGTGGCGACCGCGGCCAACGTGATCAAGGGCATCGCCCAGGGTTGCGAACAGGCCGGCTGCGCGCTGATCGGCGGCGAAACCGCCGAGATGCCATCGATGTACCCGGACGGCGAGTACGACCTGGCCGGTTTCGCGGTGGGCGCGGTGGAAAAATCGAAGATCATCGACGGCACCAAAATCGCCCCGGGCGACGTGGTGCTGGGCCTGGCCTCGTCGGGCGTGCACTCGAACGGCTATTCGCTGGTGCGCAAGATCATTGAAGTGTCCAAGCCGGACCTGCAAGGCGACTTCCACGGCCGTCCGCTGGCCGACGTGCTGATGGCGCCGACCCGCATCTACGTCAAGCCGCTGCTGGCGCTGATGGAGAAGCTGGAAGTGAAGGGCATGGTGCACATCACCGGCGGCGGTCTGGTGGAAAACATCCCGCGCGTGCTGCAACCCGGCCTGGTGGCCGAGCTGGACTCGAAAGCGTGGACCCTGCCGCCGCTGTTCCAGTGGCTGCAACAGCACGGCGGCGTGGCCGACGCCGAAATGCACCGCGTGTTCAACTGCGGCATCGGCATGACCGTGATCGTCTCGGCCGAGAATGCGGCGGCGGCCAAGGCCCAGCTGGAAGCGGCCGGCGAAACCGTCTACACCATCGGCAAGATCCGCGCCCGCGTGGGCGGCGAGCACCAGACCATCGTGGTCTGAGTGCCCGCCGGTCTCAGACCGCGATCGAGATGGTCACGTTGGCGACGTAGCCGTCCGCCACGCTGCCGCTCAGCGACGTCATCTCCAGCGAGTAGCCGTCGCTGAACACATTGTCCGAGGCGAAGCTGATGCGGGCGAAGTTGCTGACGCTGGCGCTGTAGCCGCTGGCGTTGTTGTACACGGTGTTGCACACATCGGTGGGGAAAGCCAGTTGCGTGGTCTTGACCTTGTTGCTGGCCGTGGTGGCCTTGGCCACGCTGGGGAAGATCTCCATGTGCATATGCGGCATGCGGCCCGAATAGCAGCCCGGGAAGATGGTCGTGAAGCTGGCCACGCCGTTGGCGTCGGTCTCCTGCACGCCGCGCAGGTAGTTCGAGGTCACGCTCGATTCCGTGTACACCGAATACACGCCTTCGCGCGTGCAATGCCACAGGTAGATCGCATACCCCGCCAGCGGCGCGCAAGCGGCGTTGACGTTTTGCAGCGTGATGTTCACCGTCAGCGGCACCCCGCCCACCTGGGTCGAGCTGCCGATGGTGCTGCGGATGTCCGAACGCACGATGCCTGACAAGGCCAGCACGTTGTAGTTGTGACTGCTGGCGGTCGAGCCGTCGGCCGGATACGGGCCGGCGGTTTCCTCCGGCACCACCGAACATGCGCTGGACGCCGCGCGCGTCACCACCACCGAATACGTCTTGCTGGTGGCGCCATCCTGCGCCGTCACCACCACGCTCAGCGTATTGCTGCCCACGTTCAGCGCCAGCGCGGCCGAGGCGCTGCCGCTGGCCACCGTCGCGCTGTTGATCTTGATGGTGGCGCCGCTGCTGGCGACGGTCGGCGTCAGCGTTACCGTGCCCACGGCGTTCAGCACGCTGGCGGTGTAGCCGGTGGTGGCGGCGGCAAACGCCGGCGACAGGGTGCCCGACGAGATCGTCAGCCCGCTCAGGGTGGCGTCGGCCGAGGCGCTGGCCGCGGCGCGCGTGGCGATCACCGTATAGGTCCGGGTGGTGGCGCCGTCCGCCGCCGTGACCACCACCGTCAGCGTATTGCTCCCCACCGCCAGCGCCACCGCGGCCGACGCCGCGCCGCTGCCGGTGCTGGCGCCATTGACTTTGATGGTGGCGCCGCTGGCGCTGGCGGTCGGCGTCAGCGTCAACGCCGACACGCTGTTGGCCACGGCCGTGGTGTAGCTGGTGGTGGCGGCCGCGAACGTTGGCGACAGGCTGCCGGCCGACAGCGTCAGACCGCTCAGGCTGGCGTCGGTGGAGACGGCCGCCGCGCGCGTCACCGCCACGCTGTAGGTGGTGACGTGGGTGCCGTCTTCGGCGCTGACCACCACCGACAGGGTGTTGCCGCCCACGCTCAGCGCCTGCGCGGCCGAGGCGCTGCCGCTGGCCACGATGGCGTCGCCGACCTTGATGCTGGCGCCGCTGTTGGTCGCCGTCGGCGTCAGCGTCACTGAACTGACGCTGTTGGCCACCGTGGCCGTATAGGCGATGGTGCCGGAGGCGAAAGCCGGCGCCAGGCTGCCGGCCGAGATGGCCAGCGCGCTCAGTGTCGCATCGGCCGACGCGCTGGAGGTCGCCACGCTGCGCACCACCGTCACCGTGTAGGCGCGGGCGGTGACGCCGTCGGCGGCCAGCACCGCGACGCTCAGGGTGTTGTTGCCGACATTGAGCGCCAGCGCGCCGGAGGCGCTGCCGTTGCCCACCGCTGCGCCGTTGACGGTGATGGTGGCGCCGGCGTTGCTGGCGGTCGGCGTCAGCGTCACCGAGGTGATGGCGTTGGCCACGGTGACCGCGTAACTGGTGGTCGACGCGGCGAATGCCGGCGACAGGGTGCCGGTGGACAGGGTCAGCGCACTCAGGCTGGCGTCGGCCGAGACGCCGAGCGCGATCCGCTTGACGGTCAGCGTATAGGTGGTGGAGACACCGCTCCTGGCGGCGACGATGGTGAAGGCGTTGTCGCCCACGTTCAGCGCAAACGCAGCGGAACTGCCGCCGCTGGTGACGCTGACGCCATTGATGGTCAGGGTGGCGCCGCTCTCGGCCAGGGTCGGGCTGAAGCTGATGCTGGTGGTGGCGTAAGCCACGGTCGAGGTGTAGCTGCTGGTGCCGGACGCGAACGCGGGCACCAGCGTGCCGGCCGACAGGCTTAAGCCGCTCAGCACCGGCGCCGTGGTGGTGGCGCTGGCGGCGCTGTCGCCCCCACCGCCGCAGGCGATCAGGGACAGGGCGCTGACAGCGCTCAGCGCGCCCAGCGCGGCGCGGCGGCGCGATGGCAGCGGTAACGAAACCTTGGTATCTTTGGTGGGCAGCATGAGAACCTTTCTGACGTTGGCGCCCGCAATGTCGCGCCGGTAGCGGTAGCGCCATTTTGTTTCGGGAATGTGTCAGACGAGGTTAACAAGTGTAAATGCAGGTAAAGATGCGCCTGGCGAAGGCCAGGCGGGCGAAAGCCAGGCGCGCCCGCGACGCCGGCTTCCAGCCGGCGCGGATGATCAGTCGCGTGGCGGCGGTGGCGGCCGGCCGCCTTCCGGCACGGCGACGATCAGGTCGCGCATTTTCTTGCAGGTGCCTTTGACGGTTTCGCCGCGGCGGCCCTTGAACTCGACCTTGGCGCCCTCGGCCTTGCCCTTGCAGGCGGCGATGGCTTCCGGCGGTGGGCCAGGCGGCTGGCCGTCCGGTGGCGGCGGCGGATTGTTCTGCGCCGACGCGCTCAGCGTGCAAGCGGCCAGCGCCGCGCACAACATCCAGTGCTGAATCAACTTCATGAAAACTCCCGATAACAAAGAACCACCATTATCTTGCACCCGTCTGTTAGCCGCGGTCAAGGCGCTGTAAAGCCCGGTAAATCTTAATGCCGTCGGGCGCCTCCAGGACGATGTAGGTCTTCCAGATCTATGGCGGTGACGATGCCAGTATCTGGATCAGCACAATCGAATGTGACGCGCCAGTTAGCGTTGACCTCAATGCTGTAACGGTGAGCATGTCCGCTCAATTGCTTGACGTTTTTGATGACGCCCAGGCCAGCGCGTATATCATCCAGACTCTGGGCTGAATGCAGATGCAGCAAGATATCGCGCAAGGGTTTGGCCCAAGAGGTAGAAATGCCACGCTTGTCGCTACCGCCGGATTGCCAGAAACGCCGCATGCCTTTATGCATGATATCCGTGCTGTGGAGGCTCATGACATTGTCCTGAATCGTTGACGGGGTGAGTGTTTGCTCCTACGATGAAGCATGACCGCTACCTCGTAGGAGGAACTATGATCACTATGCACCCTGGCGAATATCTGTCTCTGTCCTATGTCGGACCTTATAAACTTAGTGCGGCGGAATTGGCGGAGCGATTGGGATTGTCTGAGCAGATCATTGATGGACTGCTCGCGGAAGAGGTCGAGCTGACGGCGGAGATGGCGGTGCGGTTTGAGCTGGCTCTTGGCCGTTCAGCCGAATCCTGGCTGGCTTTGCAGACCGCTCATAGTTTGAAGCAGGCAAGAAAAAAGGTCGATCCCGCGACGGTTCGACCTTTTGTGTTTCCAGCCCGCGAGAACGCGGCCTAGCGCTTGAGGATTTTCGCCACCGGCGCCGGGCGCAGGCGGAAGGCGTCGGGCAGGCCGGAGCCGAGCAGGGGACGTAAATACATGCGGAAGGCGTCGGTCACGTCGGTGCCGCTGGCGGCGATGAATTCGTCCTCCATCACGCGCGTCTTGCCGGCCACGGCGCTGAGCGGCAGCAGTTCGTAGTCGACCGAGTAGAAGCCGGTGCGCTGGATGGCGACCGAGCCGTCGCGCCCGCCCCACATGGCGAACTGCACCGCCTTCTCGCCCACCTCGCGCGCTTCGCGCTGGTCCACGTCCGACACGCAGCCGATGAAGGAGCGCTGCAAGTAGCCGAAGGTATCGCCGCGCACGCGCTTGATGCCGAGCCTGGCCTTGATTTCGTCGCACAGCAGATCGGCCAGCGCGCCGGTGCCGGACAGCTGCACATTGCCGTGGGCGTCGCGCTCCACTTCCTTGGCCAGCAGTGTGGCGATGGCTTCGCCGCTGGCGTCGTGGATGCCTTCGGACACGGCGATCACGCAGCGGCCGTAGCGTTCATACACCGCTTTCACGTCCGCCAGGAACTGCTCCAGCGAGAACACGCGCTCGGGCAGGTAGATCAGGTGCGGGCCGTCGTCCGGGAATTTCTTGCCCAGCGCGGCGGCGGCGGTCAGGAAGCCGGCGTGGCGGCCCATCACCACGCCCACGTACACACCCGGCAGCGAGGCGTTGTCCAGGTTGGCGCCGGCAAAGGCCTGCGCCACGAAGCGCGCCGCCGACGGGAAGCCCGGCGTGTGGTCGTTGCCGACCAGGTCGTTGTCGATGGTCTTGGGAATGTGCATGCAGCGCAGCGCGTAGTTGGCCGCCTGCGCCTGTTCGCTGACGATGCGCACGGTGTCCGATGAATCGTTGCCGCCGATGTAGTAGAACTGCTCAATGTCGTGCGCTTGCAGGACTTTGAAGATCTCCTTGCAATACGCCTCGTCCGGCTTGTCGCGGGTGGAGCCGAGCGCGGAGGAGGGCGTGGCCGCCACCAGTTCCAGATTCTGGCTGGTCTCGCGGGTGAGGTCGACCAGGTCCTCGTTGACGATGCCGCGCACGCCGTGCAGCGCGCCGTACACCCGCGTGACGTCGCGGAAGCGGCGCGCCTCCAGCACCACGCCCGCCAGCGACTGGTTGATGACGGCGGTCGGCCCGCCTCCCTGTGCCACCAAAATTTTTCCCGACGACATGCCCGCTCCTCCTCAGGTGAAGTGATCCGTCAACTATAGCGCGAACTTCAGGGCTTGCCGATATTCTTGTCGAGGAAGCGTTCCACCCGGCCCCAGAAGTCGATGCGGTTTTTCGGCAAGTGCCAGCCGTGGCCTTCCTCGCTGTACTCGACCCATTCGACATGCCGGTTGCCGGCCTGGGTGACGGCGTCGCGGAACTTGAGACCGTGGTTGAGCGGCACGCGCCGGTCGGCGCCGCCGTAGGCCATCAGCAGCGGTTGCTTGAGGCGGGCCGCCTGCGCCAGCGGCGAGGTGGCTTGCAACTGCGCCGCGTCCTTGACCTGGTCGCCGATCAGGTGCGGCATGCCGTACTGCTTCCAGTCGCTCGACAGGTCGGAGTTGTAGAACCAGCCGCCGTCGTACATCAGGTTGATGTCGGTGACGCCTACCCATTCGACGCCGCATTTGTACAACTCCGGGTCCTTGATCAGCCCCATCAGCGTAGCGTAGCCGCCATAGCTGGCGCCGGCGATGCAGACGCGATTGGCGTCGGCATAACCCTGCGCCACCGCCCAGCGGGTGCCGTCGGCGATGTCGTCCTGCATGGCCAGGCCCCATTGCTTCCAGCCGGCCTTGAAGTGCTGGGCGCCATAGCCGGTGCTGCCGCGGAATTCCGGCTCCAGCACGGCATAGCCGCGGGTGGCGAGGAATTCCGCCTCGGCGTCCCAGTGCCAGCTGCCGCCGCGCACCCACGGACCGCCGTGCACCAGCACCACCATCGGCAGGTTTTTCTGCGCGCCGCCCGGCGGCAAGGTCAGCCACGCGGGGATTTGCATGCCGTCGCGCGCCTTGTAATAGACCAGCTCGCGCGGGCCCATGTCGGCGCTCTTGATCTGCGGCGCCGTGCGGCCCACGTCGCTCAGGCGCTTGCTCTCGGTGTTGTACACCAGGACGCGGCGCGGCTGCTTGTCGGAGTAGGATTCCACCAGCACCCAGGCGCTCTCCGGCCGGGTTGGCGGGGTGATCAGGTTGACGGTGCCGGGCAGGCGCTGGTCGACTTGCGCTTGCAGTTCCTTCATGGCCGGATCGAACCACGCCGTGCCTTCGGCGTCGCCATGGACGCGCACGCCCAGCAGGCGCTGCTTGCTGACGATGAGATGGCCGCGGAAATCAAAGCCGTCCAGCTCCACCATGTGCTGGGCCGGCAGGCGGTTGTTCTTCAGGTCGTAGCGGTACAGGGCGCTCTTGTCGCGCTTGTCGCTGCTGACCACGTACAGCGCGCCGTCCGGATCGAAGGCCAGCGGACGGAAGGTGCCGCCTTCGCCGGTGTAGCCATCGAAGGTCAGCAGGGTGCGCCATTCCTTGGTGGCCGGGTCGAGGTAGCGCAAGCTGGCCTGGTTCTTGTCCAGCGTTTGCAGCAGGCGCGGTTCGCCGTGCTGGTCCAGCACCCAGCCGCGCGCGGTGCCGGGATGCGCGACCGGCTCGGCCTTGCCGGTGCGCGTGTTCAGGCGCAGCAAGTCTTCCGACTCGACCGAGCCGCTGTTGCTGAAGCCGGCGTCGATCACGTAGACGTAGTCGCTGTCCTGGGCGCCGGCCTGGTCCAGCATATAGGTGTGCCAGGGCAGCTTCTCGCGGTTGTCGTCGCTGCTGCGGATGAACTCGTTGCGGCGCAGCGCCAGTTGGCGGAAGTGCTTGCCGTCGCGGTCCACCACGTACAGGCCGGGCGCATAGCGCTGATCGCGCTGGCCGCTGGCCTTGTCCACGGTGCTGAACATCAGGCGTTCGTTGTTGACCCATTGCGCGCGGCCGATGTCGGTGTCGGAAAATTGCGCCACCATGGTGGCTTTCAGCGTGTCCAGCTCGACCACGGCCAGGCCGTCGCGCCGGTCATCGGCGCCGATGAAGGCGGCCAGGTAGCGGCCGTCCGGCGACAGCATGGCGCCATTGAAGGCGGAGTTGCCGAAGAAGGCGGCGATCGGCGGCGGCGCGGCATGGGCGTGGGCGGCGGCGGCCAGCAGCAGCGCCACCAGCAGTTGGCGGGGGGCGGTCAGATTCAAGGTGCGGCTCCAATTTGTTTGTCGAGGAATTTTTCAACGCGGTTCCAGAAATCGATGCGATTCTGCGGCAAGCGCCAGCCGTGGCCTTCTTTTTCGTACACGATCCACTCTACATTGGGGTTGACCGCCTTGACGGCGGCGAGGAATTTTTCGCCGTGATACAGCGGCACGCGATGATCGTCGCCACCGTAGGCCAGCAGCAGCGGCTGTTTGATGCGGGCCGCCTGCGCCAGCGGCGAGGTGGCCTCCAGTTGCGCGGCGTCTTTTTGCAGGTCGCCGACCATCACCGGCATGCCCAGGGTTTTCCAGCGGTCGCTGAGGTCGGAGGTGGCGCTCCACGCGCCGGTGTACATCAGCTTGATGTCGGTGACGCCGGCCCATTCCACGCCGCACTTGTACAGTGCGGGATCGTTCACCAGGCCCATCAGCGTGGCATAGCCGCCGTAGCTGGCGCCGGCGATGCACACGCGCTGGCCGTCGGCCAGGCCTTGCGCCACCGCCCAGCGGGTGCCGTCGGCGATATCGTCCTGCATCTTGAGGCCCCATTGCTTCCAGCCGGAATGGAAGTGGCGCCAGCCGTAGCCGGTGGTGCCGCGGTAGGCCGGCTCCATCACCATGTAGCCGCGCGAGGCGAGGAACTGGGCCTCGGCGTTCCAGCCCCAGTCGCTGCCGTGCACGTACGGGCCGCCATGCACCAGCACCACCAGCGGCAGGTTTTTTCTGGTGGCGCCGTGCGGGTAGGTGACCAGCGCCGGAATGCTGAGGCCGTCGCGCGCCTGGTAGCGCACCAGTTGCTGCCGCCCCATCTGTTCGGGACGGATGGCGTCGCGGCTGCCGCCGACCTTGATCAACTTGCCGGTCTCGGTGTTGTACACCACGTAAATGCGCGGCGGCACGTCGGAATAGCTTTCCACCAGCACCCACGGCGTTTCCGGCCGGCGTGGCAGGGTGATGAGATTGACCAGTCCCGGCAGTAACTGATCGATCGTGGCCTGCAAGGTCTTGCCGTTGGCGTCCAGCCAGGCCACGCCGCGCACGTCGGCGCGGTAGCGCACGCCGACCAGCTGGTTGTCTCGCACCACCAGGGTTTCCTCATCGGCGTCGGCGAAGTCGGGCAGGAAGTCGTAGTCCGCCATCTCCACCAGCGCGTCGGCCACGGTTTGCCGCTTGGCCACGTCATAGCGGTACAGGGCATTCTTGTCGCTGTCGCGGCGGGCCGCCACGTACAGCGCGCCGTCCGGGCCGAAGCCGACCGGGTCGAAGGTGCTGGTGCCATAGGCCTCGCTCTCCAGCAGCTTGTTCCACTGCTCGCCCTCGCGCAGATAGACCACGTGTTGCTTGCCGAGGTCGTTGATGGCCAGGCGCGGCTCGCCCTGCCGGTCCAGCAGCCAGCTGCTGACCTGGCCGGGACCGCTGAGCGGCACGGCGCGGCCGGTGACGGTGTTCAGGCGCAGCAGTACATGGTGGGTGAATTCGGTGTGGCTGCTGTTGATCTGATGCCTGACGGCGTACACCTCGTCGCTGTCCTGCCGGCCCGGCTGGCCCAGCAGGGAGTGGTTCCAGTCCAGCATGCGGTCCTTCATCAGGCTGCCGACGGCGCCGCTGTCGCCCTGCTCGTAGCTGGTCTTGCTCAGCTGGCGGTAATTGCTGCCGTCGCGGTTGACGGCGAAGATGCCGGCCGGATGGGCGTCGTCGCTGTAGGTCTGGCGGTAATCGGTGCCCTGGAACACCAGGCGGTTGTCGTTGACCCAGTCGAAGTAGGCGACGTCGGCGTCCCCAAACATGGCGGCCACCTTCACGCTCATGTCGCTGAGGTCGATCACCGACAAGCGCGTGCGCTCGCCCGGCTTGGACACCCGCGCCGCCAGGTAGCGGCCGTTGGGCGAGAGCTTGGGACTGGCGAAATGGCCGTTGGCAAAGAAGGCGCTGGCCGGCGGCGGCGTGGCCGCGTGCACGGGGGCCAGCGGCCACAGGCTGACGGCCACCAGCGCACCGGCCGCCAGGACGCGGGCGGTGTTCATGGCGCGGCGGTTCCGATATTTTTGTCGAGGAATTTCTCCACCTTGCCCCACCAGTCGATGCGGTTCTTCGGCAGTTTCCAGCCGTGGCCTTCCTCGTCGTATTCGATCCATTCGACGTTCGGGTTGGTCTGCTTGACGGCCTTGTAGAACTTGGTGCCGTGCGGCAGCGGCACGCGCATGTCGGCGGTGCCGTAGGCCATCAGCAGCGGCTGCTTGATGCGTGCCGCCTGCACCAGCGGCGAGGTGGCTTGCAGCTGTTCCGCATCCTTGACCTGGTCGCCCACCAGCTGCGGCATGCCGTACTGCTTGTAGGCTTCCGGCAGGTCGGAGGTGAAGTTCCAGCTGCCGTCGTACATCAGGTTGATGTCGGTGACGCCGGCCCATTCCACGCCGCACTTGTAGAGATCGGGATCGTTGACCAGGCCCATCAGGGTGGCGTAGCCGCCGTAGCTGGCGCCGGCGATGCACACGCGCTTGCTGTCGGCATAGCCTTGCTCGATGGCCCAGCGGGTGCCGTCGGCGATATCGTCCTGCATCTTGAGGCCCCACTGCTTCCAGCCGGCTACAAAGTGACGCGTGCCGAAGCCGGTGCTGCCGCGGTATTCCGGTTGCAGCACGGCGTAGCCGCGCGAGGCCAGGAATTGCGCGTCCGGCATCCAGTCCCATTCGTTGCCGCGCACATAGGGGCCGCCATGCACCAGCACCACCATCGGCAGGTTCTTGCCGCTGCCTTGCGGCACCGTCAGCCAGGCCGGGATGGAGAGGCCGTCGCGCGCCTTGTAGTGGACCAGGGTGGTGCGCGCCATCTGGTTGGGATTGATGGCCGGATGGGAGGAACCCACCAGCGTCAGCTTCTGCGTCTGGCTGTTGTACAGCATGATGCGCCGGGGCCAGATGTCGGCGTAGGCGGTCACCAGCACCCACGGCGATTCCGCCCGCTTCGGCAGGGTGATCAGGTTGACGGTGTTGGGCAGCATGTCGTCGATTTTCTGCTGCATGGCCTTCATGTCGGCGTCCAGCCAGGTGGTGCCCATGGCGTCGGTCAGGTGGCGCACGCCCAGCAGCTTGCCCTTGCCCATGATGAGCTCGCCGTGGAAGTCATAGCCGTCCAGCTTGACCAGCGGCTGGTCCGACAGCTTATTGGTGTTGACGTCGTAGGTGTAGACCGCCGCCACGTCGCTTTTGTGCCAGGACACCACGTACAGCGTGCCGTCCGGGCCGAAGGCCAGCGGGCGGAAATTGGCGCCCCTGCCGGTGTAGCGTTCGTAGTCGCCCAGCTTGCGCCAGGCCTTGGTGGCCGGGTCGCGGTAATACATGCTGGCCGTGCCCTTGTCGGAAGTGACCGTCAGGCGCGGCTCGCCGTTGTAGTCGAGCAGCCAGTAGTAGCTATTGCCCGGACGGTCGGCGACGGCGGCGATGCGGCCGTTGGCGGTGTTCAGGCGCACCAGGTCGACGTGGTTGAGCTGGCCGGGACCGCTGAGGTCGCGGTCCAGCACGTACAGGAACTCGGAATCCTGGGCGCCATCCTGATTCATCAGGTAGGTGTGCCAGGGCAGCAGTTCGCGCTGGCCGAGGGTGCTGCCGCTGGTGATGAAGGGTTTGCCGTTGCGCATGGCCAATTGGCGGAAGCCGGTGCCGTCGCGGTTGATGGCGTACAGGCCGGGCGCATAGCGCATATCGCCCTGGGCCAGGTCCTTGTCGGTGGCGGTGAACACCAGCCGGTTGTCGTTGACCCAGGCATAGCGGCCGATGTCGGCGTCGGAGAAGTTGCCCACCACCTTGACCGCGTTGGTGTCGAGCTCCACCACGCCCAACATGTCGCGCTTGGTCTTGCTGCCCAGCCGCACGGCCAAGTATTTGCCGCTGGGGGACAGCACGGCGTCGCTGAAATCCGGGTTGTTGAAGAAATCTTCGATGGCGGGCAGGGGTTTGCCGGCCTCGGCCGCGAGGAGCGGGCCGCAGAGGAACGCGCCGGCCAATGCCGTGGCGCGCAAAAGATGGTGTAAGCGCATATGCCTGGTTGCGAAATCGGTAACTAGTGCACAATAGCATCAAGTTATCAAATCCGCCACTTGGCAAATGTATTTTATTGTTCCGGCGCCCGGATGTAATCGACCAGCGCGGCGGTGTGCGGCGCCGGGGCCGGCGTCAGCAGACTGACCGCGATAATCGTCAGGAGGCCGGCCGGCACGCCGAAAATGCCGGCCGAGATGGGGGCGATGTGGAACCATTGATGGGCCGCGTTGCCGCCCAGGATCGGATTGGTGTGCAGCATGTAGTAGATACAGACTAAAAAGCCGACGGTCATGCCGGCAATCGCGCCGTGGTGGTTGGCGCGCTTCCAGAACACGCCCAGCGCCAGCGCCGGGAACAGGGTCGAGCCGGCCAGCGAGAAGGCCGCGCCCACCAGCGACAGGATGTCGCCCGGCTTGGTCGAGGCGGCGTAGGCGGCGATGAAGGCCACCGCCAGCAGCAGCAGCTTGGAGATGGTCACGCGCTTCTGGGTCGAGGCGCCGCGGTCGACCAGCTTGTAGTAGACGTCGTGCGACAGGGCGTTGGAGATGGCCAGCAGCAGGCCGTCGGCGGTGGACAGCGCGGCCGCCAGGCCGCCGGCCGCCACCAGTCCGGAGATCACGTAGGGCAGGCCGGCGATTTCCGGCGTGGCCAGCACCAGCACGTCGGCGTCGATGGTGATTTCGGCCAGTTGCACCACGCCGTCGCGGTTGATGTCGCTGATGCTGAACAGCGGGTTGATCTTGTCGACGTTGGTCCAGTAGGACACCCAGTTGGGCAGGTGGGTGTAGTCGAGGCCGACCAGCGAGTTGTAGATGTCGTACTTGACCAGCACCGCCAGCGCCGGGATGGTCAGGTAGATCAGCAGGATGAAGAACAGGGTCCAGAACACCGATACCCGCGTTTCATGCACCGAGGGCGTGGTGTAGGAGCGCATCAGGATGTGCGGCAGCGCGGCCGTGCCCAGCATCAGGCAGAACACCAACGCCAGGAAGTTGTTGCGCTTGATGTCGGAGGTGGTCTTGTCGCCGGGGTAGGGCGTGGCGTGCGGCGTGATGGGTTCGGCGTGCAGCAGGTTTTGCTCGCGCGCCTCGGTCCACATGCGTTCGGCCTCGTCGGCGTTCTTGGGATAGGCCACCAGCTCGCGCTCGGCGCTGCGGATTTCCAGCAGCGAGGCGTTGCGGGCCTTTACGCTGTCGAGCTTGCGCTGGGCGTCGATGCGGCCGGCTTCCCACGAGGCCGGCAGGGTCTTGAGGCGCGCGTCGTAGTCGGCGGCGCGCTGGCGGAAGATGGCGCGCACCTCGGCCTCTTTCGGATCTTCTTGCAGCACATGTTCGCGCGCGCTCAGCTTGGGCAGCAGTTTGCCGTAGGCCACTTGCGGGATGGGGTTGTCGCTGTGCTTGGCCGACAGCCAGATGGCCGGGATCAGGAACGCCACCAGGATGATGATGTACTGCGCCACCTGGGTCCAGGTGATGGCGCGCATGCCGCCGAGGAAGGAGCACACCAGGATGCTGGCCAGGCCGAGGAAGATGCCGACCGAGAAGTCGACGCCGGTGAAGCGCGAGGCGATCAGGCCGACGGCGTAGATCTGCGCCACCACGTAGGTGAAGGAGACCGAGATGGTGGCGATCACGGCCAGGATGCGCACGGTGCGGCCGTCGTAGCGCGCGGCCAGGAAGTCGGGGATGGTGTATTGGGCGAACTTGCGCAGGTAGGGCGCGATCAGGAGCGCCACCAGGCAGTAGCCGCCGGTCCAGCCCATGATGTAGGCCAGGCCGTCGAAGCCGTGCAGGTAGAGGCCGCCCGCCAGGCTGATGAAGCTGGCGGCCGAGATCCAGTCGGCGGCGGTGGCCATGCCGTTGAACATGGCCGGCACGCGGCGGCCGGCCACGTAGTATTCCAGCACGTTGGAGGTGCGGCTGATGACGCCGATCAGGGCGTACAGCACGATGGTGGCGAACATGAACAGATAGCCGATCCACACGCGCGGCATGCCTTCCTGTTCCAGCGCGGCCAGCGCGATCAGGAAGCAGCCGAAGCCGGCGGTGAACAGGCTGTAGTAATAGCGCAGGCGCTGGAAGTAGGTGCGTTGCGGCTTCAAGCGCGCTCCTTGTCGAGTTTGCGCATGCGCCAGGCGTAGCAGGCCAGGATGACCAGGTAGACCAGCGACGCGCCTTGCGCCGCCAGGTAGAAGGACAGCGGCCAGCCGAACACGCTCAGCCCGGCCAGCTCGCGCGCGAAGAAGGCGGCGCAGAAGCCGGTCAGCAGCCAGAGCGAGAGCAGCACGGTGGTCAGGCGGCGCGTGCGCCGCCAGTGCGCCGCGCGCGACAGGCGCGGCCGGTCTGGCGGCGATCCCGCGCCCGCGCCGGCGCCGGCATCGCTGGCGAGGGCCGGCTGTGGCGCGGCGTCGGTGGGCGTGATTGGCTTATCCATAGTGTGGTGGTTCGTCCTCGGCTTGCGGCGGCGCCGGCGGCAGCGGGAAGGTCAGGCGGAACAGGGCGCCCGGCAGCCTGGGCTGGGTGGCGCGCGGGTTGCTGAAGATGTCGACCTCGGCGCCATGCTGCTGCGCGATCTCGCGCACGATGGCCAGCCCGAGGCCGCTGCCTTCGGCGGTATTGCCCAGAATCCGGTAGAAACGCTCGAACACCCGCGCGCGCTCGGCCGGCGCGATGCCCGGTCCGGTATCCTCCACTTCCAGATAACCGTGCTCCAGCTCATCGCTGCGCACCCGCACGGTGACGCTGCCGCCGGCCGGCGTGTAGCGCAGCGCGTTGTCGATCAGGTTGGACAGCAGTTCGCGCAACATGGTCGGATTGCCGGTGATGGTCAGCGGCTGGCGCGGCGCCTCAAACCCCAGATCGATACGATGCGAGAACGAGGCCTGCACCCAGTCCTGCACCACGTTGCGCGCCAGCTCGCCCAGATCCAGCGGCTGCATGGCGCTGCCGGCCGGTTGCTGGTTCTCCGCGCGCGCCAACGCCAGCAGCTGATTGACCAGCCGGGTGGCCGCCTCCGAGCTTTTGGCCAGCTGTTCCAGCGAGCGGTGGATTTCATCCTTGTCGGTCTGGCGCAGCGCCAGCTCGGACTGCATGCGCATGCCGGCCAGCGGCGTGCGCATCTGGTGCGCGGCGTCGGCGATGAAGCGCTTTTGCTGGTCGATGGTGAGCGACAGCCGCGACAGCATCTCGTTCAGCGAGCGCACCAGCGGCGTGATTTCCTCCGGCACCTGGCTGGAGGAAATCGGACTCAGGTCTTCCGAGCTGCGCGCGCGTATGCGCTCCTGCAATTGCGCCAGCGGCGACAGCCCGCGCGCCAGGGCAAACCACACCAGGGCCAGCACAATCGGCAGCACGATGAATTGCGGCAGGATCACCCCCTTGATGATGGCGTTGGCCAGCTGGGCCCGCTTTGCCAGCGTCTCCGCCACCTGCACCAGCGCCACCTGCGGCACGCGGCCATCGTTGCGCTCCAGCTGCACGTAGGCGAAGGCGATGCGCACCGGCGTGCCGTGCATATTGTCGTTGCGGAAGCGCACGCCGCCGGCGCTGGTCTTGTCCTCGTCGTCCAGCACCGGCTGCGGCATGTCGCGGTCGCCGTCGATGTGCTCGCCGCGCGGGCCCTGGATCTGGAAATAGACGTTGTCGACATCGTCGGCCCGCAAGATATCGCGCGCCGAGCCGGACAGGCTCTTGATGATCTTGCCGTCCACCGAGCGCACCTGCTGCGCCAGCACGGTCACGCTGTCCTCCAGCGCATGGTCGAACGGTTGGTTGGCGATCGATTTGGCCACCAGATAGGTGATGGCGATGCTCATCGGCCACAGCAGCAGCAGCGGGGCCAGCATCCAGTCGAGGATTTCGCCGAACAGGGAGTGTTGTATGTCTTCGTCCGCGTCGGGCGGCGGCGGTTGATACTCCAGTTCGGCGGCTTCCGGCTGGTTCACTTGTGGCCGTCCCCGGCTTCGGCGTTGGCGGGGTTGAATTTCTCCAGGCAGTAGCCGAGGCCGCGCACGGTGGCGATGCGCACGCCGCCCACCTCGATCTTCTTGCGCAGGCGGTGGACGTAGACTTCAATGGCGTTGTTGCTGACTTCCTCGCCCCATTCGCACAGGTGGTCGACCAGCTGCTCCTTGGAGACCAGGCGGCCGGTGCGGGCCAGCAGGATTTCCAGCAGGCCCAGCTCGCGCGCCGACAAGTCCAGCATCTGCTCGTTGATGTAGGCGCTGCGGCCGACCTGGTCGTAGCTCAGCGGGCCGTGCTTGATGACGGTGGCGCCGCCGCCGGCGCCGCGCCGGGTCAGGGCGCGCACGCGCGCCTCCAGCTCGGACAGGGCGAAGGGCTTGGCCATGTAATCGTCGGCGCCGAGGTCGAGGCCGTTGACGCGCTGCTCGATGGAGTCGGCCGCCGTTAAGATCAGCACCGGCAGCAGCGAGCCGCGCGAGCGCAGGCGGCGCAGCACTTCCAGCCCGGACAGCTTGGGCAGGCCGAGGTCGAGGATCAGCAGATCGAATTCCTGGGTCGACAGGGCGGTATCGGCCTCCTGCCCGTTTCTGACGCAATCGATGGCGTAGCCGGACTGGCGCAGGGAACGGGTGAGGCCGTCGGCCAGTACGCTATCGTCTTCGGCAAGTAAAATACGCATTGAAAAACACTCCGGCTGCACAAGCCCCTATTTTGGCGAGTTTTTGTGCAATCTCAAAGAAATACAAAAACCCGCTTGCATTAAGCACTGTTTTTTTATACAGTGCCACCTGTATTGAACAACCCCACTGGCTGAAAGCACATTATGGACGAGAAAAAAGGCGTAGTACCCGCATCTGAAAAAGCCAAGGCGCTGGCAGCGGCGCTGGCCCAGATCGAGAAGCAGTTCGGCAAAGGTTCCGTCATGCGCATGGACGCCAGTGCCCCTATCGAGGAAGTGCAGGTGGTGTCGACCGGCTCGCTGGGCCTGGACGTGGCGCTGGGCGTCGGCGGCCTGCCGCGCGGCCGCGTGGTGGAAATCTACGGCCCGGAATCGTCGGGTAAAACCACGCTGACCCTGCAAACCATCGCCGAGATGCAAAAACTGGGCGGCACCTGCGCCTTCATCGACGCCGAACACGCGCTGGACGTCGGCTATGCGCAAAAACTGGGCGTCAACCTGCACGAGCTGCTGATCTCGCAGCCGGACACCGGCGAACAGGCCCTGGAAATCTGTGATGCGCTGGTGCGCTCCGGTTCGGTGGACCTGGTGGTGGTCGACTCGGTGGCCGCCCTGACCCCGCGCGCTGAAATCGAAGGCGACATGGGCGACGCCCTGCCAGGCCTGCAGGCGCGCCTGATGTCGCAAGCGCTGCGCAAGCTGACCGGCTCGATCAACCGCACCAACACCCTGGTCATCTTCATCAACCAGATCCGCATGAAGATCGGTGTGATGTTCGGCTCGCCGGAAACCACCACCGGCGGCAACGCGCTGAAGTTCTACGCCTCGGTGCGTCTGGACATCCGCCGCACCGGCTCGATCAAGTCGGGCGACGAGGTGATCGGCAACGAAACCAAGGTCAAGGTGGTCAAGAACAAGATCGCGCCACCGTTCAAGGAAGCGCACTTCGACATCCTGTACGGCGCCGGCACCTCGCGCGAAGGCGAAATCCTCGATCTGGGCGTGGAAGCCAAGATCGTCGAGAAGTCGGGTTCGTGGTACAGCTACAACAGCGAGCGCGTCGGCCAGGGCAAGGACAATGCGCGCCTGTTCCTGCAAGAACGTCCGGAGCTGGCGTGGGAAATCGAAAACAAGGTGCGCGAATCGCTGGGCGTGCGCGCGCTGCCGCCACTGGCCACCGACAACACCGTGGTCAAGCTCAAGCCGGCCAAGCCTGAAGCCGACGCCGCTTAATTGATCGCATCATGGCTGCGCCACAACTGAGTCTGAAAGCGCGGGCATTGCGCTTTCTGTCCCTGCGTGAGCACAGCCGGCTGGAGCTGGGCCGCAAGCTGGCCAAATATGCCGGGGAGGGCGACGATGTCGACGCCCTGCTCGACCTGCTGGAAAAAAACAACTGGCTGTCGCAGGAACGCTTCTCCGAATCCCTCATCCATCGCCGTGCATCGCGCTACGGCAACGGCCGCATCGTCGCCGAGCTGCAAAGCCACGGCGTGCAGGGCGAGGCGCTGCAAGAACTCAAATCCCATCTCGCCGATACCGAACTCGTACGCGCACAGGAAATCTGGCAGCGCAAATTCGGCGTCGTCGCCACCGATCCCCAGGACCGCCATAAACAGATCCGCTTCCTGCTGCAACGTGGCTTTTCGCAACGTGTTGTGCAGAAAGTCATCAAAGGCGCGGACCTCGACGAGTAATTTCCCTAAGCTGCGCGGTGTGCTACACTCTACGGGTTTTTGCAGCACCGCGGGTGCGGTGGTTGTCCGTAGAAGCTGCGGCAACGTGCGTTTTTAATAAGAGAAATGCGCCAGGCTGCTAACTAATATAAATGCCGCGAGAGCGGTATCGATCTTATGTCTCTGTTAACTCCAGTTATCCGACGTGCGCCGCGGCTCACGCGCGCAAGTGCTATCCCCAGCGAGGATGGCGCGCGGGATATTGGCGGCCCCCTCTGCATCAAACACCCCCTATTCCAAGTCCTGTGCCCAGTTGACGGCGCAGCGGCGAAGTTTTACCCGCGCTGGGTGGACAAAGCAGCACCGGGTAGCGCGTAGCAACATCATCTGCTTAATCATTCAACCGATTTATACACATCAGCATCAGAAGGGAAGCCAGCATGAAGATCCATGAGTATCAAGGCAAAGAAATTCTCCGGAAATACGGAGTGACGGTACCGCGCGGTATTCCGTGCATGACCGTAGAAGAGGCAGTGAAAGCTGCTGAAACCTTGGGCGGCCCAGTCTGGGTTGTGAAAGCACAGATCCACGCCGGTGGCCGTGGTAAAGGCGGCGGCGTTAAAGTTGCCAAATCGCTGGAACAAGTTAAAGAATACGCTGACCAGATCATGGGC
The DNA here is from genome assembly GCF_009720825.1 of Duganella radicis. Lineage (GTDB taxonomy): Bacteria > Pseudomonadota > Gammaproteobacteria > Burkholderiales > Burkholderiaceae_D > Rugamonas > Rugamonas radicis. The sequence goes on along the minus strand of NZ_WNKY01000005.1, from coordinate 93,298 downwards.
ATGCAGCTGGTGACCCACCAGACCGGCGCTGAAGGCCAGAAAGTACGCCGCCTGCTGATCGAAGAAGGCGCGGACATCAAGAAAGAACTGTACGTATCGCTGGTGACCGACCGCGTGACCCAGCGCGTTGTGCTGATGGCCTCGTCGGAAGGCGGCATGGACATCGAAGAAGTTGCCGAGTCCCACCCGGAAAAAATCCACTCGATCGCTATCGACCCGGCCGTGGGCCTGACCGACGCTGAAGCCGCTGGCATCGCCGCGAAAATCGGCGTACCGGAAGGCTCGATCGCCGACGCCGTCACCAACCTGAAAGGCCTGTACCAGGCTTACTGGGAAACCGACGCCTCGCTGGCCGAAATCAACCCGCTGATCCTGACCGGTTCGGGCAAAGTCATCGCCCTGGACGCCAAGTTCAACTTCGACGCCAACGCCCTGTTCCGTCACCCGGAAATCGTCGCCTACCGCGATCTGGACGAAGAAGATCCAGCTGAAGTTGAAGCGTCGAAATTCGACCTGGCCTACATCTCGCTGGACGGCAATATCGGCTGCCTGGTGAACGGCGCCGGCCTGGCCATGGCGACCATGGACACCATCAAGCTGTTCGGCGGCGAGCCTGCCAACTTCCTGGACGTGGGCGGTGGCGCCACGGCGGAGAAAGTGACCGAAGCATTCAAGATCATGCTGAAGAACCCAGGCCTGAAAGCCATCCTGGTGAACATCTTCGGCGGCATCATGCGTTGCGACGTGATCGCCGAAGGCGTGATCACCGCATCGAAAGCCGTTTCGCTGCAAGTACCGCTGGTGGTCCGCATGAAGGGCACCAACGAAGATCTGGGCAAGAAGATGCTGGCTGACTCCGGCCTGCCGATCATCTCCGCCGACACGATGGAAGACGCAGCGAAGAGCGTTGTTGCAGCCGCTGCTGGTAAATAATTAAGGAACCGATATGTCTATTCTGATCAACAAAGACACCAAAGTCATCACCCAGGGTATCACCGGTAAAACCGGCCAGTTCCATACCCGCATGTGCCGCGAATACGCGAACGGCAAAAACGCCTTCGTCGCTGGCGTGAACCCGAAGAAAGCCGGCGAAGACTTCGAAGGCATTCCAATTTTCGGTTCGGTGAAAGAAGCCGCATCGAACACCGGCGCCACCGTGTCGGTGATCTACGTGCCACCAGCAGGCGCGGCCGCCGCGATCTGGGAAGCCGTGGAAGCTGAACTGGAACTGGCGATTTGCATCACCGAAGGCATCCCAGTCCGCGACATGATGGAAATCAAGGATCGCATGGCCAAAGCCGGTTCGAAAACCCTGCTGCTGGGCCCTAACTGCCCAGGCCTGATCACCCCTGACGAGATCAAGATCGGCATCATGCCAGGCCACATCCACAAGAAAGGCCGTATCGGCGTGGTGTCGCGTTCGGGCACCCTGACCTATGAAGCGGTGGGTCAGCTGACCGCCCTGGGCCTGGGCCAATCGTCGGCAGTGGGTATCGGCGGCGACCCGATCAATGGTCTGAAGCACATCGACGTGATGCGCATGTTCAACGACGATCCTGATACCGACGCGGTCATCATGATCGGCGAAATCGGCGGTCCGGACGAAGCCAACGCCGCACGTTGGGTCAAGGACAACATGAAGAAACCGGTGGTGGGCTTCATCGCCGGCGTTACCGCTCCTCCGGGCAAGCGCATGGGCCACGCCGGCGCGCTGATCTCGGGCGGCGCCGACACCGCGCAAGCCAAGCTGGACATCATGGAAGAGTGCGGCATCAAAGCCACCAAGAACCCATCGGAAATGGCACGCCTGCTGAAAGCCATGCTGTAATTTCGGTTGTGGAATAATAAAGGGGAGCCTCGTGCTCCCCTTTATTTTTTGGAGATTGCGGTTTGGCCAAGCTCATCATCTCGCGCAACGGACAAGTAGAGCAGCAAATTCAACTGAGCAAAGAGCGCATGACGCTGGGCCGTCACCCGCGCAACGACATCGTGCTGACCCATCCGGCCGTGAGCGCCGAGCATGCGGCCATCGTCACCATCCTGGACGATTCCTTCCTCGAGGATCTGCACAGCACCAACGGCACGTTTGTGAACGGCCACCGCATCGGCAAGCATTTCCTGCAACATCAGGATGTGATCGCCATGGCCAAGTTCCAGCTGGACTTCGTGGCCGACGGCATCCGCCCGCTGGCGGCGGCGCAGCCGGTGCTGGCCGAGATCTCGATCCTGAATGGCGCCAACGCCGGCAAGCATGTGGCCCTGACCAAGCCGCAGACCACGCTGGGCCGGGCCGGCGTGCAGGTGGTGGTGATCCACCGCCATCCGGACTTTTACACCATCACCCACACCGAGGGCGAGGTGGCGCCACTGCTGAACGGTACCGCGCTCGATCCGCGCAGCGCCGAGCGCCTCAGCCATGGCGACGTGATCGACCTCAGCGGCACGACGCTGGCCTTCCGCATCGCCTGACAATAATTGTCAATCGGGCCGGGCATGACAAATTGCGGCGGTCCGGACTGACAAAAAACGGCACTATTCGGGTCGATTTGCTGAAATTTCAGGCAAAAACACGCTGGCACACCAATTGCACTAAGGAAGGTGTACCACCCAACAATGTGTTTTAACCGAAGGAGTCGCAAAATGAAATCCATGCAAATGATGAAGAAACAAGCCCAGGCCGGCTTTACCCTGATCGAACTGATGATCGTCGTCGCGATTATCGGCATCCTGGCCGCTGTGGCGATTCCTGCCTACAGCGACTACACCGTCAAGGCCAAGGTCGCGAACGCCCAGGGCGCGGTCGATTCGCTGAAAACCGCGGTGGCCCTGTGCGCCCAGGAAGCTGGCGGCACGCTGACCGATTGCAATATGGGTTCCAACGGCATCCCCGCCGCGTTCACCCCAACCAAGGAAGTTCAGTCGGCTAACGTCGCAGCCGGCGTGATCACCATGACCTTCGCGGCCACCGGTGTTGGCACTGGTGTCGATGGCATAGTTGTCACCCTGACCCCAACCGTCGCCGCAGGCGCCACCAACGTACGCTGGACAGTGAATGCGGATGCGGTAACCAATGCCGCCGCCAAAGCTGCGCTGATCAAGAACAACTAATGTTGTGACCACGTGAAAGCCCGCCGGCATGCCGGCGGGCTTTTGCGTTTACTCCGGCGGTTGCTCAGACGATCTTCTGGCGATCGGCGATCAGGGCTTCGTAGGTGAGGTTTTGCAGCATGGTGTAGTGGACCGGGTCGAGGTCGAGGAACTGCACGCCGTAGGTGAACACCTCGGGCTTGTCGCCGGTGGCCGGCTTGACCACATTGATATTGCGGATGGTGGCATTGGGATTGACGCGCACCTGGCGGTTGCCGGGCTGGGCGATCAGATAGAACGACAGCGCCACTTGCGCGTCGCCATCGGTCAACTGCTTGGGCGATTCGATCAGGGCGCCCGACACGCTGAGATTGACCAGGAACACCGACGTGCTGGCGCCGGAAGCGGTGCTCACCTGGGCCGGGATATCGACCTTAACCCGCATCGCCGCGCGCAGGCTGGTGCCCTGGATCGAGACCGGGAAGCTCAGATGGGCGTAGAACAAGGGCCGCGGGAACACGCGCTGGACCACGCAGGAGAACGAACACACGTTCACGCCGGAGAAGACACGGATGGTCAGTTTGTCGCCATCGTTGAGCGCGATCGGCGCGCCATTCTCGAACGGCACCTTGACGATCATGTACTCATCCTTGACCCAGCCGATGAGAGTGGAAAAGTGCTGAATCGGCTTGATGGTGCGGTGGGTGATGAACTGAATCCTGCCGCCCACTTGCAGGTTCATCTGCTCAAACTCGTACTCCTGAGTCTTGGCTTCACGTGGCGGAGGGTTGCTACTCATTCAGCTCTTTCTTATGAAAAATTGTCCCTGCGCATTAATTATATACCCGCCAAGTTTGGGTAACAATCAGACAATATGACTAGCTTGTCGCGCTCCAGTCGCCGGATTTGCCGCCGTGTTTTTCGGTGACGCGGATGTTGGACATGACCATGCCGCGGTCGACCGCCTTGCACATGTCGTAGATGGTAAGCAGGCCGACTTGCACTGCGGTCAGCGCTTCCATTTCGACGCCGGTTTTGCCGTAAGTCTCCACTTGCGCCTTGCAGTGGACGCTGGAATGCTCGACGTCGGTGTCGAAATCGACCGCCACTTTGGTCAGAGCCAGCGGATGGCACAGTGGGATCAGGTCGCTGGTGCGCTTGGAGGCCATGATGGCGGCGATGCGCGCGATGCCCAGCACGTCGCCTTTCTTGGCGGTGCCGCTCATGATGATGGCCAGGGTTTCCGGCTTCATGCGGATGGAGCCGGTCGCCAGCGCGACGCGGTGGGTTTCCGCCTTGGCGCCAACGTCCACCATATGGGCTTGTCCGGTGGCGTCGAAGTGGGTCAGGTGATCGGTGGTCATGGCGGATACGGTAGTGATTTTGCGGGTATCATATCACCGTGAAAGCAAAACGCTCCTCTTACTCCGGCCGCCTGCGCACCGTCGCCGCGGCCCTGCTGGTGGCCATGCCGATGGCGATGGCGCAGAACGTGCTCGCGCCGGCCAAGATCCCCAATCTGCCGGCACTCGGCGGCACCGAGAATCAGGATCTCTCGCCGCTGATGGAACGCAAGCTGGGCGAGGAGATCATGCGCGACATCCGCCGCGACCGCGATTATCTCGACGATGCCCCCATCCTCGAATACATGAATAACTTCGGCAACGCGCTGGTGGACGCCCGTCCCGGCGCGCGCGGCGAGGCCAAGTACGATTACTTTTTCTTCGTGGTGCGCGATCCGCAGCTGAATGCGTTCGCGCTGCCGGGCGGCTTCATCGCCGTGCACTCGGCGCTGCTGTTGCAGGCGCAGAATGAGTCCGAGCTGGCCTCGGTGCTGGGCCACGAGATCGGCCACGTGGTGCAGCGGCACATCGCCCGCTCCATCGGCCAGCAGAAGCAGGATGCCCTGATCCCGCTGGCCGCCATGATCCTGGCGGCGCTGGCGTCGCGCCAGGGCGGCGATGCGGCCATGGGCGTGTTCCTCGGCGGCCAGGGCCTGGCCATCCAGCGTCAGCTCAACTTCGGCCGCGAGGCAGAGCGCGAGGCCGACCGCATCGGTTTCCAGATCATGGGCGAGGCCGGTTTCGATACCTCGGGCATGGTGGCCTTCTTCCAGCAGATGCAGAACTCGACCCGCAATTACAGCGATCTGGTGCCGGCCTGGCTGCTGACCCACCCGCTGACCAGCGAGCGCATCGCCGATATTCAGGCGCGCATCCGCGAGCAGCCTTACAAGCAGCGCGTCGACAGCCTGGACTTTTATCTGGTGCGCTCGCGCGCCCGCGTGCTGCAAGACCAGACCGCCAACGGCTACAACGAAACCCGGCAGTTCTTCCAGGCGCAGCTCCAGCAGGATAGCTGGCAGCAAAAGGCCGCCGGCCAGTACGGCATGGCGTTCCTCAGCATGAAACAGGGCGATTTCACGGCCGCGCAGACCTGGCTGGAGAAGGCGCAGGAGACGGTCAACCGGCCGCCGCCGACCGGCGTGTTCGGCGCCTCGCCGCGCAGCAAGGCCGAGGCCATCTTCACCGCAACCTCCATCGAAATCAAGCTGGCGCAGACCGAGAATCAGCCGGTGCTGGCCAAGGCGGTGCTGGAGGCGGACGCGGCGCATCAGAAATTCCCGCTGTCACGCGGCATTGCCCATCAGTATGGCGAGGCGCTGCTGGCGGCCGGCAAGCTGGAGGAGGCCGCCGTCTACCTGCGCGACCAGGCGCAGCTGTATCGTGACGATATCGAGGTCTATGACATCTTGGCGCGCGTGTATTCCAAGCAGGGCAAGCTGGCCTTGCAGCACATCGCCCTGGCCGAGTCGTACTTCCTGCAAGGCGGCACCTTGTCGGCGCTGGATCAGCTGGGCTATGCGCGCAAGGCGCCCGACGCCTCGTTCTACGATCAGTCGCTGATCGATGCGCGTGAGCGCGAATGGCAGGCGCGCCGCCGCGAGGAACTGGGCGACAAGGGTAAGAAGGATATGGCGGAAGCGCGCCCGGCCTTCAAGGCCGAGCTCAAGTCCGGCAAGGACGACAAGGACAACAGCAACAATCCCTACGCCAGTCCGTTCGACCGCCTACGCAAGCTGACCGACCCTATGCAGCCGGGGCCGACGGTACGCTGACGTAGCCGTAGCGCGCCGCCAGCCGGTCGGCGGCGATGCGCTCGACCAGGATACCGTCCAGGCTGAGCGCGCTCTCGTCGCGCCCTTCCATCCATGCCAGCAAGACTTCATCCGCCACCGGCGCCTCGTTGATGAGCAAACGCGGCAGGACGTCGGCGAAGTCGCGGTCGTCCAGTTGCGCGATGATGTCGCCGCGGCGCAGCACCAGCGCGCCGGCCTCGGTCAGCAATGCCGCGTCGAGCGGGCCCAGCGGGGCGCCGGTGTGCAGCAGCCAGCCGGCCGCCGGATCGGTGCGCACGATGAAGGGCGTGGCTTCCAGCTGCACATAGACCCGCTGCGGGCCGTTCTGGAAATACCAGCAGCCGCGCTCATCCACCGCGTAATTGCGCGTGATAAAGCCGACCAGCGCGGCATTGGTCAACTTGTCGCCGGGCAGGTTGAAGTGCTGGGCGCGCTCGTCGCGCATGCGCCAGTTGCCGCGCGCGTCCAGCGCCAGCCAGCCATAGCAATGCGGCACGTTGGGCCACTTGGCCAGTGCCTGTTTGACGATGTCATCCATGTTGTTCGAGGAAGTGAATCAGCTTCTTGGGCAGCCAGTTGATGCGGCCCGGCGGCCCGCCGACGGCAAAGCCGACATGGCCGCCATGCTCAGGATAGTCCAATACCACGCGCGGCGACGCACGTTGCGGCAGGTGGCGGCCGGGCAGGAAGGGATCGTTCCTGGCGTTCAGCACCAGCGTGGGCAGCGTGATGTCGGTCAGCACGTGCTTGGCGCTGGCGCGGTGCCAGTAGTCGTCGGTGTCGCGGTAGCCATGCAGCGGCGCGGTCACCACGTTGTCGAAAGCATACAGGTCGCGCGCGGCGTGCAGGGCGTCCAGATCGAACAGGCCGGGGAACTGCTGTAGTTTGGCTACGCACTTGGGCTTCAGCGTTTGCAGGAACATGCGCGTGTAGAGCATGTTGAAGCCGCTCGACAGCGACACGCCGCCTTGTGCCAGGTCCAGCGGCGCCGAGACGGCGCAGGCGGCGTCGATAAAGTCGGCCTGGTGCTGCGATTCGCCCAGCCAGCGCAGCAGGGCGTTGCCGCCCAGCGAGACGCCGGTGGCGTAAAACTTGCCGCTGTCCTTGCCGCGCCGGGCGTGCAGGCGGCGGATGATCCAGTCGATCTCGGCGGCGTCGCCGGAGTGGTAGAAGCGCGGTGCGCGATTGGCTTCACCCGAGCAACCGCGGAAGTGCGGCACGGCGCCGGACCAGCCGCGTGCCTGCACGTCCGCCATCAGGGCGCGCGCGTAGTGGCTGTCGGACGAGCCTTCCAGTCCGTGGAACAGCACCACGAAGGGATGGCCGGGCTGGCCGTCGACAAAATCCACGTCGATGAAGTCGCCGTCCGGCGTATCCCAGCGCTCGCGGCGGAACTGGATGGCGGGTTTGGCGATGGCGATCGCCGGATAAATGGTTTGCAGATGGCCGCTGGGCAGCCAGAACGGCGCGGTGTACTTCACGGCGGCAATCAGTGCAGGATTTGGCTATGTGTATCGACCGGCGCCGGGCCGGGGGCAATCGACACATGGTGCAGCACGATGCGCCAGCCGCGCGGCGTTTTCGCGTACACATTGGTGGCCAGCAAGTGGGCCGGCTCGCCGGTGGCGGCGGTGCTGCCTTCCACCACCGTGTGCACCGAACTCATCAAGGTGTGCGTCTCATGCAGCTGCGACGGCATGATGTGCAGGCCGCCATGCTCAAGGATGGCGGCCCACGAGTTGCGGATCGCCGCGTGCCCGATCAGGCGCGGCCCGCCGGGATGCACGCAGACGATCTCGTCGTCCTCGGCCCACAGGGCCATCAGCGCCTCCAGGTCAGCACGGTTGAGGGCATCGTAGAAGGCCGCTTCGGTTTCGGCGGCGCTGCCGTTGTGCGTTTTCTTGGCTGGCATGGTGGGCGCTGGTTGATTAGTGATGGCCGACAACCGTGCCCGGCTTCAGGCGGTAGGCGGTGCCGCAATACGGGCATTTGGCTTCGCCGTGGATGAATTCCAGGAACACGCGCGGGTGCGACGACCACAGCGGCATGGCTGGGTTGGGGCAGTGGGCCGGCAGATCCTTGCCATCGAGTTCTACGGCGTTGGCGGCGTTTGGGGTGGTCATTTCTTGTGGCTCCAGATGGCTGAGAGAAAAGCACGATTCTAACGGATTCGCGCAGCGAGCAAAAATCGTCGGTAAAATAGCGCCTCCACAATCCCGGCAGAGCCTATCCTGTGGCAGGAATGCCACAACGATTCCATGACTGATATCAGCAGCACAGCCAGCGTTCCCTGCGTCGCGGCCCACCACGAACCCTCTTGGCGCGAAGGCGTCAAAACCGGCATGCCGGCGCTGTTCGGCATTGGCGCGTGGGGACTGGTGGTTGGCATCGCCATGGTCAAGTCCGGGCTTACCATACCGCAGGCGCTGGGTATGACGCTGGTGGTGTTCGCCGGTTCGGCACAGTTGGCGGCGTTGCCGCTGATCGCGTCCAATGCGCCGATTTGGGTGATTTTCGCCACCGCCTTGGTGGTGAACCTGCGTTTTGTGATCTTTTCCGCCCTGCTGGCGCCGCACTTTGCCCACCTGCCGTGGCGCCAGCGGCTGACGCTGGGTTACGTGGCCGGCGATATGACGGTGGCGCTGTTCCTGCAAAAATACCCGTCCGAAGCGCCGCAGGTCGGCAAGCTGTCGTATCTGAAGGGACTGCTGTACCCGAACTGGGCCTCGTGGCAGATCGGTTCGATCGCCGGCATTTTTGTCGGCAGCGCGGTGCCGCCGGAGTGGGGGCTGGGCTTTGCCGGGACGCTGGCCATCATTTGCGTGATGATCCCGCTGATGGCGGGCCGTCCGGCGCTGTGCGGCGTGCTGGTGGCGGGCACGGTGTCGGTGCTGGCGCATGGTCTGCCGTACAAACTGGGTCTGCTGGCCGCCGTGCTGGTCGGCATGCTGACGGCGATGGTCATTGAAGAATGGAGTAGCAAACGTGGCTGACTGGGAAATCTGGCTGGTGATCCTGGTGCTGGCGCTGGCCACCGCCTGCACGCGCAGCTCGTTCTGGCTGGTCGGCCATCACATCACCATCCCCAAGCGGGTGCAGGACATGCTGCGCTATGCGCCGGCCTGCGCGCTGGCCGCCATCGTCGCGCCCGACCTCATTTTGGCCGCCAACGGCCAGCCGGTGCTGGACGCCAGCAACCTGAAACTGGTGTCCGGGATTGTCGCCACGATTTATTATTTGCTGCGACGCAATATGCTGGAAACCATCATCTTTGGCATGGCTTTCTTCACGGCATTACGGTTGATAGATGTAACTTAATAACAGAAAAATCACAGCGGGCTTGCGGTAAAATAGCGCTCTTCCTTCAACTCGACCTTGGGTAGCCATGTCCGCTGTTCTGAACTTCATTCGTCTGCAAGACCTCATCGATCAAAACGCACTGCAAGGCAAACGCGTTTTCATCCGCGCCGACCTGAACGTGCCGCAGGATGATGCTGGCAATATCACCGAAGATACCCGTATTCGCGCCTCTGTTCCCGCCATTAAGGCAGCAGTTGCCGCCGGCGCCAAGGTCATGGTCACGTCCCACCTGGGCCGTCCGACCGAAGGCGAGTTCAAACCGGAAGACAGCCTGGCGCCGGTCGCCAAGCGCCTGTCGGAACTGCTGGGCCAGCCGGTCGAGCTGAAACAGAACTGGGTGGACGGCGCCGGCCTGGAAGGCCTGCAAGCCGGCCAGGTGGTCTTGCTGGAAAACGTCCGCGTGAACAAGGGCGAAAAGAAGAACAGCGACGAACTGGCGCAGAAAATGGCCGCTTTGTGCGACATCTACGTGAATGACGCCTTTGGTACCGCCCACCGCGCCGAAGCGTCGACGCATGGCATCGCCAAATTCGCACCGGTGGCCGCCGCCGGCCCGCTGCTGGCCGCCGAACTGGACGCGCTGGGCAAGGCGCTGGGCGCCCCGGCCCGTCCGCTGCTGGCCATCGTGGCCGGCTCGAAAGTGTCGACCAAGCTGTCGATCCTGGAGTCGCTGGCGGACAAGGTGGACAACCTGATCGTCGGCGGTGGCATCGCCAACACCTTCATGCTGGCCGCCGGCCTGAAGATCGGCAAATCGCTGGCCGAACCGGATCTGGTGGGCGCCGCACAAACGATCATCGACAAAATGGCCAAGCGCGGCGCGCAAGTGCCTATTCCGGTGGATGTGGTGTGCGCCAAGGAATTCTCGCCTGGCGCCGCCGCCACCGTAAAAGACGTCAAAGATGTGGCAGATGACGATATGATCCTGGATATCGGCCCTAAAACCGCCGCCCAGCTGGCGCAGCAAATCGGCGCCGCCGGCACCATCGTGTGGAACGGCCCGGTTGGCGTGTTCGAGTTCGACCAGTTCGCCGAAGGCACCAGGACGCTGGCGCTGGCCATCGCCCAATCGAAGGCGTTCTCGATCGCCGGCGGTGGCGACACCCTGGCCGCTATCGCCAAGTACAACATCAGCGAGCAAGTGGGCTACATCTCCACCGGCGGTGGCGCTTTCCTGGAGTTCCTGGAGGGTAAAACCCTGCCTGCGGTCGAGATCCTGACCCAGCGCGCGGCAGCGAAGTAAAGGGTAGTAAATAGCACGGTCGTGCTTTGTAGCAAATTAACAGTAGAATCGAGTTAATGCCTGCGGCGGGCATCAAATATGTAGCAAATCTACAGATTTGATGTCCGCGCCGCAACAAAGCGCAGCTTCCTGGTTTCCGCCGCGCGGAAACTATTCGCATGACCTACCGCTAAGGAATACTATGTCTCGTAGCACCAAAATTGTCGCAACGATCGGCCCAGCCTCCACCGACTTCAACGTACTGGTCAAGATGATCCGTGCGGGCGTGGATGTCGTGCGCCTGAATTTCTCGCATGGCAAGGCGCAGGATCATATCGACCGCGCTCGCCTGGTGCGCGAGGCAGCCGCCGAGTGCGGCCGTGAAGTCGCCATCATGGCGGACATGCAGGGCCCGAAAATCCGCGTCGGCAAATTCGAGAATGGTAAGATTGAACTGGCCAAGGGCGACAAGTTCATCCTCGACGCCAAGTGGGGCGAGAACGGCGAACTGGGCAACCAGGAACGCGTCGGCCTGGACTACAAGGCGCTGCCGCAGGACGTGCGTCCGAACGACCAGCTGCTGCTGAACGACGGCCTGATCGTGCTGGTGGTCGACAAGGTGATCGGCAGCGAGATTTACACCGTCGTGAAAATCGGCGGCGAGCTGTCCAACAACAAGGGCATCAACCGCCTGGGCGGCGGCCTGACCGCGCCGGCGCTGACCGCCAAGGACATGGAAGACATCAAGACGGCAATGAGTTTCCAGTGCGACTACCTGGCGATCTCGTTCCCGAAAAGCGCAACCGATATGGAAATGGCGCGCCAGCTGGCCAACATCGCCGGCGAGCCATTCGGCCACAAGCCGATGATGATCGCCAAGATCGAGCGTGCCGAAGCGATCCCGCTGTTGCAGGAGATCCTCGACGCGTCCGACGGCATCATGGTGGCCCGTGGCGACCTGGCGGTGGAAGTGGGCAACGCCGCCGTGCCGGCCCTGCAAAAACGCATGATCCGCATGGCGCGCGAGTCGAACAAGCTGGCGATCACCGCGACCCAGATGATGGAGTCGATGATCTTCAACGCCGTGCCGACCCGCGCCGAAGTGTCGGACGTGGCCAACGCCGTGCTGGACGGCACCGACGCCGTGATGACGTCGGCCGAAACCGCATCGGGCCGCTACCCGATTGAAACCGTTGAAATGATGGCCGCCATTTGCGTGGAAGCCGAGCAGTCCGAGTACAACAAGCTCGACGCCGACTTCGTGAATGCGACCTTCACCCGTATCGACCAGTCGATCGCCTACGCGGCGCTGTTCACCGCGCACCACCTGGACGTGAAGGCGATCGTGGCGTTGACCGAGTCCGGCTCGACCGCGCTCTGGATGAGCCGCCACAACATCGATACGCCGATTTTCGCGCTGACGCCGTCGACCACGACGCTGCGCAAGGTGGCGCTGTACCGCAACGTCAAGGCCTACAATCTGGCGCAGGAAGGCGGCAGCACCGCCGTGCTGAAGAAGGCCGAGGAACTGCTGGTGGCCAATGGCGTGGTCAAGAAGGGCGACACCATCGTGGTCACCTGGGGCTCGCCGATGGGCCAGGTGGGCGGCACCAACGCGCTGCGGATCGTCAAGGTCGGCGAATTTAGTTAATTGACTGTCCGTCGGGGATGACGACGGGCGGTGTGACAGGTTTTTTTATTGTTATTGGAGTATCACCATGTCCCTCGTATCCATGCGTCAACTGCTGGACCATGCCGCTGAAAACGGCTATGGCATCCCTGCGTTCAACGTCAACAATCTGGAGCAAGTGCAGGCCATCATGGCTGCCGCCGACGCCCTCAACGCGCCGGTGATCATGCAGGCTTCGGCCGGCGCCCGCAAGTACGCCGGCGAAGCCTTCCTGCGCCACCTGATCGACGCCGCCATCGAAGCTTACCCGCACATCCCGGTCGTGATGCACCAGGACCATGGCCAGTCGCCGGCGGTCTGCATGGCCGCCATCCGCTCCGGCTTCAGCTCGGTGATGATGGACGGCTCGCTGGAAGCCGACGGCAAGTCGGTGGCCTCCTACGAGTACAACGTGGAAGTGTCGAAAGAAGTGGTGAAGTTCTCGCACGCCATCGGCGTGACGGTGGAAGCCGAACTGGGCGTGCTCGGTTCGCTGGAAACCATGAAGGGCGACAAGGAAGACGGCCACGGCGCCGACGGCACCATGACCCGCGAACAGCTGCTGACCGACGTCGCGCAAGCCGCCGACTTCGTGCAGAAGACCCAGTGCGACGCCCTGGCGATCGCCATCGGCACCTCGCACGGCGCCTACAAGTTCACCCGCAAGCCGACCGGCGACATCCTGGCCATCGACCGCATCAAGGAAATCCACGCCCGCATCCCGAACACCCACCTGGTGATGCACGGCTCGTCGTCGGTGCCGCAGGAACTGCTGGCCATCATCCGCGAATTCGGCGGCGACATGAAGGAAACCTATGGCGTGCCGGTGGAGGAAATCCAGGAAGGCATCCGTCACGGCGTCCGCAAGATCAACATCGACACCGACATCCGCCTGGCCATGACCGCCGCCGTGCGTCAATTCATGTTCCAGAACCCGTCGAAGTTCGACCCGCGCGACTTCCTCAAGCCAGCCCGCGCCGCCGCCGAGCAAGTGGTGCGCGCGCGCTTCCAGGCGTTCGGCTGCGAAGGCCAGGCGTCGAAAATCAAGCCAATTCCGCTGGAAAAAATGGCCGCGCGCTACGCCGCCGGCGAGCTGGCCCAGATTGTGAAGTAAAATAACGGGTTAGTCCCTTTGGATTAACCTCTTTCAACCGGCGAACGAGGGATGCCTCCTTTGCCGGTTTTTGCTTTTTCATTACATTCCTTGCTATGAACAGCCTCTACCAGTCCTCCATCAAGTCCCTGCCACTCCTCGGCCACGGCAAAGTCCGCGACAACTACGCAGTTGGCGACGACAAGATCCTGATCGTCACCACCGACCGCCTGTCGGCTTTCGATGTCGTCATGAATGAACCGATTCCCGGCAAGGGCATGGTGCTGAACCAGATGACCGATTTCTGGTTCTCGAAACTGGGCCACATCGTCCCCAACCACCTGACCGGCGTGGCGCCGGAGTCGGTGGTGGCCGCTGACGAAGTGGAGCAAGTGAAAGGCCGCGCCGTGGTGGCCAAGCGCCTGAAGCCCATCATGGTGGAGGCGGTGGTGCGCGGCTACATCATCGGCTCGGGCTGGAAAGACTACCAGGACACCGGCTCGGTCTGCGGCATCAAGCTGCCGGAAGGCCTGAAGCAGGCCGAGAAGCTGCCACAGCCGATCTTCACGCCGGCCGCCAAGGCCGACCTCGGCGAGCACGACGAGAACATCAGCTACGAGGAAATGGAAAGCCGCATCGGCGCCGAACTGGCCGCCAGGATGCGCGACGTCGCCATCCAGCTGTACACCGAGGCCTCCGAATACGCCGCCACCCGCGGCATCATCATCGCCGACACCAAGTTCGAATTCGGCCTGGACGAAAACGGCGTCATGCACCTGATGGACGAAGTGCTGACTGCCGACTCCTCGCGCTTCTGGCCTGCCGACTCGTACGCCACCGGCATCTCGCCGCCATCGTTCGACAAGCAGTTCGTGCGCGACTACCTGGAAACCCTGGACTGGGGCAAGACCGCGCCGGCGCCAGCGCTGCCGGCCGACGTCATCAACAAAACCCAGGCCAAGTACTTCGAAGCCATCGAACGCCTGACCGGCGAAAAGCTGAAGGCCTGAGCGATGAGCGATCAGAACAAACCACTGGTTGGCGTCATCATGGGCTCGTCCTCGGACTGGGACGTGATGCAGAACGCGGTCAACATCCTCAAGCAATTCGGCGTGCCGTTCGAGGCGCAAGTGATCTCGGCCCACCGCATGCCGGACGAGATGTACGCCTACGCCAAGAGCGCCCGTGCGTGCGGCCTGCGCGCCATCATCGCCGGCGCCGGCGGTGCGGCGCACCTGCCGGGCATGGTGGCGGCGATGACCATCGTGCCGGTGCTGGGCGTGCCGGTGCCGTCCAAGTACCTGCGCGGCGAAGACTCCATGCTGTCCATCCTGCAAATGCCGAAAGGCGTGCCGGTGTCGACCTTCGCCATCGGCGAAGCGGGCGCCGCCAATGCGGCGCTGACCGCCGTGGCCATGATCGCATCGACCGACGACGCGCTGGCCGCCAAGCTGGAAGCCTTCCGCCTTACGCAAACCGAGGCCGCCAAGGCCATGACCCTGCCGCTTGAATAATGAGTGATACGAAGTTGAAACCCATCCTGCCGCAAGCCCATCCGCCAGCCTGGCTGGGCGTGATGGGCGGCGGCCAGCTGGGCCGCATGTTTGCCCAGGCTGCGCAAGCCATGGGCTATCAGGTCGCGGTTCTCGAACCTGTGCCGGAGCCGGCCGCCAGTTGCCCGGCCGGCCAGGTCGCGCAGCGCCTGGTCAACGCTGGCTACAGCGATGCCGCCGGTCTCGACGCGCTGGCCGCGCAATGCGCCGCCGTCACCACCGAGTTTGAAAACGTCCCGGCCGACAGCCTGTCGCGCCTGGCGCAGTCGGTGTTTGTGGCGCCGGATGCGCATGGCGTGTCGGTGGCGCAGGACCGCATTGCCGAGAAATCGTTCTTCGTCAGCTGCGCCGGCAAGTCGGGTGTGATGCCGGCGCCGCACAAGGTGATCGCCTCGCAGGCGGACATCGACGCCATCGATGACAATCTGCTGCCGGGCATCCTGAAAACCGTGCGCATGGGTTACGACGGCAAGGGCCAGGTGCGCGTGAAGTCGCGCGCCGAGGTGCAGGCGGCGTTTGAATCCATGGGCAAGGTGACTTGCCTGCTGGAGAAGATGCTGCCGCTGGCCTACGAAGTGTCGGTGCTGACCGCGCGCGGCCATGACGGCGAGTCGGTGGTCTACCCGATCGCGGAAAACGTGCACCGCGACGGCATCCTGTTCACCACCACCGTGCCCGGCCCGAACGTGTCGGACGAGAGCGCGTTGAAAGCGCAGCAGGCGGCGCAAGCCATCGTGGCCGAGCTCGGCTACGTGGGCGTGCTGTGCATCGAATTCTTCGTGCTGACCGACGGTTCGCTGGTGGTCAACGAGATGGCGCCGCGTCCGCACAACAGCGGCCACTACACCATCGACGCTTGCGTCACCAGCCAGTTCGCGCAGCAAGTGCGCGCCATGGCGCGCCTGCCGCTGGGCGATGTGCGCCAGCATTCGCCGGCCGTCATGCTCAACATTCTGGGCGACGTCTGGTTCGAAGGCGACAGCAACGAGCCGCGCGAACCGGCGTGGGATGAAGTGCTGGCGCTGCCCGGCGCCAATCTGCACCTGTACGGCAAGGACGATCCGCGCCGCGCGCGCAAGATGGGGCACCTGACCTTCATCGCGCCGACCTTGGAGCAAGCGCAGCAGCAGCTCAACGCCGCCTGCGCTATCCTGGGAATCGCGCCGTGAAGCAGCTGTCCGCCACCGTTGCCGGCCAGGCCGCCATCGCCGACGCGGCGGCCGTGCTGGAAGAGGGCGGCCTGGTCGCTTTCCCGACCGAGACCGTCTACGGCCTCGGCGCGGATGCGGAAAACCCGGCCGCCGTGGCGCGCATTTACGAAGCCAAGGGCCGCCCGCACGACCATCCGGTGATCGTGCACGTCGCGCCCGGCGCCGATCTGGATTACTGGACCACCGATGTGCCGGAAGAGGCGCGCAAGCTGGTGCAAGCCTTCTGGCCCGGCCCGCTGACGCTGATCCTGAAACGCCATCCGCGAATTCCGGACGCCGTCTCGGCCGGGCAGGACTCGGTTGGCATCCGCTGCCCGTCGCACCCGGTGGCGATCGCCTTGCTGAGCGCCTTCAAGGGCGGCAAGGGCGGCGTGGCCGCGCCATCGGCCAACAAGTTCGGCAACGTCAGCCCGACCACCGCCCAGCACGTGCGCGATGAGTTCGGCCTCGACGCGCACGACGACGGCGCCCTCAACGGCGACGCCGCTTGTTCGGCATCCGCGCTCAGCGTGGTGCTGGAAGGCGGCCCGAGCCAGGTCGGCATCGAATCCACCATCGTCGACATGTCGCGCCTGGCGACGCACGGCCCGGTGTTGCTGCGTCCCGGCCACATCAGCGCGCAGCAGATCGCCGACGTGATCGGCATGCTGCCGGCCGCGCCCGATCAGGCCGCGCCGCGCGCCTCCGGCACGCTGGAATCGCACTACGCGCCGCGCACCCCGGTCACCATGCTGGCGGCCGATGCCTTGCGCACCGCGTTGGGCAATCTGCAAGCCAAGGGCGTCAAGGTGGCGCTGATCGGCCACGCCTTGCCGTCGCTGGTGGCGGCCCAGCGCAAGCTGCCGGCCGATCCGGCCGGCTACGCCTATGGCCTGTACGCGGCGCTGCGCGACATGGACCAGACCGGTTCCGATCTGATCCTGGTCGAAACCCCGCCGCAAGACAACGCCTGGCTGGGCGTCAACGACCGCCTGCGCCGCTCGGTGTTCGGCTCGGCCGGCGTGATCGAGGCGCTGCTGCAAAAATAGGACGTCATTGTTGCCCTGCGGCGTGTCGCTCGCGCATTGCTTCCCTGCTAAGATGTTTTTGTTGTCGGCCGAAAAACTCGCCCGGCCATCTTGCAAGGATGTACTATGCGCGACGCTCGTTTGGCACTGCTTCCCCTGGTTCTGCTGCTGGCCTCCTGCGGTGGTGGCGGCGGCAACGCCGGCAACCAGAGCGGCGGCGTGGTGGTCACGCCGCCATCACCGCCGGTATCGCTGCGCGGCCAGCTGATCGGCAGCGCCACGGTGGCGCCGGTCACCGTCAGCGCCGGCGTGGTGGTCAACACGGTCGAGCCGGCCACGCTCAAGGCCCTGGTCGATGCGCAAACCGATTTCGGCAGCAGCATCACCGGCAACCCGACCTGTGCCGTCACGGCTTACCGCTACACCTACCATACCGTGGACTCCCTGGCCGCCGACACCCCGGCCGGCGGCGCCATCTACGTGCCGTCCGGCGGCAACGCCGCCTGCCAGGGCGGCCGCCCGGTGCTGCTGTACGCGCACGGCACCTCGGTCAGGAAGAGCACCGACATGGCCGACCTGTCGTCCAGCGAGCCGCGCCTGATCGCCGCCCTGTTCGCGGCGCAGGGCTACATTGTGGTGGCGCCCAACTACGTCGGCTACACCGGCTCCACCGCCGGCTACCATCCCTACCTGGACGCCGAGCAGCAAGCGGCCGACATGATCGACGCCTTGCGCGCCGCCCGCAGCGCGTTCGGCAGCGTCAACGCCAGCGCTTCCGCGCGCCTGATGGTGAGCGGTTACTCTCAGGGCGGCTTCGTGGCCATGGCCACCCAGCGCGCCATGCAGACCAAATACGTGACGGAATTCACGGTCACGGCGGCGGCGCCGCTGTCCGGCCCGTACGCGCTGAGCCAGTTCGGCGACGCCATCTTCGGCGGCGCGCCCACCACCGGTTCGGCCGCCTTCATTCCCATGCTGATCAACGCTGGCCAGCATGCCGGCGCCGCGCTGTACACCAGCACCGGCGACATCTACGAAAATCCGTACGCGGCCGCCATCGCCGACCTGTTGCCGGGCACGCAAAGCCTGGGCGATCTGGTGGCGGCCGGCAAGCTGCCGAACGATGTGCTGTTTGCATCCGATTCGCTGCCGCAGGCGGCCGGCTACGGCAGCTTCTTCGGTCCCGACCATCTGATCAAGACCAGCTACCGCAACGCCTACCTGGCCGACCTCAAGGACCATCCATGCAACGCCAGCAGCGCCGCGCCGCTCAACTGCGCGCCGGCGCAGTCCTTGCGTAAGTGGCTGCTGAAAAACGATCTGCGCACCTACACGCCCAACCTGCCGATGTTCCTGTGCGGCGGCGCGAACGATCCGGTGGTCCCGTACGCCAACACCAGCGCCGCCGAAGCCTACTTCCGCGCCCAGGCCAGCGCCAGCTTGCCGCTGACCGTGCTGGATGTGGACGACAACGCGGTGCTGGGACCTTACCGCACCACGCGGGTGGAATTCGCCGCCGCCAAGGCGCTGGTGCGGCGCGCCACGCTGGATCAGACCGGCAGCGCGGCGGCCGCCGACCAGGCGGTCAAAGACGCCTATCACGCGGGTCTGGTGGCGCCGTTCTGCCTGCGCGAGGCGCGCGCCTTCTTCGATTCTGCACCATCTCGGTGAGTTGCTATTTGATATAGGTTAAGGTCCACCGAGCAAGCGTTCTTTTTTGCTCACAAACCGCTGTTTTTAGTGGCGTTGCTCTATACAAGCGTGGTCAGGACTGGCATATTAGTTGGGATGCGAATAGCACGGCCGTTCGCATCACCAGACAAAAAGATATTCAGAGGAGACAACATGCGTCAAACCAAATTTGCACTTGCTGCAATGGCCCTGGCCGTCCTTGCGGGTTGCGGCGGCACCGATCCGGCGCCGGGCAATCAATCCGTCAAAATCAAATACAGCGCAGAGGTGACGTTCGGCGACAGCCTGTCCGACGTCGGCTCCTACGCCGTGGGTACCGTTGCCGCGCTTAAGGGCGGCAAGTTCACCATCAACGGCGATAATACTTCGATCAACTCAACGCTCACCGGCAAAACCTGGACCGAGTTGCTGGCCGCCCAGATCGGCCTGTCCGCGCCTTGCGCCGCCGTCACCGGCCTGGATGGCGACGCCACCAAAGGTTTCTCGGTGCCCGCCACCGCGCACGCCGGCTGCTACAACTACGCCATGGGCGGTTCGCGCATCAGCAACCCGGTCGGTTCTGGCCACAAGGCCACCGGCAGCCCGGTCGGCGCGCTGACCTATCCGATCACCACCCAGATCGCCAACCACCTGAAAGCCGTCGGCGGCAAATTCAAGGGTGACGAGCTGGTGCTGGTATTCGGCGGCGGCGGTGAAATCCTGGCCCAGCTGGCCGAACTGAGCGCGGCGGCCACCGCCGCCGGCAACGCGGCCGGCGCCGCCGCCGGTGCGCAAACCTACGTGCAAAGCCTGGTCAGCCAACTGGCCGCCAAGGCCACCGATCCGGCCACCGCCGCCGCCGCCATCACGGCCGCCGTCGCCACCGAGAGCGCGCGTGCCGGCAGCACCCGCGAAAGCATCACCTTGGCCGCCATCGGCGCCGCCGCCGTGCAGCCGGGCGCCGCCAGCGTGGCCGACAAAGCCGTCTATGGTCCGATCACCCTGAAGGCCGGGGCTGACGCCACCGCCGCCGGCACCGCCGCGGGCACCAAGGCCGGCGCCGACTACGCTGCCGCCAACGGTCCTGCCGTGGTGACCAACATGGGCAAGGCCGCCGTCGAGCTGGTGGGCCTGGTGAAAAACCAGATCCTCGCCAACGGCGCCAATTATGTGGTGGTGAACAACCTGCCTGACGTGGCGACCACCCCGTCCGGCCGCACCAAGGATGCCTCGACCCAGGCGCTGATCAACGCCGCCGTTTCCGCCTTCAACACCGCCCTGGCTTCCGGCCTGTCCGGCGAGTCGAAAGTGGTGCTGGTGGACGTGTTTGCCGTCAGCCACGACCAGGCCACCAACCCTGGCCCATACGGCCTGACCAACGTGGCCGAGCCGGCGTGCATTATCACCGACACCACCAAGAATGCATTGAGCAGCTCGCTGGTCTGCAATGGCGGCAACCTGAAATCGGGCGACGTCAGCCACTGGTCCTTCGCCGACGATGTGCACCCAACTCCGTACAACCACCTGCTGCTGGCACGCTATGTGTCCATGGCGCTGGTGACCAAGGGCTGGCTGTAATCACACATCATCATACGGAGACACTATGAAAAACACGGTAAAACTGCTGGCGCTGGCCGCCGCCATGACGGTAGCTTCGGCTGCATCGGCACAACAGGGAGCGGGCACCTGGATCGGTACGCTGGGCGCCAACAAGATCACCCCGAAAGTGGAGTCGGGCAACGTGTCGGCGCCGGCGCTGCCGAACACCAAGACCGACGTCGGCACCGACACCAAGCCGCGCTTCACCATCGCCTACATGCTGACCGATAACATCTCGGCCGAGCTGGACCTGGGCCTGCCGTACAAGCACGACCTGTACGGCGCCGGTTCGATCGCCGGCACCGGCAAGCTGGCGTCGGCCGAGGTGCTGCCGCCGACCGCCTTCATCCAGTACCGCTTCCTGAAGCCGGACGCGGTGGTGCGTCCCTACGTCGGCCTGGGCGTGACCTACGCCATGTTCCAGAAGGAGCGCGGTTCGGGCCAGCTGACCGCCGTGCTGAACACCGGCGGCGCGCCGGCCACGTTCAAGCTGGACGACAAGCTGACCGCCAGCGTCCAGCTCGGCGGCACGGTGAAGATCAACGAGAAGTGGTTCCTGGACGCCTCGGTCATCAAGACCAAGCTGAAGACCAAGGCGCATTACTCGACCGGCCAGACCCAGGACGTGCGCCTGGACCCGCTGGCGGTCAACGTCAGCATCGGCTACAACTTCAAAGGCTTCTGACACCGTTGACGCCGCCGATTGAGGCGGCCTGAACGCTAAACCCCGTCTTTTCGAAGGCGGGGTTTTTTTATGCGCGGACAGGATGTGAAATGCAGGATTTCCCTACAAAGCTATCAGGAAATGCTGGTAGGGATTTGTCCCTAAATCGGCTACGGTTAGCGTTGGGCTATCCAAAAAAAACTAAACTGGGACGAAATGAAAAATATAAAAATTGGGGGACGTCTGGCGCTGGGTTTTTCCGTGGTGCTGGTACTGATGCTGGCGCTGGCGCTGGTCGGCTTGTCGAGCATGGCGAAAATCGAGGATCAGTTCGAGGAGATCGTGAACGGCAATATGGTGAAGATCGCCTTGCTGACGGACATGGGCGACGCGGTGCAAACCAACTCGATCGCGGTGCGCAACGTGATCCTGTTTTCCGACGACGCCCAGCGGGCACCGGAGGTCAAGCGGATCGTCAGCCAGCGCGAGCGCTATGACCAAAACTTTCAAAAGCTGAGGCCGCTGGTGACGCGGGCCAAGGGCAAGGAATTGCTCGACCTGATCGACGCCCGGCGCGCGGAAACCACGGTGTTGATGGACAAGGTG
This sequence comes from Duganella radicis, assembly GCF_009720825.1. GTDB lineage: Bacteria > Pseudomonadota > Gammaproteobacteria > Burkholderiales > Burkholderiaceae_D > Rugamonas > Rugamonas radicis. The sequence goes on along the minus strand of NZ_WNKY01000005.1, from coordinate 71,417 downwards.
GTGGCCCTGGCCGTGCTGGACAAGGACGCCGAGGCCACCAGCATGCTGCTGACGGAAGTACGGCCGGCGCAGGACCGCTGGTACGCGGCGCTGGACGCGCTGACCCAGTTCCAGAACGAGATCACCGCCATCTCGGTGGACGACGCGCGCGCGATTTACCGCGGCACCCGCTTGCAGGTGGCCCTGTTCGCCCTGAGTGCGGTGGTGCTGGGGGCGCTCATCGCCTGGCTGATCACGCGCTCCATCGTGCGTCCGGTGGGCGCGGCGGTCAGGGTGGCGCAGACCGTGGCCGCCGGCGATCTGACCAGCCACATCGAGGTCACCAGCCGCGACGAGACCGGCCAACTGCTGCAGGCCTTGAAGGACATGAACGCCGGCCTGGTGGTCATGGTGGGCGAGGTGCGCGGCGGCACCGACATGATCGCCTCGGCGTCGCAGCAGATCGCGTCCGGCGCGGCCGACCTGTCCTCGCGCACCGAGGAGCAGGCCAGCTCGCTGGAGGAAACCGCCTCGTCGATGGAGGAGTTGACCTCGACCGTCCGGCAAAACGCCGACCACGCGCGCCAGGCCAATCGGCTGGCGCTGGCCGCCGCCAAGGTGGCGGTCAAGGGCGGCACCGTGGTGTCGGAAGTGGTGGGCACCATGGGGTCGATCAACGACTCGGCCAAACAGATTGTCGACATCATCGGCGTGATCGACGGCATCGCCTTCCAGACCAACATCCTGGCGCTCAACGCGGCGGTGGAGGCGGCCCGCGCCGGCGAGCAGGGGCGCGGCTTCGCGGTGGTGGCGTCGGAGGTGCGCACGCTGGCCCAGCGCAGCGCGGCGGCCGCCAAGGAAATCAAGGCGCTGATCGACAATTCGGTGCAAAAGGTCGATGCCGGCAGCCGGCTGGTGGAGCAGGCCGGCACCACCATGCAGGAAGTGGTGGACAGCATCCGCCGCGTGACCGACATCATGGACGAGATCACGGACGCCAGCCAGGAACAGACCACCGGCATCGAGCAGATCAACCAGGCCGTGATCGAGATGGATCAGGTGACGCAGCAGAACGCGGCGCTGGTGGAGGAATCGGCCGCCGCGTCCGAGGCGATGAAGCAGCAGGCCAGCAGGCTGGCGCAGATGGTCTCGGTGTTCAAGCTCGGCGGCTCGGCCCCCGCGCTGGGCTACCCCGGCGCGATCGCCCTGCGCTAAACCTTACTGAAACGCCTGGATGCCGGTTTGCGCCCGGCCCAGGATCAGGGCGTGGATGTCGTGGGTGCCTTCATAGGTATTCACGACTTCCAGATTCACCATGTGGCGGATGATGCCGAACTCGTCCGAAATACCATTCCCGCCCAGCATGTCGCGCGCCATGCGCGCCACGTCCAGCGACTTGCCGCACGAGTTGCGCTTCATCATCGAGGTGATTTCCACCGCCGCCGTGCCCTCATCCTTCATGCGGCCCAGGCGCAGGCAGCCCTGCAAGCCCATGGTGATCTCGGTCTGCATGTCGGCCAGCTTCTTCTGGATCAGCTGATTGGCGGCCAACGGACGGCCAAACTGCACGCGGTCCATCACATACTGGCGCGCGGTGTGCCAGCACGACTCGGCCGCGCCCAGCGCGCCCCAGGCGATGCCGTAGCGTGCCGAGTTCAGGCAGGTGAACGGCCCCTTCAGGCCGCGCACCTCCGGGAAGGCGTTCTCTTCCGGCACAAACACATTATCCATGACGATTTCGCCGGTGATCGAGGCGCGCAGGCCGAACTTGCCGTGGATGGCCGGGGCGCTCAGGCCCGCCATGCCTTTTTCCAGCACGAAGCCGCGGATCGCGCCTTCATCGTCCTTGGCCCACACCACGAACACATCGGCCACCGGCGAATTGGTGATCCACATCTTGGCGCCGCTCAGGGCGTAGCCGCCGGCCACTTTTTTGGCGCGGGTGATCATCGAGCCCGGGTCGGAACCGTGATTGGGCTCGGTCAGGCCGAAGCAGCCGATCCACTCGCCGCTGGCCAGCCTGGGCAGGTATTTCTGTTTTTGCGCCTCGGTGCCGAACTCGTAGATCGGCACCATCACCAGCGACGATTGCACGCTCATCATCGAGCGGTAGCCGGAGTCGACGCGCTCGACTTCGCGCGCGATCAGGCCGTAGGCCACGTAGTTCAGGCCGGGACCGCCGTATTGCTCGGGAATGGTCGGGCCCAGCAGGCCCAGTTCGCCCATTTCACGGAAGATGGAGGTGTCCATCCGCTCGTGGCGGAAGGCTTCCAGAATGCGCGGTTGCAGCTTGTCCTGGCAGTAGGCGGCGGCGGCGTCGCGCACCATGCGTTCGTCGTCGGTCAGTTGCTGGTCCAGCAGCAGGGGGTCATCCCAGTGGAATTGGGCGCGGGCTTGGCTCATGGATAGTCTCTCATTATGATGATGAATGCTGCCAGCATTCTATGCCGCCGCCCCGGTGCCGGCTTTTCAAAGAGCGACACCAATTTCCGTTTTTCGACGTGGCTTAACCGAGGCCGGCGAACTGGCCGCTGTGGAAAATCAGCGGCGGGGAGGGCGAAAACGCGCAGAATTCCACTTCGCCGACGAAAATCACGTGGTCGCCCTCCGGGTAGCGGCTGCGGTTATGGCATTCGAACCAGGCCGACACGCCCTTGATGATGGGCTGGCCGGTGCGCGACAGCTCGTATTCCAGTCCTTGCCACGGGTCGATGCCGCGGGTGGCGAACTTCTTGGCCAGATGGGCCTGCTCGGCATTGAGCACATTGATCACATAGTGCGAGTTGCCGGTGAAGATGGGCATGCTGTTGGCGCCGTTGGACAGGCTCCACAACACCAGCGGCGGCTCCAGCGACACCGAATTGAAGGAACTCGCGGTCAGGCCGCGGAAGCTGCCGTCGGCCAGCCGGGTGGTAATAATGGTCACGCCCGTGGCAAACTGGCCCAGCGCCTGGCGGAAGTGGGCGGTGTCGAAGCTGCGCTCTTCGGCGCGTGGTGAAGTGGTGTTCATGGTCTGCCATTATGCCAAAGTTTGCGCTGCCGTAGCGAATTGCCCACGTTTGCGTTACAGTGACACCATGGTCCGAAAGGAGGAGTGCGTCATGACGGAAACGGCGATACTGGGCGGCGGCTGCTTCTGGTGCACCGAGGCGGTGTACATGGAAGTCAAAGGCGTGACGTCGGTCGAATCCGGCTATGCCGGCGGCCACGTCGAGCACCCCACCTATGAACAAGTGTGCGCCGGCGAGACCGGCCACGCGGAAGTGGTCAGGCTGGCATTCGATCCGGCCGTGATCAGCTACCGCGATTTGCTGGAAATCTTCTTCACCATCCACGACCCGACCACTCTCAACCGCCAGGGCAACGACGTCGGCACCCAGTACCGTTCCGTGATCTTCTACCAGTCGCCGCAGCAGGAGGCCATGGCGCGCCAGGTAGTGGCGGAAATGGCGCATGTGTGGGACGCCCCCATCGTGACGGAACTGGCCCCGGCCGGGGTGTTCTACAAGGCCGAGGACTACCACCAGGACTACTTCCGCCAGCATCCCCTGCAAGGCTATTGCGCCTTTGTGGTGGCGCCCAAGCTGGAAAAATTCCGCAAGACCTACGCCAACCGCCTCAGGTAGCGGCCGGGTACATATGCTGGCGTGACCACGGCAGCGCGGCCGAACGCTGGCCCGCCTTGCGGCCGACGATCTGGTACAGGCTGATCCAGTCCTGTTCAAACGCGTAGGCGCAGCCGGCCAGATACACGTGCCAGATGCGGTAGCGCTTGTCGCCGGCCAGCGCGCGCACCTGGTCGCCGTGCGCCTCGAAATTGTCGGTCCAGATGGCGCAGGTGCGGGCGTAGTGGCGGCGCAGGTTTTCCACGTCGCTCACCTCCAGCGCGCCCTGCTGCATGGCGCGCAGCACATGGCCGATGTGGGCCAGCTCGCCGTGCGGGAACACATATTTTTCAATGAACTCGCCGCCGCCGTAGGGCGTCTCGCCGTTGTCGGGATCGGTGGTGGTGATGCCGTGGTTCATCACCACGCCGTCGGGCGCCAGCAGGTTGTGGATGGCGGTGAAATACTCCGGCAAGTGGCGCAGGCCCACGTGCTCGAACATGCCGACGCTGGTGATGCGGTCGAACTGGCCGCGCACGTCGCGGTAGTCTTGCAGGCGGATCTCGATCAGGTGTTCCAGCCCGGCCTCGCGCACGCGCTGCCGCGCCAGCGCGTACTGATTTTCCGACAGCGTGACGCCGACGCAGCGCGCGTTGTAGCGCTGCGCCGCGCGGATCACCAGCGCGCCCCAGCCGCAGCCGATGTCGAGCAGGGTCTGGCCGGGTTGCAGCGCGATCTTGCGCAGGATGTGGTCGATCTTCTTGAGCTGCGCGCTGGCCAGGTCCTCGTCGCCGTTTTCAAAATAGGCGCAGGAATACACCATGTGCGGATCGAGGAACTGCTGGTAGAACTCGTTGGAGACGTCGTAGTGATAGCGGATCGCCTCGGCGTCCTTCTGCTTGCTGTGGTGGAAGCTGCGCGCCAGCCGCGCGAACTTGCCCTCGGCCTTGAGCGAGGTGCGCGCCAGCGCGTTGACCACGGCAATCATGTCGCGCGCCTTGCCCTTGACCTCGATGGCGCCCTCCACGTAGGCGGCGCCGAGGTTGGACAGCGACGGTGTCAGCAGGTAGCGCGCCGACGCCACATTGGGCAGCCTGATGGTGACGCGCGGCGCCTCGCTGGACAGGTCGACCTGCTGGCCGTTCCACAATTCGATGCGCAGCGGCAGCGTGAGCTGCGCGCGCATGCCGTCGATCCAGTTGCTGAGTTGATTCTTTACGAACAAGATAACCTCCTCAATAAAAAGGAGGCGCCATGCTTACGGCTGCAAACGCTCCTTTAACCAGTTGCCATCTGCTTGCTTGACATACACAATCCGGTCATGGAAGCGCGAGCGGCGGCCCTGCCAGAACTCGATGCGTTCCGGGTCGAGGCGATAACCGCCCCAATGTGCCGGCCGCACCGGATGCTCGCCGCTGAGCGCGGCCGCCGCCTCGTAATTGGCTTCCATCTGTTCCCGGTTGGCGATGGGCGCGCTCTGCCGCGAAGCGATCGCGGCGATCTGGCTCTTCACCGGCCGGCTGTAAAAATAGGTGTCGCTTTCCTCGGCGGCGGTTTGCACCACCTTGCCTTCGATCCGCACCTGGCGTTCAAGTTCACTCCAAAAGAATAGCAACGCGGCGTGCGGGTTGGCGCGCAGTTGCCGGCCTTTAAGGCTCTCGTAATTGGTGTACCAGGTGAAGCCACGCTGGTCGTATTGCTTGATCAGGACAATGCGCGAACTGGGCTTGCCGTCGGCATCGACGGTGGCCACGCTCATCGCGTTCGGTTCATTGACCTTGGCGTGCAGGGCTTCCTCAAACCACTTGCCGAACTGGGCGATCGGATCGTCCAGCACATCGTGTTCCGTCAGGCTGGCGCGGCCGTAGTCAAGGCGCAGGTCAGCCAGCACCACGCCGTCGGCCACCGTGTTGTGGACCGGCGCGGCCTGTTGTTCGGGCACCTGGCTGACTGGCAGGTCGGGGGTGATCCCGCGCCGCACCTGCATCGCGCTGCCCAGTTGCGCCATTTGCTCGGCGCTGAAGAGGCGCTTGGCCATGGGCGCGATATGCGATTCCTCCACCACCATGTGGGCCGCGTAAGTGTCGCAGAAACGGGCGACATCGCTGGCCGAGAGGGCGGAACCGGCGCCATTGGCAATCTGCTCAAGTTGCGATTTGATTATAGACCAGTCTCTATCCATTTGCTGGTGACCGGCCAGAATGCCGGGCGTCAGCTCGGCCAGCAGGGCGGCGTCGGCGTCGCGCGCGGTGGCGTGCAGCATGGGCAGCAGGTTTTGCTCCTCGTCCTCATGGTGCAGATGGGCGGCGTTATTAAAGTATTTCAGCACCGCCTGCGCGGCCCTTTGGGCGTCGGCATCGGCGCCATGCTTGGGCAGGTGCGCCAACAGGTTTTGCAGGGTGGTCAGCTGCTTGCGGATGCGGTCGTGGCAATGCTTCAGCACAGCGATCGGCTGGCTGAAATCCGGGGCGGTGTCATACAAAGAATTGCTCATGGCGTGAGGGCTTTGGCTTGGTAACAGGAGTATTCTAGAGTAAATCGCACAAGGGAGACTTTAGTGAAGCCCTCGGAAGCCCTGCGCCTGCATCGTCACGCCATCCGGAAGATCGTGGAATCGCACCGGGCCAGGAACGTGCGCGTGTTCGGCTCGACCGCGCGCGGCGAAGACGAAGAGGGCAGCGACCTCGACCTCTTGGTCGAACCGACGCCGGAAACCACACTGTTCGACATCGGCGCCATCCGCCACGAATTGCTTGAGTTGTTAGGCGTGCCAGTGGACGTGCTCACGACTAACGCCGTACCTGAAGAATTCCGTTCACAAGTCGCCGTTGAAGCCGTACCTGTATAAAGGCGCACCTCTCACTTAGTAAAAGACTTCGTTTCCAACAAAGCCGATTGGCACTTTGAGGTCAGCACTTTGGATCGCCGACATTGCTTCATCATGGCGTTCTGGAGAAATGCCATGCTCTTGGATAACAGCGATTGCGTCAGGATGGGGCATCTTCCTTAGAGCAGCTGTTAAATCCTTGGAACTTAAATAAGTTTGGCTGTTGACGATAAATGTATCTGCCTTCACCGTTACCTTCAGCACTCTAGAGTCTTTCGGTGGCGAACAAGCAGCCAGCAATATTGGGACTAAGATCAGCAGCGGCTTAATGAGATGTTTCATAGCTTTCCCTGACTGAACGTATCTGGATCATTCCATAGAACTTGCACTCTGCGAATAGCTATGTAGCCTCGTCGTCGTCCGATTATAATGTTTGCAATAAAAAGCTTGTAAAATTGATCAGCGGGTGGCTGTGATGCGAACAATTCGCTTGGTGTCGTTTGGCTTTGTGGCAGTCGCGGCGTGCATGTATGCAGCGCTGTCATCGCAGGAGGAGTTCCAAACTGTAAGGTGCGGGCTTGGACCGCCTCCGGGAACCAGCGAATTTGCGGCGTTTAATGCACGTCGGGATGCCGAGGTGCAGCGTGTTGGGTATGAAACGGTCTGCGAGGCTAACCTGGCGCGATACGATATCGGTCTCGGCCTGTTGCCGGCGGCCGTGGTCTTGTCGAGCCTGGATTTCCGTCCGGTTGATTTGGCCGCGACGCCTTTTAACTCCTTCCCCAGTGTAGCGACGGTTGCCGAAACTGTATCGGGGGTAAGGTCGCGCTTGTACCGCAGCTTTAAAATGCCCGACGGCCATATCCTCACCCTGTTTGAAGACGATATGTCGGCCGACGGTACGCATGTCTATCGCAAGCCAGAAGATGAGCCCGAGCGTGTGAATGGCTTGCCTGCCCGGTTGGACGTGCTGCAAGCGCCGGGTGGCAAGGCGGTCTCTTTCATCAGCTGGGTTGAGAGTCGGCGTAGTTATGAGTTGTGGCTGGATGCGAACGTGGTGTTGGAAAAGAGGAAAACGCAGCTTTTCGCACTGGCATCGTCTATTCCAAAATCCATTCCTGCTCGCACGGACGAACCACAGTCCGCACCCGTCAAGCTCGGACCTGATGGGATGCCGGTATTTCCGGAGCCGCCGCAATTCATCCGAACTCCCGGTGATCAGCGGTAACTGTGCTGCTGGCTGTGGCGGCACAGCGCGAGTAGCAGGCCACGCGCCATCGCAGCTTATCCTTGCTGCGCCCAGCGCTGGCAGCTTTCCAGGCTGCGTTGCGCGTTCGGGCCCCAGGAGTCGGGTGCGACCTGATCGCCCAGCAGTTGAAGCTGCGCCAGCAGCGTGGCTTTGTCCTTGGCCAGGCAAGCCATATAGGCATAGCGGTTGCGCCGGCCCGCGCTGGGGTAGCGCGCCAGCATGTCTTCGTAGCTGCGCTTGAAGGTCGGCCAGTCGGCCTTGCTGTCCTGGAACAGCGTGTGGCCGTAGTCTTCGTCCGCCGCCGCCGAGTACAGGCGCGCATACATGCCGGTGCCGAATTGCGCCTTGGTCTGCTCGGTCGCCTTGCGGATGAAGTTGTCCAGCCGCCGGGCGTCGCCGCCCCATTTCGGCAGCAGGCTGCTCAGGGCGGTGAAGTAGAGGGTGACGTCGTCCGGATTGCGCTTTAAGCCGTCGTTGATGATGTTCCAGATATGCTGGTCTTCCCAGTCCATGGTCTTGGCGATGCCGAGCAGGACGTTGTGGCCCTCGCTGTCGCTCAGCGCCACCTCGGCATGGTCCAGCAGGTGCTGGGCGGCCCGGTGCAGATAGTCCTCGAAATCCTGCCAGGCTTGCGGCGGCACGTCCTTGGCGTAGCCGCCGCCACGATACGCCCAGCCATGCGCCACCAGCACCCGCGCGTACAGGATGTGGGCCAGCGCCGATGTCGGATGTTCACGGGTCCATTGCAGCGTCAGCTTTTCCAGCTCTTGCAGATACGCCTCGCTGCTGCTGGCGTTGATGACCTTGCCCACGCCGATGCGGAACCATTCGACCTCCACCACGCCGTCCTTGCCGATATGACCGGGCTGGCGCAGCACGGCGTTTTGTTGCTCCAGCGTGGCAAAGTCGCCCCACCAGAATGCCTGCATGGATTGGGTGGTGATGGGCGCATCCTCGGCCGCGCCTGCCAAGCCGGCGGCGCACAAGCACAGCGCCGGCAAGAGTTTGCGTATCGGGGACGTCATGGCTGTGCTCCTTCCAGTTTCCACACCAGTTGTAGCTTGAGCGGTGTGCCGCTCGGCGGTTTGTTGTCCGTCAGGTATTTGATGGCCTGCGCATCGAACACGTTTTCAAACGCCACCGGCCGCACGCCGCGGATGCCGGGCACTTCCACCTTGCGGCCGATGACGCTGACCTGTTGCGGCTTGCCGTCGCCATCGCGCTGGAATTGCAGGACAGTGGCGCCCTCGGCCTGGAAGCGGGTGGCGAGGCCGGGATAGGTCTGCCGGCCCGGCGTCGGCTGGGTGGCGGCCAGCGGTTCGAACATGCCGACGAAGCGATCGCTGGCATGGATCAGCGTGCCGTAGCGGAAGGCATTCAAGGCGGTCGCCGGCGCCACGCCCTGTTGCAGCTGATGATTGAACCACCACAGTTGCAGCAGGCATTGGTCTTCGCGTCCCATGGCGGCATAGCTTTGCTTCTCGCTTAACAGTTGCACCGCCAGGGTGGGCGGCAACGCCGGCCGTGCCTGGCCTGACTTGAGCAGCGCCAGTGCGGCGTCTTGCGGCAACGGCGCTGGCCAGGCGGCGGGCGCCGGACGCTGCTGGCCCCAGTGCGCCAGCAGCGCGCGTTCGCTGGCCAGCATGGCGGCCCGCTGCGCCGCCGGCAATTGCTGGATGCGGACGATGCGGGCGGCGTAATCGCCAAAGCGGCTGTCGCCGCCCAGCTTGCAAAGTTGCGGCGAGCCGCGCAGTGCCGCCAGCGTCGCGCTTTCGTAAGCGGCGTCGCCGGGCTCCAGCTGCCACAGCGCCAGTTCATTCAGCACGCGGGCCCAGACCGCGAAGTAGAGGTAGCGGCCTTCGGTTGACTGGCCGGCGGCCGCGCGCAGCTGGCGCTCCTCGGCGATCCAGCCGCTGATCAGAGCCTTGCCGCGGGCCAGGTGGGCGGCGCTGATTTGTTCGGCGGCGGCGCGCAGCCCGGCGTCCAGCGCCAACTCCGGCGCCAGCACGAACGAGCGTGCCAGATCGTTGCTCAGGCTGAGCGCCATTTCTTGCTCTTGCTGATCCGGCGCGGCTGTGGCGGTGGCGCAGCACACAAGCAACAGCAGGCATAGACGGCGCATGGCAGACCTTTTCAAATGAATGTTATCAAAAATGATATTAACATTGATTTGGCCGCAGTCCGTTAAAATGACGGGATGAACAGCATCTCACCCCCTGACTTCGACGATGTCGACTTTGAGCGCCGCTTTGGCGGTATCGCGCGCCTGTATGGCGCGCACGCGCTGGCGCGTTTCCGCACCGCCCACATCTGCGTGGTCGGCGTCGGCGGCGTCGGCTCGTGGATCGTGGAAGCGCTGGCGCGCAGCGCCATCGGCCAGCTGACCCTGATCGACCTCGACAACGTGGCCGAGTCGAATATCAACCGCCAGATCCAGGCCCTCAGCAGCACCGTCGGCATGGCCAAGATCACCGCGCTGGCCGAGCGCATCGCCCAGATCAACCCGTTCTGCAAGGTCCACCAGATCGAGGAATTCGTCGATCCGGACAATATCGAACAGATGATCGGCATCGGCAAATACGATTACCTGATCGACGCCACCGATGCCGTCAAAGCCAAGGCCGCCATGCTGGCCTGGGCGCGCCGGCACGATCTGCCGGTGATCACCATCGGCAGCGCCGGCGGCAAGACCGACGCCGCGCAAATCTCGGTGCGCGACCTGGCCAGGACCGAGCAGGAACCGCTGCTGAAAAAAGTGCGCAAGATCATGCGCGCCCAGTACGGCTTCCCGCGCGGCGAGAAAACCAAGTTCCACATCGACGCCGTGTTCTCCACCGAGCCGCTGAAGTTCCCCGAAACCGGCGAGGTCTGCACGGTCGATGGCGACGACCGCGGCGGCGTCACCGGCCTGAACTGCGCCGGCTTTGGCTCGGCCATGGTGGTCACCGCCACCTTCGGCATGGTGTGCGCCGGCCACGCGCTGCGCAAGCTGGCCGATGGCGCACTGCCGGCAACGTCCCCGGACGCCGGCTAGTTTGCTATCATTCCGAGCTGTCTACAGAACTCATCGAAAGAAACCACATGAAGCGTAGTTCCGTTTTCGCCGCCATGCTGTTGGCCGCCGCCGTCGCCCGCGCGCAAGCGCCGCAACCCGAAGTCGCACCGGCTGCCCCAGCCGCGGAACCGGTGGTGGTCGGCTCGGCCACGCCCGGTCCGTCCGCCGAACAGCTGATCATCACCGACACCAAGATCGGCACCGGCAAGGAAGCCACCGTGGGCGCCACCGTGTTCATGCACTATTCGGGCTGGCTGTACCGCCCGCTGGCCAAGAATATGCACGGCAAGCTGTTCGATTCCTCCATCCCGCGCGGCGAGCCGCTGGACTTCGTGCTGGGCGCCGGCCGCGTGATCAAGGGCTGGGACCAGGGCATCAAGGGCATGAAGGTGGGCGGCAAGCGCACCCTGATCATCCCGGCCGAGCTGGCCTACGGTTCGCGTTCTACCCCGGGCAGCAACATTCCGCCGAATTCCGCCCTGATCTTCGACGTCGAGCTGGTGGACGTCAAATAAAGGCGTAGACTGGAACCTCCGTCCCACCTCGGAGGTTCTGTATGAAAATTGCCAACGACGTTACCGAACTGATCGGCCACACCCCGCTGGTGCGGCTGAACCGGCTGACCCAGGGCGGCACCGCCCAGATCCTGGTCAAGCTGGAGTACTACAACCCCGGCCACAGCGTGAAAGACCGCATCGGCCTGTCCATGATCGAGGCGGCCGAGGCCGCCGGGCAGATCGGTCCCGACACCATCATCCTTGAACCCACCAGCGGCAACACCGGCATCGCGCTGGCCATGGTGTGCGCGGCGCGCGGCTACCGCTGCACGCTGGTGATGCCGGACACCATGAGCCGCGAACGGCGCATGCTGCTGCGCGCCTACGGCGCCGAGCTGATCCTCACGCCCGGGGGCGAGGGTATGCTGGGCGCGATCCGCCGCGCCGACCAGCTGGCCGCGTCCGACCCGCGCTATCTGATGCCGCAGCAATTCAACAACCCCGCCAATCCGGAGGTGCACCGCCGCACCACGGCCGAGGAGATCTGGAACGACACCGACGGCCGCGTCGACATCCTGGTGTCCGGCATCGGCACCGGCGGCACCATCACCGGCGTGGGCGAGGTGATCAAGGCGCGCAAGCCGGACTTCCGGGTGGTGGCGGTGGAACCGGAGGCGTCGCCGATTCTGTCGAAAGGCACCAAGGGTCCGCACCCGATCCAGGGCATAGGCGCGGGCTTCGTGCCGGCCGTGCTGAACACCCAGGTCTACGACGAGATCGTCTGCGTGTCGAACGAGGACGCGTTTGCCACCGCGCGCCGCGCGGCCAGCGAGGAGGGGCTGCTGGTGGGGATCTCCTCCGGCGCCGCGCTGTGGGCCGCGCTGCAAGTGGCGCGGCGGCCGGAGAGCGCCAACAAGCTCATCGTCACCGTGATCCCGTCGTATGGCGAGCGCTACCTGAGTACCGCCCTGTACGCCAATCTGGCCGATTAGTGCGCGTGCGCTGCCGGCTTTAAACAGCATTCCTGCTCGCTGGCGCCGGTGCGCACTTGCAGGGTGCAGTGCTGGATCGAGAATGCCTCGCGCAACTCCTTGCTGATGGCGTCGATGGCGCTGTCGCCCGGGTAGCCGGCCGGCGTCACCAGTTGCGCGGTCAGCGCGTTCTCGGTGGTGCTCATGGCCCAGATGTGCAGGTCGCACACCTTGGCCACGCCCGGCTGATTGCGCAGGAATCGCTCGATCTCGGCGCGGTCCACATTGTCCGGCACGGCGGCCATCATCATGCGCAGCGATTGCGTGAGCAGCGACCAGGTGCTGCTCACGATGAAGGCCACGATGATCATGCTGACCAGCGGGTCCAGCCAGTTCCACGCGGTGTAGCGCACGATCACGCCGGCCACCAGCACGCCCAGCGAGATGGCGGCGTCGGCCGCCATGTGCAGGTAGGCGCCGCGGATATTGATGTCGTCCTTGCTGCCGGCCATGAACAGCCAGGCCGAGAAGCCATTCACCAGAATGCCGATACCGGCCACCACCGACACCGTCAGGCCGGCCACCGGATCGGGATGCAGCAGCTGCTGCACGGCCTCAAAGGCGATGCCGCCGCAGGCCGCCATCAGCAGCATGGCGTTGAACAGCGCGGCCAGCATGGAAGTGCTGCGCAGGCCGTAGGTATAGCGGTGGTTGGGCGCGCGTCTGGCCAGGATGGCGGCGCCCCAGGCCAGCATCAGGCCCAGCACGTCGGACAGATTGTGGCCGGCGTCGGCCATCAGCGCGGTGGAGTTGGCCAGGAAACCGTAGAAGAACTCGATCGCCACGAAAGCCGTGTTGAGCACGATGGCGATGGCGAAGGCGCGGCCCATGGTGTTGGGATCGCCGTGATGGTGGTGATGGCCGTGGGCATGGCTGTGACCATGATCGTGTCCGTGGTGATGATCGTGGTCGTGATCATGGTGGTGGTGATCGTGGTGCTTGCTCATGCTTCGGTCCCGGTGGAAGGTTCGGCGATATGTTCCAGCATATCGTTGAGTACGCCGCTGATATGGGCGTCGGCGGCGGAGTAGAAAACCTGCTTGCCCTGGCGCTCGGACTTGACGATGCGGGCGGCGCGCAGCAGGCGCAGGTGGTGGCTCACCAGCGAGCCGCTCAATTCCAGTGTAGCGGCGATCTCGCTGACGGCAATCGGCTTGGGCATGCAGGCCAGCACGATGCGCAGCCGGGTCGGATCGCCGAGCAGATGGAACAGGTCGGCCAGCTGCGCGATCTGCGGATCGCAATGGGAATAATCGTGTTGGCAGCTCATGATTGCTAACAAATGAATAGGTGTTCATATGTTAGCACAAACTCCGGGGTCAGGTCCTCCATTTCTACACGAGCACAACCGTAGCTACGCCTACGGTTGTGCTCGTGTAGAAATGGAGGACCTGACCCCGGATTATTTTTGCAGGTCGGCGGGCAGTTGGGCGCGCAACTTGGGATCGAGTTGTTGCAGGGCGCGTTCGATGCGCTCGGCTTTTTGCAGCGCCTGGGCTTGCTCGGCGCTGAGGCCGGATTGGTGGAAGGCGGCCTGGCCGCCCAGCACGATCAGCGCGGTCGCGATGGCGATGCACGCCGCCGCGCCCAGCAGCCGCAGCTCGCGCGGCGTGACCGGCGCCGATTGGGTGGCGATCGGGCGCACCGGGCCGGCGGCGGGCGTCGGCACGTAGCCGGGCGGGTGGCCCTGGCTGTGGCCTTCGTGCACCGGCGGCAGGCCGCCGGCCAGCCGCGCCTGCTGCGCCAGCTCCAGCGAGGCGGCGTCGATCAAGGCGACGTGGCGCTGCACCGCTTCCTCCAGCACCGCTTCGTTCAGGGCCACCAGCGCGAACACCGGGTCGTCGACGTCGATCTTGACGCCGGTCTTTTCAAATACCAGCGCGCGCAGCTTTTGCTGATCCATGGCCGCTTACCACCGCACGTTGTCGAGTTGCTCGAACAGGTCGCGGAACACGACCTTGATGCGCTGCTTTTCCATCACGTTGAATTTGTCGCTCTCGCGCACCTCGGCCGCCGTCAGGCGCGCGGTGTTCATTTTCTTGATGTCGGCGCCAAAGGTGTCGGCGTTGCGCGCCGACAGCACCACCCGCCCGATCACGCGCGCGGCATGGTCGGCATAGGTCTGCGATTCGATGAATTGCTTGCCGGCCGCCGATTGCAGCAGCCCGAAGTGTTCGTTCTCCCACAGCACCAGCGGCACGTTGGTGGCCTTGGCGGTGGAGACGAAGCCCATGGCGGTGTCGTGCAGCGTGTCGCCGCCGCCGACGATGGTGTGGATGTAGACCTTGCGGCCGGAATCCTGCAACAGCGCGAAGCAATCGTTCTCGATCAGGTAGCCCATCAGCGGCGAGAAGGTGTTGGCGCCGTTGTCGATCACGCAGTTGCCGTCTTCCTCCAGGATGTCGATCATCAGCGCGTCGAAACGCTTGTTGTCGATGGTGCGGCTGTCGGTCATCACCGGCACATGCTTGACGTTCATCGCCTTGTAGCGCGAGAAGGTCGCATTCTCCTGGTCGGTGTCGTAGCAGCGCAGCGGCTGCTGGCCTTCGGCCACGTCCTTGCTGGCGATCCATTGCGCAAGGATGGTCGAGACCAGCGTCTTGCCGATGCCGCCTTTACCCTGGAGAATAAAATGTACCGTGTTTTGCATCAACCACTCCCGAAACGCATGTGAATGCGTCGAGAGTAATTGTTTTGCCGCACGAAGGCAACCGCCTAGTTAATGAAGCGTAGCAGCCCTTGCAGGGCGTGGATCACGGTCTGCTCGCGCACCGCGCGGCGGTCGCCGGCAAACACCAGGCGCTCGGTGTGGACGGTGTCGGCATTGGCCCAGCCGAAGCACACCGTGCCCACCGGCTTGCCCGGCACCGCGCCGGTCGGACCGGCGATGCCGGTGGTCGAGACCGCGACGTGCGCGTTGCTGGAGCCCAGCGCGCCAGTCGCCATGGCGCCCGCCACTTCCTCCGACACGCTGCCCATCTGCGCGATCAGCGCGGCCGACACGTCCAGCATCTCGGTCTTGGAGGCGTTCGAGTAGGTGATGAAGCCGCAATCGAACCAGCCGGTCGAACCGGCGATTTCCGTGATGGCCTGGGCCACCCCGCCGCCGGTGCAGGATTCGGCGGTGGCCAGTAGCAGCCCTTTGTCTTGTAACGCTTTGCCGACTTGCGCGGCGAGATCGAGGATGGTGTCGCTGTTGCTCATGGCTGCTCCTTCTCTGAGTCGTGCTATAGGGCGTGATGTCACTGTACCATGCACTTCGCAATCGATGCCAGTGGCGCACTGAAATTTGTTATAGTGGCAACCTGTTGCAAAAATACCCATTCGTGCGCCACCATTTGTCGGGACTGTTAATCTACTGTCGAGCACGTTGCCACCGGAGGCGCCATGATCGGTCAGAATGACATTTCGCATGCCCGCATCCTGATCGTCGACGATCAGCCGGTGAACGTGGAATTGCTGGAGTACCTGCTCAACTCCACCGGCTACAAGGCGGTCAGCTCCACCACCGATCCGCGCGTGGTGGCCGGCTGGCACGCCGAACACCGCTACGATCTCATCATCCTCGACCTGCAAATGCCGGGCATGAGCGGCTTCGAGGTGATGGAGGCGCTCAAGCCGCTGGAGCCGGATGGCTGGCTGCCGGTGCTGGTGGTCACGGCCCAGCCCGACCACAAGATGCGCGCCTTCGAGACCGGCGCGCGCGACTTCATCAGCAAGCCCTTCGATCCCGTCGAGACCCTGATGCGCATCCGTAACATGCTGGAGATGCGCCTGCTGCACGCGCGCGAGCGCAGCTACAACGCCCGGCTCGAACAGACCGTGCGCGAGCGCACCGCCGAATTGCAGCGCTTCCGCAGCGCCATGGACGCCACCGCCGACGCCATCTTCCTGCTCGATACCGCCAGCGCCGAACTGGTCGACGTCAACGACGGCGCCTGCCGCATGCTGGCCTATCCGCGCGCCGAGATGCTGGGGCCGAACGCCAGCCGCATCGGCCTCGGCGCGCCGGACGCCTTGCGCAAGCAGGCCGAGCGGCTGGCCGATTACGCCGCCGCCGTCGGCCCGGCGCGCTCGCCCGAGCTGGCCGAGGTGGAGCTGATGCGGCGCGACCTGATCGCCGTGCCGGTCGAGCTGTACTGGCAGCTGTTGCAGCGGCCCGGCCAGCCGTCGGTGCTGCTGGGCGTGGCGCGCGACATCAGCGAGCGCCGCCAGGCCGAGGAGCTGCTGCAGCGCATGGCCCACTACGACAGCCTGACCGGCCTGCCCAACCGCACGCTGTTCTTCAAGACCCTGGGCGACACCATCGCGCTGGCGCAGGACAAGGCCTGGCGCATCGCCGTGCTGTTCATCGGCCTGGACCGCTTCAAGGGCATCAACGACTCGCTCGGCACCGGGCGCGGCGACGATTTGCTGCGCCAGTTCAGCAACCGCCTGGTGCAGTGCGTGCGCATCCGCGACACCGCCGGCCGCCTCGGCGGCGACGAGTTCGCGCTGATCCTCACCATGGGCCGCGACCAGCAGGACGCCGTCAACGCCGCCAACGAAGTGCGCGAGGCGCTGCGCCAGCCGTTCGAGCTGGACGGCCAGCAGGCCGCGCTCAGCGCCAGCATCGGCATCGCCATGTATCCGGACGACGCCACCGATCCGGAAACCCTGGTCAAGTATGCCGACGCCGCCATGTCGCGCGCCAAGCAGGCCGGGCGCGATGGCTACCGTTTCTTCACCGCCGGCATGAATGTGCAAGTGCTGGCGCGGCTGGACATGGAGCTGGCGCTGCGGCGCGCCTTCGACAACCGCGAACTGCTGCTGCACTACCAGCCCAAGGTCAATCTGCACACCGGCGCCATCGCCGGCGTCGAGTCGCTGCTGCGCTGGCAGCGGCCGGGCTTCGGGCTGGTGTATCCGGCCGAGTTCGTGCCGGTGCTGGAGGACACCGGCCTGGTGGTGCGCGTCGGCAACTGGATCATCGATACCGCCTGCCGGCAGATCGCCGCCTGGCTGGCCGACGGCACCGGGCCAGTGCGGGTGGCGGTCAACGTTGCCAGCCGCCAGTTCGTCGAGGGCGATCTGGAGCAGGTGGTGCGCGAGGCGCTGGCGCGCCACCAGGCGCCGGCCGAGCTGCTGGAACTGGAGCTGACCGAGACCGCGCTGATGTCCAATGCCGAGCGCACCATCACCGTGCTGAAAAACCTGAAGGCCATCGGCGTCAAGGCGGCGATTGACGACTTCGGCACCGGCTATTCCTCGCTGGCCTACTTGCAGCGCTTCCCGATCGACAAGCTGAAGATCGACATCGCCTTCGTGCGCGAGATCACCACCAACCCCAACGACGCGGCCATCGCGCTGGCCATCATCAACATGGCGCACAGCCTCAAGCTGCAAGTGATCGCGGAAGGGGTGGAGACGCGGGCGCAGCTTGAATATTTAAGGCGCAGCCGCTGCGACGAGATCCAGGGCTATTTCTTCAGCCCGCCCCTGCCGCCGGAGGAGCTGGGCCGCATGGTGCAGGCTGGCCACAGTGTGCCGCCCGCGCCCGACACGCGCGGCGAACCGGCCCGGACGCTGTTGATCGTCGATGACGATGTGAATGTGCTGGCCTCGCTGCACCGCCTGTTCCGGCGCGACGGCTACCAGATCCTGACCGCCGCCACGCCCACCGAGGCGTTTGAACTGCTGGCCATGCACGCGGTGCAGGTGGTGATGTGCGACCAGCGCATGCCGGTGATGAGCGGCACCGAGTTCCTCAGCAAGGTCAAGGAAATGTATCCGGAGACCATACGCATCATCCTGTCCGGCTACACCGGGCTGGAGGCGGTGCTCGACTCCATCAACCGCGGCGCCATCTACCGCTTCTACACCAAGCCGTGGGACGACACCCAGCTGCGCGACAACATCCGCCTGGCCTTCCATCACTACTGGCTGATGCAAGGCAGCGGCAGGCGCGCCGGCGAGCCGGGCGAGGATGTGACGGCGCTCCCCGCGCTTCAGGACGTGAAGTGATCGAAGCCGGCCAGCTGGAGCTCGAGCGGCGCGCCGCCGGCGTCCACCAGCCGCAGGCCCGCCTGCGCCTCGATGCGGCCGACCCGCGTGACCGGCGTGGCCACGCTGCCCGCTAGCGCGAGGACGGCCTCGCGCGCCGAGGCCGGCGCGGTGAAGCACAGTTCGTAATCGTCGCCGCCGGCGGCGCTGTAGGCGCGCCGCAGGGCGGTGTCGCGCGTGGCCAGGATGTCGCCGGCCGGCAACGCATCGACGTCCAGCGTGGCGCCCACGTGCGACAGCTTCAGAATGTGGCCGAGGTCGCCGATCAGGCCATCCGAAATATCGATGGCCGCATGGGCGATGCCTTGCCCGGCCAGCAGCATGCCCAGCTCCACGCGCGGCACCGGCGTGTGCAGGCGCGCGGCGGCGCTGCGCTGGCTGGCCGCGTCCAGCGGCTGCGCCAACTCGCCGCGCAGATCGGCCAGCGCCAGGCGGGCGTCGCCCAGCGTGCCGGAAATCCAGATATCGTCGCCGGCCAGGGCGGCGCCGCGGCGCAGGGCGCGGCCCGGCGCCACTTCGCCAAACACGGTGATGCAGATGTTGAGCGGGCCCCTGGTGGTGTCGCCGCCGATCAGTTCGATATTGAAGGCGTCGGCCAGCGCGAACAGGCCCTGCGAAAAGCCTTGCAGCCAGTCGCGCTCGGCGGCGGGCAGGGCCAGCGCCAGCGTGAAGCCGACCGGGCGCGCGCCCATGGCCGCCAGGTCGGACAGGTTGACCGCCAGCGACTTGTGGCCCAGCTTCAGGGCATCGGCGCCGGCAAAGAAATGGCGGCCTTCCACCAGCATGTCGGAGGAAATGGCGGTCTGCATGCCGGGCGTGGGCGCCAGCAGGGCGCAATCGTCGCCGATGCCGAGCGCCACCGGGGGGGCGGCGGCATGCCGGGGACGCTGGAAGTATTCCTTGATGAGGTCAAATTCGGAGAGCATGCGCTATTGTAGCCGCTTGACCAGTTGCTCCACGCCCAGCGCGGGCAGGCTTTCATCGGACAGGAACAGCCAGTCATGGTTGGCCAGCCGCACCGCCACCCCGTTGACGTGGAAGCGGCTCAGCAGATTGGGCGTGAAGAACAGCTGCGGCCCGGCTTCGTACGAGGCCCCGGCCAGCACGATGTACAGCTTGCTGGCGCCGGCCTCGATGGTGGCCGCGTCCAGCGTCAGCTGGTCCAGCTTGCCCTGGCCGGTGTGGATCAGTCCGCCGAGCGAACGGCTGTAGACAAACGCCAGTTGCCGGGCATTTTCCTGCCAGCGCAGCAATTGTTGCCAGGCGGCGCCCTGCGGCGAGGCACCGGCCGGTTCGGGAAGGCGTTTGGACACAATCAAGGCGGACATGGAATTCTCCTGATGAACGGTTGATGGCTTCAGCTTAGTCGAATTACGGACAGGCACGCTTCGCATGGTGAAATATTTGCAATATCAATCAAATTTCATCGATTGATAGCCAAACATAATGATTCGTGAAAATTGATTATGTTGAGCCTATCCATGGTTTATTGTGGCAAAAATTCGGCTAACGTCCGCGATGTTCAGGAAAAATGGCCCAAACCGCCATGCCACTTGGTGAAAATACCTACTTAAATGAAAGAATTGGTCTGATAAAATCATAGGCCTTCGATCGCACAAATATGGGAAGGCAGTAAAGCATGGATTCGTCACCTGAGAAAAAAGAAGCAATTCGTCAACAACTGCGCGCTTCGGCGCTGGAATACCACGAGTTTCCGACACCAGGCAAGATCAGCGTTACGCCCACCAAGCAACTGACCAACCAGCGCGACCTGGCGCTGGCCTACTCCCCGGGTGTCGCGGCGCCCTGCGAAGAAATCGTCATCGACCCGGCCAACGCCTATAAATACACCGCCCGCGGCAACCTGGTGGCGGTGATCACCAACGGCACCGCCGTGCTGGGCCTGGGCAACATCGGCCCGCTGGCCGCCAAGCCGGTGATGGAAGGCAAGGGCGTGCTGTTCAAGAAGTTCGCCGGCATCGATGTGTTCGACATCGAAATCAATGAATCGGACCCGGACAAGCTGGTGGAAGTGATCGCCGCGCTGGAACCGACCTTCGGCGGCATCAACCTGGAAGACATCAAGGCGCCGGAATGCTTCACCATCGAGCGCAAGCTGCGCGAGCGCATGAAGATTCCGGTGTTCCACGACGACCAGCACGGCACCGCCATCATCGTTGGCGCGGCCATCCTGAACGGCATCTCGCTGGTCGGCAAGGACATCAAGAAGTGCAAGCTGGTGGTGTCCGGCGCCGGCGCCGCCGCGCTGGCCTGCCTGGACCTGATCGTCGACCTCGGCTTCCCGCTGGAAAACATCTACGTGACCGACCTGGCCGGCGTGGTCTACAAGGGCCGCACCGAGCTGATGGACCCGGACAAGGAACGCTTCGCCCGCGAAACCTCGGCCCGCACCCTGGCCGAAGTGATTCCGGACGCCGACATCTTCCTCGGCGTCTCGGCCGGCGGCGTGCTGAAGCAGGACATGGTCAAGGCCATGGCGCCGAATCCGCTGATCCTGGCGCTGGCCAACCCGAATCCGGAAATCCTGCCGGAAGACGTGCGCGCCGTGCGCGGCGACGCCGTCATCTGCACCGGCCGTTCGGACTATCCGAACCAGGTCAACAACGTGCTGTGCTTCCCGTACATCTTCCGCGGCGCGCTGGACTGCGGCGCCACCACCATCACGCGCGAGATGGAAATCGCCGTGGTGCACGCGATCGCCGAACTGGCGCACGCCGAGCAGTCGGACATCGTCGCCACCACCTACGGCTTCACCAACCTGTCGTTCGGCCCGGAATACCTGATCCCGATGCCGTTCGATCCGCGCCTGCTGACCAAGATCGCTCCGGCCGTGGCCAAGGCGGCCGAGGATTCCGGCGTCGCCACCCGTCCGATCAAGGACTTGCAAGCCTACGAGGAAAGCCTGCAACAGTTCGTCTACCGCTCGGGCACCTTCATGAAGCCGCTGTTCGCGGTGGCCAAGAAAGCGCCGCTGGACGTCAAGCGCATCGTCTACGCCGAAGGCGAGGAAGAGCGCGTGCTGCGCGCGGTGCAAGTGGTGTGCGATGAAAAACTGGCGCGTCCTATCCTGGTGGGCCGTCCGGCCGTGCTGGAGTCGCGCATCACCAAATTCGGCCTGCGCCTGAAGCAGGGCGTGGACTTCGACGTCATCAACCCGGATCACGACGAGCGCTACCGCGACTACTGGCAGGATTACTACGAGCTGACCGCCCGCAAGGGCGTGACGCAGGAGTACGCCAAGCTGGAAATGCGCCGCCGCCACACCCTGATCGGCGCCATGATGATCAAGAAGGGCGACGCCGACGGCATGATCTGCGGCACCTTCGGCACCACCCAGCTGCACCTGCACTACATCGACCAGGTGCTGGGCCGCCGCGAGGGCGCCTGCGTGTACGCCGCCATGAACGTGCTGGTGCTGCCGCAGCGCCAGCTGGTGATGGTGGACACCCACGTCAACGAGAATCCGGATGCCAACGAACTGGCCGCCATCACCGTCATGGCGGCGGATGAAATGCGCCGCTTCGGCCTGTCGCCGCGCGCCGCGCTGCTGTCGCACTCCAACTTCGGCTCGAACAACAACGCCTCGGCGCAGAAAATGCGCGCGGCGCTGGAACTGGTCAAGCAGCGCGATCCGTCGCTGGAAGTGGATGGCGAGATGCACGGCGACACCGCGCTGGACTCCAAGCTGCGCAACCAGATCATGCCGGGCTCGACCCTGACCGGCGACGCCAACCTGCTGGTGATGCCGAACATCGAGTCGGCCAACATCGCCTACAACCTGGTGAAGACGGCGGCCGGCAACGGCATCGCGGTCGGTCCTATCCTGCTGGGCTGCGCCAAGCCGGTGCACATCCTGACGCCGTCGGCCACCGTGCGCCGCATCGTCAACATGACCGCCCTGTGCGTGGTGGACGCCGTCGCCCAGCGCAACAAGGCTTAAACTGGTTTTATCAGGCCGGTTGCCGCCCACGGGCGGTGACCGGCTTTTTTATTTCCCCTGTAACAAGATGTAAGTGATGTAAAACGCGGATTTTCGTTAGAAATGCGCAGGTAGCGGTCTGTTACAATGTCGGGCTACTAAGATTACCCATGATTTGGATTGCACCATGCAGAAAACAAAAAAAGCTCTGGTTACGGGCATCACCGGTCAAGACGGTGCCTATCTGGCGGAATTGCTGCTGGAAAAAGGTTATGAAGTCACCGGCACTTATCGCCGCACCAGCTCGGTCAATTTCTGGCGTATCGAGGAACTGGGCATCCAGTCCCACCCGAACCTCAAGCTGGTCGAGTACGACCTGACCGATCTCAGCTCCAGCATCCGTCTGATGCAAACCGTGCAGCCGGACGAGGTGTACAACCTGGCGGCGCAGAGCTTTGTCGGCGTGTCGTTCGAGCAGCCGGTCACCACGGCCGAAATCACCGGCGTCGGCCCGGTCAATCTGCTGGAAGCCATCCGCATCGTCAATCCGAAGATCCGCTTCTACCAAGCGTCGACCTCGGAAATGTTCGGCAAGGTGCAAGCCGTGCCGCAAAAGGAAGACACCCCGTTCTACCCGCGCAGCCCGTATGGCGTGGCCAAGCTGTACGCCCACTGGATGACCGTGAACTACCGCGAGTCCTACGGCATCTTCGGCTCCTCCGGCATCCTGTTCAACCACGAGTCGCCGCTGCGCGGCCGCGAGTTCGTCACCCGCAAGATCACCGATTCGGTCGCCAAGATCCACCTCGGCAAGCTGGACGTGCTGGAACTGGGCAACCTGGACGCCAAGCGCGACTGGGGCTTTGCCAAGGAATACGTGGAAGGCATGTGGCGCATCCTGCAAGCCGACCATCCGGACACCTACGTGCTGGCCACCAACCGCACCGAGACCGTGCGCGACTTCGTCTCGATGGCGTTCAAGGCGGTCGACGTGGCGCTGGAGTGGAGCGGCTCGGCCGACCATGAAATCGGCACCTGCAAGAAAACCGGCAAGGTGCTGGTGCGCGTCAATCCGAAGTTCTACCGTCCTGCGGAAGTGGAACTGCTGATCGGCGATCCGGCCAAAGCCACGAAGGAACTGGGCTGGAAGCCGTCGACCACGCTGGAAGAGCTGTGCCAGATGATGGTGGAGGCTGACCTGCGCCGCAACAAAGCCGGCTTCTCTTTCTAAGGAGTCCTCATGGCCGCTGAAGGTTTGGGCAAACGCGCCCTGATTACCGGTTTGTCCGGCTTCACCGGCCGCTATGTCGAGCAGGCGCTGGCCGCCGCCGGCTATGAAGTGTATGGCACCGTCACGCCGGGCCAGGCGCCGGGCGAGCGCCAGTTCGCCGTCGACCTGCTGGACCGCGCCGGCCTGGCCGAGGTGGTGCGGCAGGTGCAGCCGGACGTGGTGGCCCACCTGGCGGCCATCGCTTTCGTGGCGCACGGTGACGTCGAACAAATCTACCGCGTCAACGTGGTCGGCACCCGCAATCTGCTGGAGGCGCTGGCCGGCCTGGCGCGCAAGCCGTCGGCCGTGTTGCTGGCGTCCAGCGCCAATATCTACGGCAATACCGACGTCGGCGTGATCCATGAAGAAGTGCCGGCCGCGCCGGCCAATGATTACGCCGTCAGCAAGCTGTCGATGGAATACATGGCGCGCCTGTGGCAGGACAAGCTGCCGTTGATGATCGTTCGTCCCTTCAACTACACCGGCGTCGGTCAGCACGAAAACTTCCTGCTGCCGAAAATCGTTTCGCACTTCCGCCGCAAAGCCGCCGACATCGAACTGGGCAACCTGCACGTGTGGCGCGATTTCTCCGACGTGCGCATGGTCGCGGCCAGCTATCGCAAGCTGCTGGCCGCGCCGGCGGCCATCGGCGGCACCTTCAACATTTGTTCGGGCAGCGCGTATTCACTGGGCGAGGCGCTGGACATGATGGCCGACATCGCCGGCTACAAGATCAATGTGCACGTCAATCCGGCCTTCGTGCGCGCCAATGAAGTGGTACGGCTGGTGGGCGACAACCGCCGCCTGGTGGCCGCCAGCGGCCCGCTGGACACGGTGCCGCTGGCCGACACGCTGCGCTGGATGTATTCGGCGTGAACACGCAAGCCACCTTGCGCACCGGCCTGTCCGTGACCACGGCCGAACCGGTGCTGACCGGCGGCCGCCTCGATGGCCTGGGCGTTTACAGCCGCGCCTTGCTGGCGCATCTGCCGCGGGCTGGCGTGGAAGTGTTGCCGCTGTCGTTCGCGCCGCACGGCGACGCCCGCAAACTGCAACTGGGCCGCGCGCTGCCGTTGTCCTTTCCGCTGGCGACGCTGGGCGACTTGATCCTGCCATCGTCGGTGCACCTGAGCACCCAGGCGGCCCTGGGCAAGGACGCCAAGCCGCTGGACATCTTCCACGCCACCGATTATCGCATCGTGCGCATGGACTGCCCGGTGGTGGCCACGTTGCACGACGCGCTGCCGATTTCGCATCCCGAGTGGACCCGCCCCAAAATGCGCAAGCTGAAGAACTGGTTGCAGGCCAAGGCGGCGCGCAAGGCGCAGCATGTGATCACCGGCTCGCATTATTCGATCCGCGAACTGGTCGAGTACTTCGGCGTCGATGAAAACAGGATCAGCGTGGTCCACCACGGTGTGGCCGCGCACTGGTTCGACCCGCCTTCGGCCGATGAGCGCGACGTCACGCTCGGCCTGCACGGTGTGCGCGAAGGCTACTTCCTGTTCGTCGGCACGCTCCAGCCGCGCAAGAACGTCGAGCGCCTGCTGGAAGCTTATCTGGCCTTGCCGCCGGTGCTGCGCTCCGCGCGCCAGCTGGTGATTGTCGGACAGCCGGGCTGGCGCAGCGAGGAACTGGTCAGCCGCATCAAGGCCGCGCAGCAGCGCGGCGAGAACGTGGTGTGGCTGGACCAGCTGACCGACGACCGTCACCTGCGCCATCTGTACGCTGGCGCCGGCGCCTTCATCTTCCCATCGCTGCACGAAGGTTTCGGCCTGCCGCTGGTGGAAGCCTTTGCCGCCGGCGTGCCGGTGGCCTGTTCCAACACCACCTCGCTGCCTGAAGTGGCCAACGGCGCGGCGGTCGAATTCGATCCGTTGTCGGTGGGTGACATCACCGCGGCCATGACCACGCTGGCGCGCGACGACGCGGCGCGCGCGCGCTGCATCGCCGCCGGCAAGCGCCGCGCGCTGGAGCTGACCTGGGATGAAGCGGCACGCCGTACCGTCGCCGTTTATCACCAAGTACTGTCTCATTAAATACCATGCGCGTCCTCCATTTCTACAAGACCTATTATCCCGACACCTGGGGCGGCATCGAGCAAGTGATACGTCAGCTGTGCGTCGGCACCGGACGCCTGGGCGTGACCAACGAGGTACTGACCCTGAGCCGCGGCGGCCCGTCCGAGATTGAAATCGACGGCCACATCGTGCATCGCGTGCCGCTCGACTTTGAAGTGGCGTCGACCGGTTTCTCGTTTGCCGCCATTCGCAAGCTGGCGCGCCTGGCGCGCAACGCGGACGTGATCCACTACCATTTCCCGTGGCCCTTCATGGATCTGGCCCACTTCATGGCGCGCATCGACAAGCCGAGCGTGGTGACCTACCACTCGGACATCGTGCGCCAGAAGAACCTGTTGCGCGTGTACGGCCCGCTCAAGCGCCGCTTCCTGCGCAGCGTCGATACGGTGGTGGCGACCTCGCCCAACTACATGGCCTCGTCGCCGGTGCTCAAGCGCTTTGCGCACAAGACCCGCACCATCACCTATGGGCTGGACAAGTCGATCTATCCGGTGGCGTCCGAGGCATTGAAGGCCAGATGGCGCGCCCAGTGCGGCGAGCGTTTCTTCCTGTTCGTCGGCGTGCTGCGCTACTACAAGGGCCTGCACATCCTGCTGGACGCGATGGCGAATGTGGATTACCCGGTGGTGATCGTCGGCGCCGGCCCGATCGAGCAGGAACTGAAACGGCATGCGCAACGCCTCGGCCTGACCCACGTGCAGTTCATCGGCGCGGTGGCGGAGGAAGACAAGGCGGCGCTGCTGGAACTGAGCTACGCCATGGTGTTCCCGTCGCACCTGCGCTCGGAAGCCTTTGGCATCTCGCTGCTGGAGGGCGCCATGTACGGCAAGCCGATGATCTCCAGCGAAATCGGCACCGGCACCACCTACATCAACATCGACAACGATACCGGCCTGGTGGTGCCGCCGGACGATCCGGCCGCGCTGGGCGCGGCCATGCGCACGCTGTGGGAGAACCCGGAGCTGGCGGCGCAAATGGGCCGCCGCGCCGAGGCGCGCTACTGGGAGCTGTTCACCGCCGAGAAGATGGCGCAGAACTACCATGCGCTCTACCGCGAGCTGGCGGGCCGGCCAAGGTAGAATATCCCCTTACCATTGAATCCCGGAGAATCGCGTGCGCTGCCTGGTTATTGAAGACGAAGCCGAAACCTCCAACTACATCTGCAAGGGTTTGCGCGAGGCCGGCTACATCGTGACCGCCGCCGCCACCGGCCCGGACGGACTCGATTTCGCCACCAGCGAGGAGTGGGACATCATCATCCTCGACCGCATGCTGCCGGGCCGCATCGACGGCCTGTCCATCGTCGACAAGCTGCGCGCGCTGGGCAAGCAGACGCCGGTCATCATCGTCAGCGCCATGACCACCATCGACGCCCGCGTCAGCGGCTTGCGCGGCGGCGCCGACGACTATCTCTCCAAACCGTTCGCGTTCTCGGAATTGCTGGCGCGCGTGGAGGCGCTGCTGCGCCGCAGCGCCCCCGGTGCCGACAGCACCCAGCTGCAAGTGGCCGACCTGCGGCTGGACCTGCGCACGCTGCGCGTCACGCGCGGCAACAAGGTCATCACGCTGCAACCGCGCGAATACCGCCTGCTCGAATACCTGATGCGCAACGAGAACCAGGTGGTGACCCGCACCATGCTGCTGGAATCGGTGTGGGACTACCACTTCGATCCGCAGACCAATGTGATCGACGTGCAGATCTCGCGCCTGCGCGCCAAGGTCGACAAGGACTTCCCGGTGATGCTGATCCACACCCTGCGCGGCGTCGGCTACCGCATGGGCGTGACGCCGCCGGACGAGTCGGAGCTGTAGTTTGCCCGGGATTCCTACCTTGCTGCGCACCTCGATCGCCGCCAAGCTGGTGCTGGGCTACGGCCTGCTGGGCATCGCTTCGATCGCGGCGGTATCGCTGGTGTTCTACAGCGGCACCATCGGCGTGATCGACCAGAATATCGACGGCAAGATCACGGCGCAGACCGAGCGCCTGCTGGACAACGTGGCCGAAGGCGGCCGCACCTCGCTCAAGGCCGAAGTACAGCGCCTGCTGAGCGACGGCGTCGACAGCGACCGCGAAATCTTCCAGATCCTCGACGCCGACGGCACGCCGCTGGCCGGCAATCTCGGTTCCTGGCCCAGCGTGGCCGATGCGCCGGACATGGTGACCTCCGAAGTGCTGCGCAAGGGCCGCCGCGCGCCGGCGCGCCTGTACCTGCGGCCTTTGGTGCAAGGCGGCACGCTGATCGTCGGCCGTGACCTGAGCGAGGAGGAGGCGGTGCGCGAAGTGATCTGGCGCGCGCTGGCGGCCGGCGCCTGCGTGTCGCTGATGCTGACCGTGGCCGGCGCGCTGTTGTTCCGCCGCACCATCGAGGCGCGCCTGGGCGAGATCCGCCGCACCGCCGCGCAGATCGAGGCGGGCGACCTGAGTCCGCGCATTCCGGTCACCGGCAATGACGAATTCGCGCTGCTCAACCGCGACATCAACCGCATGCTGGACCGCATCGAACTGCTGATGGAAGGCATACGCCATGTCTCCAACGCCATCGCCCACGACCTGCGTACGCCGCTGAGCCGCATTCGCGGCAGGCTGGACGACGCGCTGCGCCACGAGATGACGGTGCCGCGCCTGTCCACCGCCGCGCACGACGCCATCGACGATATCGACGACCTGATACGCCTGTTCGAACGCCTGCTGCAAATCGCCGAAGCCGAATCGGGCATGCGCGGCCGCCTGTTCGAACGGCTGGACCTGGGCCGCGTGGTGGCCGACATCGGCGAGATGTACGAAGCCATCGCCGAAGACAGCGACATCAAGCTGACCGTGGATGCGCCGGATTCGCTGTACGTGGACGGCGACCGCAACCTGCTGGCCAGCGCCGTCGCCAGCCTGCTGGACAACGCCATCAAGTACGCCGGCCCCGGCTCCACCATCCGCGTGCGCGCCGGCCTGCATCACGGCGACGCCTCGATCTCGGTGCACGACAATGGTCCCGGCATTCCGGATGGAGAGCGCGACAAGGTCACGCAGCGCTTTTATCGCCTAGACAAAAGCCGCCACATGCCGGGCAATGGACTGGGGCTGTCCATCGTCAGCGCCACCGCCACCTCGCACGGCGGCCGGCTGGTGCTGGAGGACGGGGCGCCGGGGCTGGTGGCGCGCATCGTGCTGCCGCTGGCGCCAACTGGCTAACCAATTCGTAATGTGACCGCAAGCTTGTGGTAAGCCGGGCGGCCCTATGATGGCCCGATCGAAATTGGCTTCCCACATCATGCACGATTTAAGCGACATCGCCAGCTGGCTCCAGCATCATCCCATCTACCACGACTCGTCGGTGCACAGCACGCTGCCCGACCCCACCTTCGTCACCGACGGTGAGACGGTGGTGTCGTTCAGTACCAATAACTATCTGGCGTTGGCCAACCATCCGCGGCTGGTGGCGGCGGCCAAGCAGGGGCTGGACCGTTACGGCGTGGGCAATTGCGAATCGCGCCTGCTGGGCGGCGACCTGGAGGTATACCGTGAACTGGAACGCCGCCTCGGCGCCTTGAAGCACAAGGGCGACGCGGTGCTGTTCGTCACCGGCTACATGGCCAACATCGGCGTGCTGTCGTCCATCGTCAAGGCGGCCACGCTGGCGCGCCTGCATGGCTTCCGCTCGCGCAAGCGCCACAAGTACGCCTACTACTCGGACGAGTTCAATCACATCTCGATCCGCGAGGGCATACAGATGTCCGGCGCGCTGCGCTACAACTACCGCCACTGCGACATGAACCATCTGGAGTCGCTGCTGCAAGCCGGCGCCGCCGACGGCACCACGCCCATCATCGTCAGCGACGGCGTGTTCAGCATGGAGGGCACCATCGCGCCGCTGCCGCAGCTGGTGGCGCTGGCCGAGCGTTTTGGCGCGCTGCTGTACATCGACGATGCGCACGCCACCGGCATCCTGGGCGCCAACGGCGGCGGCACCTCGGAGCACTTCAACTGCTACAGCACCAACATCATGCAGATGGGGACCCTGAGCAAGGCGCTCGGTTCCATCGGCGGCTTTGTCGCGGTGGAGAAGGAAGTGGCGGACGTGATCCGTCTGACCAGTTCCGCCTATGGCTTCACCTGCCCGCCGCCACCGGATCAGGCGGCGGCGCTGCTGGCCGCGCTGGACATCCTGGAAGAGGAACCGCAGCGTCGCCAGCGCCTGTGGGACAACCAGCGCTACTTCATCGAGCGCATGCGGCCGCTGGGCTACACCATCATCTCGACCGCCACGCCGATCCTGCCGGTGCTGATCGGCGATGCCGAGACTTGTCAGCGCTATGCGACGGAGCTGCGCGCCGAGGGCGTGCACGTGGATTCCATCCAGTTCCCGGCCGCGCCGGTGGGGCAGGCGCGCCTGCGCTTCATGATGAACGCCGCGCACACCAGGGAGCAGATCGATCACGCGGTGAGCGTGATGGCGCGCCTTGCGGGGCGCGGTGAACGCCTGAACTAACTATCGCTCTGCCCAGCGCTCCTTGACCTCAAGCAGCGCGGGCATCTGTTTGAAGAAGAGGTCCACCAGCCGGCCCTCGAAATGCCGGTCGCGCTGCGACTCCATGTGCGCGACGGCTTTCTCCAGCGGCCACGCCGCCTTGTAGGGGCGGGCGGAGGTCAGCGCGTCGAACACGTCGGCGATCGCCACGATGCGGCCGACCAGCGGAATCTCTTCGCCCTTCAGGCCCTTGGGATAGCCGCTGCCATCCCATTTTTCGTGGTGGCTGACGGCGACGTCGTAGGCCATGGCCATCATGCCGCTGGGGTGCTTGCCGATGATGTCGCCGCCGATGGCGGGATGCGACTGCATGATCTTCCATTCATCCTCGTCCAGCGCGCCCGGCTTGCGCAGGATGTTGTCGGGGATGCCGATCTTGCCGACATCGTGCATCGGCGCGGCGTGCAGCAGGTCGTCCGCCTCGGCCTCGGTCATGCCCAGCGCCAGCCCGAGGATGCGCGCGTAATGGCTCATGCGGATCACGTGCAGGCCGGTTTCATTGTCCTTGTATTCGGCGGCCAGCCCGAGGCGCTGGACGATCTCCAGGCGCGTCTTCTTCAACTCGTCCACGCCCACCAGCGACAGGTGGGTGCGCACCCGCGCCCGCACGATGGGCGGGCTGACCGGCTTGGTGATGTAGTCCACCGCGCCGGCCTCGAAACCGATCACTTCGTCGTCGGTGTCGCTCAGGGCGGTGACGAAGATGACCGGGATGCCGGCGGTGTTGGGA
The DNA here is from genome assembly GCF_009720825.1 of Duganella radicis. GTDB lineage: Bacteria > Pseudomonadota > Gammaproteobacteria > Burkholderiales > Burkholderiaceae_D > Rugamonas > Rugamonas radicis. The sequence continues at coordinate 40,588 of NZ_WNKY01000005.1, read as the reverse complement.
TCCGCTTTCAGCAGCTTGCAGGTTTCGTAGCCGGTCATCCCCGGCATCATCACGTCCAGCAGGATCAGTTGCGGATGTTCGGTGCGCGCCAGTTCCAGCGCGCGCGGGCCGTCCTTGGCGAACAGCAGGCGATATTGGTCTTGCAGGATGTGGCGCAGCAGTTGCAGATTGCTGGCTTCGTCGTCGACGACGAGGATCTGCGGCTGGTGCGGTTGATGCGTGGTTCTCATGGGTACTCCGTGGTCAGGCTTGCCAACAAAGCCTCAAGTGCGGCTTGCGCCTGCGGGAAATCGAAATCGTTCAATGCGTCCTGCACGGCGCTCAGTTGCTGCGCCAGGGCGGGCGGGGCGCCGGTGAGGGCATTGGTCAGCGCGGTCAGGGCGGCGTCGTTCAGGGCGCCGCGCTGGAGGGATGGTAACAGTGCTGCGGATTTCTGGCGCGCGGCTGCCGGGTCGAAGGCGGCCGGCGGTGGCGGCGATTCCAGCCCCGATTCAAGCCGAGAGGCCGAGCCGCGTGGCGGCGCCAGCGCATGGATGGCGCTCAATGCCGCGTCCAGCTGCGTCGCCAGGGTGCGCTGCGCCTGTGCCAGCTCCACTTGCAGCGGCACCGACAACTCGCCAACGGCATCGCCGTCGCGTTGCGGCGATCCGCACAGCTTTTCCAGCTGCGCCAGCGTGGCGCTCAATTGTTCCAGGCCGACGTTGGCGGCCACGCCGCGCACCTTGTGGCACCAGGCTTGCGCCTTGTCCAGCCGGCCCTCGCTGCCGCTGGCCAGCAGCTGCACCAGCGTGGCCGCCGCCGTGCTGTAGTCGGCCACGAAGCGTTGCAGCGCCTGATGATACGCCGTCTCGCTGTCGCCCCAGCGCTGCAAGCCCGCCTTGTGATTCAACACCCTATGACGCGGCGCCTCCGATGGCGGCGGTGCGGACGGCAGCGGCGCCAGTTTCAGCACCTTCGCGATTTCGTGCGACAGCGCATGCCAGTCGACCGGCTTGGAGGCAAAACCATCCATGCCCGCCGCCGCACTGGCCTCGCGGTGCGCCGTCAGCACGCTGGCCGTCATCGCGATGATGGGCAGGGCCGGGGCGCCGTCCGCAGCCGCGCGTTCGCGCTCGCGGATGGCGCGGGTGGCGGCCAGGCCATCCATCACCGGCATTTGCATGTCCATCAGCAGCACGTCGTAGCGGCGTTCGGCCGTCATCCGCACCGCCTGCGCGCCATCCTGCGCGCGGTCCAGGGTGTGACCGCGCTTGGCCACCAGCAGCGACAGCAGCTCCAGGTTCTGCGGCACGTCGTCCGCCGCCAGGATGCGCAGCGGCGGCAGCGGATAGTCGCTGCGTTCACTGCTCTGTGCTTCGCCATTGCGCGTCGCCGTCAGCGGCAGCAGCACATGGAAGGTGCTGCCTTCGCCCGGCGTGCTCTCGACCCAGATCTTGCCGCCCATCAGGGCCACCAGCTGGCGGCTGATGGTGGTGCCCAGACCGGTGCCGCCGAAGCGGCGCGTCATCGAGGCGTCGGCCTGCGTGAACGGATCGAAGATGGCGCTGATGCGTTCCGGTGCGATGCCGATGCCGGTGTCCTGCACGGCGATATGCAACTGGCCCTGCTGCTCGCAGGCGCGCAGCGCCACCTTGCCGGCCGAGGTGAATTTGATGGCGTTGTCCAGCAGGTTGCCGAGCACCTGGCGCATGCGCAGCTCGTCGCCATGCAGCCATGCCGGCAGCGCGGGGTCGTACACGATGTCGATGTTCAGGCCCTTGCTGCGCGCATTGCTGCCGAAGGTGGAGGCCAGTTCGTCGATCAGGCCAAGCAGGCTGTAATCGTCCAGCTCCAGCTCCATCGCGCCCTTGTCCAGCTTGGCGGTGTCGAGGATCTCATTCAGCAGGCGTAGCAGCGAGCGGCCTTCCTTGCGCACAGTGTCGAGGTGGCGGCGCTGGTCGGCATCGAGGTTGGTGTCGAGCAGTACGTCGGTGAAACCAAGGATGGCGTTCATCGGCGTGCGGATCTCGTGGCTCATGTTGGCGACAAAGCTGGCGCGCGCGGCCGCAGCCTGCTCGGCGGTTTCCTTGGCGGCGCGCAGTTGCTGCTCCATCTCGCGCCGTTCGCTGATGTCGAGGATCACGCCATCGATCCAGCGGATGCCGGGATGGGTTTCATCCTGGGTCACCGCGCCGTGCTCCCACATGAAACGGCGCGAACCGTCCGCGTGCAGCAGGCAGTACTCGACCTGGTAGGTGGCCAGATGGTCGATGCTGCGCGAGATCGCGGCCGCCACGCGCGCGCGGTCTTCCTCGCAGATCAGGGAACCCAGCGTGCGCACCCGGCCGGCGCCGACGAAATCGCTGGCCGGGTAGCCGGCCAGGCGCCAGATGTTATCGCTGATGAACAGCGGCGGCGCATCGAAGGCCATGCTGCTGCGGAAGGCGATGCCGGGGATATTCCCGATCAGCGAGCGGAATTGCTGCTCGCTGTCGCGCAGCGCCTGCATGATGGCGCGGCGCTCGGTGATGTCGGTAATGAACAGCACAAACAGGTCGCGCTGACCCAGCCGGGCGTGGCCCAGCGCGCGGCGGATCGGCACCTGGCTGCCGTCCTTGCGCACCGCCACCACCTCGCTGCCCCTGCCGGTGACGTTGACATCGCCGGTGCGCAGGTAATTCAGCAGGCCGTCGTGTTCCGAACGTTCCGGATCGGCCATCAGGACGCGGATATTGCGGCCAACGATCTCATCGCGCGTCCAGCCGAAAATGCGCTCGGCCGAGGCGTTGAATTCGTGGATCACGCCGGCACGGTCCACCGTGATCACGCCGTCCACGGTGGTGGTCAGCAGGGCGCGCATCCACGCTTCGCTCTCGGCCAGCTGGCGATACATTTCGCGGTAGCGCAGCATGCCGTTGGCGGCCATCACGAACACGGTGAAGGCGACGGTGATCAGGGTGATGGCCAGCGCCAGGAAGGTGGAGCTATGCTGCGGCGAGGCGTCCACCGGCAACACGCCGACGAAGCGCGCGGCGGCCATGCCGGTGTAGTGCATGCCGGCGATGGCGCAGCCCATGACGGTGGCGCTGGCTCCGCCCAGCACAGCGCGCGGCAGCTTGAGCGTGCGCAGGCCAAAGCGTATCCACAACGCCAGCGTGGCCAGCACCACCGCCACCACGATGGACAGGCCGAACATGAAGGGATCGTAGCGCAGGTCCAGCGCCGTCTGCATGGCCGCCATGCCGGTGTAGTGCATGGCGCCGATGCCCGCGCCCACCAGCACGCCGCCGACGATCAGCGAGCCGGCGGTCAAGCGCTGGCGGCTGATGAGGATCAGCGCGACGTAGGACGCGGCCAGGCTGGGGATGCCGGACAACAGCGTCAGGCCATGGTCGTAATCGACGTCGGTGCACAGGTTGAAGGCCAGCATGCCGATGAAGTGCATAGCCCACACGCCGCTGCCCAGCGCCAGGCTGCCGGTGGCTAGCATGATGGCACGCAGTCCGCGCGTGCCGGCCAGGCGTGCCTGTGCCGCGACTTGCAATCCCATCCACGATGAGAATATGGCAATCAGTATCGAGAGTATCACCAGCCACGGCGCGTAAGTGCCATAGTGGAGCAGGGCGGGATTGTCCGGCGGGGAGAAGATTTCCATCATGATGAGGGAAACCATATCACAGAAAAAAACCGCCCGGAGGCGGTTTTTGGCTTTTACGATTTACGACTTGGCGAAAGCCAGGAAATCGTTATTGAATTTATCTTTATGTGTATCGGTCAGGCCATGCGGCGCGCCTGGATACACGATCAATTTTGCGTTCTTCACAATCTTGGCCGAGGCGATGCCGGCCGCCTTGATCGGCACGATCTGGTCGTCGTCGCCGTGGATGATCAGGGTCGGCTTGTCGAACTTTTTCAGGTCGTCGCGGAAGTCGGTTTCCGAGAAGGCCTTGATCGAGTCGTAGGTGTTTTTGAAACCACCCTGCATGCCCTGCGAGTACCAGGCCTGGATGATGCCCTGCGATGGCTTGGCGCCCGGACGGTTGTAGTTGTAGAACGGGCCGGAGGCGATATCGAGGTACAGCTGGCCGCGGTCCGCCACCTGGCCGGCGCGGATGCCGTCGAACACCGCGATCGGCAGCCCGTCCGGGTTGGTGTCGGTCTTCAGCATCAGCGGCGGCACCGCCGAGATCAGGCCCAGCTTGGCGATGCGCCTGGTGCCGTGACGGCCGACGTAGCGCGCCACTTCACCGCCGCCGGTGGAGAAGCCGGCCAGGATGATGTTTTTCAAATCCAGCGCCTCGATCAGCTGCGCCAGGTCGTCGGCGTAGTGGTCCATGTCGTTGCCATCCCAGGGTTGGCTGGAACGGCCGTGGCCACGGCGGTCGTGGGTGATGACGCGGAAGCCGTTATTGGCCAGGAAGAACGCCGCCGATTCCCAGCTGTCCGAGCTCAGTGGCCAACCGTGGCTGAGGATCACTGGCTGGCCGTTGCGTGGGCCCCAGTCCTTGTAATAGATGTCGACGCCATCGCGGGTGGTGATGGTGGCGACGGTCCTGGTCACTTTGCCGGCCGGCGCAGCGACGGCTTCGGTGCTGACCGCGGCCATGGCGGTGGCGGCTGCGGCGACAGCACTGCCAACCATGGCGGAACGGCGGGATGGATTGATTTGGTCAGACATGGTTTTCTCCTGAGGTTAAGACAAATGGTGTTTGAAGAAGGCGTCGGTGCGGGCATTGGCCAGCGTGGCGGCGGCGCTGTCGTAGTGGTTGCCGCCGGGGCGCGCGAAGGCGTGGTTGCAACCGGGGTAGCTATGCAGCTCGATGTTCGGATTGGCCTTGAAGGCGGCGCCGATGATGGCCTGCGCTTCCTTGCCGATGTACTCGTCCTCTTCGGCCAGGTGATACAGCAACGGCTTGCTCACGCTGCCCGCTTCGGCCGCGTACTTCTCGGTGCCGCCGCCGTAGTAGGACACGAAGACGTCGGCGTCGGCGCGCGCCGCGGTCAGGTAGGTCATCAAACCGCCGAGGCAGTAACCGGTGACGCCGACCTTGCCGCTGGCGCCGTGCAGCGTGCGCGCGGCGGCCACGGTGGCGGCGATGTCGCCGACGCCGCCGTCGAAGTCATAGGCGCTGTACAGCGCGAAGCCGCGCGCCCAGTCGCCCGGTTCGGCCTCGGACATGTCGAGGCCCGGATCGGCGCGCCAGAACAAGTCCGGTGCGACCGCGATATAGCCTTTGGCGGCATAGTCGTCGGCGATGCTGCGGATGCCGGCGTTGACGCCGAAGATCTCCTGCAACACCACGATCACTGGCGCGCTGGCGAGGTTGCCCGGCCGCGCTACGTAGCAGTTGAAACTGCCGTCGGCGACCTTGATGGTGAGGGTTTCTGGCATGATGTCCTCCGTTGATTGGAGTGCTCATCTTAGGGACGATTCCCCGGCTTGAGAACGGAGATTCCTGCAAAGCCGAATTGCAATTTTGCATATCCCACCACGCAGGTAGAACGGCGTGACCCGGAAGAGGTAGAAAAACGGTGAGTTGCTTTAAATATAAATCTGTCTGATACTTGCCGGGCCGATCCGCACGTCGCCGGGTCTCACTACGGAACATATTGAAAACAATGGCTTTCCTGACCAAAAAGAAGCTCGTGCTCGCAGTTGGTTTGTTGGTGATTGTCGGCGGCGCCGGCGCGTTCTATTCCAAAAGCAAGACCCCTGTGGTGGAAGCGCCACGATTCCGCACCGCGCCCGCCGATACGGGCAATATCACGCAGTCGGTGACGGCGACCGGCACCATTAACCCGGTTGCGCTGATCAATATCGGCTCGCAGGTATCGGGCACGGTCAGCGAGTTGAAGGCGGATTTCAACGATCACGTGACCAAGGGCCAGGTGCTGCTGAAACTGGATCCGACCATCTTCAACGCGCAGATCCGCCAGGCCGAGGCGCAACTGGCGTCGGCGCGCGCGTCGCTGCGGCTGGCGCAGGCCACGCACTCGCGCAATCAGACACTGGTGACGCAGAGCTTCATCTCGCCGCTGGCGCTGGACCAGTCCAAACGCGAGGTGGATGTGGCGCAGGCCAATATCCAGCTGGCGGAAGCGCAGCTGGCGCGCGCGCAGGCGGACCTCAACAACTCGGTGATCCGCGCGCCGATCGACGGCGTGATCATCAAGCGCACCGTGGATCTGGGGCAGACGGTGGCGGCATCCTTCACCACGCCGCAGCTGTTCCAGATCGCGCGCGACCTGACCAAGATGCAGATCGACACCAGCGTCTCCGAGGCGGACGTCGGCTCGCTCAAGGAGGGGCAGGAGGCGCGCTTCGTGGTGGATGCCTATCCGGACAAGGAATTCAGCGCGCGCATGCGCCAGTTCCGCCTGGCCGCCAACGTGGTGCAGAACGTGGTGACGTATAACGTGGTGCTGGACGTGGATAACCAGGACGAGCTGCTCAAGCCGGGCATGACGGCGCAGGTGCGGCTGCTGGTGGGGAACCGCCAGAACGTGCTGCGCGTGCCCACCGCCGCATTGCGCTTCCGCTTGAGCGATGAGGAGATCGAGAAGCAGAAGAAGCTGGCGGCCGCCTCGGCTTCCGCTTCCGCTTCCGCCTCGGCTTCGGCGTCCGCTTCGGCCACCGCCGCCGCGCAGGACGACGACGCCGGCTTCCGCAGCAAGGCCGACCTGGCGCGCCTGTTCCGCATCTACACGCTGGACGCGAAGAACCAGCCGAAGGCACAGGAAGTGAAAATCGGCCTGTCCAACTTCCGCTACACCGAAATCGTCGGCGGCGATCTGAAGAAGGGCGATCAGGTCATCACCCGCGCCATCGGCAATGAGAAGGAAGGTGGCATGTGACGACACGGGAAAATGCGCTGCTGATCGATATCCGGCAGGTCACCAAGAGCTACTTCTCCGGCAGCGTGGAAACGCAGGTGCTGTTCGGCGTCGACCTGGCCGTGCCGCGTGGCGACTTCCTGGCGGTGATGGGCCAATCCGGCTCCGGCAAGTCGACGCTGATGAATATCTTCGGCTGTCTCGATCAAGCCACCGGCGGCAGCTACTTCCTCAACGGCGTCGACACGCTCACGCTGTCGCGCAACGAACTGGCCAGCATCCGCAACCGCACCATCGGCTTTGTGTTCCAGAGCTTTAACCTGATCAAGCGCATGAGCGTGGCGGAGAACGTGGCGCTGCCGCTGATCTATGCCGGCGTGTCGCGCGCCAAGGCGCACGCCAAGGCCTTGCTGGAGCTGGAGCGGGTCGGCCTGAAGGACATGGCCAAACGCACCCCCAACCAGCTGTCCGGCGGCCAGCAGCAGCGCGTGGCGATCGCGCGCGCGCTGGTGGGCGATCCGCCGCTGATCCTGGCCGACGAACCGACCGGCAATCTCGATACGCACACCAGTGAGGAAATCATGCGCTCCTTCCAGCAGCTGAACGAGGAACGCGGCATCACCATCCTGCTGGTGACGCACGAGCCGGATATCGCCGCCTATAGCAAGCGGCTGGTGCGCCTGAAGGATGGCCGCGTGCTGTACGACGGCCCGTCCGCCGAAGGCTTGCAGCAAATGAACGCCATAACCGTATAAATAATATGAACTTTATACAGATCGTCGTCGAATCGTTCCGTTCCATGCTGGCGAACCGGCTGCGCACCTTGCTGACCATGTTGGGCATCATCATCGGCATCACCTCGGTAGTGTTGCTGCTGGCGGTGGGCGACAGCATGAAGCGCTTCATCGCCAAGGAGCTGGAGCAGCTGGGCACCAATATGCTGTTCATCTCTCCCGGCGGCGACCGCGCGCAGCAACAGCGCCTGCGCAACGGCGCCCAGCCGGCGCTGACCATCCGCGATGCGGCGGCGCTGAACGAATTGCCATCGCTGGCCGGTGCGGCGCCGGTGCTGCAAGGCGGTTTCAATCTGGCGGTCGGCAACGAGAATGCCTCCAAGACGGTGCACGGCGTGACGCCGGCCATGTTCAAGATCCGTGGCTGGAAGGTCGACAAGGGCAGCGCCTTCAGCGATGCCGACGTGCGGGCCTCGGCGCGGATGGTGGTCATCGGCCGCAAGATCGCCGACCAGTTCTTCTACAAGCAGGACCCGCTGGGTAAATTCATCCGCATCGAGAACGTCGCGTTCCAGGTGGTGGGCGTGTTGTACGGCGAAGGCAAGCAGGTCGACGGCGGCGACTTGAGCGAGTATGTGATCGTGCCGATTACGGCGGCCGCGGCCAATCTGGTGAAGGTGCAGTTCCCCGGCAATGTGCACTACGTGGTGGCGCAGGGCAGGTCCGGCGGCAATTTGCGGGACGCCATCCAGGACATCAACGAAACCTTGCGCGACCGCCACCACATCAAGATCGACCAGCCGGACGACTTCCGCATCGATAACCTGGCGTCGTTCGCCGAGACGGCGCAGAAGATCAGCGCCGGCATCGCGCTGCTGCTAGGCCTGATCGGCGCGATATCGCTGGTGGTGGGCGGCATCGGCATCATGAACATCATGCTGGTGTCGGTCACCGAGCGCACGCGCGAAATCGGCATCCGCATGGCGATCGGCGCCAAGCCGCGCGATGTGCTGTTGCAGTTTTTGACCGAGGCGGTGGTGATCTGCCTGGTGGGCGGCATCTTCGGCATCCTGCTGGCCAGCGGCGCGGCGGCGGGGATTACCGCGACCGGCAAGTTCGATGTGATCATCACCTTGCGCGCGGTGATTGTGGCGTGCGGCTTTTCCAGTCTGGTGGGCGTGTTCTTCGGCTTCTACCCGGCGCGGCGCGCGTCGCGCCTGCTGCCGGTGGATTGCCTGCGCTACGAATAATCAGTAATCGAACTTGTTACTGCGGCCGCCGGCCTTGTGGTAGATGGTGTGCTCGGCGCGCTCCTCGCGCAGCTGTTCGCGGCGTTCGCGGGTGGCGCGCGCGCGTTCCTCGCGGCGGGCGTTCTGCTCGTCGATGCGGTATTGCGTGGCCAGGCCCCGCTTGCTGTTCTGGAGCAGGCCGATTTTCTGCCGCATGGCGGCGGCCCACAGCAAAAAGATCACCAGCAGCGCCAGTACGTAAATGGTCTGCCAGATGCCGTAGTTCTGGCTGATGATGGGCAGCAGCGGCGCGCCGTCCTCCAGCCAGCCCTGTCCCAGCACGCCGAGCGTGGCCGCCGCCGCGCCCAGCGCGAGCGTCTTGGCGATCATCCAGCGGCTGGCCTTGATGCGCGACTCCCAGAAGGTGTGCGGATCGTCGTGCAGCTGGTCGAGATAGGGGGTATGGTCGTGTTGCGTGGTCATAGCGACAATATTTTAGGACGCCGATAATGCGGCAGGAATTATCGCATAGTTTGCCACTGGGAAACTATGTTGGTATTGATCTACGCTATGCTTTTTGCATATGGTTGGGGACGCAAAATGTATTGGCTGGGGCGCGCCGGTTTGCGTAGCATGGATTGCATGATTAAACGATTACTCATCGCGGCCGTCGCTGCCGCATCGCTGCACGCCGTGGCCGCTCCGATTGTGTCGGTGGTGGGCGACGGCTGGGCCAACAACTCCGTCAACGCGGTGGTGTTCCGCAAGAATTCGCTGGTGACGCAGGGCGACACGCAGTACGTGGCCTACTACGACGCCGAGCGCTACCTCGTGCTGGGCAAGCGCGCGCTGGGCAGCACGCGGTGGACCACGCGCCGCACGCCATGGCAGGGCAATGCGGCCGATGCGCACAACAGCATCAGCATCATGGTGGACGGCGCGGGCTATCTGCATGTCTCCTGGGACCATCACAACAATCCGCTCCGTTACGCGCGCGGCGTGGCGCCCGGATCGCTGGAGCTGGGGCCGAAACAGGCCATGACCGGCGCCGATGAGAACGAGGTGTCGTATCCAGAGTTCCACCGCCTGCCGAACGGGAACCTGCTGTTCTTCTACCGCCTTGGCGGGTCGGGACGCGGTGATCTGATCATCAACCGCTACGACGTCGCCACCCAGCGCTGGACACGCCTGCACACCAACCTGATCAGCGGCGAGGGCAGGCGCAACGCCTACTGGCAGGCTTTCCTCGACGCGCGCGGCACGCTGCATGTGTCGTGGGTGTGGCGCGAGTCGCCGGACGTGGCCAGCAACCATGACATGGCGTATGCGCGCTCACGCGATGGCGGCGTGACATGGGAGCGTTCCGACGGCACGCCATACGCGCTGCCGATCAACGCCGCCAGCGCCGAATACGCGCTGCGCATCCCGCAGCATTCCGAGTTGATCAACCAGACTTCGATGGCGGCCGACGGCGAGGGCCGGCCTTACATCGCCAGCTACTGGCGCGATGCCGGTTCCAGCGTGCCGCAGTATCACGTCATCTATCACACCGGATCGGCGTGGCAGGTGCGCTCGCTGGATTTCCGCAAGACGCCGTTCTCTCTGGGCGGGCAGGGCACCAAGCGGATTCCGATTGCGCGCCCGCAGATCATGGTCGGCGCGGCCGGTGCGCTGCTGGTGTTCCGCGATGAGGAGCGCGGCGGCAAAGTCTCGCTGGCGCGCACGCAGGACATCGCGCATGGCGCATGGCAGGTGCAGGATCTGAGCGCGGCATCGGTCGGCGCATGGGAGCCAAGCTACGATACCGAGTTGTGGCGCCGCAGCGGAATTCTCAGTTTATTTGTCCAGAATGTTCAACAAGTTGATGGCGAAGGACAGGCTTTTGTGCCGCCGTCGCCGGTGACGGTACTGGACTGGACGCCGTAGCGCTTCCTCACTACCATAGGCTCTTTCAACCCTGAGAGATGCCATGAAATCCAAGCTTGCCCTTGCAGTGCTGCTGGCCATAAGCACAGCCGCCTACGCTCAGGACGCCGACAAGGCGCCCGCCCTCAGCAAAGAACGCGCCGCCGAATTGCAGGCCAGCGAGCGCCTGCTCAAGCCGGACTCGCAAGTCAGCAAAACCGGCCAGGTCACCATCAAGGGCAAGGTGGTGCCGTACAAAGTCACGGCCGGCACGCAGCCGGTGTGGGACAAGGATGGCAAGGTGCAGGCCTCGCTGTTCTACACCTACTACCAGCGCAGCGATGTCAGCGACAAGGGCAAACGCCCGCTGGTGATCTCCTTTAACGGCGGCCCCGGTTCGGCCTCGGTGTGGATGCACATCGCCTACACCGGCCCCAAAGTCCTCAACCTGGACGCGGAAGGTTATCCAATCCAGCCTTACGGCGTGAAGGACAATCCGCACTCCATTCTCGACGTGGCGGATATCGTTTATATCGATCCGGTCAACACCGGCTTCTCGCGCATTTTGGACGGCAAGGCCGACCGCGCGCGCTTCTTTGGCGTGAATGCGGACATCCAGTATCTGGCCGAGTGGGTCAGCACCTTCGTGTCGCGCGAAGGCCGCTGGACTTCGCCCAAGTACCTGATCGGCGAAAGCTACGGCACCTCGCGCGTGGCCGGCCTGGCGCTGGAGCTGCAAAACGCCCAGTGGATGTATCTGAACGGCGTGGTGCTGGTGTCGCCGACGGAGCTGGGCATCAAGCGCGATGGCGCGGTGGATGACGCTTTAAAGCTGCCGTACTACGCGGCCACCGCCTGGTATCAGAAGGTGCTGCCGGCCGATCTGCAAGCCAGGGACTTGAAGGACGTGTTGCCGGAAGTGGAAGCCTTCACCACCGATGAACTGCTGCCGGCGCTGGCCAAGGGCGGTTTCCTCGACGCCCAGCAAAAGGCGCAAATCGCCGCCAAGGTGGCGCGCTATTCCGGCTTGTCGCTGGAGTACGTGGTGCAGAACAATCTGGCGGTGCAACCGCAGCAGTTCTGGAAGGAGCTGTTGCGCAAGCAGGGCAGGACCGTCGGCCGTCTGGACTCGCGCTACCTCGGCATCGACAAGACCGATGCCGGCGACAAGGTGGATTACAACGCCGAGCTGACCTCGTGGCTGCACTCGTTCACGCCAGCCATCAACCAGTACCTGCGCAATGACCTCGGCTACAAGACCGACATCAAGTACAACCTGTTCGGCGATGTGCATCCGTGGGACTTCAAGAACGAGAAGACCGGCGAGAATCTACGTCTGGCGATGGCGGCCAACCCGTATCTGAAAGTGTTCATCCAGTCCGGCTACTACGACGGTGCCTGCACCTACTTCGACGCCAAGTACACCATGTGGCAGCTGGACCCGAGCGGCAAGATGAAGGACCGCCTGAGTTTTGCCGGCTACCGCAGCGGCCACATGATGTATCTGCGTTCGGAAGACCTGGCGACCGCCAACGACGACCTGCGCAACTTCATCAAGTCCTCCACCCCGGCGCCGAACGCGCCGGCCAGGTACTGATCCGAACCCTCCGCCGGCGGCGTCCTGCCGCCGGCGTATCAATCCCGCCACACCGTCTCTCTCTGCGGCCGTGGCAAAATGGTTGCGTATAACATTTTCTGTGTAAATTCTGTTGACAACGACTTTTCAACGCTTTTACACTCAAATGATCGCGCAACCATTTCATGTTTCTGTTGCGTGGCTTATAACAATAACCCCGGCAATCCGCCGTAGGAGACTGGAAATGAAACTGAAACAACAGAAAAGTCGGCAATCGCGCCGCCAAATGGCTTTCGGCCTGACCGTCATGGCAGGTTTGATTGCGCAATCATACGCACAAGACACCGCCCCGGCCGCATCCGCGCAGGCAGACGCCGCGCCGATGACCGTGGTGCAGGTCAATGGCTATCGCAACTCGCTGCTGTCGTCGGCCAAGGACAAGAAGGAAGCGGTCGGCTTCCAGGACTCGATCAACTCCGAGGACTTCGGTAAATTCCCGGACAAGAACATCGCCGAATCGCTGAGCCGCATTCCGGGCGTGGGCGTGTCGCGCGACATCACCGGCGAAGGCTCGACCATCCAGATCCGCGGCCTGGGCTCCAGCTTTACCAAGATCCTGCTGAACGGCGCGCCGATCGCGGTGGCTTCGTCCGGCCCGATCGACGGCGCCAACACCAACCGCGAGGTTGACCTCGACCTGCTGCCGACCGACCTGTTCACCAAGCTGACCGTCAGCAAGAGCCCGACCGCCGAAATGATCGAAGGCGGCGCGGCCGGCGTGGTCAACATGCGCAGCGCGCGTCCGTTCGACAAGGAAGGCCGCACCATCTCGGCCAGCATCACCGCCACCAACCAGCAGATCGCCGACAAGACCGGCGGCCGCGGTTCCTTCCTGGCCAGCCAGACCTTCGGCAACTGGGGTATCCTCGGCGGCGTGACCTTCTCGCGCCAGCAAGTGCACACCACCGGCTGGGAAACCGTGGGCTACACCAACGCCAACCTGTCGGCGGCGCAGAACCCTGCCTCGACCCGCAACAACACCGGCGGCGGCAACTTCACCATCCCGGCCACCGTGCCGGTCGGCGCTGGCAATGGCCTGGTCACCGGCCAGGTGATCGACCAGGCGTGGCTGCTGGCGCACAACCCGGGCCTGACCATCCAGCAGATCGACAACGCCATCGTCCCGCGCCTGGGCCGCACCATGGATTACTTCGGCACCAAGGACAAGGGCTCGGCCATCTTCGCCGCCGAATACCGGCCGTCGGACAATCTGCACTTCTACCTGGACACCATGTACAGCAAGCGCGATGACAAGATGACGCGCATGGACTATGACTGGTCGGTCCGTAACGGCGGCATGATCCCGCTGAACATGACGGTCGATAAGAGCGATTGCAGCAACGGTTGCACTGTCACCGGCGGCACCTTCGCCAACACCCAGAACTTCTTCGAGCACGGCTACCGCCACGACCAGGTGGACATGAAGGGCATCAACCCTGGCATGGAATGGAAGATCACCCCGACCCTGAAACTGGACGCCCAGCTCAATTACACCAAGAGCAACTTCACCCACGAAGCGCCGACCGTGTACGTGATCACGCCGCCGAACAGCGGCAACACCGTCACCTTCAACAACAATAACGGCGGCATCCCGTCGGTGGTGGCCAGCACGGACCTGAACAACCCGGCCAGCTATGTCTGGAACACCGGCCGCGTCAACGTACAGAACGAATTCCGCACCACCGAAACCAAGGGCTTCCACAGCGATTTGACCTGGGGTGACGAGAAGTTCAACCTGAAGGGCGGTATCGCTTACGACGACATCCAGCGCCGCATCCGCGCGACCGACAACTCGGCCGCATGGCAGGCCGCCGTCTGCGGTAACAATCCTAGCGTGTTCCTGCTCGGCCCCAACGGCGCGCCTGCTTGCGACGGCGCTTCGACGCCGGGCGCCAGCGCCGCCGCGCTGTACCCAGGCTATGGCACCGGCTACACCGCCGGCGCCACCACGCCGCTGACCTATGGCGGCTCGCTGATCCCGCAAAGCAAACTGGCCAGCTACATCGTGCCTGGCCCGTACGGCAAGCCGATCATCGCGTGGGACCGCTTCGCGGCCGACTCGAATTACCAGCAGTACTACAACAACGCGCCGGCCAGCGGTTCGTCGTCGACCGGCGCCAGCTCGGGCTTCATCGGCGAGAAAACCACCGGCCTGTATTTCGAAGCCAATGGCAAGACCGAACTGGCAGGCTTCCCGACCCGCTACAACGCTGGCGTACGTTATGTCCGCACCAAGCAGTCGGTAGGTTCGCTGAATTCGATCAGCGATCCACGCAACGCCACCCTGACGCTGAACGGCAGCAAGTACCCGAACATCGACCAGTGGGTCTACCTGGATACCACCTACAACAACACCCTGCCATCGGGCACTATCGCGATCAATCTGCGCAACGACCTGGTGGCCCGCGCCGCCCTGTCGCGCAGCATGACCCGCGCCGACCCGAACGCGCTGCGTCCTGGCGTGAACTTCTCGTCGGTGTCGGCGGACGTGGGCTCGGTCGGCAATCCAGCCCTGAAACCCTACCTGTCGGACAACATCGACCTGGGCCTGGACTGGTACACCGGCCGCGAAGGCTATGTCAGCCTGACCGGTTTCCAGAAGAAGGTGGACGGCTTCACCATCAACGAGAACATCACCTCGCCATTCAGCTCGCTGGCCGCGTACGGCATCAACTACAACACGCTGACGCCGAATCAGCAGACCGCGATCAACTCGCGTGGCGGTCCGGATGTGGCCACCGTGGTGCTGACCCGTGCCCGCAACGCCGACGGCGACCTGCGTATTCGCGGCCTGGAACTGGGCTGGGTGCAACCGCTGGACAAGATCCTGCCGATCCGCGGCTTTGGCTTCAACGAAACCGCGACCTTCATCACGCAGCGCGCCAGCGGCGAAGGTTCGAATGGCTTTGTGGCGCTGGGCGTGCCTAAGCGTACCAACAACTTCTCGGTCTACTATGAGAACCACGGCTACATGGCGCGCCTGTCGCACACCTTCTCCAAGGGCAGCCAGGTGGCTGGCGCGAACCAGAACGGCATCACCAATGCCGCGCTGTTCTCGGACAACTACAAGCAGCTGGACTTCTCGTCGAGTATCGACCTGGGTGAAGTGTTCGACAAGGACGGCTGGCCAAGCCTGAGCTTTGACATCGTCAACTTGAACAACGATTCGCGCCGTACGTACTACCAGTTCAGTAACGCGAACTTCTCGCAATACTCGCCGGGCCGTACCTACTCGCTGGGTCTGCGCGCCAAGTTCTGATTGAGTTTGATCGTCTGGCCCCCGTTCTCCAACGGGGCCTTTACCCGCCCCCGCCGGGGCGGTTTTTTTTTATAAGGACAGCCATGTCTTCATCGATCCGGGCGGCAGCATGTGCGTTGATGCTGGCTCTACTCGGCACGGCGGCGCAGGCGGCGTCGCCGCCGCATTTGCGCAAGCAGGGCAGCGCCACGCAATTGATCGTCGACGACCAGCCTTTCCTGCTGCTGGGTGGCGAGCTGCATAATTCGTCCGCCTCCAGTCTGGCCTATCTGGACAAATTGTGGCCGACGCTGAAGGCGGCGGAACTCAATACCGTGCTGGCGCCGGTGGAGTGGGACCAGATCGAGCCGGTGGAAGGGCGCTTCGATTTCACAGTGCTGGACGGCGTGCTGAAACAGGCGCGCGCGCACAACACCCGTGTGGTGCTGCTGTGGTTTGGCGCATGGAAGAATTCCATGTCGACCTATGTGCCGGCATGGGTGAAGAAGGATGCGCGGCGCTTCCCGCGCGCCATCACCCGCGCCGGCGTGGCGCAGGACATTTTGACGCCATTCGGCGCCGAGACGCTGAAAGCCGATACCGCAGCCTTCCGCGCGCTGCTGGCCCACCTCAGGCAAACCGACACCCAGCACACCGCGCTGATGATCCAGGTCGAGAATGAAATCGGCATGCTGCCGGAAGTGCGCGACTACAGCGCCGCCGCCAACGCCGCGTGGCGTGCGCAGGTGCCGGCCGCGCTGACCGCATATCTGGCGGCGCACAGAGAAACTTTGCAGCCGGGCGTGAAAGCCGCGTGGGAGTCGCGCGGCGCGCGCAGCGGCGGCACCTGGGCCGAGTTGTTTGGCGACACCATCGAAACCGAAGAGATGTTCCAGGCCTGGCATTACGCCAGCTTTGTGGAGGCCCTGGCTTCCGCCGGCAAGGCCGCCTATGCGCTGCCGATGTATGTGAACGTGGCGCTGAACCGCCCTGGCAAGCGTCCGGGCGAATATCCAAGCGCCGGGCCGCTGCCGCATCTGTTCGATATCTGGAAGCCGGGCGCGCCGTCGATCGACGTGCTGGCCATCGATACCTACTTCCCCAACTTTATCCACTGGGCCAAGCAGTTCAAACGCCCGGACAATCCGCTGTTCGTGCCGGAAGCGAATCACGCCGAACGTCCGGATGCCGGCGCCGATGCCTTCTACGCCATTGGCGAGCATGACGCATTCGGCTTCTCGCCATTCGCCATCGACGATATCAAGAACGGCGATTCCTCGCTGCCGCAGGCCTACCGCGTATTGAAGCAGCTGGCGCCGGTGATCAACCAGCATCAGGGCAGCGGCAAGGTGCGCGGCTTCAAGGCGCCGATGTCGTATGAAGGCGTGGTGGACGCCGCGCCGCAGCAGGTGCGGATGGGCGGCTACACGCTCAACGTCAGCTTCAACGCGCCTTGGGAGAAGCTGCAACCGTCGGAGGTGCAGAATCGCGGCGGTCTGGTGATACAGACCGGCGACGACGAGTTCGTCGTGGCGGGCAAAGGCCTGACCATTGTCTTCGGCAGCGACGACGGCGCGCAGGTCGGCATCGAACAAGCCTTGGAAGGCACGTATGTGAACGGCCGCTGGGCCGAAGGCCGTTGGATGAACGGCGATCAAACTCACCAGGGCCGCCATATCGGCCTTGATGGCAATGCGTTTACAATCCAGCGGGTCAAGCTTTACCGCTATCGCTGATTGATTTTATCTGGAACGAATTCATGAACAATGCAAGCCCTGTAATCACTGCAATGCAGGTCATCCCGGTGGCCGGTTACGACAGCATGTTGCTGAACCTGTGCGGCGCTCACGCGCCTTTCTTCACGCGTAACCTGGTGCTGCTGACCGACAGCGCCGGCAATACCGGCATGGGCGAGGTGCCCGGCGGCGCTGGCATTCTCGCCGCGCTGGAACGCGCCGTGCCGCTGGTGGTGGGCACGCAGATCGGCCGCTACAACCGCACGCTGAACGCGCTGCGCGCCGCCATCGCCGGCCAGGATACGGCCGGCCAGCAGTATCAGGTGACGTCGGATGCGGAGGCCGCGGTGTTGAAGCAGCCGCACGAAATCAATCTGCGCCTGGAGAATGTGGTGACGGCGGTGGAGGCGGCGCTGCTCGATTTGCTGGGCCAGCACCTCGGCGTGCCGGTATGCGAACTACTGGGCGCCGGCCAGCAGCGCGACAGCGTGCCGATGCTGGCCTACCTGTTCTACATCGGCGACCGTCGCCGCACCGATCTGCCTTACCTGACGGGCGATGGCGCTTCCGGCTGGTACGCGCGCCGCCATCAGGAAGCGATGACGCCGGCCCAGATTGTAGAGCTGGCCGAAGCCACGGTGGACAAATACGGCTTCCGCGATTTCAAGTTGAAGGGCGGCGTGATGAGCGGCGCGGAGGAGATGGAAGCCGTCACCGCGATCAAGAAACGCTTCCCGGATTCGCGTGTGACGCTGGACCCGAACGGCGCCTGGTCGTTGCGCGAGGCGATTGCGCTGTGCAAGGGCCGGGGTGACGTGCTGGCTTATGCGGAAGACCCGTGCGGTCCGGAGAACGGCTATTCGGGCCGCGAGATCATGGCGGAATTCCGTCGCGCCACCGGCATTCCGACCGCCACCAATATGGTGGCCACCGACTGGCGCCAGATGGCGCACTCGCATCTGCTGGGCGCTGTCGATATTCCGCTGGCCGATCCGCATTTCTGGACCATGCAAGGTTCGGTGCGGCTGGCGCAGCTGTGCGAGCAATGGGGCTTGACCTGGGGCTCGCACTCGAACAACCACTTCGACGTGTCGCTGGCGATGTTCACCCACGCCGCCGCAGCAGCGCCCGGCCAGATCACCGCCATCGATACGCATTGGATCTGGCAGGAAGGGCAGGAGCGCCTGACGCGCGATCCGTTGCAGATCGTCGGCGGCGCGGTGCAGGTGCCGCAAAAACCGGGCCTGGGCATCGAGCCGGATATGGACCGCATCCAGGCCGCGCATGACCTCTACAAGAAGGTGGCCACCACCGCGCGCGATGACGCGATGGCGATGCGCTACCTGGTACCGGACTTTGTGTACTCGCCCAAGCGTCCTAGCTTTGTTCGCTAGTCCGTTGTAGCTGGCGCACGAAGGATTCCGGCGGCATGAAGCCGATCACGCGCGCCTGCGGCACTTCCTTGCCGCGGGCGTCGAACATGATGATGCCCGGTGGGCCGAACAGCTGGAAGCGCTTCATCAGCGCGCGGTCGTCGGCGTTGTTGGCGGTGACGTCCACCTGAATCAGCAGCATGTCCTGCATGGCGGCGGCCACGCGGCCTTCGGAAAAGGTCATGCGCTCCATCTCCTTGCAGGCCACGCACCAGTCGGCGTAGAAGTCCAGCATCACCGGCTTGTTGGTGGCGGCCAGCACCTGATCCAGTTCCGCCACCGTGCGGATGCGCTTGAAGCGCGGGCCTTCGTGGGCCGCTTGCGCGCCGCCCGCGTTGGCGGTCGTCGCGACGCCGCCGCGCAGGTGCGCCAGCGGTTGCAGCACGTCGGTGCCGGAGCTGGCCGCGCCCACCAGTTCAAACAGGCCGCCCAGCAGCATCACCACGCCCAGCGCCTTGCCGGCGTACGCGCCGATGCCCGCGCCTTGCGGCAGGCTGTCGCCGATGCGCAGGAACACCGCGCACAGGATGGCGAACGCGCCCCACAGCGCCATGTTGGCGGTCACCGGCAGCACAGGGCTGATCATCCAGATGGCCACGGCGATCAGCAGCAGGCCGAAGACTTTCTTCACGCCGTTCATCCAGCCGCCGGCGCGCGGCAGCAGGCTGCCGGCCGACAGGCCGGTCAGCAGCAGCGGCACGCTCATGCCGGTGGCCATGGCGAACAGCGCCCAGCCGCCGGTGACGGCGTTGCCGGTCTGGCTGATGTAGAGCAGGGCGCCAGCCAGCGGGCCGGCCACGCATGGACCGACGATCAACGCGGACAGTGCGCCCATGATGAAGACGCCGATCATCTTGCCGCCGCTCTGGCGTCCGCTCGACTCGGTCAGGCGGCTTTGCAGGGCGCTTGGCAGTTGCAGCTGATAGACGTCGAACATCGACAGCGCCAGCGCGAATAGCAGTGCGCCAAAGGTCAGCAGCACCCACGGTTTTTGCAGCGCGCCGGCCAGGCCTTCGCCGGCCAGGCCCGCCGCCACGCCCAGCGAGGTGTAGACCAGCGCCATGCCGATGCTGTAGGCGCCCGCCAGCAGCAAGCCGCGCTTGCGCGTCACGCTGCCTTCGCCGACGATGATCGAGGACAGGATAGGCACCATCGGCAGCACGCAGGGCGTGAACGACAGCAGCAGGCCAAACACCAGGAAGGCGCCGCCGATGCGCCACACGCTGCCGCTTTGCAGCGTGCGCTGGGCCAGCGAGGTGTCATCCTCGGCGGCGGCAGCCGGAGCGCCCTGTGCCGCGGGCGCGCCGCCCTTGGCGCCACCATCGCCCGGCGCCGCCTGCGCGTCCGCCACCACGGCACCGCCGTCGCCCGTGCCCTTCGCGGTCAGCACGCCCGGCGCCGCCGGGTTGACCGTATAGGTCAGCGCCACCGGTGGATAGCACAAGCCCGCATCCGCGCAGCCCTGATAGCCGATGGTCAGATCGAATGGCGCGTTGCCGCTCACCGGCACCTGCAATTCCAGCGTGCCGTAATACGTCTCCATCTCCTTGCCGAAGTTCTCATCGAACTTGCGCTTACCGGCCGGCAGCTGCGGCTGCGCCACGCCCGGCCCGGTGAACGACAGCCGCTCACGATACAAGTGATACCCGTCCGGCATGCTCCAGCGCAGGCTCACCGTGTGCGCATCGCGCAGTTCCGCCTTGAGCACAAAGGCCTGCTCCGGCGGCAGGAAATCGTCCGCCAACGCGGCGGGAAGCCATGCCGCCAGGATCAGCGCGCACAGCCAGTTAAAAATGGACTTCATCATGTTCTCCGAAAAATTTGCCCTTGATGGTCGATCGCCAGATAACTCATGCCCGAACGTTCGAGGAAGTCGATGCCTTCCTCCTCCAGCAGCATGGCGATGGTGGTGCAACTGCCGGCCGTGATGGCCAACGGCGCCACCACGCTGACCGAACGCCAGTACGATACCGGCATGCCGCTGCGCGGATCGAGCACATGGCAGTAGCGCCTTCCATCGACTTCAATAAACCGTTCATAGTCGCCGCTGGTGGTCAGGGCGCCACGGCTGACCGGAATGCTGGCCACCGTGGCATCCATGTCGCGCGGGTCCTGTATGCCGATATCCCACGCCTTGCCGTCGGGACGGGGGCCGAGAAAGCGGATGTCGCCGCCCAGGTTGACGTAAGCGTGCGCCACGCCGCGTTCCGCCAGCACTTCCGCCGCGCGGTCGGCGGCGTACTCCTTGCCGAAACCGCCAAAGTCCAGCTCCATGCCCTGGTGCGGCAGGAACACCGTCGACTTGTCGCGCACCACCTGCTGCCAGCCGACCAGCGGCAGCAACGCCTGCAAGGCCCGCTGTTCCGGCACCACGCCGGCGCGGAAATCCCAGGCCTTGCGCAGCACGCCGGAAGTGATGTCGAAGCGGCCGTTGCTGCTGCTGTGCAGCGCGTCTGCGTAGGTCAGCAGCGCCACCGTCTCCTTGTCGCATTCGATCTCGCAGCGGCCGGCGGCGGCATTGATGCGGCTGATCACACTGTCGCGGCGATAGCGCGAATACTTGTGCTCTATGCGGCGTACTTCGCCGATGGCGTGCGTGGCGATGTGCCGTGCCGTGTCATCGTTGGCCGCTGCGATGCGTACTTCGCAGCGGCTGCCCATGGCGGCGAAAGCGACGCCGTAGATGCTTGCTACCATAGCCGTGTGAAGCCCACTTGCAGGCTGTTGGCCCGCATCGGCGCCAGGCCCGGACTGCCGGCGCCAAACACGCGCCATGCGCCGCGCTGCTCGTAGCGCTCCAGCTTCACGTCCACGCTCCAGTCGCGGTCGATCTGCCTGGCCACCTTGAGGCCCGCCGTCACCGCACCAAACGCCGACAGGCGCTGGTCGGCCGAGGTGAAGGCGGTACCGCCGAACACATAGCCGGGCGGGAAGGGCGCGCCGGTCCTGCTGTCGTAGACCGGATCGAAGTAGAAGTCGGCCGCGCGCTGCGAATACAGGCGCAGGTTCGGCGTCAGCGTCCAGCCATTGGCCAGCGACTGCACCCACTCCCCGCTCAGCGTATGCGCACTGACGCCGAAGCTGTCGCGGTAGTAGCGGTAACTCAGGCGGCTGGTGGCGTCGGCATCGACGAAGCGGTGGTTCCACTGCGCCAGCAGGGTGTCCTGGTCGCGATTGCGCGGGCGGTTGTCCACCATCTTGTACGGGTCGGAGTAATAGCCATGGCCCTTGCTGTGGGTGTAGGTCAGCTGGCCGACATCGACCGGTGTGAAGATGCGGGTCACGCCGGCCAGCACGCTCACGGTCTGGCGGCCTTCGTTCTGGACGATGCGGTTGACCGGATTGATGGCGTCGTCCGAACCGCCCAGGCCCAATGCCCAGGTGGTGTTCTTGTCGTCGCTGTCGAAGGTCGCTTGCAGCGACAGGGCGCGCGAGCGGTAGTCATGCTCGGTGGAGAAGGCCGCGCCGACGCTGACCGTGCCGTGCGGCAGATAGCGCGTCACCGAGAGGTCGCCGGCCTTGCGCTGGTCCTCCATGCGCGAGGCGCCCGACACCGCCGTGTGATAGCGCGGCGAAGCGCCGGAGACGTCGTCCATGGTGGCGCTGGCGGACACCGACCATTCGCCGGCGATCGGCGCCATCACCGAGACCGATGGCGCGTGCACCTGCACGCGGTCGAGTCCCGGCTGGTCCTCCTTGTAATACAGGTATTTGACGCTGATGGCGCCGCGTTCTGGCGCCGCCTCGGCGTGCGCCAGGCCTGGCAGCAGCATGGCCGCCGCCAGCAGCGCTTGTCCTACGGATGGCTGTTTGTCTTTATCCATGGTGTTCCTTGTCAGTTGCAGCCGCAGCCGCCACCACCGACGGCGCTGCCGCCGGAAGCCGCTTCCTTGCTGGTGTAGATGTGCTCATTGAAGCGGGTGCCGAGCGGGTCGCCCTGCATCAGCATGTCGGCGCGCGCCACCTGGCCTTTTTCCCAGGCCTGCACCGGCGGCAGCGCACAGCCGGACAGGCCGGCCATGGCGGCGCACAGTGCGATCACGGTGCGCGCCTTCATTTGGCGGCTCCCAGCGCGGCCTTGATGCGGCTTTCCAGCGCTTCGCGGTCGGCGGGACGGAAGCCGCTGTGCTCATACAGCACCTTGCCGTCCGGCCCGATCAGCACACTGCTCGGCATGCCCTTGATGCCGTAGGTGCGCGGCGCCGTGCCGCTCGGATCGAAGGCGATCACAAACTGCGCCGGCGTGGCGGCCAGGAAGTTGCGCGCGTCGTCGGATTTGGCGTCGACGTTGATGCCGACGATCTGCAAGCCCTGTTTGCCGTAGCGTGCCTGCATCTCGTTCATCCACGGGAAGGACTGGCGGCACGGGCCGCACCACGAGGCCCAGAAGTCGATGTACACCAACTTGCCTTGATACTGATCCAGCTTCACCGCGCCATCCGGGCCGCTCAGCGCGAAGGCCGGCGCCGGCTTGCCCGGTTCCAGCGCGGAGGCCGGCGAGGGCAGCGACGACAGCGACAGCACCGCGCATGCGGCCAGCGTGCCGGCGGCAGCGGCGGCGCGCGCCTGGCGACGGCGCCACAGCAGCACGGCCGCCGCCAGCACCACCAGCAAGGCCAGCATTGGATCGTTACCATCTTTCACCGACGAGCAACCGCCGCCGCCGTGGTTCTGGGCGGAGCCGCCCGTGCCTGCCGTGGAGGCCGCGCCCTGGCCGCTCAGCGCGATGTTCCAGCTGGCGCCGGTCGCTTGCAGGGCGATGCCGCCGGCGGCGTTGCCGGTGGTGGTAGGGGTGAAGCGCACCGGCAGTTCGCACGAGGCGCCGGCGGCCAGCGTCAGCGGGAAGGCGGCGCAGGAGTTGGCGTCGGTGGCGGCCGCGTAAGGACCGCTGAAGGTGGCGCTGTTGATGGTCAGTGCCGCGCTGCCGGTATTGGTCAGCGTGAAGCGCTTGACCGGGCCGGTGTCGCCGACGATGGCGCTGCCAAAATCGAAGGACTGCGGCGCGGCGGTCAGGCTAGGCGTGGTGGTGGGCACGGCCATGCCGTTGCCGCTCAGGCGCACGGTGAACTGGGCGCCGCCGTCGGTCATCAGCAGCAGGTCGGCGGTACGCGCGCCTGCGGCGGTGGGCTTGAAGCTGGCATCGACGGTGCAGTTGGCGCTTGGGCTCACGGTGCCGTTCATGGCGCAGGTGCCGGCCAGCGCGAAGTCGCCCGGATTGCTGCCGCCCAGTACCAGCGAGGTGATCTTGAGCGCGGCGGTGCCGGTGTTGCTCAAGGTGATGCGGTGGATGGCCGCCTGCTGGCCGACTTGCGTATCGGCGAAGGCGAATGGCGCGCTGTCGTCCAGCGCGGGGCGGGCGACGGCGGACGAGGTGCCGGTGCCGGTCACGCCGACCGAGACGTCCGGCGCGTTGGAGCGCAGCAGCAAGGTGGCGCTGACGCTGCCTTCCGCCGTCGGCGCGAAGGCCAGCGGCACATTGCAGCTGGCCGCCACCGCCAGCGTGCCGCCGCAGGCGCCACTGCCGATGGTGACCGAGGCCGCGCCGCTGACCGCCACGCTGGTGAAGGTCACCGGCACGTTGCCGCGGTTGGTGACAGTCACGTTCTGGGTGAGGGCGCCCGCGCCCACGGTCTGCGATCCGAACGCCACGGCGCCAGGATTGGCGGACAGCGACGGCGCCGGCGCGCTGGCGCTGCCGCTCAGGCCGATCGCCGCGTTGCCGTTGCTGGCGTTGGAGTTCAGATTCAGGCTGGCGGCAAACGCGCCGGCCGCCGTTGGCGTGGCCAGCACGGTCACGGTGCAGCTGGCGCCGGCCGCCAGTGGCGTCGAGGTGGCGCAGCTACCGCCCAGCGTGAAGATGGACGCGTTGGCGCCGGACAGGGCGATGCCGCTGAAGGTCAGCGGCGCCTGGCCGGCGTTATTCACGGTGATGGTCTGCGCCGG
Organism: Duganella radicis; assembly: GCF_009720825.1. Classification (GTDB taxonomy): domain Bacteria; phylum Pseudomonadota; class Gammaproteobacteria; order Burkholderiales; family Burkholderiaceae_D; genus Rugamonas; species Rugamonas radicis. Next base: position 15,921 of record NZ_WNKY01000005.1, on the reverse strand, counting down.
CGAGGCGCTGCCGGTCACCAGCGCGCCGAAGTTCAGCGCGTTGGCCGACAACGAAATGGTCGCCGCCGGCACGGCATTGCCGGTGCCGCCCAGCGCCACGCTGCTGCCGCCGCCGGTGGCGTTGTGGCTGAAATTGAGCGAGGCGCTGCGCGCGCCGGCCGCCGCCGGGGTGAACACCACTTGCACATTGCAGTTGGCGCCCGCCGCCACCGAAGCACCTGCCGCGCAGCTGCCGCCGGTGATGGCGAAATCGCCAGAATTGGCGCCGGCCACGCCGATGGCGCTGATATTCAGCGCGGCGTTGCCGGTGTTGGTCAGGGTGGTGCTGAGCGCGGCGCTGCTCTGGCCGACGGTGGTGCCGGTGAAGGACAGGCTGGCCGGGGCCAGCGAGGCGGCCGGCGCGGCCGTCACGTTGGGATTGCCGATGAAGGCCGCCAGGTCGGCGATTTCCGCCGTGGTGAATTTGCCGTTGAACAGGGTGCCCATGCCGCCGCGATTGGCGGCAAAGGCGTTGGTGATCACGCTGGGGTTGTTGGCCGCCGCCAGGATGCCGCTCACATTATTGGCCGGGGAGGGGCCGTGGCAGGCGGCGCAGGTGCTGCCGCCGGAGGTGGGGCCGTTCAGGTAGAGCGACTTGCCGTTCAGGGCGTCGGCCGCCTGCGCGGACGGCGCCAGCGCAAGCATGGCCCACAAGCCGGTGGCGTACAGCGCGCCGTGGCGGGATGGTCGGATTCGTTTCATCGGTTCTCCAATCGAGGTTAATAACCACATGCACTGATGGCAAAGGCATTGCACAAGCCATGCAACAGAGCGCACAGCCGCCAGTCACGCCAGCGCTGGTAGGCCGCGCCGAACAGCAGGGCGGGCCAGAACACCAGCGTCGCCGCCATCAGCCCCGAGCCCAGGTGCAGGGCGCTGAAGGCGGCGGCGCTGCCCAGCAGGGCGGGCAGCGGCGTGGTCCGTTGCAGCAGCCAGTGGTGCAGCCCCGCGCGCATGATCCATTCTTCGAGCAGGGGCGCCACGAGGAGCAGACGAAACACGGCGGCCGGGTCCGGCGACAGCAGGGCGGGGCCGCACAGGGCGGTTGAGGCAAACACTGGGGCTGAGCATTCTGTTAATGTTGTAGCGGTCAATAGCCACCCACCCAAAAATGGTTCAAAATTGCGGATAAATATTTTTGTGTCGGGTTTTGAACCTTCTTTCCCCTGCCGCGTATTTACGGCACCAGGGGAGAAAATGCATGAGAGCAGGCAGGAGGACAGGCGTGTCCGATGAATTGGATGAGAGTGGCTTGCTGCTGCGCGTGCGTGGCGGGGACCGGCTCGCCTTTCAAATGCTGTACCGCGCTTATTTTTCGCGGCTGGCGCGCTTTTTGGACCGCATGACGCGCAATGTGCCATTGGTGGAGGAGATCATCAACGACACCATGCTGGTGGTGTGGCAGAAGGCGGATACCTTTGACGGCAGCTGCAAGCTGTCGACGTGGATCTTCGCCATCGCCTACCGCCAGGCGCTGAAGGCGCTACGCGGGCTGGATGTGCCGCTGGAGCCGCAGGAGGATCAGCCGGGCGAAGCAGGCGCGGAGCCGGAGCACGCGCTGGCGGCGCGGCAGTTACAGCGCGGCGTCAGCCGGGCGCTGGACCAGCTGCCGATGGAGCAGCGCATGGTGGTCAGCCTGACCTATTATCATGGCATGGCTTACCAGGAAATCGCCGAGACCATGGATTGTCCGGTGAATACGGTCAAAACGCGCATGTTTCATGCGCGGCAAAAGCTGAAGGACATGCTGTCCGATCATATGGAAGAAATGCAATGAGTACCAACACCACCCACCAGGCATTGCAGGATTTGCTGCCGTGGTATGCGTCCGGTGCGTTGAGCGAGGCCGAGGCCGAGCAGGTGCAGCAGCACCTGCAAGCGTGCAGCGCCTGCCGCGCGGAACTGGGCTGGCAGCGCAAACTGCTGGAAACCGAAGGGCCGCTGCCCAGCGGCCTCGATCCCGAACGCGCGCTGGCGCGCCTGATGCCGCAGCTGGACGCCGAGCCCGCTGCGTTCACCCGCGCGTCCGCAGTCGCGGCCTCGCCTGAACGGCAGCCGTCGCCGCTGGCACGTCTGCGCGCCTGGCTGGGCGGCGCCGGTTGGCAAGGCTGGGCGCTGGCGGCCCAGTGCGCCGTGATCGCCGTGCTGGCGGTGCAGCTGCTGCCGCGCGCGCCCGCACCGGCGCCGGAGTACCGTGCGCTGGGCAGCGGCGGCGCCACCATGCCCGATGTGCTGGTGGTCTTCAAGCCCGAGGCCCGCTTGCAGGACGTGCAGCGCCTGATGCAGGACAACCGCGCCCAGATCGTCGGCGGCCCGACCGTCACCGGCGCCTACATGCTGGACGTGGACGCCGGCCATCAGGCGCAACTGCTGTCGGCCCTGCGTGCCCATCCCGCGGTGGAACGCGCCGAATCCCTCACCGCCGCGGGCCAGCCATGAAACGCCTGCTGGCCCTGCTGTTCTGCCTGTGCGCCGGCGCGGCCGCCGCGCAGGACTTGCCGCAGATCGTGCCATCCGCCCCGCTGGCTGAAACACACCAAGCCCCGGACAACGCCGAGATCCTGGTGATGTTCCACCTGCCGGCGCCGCACTACCGCGCCGACAACTATGGCGGCGCCAACTACCGCGACGACGGCGGCCGCGCCGCGCGCCAGCGCATCGCCGCCGCCGTCGCCCACGACTACCAACTGGAACTGATGGAAGACTGGGCCATGCCGGTGCTGAGCGTCGATTGCTACCGCATGCGCCTGCCGGCCGGCAAGGCCGCCGCGCCCGTGCTGGAGGCACTGGCGCGTGACGGCCGGGTCGAATGGGCGCAAGTGATCCAGGACTTCGTGGCGCAAGCCGGCAGCGATCCGCTCTACCGCATGCAGCCGGCCGCCGGCGCATGGCAACTGGACGAGGTCCGCAAAGCCGCCACCGGCCGCAAGGTCACGGTGGCGGTGGTCGATAGCGGCGTTGAAAGCAATCATCCCGACCTGGCGGGGCAGGTGGCGCTGGAAGAAAACTTCGTCGACGGCCAGAAGTACGTGGCGGAACTGCACGGCACCGCGGTGGCCGGCGTGATCGCCGCGCGCGCCGGCAACGGCGTCGGCATCGAGGGCGTGGCGCCGGATGCGCGCCTGATGGCCTTGCGCGCCTGCTGGCAAAACGGCAACGGCACGCGCTGCAACAGCTTCACGCTGGCCAAGGCCATCAACTTCGCGCTGCTGAATGGCGCGCAAGTGATCAACCTCAGCCTGTCCGGCCCATCGGACCGGCTGCTGCAACAACTGGTGGAAGCGGCGCAGGCGCGCGGCATCCGCGTGGTGGGCGCGGTCGATCCGGCGCGCGCCGACGGCGGCTTCCCGGCCAATACGCCGGGCGTGTTCGCGGTGGCGGCGGACGGCGCGGCGCCGCGCAACGGCGTGCGCGCCTTGCTGGCGCCGGGACGTGACATCCCCACCACCTTGCCGGGCGGCCGCTGGGGCGTGGTGGCCGGATCGTCCTACGCGGCCGCGCATGTATCGGGTATGATGGCGCTGATCGAGGAAATCAAGCCGCAATTGCCGGCGGCCCGGCTGCGCGATGGCATCGTGCTGGGCGACGGCGCCGCCGCTTTGACCGGCATCGATCTTTGTGCCACCATCATCCGCACCACAGGAAAATGTTCATGCGCGTGTCAACCCAGTTCCACCAGCCGATTCGCACGCTCGCCCTGAGCGTATTCCCCTGGCTGCTGGCGTTGGATGCGCAGGCGCAGTTGAGCGGCAGTGCCGGCATCGTCTCCAACTACATGTATCGCGGTATCTCGCTCAGCGCCGATAAACCGGTGGCGCGCGCGGCCGTGAATTACGACGGCACCTCGGGCTGGTTCGCGGGCGGGCAGGTGGTGACGGGGCAACTGGCGGTGGAGACGCACCGCAGCGCGCAATGGAGCGGCTACGCGGGATATGCGCAGCGCCTGCCGTCCGGCCTGTCGTGGGAGACGGGCGTGACGGCGTATGCCTTTCCCAAGAATCCCAACTGGAATTTCCGCGAAGCGTTTATCGGCCTGGCCGGTGACACGCTCAGCGCGCGCCTGCATTACTCCCCCGACTACCTTGGCTTGAACGAACGCTCGCTGTATGGCGAATTGAATGGCGGCTGGGTGCTGACCCAGCGCTTGCAGGCGTTCTGGCACGGCGGCTACTACTACTCGCTCGATAACGCCAGGTCCAACCGCAGCGAGGCGCGGCTGGGCTTGGCGACTTCATATCAGGCTTGGCGGGCGCAGCTGTCGCTTGACCTGGTGCGGCTGCGCGGCGGGACGGCCACCGACATCTACGGCAAGACCAGCGGCGGTGGCGGGGAGGTGAGGCACGTCATCGTCCTCACCGTCGCCCGCGCCTTCTGAATTACTGCTGCGGTTGTTGCTGCTGATTGCGCTTGGCGATCTCGTTGCCGACGTAACCGCCGCCGATCGCGCCGGCCACCGTGGCCAGCTTGCGGCCATTGCCGCTGCCCACCTGATTACCGAGCAAGCCGCCCACCACCGCACCGATGCCGATGCCGACCGCGCTGTTCTGTGGAGCAGGCGCCGGGGCTGGTGCGGGGGCCGAGGCTTGAGCTACTTGCTGCTCAGGCTGCGGCGCATTCACATGATGCACCACCGTTTTGTGTTCCACCACGCGGCGTGGTTCAGGCGCAGGGGCTGCGACTGGCGCGGCGACCGGCGCGGTCACTGGCGCGGCGGCCACGGCAGGCGTCTCGGCCGGGGCGTTCTTGGCGCTCGAATTCGGCAGCAAGCCGGCAATCGAAGCGGCGCCAACCAGGCTAACCAAGGCCACCGAAGCGGCGGCAACAGCCATCATGGGATGAATACGGGTGCGGGTGGTGTTTTCCATTTGTTCTCTCCTGAGTATCGCCAACAGCGGCGCTTGCTCCTATAACGAAGCGGGGAGAGAACGCGGTGACGTAAAAAGTGTTTCTAGAGTAAGCAATTGTTACGTGCGGTTATCGACGGCGGCGAACAGCTGCACCGCCCAGTCGACAAACACCCGCACCGTGGCGTTCAGGTGGCGATTCGGCGGATACATGATGTACAGCGGGTGGCGCGGCGGCTGCCAGTCGTCCAGCAGCGTGACCATCTCGCCGCGCGCGATCATGTCCTTGACGAACCAGGCGAAGGTCTGGCCGATGCCCATGCCGGTGGTCAGCGCGCTCAGGTGGGCCGTGCTTTCGTTCACCGCCACCGCCGTGCGCGCGTTGATTTCCAGTTGCTCCTCGCCGCGCGTGAAGCGCAGCGGGAATACCTTGCCGGTCAGCGAGGAGAAGTAGCCGACGATGGCGTGATGCTGTTCGATATCGGCCGGCTGCGAGGGCCGGCCATGCTGCTCGATGTAGGAGGCGTGGCAGCAGGTGACGAAGTCCATCTCGCACAGCTTGCGGGCGATCAGCGTGGTGTCGGCCAGGGCGCCGCCGCGTATCACGCAATCGATGCCCTCGCTGATCAGATCGGTCGGCCGGTCGCTGACGCCGAGGCGCAGTTCGATGTCGGGATAGGCGGCCTGGAATTGCGGCAGCGCCGGCAACAGGATCTGGTTGGCGAGGATGGAGCCGATGTCGATGCGCAAGCGGCCCTTGGGCTGCGCGCGCGTATGGCGCGTGGCGCTGTCCATGTCCTCCAGATCGCCCAGCAGGCGGCGCGCGCGCTCGTAGTACTGCGCGCCTTCCGGCGTGACCGTGATGGTGCGCGTGGTGCGGTGGATCAGCTTGGTGCCGAGGTGCTCTTCCAGATCTTGCAGCAGCTTGCTGGCCGTCGAGCGCGGCAGGTTGAGCTGATCCGCCGCCTTGCCGAAGCTGCCGGCCTCGGCAATCCGGACAAATGTGCGCAGCGCTAAGAGTTGATCCATGCATGCTCCCCCGTCGGAAAGCATTTATTGTACATGTGCATGGATAGTGATTCCACTTTTACCTAATTTACACAGCCGACTGCACAAAATACACTTCATTCCATCAACTAACCCAACACGAAGGAGTGAAATCATGAGCAAGCTTCAAGGCAAAGTAGCAGTGGTTACCGGTGGCACCAGCGGCATTGGCCTGGCCACCGCCCAACGTTTCGCGGCAGAGGGGGCACGCGTCTTCATCACCGGCCGCCGTCAGGCGGAACTGGACAAGGCCGCCGCCAGCATCCCGAACGCCACCGGCATCCTGGCCGACTCGTCCAGCAGCGCCGACCTGAAACGCCTGTTCGAAACCATCAAGGAAAAAGCCGGCCGCATCGACGTGCTGTATGTGAACGCCGGCGGCGGTTCGATGGCCCCGCTGGGCGCGATCACCGAAGAACACTTCGATGACGCCTTCGACCGCAACGTCAAAGGCCTGACCTTCACCGTGCAAAGCGCCTTGCCGCTGCTGGAAAAAGGCGCTTCCGTGATCCTGACCAGCTCGACCGCCGGCGTGGTCGGCACCCCGGCGTTCAGCATCTACAGCGCCAGCAAGGCCGCCGTGCGCAACCTGGCGCGCAGCTGGATTCTGGACGTGAAGGATCGCGGCATCCGCATCAACGTGGTCAGCCCTGGTCCGATCCACACGCCGGGCCTGGTGGAACTGGCCGGCGATGACGCCGCCGCGCAGCAAGGCCTGCTGGATTACCTGGCTTCGCAAGTACCGCTGGGCCGCGTTGGCCAGCCGGAAGAGGTGGCCAAGGCCGTGGTGTTCCTGGCTTCGGATGACGCCAGCTTCGTCAACGGCACCGAGCTGTTCGTCGACGGCGGCCTGGCTCAGGTTTAAGCGGAGTACTCCATGGACCAGTTCACGCATCCAGATCCATCGCGCCGGGCAGCGCTGCGCGGTTTCGCAGCGGTTGCCGCCGCCGGCGGCATCGCCAGCCTGATGCCAGCCCAGGCGTCGGCGGCGGCCAAGGCGGCGCCGGTGGCCTTCGAACGTCCGGCCAGCGTGCCGGGTGTGCAGCCCTTCAAGGTCGCCATTCCCCACGCCGCGCTGGACGACCTCAAGCTGCGCCTGTCGTTGGCGCGCTGGCCGGAGCAGGCGACGGTGCCGGACTGGTCCCAGGGAGTGCCGCTGGCGCGTCTGCAAGCGCTGGTGGAGTACTGGCAGCACGACTACGACTGGCGCAAGGCCGAAGCCCGGCTGAACGCCTTCCCGCAGTTCACCACGCGCATCGATGGGCTCGATATCCACTTCCTGCATGTGCGTTCCAAACACGCGAACGCGCTGCCCATCGTGCTGACGCATGGCTGGCCGGGCTCCATCTTTGAGTTTATCAACACCATCGGCCCGCTGGTCGACCCTACCGCGCACGGCGGCAAGGCGGAAGATGCCTTCCATGTGGTGATTCCATCGCTGCCGGGCTACGGTTTTTCCGGCAAGCCGACCGCCGCCGGCTGGGGCCTGCCGCACATCGCCCGTGCCTGGGCCACGCTGATGCGTCGCCTCGGCTACCGCAAGTGGGTGGCGCAAGGCGGCGACTGGGGCGCCGGCGTGACCACCTGGCTGGCCAAGCAGCATGCGGATGGCCTGGCGGCGGTGCATCTGAACCTGCCTATCCTGTTCCCGCCGCCGATCGAAGGCGAACCGGACAAGGAAGAGCAAGCCACCATCGCGCAGCTGATCGCCTTCGACGGCAGCAAGTCCGGCTACGCCAAATTGCAGGGCACGCGTCCGCAAACCATCGGCTACGCGCTGGCCGATTCGCCGGTGGCGCAGGCGGCATGGATCTACGAAAAGCTGGCCGAGTGGACCGACAGCGGCAACGATCCGGAAGCGGTGCTGGGCCGCGATCAGATCCTCGACAACATCACGCTGTACTGGCTGACTGGCAGCGGCGCGTCCTCGGCACGCCTGTATGCGGAAAGCTTCGCCAGCGATTTCTCGACCCAGAAGCTGGACGTGCCGGTGGCGGTCAGCCTGTTTCCCGGCGAGCTGTATCACCCGCCGCGCAAGTGGGGCGAGCGCGCGTACTCCAGGCTGTACTACTGGAACGAAGCGGCGCGCGGCGGCCACTTCGCCGCCTTCGAGCAGCCTGCGCTGTTCACGGCCGAGTTGCGCCGCGCTTTTGCCACTATTCGTTAAGCCGAGGAGAACATCATGCAAACATCCCCAACCCAGCCGGCGCGCCGCGCGCTGTTGACCGGCAAACCAGCTTCGGTGCGCCGCGCTGTGCCACAAGGCCTGGTGCTGCCGCCGGCCACGTCCGCCATCACGCCGTTCCGCGTCGAGACGCCGCAGGCTTTGCTGGATGATCTGAAACTGCGCCTGTCGATGACGCGCTGGCCGGAACAGGAAACCGGCAGCGGCTGGTCGCAAGGCGTACCGCTCAAGCGCATGAAGGACGTGGCGCAGCACTGGCAGCAGCGCTACGACTGGCGCCGTGCCGAGGCCCAACTGAACGCCTTCCCGCAATTCCGCACCGAGATCGATGCGGTCGGCATCCACTTCCTGCATGTGCGCTCGAAGCACGAGAACGCGCTGCCGCTGATCCTGACCCATGGCTGGCCGGGCTCGGTGTTCGAATTCCTGAAAGTGATCGGCCCGCTGGTCGATCCGACCGCGCACGGTGGTAAGGCCGAGGATGCCTTCCATGTGGTGGTGCCGTCGCTGCCGGGCTTCGGCTTCTCCGACAAGCCGGTGGAGAAGGGCTGGAACGTGGTGCGCATCGCCAAGGCCTGGGGCACGCTGATGGCGCGTCTGGGCTACAGCAAATGGGTGGCGCAGGGCGGCGACTGGGGCGCGGGCGTAACCACGGCGCTGGGCCACATCAAGCCTGCTGGCTTGGCCGGTATTCACCTGAACTGGCAGTTCGTGTTTCCGGAAAAAATGCCGGCCACCTTGTCGGCCGACGAGCAGCGTGCGGTCGATGGCGTGGGCCGTTTCCTTAGCAGCGAATATGGTTACTTCAACGAACAGGCCACGCGTCCGCAAACCGTGGGCGAAGTGCTGAGCTCAACGCCGGTGGGACAGGCCGCATGGATCTACGAGAAGTTTCAGGCATGGAGCGACAACGGTGGCGATGTCGAAAACGTGCTGACCCGCGATGAGATGCTGGACGATATTTCGCTGTACTGGCTGACCAACACCGCCGCCTCGTCCGCGCGCATTTACTGGGAAAACTCGCCATCCAGTTTTTCCGGCGGAAGGCTGGATCTTCCGGTGGCGGTGAGCGTCTTCCCGAAAGAGATTTATCGTGCACCGCGTTCGTGGGCGGAGGCGACTTACCCGCAAATGATTTACTGGAACGAAGTCGAGCGCGGCGGCCACTTCGCCGCCTTCGAACAACCCGCCTTGTTCGTCGCCGAATTGCGCGCCGGCTTTGCCAAACTGCGTTAAGGAGAAAGCATATGCGCAGCATCATCTACCATCAATACGGCGAACCGGCGGAGGTGCTGCGTTTGACCGAAGTGCCTGAACTGCCAGCGCCTGGCGAAGGCGAAGTGCTGATCCGCGTGCTAGGCCGGCCAGTGCATCCGGGCGACCTGCTCGGCATTCGCGGCCGCTACCGCGCGCCAGGCAACACCGCGCCGGTTGGGCCGGATGGCGCACGTCCAGGCTTTGAAGGCGTTGGCGTAATTGAGGCGATCGGCGCTGGCGTGGATATGGCCCCCGGCACGCGCGTCGCCTTCTTCCCGGCCCGCTGGGCCTGGAGCGACAAAGTGCTGGTGCCAGCACGCTTCGTCACGCCGATCCCCGACGGCCTGCCCGACTCTTCGGCGGCGCAACTGCACGTAGCCCCACTCACTGCCGTGCTGTTGCTGAGAGCAGTGCAAGAGGCAGGCGCCAAGCCAGGCGACGTGATCGCACTCACCGCAGCAGGTGGCCTTGTCGCACGCCTGACCTCCCAACTGTTGATGGTGGAAGGGTACGTGCCGGTTGGCGTGGTTCGTTCGGAGCAAGCCATCAAACAAACGTCATCGATGAAATTTGTCAGCACCGACCAGCGGGACTGGGAAAAACGCATCTTCCCGCTCACACAGGGCAAGCCCATCAAAGTCATACTGGACGCGGTAGGCGGCAAAGTCGCCAGCACGCTCGCCTCATTGCTGGCAGATGGCGGCACGCTGATCTCATACGGTGATTTGTCAGGCGTGCCGCTGGAACTGCCGGCGCTGTCGTTCTCCACGCGCGGCATCAGCATTCGCGGCATCTCCGTCGGCCGCTGGCCGGCGCTGCCCGATGTCGTACGCGTAGCGGACGTCGCCACAGCGATATCGCTGGCCCAAGCCGCGCCCGACATGTTCCGCGTCGCCGCCGACTACAAGCTCGACCAGTTTGCAGCAGCAGTAACGCACGCCGAACGCGCAGGCAAAGACGGCGCGGTGCTGCTAACGCATTAGCCGCAGCGTGCTTACTGGCGGCCACAAAAATATATTTCTGTAAAGGTCTTGCTTATTGATTGGGCAACCCACAACTCGGGCTCGTCCGATAAACAACCTTTAATTTAGAGGGATACATGAATCGTTATCCTGTCTGGAAGTATGTTCTGATTGTGGTCGCAATCCTGTTGGGGGCGCTTTACACGGCGCCCAATTATTTTGGTGAATCGCCTGCGGTGCAGATCACCAGCGGCAAAGCCACTGTCAAGCTGGCGCCGGCGGTGAGCGCCAGGGTCGCCGATGTGCTGACCCAGGCCGGCATCGCCAACGACGGCGTGAGCTTTGACGGCGGCGCCACCTACGCCTCGGTATATGCCCGCTTTGCCACGCCGGACCTCCAGTTCCGCGCCAAGTCGGTACTGGAGCGGGGCCTGAACGCCGATCCCGCCAACCCGGATTATCTGGTATCGCTGAACCTGCAAGCGGATACACCGAAATGGATGCAACACCTGCGCGCGCTGCCGATGTATCTCGGCCTCGACTTGCGTGGCGGTGTGCACTTCCTGATGCAGGTCGACACCAAGGCCGTGCTGAACAAGCGCATACAGGGCATACAAGCGGCGGCCCGCACCCTGCTGCGCGACAAGGAGGTGCGTCATGCCGGCATTGAACGTGTGGGCAACGCCATCGAAATCAAATTCCGCGACGACGCGACCCGCCAGCGGGCCAGGGATGTGCTGTCCGGCCAGATGCGCGAGCTGAGCTTTGTCGACGCGGGCGAAGGCAGTGAGCTCAAGCTGAACGTAAGCCTCAAGCCCGACGCGCTGACACAAACCATCAGCGACGGCATCAAGCAAAACATCACGACGCTGTCCAGGCGCGTCAACGCGCTGGGCGTGGCGGAACCGGTGATCCAGCAACAGGGCCCGGACCGCATCGTGGTGCAACTACCGGGCGTGCAAGACGTGGCCCGCGCGCGCGCCGTGATCGGCCGTACCGCGACGCTGGAAGTGCGTCTGGTTGATGACGCCGTCACGCCCGGCACCGAGCTGTCATCCGCCATTCCATTCAACTCCGAATTGCTGACGGTAGGGCGCGGCGCGCCGGTCGTGGTGTCCAAGGAGGTGGCGCTGACCGGCGACTACATCACCAGCGCCGTTGCCAGCGTCGATGGCAACAACCAGCCGGCCGTCAGCGTGGAACTCAATAGCGACGGTGGACGGCGCATGCGCGAGGTCACCACCGGCCACGTTGGCAAGCGCATGGCGATTGTGCTGTACGAGAAAACCGGCAAGCCCGAAGTGCTGTCGGTGCCGGTGATATCGGAAGAGCTGGGCAGCCGCTTCAACATCACCGGCATGGGCAATGCCGAGAGCGCCGCCGAGCTGGCGCTGCTGCTGCGTTCCGGTGCGCTGTCTGCGCCGATGGACGTGATTGAGGAATGCACCATCGGTCCGGCGCTGGGCGCCGAGAACATCAGCAAGGGTCTGCACTCGACCATGTACGGCTTTGCCGCCATCGCCGTGTTCATGATTGCCTACTACATGATCTTCGGCTTCTTCAGCGTGTTTGCGCTGGCCGTCAACCTGCTGCTGCTGGTGGCGATCTTGTCACTGATGCAGGCGACCCTGACCCTGCCGGGCATGGCCGCGATTGCGCTGGCGCTGGGGATGGCGATTGACTCGAACGTGCTGATCAACGAACGTATCCGCGAAGAGCTGCGCGGCGGCGCCACACCGCCGGCCGCGATTGCCGCCGGTTTCGACCGCGCATGGGCGACGATTATCGACTCCAACGTCACCACGCTGATCGTCGGTGTGGCGTTGTGGGTGTTCGGTTCCGGTCCGATCCGCGGCTTTGCGGTGGTGCATACGCTGGGCATTCTGACCTCGATGTTCTCTGCCGTATTTGTGTCGCGCGGCGTGGTCAACCTCTGGTATGGCCGCAAGAAAAAACTGCAATCGGTTGCGATCGGCACGGTCTGGACGCCAGGCAAGGGGAACTGATCATGGAATTTTTCCGCATTAAAAAAGACATCCCGTTCATGCGGCATGCGTTGGTGTTCAACCTCATCTCGGCGCTGACCTTTGTTGCGGCCGTGTTCTTCCTGCTGCATCGCGGCCTGCATTATTCGGTGGAGTTCACCGGCGGCACCGTGATGGAACTGCGCTACCAGCAGCCGGCGAATCTGGAACGGATACGTCACACGCTGGAAGGCATCGGCTACGAGCCGCCCGAGGCGACCAGCTTCGGCACCGCGCATGATGTGATGCTGCGTCTGCCGGTGGTGAAGGGCATCACACCCAAGGATGCGTCGGCGCAGGTGTTCGAGGCCTTGTGCAAAGCCGAGAGCGGTCATCTGGCACAGACTTGCGACGATGCCGTCGGTGCCGCGCTGGTGTCCTTGCAGAAGGTGGAATTCGTCGGTCCGCAGGTGGGTGACGAACTGGCGCAGAACGGCCTGAACGCGCTGGTGATGGTGGTGATCGGCGTGATGATCTACTTGGCCGTGCGTTTTGAATGGAAGTTCGCGGTGGCGGCGATTGTCGCCAACCTGCACGACGTGGTGATCATCCTGGGTTTCTTTGCCTTCTTCCAGTGGGAGTTCTCGCTGACCGTGCTGGCGGGCGTGCTGGCAGTGTTGGGATATTCAGTGAATGAATCGGTGGTGATCTTCGACCGTATCCGCGAAAACTTCCGCAAGCAGCGCAAAGCCTCGGTGAACGAGGTGATCGACAACGCCATCACCTCGACCATCTCGCGTACCATCATCACCCACGGCTGTACGCAGATGATGGTGCTGTCGATGCTGTTCCTCGGCGGCCCGACGCTGCACTACTTCGCCATGGCGCTGACCATCGGTATTTGCTTCGGCATCTACTCGTCGGTATTCGTGGCCGCTGCCGTCGCCATGTGGCTGGGCGTGAAGCGCGAGGACTTGATCAAGCCAGTCGCTAATGCAGCAGCTTCAGCATAAAGCCGGTCAGCAAGGATGATTGCAGAATGGCGATGCCGACCACCCAACGCACGACCCCGGCCCGGCATTCTGCAATCTTTGCTTCCAGCCGGAGTTCGGCTTGCTCGATTTTTGTATTCAATTTACTTTCGACCAGATCGATCTTCGCGTTGTTCTTGGCGTCGACTTCTTCCAGTTTGCTCGAGATGCGATTTAGCTCGTTCATGAGCTCGCCGGTGGTTTCCGCCTGAATGTCTGCCAGGGCCGGCGACATGCCAGCCTCCATCAAGCGCTTGGCATACTTGTGGCTGTCGAGGGGAGTGGACATGATCAACCTCCTCAAGGCATCAACTTCAACACCAGACCGGTGAAAAAGGACGATTGCAGAAGGGCGATGCCCACCACCCAACGTACAAGTTCAACCCGGCTCTCTGCAATCTTTGCTTCCAGCTCGACTCTGGATTGATCGATTCTCGCATTGGTGCGGATGTCCACTTCTTCCAGCTTGGTGGAAATCCGACTCAGTTCGTTCATCAGCTCGGCGGTGGTTTCAGCCTGCACATCGGCCAATGCCGGCGATAAGCCAGCCTCCATCAGGCGCTTGGCATACTTGTGACTGTCGAAGGGAGTGGACATGATCGCACCTTTTGTCAGAGTGAGCGTTCATGATGGCGTGTGCGAGAGAGGCCATTGTGCGACAAATCAAAAGAACGCGGCGCACTATGGCGACCTGTGATCAAAAGGGGGACAGTACAAAGAACAGAAGGCGGTTTTGATGCAGGCAGCTTGCGGAGCCCGACGCCTTATCTGTAGAAACCTTGTGCGCGCATTTCATCGTGCCCTGGCTGCAACAGCAGCCCACTTGCAAGAGGCCGGATACATTTAGGCAAACTGTCCGCGTCCATCAAAACGAGACTTGCAAATCAGGGGCGGACCATACATTTTTTCTCGCACGCAGCTCAAGCATGGCCTCGCCGTATGCCTACTGGAGTTCCTTGATCTGGCGCTCATACTGCTCGCGTACGTCCAATGGCTTGGCCCGCAATGCGTTCTCCATGCCGCGCTTCGCTTCATCGACCCATTCCTCGATTTCCGAAGGTGGCATATCGAAGGCACGACTCGCCTCGGCGACCGTGGTTTTACCTTGAATGATTTCAGTGACCAGCGCTGCCTTGCGCTTCGCGGTCCATCGCTTGACTTCTTCTTCCATGACCATGCTCACGTGATTTCCTTTCCATATTATCACCTGAGCAGGAATTCACTGGGTCATTACACCTGCGCGTTAAAGAAATCGCGGCGCTTACTGTTGGCGACGTCTACTCCGCAACGGGCGAAGTGAAGTCGTTCGTGGCGCTCACAGCGGAGCAGACCAAAGATCGGCAAGGCCGCACCATCGTTTTAAACACCAAGCTGAAAGATTCATTGCAGTCCTACCTGCGCACTTCAAAACTCAAACTGCACGAAACAAGCAAGCCGCTGCTGCGATCCCAGAAAGGATCAGCGTTTTCAGCCAACTCGCTTTGCCAGCTATTTGCGCGACTGTATTCAGCTGCTGGCATTGAAGGCGCTACCAGCCATAGTGGACGTAGGACATTCATCACGAACCTTGCCCACAAAGGCGTAAGTGCTAAGGTCTTGATGACGCTGGCCGGGCACAAGCACATGTCAACAACCCAGCGCTACATCGACGTAAACGATGCCATGTTGGCGCAGGCAGTCGAACTAGCTTGATTAGGAGAAGCGTCACTTAAAGCGACGCTTCTATGCGCTGGCAAATTGCCAGGTGAGAATCTGTGCATTTTTCACTTGAGCAAGATGCTATGCTCTACAGCTAAACCATAAGCCCACTGGGCAGGACCCACAGGTCCTGCCGCCATATCAACTTCGAGGAAAGCAGCATGAAAGAATCCAAAAGCGGCAGCTTGTATCGCATCGTTAGATTTCATCATGCCGTAGAGATTCTGAATGGCTCACTGCACTTCTCCCACCCTTCGAAATGGGATGATCCATATGAGACACGAGTCAAGCACTCGCGGGGGTACGCGATGTTTGCTCAGTGCTGGGGCAAGAAAAGTATGTCCGACGCGATGTGGAGAATCTACTCTCCGGACCATCTTGGTGTGCGGATCAAGACCACCCGCGACAAGCTCAAGAGCGTGCTGACGAACTTCGTGAGAGAAAACAAGGGACACAAGCGCCGGCTAGCAGATGTGAAATACGAAAAAACGCCTGCGGTAAGGAAGAAGACGCGCGAAATAGTTGAAGGACTTAACGCAGGGTGGCAGCCAACCTTAGCCGCAGACCTTCTGTTCCACAAGCGGGAGGCATTCGACCATGAGCAAGAGGTGAGAGCCTTACTCTATTGTCCCGATATCGACAAGTCTCAGAAAGACGTCGGGCTCAAGGTTCCCGTAGATGGTCACCATCTTATTGACTCCATATATTTGGACCCAAGGGCACCTGAACCACTCGCCGAAGCACTGTCAAATTACTTTAAAGGCGTCCTGAATCGCCCCGGGTTTGAAGGAGGCTCCAACATTTGAGAAAATGGAGCCACCATGAAAAAATCAGTCCGATATTCCCCCGAAGTGATGGAGCGCGCCGTGCGCATGGTCCAGGAGGCCGGCAGCG
>NZ_WNKY01000059.1 GCF_009720825.1 Duganella radicis | reverse complement strand
TGGCGCGCGGTTGCGGCGACGGCGCGGCGCCCGGGCGGCGCGGCAGCGCCCCGCCGTGCGCTGGCTGAGTGTGGTGGCTGGCGTTCATGGTGGACAGGCCCGGTTATCGGTGGAGTCGAGGGTCGGATCGCATTTGCTGGCCATGCCGGCCAGCGTGATGGCCAGGGCCACCACCGGCACCTCGTGCGCGTACCGGCTGGTGGGGTCCAGCCGCAGCTGCGTCATGCGCTGGGCAAACGTCGTATCGACCCAGCCGGTGGCGGTGTAGTACACCTGCGAAGCGCCGGCCGGCACAGTGCTCGGCACCAGCACCTCGGACGACGGCAGCGCATCGGCCGAGCGGAAAATCGAGCGGTAGCCGGCCGCGCCCAGCGGATCGTTGGTGGCCGGCGCGGCCGTGGTGGACCAGCTGTCGTCGGCGGGCGCGCAGGTCGTGTTGGCGCCAACAAAACAGATATCGACCTGCCAGTTCATCTGCCCGGTGTTGGTGTTGGGCGTCAGCGAAATCCGGCTGAACGCATTGTGCGACACCGCCTGCCGGCGCGCCATGCTGAAGCCTTCGGCATAGAACTCGCTGGCGCCGCGCGCGCGATTGGCCAGCAGCCAGTTGCTCGCGTTGGGAATGCCGATGGCCAGCATGATGCCAAAGATGGTGATGGTGACCAGCAGCTCGATCAGCGTGAAACCGGCCTGTGGCTTTAGTTGGAACATGCGCCACCCTTGTGGTCGACCCAGCACGAGGTGCTGGTGCCCCAGCCGGTCGGACTGCCGGTGGTGGCGTGGGTGCCGCTCTCGTTGAGGGTGTAGACAAAGCCGCTCATCTTGCCGGTGCCGGTGGCGGTCAGGGTGTAGGTCGAGGCCGTCGCGTTGCTCAGGGCGTAGGTGAAATTGCCGGTGCCGGCCGGGAAGCTGGGCGAGGCATCGAAGCCGACGTAGGTGCGGTTGTTGGACCAGTACTGCTCGGCCGCCGGCTGCGCCCCGCCCAGCGCCGTGAACGCCTCGCTCAGGCGGCCACGGGTGACGTAATCGCTGTAGGCCGGGACCGCCACAGCCAGCAAGATGCCGACGATGGCCACGGTAATCATGACCTCGATCAGGGTAAAACCTTGCTGGATGCGCTTCATGGGCCTGCTCCTCATGATGGGATTTCTATGAGTTGTAGTGTAGCTCGCCTGTCTTGCATTTCCCTGAGGAAATCCTGACAAACTGCTGACAAGCGCACAAATTCAGCTGAATTTCACCGAAAACACGGCGCCGCGCCCGCCGGGCGGGTCGGAAATGGCCAGCCGCGCGCCGTGCACCACGGCGATATCGCGCACGATGGCCAGACCCAGGCCGCTGCCGTGGGTCTTGTCGTCCAGCCGCACATAGCGGCTGAACACCTGCTCGCGCTTGTCGGGCGGGATGCCGGGGCCGTTGTCCTCCACCGTCAGCAGCCCGGGCCGCACGGTGACGGTCACCGCGCCGTGCGGCGGCGTGTAGCGGATGGCGTTGTCGATCAGATTGTCGATCAGGTCGCGCAGCAGGAAGCGGTCGCCATTCACGGTCGCCAGCGCCAGGTCGAAGCCGATGTCGATCGCCTTGGCGCTGGCCTGCTCGACAAACAATTGCACCGTCTCGGCCACCAGCGCATCCAGCGCCAGCGGCTCCAGCCGCGCCTTCTCGAAGTGATGCGGCTCGGCGCGCGCCAGCGCCAGCAGCTGGTTGGTCTGCCGTATCATGCGCTCGGTGGCGGACAGCATCAGCCGCACCGACTGCGCCGATTCCGGCTCGGCATGGCGCGCGCCCAGCCATTCCAGCTGCGTCTTCAGCCCGGCCAGCGGCGTGCGCAACTGGTGCGCCACATTGGCCAGGAAATCCTGCCGCGCCTGCGCGCCCTCGCCCGCCTTGGCCAGCAAGCCGTTGAAGGACGACACCAGCGGCTCCAGCTCGTACGGCACATCGTCGGCCGCCAGCGGCGCCAGGTCGTCGCCCTCGCGCGCGTTGAGCTCGGCGCGCAGGCGGTTCAGCGGCTGCAAGCCATTGCTGACCGAGAACCAGATCAGGCCGACACAGGCCAGTCCCACCACGATTTCCACCAGCACCAGCGTGCGCAGCACCGCTTCGCGCAAATGCGGCGAAGCCAGCATGTAGGCAAGGGCGCCAGCGCACAAATTCATCAGCAACACCGGCGGAATCACCCACTTCAACAGGCGCAGGCGGATGCTGCTCATGCCTCCGGCTCCAGCATGTAGCCGAAGCCGCGGATGGTGCGGATGCTGACGCCGGCATCGGCGATCTTGAGCCGCAGGCGCGAAATATAGACTTCCACCGCGTTCAGGGTCAGGTCGTCGCCCCACGGCAGGATGGCGTCGATGATCTGCTGCTTGGACACCACGCGCGCCGGATGCTGTAGGAGAAACTCCAGTACCGCCCACTCGCGCACCGACAGCTCGACCACGCGCTGGTCCACGCGCGCGCGCCTGGCCGCCATGTCCAGCGACAGCCGGCCCATCGCCAGCGCCGTCTGCGGCGTGGTGTGACGCCGCGCCAGCGCCTTGACGCGCGCCACCAGCTCGGCGGTGGCAAACGGCTTGACCAGATAATCGTCGGCGCCCTGCTCCAGCCCGCGCACCCGGTCCTCGACCGCGTCGCGCGCCGTCAGCAACAGCACCGGCACGGCGCTGCCGCGCGCGCGCAGGCGCCGCACCACTTCAAAGCCGTCCATACCGGGCAGGCCGATATCGAGCACCACCACCTCGGCCACGCCGGCGCGTTGCAGGAGTTGATCCGCCTGGGCGCCATTGCCGACCACGTCCACGGCCATGCCATGACTGCCCAGCACGCGGCTCAGGCCGTCCGCCAACACCGCATCGTCTTCCACCACCAGTACATGCATAATCGTGCGCCGCCTCATTGGGAGTTGTGCCATTATGCCGCTGCCTCTCCGAGAAAGACAGTGGCCCTTGTAGGACCAGGACTACAATTTCGCATGTCCTGCGCCTACATGCAAACGTCCCCTGTTCTTATGTTCGCCAATTAACAATCCTCATAAAGTTACGTCAACACGTAACTTGCTTTATGAGGAACACCATGACCACCAAACTCGCGCCCCGCCCCGCTTCTGTCAGCGGCGCCCAGCAGAACGAATTGCTTGCAGCCCTGCCGCGCGACGTGCTGGAATCCCTGTTCGAACACCTGGAACTGGTACAACTGCCGTTCGGCAAAGAGCTGTTTGAATTCGGCACCGCGATGGAATATGTGCACTTCCCCACCACCGCCATCGTTTCCCTGCTGTACGTGATGGAAGACGGCGCCACCACGGAAATCGCCGTGGTCGGCCATGAAGGCGTGGTTGGCGTCTCGCTGTTCGAAGGCGAGCGCGCCATGTGCAGCGCCGTGGTGCAGGCGGCCGGCTACGGCTACCGCATGAAAGCCCAGCCGCTGCGCGACGCCTTCGCCAAGGGCGGCGCCCTGCCAGCCCTGCTGATGCGCTACAACACCGCGCTGTTCGCGCAAATGGCGCAGAACGCCGTCGGCGGCCGTCATAGCTCGATCGAACAAAAACTGTGCCGCTGGCTGCTGGACCGCCTGGACCGCTCGCCATCGAACGCGCTGAAAGTGACCCAGGAAATGATCTCCATCATGCTCGGCGTGCGGCGCGAAAGCATCACCGCCGCCGCCGGCAAATTGCAGGACGACGGCCTGATCACCTACCGCCGCGGCAACATCACTGTGCTTGATCGCTCAGGCTTGGAGGCGTACGCGGGCGAGTGCTATAAGGTGGCGAAGACGGAGTTTGATCGTCTGCGCGTTGATGTAGCGCGCTGCTGATCACTTCGGAAATGGCCGGCGGCAATTCAACCCGCTGTTCGGCCACCGGCGTCCGCTCGCGCAGCGGAATCGCCACTTCAATGCAGGTACCGGTATCGTTGCGGCCGCGGCGGATATTCAGCGTGCCGCCCAGCAGCAAGGCGCGCTCGCGCATGCCCAGCAGTCCGTGCGACATCGGCTTGATGATGGTGTCGGAGGCGATGCCGATGCCGTCGTCAATAATCCGCAGCATCAAGCCATCCCCGCTGCGATTCAAGGTCACCGTCACGCGGCTGGCCTTGGCGTACTTGCGGATATTGGTCAGTGATTCCTGCACGATGCGGAACAGTGCGATCGACAAATCGCCCGAGTGGCGCGTCATGCTTTCCATGTCGGCCGCCACATTGCAGTCGCAGCGCACCTGCGACAGGCGGCTGAATTCCTCGCAATAGCTTTCAATGGCCGCGCACAAGCCCAAGTTATCCAGCAAGCTGGGTCGCAGGTTCTCGACGATGCGGCGCTTCATTTCCACCGTTTCCACCAGCGTGCCGCGTGCGCGCTTGAGCTGCGCCGCCAGTTCCGGGTGGCTGGTGCGCAATTGCTGGGTCACGGCCGCGATGTCCATGCTGATCGAGGTCAGGTTGGCGCCCAGCTCATCATGCAGTTCGCGCGACAACCGCACCTTCTCTTCCTCGCTGATGCTGATCAGGTGGCGCGACAGCACCGACAACTGCTCGGTACGCTGCTGCACGGTCGATTCCAGGTTTTCATTGGACGCTTGCAGCGCATGCTCCACCGCCGCACGGTGCGCAAAACTGCGCCGCACCATCTGGTAGAACATGATCAGGACCAGGATGGCCACCACATTGATGCCCACGCCCAGCAGCACCGCCTTCTGGTACTCCTGGTAGAACATGGCGTTGCGCGCGTTCAGGGTTTCGTTCTGCTCCTGCTCCATGATCACCACCAGCAGACGGATCTCGTCCATGCTGGCGCGGTCGTCGCTGAGCTTGGCGATCTTGACGATTTCCTGCAAGCCGCCGTCGCGGTAGACATCCAGCGCCTGGCTCATGATGCTCAGGCGGCGGCGCACCAGCGTGTGCAACTGGGCCAGATTCTTGAGCTGCGACGGACTGTCAGCCAGCAGCTTTTCCAGTTCCTTGAATTCGGTCTCGCTGTCAGTCAGCGCGGTGCGGGTCGGCCCCAGGTAGGCGTCGCGGCCGGACAGGAAATAGCTGCGCATGCTGCTCTCGGCATCCAGCACCAGCACGTTCAGATACTGCAAGCGGTCGGCCACGCGCGCCGTCTGGCTGAGCTGAAGCTGGGCCCCGCGCAGCGCTTGCAAGTTGTGGAACAGGCTGAAACCGTTGACGATCAGCAGCAACGCGCAAGTCACGCACAAGACGGTCTTGTACAGCGGCAAGCGATGTTGTGGCGCTGTTTCGACGGTAAAATACATCCATTTCCTTCACAGTGTAGGCATGCAAATTATAGACTGGAAGAAAAATCAGTGCGTTGCCGCACACTGCAAGCGTGCGGACCTTAATCTAACAGATTATTTTTCATGGCGTAGTAGGTCAGGTCCGAGTTGGACTGCATGCCCATCTTTTCCATGATGCGGGTGCGGTAGGTGCTGACGGTTTTGATGCTCAGCGACAGCGCCACGCCGATGTCGGACACGGTGGCGCCGCGCGCCAGCCGCAGGAACACCTGGAACTCACGGTCCGACAACTCGGTGTGCAGCGCCGTGTTCGGGTCGCGGTCGAAGCTCTGCGCCAGCAGCTCGCCCACCTGCGAGCTGACGTAACGGCGCCCTTGGTACACAGTGCGCACAGCCGTGATCAGCTCATCCGCCTCGCATTCCTTGTTCAGGTAGCCGTTGGCGCCCATCTTGAACAGGTTGAGCGCGTACTGCTGCGCCGGATAACCGGACAGTATCAGCACCGGCAGGTCGGGCTGGCCCTGGCGAATCGTGCGCAAGGTGTCGATACCGCTTTGGTCGGGCATGGCGATATCGAGCAGCAGCACATCGCAAATTTCGCGGCGGGCGATATCCAGCGCCTCGCGGCCGGTCCCGGCTTCCGCCACCACCTCGAAGTCATCCGAGGACGAAAAAATCTGTTTAAAGCCCGCTCTTACAATTTGATGGTCGTCACAAATGGCAACGCGTATCATTGTTTCCTCTCGTCGTGCCCGGTCGTGCCGGGCTATCCGCCACCGTGCATCAGCTTGCGCTGATAATCGAATAATATTGAAAGTATAGCAGCAATCATATCGCCAGCCGCGCTTTGCGCCAGCAGTGCGCGACCCTAGTCGCTCTTCAATATGCTGAGTATAGCCAGCAATTCGGCGCGGACAAACTCGCGGTCCAGTGGCGGCGGAACGGCTGGCGGCGCCGCGCCGTTGACGTCCGCAGTGTCCTCGGCGCCGACATAATTGCGGCTGTCGAGCTTGTTGCGGGCGCCGCTGATGGTGAAGCCCTGCTCGTACAGCAGTTCGCGGATGCGGCGGATCAGCAGCACCTCGTGGTGCTGGTAATAGCGGCGGTTGCCACGGCGCTTGACCGGCTTGAGCTGGGTGAACTCCTGCTCCCAGTAGCGCAGCACATGCGGCTTCACGCCGCACAGCTCGCTCACTTCGCCGATGGTGAAGTAGCGCTTGGCCGGAATCGGCGGCAGGACGACCAGTTCGGACTTGGCGAGACGATCGTTCATTGCGGCTTAGCTCCTGTCAGGCGGCGCGCGCCATCGGATTGCTCTCTTCCACCATGCCCTTGAGCTTCTGGCTGGCGTGGAAGGTCACGACGCGACGCGCCGTGATCGGGATTTCCTCGCCGGTTTTCGGGTTGCGGCCCGGCCGCTGCGGCTTGTCGCGCAGCTGGAAATTGCCGAAACCGGACAGCTTGACGGCCTCGCCGCGCTCCAGCGCGTTGCGGATCTCGTCAAAGAAGGTCTCGACCATGTCCTTGGCTTCACGCTTGTTGAGGCCGACTTGCTCGAACAACAGTTCGGCCAGCTCCGCCTTGGTCAGCGTGGGCAAATCTTTTTCCGCATCCTGGCGCACTTTGGCAACCTGCATGGCCCGGTGCAAATCGGCAGCCAATGCGGATTGGAGTACGGCGGAATCAACGTCGTTGTTATTAATTTTCCAGCCCTGCCTTATAGTAAAAATGAACAAGTCCGGCACAGGCCGGACTCCCGATTGGTTAAAAATGCAATGCTCAGGTGCGCAGACGCGCGCCGTGTTTTTGCCTGGCGGCGTCGCCGGCGGCGGCCATCACGGCCTCCACCACATCGTCTTGCAGCGTGTTTTGAGTATCTTGCAAGCTAAAGCGGAAAGCAAGCGATTTTTCGTCCGCCTCCAAACCTTTACCACGATATTCATCAAACAAAACAATGGCTTGCACAATCTTGCCTTGTGGAACCTCTTGCACGGCAGCATTAAATGCATCCAGCAAATCCTGTGCCGGGACATCTTGCTTGACTACCACAGCCAGGTCGCGGGTCGCGCCCGGGAACTTGGAAATCTCGTCATATTTTGGCACAGGTCGTTGCTGCAAGGCAATCACCTCAACCTCGAACACCACGGGAGCGTTTGGCAGCTCGTACTTTTGCAGCCAGCGCGGATGCAGCTCGCCGATGAAGCCGATGACCTTGCCATCCAGCAGCACATGCGCCGAGCGGCCCGGGTGCAACGCCGGGTGTTCCGCTTTCACGAAACGCAGTTGCAGCGGCGCGAACAGGTGCTCCAGGTCGGCCTTGACGTCGAAGAAATCGACATTGCGGGTCGGCTGGCCCCATTGCTCGTCCGCCACCGGACCATAGGCGATGCCGGCCACGCGCTTCGGCTGGTGATAACCGGCCACGGTCAGCGGGCCATCGGCCACGTTGTCGTCGCGCTGGTAGATGGCGCCGATTTCAAACGCGCGCACGCGGTTGGTCTTGCGGTTCAGGTTGTAGCGGACGTTGGCCACCAGGCTGCCGACCAGGGTCGAACGCATCACACTCAGCTGGCTGGCGATCGGGTTTTGCAGCTTGATCGGGTTGCCATTGCCGGCGAAATCCTGCTCCCATGCGGCTTCCACGAAGCTCATGTTGACCACTTCCTGATAGCCGAGGTCGGCCAGCTGGTGACGCACCGCGAACAGCGAGCGGGTGTTTTCCGGCGCAATGATCATGGTGTTGGCCGCCACTGGCGCCACGGTCGGGATGTTCTCGAAGCCGTACACGCGCGCCACTTCCTCGATCAGGTCTTCCTCGATCTCGATGTCGAAGCGGTAGGACGGCGCGGTCACGCTGAACACGCCGTCCTCCAGCGTGAACGGCAGCGCCAGGCGGGTGAAGATGTCGGCGATGACCTTGTCGTCCAGCGCCACGCCGATCACCTTCTGGGCGCGCACGGTGCGCATCTTGACCGCCTCGCGCTTCGGCACGTTGACGATCTGGTCATCCACCGGGCCCACCTGCGTGTTCGGCGTGCCGCAGATTTCGATCAGCAGCGAGGTGATGCGCTCGATGTGCTCGACGGTGGTGGCGTAGTCCACGCCACGCTCGAAGCGGTGCGCCGCGTCGGTCGAGAAGTTGTACTTGCGGGCGCGGCCCTGGATGGCATTCGGCCACCAGAACGCGGCTTCCAGATAAATCGATTCGGTCTCCAGCGACACTGCGGTGGCGTCGCCGCCCATGATGCCGGCCAGCGATTCGATTTCCTTGTCGTCGGCGATCACGCCGACCCACTCGTCGATCTCGATGGTGTTGCCGTTCAGCAGCTTGAGCGATTCGCCCTTGCGGCCCCAGCGCACGTCCAGGCCGCCATGGATTTTGGCCAGGTCGAACACGTGGGTCGGACGGCCCAGTTCCAGCATCACGTAGTTGGAAATGTCCACCAGTGCCGACACCGAGCGCTGGCCGCTGCGCTCCAGGCGCTGCTTCATCCAGTCCGGCGTGGCGGCTTTTGCATTCAAGTTGCGGAGTACACGGCCCGAGAAACGGCCGCACAGATCCGGCGCCGAGATTTTCACCGGCAGTTTTTCATCAAGGTTGACGGCGACCGGACGGAAGGTCGGCGCGTTCAGCGCCACGCCGGTCAGGGCCGACACTTCACGCGCCACGCCCAGCACCGACAGGCAGTCCGCCTTGTTCGGGGTCAGCTTGATGGTGAACTTGAGGTCGTTCAGCGCGTAGTAGTCGCGGAAGTTCTGGCCGACCGGCGCGTCGTCCGGCAGTTCCAGCAGGCCGCTGCCCTCTTCCGACAGTTTCAGTTCCTTGGCCGAGCACAGCATGCCTTGCGACTCGACGCCGCGCAGCTGGCCGACCTTGATCAGGAACGGCTTGCCATCGGCGCCCGGCGGCAGCGCGGCGCCGGCCATGGCGCACACCACCTTCAGGCCCGGGCGCACGTTGGGCGCGCCGCAGACAATGTTGAGCAAGGTGCCGGTGCCGACGTCGACCTGGCAGACGTTCAGGCGGTCGGCGTTCGGATGCTTCGTCATTTCGCGCACATGGCCCACCACCACGTTGGAGAACGGCGGCGCGACAGGTTCCACTTCTTCCACTTCCAGGCCGGACATCGTCAGCAGATGCGCCAGTTCATCCGAAGTCATCTTCGGATCGACCATGGTACGGAGCCAGTTTTCGGAGAATTGCATATTCGTTCGAGCTTTCTTTTTATCGTGTCCGTCTTAGTTGAACTGCTTCAGGAAACGCAGGTCGCCTTCGTAGAACAGGCGCAGGTCGTTGATCCCGTAGCGCAGCATGGTCAGGCGCTCCAGGCCGGAGCCGAACGCGAAACCAATGTACTTCTCCGGGTCCAGGCCGAAGTTGCGCACCACCGTCGGGTGCACCTGGCCCGAGCCGGACACTTCCAGCCAGCGGCCCTTCAATGGACCGCTGCCAAACGCGATGTCGATCTCGGCCGACGGTTCGGTGAACGGGAAGTACGACGGACGGAAGCGCACCTGCAAATCGTCGGTCTCGAAGAAGGCCTTGACGAAGTTCAGGTACACGCCCTTGAGGTCGGCAAAGCTGATGTTCTCGGCGATCCACAGGCCTTCCACTTGGTGGAACATCGGCGAGTGCGTGGCGTCGCTGTCGACACGGTAGGTGCGGCCCGGCGCGATCACCTTGATCGGCGGCTTGTTGTTGCGCGCGTAGCGCACCTGCATCGGCGAGGTGTGGGTGCGCAGCAGCAGCGGCTTGCCCTGGGTATCGTTACCTTCGATGTAGAAGGTGTCCTGCATCGAGCGCGCAGGATGGTTTTCCGGGCTGTTCAGCGCGGTAAAGTTGGTCCAGTCGGTCTCGATTTCCGGGCCGTCGGCCACGTCGAAACCGATCGAGCGGAAGATCGCCTCCACCCGCTCCCAGGTACGCATCACCGGGTGGATGCCGCCGCCGGCGCGGCCGCGGCCAGGCAGCGAGACGTCAATCGCCTCGGCGTTCAAGCGGGCTTGCAGCTGGGCTTCGGCCAGCGCATCACGGCGCGCGGTCAGCGCGGCTTCGATCTGCTGCTTGGCGGCGTTGATCAGCGCGCCCTGCGCCTTCTTGGCGTCAGGATCGAGCTTGCCCAGGCCCTTCATCAATTCGGTAATCTGGCCGGTCTTGCCCAGGTATTTGGCTTTGGCGTTTTCCAGTGCAGCGGCGTCGTCTTTGGCCGCGTCGAAATCCTGCACTGCTGAGGCGACGAGTTGTTCCAGGGAGTCCATGCGTTTTTCTTATCCTTGAATCAAAAACGGGGCACAGGTTTGACCCTTGCCCCGTTCTCTTGCGTAAATCCGCGCTTAGAAATTAAGCAGCGATTTTAGCTTTAACGACGTTGACAATCGCAGCGAACGCTGGCTTGTCCATCACTGCCATATCGGCCAGGACTTTACGGTCCAGTTCGATCGAAGCTTTCTTCAGACCGTTCATGAATGCGCTGTAGGTAACGCCGTGCTCACGGGAAGCGGCGTTAATACGAGCGATCCACAGGCGGCGGAAGACGCGCTTCTTGTTACGACGGTCGCGGTAGGCGTACTGGCCAGCGCGCATCACTGCTTGCTTGGCAATACGGTATACCTTGCTGCGACGGCCGCGGTAACCCTTGGCCAGGTTCAGTACTTTTTTATGACGGGCACGCGCAGTAACCCCACGTTTTACTCGAGGCATAGTAGCTCCTTAAATGAGTGTGAGATTAAGCGGATGGCATCATTGCGTAGACGCGCTGGACGTCGGTCGCATCGATGTTACGGGTGCCGCGCAGTTGACGCTTGTTCTTGGTCGTCTTCTTGGTCAGGATGTGGCGTTTGAAAGCCATACCCGACTTAACGGTACCACCTGGACGCACGCGAAAACGCTTTTTCGCGGAGCTCTTGGTTTTCATTTTTGGCATAGATATTCTGCCCTCTCGGACAGCTCCTATTAAACAGGATTACAGGTGGCGACCCAGTGTCACGCTTAGATGCCTGCTCTCACTTGTTTGTGCAGCGGATGCGAGTCCACTACATTTACTACAGCCGAACATTATAGCGCAGAAAAATAAAAAAGGGCACTGATGTGCCCTTTTTTTGCTTGCGGCGATGACAAACTTATTTTTTCTTCTTCGGCGCCAGCACCATGATCATCTGGCGGCCTTCCATCTTGGGGAACTGCTCGACCTGGCCATGCGGCTCCAGGTCGGCCTTCAGGCGTTCCAGCATACGGAAACCAATATCCTGGTGCGCCATCTCGCGGCCACGGAAGCGCAGGGTGATCTTGGTTTTGTCACCGTCTTCCAGGAACTTGATCAGGTTACGCAGCTTGATATTGTAGTCGCCGTCATCGGTGCCCGGACGGAATTTGACTTCCTTCACGGAGATGACTTTTTGCTTCAATTTCGCTTCGTGAGCCTTTTTCTGCTCCGAATACTTGAACTTGCCGTAGTCCATCAGACGGCAGACCGGTGGAGTCGCGGTAGGCGCGATCTCGACCAGGTCGACGTCTGCCGCTTCCGCCAGGCGGAAGGCTTCGGCCAAAGTCACGATACCGAGCGGCTCGTTATCGACCCCAGTTAAACGCATTTCAGGGGCAGTGATTTCGCCATTGATGCGATGCGACTTGTCAGTAGCTATGGTGATTCCTTTTAAAATCTAATGAAATGCCAGTGCGATCAGGCCTTGGTGGCGACGTCTTGCTGGAGTCGCTCTATCAGGGCATCGACGGACATGACGCCCAGATCGACATTGCCCCGTGCCCGCACGGCGACGGTGTTGGCATCCCGTTCCTTGTCGCCCACCACGAGGATGTACGGCAGTTTTTGGACGGAATGTTCACGTATTTTATAGTTTATTTTCTCGTTACGCAAATCGGTCTGTACGCGGAACCCGCAGCGGCGCAGCTTTTCAGCCACTTGCTGCACGTATTCGGCCTGCGCATCCGAGATGTTCAGCACCGACACCTGCACCGGCGCCAGCCATGCCGGCAGCGCGCCCGCATAGTTCTCGATCAGGATGCCGATGAAGCGCTCCATCGAACCGACGATCGCACGGTGCAGCATCACCGGCACCTGGCGGGTGTTGTCGGCCGCCACGTACTCGGCGCCCAGGCGCTCCGGCATGAAGAAGTCGACCTGCATGGTGCCGACCTGCCATGGGCGACCCAGCGAATCCTTCAGGTGGTACTCGATCTTCGGACCGTAGAACGCGCCCTCGCCCGGCAATTCGGTCCAGGTCACGCCACAGGCGCGCAGGCCAGCGCGCAGCGCCTCCTCGGCCTCGTCCCAGATGGCGTCGGTGCCGATGCGGTTGTCCGGACGCAGCGCCAGCTTGACTTCGATGTTATGGAAGTGGAAATCCGAATACACTTCCATCGCTTGCGTGTGGAAAGCCACCACTTCCGGCTGGATCTGCTCGTGGGTGCAGAAGATGTGGCCGTCATCCTGGGTGAAGCCGCGCACGCGCATGATGCCGTGCAGCGCGCCCGACGGCTCGTTGCGGTGGCACTGGCCGAACTCGCCATAGCGTAGCGGCAGGTCGCGGTACGAACGCATATTGCTGTTGAAGATCTGCACGTGGCCCGGGCAGTTCATCGGCTTCAGCGCGTACGAGCGGTTTTCCGACTCGGTCACGAACATGTTTTCGCGGTAGTTATCCCAGTGGCCGGTCTTGCCCCACAGGCTGGCGTCCAGAATCTGCGGCGCCTTCACTTCCTGATAG
The DNA here is from genome assembly GCF_009720825.1 of Duganella radicis. Taxonomy (GTDB): domain Bacteria; phylum Pseudomonadota; class Gammaproteobacteria; order Burkholderiales; family Burkholderiaceae_D; genus Rugamonas; species Rugamonas radicis. Next base: position 19,238 of record NZ_WNKY01000059.1, on the reverse strand, counting down.
CCGTTGACCTGGTACTTGTTGCGCATGTACTGCTCCACCTGTTGCCAGATGGTCCAGCCTTTCGGATGCCAGAACACCAGGCCCGGCGCCTCATCCTGGAAGTGGAAGAAGTCCAGTTGCTTGCCCAGCTTGCGGTGGTCGCGCTTTTCCGCCTCCTCCAGCTGGAACAGGTACTGCTCCTGATCTTCCTTCTTGGCCCAGGCGGTGCCGTACACGCGTTGCAGCATTTCGTTCTTGCTGTCGCCGCGCCAGTAAGCGCCGGCCAGCTTCATCAGCTTGAACACTTTCAGCTTGCCGGTCGACGGCACGTGCGGGCCGCGGCACAGGTCGGTGAAGTTGCCTTCGCTGTACAGCGAAACGTCCTGATCCGCAGGGATCGATTCAATGATTTCAGCCTTGTAGGCTTCGCCGATCGACTTGAAGTACGCCACAGCCTCATCGCGCGGCAGCACTTTGCGGGTGACTGGCTCGTCTTTTTTCGCCAGCTCGGCCATTTTCTTTTCGATGGCGACCAGATCGTCCGGCGTGAACGGGCGCTTGTACGAGAAGTCGTAGTAGAAGCCGTTTTCGATCACCGGGCCGATGGTCACTTGCGCGTCCGGGAACAGCTCTTTCACGGCGTAGGCCAGCAAGTGAGCGGTCGAGTGGCGGATCACGTCCAGACCTTCCGGGTCTTTATCGGTGACGATGGACAGGGCGACATTCTTGTCGATCAGGTAGGAGGTGTCGACCACCTTGCCGTCCACCTTGCCGGCCAGCGCGGCCTTACCCAGGCTGGTCGCAATGCTGGACGCTACTTGGGCAACAGTGACTGGACCATCGAACTCGCGGGCGGAACCATCAGGAAGACGAACTGAAATCATTATGATCTCCTAAAAAATACGGACGAAAAAAAACGCGGGCTAGCCGCGTTTTTCTCTTTTTGACAAGCAAAAGAATCCCGTTGACTAGCGTCACTCCCAAAGCTTGGTAGTAGTTCGCGGTGTCATAACCGTGATTGCCTTTCTCGCTCTTACAGATGTCTGGTGGGCGGTGAGGAATTCGAATCCCCGACCCCTTGGATGTCGACCAAGTATTCTAACCAGCTGAACTAACCGCCCGTGGGTACTGCCTTAAATTGTACTGCGTAATCTGGTGGGCGGTGAGGAATTCGAATCCCCGACCCCTTGGATGTCGACCAAGTATTCTAACCAGCTGAACTAACCGCCCGAAGACCAGCATTATAGAGAGCGATCCGAAGAAAAACAAGGGTAATCATAGGAAACATTTCTATTTCCACTATGAGAAGCGCAAAGCGGGCCTTTCCGGCATGCAGTAAACTGTGGTTATTCCCACCCACTCCCGCGCCTATGCAAGCCGACACCTCCCCTTCCGCCCACCTGCACGAGCACCGCGACGGCGACGCCCATTACCAGCACTACACCGTGCAGCGCAGCCAGTCGGTACTGGCGTGGTCGCTGGCGCTGACGCTGGGCTTTGCGGTGGTGGAAGTGGTGACCGGCTTCATGTCCAATTCGCTGGCGCTGATTTCCGACGCCGGCCACATGGTGACCGACGCCGCCGCGTTGGGCCTGGCCCTGCTGGCGCAACTGATCGCCAAACGCCCGCCATCGGCGCGCCATTCGTTTGGCTTCGGCCGCGCCGAGGCGCTGGCGGCGTTCGTCAACAGCCTGGTGCTGCTCGTGCTGGTGGGCTGGATCACCTACGAAGCCATCAGCCGCTTCACGCATCCGGAACAAGTGCAAGGCGCCACCGTGTTCGTGGTGGCCGCGCTGGGACTGATCATCAACCTGGTGCTGGCATGGATGCTCTCGCGCGGCGACAGCAATATGAACACCCGCGCCGCGCTGGTCAACGTGCTGGGCGACCTGCTGGGCTCGGTGGCGGCGCTGGTGTCCGGCGCGGTGATCTACTACACCGGCTGGATGCGGATCGACCCCTTGCTGTCCTTGTTCGTGGCGCTGCTGATTTTGAAATCCACCGTCGGCGTGTTGCGCGAGTCCTACCACTTCCTGATGGGCGGCGTGCCCGAGCAAATCGACTATCTCAAAGTGGGCGCCGATCTTGAACAACTGGACGGCGTCTGCTCCGTGCACGATCTGCACGTATGGGACATGTCGCCCGGCCAGCCGGCGCTGATCGGCCACGTCGAAATCACCGACCTCGCCCACTGGCCCGACATCCTGCACAACATCAAAGCCATGCTGCTGGAAAAGCACGGCATCGATCACATTACGCTGCAAGCGGAAGTCGCCCCGCAGGGCAATGCATGAGCCGCGCTCTGATTGCACTTGGCATGATGTTGACGCTCAGCCCGGCATTGGCTTGCTCCTGCCTGCCGCTGCCCGAAGCCGGATTCGTGCACGCCGACCTCAAACGCCTGCCCGCGAATGCACGTGGCGCCCTATTCCTCACCCATGACGACAAGCTCAAGCCATCCGCTTTCCTCATCGTATCCGATGCCGCGCCGGGACCCCTGAAAGCACAACTGAGCTGGCCTGACCTTGGTGTCAAAGGCAAACCACAACGCTACCTGGCACGCGTGGCGCCGATGGGCGGCTTCAAGCCGGGAGCGCACTACACGATCCGCTACATGAACAGCAAGGAGCGCTGGCGTTATCCCGCGCAAACCGATTTCTTCATCGATGCCGAGCCATTCAAACCCGATGGCGCCAGTCACCAGTTGGTACTGGATGGCGCGCCAGCGCGGCAACTGCTGCAACTGGCAACCAACTCCGGCATGTGCTCCAGCCAGCAGCCGGCAGTGGTGCAAAACTTCCATTACCAACTGTCGGCCAGCTACCAGCCATACAAATCCGCCGTGTACTACCGCACCGACTTCGACGGCGACCCGGTCCCGCCCTATCTCGGCGCGCTCTGCGACGATCGCCCGTTTGGCACGACCGCACTCGGCGATGCGCGCGAAGTCGTCTACAACCACTGTGAGACACCCAAGGGGCGCGTCAGCATTCAAGGCTGGGCTGCGCTGCTGGAGGTAGAAGACCGCGTCCGCCCAACCAACATCCTGACCAGCGATCTGAGTACCGCACAAGGAAATTCCTGCACCGCCTTCGGCATTCTGAAGGAAGCGCTGGCAACGCATGATCAGCAACGCATCAGTAACGCCGCCTGCCACATCATGGGCGCAGAATATGCCGACCGCGAATCCGGCCTGCCGCAGGACGCGCCAACCGCAACCGAGATGCTCGACTTCGCTCAAAACAGCGGCGCCACGCCGCGTGCTTGCGTGCTGACGGCGATGACTGCCGTGCTGACACACATGCCGGAACCGGCCGAGCCGCTGGGGCGGCGACTGGGCCAAATGATCGGCGCAGATCTGGCCTCAACCGACGCAGCCAAAGTCAACGCAGCGCTGCTAGAACTGACGCAATCGGTGGGATACATTTCCATGAACGGCTGGCAGGAAAAGAACGAGGCGCAGCGCATTCGCACCATGCTCGAGCCAGCGTTGCCGGCACTGGTCAAATTACTGTTGGCCGGCTATGCAGTACCGCGCACGGCCTCAAGTCCGGCACACCCCGCGCCCGCGATGTCGCTGGCGGAATTGATCGGCCGCGCGGGCGACGAAGCCCGCCGCTACATTCCCGAGCTGCTGGCGGCCGCCGAATCGCCAGCTGCGACCTCATCCGAAGCGCTCGCCGCGCTCAGCCTGATTGCGCCGAACGACGCCCGCGTCCAGGCGTTACAACGCACCATCAAGCCGCTCACACTGGACAGCACACAACCTTAATATCACCATGCATAACTTTGAAAACCGCCGCGATCGGTACGAGGCTTTTGCGTCGTTCGAAAAACCGCTCGTCAACCTGAGCTTTGAGCTGGAGGTACCGGAGTTCCGGCCTTTCTGCAAAGAGCGGGGGCTGCCGCCGTTTCACTTCTTCCTGTACCACGTGCTGCACGGGCTGGCGGGGATCGATAACTTCATGTACCGCGTCCACAAGGGCGAGGTCATCAAGATCAAGGATTTCTGGGCGTCCTACACCGTCATCAACCAGGATCAAAACCTGAACTTCGCGCGCTTCGAGATGACGCCGGACTTGCAGGAATTTGTTGCCCGCAGTGTGGAAGCGAAAAAGGTGGCGGAAGCCAGCGCCACAATCATCAACAAGTCGGAAGACCTGAGCGACTACGACAAGCGCCGCAACATCCACATCACCTGCATGCCATGGCTGAAGCTGACATCGATCGAGCATCCGATTTACGAGCACAAGGATTACGACATCCCCTCGCTGGCCTGGGGCCGTTTCAGCGATCCGCGCGATGACGGAAAACTGACGATGACGATGTCGGTGCAAGCGCACCACGGCTTCGTCGACGGCTACCACATCCACCTGCTGGCGCAAGCCATCGCCACGCGCCTGGCCCAAACAATGGCTCAATAAAACCCGGGGTCAGTTCTTGCAATCACGCATGAGCCCGTGTGCGATTGCAAGAACTGACCCCGAATTTCAGGCGCGGCGGGCTTCCTGGACGCCGGTGACTTCGGAGATGGCGACCAGGGCTTTGTGCAGCTGCGCCGTGGCGCCGATTTCGGCGGTGAAGGTCATGCGCGCGAAGCCTTTGGCCGATTGGGTGTTTACGCCGATCACGTTGATTTTCTCGCGCGAGAAGATCTCGGAGATGTCGCGCAGCAGCCCCTGGCGGTCGCTCGCCAAAATGAAGATGTCGACCGGATAGACCGTATCCGATCCGGCACGCCCCCACTCCGTCACAATCACCCGCTCCGGCGCCTTGGCGCGCATTTCGGCGAAGTTCTTGCAGGTGGCGCGGTGGATCGACACGCCTTTGCCGCGCGTGACGAAGCCGACGATGCCATCCGGCGGCGCCGGCTTGCAGCATTTGGCCAGCTGCGTCATCAGGCCATCCGTGCCGACCACCAGCACGCCCGACTTGGCGCCCTGCTCCACGCTCGATGCCCGGCTCTTGCCGAGGAAGACTTCATCCACCGGCTCGCTGGGCTCGCCGCTGTCATGCAGCGCGTTCTCGATCGCGCGCAGGCTGAATTCATCTTTGCCCACCGACAGGAACAGGTCGTCCACCTTGGCGAAGCCCAGCTTGTTGGCCAGCGCCTCCAGATTGACGGCGGTCTTGCCCTCGCGCTGTAAGGTCTTTTCCACCACCGCGCGGCCGTGCGACAGCGTTTCCTGCATGTCGATCGCATGGAACCAGGCGCGGATCTTGGAGCGGGTGCGCGTCGCCACCGTGTACTCGTCGCCGAGCCAGTCACGCGACGGCCCGGCCGTGCCCGGCGCACCCTTGGCGGTGATGATCTCGCAGGTCTGGCCGTTTTTCAGCGGGGTATTCAGCGGCACCATCACGCCATCCACGCGCGCGCCGCGGCAGCGGTGGCCGACGTCGCTGTGCAGGTGATAGGCGAAGTCCACCGGCGTGGCACCGACCGGCAGTTCGATCACGCGCGCCTGCGGTGTCAGCACGAAGATGCGGTCGTCCAGCGCGGCGGCCTTCAGTTTTTCCACCCACTCGCGCTGCTGTTCTTCCTCGCCGACCACGGCATCGGCCACGTCGGTTTTCCACGCCAGCAGCTGGCGCAGCCAGGCGATTTTCTCGTCGTACTGCTGCGCGGTGAAGGTGGAACCGCCGGTTTCCTTGTAGCGCCAGTGCGCCGCCACGCCGTATTCGGCGAAGTTGTGCATTTCCTGCGTGCGGATCTGCACCTCCAGCGGCCGGCCGTCTTCCGCCGTCACCACCGTGTGCAGCGATTGGTAGCCGTTCGGCTTGGGCCGCGAGATGTAGTCGTCGAATTCCTTCGGGATCGGGGTCCAGATGTTGTGCACCACGCCCAGCACGGTGTAGCAGGTTTTCACGTCGCTGACGATCACGCGGAAAGCGCGCACGTCGTACAGGTTGGTGAAGTCCAGCTCCTTGCCTTTCATCTTGCTCCAGATGGAGTAGATGTGCTTGGGCCGGCCAAACACTTCGGCCTTGATGCCGGCCGCCGCCATTTCCGATTGCAACCGCTCGATCGCGCTGGTGACGAAGCCTTCGCGCATCACGCGCTTTTCTTCCAGCATCTTGGCGATGCGCTTGTAGGTCTCCGGCTCGATGAAGCGGAACGACAGGTCTTCCAGCTCCCATTTCAGCTGCCAGATGCCGAGCCGGTTGGCCAGCGGCGCGTACAGGTCCAGCGTCTCGCGGCCATAGGCGCAAGTCATGTCGTTGAACAGCTTGATGTCGGCGAAGTAGCGCAGCGTGGTCACGCACGAGGCCAGCCGCACCAGCACCACCCGCATGTCCGAGGCCATGGCCAGCAGCATCTTGCGCAGGGTTTCAACCTGCGCCACCGCCATTTGCGCGGCATTGCGGCCGCGCGCGGCGGCCGGCGCGTTCTGCGTCTGGGTCAGCTCGCGCAGGCGGATCAGTTGGCGCACGCCAGCCACCAGGTCGTTGACGCCCTGGCCAAAACGCGGCTCGATGATTTGCGCCTGATCGGGATCGAGCAAGGTCAGCTCGAACACCAGGCCGGCGATGCGTGTCTCGACGTCGGTGTTCAGCGAGGCCAGCGTGCCGGCCACGCCGACCGCGAAGTCCAGCGCCGGCTGGCCGCTGCTGCCGCTCTTGCCGGCATAGGCCGCCTCGGCGAACTCCAGTGCCGCCAGCATGCGGGCGCTGTCGTCGGCCGACAGGCCGTGCACCAGCGGCTCCGACGTTGCGCTGTTGAGCGCAGTGGTGGAAACCATGGGACTCCTAGCGCTGCGCGGCGATGACGACGATTTCGACCAGCACTTTCGGATCGAACAGCCTGGCTTCCACGGTGGCGCGCGGCGGCGTGTGGCCCTGCGGCACCCACGCGTCCCACTCCTCGTTCATGCCGGGGAAGTCGGCCATGTCCTTGAGGTAGATGGTGCAGCTCAGGATGCAGGTCTTGTCGCTGCCCGCTTCCGCCAGCAGGCGGTCGATATGCGCCAGCACTTCGCGGGTCTGGCCCTTGATGTCGAGCGCGTAGTCGTCCGGGATCTGACCGGCCAGATAGACGGTGTTGTTGTGGATCGCGATTTCGGACAGGCGCTTGCCTACGTGCAGTCGTGTGATTTCCATACTCTTCTTAACCTAACAGGAATTGCTTTGCTATGGCGATTTGATCGTCGTGAATAAAGGTCGGCGCGTGGCCCACATGGGGGATTTCCACCAGCGTGGCGTTGGGCCCGCGCCGGGTCATTTCCCGCGCCGTTTCCGGCGACAGCAGGTCGGAGTCGGCGCCGCGCACCAGCAGCGTCGGGCAGCGGATGGCGTCATACGCGGCCCACAGCATGGCCTGGTCGGCATCGGCCGATTCCGGCGTGGCCGAACGGAATGGCTGCGCCAGGCCCATGTCGTAGTGGCGCACCCATTTGCCGTCCTTGTCCTGGCGCAGCACGTCGCTGGCCAGCTTGTGCCACTCGGCCTCGGTATGCTCGCCGAAGGACAGCGAGACGTCGCGGATGAACTTGGCGCCGGCCTCAAAGCTGTCGAAGCGCAGGTCCTGGCCGATGTAGTCGCCGATGCGCTGCATGGCCATCGGCGCCAGCACCGGGCCGATGTCGTTCAGGACCAGCTTGCGGATCGGATTGCCCGGCAGCGAGGCCAGCCCCATGCCGATCAAGCCGCCCATCGAGGTGCCGAACCAGTCGACCTTCTGACTTTCGGCGTCTGGCAGCACGCGTGCCAGCAAGGTTACGATATCACTGACATACTGCGGTATGCGGTACAGCTGCGGATTCTTCAACCAGTCGGAGCGGCCGCGGCCGACGATGTCCGGACAGATCACGCGGTAGTCGCCGGCCAGCGCGCGGGCCATGTTGTCGAAGTCGTCGCCGACGCGGGTGACGCCGTGCACGCAAACCAGCACGTTGGGATTGCTTGCATCGCCCCACTCCTTGTAGGACATGCGATGCAGGCCAGCCAGCGACAGGCATTGAACAGACTTTATTTTTGCTTCGAGCATGCGGCTACCTCAATGGTTTTTATGTAATGATGTTCAGAATGACCATTTTACCGCGTTGTGACAACTTCCTACCGAAGTGTAGCGCAGCGCGCCTTCAATCACCAACCCTGTAGAGGATCAGTATGGCAAACAAGACTTTGAGCGGTAAAACCGCGTTGGTTACCGGATCGACTTCCGGCATCGGCCTGGGCATCGCCCGCTCGCTGGCGGCGGAAGGCGCCAACGTGCTGCTGAACGGCTTTGGCGACAGCCAGCAAATCGAACAGCTGCAAGCCGATCTGGCCAAGGAATTCGGCGTGCAGGTGGCGTACCACAACGCCGACATGACCAAGCCGGCCGAGATCGAGGCCATGATCAACTTCGCCGGCGACAAGTTCGGCGGCGTCGATGTGCTGGTGAATAACGCCGGCATCCAGTACGTGGCCAACGTCGACGAATTCCCGGTCGAGAAATGGGATGCGATTATCGCCATCAACCTGACCTCGGCGTTCCATACCTCGCGCCTGGTGCTGCCGCGCATGCGCAAGAATAACTGGGGCCGCATCATCAACCTGGCTTCGACCCACGGTCTGGTGGCCTCGGCCGGCAAGTCGGCCTACGTGGCGGCCAAGCACGGCCTGCTCGGCCTGACCAAGGCCAATGCGCTGGAGACGGCCACCACCGGCATCACCGTCAACGCCATCTGCCCCGGCTTCGTGTTGACGCCGCTGGTGCAGAAGCAGGTCGACGACCGCGCCGCCAAGGATGGCATCAGCAACGAGCAAGCCAAGAAGGCGCTGCTGGCCGACAAGCAGCCCTCGGGCGAGTTCGTCACACCGGAAGAGCTGGGCGCGCTGGCGGTGTTCCTGTGCTCGGACGCGGCCAAGCAGGTGCGCGGCGTGGCATGGAATATGGACGGCGGCTGGGTGGCACAATAAGGGATCGCTTAAAAGCGGCCGCAGCTTCGTTGCAGCACCTCGCCGTGCAGGCGCACTGCCTTCGGCGCTGCGCCTCGCCGCAACCGCTTTGAAGCAATCCCCTAAGTAGAATCCCTTACCAAAGAGAGATATCACCGGCCGTGATTTGCGGCTTTCCACAATAGTGATATCTCTCCGCTTGCGCGATGATGCACTCCTCACACACACGAGGAGACCCCGTGAAAAAACCATTCTATAAAATCCTGTACGTACAGGTACTCTTCGCCATCTTCTGCGGCGTGATGCTAGGCGTGTTCTATCCGGACAGCGGCGTCGCCATGAAACCGCTGGGCGACGGCTTCATCAAGCTGATCAAGATGATCATCGCGCCAGTGATCTTCTGCACCGTGGTATCCGGCATCGCCGGCATGCAGGACGTCAAGAAGATCGGCCGCGTCGGCGGCAAGGCGCTGCTGTACTTTGAAGTCATTTCCACCTTCGCGCTGGTGATCGGCCTGTTCGTGGCCAACCTGGTGAAACCGGGCGCCGGCTTCAACGCCAGCGCCGCCACGCTGGACGCCAAGTCCATCGAGCAGTACACCACCAAGGCGCACGCGCAAACCACCACCGACTTCTTGCTGAACATCATCCCGAACACCGTGGTTGATGCCTTCGCCAAGGGCGACATCCTGCAAGTGCTGCTGATCGCCATCCTGTTCGGTTTCTCGATGTCCCTGCTGGGCGAGCGCGGCAAGCCGCTGGTCAAGCTGATTGACGATGCCTCGCACGCCATCTTCGGCGTGGTGAACATCGTGATGAAAGTCGCTCCGATCGGCGCGTTTGGCGCCATGGCTTTCACTATCGGTAAATACGGCATCAAATCGCTGCTGCCGCTGGCCACCCTGATGGGCTGCTTCTACGCCACCTGCATCATCTTCGTCGTTGTGGTGCTGGGCACCGTGGCGCGCCTGACCGGCTTCTCGATCGGCCGCTTCATCTCCTACATCAAGGAAGAACTGCTGATCGTGCTGGGCACCAGCTCGTCGGAATCGGCGCTGCCTTCGCTGATGAACAAACTGGAGCGCCTGGGCTGCTCGAAATCGGTGGTGGGCCTGGTGGTCCCGACCGGCTACTCGTTCAACCTGGACGGCACCAACATTTACATGACCATGGCCGCCCTGTTCGTTGCGCAAGCCACCAACACCGAGCTGACCCTGATGCAGGAACTGACCATCCTCGGCGTGGCGATGCTGACCTCGAAAGGCGCATCGGGCATCACCGGCGCCGGCTTCATCACCCTGGCCGCCACCCTGCACGTGGTGCCGGATATTCCAGTGGCCGGCATGGCGCTGATCCTGGGCATCGACCGCTTCATGTCCGAGTGCCGCGCGCTGACCAACTTCATCGGCAACGGCGTGGCCGCCATGGTGGTCTCGCGCTGGGAAAAAGAACTGGATATGGACAAGATGAAAGCCGAACTGGCCAGCCCAGGTTCCACCATCACCGATCCGGAACCCATGGAAGTCGTTCCTAGCCACTAACAGGCATTGCCAGACCTCAACGCCCCGCCCGGCCCACGCCGCGCGGGGCGTTTTTCATGGACGCAAGATTTCAATCGAATCACTCTTGCTGAGCTTGGACGAATCAGGTGTAATGCGGAATGCAAACATATTAACTTAACAACCATGCTTCGCGACTTGCTTTCCATGTTCAGCCAGGAGACCCGGCTGCTGCGCCTGACCACGCCGCTGGGCGCCGATGTTTTACTGCCCGAATGCGTGCGCGGCGAAGAGGCACTAAGCGGCGGCTTCCGCTTCCGCATCACCGCCCTGTCGCCGGACGCCAGCCTGTCGCTGCGCGCCCTGCTGGGCCAGCCGGTGCTGCTGGAACTGCACACCACGCTGGCCGATACGCGCCCCTTCCATGGCCACGTCACCGGCGCCGAGGCCAATGGCGCCAACGGCGGCCTGGCGCGCTACACGCTGACGCTGGAACCTTGGACCGCCTTCCTCGGCCACAACCGCGACAGCCGCATCTTCCAGGACCAGAACGTCTTCGACATCCTCGACGCCGTATTCGGCGCGTGGCAAGGCCAGGGAAAGCTGGCGCCGGCCTGGCGCTTCGACGTGCAGGACCGCGGCCGCTACCCGGTGCGCAGCCTGACCACGCAATACCAGGAAAGCGATCTGGCCTTCGCAGAGCGCCTGATGCACGAGGAAGGCCTGTTCCATTACTTCGTGCACAGCCAGGACGGCCACGAGCTGGTGATCGCCGACGACAACAGCAGCTTCAAATCCAACGCGCAGGCGCAAGTGCGCTTCACCCAGCCCGGCGCCGTCATGCGCGAGGACAGCATGGACCGCTGGCGCAGCGAACTCAAGCTGCAAACCAATGCGGTGGAACTGCGCAGCTGGGATTACCGCACGCTGGACCAGCGCCCGGTCAGCGCCGCCTCGCCGGACGCTCCGGCCGACCTGCTGCTGACCAGTCGCGACGCGCCGGGCGCCTACGCCTACGCATCGCGCACCCAAGGCCAGCGTATCGCCGACCAGCAGCTGCAAGCGCTGGAAGCCGCGCGCGAGGTCTACACCGGTGCCGGCACGGTGCGTACGCTGTCGGCGGGCACCACCTTCCATCTCAGCGAGCACGCGTTGGGCGACGAGGAGTTCCTCGTCACGCGTGTGGTTCACCTGATGCACAACAACCTCAGCGCCGATCTGCACGCCGGCCTGATGCAGCGCCTTGGTGAAAGCGCGCTGGAAGCGGCCATCGCCGCCGAGCAGGCCGGCAGTCTGCACGCGGTCGGCAAACGGGCCGGCGAACGGCCGCTGTACCGCAACCGCATCGACGCCATCCGCAGCAGCGTGCCCTACCGCGCCAGCGGCACCGACGGCCACGGCCGCCTGCTGCATCCGCGCCCGACGATTCAGGGCCAGCAGACCGCCGTGGTGGTCGGCCCATCCGGCGCCGCCGTGCATACCGACCGCGACCACCGCATCAAGGTGCAGTTCCACTGGCAGCGCGGTGATGCCGGCCACAGCCGCGTCAACCACCCCGCGCCCGCCAGCCACAGCGGCGCGCCGGCCGATGACAGCGTCGGCGCCTGGGTACGCGTCGCCACGCCGCTGGCGCCGCAAGCCGGCGCCAACTGGGGCAGCAACGCCGTCCCGCGCGTGGGCCAGGAAGTGCTGGTCGATTTCATCGACGGCAATATCGACCGTCCAGTGGTGATTGGCGCGCTGTACAACGGCCAGGGCCAGGCCGACGCCCAGCACAATCAAGTGGCGCAAGGCGGCGGCGCCAGCACCGGCAACGCGCCGGCATGGTTCCCCGGCGAGTCCGGCGGTCACGCCCATCCGGCCACGCTGTCCGGCCTCAAGAGCCAGACGCTGCCGGCCAGCCAGGGCGGCGCCGGGGCCTACAGCCAACTGGTGTTCGACGATACGCCGGGCCAGCCGCGCCTGGGCTTGCAGCGTCACGCCTCGCCGCATCGGGGCACGGACGAACTCAACCTCGGCAACCTGCGCCACCAGACTGACAACCAGCGCTTGCAGCCGGCCGGCTTTGGCGCCGAGCTCAAGTCCGAACACAGCGCCGCGCTGCGCGCCGGCCGCGGCATGCTGTTATCGGCCGATGCGCGCAACGGCGCTGCCGGCGCGCAGATGGATGCGCGCGAGGCGCAGTCGCAAGTTCAGCAATCGCAGCAACTACAGACCACGCTGGCCGAGACCGCGCAAAAGCAGAATGCCATGCTCAAGACTGGCGGCCAGGCCGAGCCGGCGCCGGACAAGCTGCCCGCCATCGCCCACATGGCCGCCAGCGCGCAGGCGCTGGAAGCCACCGCTGGCGGTCTGGCCGGCGACAGCGGTGGCGGCGGCCAGGCCAGCGCCTTCGCCACGGCCATGCTGCAATTGTCGACGCCGTCCGGAATCGCGGCCGCCACGCCGTCCAGCGCCGTGCTGGCGGCGGGCGCCAGCAGCAGCCTGGTGGCCGGGCAGGACATCAACCTGCTGACGCAGGCCAACAGCCTGCACGCGGTGCGCGACGGCGTCAGCCTGTTCACCTACGGCAAAGCCACCGCCGCGGAGAAGCCCAATCAGGAAACCGGCATCCGCCTGCACGCCGCCAGTGGCAAGTTCAGCAGCCAAAGCCAGAACGACGCCACCAGCCTCACCGCCGACCGCACCATCACCGTGGCCAGCGTGACCAAAGAGGTACGCGTGGCCGCCAGGGAGCACGTGATGTTGACCGCGCAAGGCGCGTGGATCAAGCTGGCCGGCGGCAACATCGAAGTGCACGGCCCCGGCACCATGACGTTCAAGGCCAGCATGAAAGAGCTGACCGGCCCGGCGCAAAGCACGCCCGCCCTGCCCGAACTGCCGAATGAAAAACTGTACGCCGGCCGCTTCAAGGTACAGGAAGCCATCGGCGGTGCCGCCATCGCTGGGCGCCTGTACAAGAAACAGCGCGCCGACGGCAAGGTCTTCTTTGGCAAAACCGATGCCGAAGGCCACACCACGCCGGTCAACACCGCCAAACAAGAACAACTCGCGATCTCGCTGGACGGCAACGAGAAATTCCATCGCGAGAAAATCGATGAAGATGAAGTGAATCAATGGTTTTCCTAAGCATGCATAAAAAGATATTGTCCTCGGCGCTGTTCTGGTCCTGCTGTGCCACCGCGCTGGCGGCCGAGCCGGAAATGTTCTGGTTTAAGAACGAGACTCAGTGCGGCGAGGCCAAGGTCACCGTGCGCTCCTATTGCGAGGTGTCGCAGCGCGCCAACGCCGCGGTGCAGGTCAACAACGGCTGCACCGAGCAGGAGCTGGTCATCACGCAGCCGGGCAAGAAGACCGTCAAACGCGACCTGCTGGAGCACGAGCCGGTCGGCGATGACTTCCATATCGCCACCGCGCTGCGCTGCGTGGAGACCGGCAAGCAACGCTATCTGCTGGTGAGCCTGGACACTGGCGGCAATTGCGACACCTGCGAAATCCAGGCCCTGGTGGGCCTCGACGGCCGCTGGAAGCGGTATGGCGGCAAATGGCAATCGACACCGGCCAGCGAGCAGCGCGAGATTCGCCTGCGCGAACCATCCTGGCATCTGGCGCCGCGCTACCCGATCAACAACACCGTGCTTGAAGATCCACAACCGCAATGACCGACACCCATTTCAACGAGCCGATCGACAAAAGCAAACCGCTGTCCGGCACCGGCCGCCAAGGCTTCGAAGTGCCGCCCGAGGTGCAGCAGAAAGTCATCGACATCATCATTGAGGAAGCCCGCAAAATGGGCTTCAACAATCGCGATCTGGCGTACTACATCGCCATCGCCAAGCGCGAATCGTCGTTCAACCCGGATGCGGCCAATCCGAAAGGCACGGCGTCCGGCATCGCGCAGGTGATCGACAAGACGGCGGCCACCTATGGCGTGAACGACAGCAACCGCTTCGATGCGCGTTCCAGCATCAAGGCCGGGCTGGGCTACTTCCGCGATCTGAAGGCCCAGACCATCAAGGATTACGGCTCGGCTGCGGGCAAGTTTGAGCCGCTGATCTACTACCGCTATCACTATGGCGAATTCTCGACCCGCAACCGCGAGATGGTCCCGGTCGGCAACGGCAAACACAAGAAAGAGGTCTGGCACAACAAGGAATTTTCCGAGCTGGAGCAGAACAAGCGCTATCCGGACTCCAAGACCGTGGTCGATGATGCCGAGCGCATCGAAGCGATCCTCAACGCCTCGCACGGACTGGTGGTGCAGCTGAACGACGTCATGGGCAAGCCGATGAAGGGCCGCAAAGCCATCGCCATTACCAAGACGCCCAAGCCAAGCGGCCCGCCAGCACCGACCGCCAGCCCGGCTGAACCGCCGCCAGCACCAACGCCCACGCCCTTGCCGGCGCCGGCAACCACAGCGCCACCGGCAACGCCTGAGGCGTCCGCGCTCCCCGCCGCATCGCCATCGGCCGATCCGGCAGAGTCTGTCGTGCCTGCGGCGCAGACCAGTGAGGACCCGGCGCCGCCCGCCCAAGAAGACAAGCACATCGAATGGGAACTGCACGCCGAGGAAATCACCACCGACGCTGAAGGCAAGCTGCCCGAAATCACCACCGAATCGCAGCAAGCGATCATGCTGCTGATTCCGCGCATCGACTATGAGGCTTACAACGACGCCGTCAGCAAGGAAGGCATGCCGGAAGATGGCAACCAACACGCGCTCAAAACGCACGACGGCGAAGAAGTCGCGGTGGCGATCCCGGCGCCGGACAACGGCTGGAAGCCCACACCTGAAAACACCGGTGGCGCAGCCGCGACCGACGTGACCGACGCGGCAGGCCCGGCCCCCGCTCCCGCCCCGGCCGCGCCGCCGGCAGCAACACCCAAGCCAGCCACCGGCGCCGCGGCAAAGACGTCGCGCCTGCCGGCCCAGGCCGCCGCGCCAGCCAACGTCTTCGATGCGGCCGCCCAAGCCGCCAAAGACAAGGCCGCGGCCAAACCTTCACCCAGCCGCGAAATCACCTTTGAAGACATCGTCGCCGCGGTAAAAAAAGACCTCGGGTGGGACGCGGTCTACACCACTTCGTTCGCTTACATCAAGCAGTTCTACACCCGTCCCAAACTGCCGGAAGCGCCATTGAACGCCGCCGCCGTCACCGCACCCGGCCCCGCGCGCCAGCAAGTCGTCGGCAGCAGCCTGCCGAACAAGGACACCAAAAAACTCAAGGTCGAGGAAAAAGTCCAGACCGCCGCCACGCCGGCCGTCAAGCCCGTGGCCGCCAACGGCGATGCGCCATGGATGCCGTTCGCCATCAAGGAACAAGGTAAGGAAGGCGCCGAGAAAGTCACGGAAAACACCGCCAACCACCGCAACGACGCCAAGTGGAAAGAACAGCACGCCGCGCGCGAGGCGGCAAAAAAAGCCGAAAAAACCGCCCAATCGCAACTGCGCCTGGAGCAAAAGAAGAAAACGCAAGACGCCGCCAAAATCGCCGCGCTGCAAGCCGACATCGGCACCCAGCAAAAAGCCTATGCCGATGCCGACGCCGCCATGCTCAAGATCGAGCAGGACTTCAACAACCCGGACATCGTCAAATACCTGCAAACCACCACCCTGGACCGCGACGCCGCGCGCAACGACGCCACCGCCTGGTGCTCCTCCTTCACCAACTGGTGCATGGAGCAAGCCGGCTACATCGGCACCGACGACGCCCTGGCCGAGTCGTGGAAAAACTGGGGTGAGGAAATCAGCGAGCCGCGCTACGGCGCCATCACCGTGGTGACGCGCTCGGCCAACCCGGTGCAATACCACGTCGGCTTTTACGTCGGCATGGGCGAGAAAACCATGGCCGATGGCGAGGAGGAAGTGGAAGTCAAAGCCAAGGACGGCACCGTCACCAAGAAAAAGAAAAAGAAATTCAAAAAGGTGAAGGCGGTGCGTCTCCTGAGCGGCAATTACTCGCGCATGATCAAGGAAGACGCCGGCTGGACGGTGGATGCGGCCGACAATCCGGCCCTGCATCTGGTATCGTACCGCTGGCCCACCGAAAAGGAAAAACGTAAATGAAGCAGTCCCTGATGTTGGCGCTGTGCGCCGCGAGCCTGGCGGGATGCCTGAACTCGCCGGCCGGCGCCGAGCCGTGCAGCGCGCCCGATCCGGCGCTGCTGCAATCGACCTGGCAATCGTTCCGCACCGCCACGCTGGCGGGCCAGCCCGAGCAGGCCGCGCGTTACCACAAATTCCCGCTGCAACTGCTGCCGCCGATGGATGGCACCCAGCCGCTGAAAATCACGCGCCCGGTGTTCATCAAAAACTATGCCGAACTATTCCAGCGCGGCCCGGCCGACACCGAAATCAGCCTGCTGACCGCGATGAAAAAATCAGGCGGCAAGGAATACATTCCGCAAACCAAAT
Organism: Duganella radicis; assembly: GCF_009720825.1. GTDB lineage: Bacteria > Pseudomonadota > Gammaproteobacteria > Burkholderiales > Burkholderiaceae_D > Rugamonas > Rugamonas radicis. The sequence continues at coordinate 2,465 of NZ_WNKY01000059.1, read as the reverse complement.
TCGATACCGCCAAATGCGCCTTCGTCGGCCCGACTCGCATCGAGGACTACAACTTCGTCTACGATAAGAAAGCCGGCTGGCAGATTGACTCCATCTTCTATGGCGGCAATGATTTCGAGCTCGCCAAATCCGCCGAACTCAACCGCTAGCGCGGCCGGCGAGCTGAGATAGATATTGCCGATCCTTCTCACCGTGGTCGTATCGTTCGGGTGACGCGGTCCCACAGGGCCAGCGCCTGGGATTCGTCTTTTGCGCTATCGCCCTTTACCGTCATCTCAAAATGAATTTTTGGCGCCGCCGGCGAAGGCACAGGCCGCATAGTTTCCAGCGTAAAGTCCAACTGCTTCTCTTCCTCCTCGCCCAGCTTGATGGATGCGCCCCATTCTTGCGCCTGCATGCCCGCCACAGTTAACTCTCCCTTGCGTAACACCGACTCCCCTGCCTGGAACTTCCGCAACAAGGAACCGCTGCCCCCCACACGCTGCAAGAGCGATTCCGCGTCGTCGGGGCGGAAGGTATTGACATCGATTGAAAATGCGACATCGGGCGACGCTATATTCCTAAACCGCAAGGTCGCGGACTCGGCACGATACTTCCCGCTCACGCTCAACCCGCTAAAGCAAAAGGATTCGGCCATGTCGTTCGGCGCCTGCTGGAGCGCGATATTCTTCATGAGCGCAAACAGCAACTCCTCCGCCTGAGGAGCTTGATTTTTATACGAGTGAATTGTTGCGGTCAAATACTGATCGCGCAACAGCCAATGTATCTCGCTCTGATGGGCATCCGCTATCTCATTGACGCGATAGAGCACGGCACCATCGGGCATCTCCCGTGTGAGCGTCAGCTTGTCCGTATCGCCGTGACCGGCATCGGCCAATTCCGCCTGACGCGCCTTGACCGCTGCAACGAAGGCGCTCTTGCTTTGCGCTGGTTTGACACGTACGTCGATCCGGGCACTTTCCACCACATCCTGCAAGGGAGTGAACGCCGCCGAAGCGCCGGACTTCAAGCTGTATCCATCCGGTAAATCGACCAGACTATGCCCGATACATTGTGTTTTCATGACTGAGTTCGTTTTGAGGTGAGTGATATGATCATTTTTCTCGCGTCGCATCCGACGGCGAGCAAACTGAAAAATATGCTGACAAACAGTTTCATAGTTGTGCCAATGCGGCTATCTTCGTTATTGCATAGTGGGTTACACGTTGAGCGGTGGGGTCCTTGTAGGACGTCCCGAGATTTTGGTGTGAAAATCTTTCGCTCGAAGGACATTTTTGCTGAACTCGTTCCAGTCGATCGGCGTTCCACTGGCTGGCGCCAGCCGTTGACGCTGAAAGAGTCGATATACCTGTTCGTGTGGTTGTAACCTTCAAGCGCAAGCGAAATCCGTCCGGGATTTTCCTGCGCAGTGGCGTCTTGCCCGCAACCCAACATCCACGCCGCCAGCATGAACGGCCATCATTTGCGCGGGACTCTCGGCCTGAACCTCATAAACACGTCACTCCGCTAGCCGATTCATGATGCAACAGCCCCTTGTTTTTTATTCTCATTGCTGGCGTACTGAACCGCGCCTGCTCCAGGCCGGCGGTCGATCATTGCGTACTTATACTTCTCATCTCCGCCCAGGTAAACCACACGCGGATCGGACGGTAGCGTGGCATCCTTGGCGAAACCAGCCAAGGAATCGTGGACCAGGTTACCAAAGAAAGCGATGATTTTCTCGTCTTCCAAGCCGCGATTGTGCAGGTACTCGTTCTCATACGCATCCATCAATATCTTGTAGTGCGGACGTAGATTCTGTCGCGTATTTATATTTGACGCATAGCGTGCACGAATTGCCTTCGCGTCACTCAACAACTGCTGGTCATACATTGCCACGAGCGAGGCGAATTGTGTCATGTCTGGCAAGGAATCACGCTTGGCTTTAGCACGCAGCAGCGTATCCCGCGTCGCATTCTGGCGCTTTTTTGCTTCCGCAATCGTTCTGTCATAGCTGGCCAGATCAGGTAAATCGGGGTTGCCATAATTCCCCTGCAAGTAGGCCATACGCCTTGCCTCGGCCTGCGACAACGCGCGCTCAGCTGCGTCATTAGCGTCGTCCAATCCTGCAATCTGCCTATCCAAAGCGGCTCGCTCAGCCTGGAATTGCTGGCTATTTGCGGCTATCGTTTTCGATTCGCTGGTATCGCCTTTTTCTTTGAGAGATTGTGTCCCACGACGTGGTGTATGAAGACTTCGCCGGAATCGGCGTTTAGGAAGGCAGCTTGAGGGCGGCCATTGTGATTCTTAAGGTAAATTTGGGTTTGCGAAGACTCAACTCAACCAGAGGAAAACACAATGAATCGCCCCGGGTTTGAAGGAGGCTCCAACATTTGAGAAAATGGAGCCACCATGAAAAAATCAGTCCGATATTCCCCCGAAGTGATGGAGCGCGCCGTGCGCATGGTCCAGGAGGCCGGCAGCGA
>NZ_WNKY01000058.1 GCF_009720825.1 Duganella radicis | reverse complement strand
CGCTGCCGGCCTCCTGGACCATGCGCACGGCGCGCTCCATCACTTCGGGGGAATATCGGACTGATTTTTTCATGGTGGCTCCATTTTCTCAAATGTTGGAGCCTCCTTCAAACCCGGGGCGATTCACAGCGTGGAGGCAGCCCAGTTGACTGCCGGTTGGATATGGCACTATAAGAAATCAGCCAAGGCGTCTGCTGGAATGTTGAGTTAGCCGCTTTTCATGAGGCGACTCGCTCTTGAAGGGCCTCTTGAGCCATGGCATTGATACTTTTTCCTTCAGCCTGTGCGGCAATGGCCAGCTTCTCCACCACATGGTACTTACTTCGCACGGACATATGCAACTTCTGATCAAGCGTCGCGCCCGCCCGATTGACTGAGTGCTCAATTTCATTTGGCGTTTTGATTATTTTTGTAATTGCTGTGCGACGCGGTCCCACCGCAGAATGCCTCGCAGCCGGTTGGGCAAGACCCGAATCCCTCGGACGCCAATCTGCACAATAAACGGGGAACATTCATGAAAGTCAGAAAATGCATTCTCGGGGCAACCATGATGTCTGCCCTGGCAGGATGTGGCAGCATCAACGCGACCGCCAACGACACCACGCACGCAGCATTTAACTGGACATCGAGCGCGCCGCTCATCTCGCCGCAACCCGTTCCAGGCCAGACCATCTATGGCGTGAAAGACCCTTCGATCGTCTACGTGAACGGCAAATATCATGTGTTCATGACGACCGCCGGCTCTGCTGGTTGGGGACTCGCGTACACAAGCTTTGAGAAGTGGTCGGACGCGTCATCCGCGACCATCGTGCCGCTGGACAAATCCCCGATGGGGCCGGGTTATCGCGCGGCCCCCCAAGTGTTTTATTTTGCTCCGCAAAAAACCTGGTATCTGGTTTATCAAGGCGGCGATCCGCTCTATTCCACCTCGAACGATATCGCTGATCCCAAGTCCTGGAGCGCTCCCAAGCCATTCTTTTCTGCGGCCCCTGACATCGTCAAACAACCGCAAGGTCACGGCTGGCTGGATTTCTGGGTGATCTGCGATGATCAGAAATGCTATCTGTTCAATACCGATGACCACGGGCGCCTGCTGCGGTCCGAAACCGACCTCCGCCAGTTCCCGCATGGCTTCCATAATACGGTCGCTGTCATGACGGAAAAGACGGAGGACCTGTTCGAGGCAAGCAATACCTACCGGATCGCGGGCACCCATACCTACGTCACGCTGGTGGAGGCCGTGTCACCGAAGGGGCGCTACTTCCGGATCTGGAAGAGCGACAGTCTGGAGGGAAAATGGGAGCCGTTCTCCCCGGCTTCCATGAACGCTTTCGCCAGCCGCGATAACGTCAAGCAGGCGTGGTCGCAAGATATATCGCACGGTGAAATGGTACGGACGAATACAGATCAAACCATGACCATCGATCCCTGCCGGCCGCTGGAATATCTGTACCAGGGCAATGACCCGGCGGTGCGCGTGGACGATTACATCAAACTCCCGTATCGCCTGGGCCTGATCACGGCGCAGGGCGACAATCCGGTGAGCGCGCTTTGCCGCCAGCCCGGCGCCACGCCATGAAACCAAAAAGCCCCCGCCGGCACTGAGCACGCTCAGGCTGGCGGGGGCTTTTCAGCGGACTACCTGGCGATTACTGCGCGTTGGCGGCAGCGGCGGCAGCTTCTTCCGCGGCGGCTTTCATCGACAGTTTCAGGCGGCCGCGGTCGTCGGTTTCCAGAACCTTGACGCGCACTTGCTGGCCTTCTTTCAGATAATCGGCCACGGCGTTCACACGCTCGTTGGCGATCTGCGAGATGTGCAGCAGGCCGTCTTTGCCTGGCATGACCTGAACGATGGCGCCGAAGTCCAGCAGCTTGAGCACGGTGCCGTCGTAGGACTTGCCTACTTCAACCGACGCGGTCAGTTCTTCGATGCGGCGCTTGGCTTCCTGGCCGGCAGCGGCGTCCACGGAGGCGATGGTGACCACGCCTTCGTCGCTGATGTCGATCTGGGTGCCGGTCTCTTCGGTCAGGGCGCGGATCACGGCGCCGCCTTTGCCGATCACGTCACGGATCTTCTCCGGATTGATCTTGATGGTGATCAGGCGTGGTGCGAAGTCCGACAGTTCGGTCTTCACGCTCGGCACGGCTTTCTGCATTTCGCCCAGGATGTGCTCGCGGCCTTCCTTGGCTTGCGCCAGCGCCACTTGCATGATTTCCTTGGTGATGCCCTGGATCTTGATGTCCATCTGCAAGGCGGTGATACCGTTGCGGGTACCGGCGACCTTGAAGTCCATGTCGCCCAGGTGGTCTTCGTCACCCAGGATGTCGGACAGCACGGCGAACTTGCCGCCTTCCTTGATCAGGCCCATGGCGATACCGGCCACGTGCTCTTTCATCGGCACGCCGGCATCCATCAGCGCCAGGCAGCCGCCGCAGACCGAGGCCATCGACGACGAACCGTTCGATTCGGTGATTTCCGACACCAGACGCACGGAGTAGCTGAACTCGTCCGGCGACGGCAGGGCCGCGACCAGTGCGCGCTTGGCCAGACGGCCGTGGCCCACTTCGCGGCGCTTCGGCGTACCGACGCGGCCGGTTTCGCCGGTGGCGAACGGTGGCATGTTGTAGTGCAGCATGAAGTCGTCGGTGTACTCGCCCATCAGCGCGTCGATCTTCTGCGAATCGCGGGCGGTGCCCAGGGTCGCTACGACCAGGGCCTGGGTTTCGCCACGGGTGAACAGGGCCGAACCGTGGGTACGCGGCAGCACCGAGGTGCGGATCGAGATCGGACGCACGGTGCGGGTGTCGCGGCCGTCGATGCGTGGCTCGCCGTCCAGGATCTGCGAACGGACGATTTTCGATTCCATCTCGAACAGGATGTTGCCGACTTCAACCGAGTCAGGTGCGGCGGCGCCGGCAGCGGCGGCTTCCGCGCCCAGATCGGCGATGATTTCAGCCGAGGCGGCACGCAGTTTTTCGGTACGGGCTTGCTTGTCGCGGGTCTGATAAGCGTCGCGCAGCTTGGCTTCGCCGAAGTGGGCCACGCGGCCGATCAGGGCTTCGTTCTTGGCCGGGGCGGTCCAGACTTGCTCAGGCTTGCCGCCATCGCGCACCAGGTCGTGGATCGCGTCGATCACGGCCTTCATCTGGGTGTGGCCAAAGACCACGGCGCCCAGCATGATTTCTTCCGACAGCTGCTGCGCTTCCGATTCCACCATCAGCACGGCGGTTTCGGTACCGGCGACCACCAGATCCATCTGCGAGGTCTTCAGTTGTTCAACGGTCGGGTTCAGGATGTACTGGCCGTTGGCGTAACCCACGCGGGCGGCGCCGATAGGACCATTGAACGGCACGCCCGACACGCACAGCGCGGCCGAAGCACCGATCATCGAAGCGATGTCTGGATCGATTTCCGGATTGACCGACAGAACGTGCACAATCACTTGCACTTCGTTCATGTAGCCCTCTGGGAACAGAGGACGGATAGGACGGTCGATCAGGCGGGATGTCAGCGTTTCTTTTTCCGAAGGACGACCTTCACGCTTGAAGAAACCGCCAGGGATCTTGCCCGCGGCGTAGGTTTTCTCCAGGTAGTCGACGGTCAGTGGGAAGAAGTCCTGGCCTGGTTTCGCGTCTTTACGCGCCACCACGGTGGCCAGCACGACGGTGTCTTCAATCGACACCATCACCGCGCCGGAGGCCTGACGAGCGATCTCGCCAGTTTCCAGCGTGACGGTGTGTTGACCGTACTGGAAGGTTTTCGTAACTTTATTAAACATGGGTAATCCCTTTCTATTTGCCGACAGATTTTCAGGAGCTGTCGTTCACCTCACCACAGGCAGCCAAGGCGGCCACCTTTACTACAACGTTACAACTACATTCTACTTAGCAATTTTTTAATGCTCAGAAAGACAAAATGCCCGCGACAGCAAACTGGCGCAGGCATTCTGTTTTAAGCCGGACGGCGCAAAAATTACTTACGCAGGCCCAGTTTAGCGATCAGGTCGCGGTAACGGGTCGCATCCTTGTCCTTCAGGTAGGACAGCAGGGATTTACGACGGTTAACCATCTTGATCAGACCACGACGCGAGTGGTGATCCTTGGTGTGCTCTTTGAAGTGGGCGTTCAGTTCGTTGATACGGGCGGTCAGCAGAGCAACTTGCACTTCTGGGGAGCCGGTATCTTTTTGGCCACGGGCGTTGTCAGCGATGATCGCTGCTTTGTTGATGTTTTCTACGGTCATGATATTTACCTTTAACATGCGGTGCGCGGAGTCGTAACCCTGCTCACCGTGATTTACAATAAAACCCGGTCGGAAAGACCAGACCCGGAAGTATAGCGGAAAAACGTCCCGCGTGTCTCTTTTTTCGGGAGGAAATCATGAGAAAAGCGCTGATGTGCGCCATTTTAGCGCTGTCGCTGGGCGGCTGCGCCCAGTTCGGCCGCCCGCCGCCCCAGCCCGGCGACAGCCGCGAGGCCGTGCTGACCCGGCTCGGCCAGCCCACCAATGTCTACGCGGATGGCGCCGATACTTTGCTGGAATATGCCTACGGCCCGTTCGGCCAGTACACCTGGATGGCGCGCCTTGGGCCTGACGGCCGCCTGCGCTCCTATGAACAAGTGCTGACCAGCGCCAAGTTCGCCACCGTGAAGCCGGGCAAGGACACCAAGGAAACCATCCTGCGTATCTTTGGCCGCCCCACTCAAGTCACGCACTATGCCAGCGTGGACGGCGATGTCTGGCTGTACCGCTACAAGGAGCAGGACGTGTGGAATTCCATGATGTCGGTGGAGTTCGACCGCCAGGGCGTGGTGCAAGCCATGGTCAACGGCCCGGACGAGGAGCGCGAAGTGCGGCGCCGATGATGTAGCCAAAATACAAAAATATCCCATCTATTTTGTAGCTCAGCTACTTTTCGGTAGATAATAAGCTAATAAAAATAGATGGAGACCACACATGCACGCAAAAGTACAAGCGGCCGCGCCCGACCACGGGCCTGTCCGCAAGCCCCGGCTGTCGTTCTGGGCGATCTGGAATATGAGCTTCGGCTTTCTCGGCATCCAGGCCGGCTTCGCGCTCCAACAGAGCAATGTGCCGCGCATCTTTGAAACCATGGGCGCCGAGCTGGACAAGATCGGCTACCTGATGACGGCCGCGCCGCTGGCTGGCCTGCTGGTTCAGCCTATCCTCGGCTACATGAGCGACCGCACATGGGGCCGCTTCGGCCGGCGCCGCCCCTACTTCCTGATCGGCGCCATCCTCGCCACGCTGGGCATGTTCGGCATGCCGAATGCCTCGGTGCTATGGATGGCGGCGGCCATGCTGCTGTTGCTGGACGTGGCGATCAATATCTCGATGGAGCCGTTCCGTGCCTTCGTCGGCGATATGCTGCCCAAGGAGCAGCTGACCACCGGTTATGCGGTGCAGACGTTCTTCATCGGCGTGGGCGCGGTGGCGGCGTCCGCCCTGCCCTGGGTGCTGCAACACTGGTTCAGCATCGCCAATACCGCCGCGCCGGGCCAGACGCCGGATTCGGTGGTGTACTCGTTTTACATCGGCGGCGCGGTGTATCTGGGCGCGGTGCTGTGGACCGTGATTCGCACCAGGGAATACACGCCGGAGCAGATGCGCGCTTATCATCCGGAGCCGGAGCAAACCGCCACCGCGTCCACCGGCTTGCGCGGCTTCGTGCATGACTATCTCAACATGCCGAAGATTATGGTGCAGCTGTCGGCCGTGCAGTTCTTCACGTGGTTCACCTGGTTCTCGATGTGGACTTATGGCACGGCCACCGTTACGCAGCACATCTATCACGCCACAGACACCAGCTCCGCGCTGTACAACGATGGCGCCAGTTGGTGGGGCGTATGTGGCGCGGTCTATAACGCGGCGTCGATTGCGTTTGCCTTCGTGCTGCCGTTGATCGCGCGCCGCACCAGCCGCCGCACCGCGCACGCGATCGCGATGTTGGTGGGCGGCTTGAGCTTCCTGTCGATTTACTTCGTCAGCGCGCCGGGCTGGCTGCTGTTGCCGTTCGTGGGCATCGGGCTGGCGTGGGCCAGTACCCTATCGATGCCATATGCGATTTTGGCCGGCAAGGTTCCGGCCAGGAAAATGGGCATGTACATGGGCATGTTCAATATGTCGATTGTGATTCCGCAGGTGGTGTCGGGCGCCTGTCTTGGCCTGCTGCTGACGCAGGTCTTCCACGGCGACGCGGTGATGATGCTGATGCTGGGCGGTGTGTCGATGCTGCTGGCGGCGCTGCTGTCGCTGCGCATTCAGGAATCGAAGTAGGAGCAGTCCCACGCGCATGGCGGGCGTGCGCCGACGGTGAAGGAAGGTTGCGGTTGCTATGATCTTTTCATCAACATTGCAACCTAAGGAGTCCTCATGTCCCGTCACGCCATTTCCATCGCCGCCGCGCTTGCGCTGGGGGCCGCCAGTTCGCTCGCATCGGCCGAACCGGCGGCGCCGCTGGACCGCGCCAGTGTTTCGCTGGGCGCGTTCTACACCGAGCCACGCATCAATTACGAAGGCGAAACCAACTACGGCCGCATCGACACCGGCACCTATAAGACCGACCACGTCACGCTGCCGCGTGTGAAGGCACAGCTGCTGCTGGGCGACACGCAGGGTCTGGACTTCGACTACTACCGCTACGATAAAACCTACAGTCCTACCTTGAGCGGCAGCACCAACCTCAATGGCCTGCCACTGACCGGCAACGGCAAGCTGGATGCCAAGCTCAAACTCGATCTGGCCAACCTCGCCTATAAATGGTGGATGGGCAGCGGCAAGGATGTCTTCGGCATAGGCGTCGGTGCGGCTTATTATCGTGCGCGGCTGGATGGCACGGCCAGCGGTGTGTTGAATGGCGTGGCTGGCAACGCGGCCTATTCGGAGAGCGAGCATGCGTATGCGCCGTTGGTGGAACTGGGCTGGCGTCATGCGGTGTCGGACAATGTGCGCGTGTATGCGGATGCCTCGGGCATCAGGAAAAACGGCGGCAAGATCCATGGCCACATTTATGGTGGCGCGATCGGCGTGGAGTGGTATCCAACGCCAGCAGTGGGGGTGGTGGCCGAATACAGCACCAGCAAAATCAGCCTGACGCGCGATCGTGATGACACTGATCTCAACGTGCGCCTGAGCGGCCCGGCGGCTTACGTCAAGTTCCGCTTTTAAATAGCGCTGACAGCCCCCGCTTGCCATTGGCCGACACCGTCAGTGCGCGCGTGTCGTCACCGCGATGGAGCCAGCCGCGCTCAATGAAATTGTCCAGTAGCGCGACGGCCAGTGGCCCGGCGAAATGGTCGCGGCGTTCGGACCAGTCGACGCAACCGTATAGTTGGCGCGGGGCTTCGTGCAGCGTGACGCCCAGTTCTTGCACGCGCTGTGCGCCGGATGCGGTGAGTGCGAATTCGTGCGCATCGCCTTGCACCCAGCCGTTGTTGATGAAGCAGCGGCACAGGTCTACGCCCAGCACGCCGGCCAGGTGGCCGTAGCAGCTGCGGGCGTGGCGCAGACTGCTCATGGACGGGGCTTTCCAGCGCGTGGTTTCAGGCAGCGCGCCGTCGGCCACGCGCAGCAGGGCTTCCAGTGCGTGGGCGACGTTGCCATCCGCGAGCATGTAATAGCGATGACGGCCTTGCGCGCGCACGCGGGCCAGGCTTTCGTCGACCAGCAGCTTGAGATGCTGCGATGCCGTGGGCGCCGAGACGCCGGCGTGCTGCGCGAGCTCGGTGGCCGTGTAGAAGCGGCCATCAAGAAGGCGCGACAACATCAGCGCCCGCGTCGGATCGCCGATCGCCGCCGCCACACGCGCAAAACGCGGCTGCGCCGCTGTCACGATGCACCCGGCGGCTTGGGGAGCGCGTCGGCAGGAGCTTGGGCGCGGTCGTTCATGCCGTAGTCGCGGATGATGGAGGCGACGCGCAGGCGATAGTCGTCAAACACGCCACCGCGCCCTGCCCGCTGCGCGGCGCGATGCTCTTCCTGCCGGCGCCACGCCTGCACCGCCTGCTCATCGCGCCAGAATGACAGCGACAGTATCTTGCCCGGTGTCGTGATGCTGGTGAAGCGCTCCACCGAAATGAAACCGTCCACATTGACCAGCATCGGCCCTAGTTGCGCGGCGCGCTCCAGATATTCAGCCCGTCCGTCGGCGCTCGGCATCACTTCAAAGATCACGGCAATCATGTCACGCCCCTCGATAAAAACGCGTTGACGGCATTGTAAAGCAGGCCGCGCGACACCTCCAGGTGCATCAGGTGCGTCGCGCCGGGAATGGTGACCTGCGTGGCGTTCGCAAGCAAAGCCTGCAACCGGTTCATATCCGCCGCATCGCAAGCGCGATCCCATTCGCCGCGTAGCAGCAAGGTCGGCACATCGCATCCTCCGCCGAAAGTCCGGCCGTTGCGCAACGCGCGCACATCAGACTGCGGCCCCGCTGGCGAAAGCACAGCGGGCGGAATACGCTCGCATGCTTCGGGATCGGTGGCTAGAAATGCTTTGCTCCATGCCTCGAAGTGCGCCTCCGAGAGCGGCTGCGCGGCGCCTGATGGCACGTCTTCAATGAAGCGGCGATACTGCGCCCAGGCACTCAGCAGCAGATACGGTGGAACTGGCGCGGCAGTCGGCGGCTCGCCACTCGGTGCGCGTGCGAGAATCGGCGCGAACAACACCAGCGACATCAAGTCGTCGGCATGCACAGACGCGTAGTTCAGGGCCACCGTGCCGCCCCATGAATGTGCCAGCAAAACGACGCGCCGGCCACGATTGCGCGCGCGCACCGCCGCCACAACGCGCTGCAATTGCGGCAGCACCTGTGCCATATCGCCTGCCGGTTGCGTAGCGTCTGGCGAATAACGATCGGAAGCGCCATAGCCGGCAAAATCGAAAGCCCACACATTGAACCCGGCATCGCACAATGCATCCGCCCACGAACGCCCGTCCAGTTGCCACAGCACCGACAACTCCGCGCCAAAAGTCGATCCGTGAACGTAGATCACATCCGCAAGATCGGCCTGTGCTGGCTGGTGGTACAAGGCCAGCGTCGGCTGGCCGGCGGCTTGCAGGCGGATCAAGGCGCCACCGCCGACAGGAAGGTGCGTTCTTCGCGCAGGATGAAGCGCTGCTGCTGTGCGAAGGCGAAGTTATCTTTCGCCTCGCTGTCCCCCCGCAGGCGCGCGCGGTAGGATTCGTACTCGGCCAGCGAGTCGAAGCCTACCAGTCCCCACGCTTCGTAGTTGGTGCCTTCCAGCGGCAGGAAGTAGCCTAGCAGCCGTCCACCCAGACGCGGGATGATGCGGTGCCAGTTCTCGGCATATCGACGGAACGCGTCGCGCTGGAAGGGATCGATCTCGTAGCGGATAAAGCAAGTGACAGCCATGTAAGCCTCCTGTTGAAAACATCAGGATAGCTATCGGTCTGCCGGAATGCTTAGGCGTGGACCGAAGTATCAGCCCAACGCCGCCCGCACTTGCGCCGCCGTCGGAATCGGCGCCACCGCGCCATGGCCCAGCGTCGACAAGCCGGCGCTGGCATTCGCATAGCGCACCGCGTCGGCCAACGTGTCGCCGGCAGCCAGGCGCGCCAGCAGCGAGCCGTCGAAGCAGTCGCCGGCGCCGGTGGCGTCCACCGCTTGCACTGCGCGCGATGCGGCCAGTTGCGGCTCCGCGCCCTGCTCCGCGTACCATGCGCCGGAAGGACCGGCCTTCAGCACGACCGCACGTGCGCCTTGCGCGCGTGCCCATGCGAAGATCGCCTTCACATCGTCAGTGCCGGCCAGCGTGACCGCTTCGTCAAGGCTGGGCAGGAACAGATCGGTCAGCGCGATCGTCGCACAGATGGTGGCGCGGGCGCGTGCCAGTGGCCACAGCGACAGGCGCAAGTTCGGGTCGTAGCTGACCTGTGCACCAGCCGCGCGCGCCGCGTCAATCGCCGCGAATACGGTGTCGCAGGCGTTGGCGGAAATGGCCTGCGAAATGCCCGACACATGGAACCAGCGCGTGCGCTGCGCCGCGCTCAGGTCCATGGTCTGCGGCAGCATGCGGCTGGCCGCAGAACCCGCGCGCAGATAGCTGAACGCGTGCCCTGTCGGGCCGTGATTCACGAAGTACAAACCAGTCGGCGCCTGCGCATCGCGCGCCACGCCGCTGACATTCACACCTTCCGCCTGCCACAAGTCCAGCAGCATGCGGCCGAAATGATCTTCACCCACGCGGCTCAGGTACGCGGTACGCGCGCCCTGCCGGCTGGCGGCAATCACCGCGTTGGAGGTGTCGCCGCCGAAACCCTGACGGTACAAAGGCTCGCTGGCTAGGGCCTGGTTGAACTCCACCATCGCTTCACCCAGCGCTACAACATCAAACTCTTTACTCATGGTTGTGGATTTACCCGTTCAATCTTGGAATGCAGTTTGTTCAGCGCCGACAGATAGGCCTTGGCCGACGCCACGATAATGTCCGGGTCCGCGCCCACGCCATTGACGATGCGGCCTTCTTTCGACAAGCGCATCGTCACCTCGCCTTGCGACTGGGTGCCGGTGCTGATGGCGTTCACCGAGAACAGCACCAGCTCCGCGCCGCTGCCTACCTCGCCCTCGATGGCGTTGACGGTCGCATCGACCGGTCCATCGCCGCGTCCTTCGCTGACGTGTTCTTCACCGTCGACATGGAACACGATTTTCGCCGTCGGCGTCTCGCCGCTGGCCGAGCGCTGCTCCAGCGAGACGAAGCGATAGAACTCGCTCTCCTGCGACTGCTGCTCGTCCGACACCAGCGCCAGAATGTCCTCGTCAAAAATATCGGCCTTGCGGTCGGCCAGTTCCTTGAAGCGGGCAAAGGCCGCGTTGACCTCGGCCTCCGATTCCAGATCGATGCCCAGCTCCTGCAATCGCTGCTTGAAGGCGTTGCGGCCGGACAGCTTGCCCAGCACGATCTTGGTCGCGGTCCAGCCCACGTCTTCGGCGCGCATGATCTCGTAAGTCTCGCGCGACTTCAGCATGCCATCCTGATGGATGCCCGATGCGTGGGCAAACGCGTTCGCGCCCACCACCGCCTTGTTCGGCTGCACCGCAAAGCCGGTAATCTGCGACACCATCTTGGACGCCGCCACGATCTGCGTGGTGTCGATGCCGCATTCGAGATTGTAGTAGCCGCCGCGCGTACGCAGCGCCATCACCACCTCTTCCAGCGCCGTGTTACCAGCGCGCTCGCCAAGGCCATTGATGGTGCACTCGATTTGGCGCGCGCCGCCGATCACCACGCCGGCCAGCGAGTTGGCGACCGCCAGGCCAAGATCGTTATGGCAGTGCACCGACCACACGGCCTTGTCGGAATTCGGAATGCGCTCGCGCAGGCGGCGGATGGTTTCGCCGAACAGTTCCGGCACGGCATAGCCCACGGTGTCCGGGAAGTTGATGGTGGTAGCGCCTTCGGCGATCACGCCTTCCAGCACGCGACACAGGAAATCCTCATCCGAGCGGCTGCCGTCTTCCGGACTGAATTCGATATCGTCCGTGTGCTGGCGGGCGAAGCGCACCGCGTTGCGGGCCTGCTCCAGCACCTGCTCCGGCAGCATGCGCAGCTTGGCCTCCATGTGCAGCTTGGAGGTGGCGATGAAGGTGTGGATGCGTTTGCGCTCGGCCGGCAGCAGCGCTTCGGCGGCACGGGCGATGTCGCGGTCATTGGCGCGCGACAGCGAGCAGATGGTGGACTCGCGCACCGCCGAAGCGATGGCCTTGATCGATTCGAAATCGCCGGGCGATGCAGCCGCAAAGCCAGCCTCGATGACATCCACCCGCAGGCGCTCCAGCTGTTTGGCGATGCGGACCTTCTCGTCCTTGGTCATCGAGGCGCCCGGCGATTGCTCGCCGTCGCGCAGCGTGGTGTCGAAGATGATCAGGCGGTTGGATGAGTTACTCATGATTGCTCCTTGAATCTGCCCAGGGCCTGCCGCCCTATCGGTTTAATGACGCTCGCTCGGATCGTCGCTGTCCATCTCGGTCTGGATCAGACTGACCTTCTTGCCTTTGGCCGCGCGCCACGCAGCGACCCCGTAACCCGACAGGCCGTAAATCGCAAACAGAGGCCACAGTGTGGCCGCCGGCTTGATCGCAATCAGCGCCAGGCCAAGCGCGATCAGGAACACGCCGATGAATGGCACTGGCTTGCGGAAGTTCACATCCTTGAAACTATAGAACGGCACGTTGCTGACCATGGTCAGGCCGGCGAAGATGGCGATGCCCCACGAGACCCAGGCCATCTCCAGGCCGGAGACGTCGGCTTCCAGATCGAGGATCATCAGAATGAAACCGGCCATCAGCGCGGCGGCCGACGGCGAGGGCATGCCCTGGAAGTAGCGCTTGTCCACCACTTCGATATTGGTATTGAAGCGCGCGAGGCGCAGGGCGGCGCCGGCGCAGTAGACGAAGGCGGCGATCCAACCCAGCTTGCCCAGGCCGCGCAGCGACCATTCATACATCACCAGCGCCGGCGCGGCGCCGAAGGACACCATGTCCGACAGCGAATCGTACTGCGCGCCGAATTCGCTCTGCGTGTTGGTCAGGCGGGCAACGCGGCCGTCCAGTCCATCGAGCACCATGGCGATGAAGATGGCCCAGGCGGCGTGCTCAAATTTCTGATTCATCGCCATGACGATGGCGTAGAAACCGCAGAACAGCGCGGCCGTGGTGAAGGCATTCGGCAACAGGTAAATGCCACGATGGCGCGGACGGTCCAGATCCTCTCCGCGGGCGCGGCGTGCAAAACGGCTGAAACGC
Organism: Duganella radicis; assembly: GCF_009720825.1. Lineage (GTDB taxonomy): Bacteria > Pseudomonadota > Gammaproteobacteria > Burkholderiales > Burkholderiaceae_D > Rugamonas > Rugamonas radicis. Next base: position 21,427 of record NZ_WNKY01000058.1, on the reverse strand, counting down.
GACGTTTTGGGCAGCTTGGCTTGGGCCGCGCTGTTTTTGGCGCGGCGGCGGGGAAAGTTGGGCATAGTGGTCCGTTTCTGGTTATCTGAGTTGCGCCACCATTATAGAGGAGGCGCCCGCTTACTTGAAGCGCACCTTACCCACCAGTCGCATCGTCAGCGTGGTTTCGCCCGGCTCGAAGCTTGGCTCGGCCACGCTCGGCGCGGGTGGCGGCGCCGGTGCGGCTGCCATGGCCAGCGCGCGCGAGCCGCTCACTTCCACACGGTTGCTGTAGTTGCCGGAGCCCTCGAAGTCCACCGTATCGAGCACCGCGTCGCTGACCTTGCGGCCCATGGCCTTGGCAATCGAGTTGATACGCTCATTCAAGTTCTGATAAGTGGCGGCAATGCGCTGATCCTCCAGTTGGCGCGTGGCCTCGGGCGTCAGACTGAAATGCAGATAATTCAGGCTGAGGATGGCCTGGGCAGCAGCGACGGTGCGCGGCAGACTGTCCAAATTGGATGTCGTCATTTGCAGGGATTGGCCCACGCGCCACGAGGTTGGCACGCGCGGCTTGCGCAGTTGGCCCGGTTGCAGCGGCGGTTCTTCCGGATAGACCGGATAGGTGTAGTAATTCTGGGTTTTCAGGCTGGCTTGCGGATCGGCCTTCTTGACGATCTCCAGCCCCTGCTTCATTTTCGTGTTGACGCGCGAGGCGGCGGCGGCCTTGTCCTTGTCGATCTCTTCAACCGACAGCGTCACCGTGGCCTGGTCGTTGGCGCGCTTGACCTCGCCGAAAGCCGGCACCACCACCAGCGTGCCGGCGGTGGACAGCGATTGCGCATGGACGGACAAAACACAGGCCGCCAGGGCGGCGGCAACAAGGTATTTCATGGCAAGCTCCAGTGTTGAGATAAAAATAATACTTTACCTCAAACACTGCGGACTTACTTGAATCGCACCTTGCCGACCAGATGCATTTGCAGGGTGGTCTCGCCCGGCTCGAAGCTTGGCTCGGCCACATTCGTGTTGTCGGCGGCTTTCGACAGGCGCATCATCACCGGTTCGGCGGCCGGGCGCGCCTCGGTGTAATTGCCGGAGCCCTCAAAGTCGACCGTATCGAGCACGGCGTCGCCCACCTTGCGGCCCATGGCGGTGGCGATGAAGCCGATGCGCTCGTTCAGGTTCTGGTAGGTGGCGGCGATGCGCTGGTCATCGAGCTTTTTGGTGGCTTCAGGCGTGAGGCCGAAGTTGATGCCGTTCAGGGTCAGGATCTTCTGGGCGGCTGCCACGGTTTTTGGCAGTTTATCGAGATTGGTGGTGGTCACCTCCAGATACTGGCCGACGCGCCAGGCGGTGGGCACGCGTTGTTTGACCGGCTGGCCATTCGGCAGCACGCGCTCCTCCGGGTAGACCGGGTAGGTGTAATAGCCTTGCGTTTTCAGGCCGGCTTGCGGGTCTTCCTTCTTGACGATGTCCAGGCCCTGCTTCATTTTCTGATTGACGCGCGATGCGGCGGCGGCTTTGTCCTTGTCCTGTTCTTCAATGGCCAGCGTGACGACGGCTTGGTCATTGGCGTGTTTCACTTCGCCGTAGGCTGGCACCACCACCAGCGCGCCGGTGGTCGGCAGCGATTCCGTCGGAGCGGCGTGCGCGGCCAGCGCGATCGAGGTGATGGCAGCAACGGCAGCGAAGTTTTTCAAGATAGTCATGCGGGCTCCAAAGTTAAAGTTACGACAAGCCGCACTTTACCCGAATTCACAAAACATACCTGTAAGACATAGTGACCATATGTAACAGATTCGGGGTCAGATCTGACATTCGGACACTCAGCACAAATGTTTGAGATATATCAACACGCGAAAACGGCCATTTCCGCGTATTGAGATAAATCAAAGAACTGGTACGGCTGTCCAAATGACAGAGCTGACCCCGAATTGAAGCTTAAGGATGCGCTAATTGAGGGGGGCGGGAAGCTTGCTATGATGCGATTTCATCAGGAGGCTGACGATGGCGATTCTGGAATTTTTCGTGCCGCTACTATTCGATGTCGTGTTCTACGGCGTGGGCCAGGTCGTCATTCCCATCGTCTCACTGGGGCGCGCTCGCGCGGAGACGCCCAAGGAAGCGATCTACAGCTCGACTGTCATCTACACCCGTGCCGATGGCAAGCTCATCGTCTCCGGCGCCTTCACCATGGTCGTCGGCATCGCTTGCCTGGTCCTGCTCTGCATCCTCGCTTATCAATTCCAGAAATAAAAAAGCCGGCGCGAAGCCGGCTTTTTTGCGTGAGGAGGAACTGATTAGTTCTTCGACTGGTCAACCATTTTGTTTTTGGCGATCCAAGGCATCATGGCGCGCAGTTTGGCGCCGACTTCTTCGATCTGGTGCTCGGCGGTCAGGCGGCGGCGCGAGATCAGGGTCGGGGCGCCGGCTTTGTTTTCCAGGATGAACGATTTAGCGTATTCACCGGTCTGGATGTCTTTCAGGCACTGACGCATGGCGTTCTTGGTGTCTTCGGTCACCACACGCGGGCCGGTCACGTACTCGCCGTATTCGGCGTTGTTCGAGATCGAGTAGTTCATGTTGGCGATGCCGCCTTCGTAGATCAGGTCGACGATCAGTTTCAGCTCGTGCAGGCATTCGAAGTAGGCCATCTCTGGCGCGTAGCCGGCTTCCACCAGGGTCTCGAAGCCCGCCTTGATCAGCTCAACCGCGCCACCGCACAGAACCGCCTGCTCGCCGAACAGGTCGGTCTCGGTCTCTTCGCGGAAGTTGGTTTCGATGATGCCGGCACGGCCGCCGCCGTTGGCCGAGGCGTACGACAGGGCGATGTCGCGGGCGATGCCGGACTTGTCCTGGTACACGGCGATCAGGTGCGGCACGCCGCCACCCTGGGTGTAGGTGGCGCGCACGGTGTGGCCCGGGGCCTTCGGCGCAACCATGATCACGTCCAGGTCGGCACGCGGCTGAACCTGGCCGTAGTGCACGTTGAAGCCGTGGGCGAAGGCCAGCACTGCACCCTGCTTGGCGTTCGGCGCGACGTTTTCGTTGTACACCTGGGCGATGTTCTCGTCCGGCAGCAGGATCATGATGACGTCGGCGGCTTTCACTGCGTCGTTCACTTCCGCGACTTTCAGGCCGGCTTTCTCGACCTTGTTCCAGGACGAGCCGCCTTTGCGCAGGCCGACGGTCACGTTCACGCCCGAATCGCTCAGGTTTTGCGCGTGTGCGTGGCCCTGCGAGCCGTAGCCGATGATGGCCACGTTTTTGCCTTTGATCAGGGAGAGGTCAGCGTCTTTGTCGTAGAAAACTTTCATGTTCATTCCTAGTAAATTCGTTATATGAGATGCGTGTTGCTTGATCTTGCTTAGACTTTGAGGATGCGTTCGCCGCGTCCGATGCCGGAACCGCCGGTACGGACCGTCTCCAGGATGGAGGCGCGGTCGATCGAATCGATAAACGCATCGAGCTTGCTCTTGGCGCCGGTCAGTTCAATCGTGTAGCTCTTTTCGGTGACGTCGATGATGCGGCCACGGAAGATGTCGGCGGTGCGCTTCATTTCCTCGCGTTCCTTGCCCACCGCGCGCACTTTGATCAGCATCAGTTCGCGTTCGATGTGCTGGCCTTCGGTCAGGTCCACCACCTTCACCACCTCGATCAGGCGGTTCAGGTGCTTGGTGATCTGTTCGATGATGTCATCCGAGCCGGTGGTGACGATGGTCATGCGCGACAGGGTTGGGTCCTCGGTCGGCGCCACGGTCAGCGTTTCGATGTTGTAGCCACGGGCCGAGAACAGGCCCACCACGCGCGACAGCGCGCCGGCTTCGTTTTCCAGCAAGACAGAAATAATGTGTCGCATGTTAGAGATCCTCCGAACCCAGCAGCATTTCAGAGAGGCCCTTGCCGGCTTTCACCATCGGCCAGACGTTTTCTCCTTGGTCGGTAATGAAGTTCATGAAGACCAGCTTGTCTTTCATGGCGAAGGCGTCGCGCAGCGCGCCGTCCACGTCACCCGGTTTTTCAATGCGCATGCCGACGTGGCCATAGGCCTCGGCCAGCTTCTCGAAGTTCGGCAGCGAGTCCATGTAGGACTCGGAGTAGCGCGAACCGTAGTCGATCTGCTGCCACTGGCGCACCATGCCCAGGAAGCGGTTGTTCAGCATGATGATCTTCGGCGTCAGGTGGTACTGTTTGCAGGTCGCCAGCTCCTGAATGTTCATCTGGATCGAACCTTCGCCGGTGATGCAAGCCACCGTGGCGTCAGGATTCGCCATCTGCACGCCCATGGCGTATGGCAGGCCCACGCCCATGGTGCCCAGACCGCCCGAGTTGACCCAGCGCTTAGGCTTGTCGAAGCCGTAGTACTGCGCGGCCCACATCTGGTGCTGGCCGACGTCGGAGGTGATGAAGGCGTCGCCCTTGGTCACTTCCCACAGTTTTTCCACCACGGCTTGTGGCTTGATGACCAGATCGGAGCCCGAATACTTCAGGCAGTCCTTGCCGCGCCATTCGTTGATCTGCTTCCACCAGTCCTTGAGCGCAGGCGCGTTCGGCTTGGCATCCGCCGCATCGAGCTGGGCCAGGAATTCGACCAGCACGTCCTTGACGTTGCCGACGATAGGAATGTCCACCTTCACGCGCTTGGAGATCGACGACGGATCGATGTCCACGTGAATGATCTTGCGCGGGTTGGAGGCGAAGTGTTTCGGGTTGCCGATCACGCGGTCGTCGAAACGCGCGCCGATGGCGATCAGCACGTCACAGTTCTGCATCGCCATATTGGCTTCGTAGGTCCCGTGCATGCCCGGCATGCCGACGAATTTCTCGTCGCTGGAGCGGTACGCGCCCAGGCCCATCAGCGTGTTGGTGACCGGGAAGCCCAGTTTGTCGACCAGTTTATTCAGTTCCGGCGAGGCATTCGCCAGGATCACGCCGCCACCGGTGTAAATCATCGGGCGTTCGGCTTGCAGCAGCAGCTGCACCGCCTTGCGGATCTGGCCGGAGTGGCCTTTGTCTACCGGTTTGTACGAACGCATCTCGACCTCTTTCGGGTACGAGAAGCTCGTTTTATGCATGGAGATATCCTTCGGAATATCGACCAGCACAGGGCCTGGACGGCCGGTGCGGGCGATGAAGAAGGCTTTCTTCATGGTCTCGGCCAAGTCCTTGACGTCCTTGACGAGGAAATTGTGCTTGACCACCGGACGGGTAATACCGACCGTGTCGCATTCCTGGAACGCATCCTGGCCGATCGCGTGGCTCGGCACCTGGCCGGAGATCACCACCATCGGGATGGAATCCATGTACGCGGTGGACAGGCCCGTCACTGCATTGGTAACACCCGGACCGGACGTGACCAGTGCAACACCGACCTTGTTCGACGAGCGCGAGTATGCGTCGGCAGCGTGGATCGCAGCCTGCTCGTGGCGTACCAGAATGTGTTGGAATTTGTCTTGCTTGAAGATGGCGTCGTAGATGTAGAGTACGGCACCGCCAGGGTAACCAAAGACGTGCTCAACGCCCTCTTCGGCCAGGCAGCGCACGACAATTTCCGCGCCAGTAAGTTGTGAACTAGATGCTTCGGTATTCATGAAACATTCCTTTCAAGGTCCATAGGAGATTGATCGGATGCTCTGTCCTGACGGGGTATGAATACCGCTACAGCTCTGCCTGGCTTCCCTTTATTTATGCGGTCGCACTGCCTCTTCCGCCAACCGTAGTGGCGTGCAAAGCGATGCTAGCGCAAACTCTCGTTTGGCCGGGTTTTCCGTAGTGGTGTTGCATACCTCTCACGCTTGTGGCGTGGGCGAGAGCAAACTGCCTACTAAATGAAAGCGCGTCGTGTCGATTGCGGCGTTGTGTGCCTGCTGCGACCAGACCATAGAGCTTCGGGGTTGTTCAAAGCGTCCCATACGGTAACACCGCCATACCCTTTTCAGCAAGGGATAATTTGGAAATTGATCGTTTTTGATGTAAAACCATGCAAAACAGGAGGTTTTTTGCTAGCATGCGCCACAGTTCAAAACATCCCAACGCATGGCCACAGACAAAGAATTATCCGACTTCCTCGAAAACGTCGAACGCCGGGCCTTCAAACAAGCCGTCTACGCAGTACGCAAGGACGAATCCGCTCTCGATATCGTGCAGGACGCGATGATCAAGCTCGCCGAAAAATACGGCGACAAGCCGGCCGCCGAGCTGCCGATGCTGTTCCAGCGTATCCTGCAAACCACCATCCTCGATTATTTCCGCAGGGAAAAAGTCCGTAACAGCTGGGTCAGCCTGTTTTCCGGCATGGGCCCCTCGGGCGACGAGCACGAGGACTTTGATATACTCGAATCGTATGCCGCCGAAGCCGGCACCGAGGCCGCCGAATCGGGCGCCGACAAGGTGGAACGCCAGCAAACGCTCGCCCTTATCGAGGCAGAAATACAAAAACTGCCGGCGCGTCAACGCGAAGCCTTCCTCATGCGTTACTGGCAGGACATGGATGTGGCCGAAACGGCCGAGGCAATGGGCTGCTCAGAAGGCAGCGTCAAAACGCATTGCTCACGAGCAACTCACGCGCTGGCCGAGGCGCTGCAAGCCAAGGGAATTAAATTATGAACACCGACGATCTGAATTTCGCTTACAAAGTGCGCCACGCGCTCAATGAAAAGCTGGACGAGCTGCCCGCTTCGACCACAGACCGCCTGGCTCAGGCGCGCAAGATGGCGCTCGCGCGCAAGAAGGCCCATGTGGAGCAGCCGCTCTCCGTGCGGGTTACCAAGGCTGATCTGGCTGTCGCCGGCGGCGGCATCAGCGGCTTCTTCTCGCAGTTTGCCTGGCTGGGCCGGGTCAGCATGGCGGTGCCGGCGCTGGCCCTGGTGATCGGCATGATCGGCATCTACCAGTACGAGCAGCAGGAACGCATCGCCGACCTGGCCGAGATCGACGCGGCCGTGCTGTCGGACGAGCTGCCGCTGAACGCCTACCTGGACCACGGCTTCAACGCCTATCTGTCGCAAAGCGAGTAAGCGTATGGCATGGAGCGGTCGCGCCAAACTGGGCGCTGGAGTGGTGGTAGCGGTAGCAGCAGCGGGCGCGGCATGGGTCGCCAATCGGCCGGACGCGCCCGAACTGGTGAAGGCGCCGGTGGCCGCGGTCACCGGCAAGAGCGGCGCCACCGCGCCGGAAAAAGTCCTGTGGAAGAATTTGTCGCCTGCCCAGCAGCAGGCGCTGGAACCGCTCGCCGGCGAATGGGACACCATGGAGCCGGTGCGCAAGCAGAAATGGCTGGGCATCGCCAGGCGCTACGCCAGGATGAAGCCCGATGAGCAGGTGCGCGTGCAGGAACGCATGCGCGAATGGGTGCGCATGACGCCGGAAGAACGCCGCCAGGTGCGCCAGAATTTCGCCCGCGCGCAGAAGCTGGACCCGGCGCAGAAGTCGACCTCGTGGGAATCCTACCAGCAGCTGCCGGACGAGCAGAAGAAGGAATTGGCGGCCAAGCCGGCCACCAAGAAACAAGTCGCCAATCTGCCGACGCCGGCACAGGCCAAGGCCGCCACCGTGGCGCCGATCAAGCCGGCCAAGCCGACCAGTTCGCCGGGCGTGGCGACGCCGGTGGTGCCGCCTGTGGTCCCCGCCCCTGCCGCCGATCCGAACGCGCAGCTGCCGAACGCTTCCAACGTGACGCCGGTGCCGACCGGCACGGCGACGCCATCCACCACGCCCGCCCAGCCGACGCCACCGGCGCCCACCGATGTCAAATAACCCGACCGTCAAGCGCCGCCTGATTTCGATGGTGTATGAATCGCTGCTCGGCTTTGCCGTGCTGTTCCTGCCGTTCCTGATTTTTGAGATCGCCACCCGCGCCAGCCACACGCCGCTGGTCGAGCACATGCGGCAGGCGTTGGCCTTCGTGGTGCTGGGCTTCTATTTCATTCACCAGTGGAGCCGCGACGGCCAGACGCTGGCCATGAAAACCTGGCGCATGAAGCTGCTGTGCAAGAATGGCAATCGCGTGTCCCCGCGTGCCGCCGCCCTGCGCTATCTGCTGAGCTGGATGTGGGTGCTGCCGGCGCTGATCGTGGCGCTGGCGCTGGACCTGCACCGCTGGCAGGCGCTGGGCGCGATCTTCGCCGGCATCCTGCTGTGGTCGCTGACGGCCTTCTTCGACAAGGACCGCCAGTTCCTGCACGACAAACTGGCCGGCACGCGCATGGTGCAGCTGCCGCCGCCGGAAAAGAAAAAGAAAGTGTAATTTTCGCAATCTTTCATGGCAGAATAGGCTTTTCTGCCATGAGGGACCGAAAATGAAACCTGCCATCTACGGCGCGCTGTTGGCGCTCGCCGCCAGCGCGGCCGCCGCCGACCTTCCGCCCGCCCCTGTTGCCCGCGTCGAAGCCGTCACCGACACCTATTTCGGCGAGACCATCACCGACCGCTACCGCTGGATGGAAAACGACAAGGACCCGGACTGGCTGCCGTTCCTGAAACAACAAAACGCCCACGCCCGCGCTGTCCTCGATCAATTGCCCAGGCGCGATGAGCTGTTGAAGCGCATTCAGCAATTGTCCGGCGACATCGCCAGTCCGGCCGAGGTGCAAAAGGCCGGCGCCCGCCTGTTCTACCAGCAACGCCCGGTCGGCTCCAACAACTTCAAACTGTTCGTGCGCGAAGGCGGCAAGGACCGGGTGCTGGTCGACCCGACCAAGCTCGATACCAAGACCAGCCATGTCTCGCTCGACTGGTGGCGCGCCTCGCCGGACGGCAGCAAACTGGTGTACGGCCTGTCGAAAGACGGCAGTGAAGACTCGGTGCTGTACATCATGGATGTGCGCAGCGGCACGGTGCTGAAAGAGCACATCGCCAACACGCAATACGCCAGCCCCAGCTGGCTGGCCGACAGCTCCGGCTTCTTCTACAATCAGCTGACCGGCAAAGTGAACACGCCGGAGCGTTTCCTCGACTCGCAAGCGCGCTTCCACAAAGTGGGCGCCAACCCTGACAAGGACCCGGTGCTGATGAAGCGCGGCCTCGACGCCGCTGTTCAGTATGAAAAGATCCAGGTGCCGCTGGTGCTCGCGTCCACGCAAACCAACGTCGCGGTGCTGATGCTGGCCGACGTGCGCAAAGAGCGGCGCCTCTACACCGCGCCGCTGCAAGACGTCTTGCGCGGCAAGGCCAAATGGCAGCAGGCCGCCAACTTCGATGACGAGGTAACCGACTTCAATCTGCAAGGCGACGACCTGTACCTGCTATCCAATCACAAGCACCCGCGCGGCCGCCTGTTGAAAACCTCCGCGTCGAAGCCATCGCTGCCCAACGCGCAGGAAGTGATGCCCGAATCGACACTGGTGCTGCAAGGCGTCGCGCGCGCCAAGGATGGCTTGTACATCCGCGCCATGGACGGCGGCATCGGCAAGCTGCAACGCCTGGGCACGGACGGTAAACTGGCCGACATCGCCCTGCCCTTCGACGGCACGCTGCGCGAAGTCGACGCCGACGACAAGACGCCGGGCGCGCTGATCATCTTCACCGGCTGGCTGCAACCTGCGGGCATCTGGTCGGTGGGCGCGGACGGCAAGGTGGCCGACACCGGCATCACGCCCAAACCGGCGATTGACGTCAGTGGCTACGCCACCGAACGCCGCTTCGCCACCGCCAAGGATGGCACGCAGATTCCGTATAGCCTGGTCTACAAAAAGGGCCTGAAGCTGGACGGCAAAAATCCAGCCTTCGTCCAAGCCTACGGCAGCTATGGCGCGGCGGCTTACACGCCGGCGTTTGTCGGCCGCTTGCTGGCACTGGCGGATCAAGGCGCCGTCATCGGCTACGCCAATGTGCGCGGCGGCGGCGAGTTTGGCCGCGAGTGGCATCGCGCCGGCCAGCTGGAAAATAAACCGAACACCTGGCGCGACCTGATCGCCGTGTGCGAGGACATGCAGGCCAAGGGCTACACCTCGCCGGCGTATCAGGCTATCGGCGGACGTTCAGCCGGCGGCATCACCATGGGCCGCGCGCTGGAAGAACGTCCGGACCTGTTTGCGGCCGTGGTGTCCGGCGTGGGCTGGCACAATCCGCTGCGCTACGTGGCGGAGCAGAATGGCTACGGCGAAGAACCTGAATGGGGTGCGATTGCCGATCCAGCAGGCTTCAAGGCCTTGAAGAGCATCGACAGCTATCAGCAAGTGGTGGACGGGACCAAATACCCGGCGGTGCTGCTGACCACCGGCGTGACCGATCCGCGCGTGGCGCCCTTCCATCCGGCGAAGATGGCGGCGCGCCTGCAAGCGGCGACGGCCAGCGGCAAGCCTGTGTTGTTGCGGGTGGATTTCGACGCCGGCCACGGCATGGGCTCGACGCGCGCGCAACAGGATGCGGAGGCGGCGGATACTTATGCCTTCATCCTGTCGCAGACCGGAAAATAATCAGAACTTCTCGTAGTCTTGCAGGTAGCGCCATTCGCCTGCCGGCAAGCTGGCCATGGAGATGCGTCCAATGCGGATGCGCTTCATGGACAGCACTTTCAGGCCGACTTCCTTGCACAGTTTTTCGATCAATCCAAGCTTGGCGTTCTTCATGGCGAAGCGCAGGCGCGTTTCGTTCTGCCAGCTTACTTTGCCGTTGATCTGATTCAGCTGCTGCAAGCCGCCTTCAATGATCTGGCCGGAGACTTCAACGATGATTTCCTGTTCCAGCGTGTCCTCGCTCAGCTTGCGGTTGACGCGGAAGTCTTGCGTGAAGACGACCAGGCCACTGGCCTTGGCGTCCAGCGGCACCATCTGCTCCTGCCCCGTGATGTGACGCTTGAGGAAGCGCTTGCCAGGCACGGTGCGCGTCAGCGAATCGGCATTCAGCAGGTGCAGCGGTTGCGCCGCTCCCGCAGGCTTGTGCAGCACGATGGTCACCGGCGTGATTTCCAGCAGCGTGGCGTCGGCTGCGACGCTGACTTGCTGTTCCGGCGTCACGCGCGCGCCCACCTCTTCCACGATTTCGCCATCGACGCTGACAAAGCCACCCTCGATGTAGAGCTCCGCCTCACGACGGGAACAGCCGCGCTCTTCGGCGACGCGCTTGTTCAGGCGTACGGTATCGTCGTTATCCAAAAAAGTCTCCAAACACGGTGATGGCGCGGTCGATAGCGTCGCGCGAGGCGTCCATGTGCGTGACGATGCGCGTGCGCTGCGACAGCGAGAGACGGATGCGCGTCAGTTCCAGCACATCCTCCAGCCCTTTCAGCACGAACTGCGGAATGTCGACGTAGAAGATATTGGTCTGCGGCGTGCTGACTTTGAGGCCTTTCATCTTCGCCAGCTCGCCGGCGAAGTAAGCCGCGTTGTCGTGGTCTTCCTGCAAGCGCGGGATGTTGTGCTCCAGCGCGTACAAGCCGCCGGCCGCGATGACGCCGGCCTGGCGCATGCCACCGCCCAGCATCTTGCGCCAGCGCTTGGCCTCTTTGATGAACGGCCTGGTGCCCAGCAGGACCGAACCGACCGGCGCGCCGAGGCCTTTGGACAGGCACACCGACACCGAATCGAAGCCGCGCGTGATCTCACGCGGACTCACGCCCAGCTTGACGGCGGCGTTGCAGACGCGCGCGCCGTCGAGGTGCGTGGACAGGCCTTTGTCATGCGCCAATTGCGTCGCCTGCTGCACATACTCCATAGGCAGCACGCGGCCGTTGATGGTGTTCTCCAGCGCGAGCAGCTTGGTGCGCGCGAAGTGGAAATCGTCCGGCTTGATGTAGGACGCGATATCGGCCAGCGCTATGCTGCCATCGGCCTGGTTGATGATGGGCTGCGGCTGGATGCTACCCAGCACCGCGGCACCGCCGCCTTCGTAGCGGTAGGTATGCGCTTCCTGGCCGACCAGATACTCGTCGCCACGGCCGCAATGCGCCAGCAGCGCGAGCAGATTGCTTTGCGTGCCGGACGGCGCGAACACCGCGTCTTCAAAACCGAACAAATCAGCCGCGTACTCCTGCAAGCGGTTGACGGTCGGGTCGTCGCCGTAGACGTCATCGCCAACATCGGCGGCGTTGATGGCCGCGCACATGGCAGCGCTGGGGCGCGTAACGGTGTCGCTACGCAGGTCGAGCCACTCCATCATGCCACCTCTTCTTCGGCGAAGAAACGGGTATGCATCTCTTGCAGGCCCACGGTCTCCAGCACCTCTTTCAGGCGTTCGGCCGGACGCTTGCGCGGCAGATTCTTGTACGTGGCAATGATGAGTTCATTCTTCATCGAATGCTCCCAGCCTACCAGTTCAGTCACGGTGACGCTGTAGCCGTGCGCTTCCAGTTGCAGGCAACGCAGCACGTTGGTGATCTGGCTGCCGAATTCACGCGTGTGAATTGGATGACGCCAGATTTCGGTCAGCGCGGATTTACCCAGCGACTGGCCTTTGTTTTTCTTGAGGACCGAAGCCACTTCGGCCTGGCAGCATGGCACCAGCACGATGTGCCTGGCCTTTTTCTTCAATGCGAACTGGATGGCGTCATCGGTCGCCGTGTTGCAGGCGTGGAGCGCGGTGACGACATCGATCTGCTCCGGCAGCAGCGTCGACTCGGTGGACTCGGCCACCGACAGCGGCAGGAAGGAAATGCCGGGGAAGTTGAATTTCCGCGCCAGTTCCTGCGAGCGCGCCACCAGCTCTTCGCGCGTCTCAATGCCGTAGATGTGCGAGTTTTGCAGCGCCTTGAAGAACAGGTCGTAGATGATGAAGCCGAGGTAGGACTTGCCGGCGCCATGGTCCACCAGCGTGACGTTATCCTTGGACTCCAACACTTCTTTCAGCAACGGCTCAATGAACTGATACAGGTGGTAGACCTGTTTCAGCTTGCGGCGGCTGTCCTGATTCATCTTGCCGTCGCGCGTGAGGATGTGCAGCTCCTGTAGCAGCGCTACGGTCTGGCCTTCACGGATTTCCGGCATGTTGTCGGCGCTGGTGACGGTGGCGCCGATTTTCGGTTGCTTACTGGGCTTCATCGATCCACGCCTGCTGAACTGCTTCAAGGACTTTCTCACCACCGCGCGATTTGTCGTCATCGAACTCTTCGAGGTCGATGATTTTGTTGTGCAGATCGGTGAAGCGGATGGTGGCCGGATCGACGTCCGGATACTTGTCGTACAGCGCTTCCGCAATCGCGGTGATGTCAGTCCACTTCATATCAGTGCCCGCCTTCGCTTGCGTGATTGATGGTGTACTTCGGAATTTCAATAACCAGGTCTTCGTCCGCCACCACGGCCTGGCACGACAGACGCGACACGGCTTCCAGGCCCCAGGCCTTGTCCAGCAGGTCTTCTTCGGTTTCGCTGGCTTCGTTCAGCGAATTGAAGCCCTCGCGCACCAGCACGTGACAGGTGGTGCAGGCGCAGGATTTCTCGCACGCGTGCTCGATGTGGATGTCATTGTCCAGCATGACGTCGCACAGGGTTTTGCCGGCTGGGGCTTCAACAACCGCGCCGTCCGGGCACAGTTTGGCGTGAGGGAGGAATACGATTTGTGGCATGTTGAGCTCTAAGTTTATTTAAACGACCTGGTCGAGCGCCTTGCCCGCCAGTGCACTGCGCACGCTGCGGTCCATGCGGCGTGATGCGAATTCTTCGGTGCCGTGGGCCAGCGCTTCAACCGCCGCCTTCACTGCCTGATGGTCCACCGCGCCGGTCTGCGATTGCGCGACGATCTCGCGGGTCTTCGCCATCAGCGCATCGACGGCGACGCGTTCCTCGTCCGACAGCAATGCGGCATCTTCGTCCAGCGCGGCTTGCGTGGCCAGCAGGATGCGTTCCGCTTCCACCTGCTCTTCGCGCAGCGCACGCGCCTGCATGTCGACCGCCGCCGATGCGTGCGAGTCTTGCAGCATGCGCGCCACGTCGTCATCGCCCAGACCATACGACGGCTTGACGGTGATGGACGACTCCACGCCCGAGCGCAGTTCGCGTGCCGATACCGACAGCAGACCGTCCGCATCCACCTGGTACGTGATGCGGATGCGCGCCGCACCTGCCGCCATCGGCGGAATGCCGCGCAATTCAAAGCGCGCCAGCGAGCGGCAGTCGGCCACCAGTTCGCGTTCGCCTTGCAGCACGTGCACCGCCAGCGCGGTCTGGCCGTCCTTGAAGGTGGTGAACTCCTGCGCGCGGGCGCATGGGATGGTCGAATTGCGGGGGATAATTTTCTCTACCAGGCCGCCCATGGTCTCGATGCCCAGCGACAGCGGAATCACGTCCAGCAGCAACCAGTCGTCGCCCGGCGCGCGGTTGCCGGCCAGCAGATTGGCCTGAATCGCCGCGCCCAGCGCCACAACCTTGTCCGGGTCGATGTTCGCGTGCGGCGTGGTATGGAAGTATTCGCTGACCGCGCGGTGCACGTGCGGCATGCGGGTCGCACCGCCGACCATGACCACGCCATCGACGTCGTCCGCATCGACATTGGCGTCGCGCAGCGCTTTCTTGATGGCTTTCATGGTCTTTTCGATCAGGTGCCTGGTGATCTCCTGGAACTTCTCTGCGGTGATCGTGATGTGTACCTGTTCGCCCGACTTGAGCGCGGCGTCCACGATCACTTCGGATTTGGTGGACAGCAGTTCCTTCGCTTCGCGCGATTTCACCATCAGCAGCGCGGTGTCTTCGTCCGACAACGGCGCCAGTTTTTCTTCCTGATGAATGTAGCAGAACAGGCGGTGGTCGAAGTCGTCGCCGCCCAGCGCGGAGTCGCCGCCGGTGGACAGCACTTCAAACACGCCTTTGCTCAGTTTGAGGATGGAGATGTCGAAGGTGCCGCCGCCCAAGTCATAGACGGCGTACACGCCTTCCGAACCGTTATCGAGGCCATAGGCGATGGCGGCCGCCGTCGGCTCGCTCAGCAGGCGCAGCACGTTCAGGCCGGCCAGTTGTGCGGCATCCTTGGTGGCCTGGCGCTGCGCGTCGTCGAAGTAAGCTGGCACGGTGATCACCGCGCCCACCAGATCGTCGCCCAGCGAGTCCTCGGCGCGCTGGCGCAGTGTGGCCAGAATTTGTGCCGACACCTCGACCGGGCTCTTTACGCCAGCGATGGTTTTCAGCTGCACCATGCCGGGAGCATCCACGAATTGATACGGCAAATTCTCGGCGTAAGCGATATCCGCCAGGCCGCGGCCCATGAAACGCTTGACGGAGACGATCGTGTTCTTTGGATCGGTGGTCTGCGCAGCCTGCGCCTTGTAGCCGATGTTGGCGTGACCGTTAGGCAGATAGCGCACCACGGACGGCAGCAGCGCGCGGCCGTCTTCGTCGTTCAGCACTTCTGGAATGCTGTTGCGCACAGTCGCCACCAGCGAATTGGTGGTACCCAGGTCGATCCCCACCGCCAGACGATGCTGGTGCGGTGCGGTGGACATGCCGGGTTCGGAAATTTGCAGAAGTGCCATTTAGTTTTCAGTATTCAGTAATTCGTCCAGGAATTGATCAACTCCCGATGTTTTATAACGCACGGTTTCCAACAAGTCCTTCGTGACTCTTGAGTATGGAAAAGAGTAGGCCACCGCCCCGTCCTCATATAAAAGAACCAAACGGGCTCGCTCGCCCCACTGGCTTGAATCAGCAGCTATACCAGTGAGTTCAGCGATGGTCCGGGCCATGCCAAGAGTGCCCCCCTGCCGCCGAAAGCGCTCGTGAAACAGACCTAGCGTACGCCCTTGATATGTCGCCTCAAAATAAACAGAGATGACAGAGTCGCTCCCTCCGGCAATGCTCTCTGGGGGAGTGGATTTGCTCCACTCAATTACTCCCGAGTGCGTCAACTTGAAAATCTTCAGGATCGCCTGATCGAATTTATCTTCACTCATTTGGAACTCCAAGCGCTGCCGTCCAAGTCGTTGGCAAGCAGCCTCACAAGGCCGCTTGCCTGCACATATATCTCCAGCAATTCTGCCCCGGTCAATTCCCTCACAATCTGCCGCTGCCAAAAATAAGGTTCAAACCCAATTCGACGCATCAACGTGACTAAACGTTTCGCAGCGATCGCAGAGTCGCCCTTCACTCTTCGCTGAACCGTCTTCACATCGGCGAGCAAGTGATTCAGCGCCTGCTGAGTTTGAGTATGATTGTTTTCCGGTTCAAGTAAACCTTCATTTATCAGACTAAGCGATTTACCGATGTTTTCGATCAATCCGGGAATAGTCGCCTTGAACAAATATCTGTGCTCAATCTTTCTTAGCTTAAGCAAGGCGTAAAATGAGGCGAAAGCACCAATGATCTTGATCAGCTCTGCAAAGGAATGCAGTCCATTTGCATAGGTGCTCGTAAAATCTTGAAAGGCCTGCCATCCAGTCTCAAGCATGATGCCTCGCTCCAATATTGGTTTTATTCGATGGCTGCGAAACTCTGCTCTATCTCTTCCTTAAATTTTTCGAGGAACATCAGCGCGCGCACGCCTTGGGCGGCGGCGTGGAAATCACCCGCGCCGATCTGCTGTTCGATCTGCGCCAGCTGCTGCTTGCGGGCCTTGCGCAGCTGGTCGTCCAGCGACTCCAGCGCGTCACTATCTTTGGCGGCACGGGCGTCGCCCAGCTCTTCACGCCACTCCATCTGCTGCATCAGGAACGCCATCGGCATGGCCGTATTCGACTCGGTCTGCAAATCGACGCCATTCAGCTCGCACAGGTATTGCGCGCGCTTCTGCGGATTTTTCAGGGTCTGGTAGGCTTCGTTGGCGCGGGTGGCCCACTGCATGGCGACGCGCTTTTCGGCGTCGGTGGCGCTGACGAATTTGTCGGGATGGACGCGGCTTTGCACGTCGCGGTAGGCGCTGTCCAGCGCCCCCGCGTCTACGGCAAACTGCTGTGGCAGATTGAAGAGTTCAAAGTGATTCTGCATGACGTGTCAGACGCGGAAGCTTTCACCGCAACCGCAAGCGTCTTTCTCGTTCGGGTTGTTGAACTTGAAGCCTTCGTTCAGGCCTTCGCGGGCGAAGTCCAGTTCCGTGCCGTCGATGTACGGCAGGCTTTTCGGATCGACGAACACTTTCACGCCGTGCGATTCGAACACGCTGTCTTCGGCGGTCACTTCGTCCACGTATTCCAGCTTGTAGGCCATGCCCGAGCAGCCGGTGGTACGCACGCCAAAACGCAAACCGATGCCCTTGCCGCGGCGCTCGATGTAGCGGTTGATGTGCTTTGCTGCTTTTTCGGTCAGGGTGATTGCCATTTGATTCTCCCGCGCCCCGGCGTACCGGGGCGACGTCGTAATTACGCTGCGTGCTTGTTCTGGTAGTCCTGAACAGCTGCCTTGATGGCGTCTTCCGCCAGGATCGAGCAGTGGATCTTCACTGGCGGCAGCGCCAGTTCTTCGGCGATCTGGGTGTTCTTGATGGCCAGCGCCTGATCCAGCGTTTTGCCCTTGACCCATTCGGTCACCAGCGAGCTCGATGCGATGGCCGAACCGCAGCCATAGGTTTTGAACTTGGCGTCTTCGATCACGCCATCCGCGCCCACCTTGATTTGCAGCTTCATCACGTCGCCGCAAGCTGGCGCGCCGACCATGCCGGTACCTACGCTGTCGTCGCCTTTTTCAAACGCGCCGACGTTGCGTGGGTTTTCGTAGTGGTCCAGTACTTTATCCGAGTAAGCCATTTTGATGCTCCTGTATCTTAAAAATTAGTGGGCTGCCCATTGGATCGAATTGATATCGATGCCTTCTTTGAACATATCCCACAACGGCGACAGTTCACGCAGTTTGTTGACCTTGGACTTCATCAGTTCGATCGCGAAGTCGATATCGGCCTCGGTGGTGAAGCGGCCGATGGTGAAACGGATCGAGCTGTGCGCCAGCTCGTCGCTGCGGCCCAGGGCGCGCAGCACATAAGATGGTTCCAGCGAGGCCGAAGTACAAGCGGAACCCGACGATACCGCCAGGTCTTTCACGGCCATGATCAGCGATTCGCCCTCAACGTAGTTGAAGCTCACGTTCAGGTTGTGCGGCACGCGGTGCTCCATGTCGCCGTTGATGTAGGTCTCTTCGATCTCTTGCAGGCCTTTGGCCAGACGGTCGCGCAGCGCTTTGATGCGGGCGATTTCGGTGTCCATTTCCACTTTCGCCAGGCGGAAGGCTTCGCCCATGCCGACGATCTGGTGGGTTGGCAGCGTGCCGGAACGCAGACCGCGCTCATGGCCACCACCGTGCATCTGTGCTTCGATACGCACGCGCGGCTTGCGGCACACGTACAGCGCGCCCACGCCTTTCGGGCCATAGGTTTTGTGGGCGGTGAAGGTCATCAGGTCGACTTTGGTTTTTTGCAGGTCGATCACCACTTTGCCGGTCGCTTGCGCGGCGTCGCAGTGGAAGATGATGCCTTTCGAGCGGCACAGTTCACCGATCTGGTCGATCGGCTGGATCACGCCGATCTCGTTATTGACCAGCATGACCGAGATCAGGATGGTGTCCGGACGGATGGCGGCGGTCAGCTGCTCGATGGTGATCAGGCCATTGTCCTGCGGTTCCAGGTAGGTCGCTTCAAAGCCTTGGCGCTCCAGTTCGCGCACGGTGTCCAGCACAGCTTTGTGCTCGGTTTTCACGGTGATGATGTGCTTGCCCTTGGTTTTGTAGAACTGCGCCGCGCCCTTGATGGCCAGGTTATTCGATTCGGTCGCGCCCGAGGTCCAGATGATTTCGCGCGGGTCGGCATTGACCAGCGCCGCGACGTGGCCGCGTGCCTCTTCCACCGCCTTTTCCGCGGTCCAGCCATACATGTGGCTGCGCGAGGCTGGATTGCCGAACTGCTCGCGCAGGTAAGGAATCATCGCATCGGCGACGCGCGGATCGATCGGCGTGGTGGCCGAGTAGTCCATGTAGATCGGGAAGTGCGGCGCGGTCTGGAATTTCACGTCAGCGATGTTTTTTTCTGGGGCGTTCATCTGGTTACTCCGTTAGGGCTTACAGCGCGGCGTGGTTGCCGTTGCGAGGCATGACCACCACGTTTTGCTCAGCGTTCTTCTGCTTTTGTTGATCGACCAGATCCTGCAACGACACGGAATCCAGGTAATCAACCATCTTTTCATTCAGCGTGGCCCACAGTTCGTGGGTCATGCAGCGGGCGCCGCTGGCCGCGTCCGCGCCATGGCAATTTTCCTTGCCGCCGCACTGGGTCGCGTCAAGCGGCTCATCCACGGCGATGATGATGTCGGCCACGGTGACCTTGTCGGCGCGGCGCGCCAGACTGTAGCCACCACCCGGGCCGCGGATCGATTCAACGATCTCGTGGCGGCGCAGCTTGCCAAACAGCTGCTCCAGGTAAGACAGCGAAATCGCCTGACGCTGGCTGATGCCGGACAGCGTGACAGGACCCTTGCCTTGGCGCAACGCCAAATCGATCATCGCAGTCACAGCAAAACGGCCTTTGGTGGTCAGACGCATCACTACCTCGGTTGGGTTAAAATATCGACCTCTTCGCTAATCGCAAAGTCCGATTAGTTGATCGAATTAGTCAAGTATACCAAACTTTAATGAAGCTTGCTGGTCACCCCCTCAGCAACTGCATGGGCTGGAACAGTGTGTGCATATCCTTATTACCAATAAAGCTAAGGTTGTAAGGGTGCTCGGCAGTGATTTGCGGGAAATCTTTCATTACCGGCAACTTGCTCAGCAGTTCAGCGATTTTTCCCCACAGAACCATGGTTGGCACGACGGCAGCTTGCGCGACCAGGCCCGCCATCACCGTTTCAAAGAACGGCAGCCAGGCCTTGGCGTCCTTGGCCGGCGCGACGTGGCTGCGGAATACCAGCGAAGCGTTCAGCAGCAGGAAGCCCTGTTCGGTCAGCTTTTGCTGCATGTCGGCCAAGGTCAGGATGTGACTGCCGGCGCCGCTGCGCGCGCGCGCCGAAACCGCCGCCATGGCCTCCCCGGCAGTGTTGTCCAGCTGGAGCTGGCCATCCGCCACCAGCAGCATCTTCATGAAGTTGCGCAGCGAGGTTGCTTTGTTGACCGGCTTGGACAGGCCGCCCCCCACCTCCTCCGACCACAGGCTGCCAACCGCCCCATCCATAAAGCAGACGCCGGTTGCGCTTTCTGCTCGCGGATATGGTCCCTCGCCCACTAGTACATACTTCACCTTATTCAGGGGCAGTGCGAACGCGGCAAACAGGCGCTGCCCGGTCGGCAGGTATTGATCCTGCGCCAGTTGCGGCAGATAGTCCGGCGTGGCGGCCATCATGGCTTCCAGCCCCTTGAGCAGCAGCGGGCGCCAGGAAATATCGGCGCGGTCGAGCGCCTCCAGAATGGTGGTCGGGATCGTCATTGAGGAAGAAGCTTTCGGGGAAAGGTAAGATTGTAACTTATGGGGAAAGATTTGAAACGGTGGATTGCTGCCGCTGCGCTCACCGTTGCGGCGGCCACGCAGGCGCAGGTGCTGGATGAGGCACTGGATGCGCCTGCCCGCGCGCATGTGGTCAACGAGTTTGCGCGGCGGCTGACGGCGCAGCATGTCGATCCGGCCCGCGCCAAGGCGGCGGCCGACGATATCCGCCAGCGCCTGGCGCGCGGCGAGTATGACCAGCAAACCACGGCGCGCGCGCTGGCGATCCGCTTGACGCGCGATGTCGCCGCCATCGCGCCGGACCGTCACACTTATCTGGAATACGTGCCTTACGATCTGGCCGACGAGCGCCAGCGTCCGCAGCCGCCGGTGCAATCGGCGGACAACTTCGGCCTGCATAAATTTGAAACGCTGGGTGCGCACATCGGCTATCTGCAAATCAGCCGCTTTGCGCCGCTGACCCGGCCGGCGGCCGATGCCGCCGCGCGCTTCATGGATCAGGCTGCCGATTGCGCGGCGCTGATCATCGATCTGCGCGATGCGGGTGGCGACGGCCAGGCCATGGGCGCCTTGTTGTCCAGCTATCTGCTGGAGGACCGGCGCAGCTACTTCTTCAAGGACAAGCAGATCCATCTGCACGACCAGTTGGATCGCTCGGGCCGCGTGGTGGAGGAATTCTGGACCAGCGCCGATGTGGCCGGCCGGCGTTATGGCGGCATGAAGCCGCTTTACCTGCTGGTGAACGACCGCACCAGTGGCGCGGCCGAGGCGTTTGCCTACGATTTGCAACAGTACGTGAAGCGCGCGGTGGTGGTCGGCTCGCCAACCGCGGGCGATGCGCGCGTCAGCGTCAAACAGCGCGTGTCGCGGCAGTTGCAGACTTCGGTGGCGATGACGCGCGCCAGCAATGTGATCACCCGCGCCAACTGGGAAGGCACCGGCGTGCAGCCGGATCACATGACGGCACCGGAGCAAGCGCTGAATGCGGCCCTGGCGTTAGCGCAGGCGGCCATCGGACGCTAGCATGTCGTTCCGGCGCAGGCCCACTAGTGTCCGGAATAATTTGCTTGAATAAGCCAGGAGGTGTTGCAGGTATTGGTTAACGGGCGTATACCCGTAGTCGCCAAACTCAAAAACCAAAACCCGCAACATGTTCAGGATATCGACT
>NZ_WNKY01000057.1 GCF_009720825.1 Duganella radicis | reverse complement strand
CTGCTCGAACCGCTTGGCTATATACCGCCGGCCGAAGCTGAGGCAAACTATTACCGACAACTTTCCGAGCAGGCTAAGTCGCCTGACTCACACCAAACGGCCTCCTAAATTTCCGGGGCGATTCACTTCATTGAGCCATTCGCAACCGATGGATCATTTACTATTTCAGATAATGTAGTTTCGGCACCAATTGCGGCTGCCCGAATGCGGCAAGAAGCAATGTTGCAGGATAATGTGGGTTATAACATTAGCCCAACCTCTTGGGACGCATACCCGACAATTGGGCGCAATGGTACTTTTGTGTCGGATCGAGCCGGCGTAATAGATTACTTCGGGGATGTGGCAGGTAAGACAAACATTACGGTTCCTGCTAATACTGCATCACAAATTGAAGCGGATATGGGACTTGTGCCTGGAACGCTTCAAGGTGGATTTAAAATTCGACAGGTAACGGGCATTCAAGGAATGTTTGCGAACAGCCCAATGGAGGGAAATCAATTCTTCCTTGGCGCTGGCAACCATCTGCCAGGCGGAGCACCTGAAATGGTGATCCAATCCATTCCTACCGTTGACAATCATGCGGTTCAAACCATTTTGAAAGTGAAAGTTGGTCCTTAATGAAATTCCCTGAAAACGAAATTGTTGTTCTTGATATCGCCGGAGAGCGAGCCTTGGTCGGAGGCGGAGAGTCTAGTGATACCAATGCTTTATTGGCTCTAGGATTCAATCCTGAAGGAGCTTATTTTGTCCGGAAAATAGTTGACGACGAGGATAGGCGAAATATCATTTACAAGCTGGTAGAAATGAGTGCGCTGTTTTCTAGTGGGCGAGATTGGAGTCCCGCAGAACTCATGGATTTATATCGTGAGCAAGGGGCTGTGACGACAAGCTATCGCGTCATTGCATGGCACACACCCGAAAATTATGTGATCACTACTTACTAATCACGCAGCGCGCCGGGGTGTCCCGTCCGCACGACGGACACCCGTTTTTCAAGTGCCCAAAGACCCATTTTTTTGATGGAATCTTTGATTTTTTGTTGTCCCGTCCGCACTACGGACACCCGTTTTTCAAGTGTCCAAAGACCCCATTTTTTTGATGGGATCTTTGATTTTTGTTCGCGTACAGGCCCAAAAAAGCCGGTGTGCGGTAAATGTCTGCCTTCAAAACAGGCAGCCGGGTGATGAATGGCCGAGCTTACCCTCGGCCACCTGCGTCCGTGCAGATCTTTAACAATTCGAGCATGAAGGCTAGTGGCGCAACACCATGCCCCGCAAGCGTTGTCCCGTCCGCACTACGGACACCCGTTTTTCGAGTGCTCAAAGACCCATTTTTTTGACGGAATCTTTGATTTTTTGTTAGCACGCGTGGTCCAAAAACCTGCATGCGGTAGATGGCGGCCTTTAAAACAGGCGGCAAGGACACGAATGGCCGAGCTTACCCTCGGCCACCCGCGTCCGTCCGGATCTTTAACAATTTAAAAATGAAGGCTAGTGGCGCAGCACCATACCTCGCAAACGGCCGCCCCATGCCGAGAACATGCGCGTTGAACGCGGTCCGACCTGAAATGGATTCAGTCCCGTCCAAGCCTGTTGCTGCGTTTGTCCCTGCAAGTGCTGGTGCGGCCGCGTGACGTTGCACCAGAACTGAAAAGCTGGCAATGCGGTTCGCAAATGCCTCAGGCCCGTTATCGGGTAGTTCGCAAGACACTGTTTCAAGGTGCCGAACAGACGTTCAATATAACCATTTTCCCACGGTCTCGCCGGGCGCGAATGGCGAACCCTGACGCCACACCAGCGCAATAGTAATTTAACGACAGCGCTGTGAAACACGGGATGGTTGTCGGTCTTGATCGCATCCGGCCGGCCAAATTCGCCAAAGGCCAGCAGCAAGGCGCCAAGGAAAGTCCAGCGATTGAAGCGCCTGAGGTGGCGTAACATCAGGTTAAGCCGGCTGCCATGATCGATCGCTCCCAACACAATATGCTGGATTCCCTCGTGGTCTGTCACGCAAGTGGTGTCGATGCCCCATTGCCGATTATTCGGCACGCGCATCGGCACTTGATGCTTTAGCGCATGCTGGCAGTGCAAAGCCGCATGAGCCTTCTTGATCAACAGCTCACGTACCCATGTACGTCCTACCGAAACGCCTGTGTGGGCAAAGTACAGTTGGTTGAACATAGCGGCCAACTTACGATGCGATAAACCGTGAAGCTCATGCAATTCCAGTACGCTGCTCCGCACCCATTCCGCCTTCCTCGGGCGTAGCCCTGATGAGATGACTGTCACATCGCTTTCCGCCTTAAACCGTCGATGACCAAGGCACCGCCGCTTACTTTGTCGATCAACATACAAGCAACACAAGATCACGGCGATTAAACAAGCGAGTGCGCATATTGAGCTGGAAATCATGGTGGCGGTTCGAGAACGCAGATACCAATTTATCCAGACATGGCATGAAATGTTTAATAGCCGCACCCGAGGTGTGCTCGATGTCATGCCAGCTAAGCGATCGGCAGGCTCACTACGCCGTAGGATTTTAGGTTAACCGTGTTCGGGATTTCCGCCATGGACAGGATGCGCATATGCGGAATCATGCGCTCCGACAGCGATCGCACGTGACGGCGCAGGTCGGGGGCGCACAGCAGGATGGGCAGCATGTTCGCCTTCATCATGCGCTCCGATTCGGCCGCCAGGCGCGATTGCAGCTGCTCGGCGTAGCGTGGTTCAATCGCCATGTTGCTGCCCTGCTCTACACTACGCAGACTCTGTAGCAGCACCTGCTCCACGCCCGGGTCCAGCGTCAATACGCTCAGGGCCGTCATCTCACCCAGCAAGGCCTGGCAGATCGCCGCGCCCAGCTTCTGGCGCACGATCTCGGTCAGATAGCCCAAGTCCTTGCTGTTGCGCGCCATGTCGACCAGCGACTCCAGAATCACCTCCAGGTTGCGGATCGAGACTTTTTCCCGCAGCAGGTTTTGCAGCACTTTCTGCACGTCGCTGACCGACAGGATGGTCGGGATCAGTTCTTCCACCAGCCCCGGCTGCTGCTGGCGGATGCGTTGCAACAGTTTGTCGGTCTCGGTGCGCGTCAGCAGCTGCGCGGACTGTTGTTTCAATACTTCGCTCAGGTGGGTGATGAAGACGGTCGCCGCATCGACCAGGGTGTAGCGCGCCGCGCGCGCCAGCTCGCGTTCCGTATCCTCGATCCAGATGGCCGGCAGGCCGTAGGTCGGCTCCCGCGTGGCGATGCCTTTGATGGTGCGCTGGTCGCCGCCGGCGTGGATGGCCAGTGTGCGGTCGATCATGATCTCGCCTTTGCCTGCCGGCACGCCGAACACTTGCAATTCATACGCGTTGGCCCCGAGGCTGGGGGCGTCGCGGAAGCGCACGCGCGGCAGCACCATGCCGGAATCCAGCGCGTACTGCTTGCGGATCGCGGCGATGCGTTCCATGAAGACGGTTTTTTCGCCACTGACCAGTGGCACCAGGTTGGCGCCGACCAGCACTTCAACCGGCTCGACCTTGAGCATGTCGTAGGCGTCTTTCTCGCCCTCTTTTTCCTCGGCCTCGGATTCTTCCGTCGCGGCCGGATCGTCTTCGCTGTTTTTCTTGCGCAGCATCGCCACGCCCACCGCCAGCATCAATGCGAGCAGGCACAGCACGGGCAGCGGCGGTATGCCGGGCAGTATCAGCACCACCGACAGCGCCCCCGCCACGATGAACATGGTCTTGGGGAAGGAGGTGATCTGCTTGAGCACTTCCGCGCTCAGGTTGCCGTCCGACGCCGAGCGGGTCACGATGATACCGGTGCCCACCGCGATCACCAGCGCCGGCACCTGGGTGACGATGCCGTCGCCCACGGTCAGCAGGGTGAAGGTCTGCAACGCCTGGTCCCAGCGCATGCCCATCTGCATGACGCCGATCACCAGGCCGCCGATGATGTTGATCAGCATGATGACGATGCCGGCGATGGCGTCGCCCTTGACGAATTTGCTGGCGCCATCCATGGCGCCGTAGAAGCCGCTTTCCTTTTCCAGCATTTTGCGGCGGCGCTTGGCCTCTTCCTGGTCGATGAAGCCCATGTTGAGGTCGGCGTCGATGCTCATCTGCTGGCCCGGCATGCTATCCAGCGTGAAGCGGGCCGCCACTTCCGACACGCGCTGGGCGCCGCTGGTGACCACCACGTACTGCACCACCACCAGGATCAGGAACACGATCATGCCGATCACGTAATTGCCGCCGACCACATATGAGCCGATGGCCGATATCACGCGGCCGGCGTCGGCGTCGGACAGGATCAGGCGCGTGGCCGCCACGTTCAAGGATAGGCGGAACAGCGTGGCGATCAGCAGCAGCGACGGGAAGGTGGAAAACTCCACCGGCCGGCCGATGTAGAACGTCAGCAGCAGTATCAGCAAGGCGAAGCTGACATTGGTCAGGATCAGGAAATCCAGCACGCCCGAGGGAATCGGCACGAACAGCACCGTCAGGATACCCACCACCAGCAAGGCCATCACCAGATCGGTATTGCTGTTAAAAACACGACGTAGAGACAACATCAAACCACCTTTTTCGTAGCGCGCTTCGCTTCGCGCATTGCATAAACCCAGACCATGATCTTGGCGACCTGCGGATACAGTTTCTCCGGCACATAGCCGTCGAAATCAACTTCGCGGAACAGCGCCCGCGCCAGCGCGCGGTTCTGCACCACCGGAATATGATGGCGCCCGGCCAGTTCGCGCATCTTGCGCGCCAGTTCGCCGGCGCCCTTGGCCACCACTTGCGGCGCAGCCGACTTGCCGTGGCTGTAGCTCAGCGCCACCGCCAGCCGGGTCGGATTGGTGATCAGCACATCGGCCTGCTCCACCTTGGCCGCCGCCTGGCTGCGCTTGAGCATTTCCTTGCGCAAGTCGCGGATGCGGGCGCGGATGCGCGGGTCGCCATCGCGGTTCTTCGATTCGTCCTTGATGTCGCGCTTGCTCATGCGCATGCGCTTGGCGAACTCCCAGCGCGTAAAGCCGATATCGATCAAGGCGATGCACAACAAGGTCAGCACCAGCTTGACCAGCAGCGACCCGACCAGTGCCAGCACCAGGCGCAGATAGCCCTTGGACGGCATGGCGGACAAGCTCATCAGCCCAGGGATGGTGTCGCGCACCAGCATGTAGACCACGATGCCCAGGATCGCCAGCTTGACGATGCTCTTGGCCGACTCGAACAGGGTGCGCATGGAGAACACGCGCTTGAATCCCGTCATCGGGTTCAGCTTATCGAGGTCGGGCTTGAGCGGATGCAGGCTGAAAATCGGTCCGGTCTGCACCAGGTTGCTCAATACCGCCACCACCAGCAAGGTCATGAACAGCGGCGCCAGCACGTGCAGCATGCCCGTCATCAGCTGGCCCATCCAGCCGGCCACCGCTTCCACGCTCCAGGCGTGGCGGCTGGCCGCGCCCAGTATCCGCTGCTGCATCACCAACATCTGCCGGACGCCATCCCAGCCGGTGGCGTACAGCGTGACGGCGAGCGCCGCCATCATCGACATCGCGTTGAAGTCCATGCTGCGGGCGACCGAACCCTTTTTACGCGCCTCTTCCAGCTTGTGGGGCGTGGCCTGTTCCGATCTTTCGGCGTCCTGCTCTGCCATTTACGTCAGCACCTGTTCCCAATAAATAAAAATCGACTCATACACACGCGCCATCACGGGCTGCAACGCCCCCACCGTCATGGCAAACAACACCAGCCCGACCACGATCTTGGCCGGCACGCCCACCACGAACACATTCATCTGCGGCAGCACGCGCGACACCACGGCCAGACCGGTTTCCGTCAGCAACAGGCACAGCATGACGGGAATGATCATGGCCACGCCCAGCGAAAACATCAGGCCGAACTGGCGCAGCACCGGCTCCATGTCCAGCGCATGAAAACCCGAGCCCGGCGGCACTTGTTGCAGCGAGTAGGCGAAGCCGCGCAGCAAGGCGTGATGCGCATCCAATCCGAAGAACACCACCACCGCCGCCATGTTGAGCAGGGTGGTGAACAGCGGAGCGCCGCCGCGGGTCACCGGGTCGTACACGCTGCCCAGGCCGAGACCGCTCTGCACGTCCAGGATCTTGCCCGCCAGCGCGAACGCGCCGAAGGCGGCAAACACGCCAAAAGCCAGCGTCAGGCCAGTGACGAGCTCCGCCAGCGCCAGCAGGATCAGCGGAACGATGTCGGTCACGGCCGCCGGCAAGGCGGTATGCAGGCCCGAGACCAGCAGCACGCTCAGGGACAGGGTCAGCAGGACGCGCACCGTCACCAGCCCGCCCAGGCTGGTAAAGATGGGCGACAGCAGCATCAGCGCGCCCAGCCGCACGGCGGTGCAACATACCGCCAGCATCCAGCGCGGATCGATATCGATGCTCATGCGTCAGAAGTAGGTCGGGATGTTGGCGATCAGCGTGCTGGAGAAGCCCACCAGCCGTTTCAGCATCCACGGCCCGCACACCACCAGCACCACCACCGCCGCGATCAGCTTGGGGATGAAGGTGAGCGAGGCCTCCTGTACCTGGGTGACGACCTGGATCACGCTGACCAGCAAGCCGACCACCAGCGTCACCGCCAGCAGTGGCGCCGAGATCAGCAGGCCGGTCCACAGCAGCTCGCCCAGCAACTGCAATGCCAGGTCCGGCCTCATGACGAGCTCCGCGCCGCGCGAACGGCGGTTTTACCTGGATTCATATTGCTCCAGCAGTTCGCCAACGCTGCGCCCGAACGCCGCCTGCCGCGACGACAGCAGGCGCATGGCGAGCGCGCGGAAGCGCTCCGGGTCCTCGGTCTGGCCAGCCAGTATCATTTGCGCGTAGCGCGCCGACAGGCTGTCGCGGTCCAGGCCCAAGGCGCGGTCGATGCTGGCCTGCGCCTGCTCGCGCGCGCCCTGCATGGCCTGCACCACCGCCATGCCGCCATGGCTGTCGCCAAAATTGCGGTCCAGGTCCAGCGCCTGCTGGAACGCCGCCTGCGCCTTGTCCAGACGGCCAGCGAAAATGCGGCTCCATGCCAGCAGGTGCCAGCTGCCGATGTGTCCCGGCATGTATTTCACGGCCTGCTCCAGTTGCTGTTGCGCGGCGTCGTTATCGCGCTTCAGCAGGCTGGCCGTGCCAAGCCCGGACCAGCTGCGGCCTTCCGCCGGATTGCGCGCCAGCACCTGCTGGAAGCGGCTGGTGGCGGCGTCGCCATCGGCACGCGCCAAGGCCAGCGAGCCCGCCGTGACCAGCGCCTCCAGCGGGACGGCCGACGCATCCGCGCCTTGGGTGCGCAGCGTCATGGCCGCGTCGCTCAGCTGTTCGGCCTGCTCCAGGCGTTCGGCGTCCAGACAGACCAGGCTCAGCGCGGAAAGGAAGTCGGCGTCGTCGCGGCCGCGCTCCATCCGTGCCTCGCCCAGCGTGATGGCGCGATCGCCCTCCCCCATGTGATGCAGCGCGCGCACCGCCAGCGTCAACATGGGCGCCGTCAGTTCCGGCGCGGCCAGATGCGGCTCAAGCGCCGCGTAGGCCTCCGCGTGGCGCTGTTGCCAGACCAGGGCGTACGCCAGATTGTAGGCCAGATTGATGTCCGCATAGCGGGCCGACAGCGCCGCGAACACCTCCTCGGCGGCGCGCCATTTTTGCTGCGCCAGATAGACCTGGCCCAGGCGCGCCAGGAAATAGGCGTCCTTCGGATAGCGTTGCAGCGCCGCCAGCGCATGGCGCTCGGCCCTGGCGTGGTCGGCTGCGGCCAGGCTGAGGTCGACGACCCGCGCCAGCAATTCCTTGTTGTCCGGATCGACCGCCAGATAGGCCTCGCTGCGCTCCAGTTGTTGCATTACTTCGCTCATACATTCTCCAAGCTATTAAACTTCCGCCAGCAATTGCGCTATCGCCTGGTTGACCAGTTCGCGGCAGGCGGCATCGCTTTCCATCGCCACTTGTATATCATCGACCATCTGGAAAAAACGGGGATCGTTCACCAGATGCTCGCCGAAATGCGAGAGCAAGACCGCTTCCAGGAAGACGCGGAAAACCTTGCGGCCGCGCTGCGGGTCGTCGCGGGCGATCTGTCGCACGCGCAATTCAATCAGCGCGCTCAGGTTTTCCGGGGCATAGCGCTGGGTACGCGCTTGCTGTGCCAGCTCGCCCCGCTTGCCGGCAGGGGCCGCCGCCCCGCGCTGCGCGAGTTGGCTCTGGATGACCTTAACCAGTTGATTGACCGAACCGATTGCCGACGCCATGGCTACGCTCCCGTCATCGCATCAATGACGCAGGCCGGTGTAGGCCGACAGCAAGATATGCTGGCCGTCGTCCGTGGCGGCCGGCGCCGCCTGGGGGGCGTCGTTGGCCGCCGGCAGGTCCTGTTCCAGCTGCTGCACGATCTTTTGCATATCGAGGTTCAGCGGCGGAATGGCGGTATTCAGCGCCACGCCCGCATTCAGGCTGCACACGGCCTCGGCCTTCTCTTCCCGGATCAGATGCAGCAAGCCGGCGCCAAAGTGATGCAGCGCCTGTGTGTCCGCCAGTTCGGTCAGGGGTTGCAGCACATCGGCGGCGCGGGCGTTGTCATTCGCCCCCAGCCACAGCAGGCCCAGTTGCAGGCGCGCGATGGACAAGGCCGGATCGAGCGCGATCGCGGCCTCCATTTCGCCGATGGCCCGTGGATACATCTGGATCTGGGCATATTCCGCCCCCAGCAAATAGTGGGCGATCGCCGTGGCGTCGGCGCGCGACACCGCTTCTTTCAGATAAGCGATGGCGCTGGCCGAATCGCCCGCCGTGCTGGCATTGATGGCCAGCTGTTGCAGTTCGGGCTGATCCAGCATGGCAAGTGTGGTGTTATTGGTCATGATCGTTCCATTGATAGTAGTCGGTGTGGGGGGCGGCAGGCGACACGCTATCCGCTCCAGTTCAGTTCCGGCGCCGCGCGCACGCTGTCACGCAGGCGCAGCAAAGCTTCCTTGTGTATTTGCGAAACCCGCCCTTTGCTTATCGAAAGCGCGCGGGCGATCTCATCAAATGGCATTTGCTGGAGGTAGTGGCTATGAATCACCTGCCGGTGCTTGCCAGGCAGCTCATTCACCAGACTTTTCAGGCGCGCCCGCAATTGCCTGAGCTCCACCCCCGCATAGGTGTAATCGTAATGGGAGACCGCCGGTTCGGCCGCCTCGAACATGCCGGTCTGATCCAGGGCAAACCCCACCGCCAGGCCGATCGCCAGTTCGGCCAGGTAGCCGAACAAGTCTTCCTGCTTGTCGGCGGGCCGCGGCGCGTCCTGCAAAGAGGCCATGCGCTCCTCGACAATGCGCTTGCGCGCGGCGACCTGCTCGTGCACCTCGCTATAGCTCTCCATACCGCTGAGTATAGCGCCATTGATACGGCTGCCGGCATAGGTTTCAAACTTGTAGCCCCGGCTGACGTCGTAGCGGTCCACCGCTTCCAGCAGGCCGACCCGGGCGTATTGCAGGTAGTCGTCAAACTCGACATGATGATGGGTGCGGCCGGCGTACATCTTCGCGGCCAGCATGCGGGCGAACGGCATGTACAGGGCGGCCAGGCGCTCGCGCACGCTGGCATTGCGGCCGTGGGTAAACTCCGCCCACAGCAACGCTGCCTCGTCCATGTCGATATTCAAGCCCGCGCCCATCGCCATCGTCTCAGGAGAAGGTGCCCAACAAGGCACGCACAACCAGGTTCCAGCCGTCGATCAGCACAAACATCAGTATCTTCAACGGCAGCGAGATCGATGCCGGCGGCACCATCATCATGCCCAGCGCCATCAGCGCGCTTGACACGATTAAATCGACCAGCAGGAACGGCAGGAAAATGACAAAGCCGATCTGGAACGCAGACCGCAACTCCGACAGCATGAAAGCAGGGATCAGCTGCACCATGCTGATGTCGTCCATGCTCTTCGGCTGCTCGGCCTTGGCCAGCTCCACCATCAGCGCCAGATCCTGTTCGCGCGTCTGCCGCACCATGAATTCGCGCAGCGGCGTGGCGGCGCGCCCCACCGCGGTTTCCGTGCCGATTTTCCCGGCCATATACGGCTGGAAGGACTTGCTGTTCATTTCTTGCAAAGCCGGCGACATCGTAAACAACGTCAGGAACAGCGCCAGGCTGATGATGACGGTGTTGGGCGGGGTTTCCTGCATGCCCAGCGCGTGGCGCAGCATGGACAGCACGATGACGATGCGGATAAACGAGGTCATCGACATCAGGATGGCCGGCGCCAGGCTGAGCACCGTCAGGCCGAGCAGAATCTTGACGGCCGACGACACCTGCGCCGAACCACCGCCGTCCGCCACCCGCACCTGCAAGCCCGGCAGCGACAGCGCCGTGGTGTCGGCCGCGGCCCAGGCCGTGGCCGCGCCCGCCAGCAGCAAGACGCCCAAACCAAGATGGCGCAAACGAATCTTCATCATGCCGCCCCCTCGCCTGCCGGGAAAGGCTGGGCAGCGTCGGGCGCCGACGCCAGGCAAGTGACACCCTGTTCGCTTTGCGCGATCAGATACCGGCTGCCGGCAAACTCCACCACCGACAACAGCGTGCGCGGTCCCAGGCGCTGGGTTTCCAGCACCCGCAGATGGCGCGCTCCGCCCTTGCCCGGCGCTTGCAGATTGAGACGCTTGCGCAGTACGTACACGACCACGATCGCCAGGCCCGACAAGATCAGCACCCCGAGCGCGCCGCCAGGCAGCGCGGCGGCGGCCACCGCCGCATCCTGCTTGTACGGGATGGGCGCCGCCGGCCCTTCGGCGCGCGCGGCCTGGCTGGCGCTCATCAGCAATGCGCCGAGCAACCAGTGCTTCATGCCTGCGCCTGCGCGATCTCGGTTATGCGCACGCCGAAGTTGTCGTCCACCACCACCAGTTGACCGCGCGCCACCACGCTGCCGTTCAGCATCACGTCCACCGGATAGTCGGCCTTGCGGTCGATCTTCAGCAACGACGATGCCTGCAAGGCCATCAGTTCGCCCACGGTGGTATGAGCCTCGCCGACCATCACGTTCAAGCTGACCTGCACGCCATCGAGCAGACGCAGGTTGCCGCCCAATAAAGCGGCGCCCGCCGGCGGCGGCGGCGCCAGTTCCGCCAGGTCGACCAGCTCGGCCACCACGCTGCTGGAAATATGTTTACTGCTCATGCTTTACTCCATCGTTTAGTTCAAGCGGCGCCAGTTCCAGCGCCATATTGTCGTCCACCCGGCCCAGATAGCCGTCGAACAGGGCCGTGCCGGCATGACTGCGCACCGTGAGCGCGCGGTCGGCCAGGGTATCGAGCCGGATCACGTCGCCAACGGCCAGCCGCACCAGGCTGCCCAGGTCAACCTGGGCGCTGCCCAGCCGCACCGGCAGTTTGAGCGGCAAATCCCCCAGCAACGCCGTGTAGTTCAGGGAGGCCAACGGTACGACGCCTTGGGCCGGTTCCGCGTGCCGCAGCACTGCCGCGTGATTGAGCAGCAGGAAGCATGCCTGTTTGGCGACCCGCAGCACCAGCAGGACAGCCCCGGAGGCGTAGCGCCAGTCGGCCGGCGGCGGCGCGCTGTCATCCCCGGCGGCCACGCCCGCCGGCAACAGGGCGGACAGCAGCGCGCGGTGCAGATCGCGCCAGGCGGCCCGGCCGGCGTCGGCCGCGATCGGCGCCGCCATCGCGACCGGCGCGTACTGGCGGTCGGCGCCGAACAACAGACGCTGCACCTGTGCCGGCATATCGGCCTCCCAGGCCTGCGCCACGCTTGCGTCGCCATCCGCCCAGGGCGCGCGCCACGTGGCTTGGGCTGGCAGTTGCTGGGCGCCGTCCCAGGCGCGCACGCACTCCAGCACCAGGTCGCCGCGCGCCGCGCCCCAGTCGCCGCACCAGCGTTCGATCGCCGCGTCGGCGGCCCGGTGCACACGCTCCAGCAGGCTCGCGCCGAGCAGCGCATAGGGCTGGTGGCGCATCAACGATGACCTTTCATATCGAACAATTCCTGGATCATGTCGTTGGCGGTGCTGATCACGTGCGAAGCGGCCTGGTAGCCGCGCTGCATCACGATCAGGTTGCTGAATTCCTCGGCCAGGTCGACGTTGGCCCCCTCCAGATGGCCGGACACCAGGCTGCCGTAATTGCCGCTGCCCGCGTAGCCGTAATGCACCTCGCCATTGGCGCGCCTGGTAAACGCGCCGCCGCTGCTTTGCTCCAGGTCGTTCTCGCTGGCGAACTGCGCCAGCGCCAGGCGCTGGCCCTTGACTTTCTGGCCGTTGGAATAGCTGACGCTGACGGTACCGTCCGCATCGATGGTCTGGTCGACACGCACGCCCGAGGTATAGCCATCCTGCTGGTCAAACTTCAGGTCGGAGGCCGACGACGAGTTGCCGCTCTTGCCGAAGTCCAGCGTGATCGGGAAAGCGGTCACACCGGTGGTCGCGTACTGGATGCTGACGGTGCTCGATCCGGTCACCGGCACGCCCGCCGCATACTTGATCGTGCCGGTGCCGAGCGGCGCGGCCGTGGCTGCGGCGGCCGCGTCGGTGACGGTGACGGTATAGCTGCCCGCCCCCATATTCTTGAACGAAAGATTCAGCGTGTGCTGACCGCCCGCCGGATCGATGATGACCACGCCATTCAAGGTGACATCGACGGGCGGCGTGGCCACCGTGCTGGTGACGTTGCCCGTAAAGCTGACCGTGCTGGTGGCCTTGGCGGCGCTGTGCCCCAGCGGGTCCAGGGTGACGTCGGCCAGCTTGCCGTCCTTGTCCAGCGCCTGCACATGCCGGCCGCTGCCATCGATCAGGTTTTCCTTGCCGTCGAACTGGAAATTGCCGGCGCGCGTGTAGACCATCGCGCCGTCGTCGCGGCGCACCACGAACAGGCCGTTGCCGCTGATCGCCTGGTCCAGCGGGCTGCCGGTGGTCTGATCGTTGCCGGCACGGAAATTAATGGAAGAGCCCAGCGTGGTCACGCCCTGGCCGGTGGTTTCCTGCTGTTGCGACTGGCCATCGGTCACGCCGCCGCCCTGCTCGAACAAGGCCGAGAATTGCAGCTGCGAGCCTTTGAAACCGAGCGTGTTGACGTTGGACAGGTTGTTACTGACCACTTTCAGGCCCTTGGCATTCCCCAGCAAGCCGGAGGTGCCGATATATAGCGTATCAAACATGATGTTCCTTATGGGCGGATAGTGACAACCTGCGACAGGTCGATGTTGTTCAGGAAGCCGGTGGAGGTCGTAATGGTGAGCAATGGCGTGCCGCTCGACACATCCAGCGCCGCCACCTTGCCGGAAACCAGAAAGCCGTTTTGATTGACGTCGACAGTCCGGCCCAGCATGCCCACCGATTGCACCGAGGACTGCACGTTCAGCAACTGATCGATCTTGGCATTCAACTGGCGGCTCTGCTCCAGCGTGGCAAACTGCGCGATCTGCGCCACGAACTCCTGGTTATCGACCGGCTTGAGCGGGTCCTGGTTGTTCAGCTGGGAAGTCAGGATCTTGAGGAAGTCCTGAATACCGATATTGCTCGATTGCGACAAGGTGCCGCTGCCGACCGCCGCACTGGAACTGATAGCCATTTAAAATGCTCCGTTTTCGTTAATTTTCCACACCGGCCGCTGGCTGCTTTCCTGCCCGCTCTGCGCCGTCTCGTTCATGTAAGCGTCCGTTTCCGGGCTGGCCTTTTCAGCGCGGCCCAGGCTGACGCGCCGGCCGTTCACCGTCAGCGCCGCCAGCTGGGCGCCTGTACTGCCCAGCTCCCCGGCCAGGTTCTGCGCCAGGGCCTGGGTCTGCGACTGGGTCAGCGCCGCGTCCCGCACCCAGGCCTGGACTTCGGCGCCGTCACGGTAGATATGCAGCAGACGCTGCGCATACTCCTCGTTCGGATGTGCCTCTGGCTGCGCGCCCGGCAACGGCGGCTGCTCTTCCACCAGCTCAGCCACCGCCCCCGGCTGCGACGCCGCAGGCCGGGCGTTGGCCAGCGATAGCTTCAGCGCGGCCGCGGCCGCGGTGGCCGGCCGCGTGGCGCCGGTTGCGGCCGTCGCCGTTTCCCCTATGCCTGCGCTGCCCGTCACGGGGAGCGCGGCAGCCAGATACACCGGAGGGATCGCCGGCTGTTGCTGTTGCTGCTTCGCCTGCGCGTCCGCGAGCAAAACGCCTGGCAACAGCGCGCCGGCGGCGGTGGCGCGCGGCACCGCCTTGGTTGCCACACCGGCGCCTCCAACCTCCGCCGACTTCCCACCAGTGACGGCACGTTTCTGCTGTGATGGTTCCTGCACCGGCGCCTGCGTCCGCACTCCGTTTGGCGCCGCCGCTTGCAATGGCGTCGCCTGCGTCAGCACTCCGCTTCGAGCCGTCGGCGCAGCCCGCCGATCATCAACATCATGCTGCGCGCGACGCCCGCCGGCTTCTCCCTTGCGCTCACCAGGCAAGGCCGGCGACTCATCCGGCAATGCCGCCTCGCGCTGGGACTCGTCCTGCGGCGCCGCTTTTTTCGCCCCCTGCAACATGGCATGTTCCAGTTCATACAGCCAGCGTCCCTGGCGTGCATCCGTTTGCAGCCGCCGGCGGCCGGAACCTGTGTCCAGTGCGCCGTAGTCTTCTACATTAATCGCCATCAGTTCCCCTCACTGCCTGCAATACATTCCATTGATCGTCAACTTCCTTTAGTTCGGCGCTGGCGCGCGCCTTGCTGAACGCCTGGCGCATTTCATCGCGATGCTCACGCATTGCATCGACCGCCCTTTGCGCCGACGCCACCTTGTCGATGATGCCGTCGCGCTCTTCCAGCAGGTCGGCGATGATCCGCTCCAGGCCGCGCACCTGGCCATGCTGGTCCGACAGATAGCGCAGCCACAGTCCGTGGCGCTCCACCTGCAACATCGCGCCCGACTCAGCCTGGGCACGCAACGCTGCTGTGGCCTGCGCCATCCTGTCGACCAGCGCCGCCAGTTCCTCCTGCCGCCGGGCCAGCGTGAAATTGTGCTCGCTGAGCTCCAGCAGCACGGCATCCAGCGCCCACTGCCGTTGCGAGGCAATCGGCTCCAGCGCATAGCGGAAACGGCCAGCCGCCATCACACTCCCCCGTTCACGGCGGCACGCAACCGCTGCAAGGCCGTTGCGCGCGCCGTCGATTCCACCACCGACTGACGCAACACTTCGCGCAAGGCCGGGGCCACCGCGATAGCGCGGTCGATCGCCGCGCTACTGCCGGCGCGATACGCCCCCATCTCCACCATCTGGCGATTGCGTTCGTAGGTGGCCAGCAACTCCACCGCCGCCGACATGAGCTCCAGCTCGTCCCGGCTGGCCAGGTCGGACGCCAGCCGGCTGGCGCTCTGTAGCACGTCAATCGCCGGGAAATGGCCTTCGTGCGCCAGCGTCCGCGACAACATGATGTGGCCATCCAGCGTGGCCCGCACGATGTCGGCGATCGGCTCATTGAAATCGTCGCCCTCCACCAGCACCGTGTACAGCGCGGTGATCGCACCGCCCGAATCCGTGGTGCCGCAGCGTTCGCACAGCGCCGGGATCTCGGAAAACACCGACGGCGTATAGCCGCGCGCGGTCGGCGGCTCGCCCGCCGCCAGGCCGATCTCGCGCCGCGCCATCGCAAAGCGGGTGATCGAATCCATCATCAGCAACACCTGCTTGCCCTGGTCGCGGAAATATTCCGCCACCGCGGTCGCGGCATGGGCGGCGCGGGTCCGCACCAGCGCCGGCTGGTCCGAGGTGGCGACAATGACCACGCTGCGCTTCAATCCCTCGGCGCCCAGGCTTTTCTCCACGAACTCGCGCACCTCGCGCCCGCGCTCGCCGATCAGGGCGATCACATTCACGTCCGCCTTGACGTCGCGCGCCAGCATGCCCAGCAGGGTGCTCTTGCCAACGCCGCTGCCGGCGAAAATGCCGACGCGCTGGCCGCAGCCCAGCGGCAGCAGCGTGTCGATGGCGCGCACCCCGGTCTCCAGCAAGGTGCCGATGCGCGGCCGCGTCAGCGGATTAATCGGCGGCGCAAACAGGCTGCGCACCTCGGCCGCCGCCGGCGCCGCCTCACCATCGATGGGGACGCCGAAGGCGTCGATCACCCGTCCCAGCAAGGCGCTGCCCACCCGCATGCCCGGCGGCTGGCCGCTGGCGACGATGGGGCTGCCGGCGCCGATGCCGCGCGTGTCGCCATACGGCATCAGGATCACGCGCCCCGGCGCCACCCCCACCACCTCCGCCAGCATGGGCGGCACACCGGGCTCGGCCTGCACCTCGCAGACTTCGCCGATCGCCGCGTCCGGGCCGCTGGCCTCGATGCGCTGGCCGGAGATGCCCAGCACGCGCCCCACCCGACGGGTCAGCTCGGCGGCACGCACGGCGTCCAGATACGCTTGCATCAGATGGGCGCCTCAGATTTGCTTTGCTGCCTGCGCACGTCCGCCAGCGCCGCGCGCAGCTGGTGCAGCTGCAATTCCAGGCGCGCGTCCAGGGTGCCGCGCGGGCTGTCCACGATGCAGCCGCCCAGCTCGATCCCGGCGTCGGCCTGGAACATCAGGCGCGGATCGGCGTCGCCGGCCTCGGCGGTCATCAGTTCGGCGTCCCGCAGGTGGAGGCGCACGGTGATCCTGTCCAGCGCATGCTCGCCATCGACCAGGCCGCCGACCATGGCGGCGATGCCGTCGCGGCTCACAAGCTGCGTGCCGAGCACGCGGCAGACCGCCGCAAAAGCAATCTCGACCAGCATGTCCTGGTTTTCTTCCAGCAGGGTGCGCTTCGATTGCTGCAAGGCGCGCACCACGCCGCTCAAGCGTTCGACCTGGCCGCGCACCGCCTCCTGCGCCTCGCGTTCGCCTTGTTGCTGGCCTTGCGCCAGACCGCGCCGCTCGGCGTCCGCCTTGATGGCGGCGGCTTCTTCCGCAAGCTCGCGCTGGCCGGCCTGCAACTGCTGTTCGCGCCGCTCCAGCTCCGCCTGGCGCTGGTCCAGCTCAGCCTCCGCCGTGGTCAGCGCTTGCGCGCGCAGGCGCAGGGCCTCCGCCTGCTCGTCCAGCAAGACCGCCTGACGCTGCAAATCGCTCGGCTGAGGGGCGACCGGCGCCGGCGGTGGTGGCGGCGTGATCACCGGCGGCGCGACCGGCGCCGGCGGTGGTGGCGGCGTGATCACCGGCGGCGCGACCGGCGCAGATGGCGGTGGCGCGATCACCGGCGACGCGACCGGCGCTGATGGTGGTGACGCGATCACGGCCGCCGGCACGGCGACAACCGCGGCCGCGCCCGGACGGCGCAACTGGCGGCTCGCGCCGGACAGCGCCGCCGCTGGAATTATCGCCGCCATGCCGCCACCCGACGCAAGAAGGAAGGCAGGCGCGAGGCGCTTGCCTTGCGTCCATTCGCTTCGCCTGCCGCGGCCGCATCCTCGGCCAGCCGCGCCGCCAGCGCCTCCAGCACAAAACGCGTGCGCGCCGGAGCCTGCCTCAGCGGAACGGCGCGGATCGCTTCGCGGCGGGCCTGCGGGCACAAGGCCAGCATGCCATCGGCCCAGCGCCATTGGCGCGCGGCCAGGACCTGGGCCACCAGGCTGGCCGGTTCGGCCTCCAGCAAACGGTACATGGTGGCGGCCGACGCCGTGGCCAGATCCGGCGCCGCGGGCGCCGGCGCGATGCCCAAGTCCAGCCCGGTGCTGTCAAAACCCAGCGCATCCAGCTCGGCCAGATAGTTGCGCAACGTGTCCTGATCGGACGGCGGCAGTTGCGCGATGATCAGGCCGCGATCCTCCTCCAGCAATCCATGCAGCGCCGCCGCCGCTTGACGATGGCCGCTCATAATCCTCTCCCTGGCGGAGGCTGATCCGGCGCCGCCGCGATCCACTGTTTTACATTGCCCAGCATGGCCTCGCGCTCGGCGGCGGACAGGCGCGCGCGCGCCGGCGCGCGGCGGCTGGCCAGGCCAAACGCCGCCGCTCCCAGCACCACCAGCACGGCCAGACCCGCCAGCACCGGCACCACCTGGCCGCTGCCGGCGTGGCGCGCCGGGGAAGCAGCCGGCGCTGGCGCCACAGCCGCCTCACCGGTTGAGGCGGCGGGTGTCGCCGGCGCCGTCACGACCGCTGGATTCGCCAGCGCCTGCATGGAATACACCACGACCTCGTCACCACGCTGCCGGTTGAAGCCGGCCGCCAGCGCGACCACTTCCTTGAGGCTGGCAATCTGCTCCTCATCCAGACGCTGCTTGACCACCACCGCGATGGTCATGCGCTTTACCGTGCCGCCGCCCGATACCACCTGTTCGACGCGCCGGCCAACCTGGTAATCGAACTCGCTGGTACTGTTGCCGGGTGTGCCGTTGCCGCGCGCGCCGCCCGCCAGCGCGGTCGCGCCGGCGGCTTCGCTGGCGCTGCTGCGTTCGCGCACCACCACGCCGGTGGCGCTGGCGTTGGGGTCGGGGTTTTTCGCAGGCAGCACCTCCTCGGTGGTCACCTTGCTCTGGTCGGCGTTGAGCGTGACGTCCACACTGGCGATGGCCTGGCCGGGACCGTAGCTGCGGTCCAGCACCTGCGTAACCTTTTTGAGCAGGTACTCTTCCGTCCCGCGCTTGCTGTCCAGCAGCGCCAACGCCGACTCATCCGCCTCGCCCTGCGCCATGCGCGTCAACGCCACGCCGTGCTGGTTCAGCACCGTCACGTCGCCGCTGGCGATATCCGGCACCGAGGCGGCCACCAGGCGCTGGATGCCGGCGATCTGTTCCGGCGCCAGCGCCTTGCCGTTCTTCATGGTCAACGTCACCGATGCCTTGGGCTTGGCCTGGGTCTTCTTGAACAATCCCTGCTCCGGCAAGGCCAGGTGCACGCGCGCCGCCTGGACCTCTTCGATCGACAGGATGGTGCGCGTCAGCTCGCCCTGGATGGCGCGCAGGTAATTCACCTTTTGCACGAACTCGGTCATGCCGAAATCGGCATTGTTGAATACCTCGAAGCCGACCGCGCCGTGCAGCGGCAACTCCTTGCTCATCAGCTTGAGGCGCGTCTTGTAGACCAGGTCCTTCGGCACCAGGATGGTGGCGCCGCCATCGGTGAGCTGATACGGGGTCTTCATCTTGTCCAGTTCGGCCGTCATCGCCGCCGCGTCCGCCGGCGCCACGTCCGAGAACAAAATCTGGTCATCGGCGCGGTAGGCCCACAAGCCCAGCCCGGCCGTCAACACGACGATCAGGACCACGCCAACGATCAGGCCGACGCGCGCGCGCACCGGCATGCGGTTCCATGTTTCTGTTATTGCTGCCACGTTCTACTCCTACACTTGCATCCGCATGACTTCTTGATAGGCTTCCAGCACATGGGTCCTGACCGCCGCCAGCAGCTGGAAGGACAGCTTGGCCTCTTCCATGTGAATCATGACCTCGTGCAAATTCACCGGCGCCCCCACAGCCAGCTGCTGCGCCTCGCGGTCCGATTGCAGCAGTTGCTGGTTGACCGTGTTCAGTTCCGCGGCGAACCAGTCGCCGAATCCGGCGGCGGGCGCCGCCGGCTGTGCCTGCGCCGGCAGCAGGGCCGCGGCGGCCGCGGCCGCGCCGATCGCCTCCACCGTCATTGCTGGCCTCCGATATCCAGCGTGCGCGCGGCCATGGTCTTGGCGGCGTTCATGGCCGCCACGTTGGCCTCATAGGCGCGCAGCGCGAGGTTGAGGTTGACCATTTCCGCCGCGTGGTTCACCGCCGGATACGCCACCATGCCCTGGGCGTCGGCATAGGGATGGCCGGGCTCGTGCACCATGCGCGGCGCCACCGCCAGCGTCTCCACCGACAGCACTTGCACGCCGCCGGCCGACGCCGACAACCGGCCGAACTGCTGGCCGAAGTTCAACGGCGCCGCCTGGCTGATCACGCGTTGCGGACGGTAAGCCTGGGCTGGCCCGGCGGCCGCGTTGTTCATGTTGGCCAGGTTGGCCGCCGTCAGATCCAGGCGCAGCTTCTCCACCGCCATGCCGCTGGCGCTGATTTGAAATGCCGAGTTGTAGTCCATTAGCGTTTGCCCTCGTTGATAGCGCTACCCAGCAGCGCGAAATGCTTGTTCAGCGCCTTTAACAACACCTGGTGGTGCAGCGTGTTTTCCGACAGCGCCGCCATTTCCGTGTCCAGCCCCACCGGCTCGCCGGCCGCGCCGACCGCCTCGAACACCGGCCGGTAATCGCCCAGGCTGGCCAGCGATGGCGCCGGCCCCTGGCCGAGGCTTGGGCGCAGCGCCGCGATACGGTCCTCGAAGCTGACGCCGATACGCTGGTAGTCCGGCGTGTTGGCGTTGGCGATATTGCGCGCGATCGCCTGCTGACGCATGGCGGCCGCATCCAGCGCCAGGCTCAGCAGGCCGACCGTGCCGCTTTCGGTGATGTGTGTCATTGCTGCTCTTTCTATAAATTACTGCACGATCAGTTCGGCGTGCAGGGCGCCCGCCGCCTTCACGGCGCGCAGGATGGAAATGATGTCGCGGGTATTGGTCTTGATGCGGGTCAGCGACTGCACCAGGTCCGCCACGGTGTTGTTGCCGGCGGCGACAAAGCCGGTCTCGCCCTGCTCCTCCACGTCCACCCGGCTGTTGGCCACGCGCGCCGTGCGCACGCCGGCGCTGGTCTGGCTGACCAGCAGCGGCTGCGACACCGAGTTGTCGGTCACGATGTTGACCTTGAGGTCGCCCTGCGACACCGCGACGCGGGAAATGCGCACGTCGCCGCCCGCCACCACCGTGCCGGTGCGCTCGTTGATCACCACGCGCGCGCGGCGGTCCGGTTCCACGTTGACGTTCTCGACCGCGGTGAGGAAATCCGCCAGGCGGGCCCGGCGTTCGTCCGGCACCCGGATCTCGATGCCGGAGGCGTCGCGCGCCAGCGCCAGGTTGGCGCCCAGCGTGCTGTTGATGGCGGCCGCGACGCGGCTGGCCGTCGTATAGTCCGGATCGGCCAGCACAAAGGTCACGCGGCCATTGCTGCTGACATCGTTGGGAACGCCGACCTCGACCGTGGCGCCGCCGGGAATCGACGCCACGGTGGGATGGTTTTTCTGCACCACGTTGCCATTCAGGTCGTATTTATAGCCGCCCACCGACAGCGGCCCCTGCGCCAGCGCGTACACCTGGCCGTTGGCCGCCTTGAGCGGCGCCAGGATCAGCGTCCCGCCCACCAGGCTGCGGGCGTCGCCCAGCGAGGTCACGGTCACATCGATCGTATCGCCGGCGCGCGCGAACGGCGACAGCGAGGCGGTCACCATCACCGCCGCCGCGTTGCGGCTCTGCACGTCGTCGGCCACCACCGTCATGTCAAAGCGCGACAGCATATTGGCGATGGACTGGCGGGTGGCCTTGTTGCGGCTGGAATCCCCGGTGCCGGCCAGGCCGGTCACCAGTCCATAGCCGGTCAGCGCGTTCTCGCGCCAGCCTTCCATCTTGCCGATATCCTTGATCCGGATGGCCTCCGCCGCCGCGGCCCAGCCGCCCAGCGCCATCAGCAGGGTCAGCATCACTAATCGCTTCATCGTCACAGCCCAAACAAAGTCAGGAAACGCTGCCACCAGGCGGGGCGCTGCAGGTCGGCCAGATCGCCCTGGCCGGCATAGCTGATTTTGGCGGCGGCGATGCGGGTGGACAGCACCACGTTGGCGTCCGACACATCCTGCGGACGAATCCGGCCTTCCACGCGGATCTGCTGCTTTTCGTTATTCACCTCCAACAACTGCTCGCCGGCGATCACCAGCTCGCCCTGCGGCGTGATTTCCTTGATGGCGACCGTGATCTGCGCCAGCACCCGGCCTTCGCGCGCGGTGCGGCCGCGGCCGTCGATCTGGTTGTTGGTCTTGGCGCCGGCGTTATAACTCTTGCCGGGACCATGCAGGTCGACCCCGACGCCGGCGTCGCGCCCCGCGCTGGTGTTGGCGGTGGTGCTGGCGCTGGCGTTTTCATACACCATCACCGTGATCAGGTCGCCCACATGCCGCGGCCGCAGATCCGAGGTGAACGGCTGGTAGCTGGCCGGCTCGTACAAGCTGGCCGCCCACGCCGGCCATGCCAGCAGTGCGGCCAGGGCCAGCTTCCAAGTGTTGCGCTTCATCGATGTTTACCTTTCTTCTTCCAGTCTGACCAGGCCGGGAGCCATCACCCGCGCCATCACCCATTCCTTGCTGTTTTCCGGCCGGACCCGCACCAGCTGGCCCGCCGCCGCATCGGCCTGCGCATAGGCGCCGACCTCCACCGAAATCCCGGCCGCCGACGTCATCAGGCGCACCCGGTCGCCGCGCAGCAAGGTGCCGGCCGGGGCGACCTGCTGGAGCGAGGCCACCTGCCCGGCCGCCATCGCTTCACGCACGCGCCCGCCATCGGCCAGCGCGCCATGCGCTAGCGGCGCCTGCGGCAAATGCGCCACCTCTTCCTCGCGCTCGTCGAAATCGCCGGCGCCGATGCGGTCGCCGGCCGCCAGCGGCTGGCGCGCCACGTAGACGCTGCGATAAGCGCTGACCGCCAGCGGCACCACCACCGAGCGGTACACCGCCCCCTCGGCCAGCACGTCGACCCACACCGCCATGCGCGGACGCAGACGGCGGCCATCCACCAGCCGTGCGCGGTAAGACAGCGCGCCCGCCGGCGCCGCCATGTCAGGCAGCGCCGACGCCAGATGCGTTTCCAGCCGCACGCCATCGGCGCCCAGCTCCTGTTGCAGCTGGCGGCGCGCCGCGTCCAGCAACTGGCCGCGGTCCAACACCTGGCTGGCGCTACGGATCTTCACCGCGGCGGCGCCGCGCCAGACGATGTCCTGGCCCAGCGCCAGCGCCTGGCCGCGCAACGCTTGCTCCAGTTCCGCCCGGGTGCGCAGTTCCACCTGGCCGGCAAGCGGTGCCGCGCCCAGCACGGCGCCGGCAAATGCCTGCCGCAAGCGCGCATCCTCCGCCTGCACCAGCGCCAGATCGCCGAGCCGCACGCCGGCATGCTGGAGCAGCACTTCAGGGCGCAACTCCAGCGTGACCTGGCCGGCCAGCGCCGGCGCCGCCGTGCCCAACAGCGCCGCCAGCCAGTAATACCCGTACC
This sequence comes from Duganella radicis, assembly GCF_009720825.1. Classification (GTDB taxonomy): domain Bacteria; phylum Pseudomonadota; class Gammaproteobacteria; order Burkholderiales; family Burkholderiaceae_D; genus Rugamonas; species Rugamonas radicis. The sequence continues at coordinate 11,599 of NZ_WNKY01000057.1, read as the reverse complement.
GCATCGTGGTCCTGTTTATTTGCGCAGGTTGTTACTCATGCCCAGCATCTCGTCCGAAGCCTGGATCACCTTCACACTGCTCTCATAGGCGCGTTGCGCGGCCATCAGGTCCACCATTTCGTTGACCAGATTGACGTTCGACGCTTCGATAAAACCCTGCGCCAGCGTGCCGACGCCATCCTCGCCGGGCTTGCCGTACATGGCGTCGCCGGAACGGGCGGATGGCTGGTACAGATTGGCGCCCAGCGACACCAGTCCGGTGCTGTCGGTAAAGTGGCTCAACTCGATCCGTCCCGCTTCGCGCAACTCGGTTTCGTCGGTGCCCTGCACCAGCACCTGGCCGTCCGCCTTGATGCTGATGAGTTTGGCGTCCGTACCGACATGGATGGACGGCTTCAAGGCGTGGCCGTCGGCCGTGGCCAGGAAACCGTCGCGGTCGACCGATAGCGCGCCGCCGCGGCTGTAGGCGGCGGTGCCGTCCGGCATGGCGACGGCCAGGAAGCCATCGCCCTGGATGGCGATATCGAGCGGCGCGTTGGTCTTGCGCAGCTCGCCCGGCGTGAACACCTTGGCCAGCGAAAACACACCGACGCCGGCGCCATGCCACAGGCTGGGCGCGGCGGCGCCGTCGACACCGGCGCGCGCGCTTTCGCGATACACCAGATCGGCAAAAGACAGCTGCCCCTTCTTGAAGCCCGGCGTGCTGATGTTGGCCAGATTGTTGGCGATAGTGTCCACGCTCTTTTGTTGCGTCTGCATGCCGGTGGCGGCGATGTACAAGGAATCGTTCATGACTTAAAAATCTCCCAGCTTGCGTATGGTTTTTTCCAGACTGTCGTCGTAGCCCTGCATGACTTTCTGCATGGCCTCGAAATGGCGCACCGTCTCGGTCAGGCGCACCATTTCCTGCGCCGAATTGACATTGGAGTTTTCCTGGTAGCCGACGCGCAGCGACGACGGCGTCTCCGGCGTGGCCTGCACCGCGCCGCCCTGGCGATAACCGCCGCCCCCTTGCGGTTCCAGCGCTTCCGGGTTGGAAAAATGCACCAACTTGAGACGCGCGAGCACCTGATCGCCCTGGCGCACATCGCCATTGGGGTCAATCGCGTAAGGACCGCTGAGCACGATCTCGCCGCCCATGCCCATCACCGGATAGCCCTGGGCATTGACCAGCCGGCCGCGCACATCGACATGGAAGCCGCCCTGGCGGGTGTAGGCCGGGCCTTGCGGGCCGGCGACCTCGAAGAAGGCCGTGCCGTCAATCGCCATGTCCTGCGGATTGCCGGTGTAGCGCAGCGTGCCGGCGGCCGGATCGATGTTCAGCGCGGTCATCGATGGCCCACTGGCCGTGACGGACTGCGCCAAGCCGCCGTCGACCTGCCGCGCGAAGCTGGAACTGAGCAGGATCTGCTTTTTGTAACCCGGGGTGAGCAGATTGGCCATGTTCTGGCTAATCGTCTCCACCCGCCGCAAATCGTTCTGCATGCCGCTCGCCGCTACCGCTGTGATATCCATAGTTTATTGCTTGCTCGCCTCTTAGAAGGCAGGCAATTACCAAAAAAACATGGATTATACTACAAGTGCAAAACTAATTTCCATTTAGCAAATGAGTATTTTATAACTTTCTTTTCAAGCTCACGAGGAGTTCGGTGCAGCCTTCAAGTCGGCTCAAGGCTAAGACAAGCTAGGCGCTCAGCACTAGTCAAGGAGTTCACGCCAGAGCCGGGCATAGAGCCGGGCAGCCGGGAGTTCGATCGGCGCCACCGCGGACCAAGGCGCCGCCTCCGGTCCGCCTTGGCCGGTCAGCAGCCAAGCGCCGTGCACCGTGCCGCTGCTGTCATCCGACACTCTCTGTTGCGGCCGTAGCCAGAGCAGAATGCGGGCGTACAGGTGCTTTGCGTGAAGCTGTCCTCAATCAAAATCGCGCCGTACGATCCGAGACCGTTGAGGCAATGATCGGTCACCAGCGCGCAGTAGAGGCTGGCCAGCGCATGGCGTTCTCCATGCTGAGGGCATCCAGCAACCACCGCCAGATGCGCTCCACGTCGTGCTGGGGTTAGAGGGAGCCCTCAAGCACAGTATTCGGCGTGCGCCCATCCCGATCGACCAGGCTGAGTTTGACGTTGGTCTTGCCGATATCGGAAACGGCGGTAACGGAGACAGGCACCGCTCGGTTAATGACGCTGCCCAGGCGCCTGCTTGAATCCGGACAGCAGCTGTGGCAGTACGATGGTCACCAGCAGCAGCACGCCCACCAGAATGGTCATGATGATGCCGGGGATGTTCGCCAGCGCCATGGCGAAATTCACCATGCCCAGAACCGCCACCGCCAGCAGCACGCCGGCCATGCTGCCCTTGCCGCCGGCCACGCGCACGCCACCGAGGATGACCATGGTGATCACTTCCAGCTCCCAGCCCATGGCGATGTTGGGCCGGGTGCTGCCGATGCGTCCGGTCAGCAGGCAGGCCGCCAGCCCGGCCATGGCGCCGGACAGCAGGAACAAGCCCAGCCGGTAGCGCTCGACGGCGATGCCCGAGAACCGCGCCGCCTCCGGCCCGTTGCCGATGGCGATCATGCGCCGGCCCCACACGGTGGCATGCAGCAGCAGCGAGAACAGCACGGCAAATCCCAGCAGCACCGCAAACGGACGCGGAATGACATCGAAGAAATAGCCCTGACCCCAGCGCGTCAGCAATTCCGGATAGCCGGTGTAGGCCTGATCGCCCAGCACCACGCTGGCCAGGCCGCGGAACAACGACACCGTGCCGATGGTGACCACGATCGCCGGCAAGCGGAACACGGTCACCAACACGCCATTCACCATGCCACACACAAAGCCGGTACCGATGCCCACCACGAACAGCATCGCGGGCGGCAGCCCGGCCTGATTGGCCAGCCCCATCGCGACCGAGGACAGCGCCAGGATGCCGGCCACCGACAGGTCGATCTCGCGGCACAGGATCAACAAGGCCATCGGCAACGCCATCAGCGCCTTTTCGCTGAAATTAAAGGTGCTGTCCGCCAGATTGTGCGGATCGAGGAAATAGTCCAGCACGCTGCCCCCCACCGCCATCACGGCGATCAGCAGCATCAGCAGCATGGTTTCCCACTTGCCCAGTGCCGCGCGCCAGTGGAACAGCGGCCGGTCGGCGATCTGGTGTTTGACTTCGGCCGGAGCGGCCATCACTGCCTGATTCATGTTGCGACTCCTTTGTGCAACGGCAGGATTTGACGCGCGCCGTGGCGTTTGCCGCGCGCATTGATGGCCACCGCCGCCAGGATGACCGCGCCGGTCAGCGCGCTTTGCCAGAATGGCGATATCTGCATGACCGGCAAGGCATTGCCGATCAGCCCGAGGAACAGCGCGCCCAGCACGGTGCCCCACACGCTGCCCACGCCGCCGCCAATCGACACGCCGCCGATCACGCAGGCGGCAATCACGGTGAATTCAAAGCCATAGGCGACTTCGGTGTAGGCGACCGCGTAGCGCGCCACCCACAGATAGCCGGCAATGCCTGATACCAGCCCGGACAGCGTGTAGACCAGCACCAGCCGCCGCCGGATCGGCACGCCGACATAGCGTGCCGATGTCGGCTGGCTGCCGATCGCGTACAGGTCGCGGCCGGCACACAGGTGGCGGGAGAAGAACCAGAAGGCGGCGATGGCGATGGTGGCCAGCCACATCAGGTGCGTCAAGCCCAGCAGTTGTTCCAGCGGGAAGGCCAGGAAATCCGCCGGCAGCTGGTGCGCCGAGATCCAGGCGCCGCCGGACACCACGAACACCAGCCCGCGGTAGATGCTCATGGTGCCCAGCGTCACCACGATCGGCGGCAGGCCGAACATCCCCACCAGCACGCCGTTGAGCGCGCCGCAGGCCAGGCCCGTCAGCGCCGCCACCAGCACGGCAAACACCAGCGGCAATTCGGGATGCGCCGCCACCAGCATGGCCGACAGCATGCCGGACAGCGCCAGGCTGGACGCCACCGACAGGTCGATGCCGCGCGTGACGATGATCAGCATCTGCGCCAGCGCCAGCATGATCAGCAGCGACGTGTCGGTCAGCACATTGGCCAGGCTGGACGGTGAAAGAAACACCGGCGACCGCCATCCCACCAGCAGTGCCAGCACCACAATGACCAGCGCGAGCTGCGGCTCGCGGCTACTCAGGAAACGCATGTTGCCACCTCTTGTAAAGACTGTCGTTGCGGCGCCAATCCGGACGCCGCCGCCACCACCAGTTCAGCGCTGGCCTCGGCACGGGTGAAGGTGCGCTGAACGCGGCCGTGGTACATCACCATGATGCGGTCGGACAGCCCCAGCACCTCGGGCAGTTCGGACGACACCAGCACCACGGCCAGGCCCTGCCCCACCAGTTGGCTGATGAAACGGTGCACGGCCGCCTTGGAACCGATATCGATGCCCTTGGTCGGCTCATCCAGGATGATGACCTTGGGATTGGTGGCCAGCCATTTGGCCAGCACCACCTTCTGCTGGTTGCCGCCCGAGAGTTCCTGCATCGCCTGCTCGAAGTGCGCGGCCTTCAGTTCCAGCCGCTCGGCATAGCGGCGCGCCAGATCGCGCTCGGCCTGGCGCTTGCCCGCCAACAGCTTGCCAAAACCGTCCAGGCAGGCCAGCGTGGAATTTTCAAGGATGGACATTTCCAGCATGGCGCCGTGATGCTGACGGTCTTCCGGCACCAGCGCCAGGCCGTGGCGGATGGCCTCGGCGGCGCTGTGGATCACGACCTGTCGGCCATCGATGCGCACCTCGCCGGAGACATCCGGCGTCAAGCCGAACAGGCCCTGCATGGTTTCCGAGCGCCCCGCACCGACCAGGCCGTACACACCCAGCACCTCGCCACGCCGCAGCGAGAAGCTGACCTCGTCAAATTCGCTCGGATGGGACAGGCCGCGGACGTCCAGCACCGTCTCGCCCGGCGCCACCTGCGCCTTGGGATAGACTTCGGACACGCTGCGCCCCACCATCAGCGCCACCAGGCCCGCCTCGTCGATATCGGCCAGCGCACCGCTGGCGATGAACTGGCCATCGCGCAGCACCGTGTAGCTGTCGCACACCGAAAAAATCTCGTCGAACTTGTGGGTGATGAAGATCACCGCCTTGCCGGCTGCCTTCAGCTGGCCGACGATGCGGTACAGCTCATGAATCTCCTGCCGCGACAGCGCGGCGGTCGGCTCGTCCATGATGACTACGCGCGCATCCTGCGACAGCGCACGCGCGATTTCGACAAAGTGGCGCTGCGCGATGGACAAGTCCTTGACCTTGGCGCGCACCGGAATATCGACCTCCAGGCGGCGCAGCAGGGTTTGCGCGGAGCTTTCCATCGACGGCCAGTCGATGCGCCGGGTCCAGCCGCGACGCGGCTGGTGGCCGAGATAAATATTCTCGGCCACCGACAACTCGTCAAACATCACAGTTTCCTGATGCACGGCCGTGATGCCGGCGCGCGCAGCCGCCTGCGGCCCGCGCAACACCAGCGGCCGGCCATCGAGGCCAAAGCTGCCGCCGTCCGGCTGATAAATGCCGGTCAGGATTTTCACCAGCGTGGATTTGCCGGCGCCGTTTTCACCGACCAGCGCCATTACCTCGCCGGCACGCACCGCCATCGAAACGTCACGCAAGGCGATCACGCCGCCAAAACGCTTGGCAACGGAGGTCAGTTGGAGCAAGGGTTGTATTGTTTGTGTCATGATCACCCGGCCTCAAAAGATTTTGCTGCTGCTGTGCTCAGACGATGCCGCCGCCCGACGACGCGACGGCCGGACGCTCGGCCGCCACCCTGGCGCGGTAGCCGCTGGCGCGGTAGGCCGCCACCGGATCGATGGCGCCGCCACGCTCCAGACGCGCCATCGCCAGAATCGGCGACACGTCCGTCAGGTAGGCCTGCTTCAACGTGCGGGTGGCTTGCAGCGCATCGTTGCCATCCTGGTAGCCGGCCAGCGCCATGCGGTCGACCAGCAAGGCCTGAGCGTAGGCGCGCTGCACTTCCACCGCGCTGTTCATCAGGCTCTCGATCGGGTCGGTCACGTTGTGCGACTGGTCCAGCATGTACTCCGGCTTGAAGCCGGCCAGCTTGCGCTCGGCCGCATCCACCAGCTCGTTGAAGATCAGGAACAGCTGGTAAGGATTGATCGAGCCCGAGTCGAGGTCGTCGTCGCCGTACTTGCTGTCATTGAAGTGGAAGCCGGCCAGGCGGCCGAAGGCGGCCAGGCGCGCCACGATCATCTCGATGTTGACGTTGGGCGCGTGGTGGCCAAGGTCGACCAGACACTTGGCTTTCTCGCCCAGCTGGGTCGCGGCCAGGTAGCTGGAGCCCCAGTCCTGCAACACGGTCGAGTAGAACGCCGGCTCGAACATTTTGTGTTCGAGGAACATTTGCCAATCGTCCGGCAGCGCGGCGTAGATCTTGCGGTTGCTGTCCAGATAGCGGTCGAAGGCGCGCGCGAAATGCTGCTGGCCGGGGAAGTTGGAACCATCGCCCACCCACACCGTCAGGGCCTTGGCGCCCAGCGCCTTGCCGATCTCGATGCATTCGATATTGTGATCGACCGCCTGCTGACGCGTGGCGGCGTCGGCGTGCGACAGGCTGCCGAACTTGTACGAATGCTCCTGGCCCTTCTGGTCCTGGAAGGTGTTCGAATTGACGCAATCGAAGTTCAGGCCGAACGCGGCCGCGTGCTGGCGCAGCTCCTGGTAGTCGGTGGCCTTGTCCCACGGGAGGTGGGGCGACACGGTCGGAGTGATGGTCACCAGTTGGTGGATCACGCCACAGTCCTGCACCTTGTCGAACACATTGCGCGGCTCGCCCTTGCCGGCAAAGCGCGCGAAGCGGGTGCCGCCAGTGCCCACGCCCCAGCTCGGCAGCGCCACCGCGAAGGCCGAGGCCTGGGCCTTGATGTCGTCGATGGCGATGCCGCGACGGCTCAGCTGCTCACCCAGCACGGCGTAGTCGGCCTTGAGGTCGGCGGCCAGCTTGTCGTTGTCTGCCGCAATCACGGCCTGGTCAATGATCTTGCTCATCATGTCTCCTCGTTCCGGTGCGCATTAGCGGGTGAATGCCGTGGCGTTGCCGGCGTCGACGTTCAGAATGTTGCCGGTGGATTTGCCCGACAGGTGTTCCGCCGCGAAGAAATAGGCGCCTTCGGCGATATCTTCCGGCAGCACGCTGCGCTTGAGCATGGAACGCTGGCGGTAGAACTCTTCCAGGTTCTCTTCATCGATCTTGTTGGCTTGCGCGCGTTCCTTGCTCCAGTCGCCCGACCAGATGCGCGAACCGCGAATCACCGCGTCCGGGTTGACCACGTTGGAGCGGATGCCGAAGGCCGCGCCCTCCAGCGCGAAGCAGCGCGACAGATGGATTTCGGTGGCCTTGGCGGCGCAGTACGCCATGGCCTGATTGGATGCCACCAGACCATTCTTCGAAGCGATGAACACCATGGCGCCGCCCACCCTTTGCGCCTTCATGATGCGGAAGGCTTCACGGCCGACCAGGAAGTAGCCGGTGGAGAGGATGGATTGATTGCGGTTCCACAGCGCCAGCGTGGTGTCCTCGATGGCTGCCGACGAGGCGATGCCGGCGTTCGACACCAGCAGGTCCAGGCCGCCAAAGGCCAGGATGGTGGACTTGACCGAGGCGATGACCGACTCTTCCGAGGTCACGTCACAACGCGCGCCATGCACCACGTCGCGGCCGAATTTCTTTTTCAGGGCGGCGACGGTTTCTTCCAGTGCTTCCGCATCGATATCGGCCAGCGCCACGCAAGCGCCCTCTTTCAGATAACGTTCGGCGATGGCGCGGCCGATGCCGCCGGCGCCGCCGGTGACGTAAGCGATCTTGCCGGCCAGCGCTTTCGGCGCCGGCATGCGCTGCAACTTGGCTTCTTCCAGCAGCCAGTATTCGATGTCGAACGCTTCCTGCTCCGGCAGGCCGACGTATTGATCGACCGCGTTAGCTTCGCGCATGACGTTGATGGCGTTGATGTAGAACTCGCCGGCGATGCGGGCGGTAGCCTTGTCCTTGGCCAGCGTCACCATGCCGATGCGCGGCAGCAGAATCACCACCGGATTGGCGTCGCGCATGGCCGGGCTGTTGGCGCGCTTGCAGCGCTCGTAGTAAGCGGCATAATCGGCGCGGTACGCGGCCAGCGCATCGTTCAGCGCGGCGCCCAGCGCCTCGCCCTCCAGCGACCAGGTCGATTCCGGCAGCACCAGCGGACGGATCTTGGTGCGCAGGAAGTGGTCCGGGCAGGAGGTGCCCAGTGCGGCCAGCTGTTCCAGCTGCTGGCTGTTGACGAACTGGACCACGGCGTCGCTGCGGTCGACGTGAGCCAGCTTGTGGCCGCCGCTGGCCGAGGCCAGGCCGCGCAGCGCCGGCAGCAGGCGCGCCAGCACTTCGTTGGCTTCCACTTCCGCCAGGCTGCTCACTTTCTCGCCGCCGAAGGCCGCCTTGCCGGCCGACTTCTTCGCCAGCCAGGCGTTGGCGATCTCGATCACTTGCACGGTGTTCTGGTAGCAGGACTTGGCGCTGTCGCCCCAGGTGAACACGCCGTGGCCGGCCATCACCAGGCCGCGTATGCCCGGATGTTCCTTGACATAGTTTTCCAGCATCAGGCCCAGCTCGTAGCCGGGACGGCGCCATGGCACCCAGCCCATTTCGCCGCCGAAAATCTCCTTGGTGACCTGTTCGCTGTTCTCCATCGCGGCGATGGCGATCAGCGCGTCCGGGTGCATGTGGTCGGTGTGCTTGAACGGCAGGTAGGCGTGCAGCGGCGTGTCGATGCTGGCCGCGCGCGGATTCAGGTTGAAGGTGCAATGCGGCAGGTAGCCGACCATTTCATCCTCGAAGTCCGGGCCGCGATAGCGCTGCTTCAGGCCGACCAGTTTGTCGAGATAGAGACTGGAAAAACCGTCCATCTTCATCGAACCGAGGTCGCCGCCCGAACCCTTCACCAGCAGCACGGAGGTCGGCTCGCCGCTCACCGGGTCGATCAGGCTGACCTTGGCGCCGGTGTTGCCGCCACCGTAGTTGGTGATGCGCAGGTCGGAGCCCAGCAGATTCGAACGGTACAACAGCAGCGAGGCTTCATCCATGCCGGCGGTGGCGGCATCGTCCCAGGTAGGAAATGGTTTGGTGGTCATGGTCGTCTATGGATCAAGGAAAGAGAAAACCCAGTATAAAACAACACTCAATCTATTTCAATCTTTATCAATCTTATTTGTGATTACTTTTGATTGTTTTGAATAAAAAAAAGCGCCGCAAATGGCGGCGCCTTGTTCCGAAGCAGTCTGTATCTTATCTTGCCAGCAAATGCGGCCCGATGTCTTTGACCGACTTCACTCCGGTCAGAACCATATTGGTACGGATGTCTTTCTCCAGGATGGCCAGCAGCCTTTCGACGCCGGCCTGGCCCTGCACCGCCAGCGCATAGACGAACGCCCGGCCCAGCAGCACCCCGTCCGCGCCCAGCGCCAGCAAGCGGAAGATATCGGTCCCGGTGCGCGCGCCGCCATCGGCAAAGATGGTCAGCTTGTCTTTTACCGCCGCCGCGATTTGCGGCAGCGCGCGGGCCGTGGACAGCGCGCCATCCAGCTGGCGGCCGCCGTGATTGGAGACCACGATGCCATCGGCGCCGAAGGCCAGCGCATCGCGGGCGTCGTCCGCCTCCAGGATGCCCTTGATCACCATCGGCCCCTGCCACTCATCGCGTATCCATTGCAGATCCTGCCAGCCGATGGCCGGATCGAAGTTGGCGCCCAGCCAGCCAATGTAGTCTTCCAGCTCGGTGGCCTGGCCGCGATAGGCCGAGATATTGCCAAGGTCATGCGGACGGCCCAGCAGGCCGACGTCCAAGGCCCAGGAAGGATGCGCCAGCGCTTGCAGCATGCGGCGCAGTGGCCCGTTCGCGCCGCTCATGCCGCTGTGAGCGTCGCGGTAGCGGTTGCCGGGCACCGGCATGTCGACCGTGAACACCAGCGTGGTGGCGCCCAGCGCTTTCGCGCGTTGCAGCACGTCGCGCATGAAGCCGCGGTCCTTCAGCACGTACAGCTGGAACCAGATCGGCTTGTCGATGGCGGCGGCCACTTCGGCCAGCGGGCACACCGACACCGTCGACTGGATGAAGGGGATGTTGCGACCGGCGGCGGCGCGCGCCGCCTGCACCTCGCCACGGCGCGCATACATGCCGGTCAGGCCAACCGGCGCCAGCGCCATCGGCAATCCATACTGTCGGCCGAACCATTCGGCCGACAGGTCCAGCTGTTCCGAACCTTGCAGCACGCGCTGGCGCAAATTCACTTGCTGGAGGTCGTCCACATTGGCGCGCAGCGTCTGCTCCGCGCCGGCGCCGCCGTCCAGATAGTGGAACAGGAATGGCGGCAGCTTGCGGCGCGCAGCCTCTCGAAAATCAGTCGCGGAAGAAATGATCATAGGATGATTTAAACAATGATGAGACGGACGTTGGCGGCCCGGATCTTGTTGGCGATATCGTCTGGAATACCGGCGTCGGTGATCACCGTGTGCACCTCATCCAATCCACACACGATCATGCCGGACGACGAATTGAACTTGGAACTGTCCACCATGAGGATCACCTCCTCGGCGCGATCGATCAGGCGGCGCTCGGCCGCCACCAGCACCAGGTCCGGCTGCATCACGCCCTGCGGGCCGACCGAGGCGCCGCCCATGAACAGCTTGGGCGCATGGAAGCGTGGCATCGAATCCTCATTCGGCGGCGCCAGGATGATGTTCTGCTCGCGGAACAGGGTGCCGGAAGGCAGCAGAATGCGCGTGCCCACCTGCGGCAGCAGCGCGTTGACGATGTGCAGGGAATTGGTCAGCACCTGCAAATCCTTGCCGGCCAGGTGCGGGCACATCTGCAAGGTGGTGGTGCCGCCGTCGATCATCACGCCCTCGCCCGGCAGGCACAGGTCGGCGGCGGCTTTGCCGATGGCCTGCTTTTGCCGCAGATTCTGCGTGATCGATTGTGCAAACGGCGTGCCGATCAGGCCGGACCATTCCCCCGGAGACTGCGCTTGCTCCGACGCGCTCTCCGGCGCCTTGGCGCCGCCATGCACACGCACCAGCACGCCCTGCTCCTCCAGGCGGCTCAAGTCGCGCCGGATGGTGGCGGGCGAAGCGCTCAACAGGGCTTCCAACTGCTTGTAGGAGACGAACCCGCTGGGGCCGATCGCCTCCACAATCATCTTTTCACGCTCCGCTGAGTGCATGCCTGTACCTGTTGCGATGGATGTTGACAAAAAATGATTGTAGCAGCTTGCCGGTCGATAGCGAAAGTTATATGATTCAAAATGATCAGTCAAGATCGTTTTTGAACGTTTATGGAGACCTAAAGTGCCTGAGAAGCTTATCGTCGGAAACTGGAAAATGAACGGAACGCGCCTGTCCATCTCTACCCTGCTGTCGGACATTGCCGGTGCCGGACCGTTTCCCGGTTGGATTGTGTCCCACGACGTGGTGTATGAAGACTTCGCCGGAATCGGCGTTTAGGAAGGCAGCTTGAGGGCGGCCATTGTGATTCTTAAGGTAAATTTGGGTTTGCGAAGACTCAACTCAACCAGAGG
>NZ_WNKY01000056.1 GCF_009720825.1 Duganella radicis | reverse complement strand
CCAGGATCAAACTCTTTAGTTTAATCTCTGTTTGTGGTCATTTCTGACCAGGTTCGCTCACTCAAAATACTGACAGTATTTCTTGTTGAGCATTTAATGCTTTTTGTTGCAGCATCAAACGCCCACATTTATCGACTGTAATTTTTTAAAGATCAGGGTCTTTTTAACTGCTGCGAAGCGTTGTGTTCAGCAGCAGAGGAACGAGATTATGGGGGATGGCGTGCCAGTCGTCAACCCCTCAAGTAAAATACTCGCATGTCTATTTTGCTTACCACCCTCAACGCCCGATATACCCACGCTTCGCTGGGCCTGCGCTATCTATTGGCGAATATGGGCGAGCTGCAAGCGCAAACGCACTTGCAGGAATTTGTGATCGGCGCCAAGGCGACCGAGATTGTTGAACGCATCCTGTCGTACTCGCCGAAGATCGTCGGCTTCGGCATCTATATATGGAACGTCGAGGAAACCACCAAGGTGGTGGCCATGCTCAAGCGCGTGGCGCCGCAGGTCACCGTGGTGCTGGGCGGCCCGGAGGTTTCGCACGAGACCAACGAGCAGGAGATCGTCCGGCTGGCCGATTATGTGATTACCGGCTGGGGCGATGTGACTTTCCCCAAGCTGTGTGGCGAGATCCTGCACGGCCCCAAGCCGCTGATGAAGGTGCATGCCGGCGTGCAGCCGCCCATGGCCGAGATCAAGCTGCCCTACTCCTTATACACGGACGACGATATCAAGAACCGCACCCTGTACGTGGAAGCCTCGCGCGGCTGCCCGTTCAAGTGCGAGTTCTGCCTGTCTGCCCTGGACAAGACGGCGTGGCCGTTCGCGCTCGACAGTTTCCTGGCCGAGATGGAGTCGCTCTATCAGCGCGGCGCGCGGCTGTTCAAGTTTGTCGACCGCACCTTCAACCTGAATATCAAGACCAGCCTGAAGATCATGCAGTTCTTCCTTGATAAGCTGGAGGCCAACCCGGACGATCCGGTCTACGCCCACTTCGAACTGGTGCCCGACCATCTGCCGGACGCGCTGAAAGAAGGCATCGCCAGGTTCCCAGCCGGCGCGCTGCAATTCGAAATCGGCATCCAGAGCTTCAATCCCGAAGTGCAGACGCTGGTCAGCCGCAAGCAGGATAACCAGAAAGCGGCCGACAATATCCGCTGGCTGACCAAACAATCGCACGCCCACATGCACGTCGATCTGATCGCCGGCCTGCCCGGCGAGACGGTGGAGAGCTTTGCCGAAGGCTTCAACAAGCTGTGGGCGCTGGAGCCGCACGAGATCCAGTTCGGCATCCTCAAACGCCTGCGCGGCACGCCGATCATCCGCCACACGCAGGAATACGGCATGGTCTACGATCCGTACGCGCCGTACACCATCCTCGCCAACAAAGACATCGACTTCTCCACCATGCAGCGGCTGGTGCGCTTTGCGCGCTACTGGGATCTGGTGGCGAACTCCGGCCGCTTCGCACACACGCTGCCGGTGCTGCTGGGCGATGCGCCATTCCAGCGCTTCATGGCGTTTTCCGACTGGCTGTACGCGAATACCGATGCCACCCACCGCATCGCGCTGGAGCGGCTGGTGGGCATGGTGGCGCGCTATCTGCAAACCCAGGGCATGGACAAGACCGACGCCGAAGCCCTGCTGGCCAGCGACTACAGCGGCGGCGCCAAGCCCAAGCCGGCGGCCGAAGCCCCCCCCGCGCCCAAGCGGCAGGCGCGCCGTTTGGCCGCCTGAGTGGCTCCTCCTTTCGAGCGAGGTGGCGGCCGGGGCCAAACTCCCTTAAACTTGAGGCTATGCCTACTGCCCAAGAGCCTACCCTGACCCTCAATGCCGGCGCCGTCGCCGCGACCGGCACATGGCAAGTGCACGCGCTGGCGCAGGGCAAGGCGATGACCACCATCACCGCCTTCCTCAAGACGCTCAAGGGCGACCAGCTGAAATGGGATCTGTCGGCCGTCGACAGCATGGACCATATCGGCGCCCAGCTGTTCTGGAACGCCTGGGGCAAGGCCCGTCCCGCCAATCTGCAACTGGCGCCGGGACTGGACGAATTCTTCAAGCGCCTTGAAACCACCGGCACGCTGGAGCTGCCGCGCGCGCGCCAGAACCGCCTGACGCTGGTGATGAAGCTGGGCTTCGCCATGCTGCTGTTCTTCGAGCACCTGGCCGGCCTGCTGCGCCTGATCGGCCAGGTGGTGCTGGACAGCTGGCGTTTCCTGCGCAATCCGCTGCGCGGGCCGTGGAAGGAAATCTCCGCCAATATCTATCACGCCGGCTTCCAGGCGCTGGGCATCACGGCGCTGGTGGGCTTTCTGATCGGCGTGGTGTTCTCCTATCTGTCGGCGCAGCAGTTGCGCAACTTCGGCGGCGATATCTTTTTGGTCAATCTGCTTGGCATGAGCATCATCCGCGAACTGGGGCCGCTGCTGGCCGCCATCCTGGTGGCCGGCCGCTCCGGTTCATCCATCACCGCGCAGCTGGGCGTGATGCGCGTGACCGAGGAGCTGGACGCCATGCTGGTGATGGGTATCTCGCACGGCTTCCGCCTGATCCTGCCCAAGGTGCTGGCCCTGGCGATCGCCATGCCGCTGCTGGTGATCTGGACCGATACCATCGCGCTGATAGGCGGCATGGTCTCCGCCAAGCTGCAACTGAATCTCACGCCGCAGTACTTCCTGCTCAAGCTACCGGAAGCCGTGCCGCTGGCGAATTACCTGATCGGCATCGGCAAGGGTGTGGTGTTCGGCATGCTGATCGCGCTGGTGTCCTGCCACTTCGGCCTGCGCATCAAGCCAAATACCGAAAGCCTCGGGCGCGGCACCACCACCTCCGTGGTCACGGCGATTACGGCCGTAATCCTGGCTGACGCGGTGTTTGCGATTATTTTCAGCGGCGTGGGGTTCTCGGGATGAGCGACCACGAAAGCACCTGCGGACCAGGCGCCGGCGAGCTGACGCTCGATGGCAGTGTGCCGGTGGTCGAAATCACCGGCCTGTGGACCAAGTATGGCCGCACGGTGGTGCATCAGGATCTGAACCTTGAAATCGAACAGGGCGAGATCATGTCCATCGTCGGCGGCTCGGGCACCGGCAAGACCACGCTGCTGCGGCAGATGCTGGGCCTTGAGCGTCCGGCGCGCGGCTGCGTGCGCGTGTTCGGCGAAGATATCAGCGAGATCGATTCCGACCAGTTGCAAGACCTGCGCAATCACTGGGGCATGCTGTTCCAGCAAGGCGCGCTGTATTCGGCGCTGACGGTGTTCGAGAATATCGCCCAGCCGATGCGCGAGTTGCATGTGCTGCCGGAGGATCTGGTGCACGATGCGGTGCTGCTGAAGATGAATATGGTGGGCCTCGGCCCCGAGCATGCCAACAAGATGCCGTCCGACCTGTCGGGCGGCATGGTCAAGCGCGTGGCGCTGGCGCGCGCGTTGGCGCTGGAACCCAAGCTGCTGTTCCTCGACGAACCGACCGCCGGCCTCGATCCCGATTTGTCCGAGGCCTTTGTGGCGCTGATTAAATCGCTGCACCGCGAACTCGGTCTGACGGTGGTGATGGTGACGCACGATCTGGATACGCTGTTCGCCCTCTCCACCCGTATTGCCGTGCTGGCGGAAAAACACGTCATCGCGCTTGGACCGCTGCAAGATTTGCTGAAAGTCGACCACCCGTTCATCAAGGAGTTCTTCCTTGGCGACCGTGGCCGCCGCGCGCTGGAAGCGCTGGAAGAAAAAACATCAACGGAGTCCTGATGGAAAACCGATCCCATGCCCTGACTACCGGCTTTTTCACGATCACGCTGCTGATAGCGGCGATCCTGTACGGCCTTTGGTTCAACCGCGACCGCGTGGAGCGCGTGCCTTACGTGATCGCCACCACACAGGCGATTCCCGGCCTGAATCCGCAGGCGCCGATCCGCTATCGCGGGCTGGAGGTGGGCCGCGTGGGCGGCATCGATTTCGATCCCAAGGTGGCAGGCCAGATCCTGGTGGTGCTGAATATCGATTCGGACGCGCCGATCACCACCACCACCTTTGCTTCGCTGGGCTATCAAGGTGTGACCGGCATCGCGTTCATCGCACTGGATGACGAGAAGGTGGGTTCGCCGCTGCTGCATTCCAGCGCCGATAAGCCGGCGCGCATTCCACTGCGTTCCGGCCTGTTCGATCAGATCGAGAAGCGCGGCAAGGAGATCCTGTCGCAGACGGAGGAGGTGACGCGCCGCCTGAATACGCTGCTCAGCCCTGATAATCAGAAAGTGATCCTGGGCGCGTTTGCCGATGTCAGCACGACGGCGCAGAAGTACCGCGAGCTGCCGGACAAGCTGCAACCGACCATCGACAAGCTGCCGGCGCTGGCCGACCAGACGCAGAAGACATTGAACTCCGTGAACGCGCTGGCCACGGACGTCAACAAGCTGACCACCGGCCTGCAAGCCAAGGACGGCCCGATCGACCGCATCACCACCACGGTGGAGCGCATCGGCGGTTCGGTCGACGCGGTGGCCGGCGGGCTGGAACTGGACACGCTGCCGCAGGTGAATTCACTGTCGGATGACACCCGCGCGTCGATGCGCGCGCTGCGCAAGACCATGAACAAGATTAACGACCGTCCGCAAAGCCTGATCTTCGGTGCGCCCGGCACGCCGCCCGGCCCTGGTGAAGAGGGCTTTACCGCGCCAGCCAAATAAGGATAACGAGATGACGATGACCACCACCATCCGCAACGCGCTGCTGGCCGGCGCCATGGCTGTCGCACTGGGCGCCTGCGCCAGCAAGGGCCAGCCGACCGCGCAGTATGATTTTGGTCCGCTGCCTGCGACCAATGCGGCCAGTGCGCCGGCCAGCGCCAGCATCGGCGCGATCATCGTGGCCGATGTAACCGGACCGGCGGCGCTGGACACGGAGCGCATGTATTACCGCTTGCTGTATGCCGATGCGCGCCAGTCGCGTCCTTACGCCTACAATCAGTGGGTCAGCACGCCGGCGCAGTTGCTCACGCAGCGCATCAAGGCGCGCATCGGGCAGGCGGGCGCGCAGGTGCTGTCGACCACCGATGCCGCCGCCAGCGCGACGGTGCTGCGCATGGAGGTGGTGGACTTTGCCCAGAACTTCGACACGACCACCAGCAGCAATGGCGTGCTGAGTTTGCGGGCGTCGGTGTTCCGCAATCACCGGCTGGTTGAGCAGAAGACCTTCACGCGCAGCGCGCCGGCCGGTAGCGCCGATGCCGCCGGCGGCGCGCGCGCACTGGCCGACGCCAGCGACGCCGTGGCCTCCGACCTGATCGCCTGGCTGGCGGCGCTGCCGCCGTCCAAATGACGGAAAATACGCCCCCGCTGCCCGAACCGGCGCCCGCCCCAGGGCAAGCGCCGGACGAGCAGCGCGCCGAGGACGCGGCTTCGCCGCCCCCAGCGCCGCATACCCGAGAGGCAGCCACGCTCACGCCCACGCCAGACGAGCTGCCCGCCGCTTCAGCCGTGCCTGCGACAGTGGCCACGCCTGCCGCGAGTCCCGCCACGCCGGCGAAGGCCGCCCGGCCGCCGCTCGCCCCGGTCAGCAAGACCTCGCCCATCACGCGGGCGGCGCTGCTGGCCTATCTGTTCCTGATCGTCTACGCCAGCTGGTTCCCGTTCTCCGGCTGGCACAACCAGGGCTTGTCGCCGCTGATCTTCCTGGAGACGACCAGCATGCCGCGCTACTGGACCAAGTTCGACGCCATCATCAACGTGATCGGCTACATCCCGCTCGGCACGCTGATCGCCTACGCGCTGTACCCGCGCGTCAAAGGCATCTGGGCGCTGCTGATCGCCTGCGCCAGCGGCCTGCTGGTCTCGGGCACCATGGAAGCGGTGCAAACCTACCTGCCCAGCCGCGTCTCCTCCAACCTGGACTTCTACACCAACGCCGCCGGCTGCGCCATCGGCGGTCTGATCGGCGTGCTGACCGTGCGCCGCCTGCTCGACCAGAGCCAGATCCAGCGCCTGCGCCAGGCCTGGTTCGCGCCGCACGCCAGCCAGGGCCTGGTGCTGCTGGCCCTGTGGCCGCTGTCGCAAATCTATCCGCAAAACTTTTTATACGGTTTAGGCCAATTGCTGCCCATCCTGTCCGACTGGCTGTCGCAGTTGCTGGACATGGACATCGACCTCGCCAGCCTGGTCCGCCCCGACGTCGACCTCACGGTCGAGCAATACTGGCTGTCCGAAACCATCATCACCGCCTGCGGCATGGTGGGCGCCGGCCTGACGCTGCTGTGCCTGCTGCGCAAACCCTCGCCGCGCGGCCTGCTGGTGACCGCCATGATCGCCGCCTCCATCATCGTCAAGGCGCTGGCCTCGGCGCTGCTGTTCGCGCCGGAGAACGCCTTCGTCTGGGTCACGCCCGGCGCCGAGGGCGGCTTCCTGATCGGCGCCATCATGCTGGCCGGCCTGGCTTACGCCCCGCACGTGGCGCAGCGAAGGCTGGCGGTCACCACCCTGCTGCTGGGCCTGGTCATCATCAACACCACCCCGGCCAACCCCTACTTCGTGGCCACGTTGCAAACCTGGGTGCAAGGGAAATTCCTGAATTTCAACGGCGCGGCCCAGTTCCTGTCGCTGCTGTGGCCGTTCTTCGCGGTCTGGTTCCTGTGGCTGCCGTCCCACAAGCTGAACGCCGTCAAGGTATCATAGCGGCTACGACTTTAGAGAGGCACGGCCATGAGCGATACCCCCTACTTCAAGCACCACGTCTTCTTCTGCATGAACAAGCGTGACGACGGCCGCAACAGTTGCGGCGACCATGGCGCGGAAACGGCGCAAAAGCACGCCAAGAAGCGTTGCAAGGAACTCAACCTGAACGGCGCCGGCAAAGTCCGCATCAACCAGGCCGGCTGCCTGGACCGCTGCGAGGAAGGCCCGGTGATGGTGGTCTATCCGGAAGGCACCTGGTACACCTACGTCGACACCAGCGACATCGATGAAATCATCGACACCCATCTGGTCGGCGGCAAGGTAGTGGAACGTCTGAAAATCTGAGGCATATGAACAAGAGCGAAAAATTCACCCTGGCCGGCGGCGCCGGTCAAATGGAAGGCGTCATCGATTATCCCCAGGATGACGCGGCGCCGCGCGGCGTGGCGCTGGTGGCGCACCCGCATCCGCTGTACGGCGGCACCATGGACAACAAGGTGGCCGTGACCCTGATGCGCACCTTCGTCAGCCTCGGCTACGTGGTGGCGCGCATCAACTTCCGCGGCGTCGGCCGCTCCGAGGGCGTGCACGACCACGGCAAGGGCGAGACCGACGACATGGCCATCCTGCACGCGTGGATGACGGAAAAATTCCCCGGCCTGCCGGTGGCGCTGTCGGGCTTCTCCTTCGGCACCTATGTGCAGACCCATCTGGCGCAACGCCTGGCCGCCGCCGGCACCCCGGCCGAGCGCCTGGTGCTGGTGGGCGCCGCCGCCAAGAAATGGGAAATGGCCGACATCCCGGCCGACACCATCCTGATCCACGGCGAGCACGACGACACCATCCCCCTGATCGACGTGCTGGACTGGCTGCGCCCGCAGGAGATTCCGGTGATCGTCATCCCCGGCGCCGACCACTTCTTCCACCGCAAGCTCGGCCACATCAAGAGCTGGGTGACGCAGCTGTGGGGCCGCGGCGGCCTGGCGGAGGCTGAAACGGACACCGCAAGCGGCGACTAAAGCCCTATAATTCCTACGCTTTTAACTTTTACACCAGATCCACATGAAGAAAATTATCGCGGCACTGGCCACCAGTGTGATGTTGATGACCTCGGCCGTGGCGCAGACGCTGCCGGCCCCGACCATCGCAGCCAAGTCCTGGCTGCTGCTGGACGCCACCAGCGGCCAGATCATCGCCTCGCAGGACCCGAACGCCCGCATCGAGCCGGCCTCGCTGACCAAGATCATGACCGCCTACGTCGCCTTCGGCGCGCTGCGCGACAAGAAGATCGCGCTGGGCCAGATGGTCAACGTCTCCACCAAGGCGTGGAAGGTGGACTCGTCCAGCTCCAAGATGTTCATCGACCCGGCCACCCCGGTCAGCATCAACGACCTGCTGTACGGCCTGATGGTGCAGTCGGGTAACGACGCCGCCGTGGCGCTGGCCGAGGCCGTCGCCGGCGACGAGTCGGCCTTCGTGGTGATGATGAACAAGGAAGCCCAGCGCATGGGCCTGACCTCGACCCACTTCGCCAATCCGCACGGCCTGCCGTCGCCGGAAAACTACTCGACCGCGCAGGACCTGTCGCAGCTGGCGCAGCACGTGATCAAGGACTTCCCGGAGTTCTACAAGATCGACTCGGTGAAGAGCTTCACCTACAACAAGATCACCCAGCAGAACCGCAACCGCCTGCTGTGGCTGGACCCGACCGTGGACGGCATGAAGACCGGCCACACCGAAGCGGCCGGCTTCTGCATGATCGCCTCGGCGCACCGTCCCAACGGCAGCGGCGAGCGCCGCCTGATCTCGGTGGTGCTGGGCACGTCGTCGGACCAGGTGCGCACCCAGGAAAGCCAGAAGCTGCTCAACTGGGGCTTCCAGAACTTCGACACGGTCAAGCTGTACTCGAAGGGCCAGGCGATCGCCACCCCGGAAATCTGGAAGGGCTCGAAGAACGCCGTCAAGATCGGCTTCGCGCAGGACGTCATGGTGACCGTGCCGAAGGGCGTGGCCGCCAAGATGAAGCCGGCGCTGGAGCGCAAGGACCCGCTGGTGGCGCCGTTGGCCGAGAACAGCCGCGTCGGCACCCTGAAGATGGTGGTCGACGGCAAGCCGATGCTGGAACTGCCGGTGGTGGCGCTGGAGCCCGTGGAACAAGCCTCCATCTTCGGCCGCGCCTGGGATTCGATCCGCCTCTGGCTGAAATGACGTAGTCAGTCGGCGCCGGTTTGCTTGATCGACTCCTGCGCCCACTCGAAGGCGGCCTGTCCCACTTGCGGCAGGCCGTCGACATCGATCTCCAGTGTTTCCGCGATCGCCAGCGCGCGGTCGACCTTGTCGCGCTCCAGCAGCCGCACCATGGTCAGATACGGGTCGTAGACGCCCTCCTTCCCCAATAGCACATCGCGGATATCGTCCGACAGATGCATCTTGCCGACCAGATTGGCCATCGGCACGCCCAGCAGCACGTCGAACAGCGACAGCAAACCCACCAGGAACAATTCATCGCGCTTGGCTTGCGGCAGCCTGCTGCACGTCTCCAGGAAGCGCGCGCGCGTCAGCGCCACCTCCAGCAGCGATTCGTCGCGGTCCTTGTTGGCGCCGCCGCCCAGCCGGAACATCGACACCGTCAGGCCGCGATACAGCTGGTTGCGGCCCAGCACCATGAAAGCCTGCTGCAAGCTGGTGACCTTGGTGGTCTGGCCGCTGCCGGGCGCGTTCGCCCATTGCAACACCTGATAGGTCATGCCGGGATCGCGCTTGGCCACCTCGATCATGGCCGGCAGCTCGGCATCGGTGCGCAGCAGGTTGAGCAGCTCGATCGAGGTCATGCGGCTTTGGTCGATCTTGGCGTCCGGGTCCACCTTGTCGGTGGTGGTCAGGAACTGGCCCATGAAATAATTCGCGCCCCACGAGGCGCACATGCGCTGCTCGTCCCATGACTCCACGCCGTCGACCACCAGCTTGAGATCCGGATAGCGCAGGCGCAACTGCTTGGACAGGGTCTGGAAATCGGCCAGCGCATGCTCGTTCAGGTGCAGCATCACGGCGTCGCAGGCCGACAGCAGCTGCGCGTCCTCCGGCGCCAGCGTCACGCCGCGCAGGGCCACCTTGCTGCCGGCGGCGCGCAGCGCGGCGACGTGGCCGGCGATCTCCGCCGCCGGCAGGCTCTCGCCCTTGCGGTCCAGCAGGAAGACGGTATTCGGGGCGATCAAGGGCAGATGGCTGTTGGCGGCCACTGCGTCCAGCGTAACCTGCACCAGCGCGATGCGTTTCTGCGCATACTCCGCCACGTTGGCGGCCACCAGCGCGTCGAGCATGGCCTGTTCCGGCGGCTGCGCGCTGAAACGATAGCCGCACAGGCGATGGCGCTCGTCGAAAATCTCGGAGCGGCAGACGATGGCGCCAGCCTCCGGCGCGGCGGCGGGCGGCGCCGAGGGTGCGGGCGCGGCGGCGGGTTTGACTTCAGGTTCCGGCTTCGATTTCAGAAACGATAAAAATCCCACTGCTGCCTCCGTTCGGTCTGACTTACCTCTCGATCATACTATAATTCCTGCCTCCCATTTACCTCGGAAAGCACGCCCATGACCGACCTGACCTGCCCTTCCCTCGTGACCTACCCAGGCGGCTTGACGCTGTCGCGCGTCGTCGCCGGGATGTGGCGCATGAATGAATGGAATTTGACCCCGCAACAACGCGTGGCGTGGATCGAACAGGCGCTGGCCATGGGCGTGACCAGCTTCGACCACGCCGACATCTACGGCGGCTATGGCGTGGAAGCCACCTTCGGCGAGGCGCTGGCCTTGCAGCCTTCGCTGCGCGACAAGATGCAGATCGTCAGCAAATGCGGCATCAAGCTGATTTCCGCGGCGCGCCCGGAGCACACCATCCAGCACTATGACACCAGCGCCAGCCACATCATCGCCTCGGCCGAGCATTCGCTGCGCCAGCTGGGCACCGACCACCTGGACCTGCTGCTGATCCACCGCCCCGACCCGCTGATGAATTTCGACGAGATCGCCGGCGCCTTCGCGCGCCTGCGCCAGGACGGCAAGGTCAGGCATTTTGGCGTGTCCAACTTCAGCCGCCATCAGTTTGAAAGCCTGAACCGCCGCATCGCGCTGGCCACCAACCAGGTGGAATTCTCGCCGCTGTGCGTGGCGCCGATGTTCGACGAAACCTTCGACGGCCTGCAAGACCTGGGCGTGGCGCCGATGATCTGGTCGCCGCTGGCTGGCGGCCGCCTGTTCAGCAGCGACGACGCGGCCGGCGTGCGCGTGCGGACGGCGATCCAGAAGGTGGCCCATGAGCTGCAACGTCCGTTCGGCAGCGTGGTGTTCGCGTGGATCATGCAGTTGCCGAGCCGCCCGGTGCCGCTGACCGGCTCGGGCCGCATCGAGGCGGTGAAGGAAGCGGTGGAAGCGACCCAGTTCAGCCTGAACCGCACGCAGTGGTTTGAAATCCTGCGCGCGGCGCGCGGCCACGAAGTCGCCTAATCCTGGTAGACGACCGGCGGGGCGATGCCCGTCCAGCCGGTGCGCCAGGCGGCGTTCAGCGCCAGCGTGAAGGCAATATAGCAGGCGAAGAACAGCACGAAGTACAGCGCTTGCAGCCAGGCCAGCAAGCCCAGGTTGATCAGCAACACCACCAGCGCGGTCCGGCTTTTCTTTTGCTTGGAGCTGGGGAAACGCACGGTGGACACCATCAGCGTGCCCACCACGAACAATAGCAGCACGATCAGGCTGCCTTGCAGCGCCGAGGCGGCCGGGTCGGGCCAGGCCACCACCACCGAGGCCACGCAGGCCGCGCCGGCCGTGATCGGCATGCCGACGAAATAGCGCGGATCGGTGCGTCCCACATTCACATTGAAGCGCGCCAGCCGCAACGCGCCGCAGGCCACGAAGAAGAAGCTGGCCATGCCGCCCAGGCGCAGCAGGGTCGGATAATCGGCACCCAGTTGCTGGAAGCCCCAGCAATACAGCAGCAGGCCCGGCGCGCAGCCGAAATTCATCACGTCGGCGATCGAATCGAGCTGCATGCCGAAATCGGACTGGGTGTTGGTGGCGCGCGCCACCATGCCGTCCAGCGCGTCGAACACGCCGGCCAGCACCAGCAGCACGGCAGCCAGGCGGTAATCCCGGGCCGCGCCGATCATGGCATTGTCGACCGAAATGACGATGCTGCCGAAACCGCAGGCGATCGACATCAGCGTGACCATGCTGGGCAAGGCAAACTTGGCGCGCTGCATGCGCGGGTGACGTAAAGGCTTCAAAACGTGCAATCCTAAAGAAACGGCAAGCTTACCATGTGTAACGGGTGCGGCGGTTTTGAAATCCGGCATAGAATCGCTCCCATGGCACAGGAGTTCATCATGGAAAAATCGCGGCTTACCCTGGCGGCGTTGCTGGTCTCGTCCCTGCTGGCCGCGTGTGGCGGCGGTGGCGGCGATACCACCGCCGCCACCGGTCCGACCACCAGCACGCCGCCCCTCATCCAGGAACCGGGCGCGCCCGCGCTCACCGGCAACACGGCCACCGATGGTTATAACTGGTTCAACTACCGGCGCGCGCAGCTGGGCTTGTCCACGCTCACGCGCAACAGCCTGATCGACACGGCGGCGCAGGGGCATTCGGACTACCAGCGGCTCAACCGCACCATCACCCACAGCCAGACCGCGGGGCAGCCGGGCTTTACCGGCGTGTCGCTGACCGACCGCCTGAACGCGGCCGGCTACAAGCTGACCGGCACTTCTTACTACGCGGCCGGCGAGGTCATCTCGGCCACCACCAGCGGCTCGGGCTTTTACCAGGCCGAGGAACTGATCACCGCCATTTACCACCGCTTCGTCATCTTCGAGCCGGTGTTCCGCGACATCGGCACCGGCGCCGCCACCATCCCCGGCAGCTACACCTATTTCACGGCCGACTTCGCGGTGCTGAACACCCGCAGCGGGCTGGGCACGGGCAAGATCGTCGGCTACCCGTTCAACAACCAGACCAATGTGCCGGTCAATTTCTTCAGCGACAGCGAATCGCCCGATCCGGTGCCGAATCAGAACGAGGTGGGCTACCCGATCAGCGTGCATGCCGACCAAGGCAGCACGGTGACGGTGCAGAGCTTTACCGTGGCGCCGCGCGGCGGCTCGGCGCTGGCGACCCGCCTGCTAAGCGAAGCGGCCGGCACCGCCGAGACCAGCAGCGCGGCCGCCATCGTGCCGCTGGCGCCGCTCAAGAGCGCCACCACCTACGACGTCCGCTTCAGCGGCACGGTGTCCGGCGTGGCGGTCACGCGCAACTGGTCGTTCACCACCAAATAAAGCGCCGGATGTTGCAGGAATTTAACTATGCCTCCTGGCCCGGTCTGCTATCGTAGTGCTTATGATGACCGCAACCAGCACCTCCGCTCCCATCGGCGGCCATATCCTGCAAGTGGAAACCGGCTTGCAGCAGCTGATGGGCGACCGTGGCCTGTATCTGCAAATCCTGCGCCGCTTCCGCCAGCGCTACCCGGATAGCGGCTGCGACGCGCGCAAGGCCCTGGACGACGGCGAGCCGGGCCACGGCCAGCGCATCGTCCACACCCTCAAGGGCGCGGCCGGCATGATCGGCGCGCAGCAGGTGTATGTGCTGGCGGCGCAGCTGGAGCCGCTGTGCGCGGGGCCGCCGGCCAGCTGGTCGGCGCTGCTGGCGCAGCTGGAACAGGCGCTGCGCGGCCTGATCGCGGTGATCGATGAAATCCTGGATGGCGATCCGCGGCAACTGCTGGCGACACAAGCGCCGGCGGCGACG
The DNA here is from genome assembly GCF_009720825.1 of Duganella radicis. GTDB lineage: Bacteria > Pseudomonadota > Gammaproteobacteria > Burkholderiales > Burkholderiaceae_D > Rugamonas > Rugamonas radicis. The sequence goes on along the minus strand of NZ_WNKY01000056.1, from coordinate 23,703 downwards.
GCGTCCGCCGCGCAGCTGCCGGAAACGCGCATGCTGTTGCTGCATCTGTCGCGCTTGCTGGACGAGGGGGACGGTGCGGCCATCGACGTGCTGGAGCAGTCAGCCACCGTGCTGGCGGCAAGCCTGGGAGTGGAAGTCTTTCAGGAAGTGACAGAGGCGGCGCACCAGTTCGACTTTGAAACGGCACTGGCGACTTTGCGGGCGGCCATGGCCTGACCCGGCTTAGCGGGTGTATTCCTTCTCTTCGTCAAACGCGTCCGCGCATTCCTTGTCGCAGAAGCGGCGCACATTATCGAGCGGTTTTTCGCAATACCAGCAGGCGCCCTTGGGCGGCAGCATTTGCCGTGACCGCACCTGCGGCACGGGCTTGGCGGCGGCCGGCATCGGCATGCCGGCCCCGTCCTCCGGGACACTCTCTTGTATCGGTTCCACGATCCACTCCTTTTCCAGGCCAGGCTCAGGTGCAAGATTACTTCAGAGGAATTGAGGCAAGCATGAGAATTCTCAACGGTTGCCCGAAACGGCACATCCATTTGCGTCGAACAATAATAGCAGGATAAATGCGACCCCCGCTGAGGCAAAGGGCAGGGAAATATTTTTCAATGAAAAAGCCGGGGGCGATAGCCGCGGATAGTGCGGCAAGGGGCGCGCCTGCCTTTATAATCGGGACACGTTTATTATTCCTTTCAGGAAAGCACGCATGTCAGAACTCGCCCCTGTACCGTCCCAACTGTCCGCGCGCGTGCTCGGACTGGCCCAGCTGGGCCTGATCGTGATCGACGCCGACCTGCGCATCGTCATGTGGAACCAGTGGATGGCCAGCCGCTCCGGCAAGTCGGCCCATCGCGTGCTGGGCCAGGACCTGTTCGACCTGTACGGCGAACTGCGCGGCCAGCGGCTGGAACAGGCGGTGCTGAGCGCGCTGCAAAGCAACCTGCCGCAGACCCTGTCGCCCGCGCTCAATCCCTCGCCGTTCCCGCTCTACCCGGCCGGCAGCTGGGGCGGCGAGCGGGTCGAGCAGGCGGTGTCGGTGACGCCGTTCAACGAGGGCAAGGAACGCTTCTGCCTGATCGAGGTGAGCGACATCAGCGCCATCGTCGGCCGCGAGCGCCAGCTGCGCAGCCAGGCCGAGGCGCTGCGCGCGCAATCGTATGTGGACGGCCTGACCGGCATCGCCAACCGCCGCCACTTCGACGTCGCCATGGACCGCGAACTGCGGCGCGCCATGCGCAACGAAGGCCAGCTGTCGCTGCTGCTGATGGACATCGATTCCTTCAAGGCCTACAACGACCACTTCGGCCACCAGCAGGGCGACGCCTGCCTGACCCTGGTGGCGGAAGCCTTCGCCTCCATGCTGCAACGGCCGGCCGACCTGGCGGCACGCTACGGCGGCGAGGAATTCGCCGCCGTGCTGCCGGACACCAGCGCCGAACAGGCGGCGCGGCACGCGGAAGCCATCCGCGCCAAGATCGCCTCGCTCAACATCCACCACGCGCCGGCGGCCACGCGGCCGCACGTGACCATGAGCATCGGCGTGGCCACCTTCGACAAGGAGCATCTGAACGACGTGGCCGCCATGCTGGCCGCCGCCGACAGCTGCCTGTACGCCGCCAAGAAGGCCGGCCGCGACTGCGTGATCGTGTACCGCCCGCAAGCCGACGCCGCCTGACTTGACAGGCAATAAACCCTATCAATTTACCAACTATCGCGCGCTTCTGGGTTATGATGCTGAGATGAAATATTCAGCACAGGACAGCGCATGATAGTTGGCATCGACCTTGGCACCACCAACAGCCTGATCGCGGTATGGGAGAACGGCGCCGCCCGTCTGATCCCCAACAGCCTGGGCGACGTCCTGACGCCGTCCTGCGTCAGCGTCGACGACGACGGCAGCATCCTGGTCGGCCGCGCCGCGCGCGAGCGGCTGCAAACCCATCCGCTGCTCAGCACCGCCGCCTTCAAGCGCCACATGGGCAGCGACCGCCAGATCCAGCTCGGCACGCGCGGCTTTCGGCCGGAGGAATTGTCGGCGCTGATCCTGCGCGCGCTGAAAGACGACGCCGAGGCGGTGCTGGGCCAGCCGGTGACCGAGGCCATCATCACCGTGCCGGCCTACTTCTCCGACGCCCAGCGCAAGGCCACGCGCGCCGCCGGCCAGCTGGCCGGCCTGAAGGTCGACCGCCTGCTGAACGAGCCGACCGCCGCCGCGCTGGCCTACGGCATCCACCTGCGCGACAGCGAAACCAAGTTCCTGGTGTTCGACCTGGGTGGCGGCACCTTCGACGTCTCGGTGCTGGACCTGTTCGACAACGTGATGGAGGTGCGGGCCTCGGCTGGCGACAACTTCCTCGGCGGCGAGGACTTCGTGGCCTGCATCGTCGAGCGCTTCTTCGAGCACAACAAGCTGTCCACCACCTACAAGAACGACGCCCGCTTCATGCAGCGCCTGCACGCGCAGGTCGAGCTGGCCAAGCGCGCGCTGAGCGAATCGTCCAGCACCACCATCCGCCTCAGCGACAACGGCAGCGACTACAGCATGGAGCTGGACGAGGCGGCGTTTGAGAAATTCTGCGCGCCGCTGCTGTCGCGCCTGCGCGATCCGGTCGACCGCGCGCTGCGCGACGCCCAGCTGCCCAGTACCGAGCTGGACAACATCGTGCTGGCCGGCGGCGCCTCGCGCATGCCGATGGTGCGGCGCATGGTGGCGCGCATGTTCGGCCGCTTCCCGTCGTGCGACATCAATCCGGATGAGGTGGTGGCGCTGGGCGCGGCCGTGCAAGCCGGCCTGAAGGCGCGCGACGCCGCGCTGGACGAGGTGGTGATGACCGACGTCTCGCCGTACTCGCTGGGCGTGGACACCTCGGTGCGGCTGAGCCAGGACGCCTATTCGCACGGCCACTTCGATCCCATCATCGAGCGCAACAGCGTGGTGCCGATCAGCCGCGTGAAGCGCTACTTCCCCTTGCAGGCCAGCCAGCGCAAGATGGTGCTGAACGTGTACCAGGGCGAGGCGCGCATGGCGGCCGACAACGTCAAGCTGGGCCAACTGCAACTGAACCTGCCGAGCGGGCCGCAGGAGGAAGCGGGGATCGACGTGCGCTTCACCTACGATGTGAACGGCTTGCTGCAAGTGGAAGCCACTATCGTCAAGACCCAGCAGACCACCACGCTGCTGATCGAGGGTAATCCCGGCATGCTGAGCGAGCAGGAAATTGCGCAGCGCTTCGCCGATCTGTCGGCGCTGAAAATCCATCCGCGCGACCAGATGGAAAACCGCACCCTGCTGGCGCGCGCCGAACGCCTGTACCAGCAACTGCGCGGCGACTGGCGCGAACATCTGGGGCATCAGATCATCCGCTTCGAGCAGGCGCTGGAGACGCAGGACAAGAAACAGTTCGGCCCGGCCGCCCAAGCCTTCGGCCAGCTGCTGGACGAACTGGAGCACCAGAGCTTCCTGCCTGACTACACGAGCTAAGCATCATGCGCGACACCCTGCCATTTTTGCAGCGTCTCGGGCTGGACAGCGATGCCGATGCGCGCAGCATCCGCCGCGCCTATGCGCGCGAGCTCAAGCTGATCGACCAGGAGCAGGACGCGGCCGGCTTCCAGGAATTGCGCGAGGCGTATGACAACGCGCTGCAATGGGCGGCGTGGCGCGAGCGGCAGGCTGGCGAGGCCGACGCCGCGGCACCGGCAACCGATGCGGCAACGGGCGCAGCGTCGGCGCCGAACGCTGAGGAGCCGGCGGCCGGTGCGACAACGGGCGGAGCATCAACGCCGAACGCTGCGGAGCCGGCGGCCGGTGCGGTAGTGCCGGAGGCTGCGGCTGCGGCTGCGGCTGCGGCGCCCATCGTGCCCAACTACGGCGTTCCGCGCACACCCGTCACGCTGGGTCCTGCGCCCGAACTTGCGACGCCGCCGCTACCGCACGACGATCCGACCCAACTGGCCGCCGCCGTGTTCGCAGAATTCTTGGCCGCCACCACCGCGCTGCTGCGACAACAGCACGTCCAGCATCCGCCGCAATGGCAGGCGGCGCTGCAACACAGCCTGGACGACGAGCGCCTGCTCAACCTCACCGCCCGCATCTACTTCGAAGCGCACATCGCGCAACTGCTGGCCAGCGGCTGGCAGCCGGGCAACGAAGTCCTGTTCGTTATCGCGGGCAAACTGTTCCACTGGAACGAAGACCGGCGCCGCCTGCAGCAACTGGGCCGTGCCGGCGCGCTGGTCGACCAGGCCATCGACGAGCGCGTCATCTTCGACCAGCTGCCGGAATCCGAGCAAATGATCCACCGCGCCGCCATCGTCCTGCTGCGCAAGAGCGATGCGCCATCCGACTACCAGCTGCGCGGCGACATGCCCTACGTGGAAAAACTGATGGCCTACTTCCCGGTGTGGATGTCGATGATGGTCGACCAGGACGTGGTGCGGCAATGGCGGGAACGCGCCGCAACGCTGCCGCCGCCGAAAAAATCCTGGCTGCCGAAAATCGACCTCGGCATCTCGCCGCGCATGGGCTGGATTCTGTTCATCGTGGTGCTCCAGCTGGCGCGGGTGATCTTCAACCACGTCGACACCCCGGCCAACATCATCCCGTCCAGCCCTGCACCCTTCATGCCGGAATTCAAGCCACTGCCTGAATACATCCGAAAGGAGATCAGTGCCAAGATCCCGGTGTTCCCGCTCAAGCTTGGCGGCGGCCAGCATCAGGCCGAATTCAACGTGATACTGGACGACCAGGGCAACATCTACCAGCAAATGATGTACCGAACCTCGGACAACCTCAGCTATGATGAGGCCGCATCAAAAGCGCTGCGCGCGTCCCAGCCCTTCCCGCCGGAGACACCGCGCAAATTCCAAGTGACATTTACCGTACCGACAGGGTCATCGCAATGAAACTACGCCATCTCGTCCTCAGCCTGGCCGCCGTGCTGGCCGCACCTTATGCCATCTCCGCGCCGGGCGCGTGCAGCGGCAAAGCGCCATCCGGCGAACTGACCGCCACCCGCATCGCCGCCGCCAACAGCACCCGTGGCGAGCCGGGCCTGTACGAAGGACCGGTGTGGATCAAGGATGCGCTGTACTTCTCCGACTTCACCTTCAGCCCCGGCTTCCCGTCGCGCATCCTCAAGCTGGATAGCGAAGGCAAAGTCAGCACCCTGATCGACGACAGCGGCAGCAACGGCCTGGCGACCGACGGCAAAGGCAACCTGCTTGCCGGCACGCACAAATACAAATCGGTGTCGCGCTACACGCTGGACGGCAAGCGCAGCGACGTGGTGAGCCAGTTCAACGGCAACGTCTTCAACTCGCCGAACGACCTGACGCTGGCGGCGGACGGCACCCTGTACTTCAGCGACCCCGACTTCCAGCGCGACGCGGCGCCGGGCGGCCAAGACAAAACCCGCGTGTACCGCGTGGCGACCGACGGCAAAGTAACGGTGGTGGACGACACCCTGAAAAACCCGAACGGCGTCTCGCTGTCGCCGAAGGGCGATGTGCTGTACGTGAACGGCATGGTGGGCGACCACGGCGTGCTGCGCGCGTACCCGATCGTGAACGGCGTGCCGCAACAGGGCAAGAACCTGGTGGAAAAGCTGGGCATCCCGGACGGCATGGCGATCGACTGCCAAGGCAACATCTACGTCACCGAGCACACCGACAAGCGCCTGCGCGTGTTCACCCCGGCCGGCAAGCAGATCGCGACCATCAAGGTGGATGCCAACGTGACGAACGCGGCGTTTGGCGGCGCGGATGGCAAAACCCTCTACATCACCGGCGCCGGCGCCGTCTGGCAACTCAAACTCGACGTCACCGGCTCGCCATACTAAACTTCGAAAACCTCAGGGTCAAACTTCGGGGTCAGTTCTTGCAATCCAACACGAGCTCTGCCGTCGTAGCTACGACGGCAGAGCTCGTGTTGGATTGCAAGAACTGACCCCGGGTTTTATTTGCCGATGCAGAAGCGGCTGAAGATGACGCCCAGCAGGTCGTCGGAGGAGAAGGCGCCGGTGATGCTCGATAGCTGCACTTGCGCCAGCCGCAGTTCTTCGGCGAACAAATCAAGCGACTGATCGTTTTGCGCGGCGTGTTCGCCAGCGCGCGCCAGGTGGGCGCCGGCGTTTTTCAGCGCGATCAGGTGGCGTTCGCGCGCCAGGTACAGCGATTCGCCAGTCTGCTGCCAGCCAGCGATGCGCAGCAGTTCCTGGCGCAGCAGGTCGATGCCGATGTGCTCGTGTGCCGACAAGTAGATGTGCGTCGCGTCGTCCATCACGTCCACCGCCGGCTTGTGGCCCGACAGGTCGATCTTGTTCCAGATGCGCAGCACCGGCACGCCTTGCGGGAAGGCTTCGGTGATGCTTTCGTCCGAGCGCGACGGCCCGTGGTCGGCATCCAGCAGGTGCAGGATCACATCCGCCTTGCCCACCTCGTTCCAGGTGCGCTCGATGCCGATGCGCTCCACCACGTCGGTCGCCTCTTCCGGCGCGCGGATGCCGGCGGTGTCGATGATGTTGAGCGGGATGCCTTCGATCTGGATGGTCTCGGTCACTTTGTCGCGCGTGGTGCCGGCGATCGGCGTGACGATGGCGACGTCATTCCCCGCCAGCGCATTCAGCAGCGAGGATTTGCCCACGTTCGGCTGCCCCACCAGCACCACGTTCAAGCCTTCGCGCAGCAGGGCGCCCTGCGCCGCCTGTTTGAAGACTTGCTCCAACGCGTCGACGATGCCTTTCAGTTGGCCGCGCGCGTCGGACTTTTCCAGGAAGTCGATTTCTTCTTCCGGGAAGTCCAGCGTGGCTTCCACCAGCATGCGCAGGTTGGTCACATTGCCCACCAGCGTGTTCACGGTTTTCGAGAACGCGCCCGACAGTGATTGCGAGGCCGACTTGGCCGCCGCTTCGGTGGAGGCGTCGATCAGGTCGGCCACCGCCTCGGCCTGCGCCAGGTCCAGCTTGTCGTTGAGGTAGGCGCGGCGCGTGAATTCGCCCGGCTCGGCCAGCCGCAAGCCCAGCGCCGCGCCCGCTTCCAGCACGCGCGCCAGCAGCATTTGCAGCACGATGGGCCCGCCGTGGCCTTGCAGTTCCAGCACGTCTTCCCCGGTGTACGAGTGCGGTCCCTTGAACCAGATGGCGATGCCCTGGTCGATCACGCCGCCGTCCGCCTGCGTGAACGGGATGTAGGTGGCGTGGCGCGGCTGCAAGGCGGTGTCGCCAAACAGCGCGCCGATCAGCGGTTTCAGGTTTTTGCCGGAGGCGCGCACGACGCCGATGCCGCCGCGTCCCGGTGCGGTCGCGATGGCGGCGATGGGGGAAGAGTCGATGTTCATAAACGAATTGTAAGGTATAAAAAAAGCCCGCGATCAACACGGGCTTTTAAGCAACAGCTTCAAGCTGCGCTTAGGCTTTGGCGGGCTCTGCCACGCCGAACTTCTTCGAGATCACGTACTGCTGGCCAATCGACAGCACGTTGTTCACCACCCAGTACAGCACCAGGCCGGACGGGAAGAAGAAGAACATCACCGAGAACGCCAGCGGCATGAACAGCATCATCTTGGCCTGCATCGGATCGGCCGGCGCCGGGTTCAGCTTGGTGGTGATGTACATCGAGATCGCGTACAGCACCGGCAGGATCGCGTACGGATCATGCTGCGCCAGGTCGGTGATCCAGCCCACCCACGGCGCGCCGCGGATTTCCACCGCCGATTGCAGCACGTAGTACAGCGCGATGAACACCGGCATCTGCACCAGGATCGGCAGGCAGCCGCCCAGCGGGTTGATCTTCTCGGCCTTGTACAGCTCCATGGTGGCCTGGTTCATCTTGGCCGGATCGCCCTTGTAGCGCTCGCGGATGGCTTGCATCTTCGGCGTCACCAGCTTGACCTTGGCCATGCTGCGGTAGCCGGCGGCCGACAGCGGGAAGAACAGCAGCTTGATCAGGATGGTGAAGGCAATGATGGTCCAGCCCCAGTTGCCCAGCACCGCGTGGATGTGCTCGATCACCCAGAACATCGGCTTGGCGATCATGGCCAGCCAGCCGTAGTCGCGCACCAGCTCCAGGCCCGGCGAGACTTTCTCCAGCAGCTGCGCTTCCTGCGGACCCGAGAACAGCTTGGCGTCGTTCGACACGGTCGCGCCCGGCGCGATCGCGCCCAGCGGCTGCTTGACGCTGATGCCGTAGACGTTGGTGTCGATCTTCTCGGTGACGATGTCATGCATCAGCTTAGGCTGCGGAATGAAGGCCGAGACGAAGAAGTGCTGCGAAATCGCGATCCAGCCGTTGTCGGCCTTGGTGGCGTGGTCTTGCAGCATCGGCTTGCCGGTCTTGGCGGCTTCCTGCGCCTCTTTTTCCAGCGTTTCGAACTTCAGCTTCTCGTAGCGCTTTTCATCGGTGTACAGGGTAGGACCGGTGTAGCTGCTGTTGAAGAAGGAATCGCCGGCCGGCTTGTTGCCGTCGTGCGCCAGTTGCAGGTACAGGGTCGGCGACACCGGCGCGGCGCCGGTGTTGGTCACGTCGTGACGCACGTCGACCACGTAGTCGCCACGCTTGAAGGTGAAGGTCTTGGTCAGCTTGACGCCGCCGGCTTCCGATTCCAGCACCAGTTGCACCTGGTTGGCGTCGTTCAGCATGCGCGGGCCGGGCTTGGCCACGAAGCCGCTGGTGTGGTTAGGCAGGCCGGGCGCGCCGATCAGGCCGGTGCGACCCAGATAGGTCTTGCCGGTGCCGGCGTCGACGTCGAACAGCACCACGTTCTTGGCGGTGTCGCCCGGCTTGCACCAGTCGAACAGGCCGAAGCAGCCGCCGAACCAGCCCGGATGGCTGTTTTCCTTGTACTTCAACAGTTCCAAACGGCGGATCACGCCACCCTGGGTGTCGATATCGGCCCGCACCACGTCGGTGGTGATGGTGATGCGCTCGGCCTTGAACGGCACGGCGTCGGCCGCGGCGGCACCAGCTCCCGGCACGGCGGCGGCGCCAGCAGCAACGGCGGCGGCCGGCACGTCGGATTTCTTCGCCTCGGGCGCCTTGGCCGTCTGCGCCGGCGGCGGCGCAAACATCGATGGATGGCCGTTGGAGATCTGCCAGTTGTTCCACAGAACAAACAGCGACACCGCAAACACGATCCACAAGATGGTACGTTTATTGATATCCATTATTTCAATCAGGAGTGGTTGCAACCGCAAGCGGTCGTAGAGGAATTCGATTTGCCGGCCGGGGGCACGGGGTCATGCCCGCCCGGGTTCCACGGATGGCAGCGGCACACGCGCTTGACCGCCAGCAGGCTGCCGCGCGCGGCGCCATGCACTTGCAGCGCTTCCAGCGCATAGTTCGAGCAGCTGGGATGAAAGCGGCAGCTCGGCGTCATCATCGGGCTGATGGCCAGTTGATAAAAGCGCAGCAGGAAGCGGAGCACGGTTTTCATGGCGACCCAGATGGAGGCGGCGGCGAAGGAGGCAAGGCCGGCTTGCCGGACAATTTGGCTTGCGCCGCGAACAGGCGTGCCAATTCCACCCGCAAGGCCGCTTTCAGCTTTGCGGTGGTGGCAGGTCCATCCTTGCTGTTGACCGGCTTGGCCAGGCGCACCACGCAATCGATGGCGGGCAGGCCGGTGACGCGGAACAGTTCGCGGGTGACGCGCTTGATCGTGTTGCGGGTGACGGCGCGCGGCGCAAAGCGCTTGGCCACCACGACGCCCAGCCGCGCATGCGGCAGTTGGTTCAGACGGGTGTACAGCACGAAGTGCGCGCTTTTTTGGCTGGGGCGCAAACGAAAAACGGATGAAAATTCATCCGTTTTAACGATACGCCGAGCGCGCGCGAAGTCGTGTGAACCTTCGCCTGTCGAGCCGCTGTTGATGCAGCTGTCCACGCGATCAGCTAACAAGCGGCTAGCTTATACAGCCAGACGCTTGCGGCCTTTGGCGCGGCGTGCGTTCAGCACTTGACGGCCACCACGGGTAGCCATACGTGCACGGAAGCCGTGGGTACGCTTACGGCGTACAACGGAAGGTTGGTAAGTACGTTTCATGTTGGTCTCGCTTAAAGCAGAAAAAAATGCAAAATCGGGTCAGACGGCCCGTCAGTTTTTGGTGCCAATGACACTTCGCGCACCCATGCCAACGCTATCCGGCACAAGCTGGGTCCATCTCATCGCCCGCTAAATCCTCGCTACTCCATATTGATATCCATGTGAAGAAACAAGGAATACGGGCGGGGAACCCTGAATTATCAGCATTTCGGCCCCGCTTGTCAACAACTGGCTGCCCCGCCCAGGCGCCCCGGGCGGCCGCCGGGCGCGAAAAAATACTGTTGTGCCTGTGGATAACTGTAGCGAGCGAGAGTAGAATAGCGCGTTACGTGTGAAAAACTTCAAAGTTGCCCACACCCTTATACAGTAAGAACACAGATAGTCGATTCATGGAAAATTTCTGGCAGACCTGCTCCGCCCAGCTGGAGCTGGAGCTGACGCCGCAACAATTCAGCGCCTGGATCAAGCCGCTTATCCCCCTCGATTACGAGGCGGGCAAGCTGCGCGTGGCCGCGCCCAACCGCTTCAAGCTGGATTGGGTGAAGACCCAGTTCGCCAGCCGCATCACGGCGCTGGCCTGCCAGTACTGGGAGCAGCCGACCGAGGTGCAGTTCGTGCTCGACCCGCGCCTGTCGGCGCCGAAAAAGGCCGCGACCACCGCGCCGGTGCCGGACCACAATGGCGGCGCCCCCAGCAACAACGCCCGCATGGCCATGGCCGACCCGGTGCCGTCGGTGCCGGAACTGCCGGCCTCGGCCCCGCCGCGGCGCGAGCAAAGCCGCATCAACACCGACCTGACCTTCGACAGCTTCGTCACCGGTAAGGCCAACCAGCTGGCGCGCGCCGCCGCGATCCAGGTGGCCAACAACCCGGGCGTGTCGTACAACCCGCTGTTCTTCTACGGCGGCGTCGGCCTCGGCAAGACCCACTTGATCCACGCCATCGGCAACCAGGTGATGGCCGACCAGCCGGGCGCCAAGATCCGCTACATCCACGCCGAGCAGTACGTGCGCGACGTGGTGACCGCCTACCAGCGCAAGGGCTTCGACGACTTCAAGCATTACTACCACTCGCTGGACATGCTGCTGATCGACGATATTCAATTCTTCGGCGGCAAAAGCCGCACGCAGGAAGAATTCTTCTACGCGTTCGAGGCGCTGATCGCGGCCAAGAAGCAGATCATCATCACCTCGGATACCTATCCGAAGGAAATCACCGGCATGGACGACCGCCTGATCTCGCGCTTCGACTCCGGCCTGACGGTGGCCATCGAGCCGCCGGAGCTGGAAATGCGGGTGGCGATTCTGCTCAAGAAAGCCAAGCAGGAAGGCGTGACCTTCTCGGACGACGTCGCCTTCTTCGTGGCCAAGCACCTGCGCTCCAACGTGCGCGAGCTGGAAGGCGCGCTGCGCAAGATCCTGGCCTACTCGCGCTTCCACGGCAAGGACATCACGATCGACATCGTGAAGGAAGCGCTGAAGGACTTGCTGTCGGTGCAAAACCGCCAGATCAGCGTGGAGAACATCCAGAAGACCGTGGCCGACTTCTTCAACATCAAGGTGGCGGACATGTACTCCAAGCGGCGGCCGGCCAACATCGCCCGCCCGCGGCAAATCGCCATGTACCTGGCCAAGGAGCTGACGCAAAAGTCGCTGCCGGAGATCGGAGAGCTGTTCGGCGGGCGCGACCACACCACGGTGCTGCACGCGGTGCGCAAGATCGCCCTGGACCGCACCAAAAACCCGGAATGCAACCACGAATTGCACGTGCTGGAACAAACGCTCAAGGGCTAGCCTGAGACAGGGTTTGCCATTATGATTCAGGCAAACCTGTCCGGCTGCTCACAAGGCAAAAAGTACTGACACATCGTTAAATTTTACTGAGGATATTCTATGCAATTGGTCAAAACAACCCGAGATACGCTACTCCGGCCACTGCAAATTGTGAGCGGTATTGTCGAGCGTCGGCACACTATGCCGATTCTGGCCAATATCCTCATCCGCAAAGAGGGCGAGAGCGTATCCTTCCTGTCGACCGACACGGAAGTCCAGATCACCACCAACGCCGAGATCGGCTCCGGCCCGGAAGTGACCGGCACCACCGTGGCCGCGCGCAAGCTGCTGGACATCCTGCGCGCGCTGCCGGAATCGGGCGACGTCTCGATCACCCTGCAAAACAAGCGGCTGGCGGTGCAATCGGGTAAATCGCGCTTCGCGCTGCAAACCCTGGCGGCCGAGGAATTCCCGACCGTGCAGCAGGCCGACAGCTACAGCGCCTCGGTCACCCTGCCGCAGAAAACCCTCAAGCACCTGTTCAACATGGTGCACTTCTCGATGGCCCAGCAGGACATCCGCTACTACCTGAACGGCCTGCTGCTTGTCCTGGACGGCAACAACGTGATCGCCGTGGCCACCGACGGCCACCGCCTGGCGTTCTGCCAGGTGGAGACGGAGCAGTCGTTCGCGCGCCAGGAAGTCATCATCCCGCGCAAGACCATCATCGAACTGCAACGCCTGCTGGAAGAGAACGACGAGACCGTGCAACTGGACATCGCCGCCAACCAGGTCAAGCTGACCTTCGCCGACATCGAGCTGATCTCGAAACTGGTGGAGGGCAAGTTCCCGGACTACACCCGCGTGATCCCGAAGGGCTACAAGAACGAATTCACCATCGGCCGCGATGAGCTGCTGCGTTCGCTGCAACGCGCGGCCATCATGACCAGCGACAAATTCAAGGGCGTGCGCTGCATCATCACCCCGGGCAGCATGAAAATCAGCTCCACCAACGCCGACCAGGAAGAGGCGGTGGAGGAACTGGAAATCGACTACGGCGGCGACAGCGTCGACATCGGCTTCAACGTCACCTACCTGCTGGACGTGCTGAACAACCTGAAATGCGACCAGGTCAACGTCGCGCTGGGCGACTCCAACTCGTCGGCGCTGATCTCCATCCCCGACAACACCGATTTCAAATACGTCGTCATGCCGATGCGCATTTAAGCAGCCCCGAGCCTTTACGTAATCGATTTTAGAGAAAGCAGCACATGTCCGAAGAGAACGCAGCACCAGTACCAAAGAACGAAGAATACGGCGCCGCCTCGATCCAGATCCTCGAAGGTCTGGAAGCCGTCCGCAAGCGCCCTGGCATGTACATCGGCGACACCTCGGACGGCACCGGCCTGCACCACCTGGTGTTTGAAGTGCTGGACAACTCGATCGACGAAGCGCTGGCCGGCCACTGCTCGGAAATCCACGTCACCATCCACTCGGACAACTCGATCTCGATCACCGACAACGGCCGCGGCATCCCGGTCGGCCTGAAGATGGACGACAAGCACGAGCCGAAACGCTCGGCGGCCGAAATCGTGCTGACCGAACTGCACGCCGGCGGCAAGTTCGACCAGAACGCCTACAAGGTCTCGGGCGGCCTGCACGGCGTGGGCGTGTCGTGCGTGAACGCGCTGTCCAAGCTGCTGCGCGTGACCATCCGCCGCGACGGCAAAGTGCACCAGATGGAATTCGTGCGCGGCGTGGCGCAGAACCGTGAAATTGAAATGCGCGACGGCGTGGCCGTCTCGCCCATCAAGGTCATCGGCGAAACCGACAAGCGCGGCACCGACGTCCACTTCTGGGCCGACGAAGAAATCTTCACCACCGTCGAATTCCACTACGAGATCCTGGCCAAGCGCATCCGCGAACTGTCCTTCCTGAACAACGGCGTCAACATCAAGCTGACCGACCAGCGCACCGGCAAGGAAGAAATCTTCGCGTTCGAGGGCGGCACCCGTGGCTTCGTCGAATACATCAACAAAGCCAAGACCGTGCTGCACCCGACCGTGTTCCAGGCCACCGGCGAGCGCCAGTCGGACCAGAACACCACCATCACCGTGGACGTCTCCATGCAATGGAACGACGCCTACAACGAACAGGTGCTGTGCTTCACCAACAACATCCCGCAGCGCGACGGCGGCACCCACCTGACCGGCCTGCGCGCGGCCATGACCCGCGTCATCAACAAATACATCGAAGAGAACGACTTCGCCAAGAAAGCCAAGGTCGAAGTCTCCGGCGACGACATGCGCGAAGGCCTGACCTGCGTGCTGTCGGTGAAAGTGCCCGAGCCGAAATTCTCCTCGCAGACCAAGGACAAGCTGGTGTCGTCCGAAGTGCGCGGCCCGGTCGAAGAGATCGTCGCCAAGACCCTGGCCGACTACCTGCAGGAAAAACCGAACGACGCCAAAATCATCTGCGGCAAAATCGTGGAAGCGGCGCGCGCGCGCGAAGCGGCCCGCAAGGCACGCGACCTGACCCGCCGCAAAGGCGTGATGGACGGCCTGGGCCTGTCGTCCAAGCTGGCCGACTGCCAGGAACGCGACCCGGCGCTGTGCGAACTGTACATCGTCGAGGGTGACTCCGCGGGCGGCTCGGCCAAGCAAGGCCGCGACCGCAAATTCCAGGCCATCCTGCCGCTGCGCGGCAAGGTGCTGAACGTGGAAAAGGCGCGCTTCGAAAAAATGCTGTCGTCGGAACAGATCACCACCCTGATCGCCACGCTGGGCACCTCCATCGGCCCGGACGAGTTCAACGTCGAGAAGCTGCGCTACCACCGCATCATCATCATGACCGACGCGGACGTCGACGGCGCCCACATCCGCACCCTGCTGCTGACCCTGTTCTACCGCCAGATGCCGGAACTGGTGGAACGCGGTCACGTCTACATCGCCCAGCCGCCGCTGTACAAAGTGAAGGCCGGCCGCGACGAGCGCTACCTGAAGGACGACGCCGAGGAAGCCGGCTACATGATGAACGTGGCGCTGAACACCGCCGTGCTGACCCCGCGCGAAGGCGCCGACCCGATCCAGGGCGAGGCGCTGGGCGAGCTGGTGCGCCAGTTCAACCTGGCCAACGTCATCATGACCCGCCTGACGCGCGTGATCGACCGCGCCGCGCTGACCGCCATCATGACCGGCGTGACGCTGGACCTGAGCACGCAGGAAGCCACCGAAGCCTCGGCGCGCGCGCTGGAAGCCAACATCAACGACATCGCCGTCAAAGTGACGGTGCGTTCGGACGAGCTGAACGAGAAACACCAGCTGCACATCGCGCGCATGCACCACGGTAACGTCAAAGTCAGCTCGATCGACGCCGACTTCGTGGAAAGCGCCGACTACCGCGTGCTGGCCGAAGCCGCCACCACCTTCACCGGCCTGATCGGCCCGGGCGCCTACGTCCGCCGCGGCGAAGGCGAGCGCACCAAGGAATCGGCCGTGACCGACTTCCACCAGGCGATGCAATGGCTGCGCGACGAATCGGAACGCGTGGTCTCGAAACAGCGCTACAAAGGTCTGGGCGAGATGAACCCGGAACAGCTGTGGGAAACCACCATGGACCCGACCGTGCGCCGCCTGCTGAAAGTGCAGATCGAAGACGCGATTGCCGCCGACCAGATCTTCACCACGCTGATGGGGGATGATGTGGAGCCGCGCCGGGCGTTCATTGAGACCAATGCGCTGCGTGCGGGGAATATCGACGTTTAAGGCAACTCTCTTTAAACCCTGCAAGATGAATGGGCCCTTGTGGGCCCATTTCTTTTAGTGGGGATCCCTTTGACCTAGCGTCGATGGATAAGGTGGCAGCGCATTGGTTGCGAGCATAAAAACATCATTAAACCTATTTGCACTCATATTGTGTTTCCAATATTCATCTATTAGTGCGATAGTGTAGAAATCTGACATTAGGAAAAATGATGCCATCCCTACAAGCCCAGCTTATCAGAATGCATGAGGCCAATCAATTTGAGCCGTTCATTACGCATATCCGCTTTCCAAAATATAAGAACCTTCAGCCAAATACTCGAATCGATTTCAAGCATCCGATTACTGTTCTGGTAGGGGCCAACGGCACAAACAAGAGCTCAATTTTGCGGGCGTTATATGGTGTTCCCGATTATTCGAACTTGGGGATGTTATGGTTTTCTACATCTATTGACCCTATTGAAGAGGGAGATGGAGAACGAAATTGCTTCATTTATGGGCATTTCAATCAAGAAGCTAAACGTGTTACAGAAGTATTAAAGATCCGGATCAAAAAAGATAACGATCCAGATTATTGGGAACCCTCACGACCTTATGCAAAATATGGCATGGAGATGGTGCCACGCGCAGGCGAACGGCAACCCGGGGCAGGGAAAACTCGCTGGAATCCTATAAAAAAAGCCATGACATATGTCGATTTTCGCGCCTCTCTAAGCGCGTTCGATAAATTTTTTTATTATGGTGAACTAAAAGACAAAAATGCCTCACAAAAAGGTAAGAAAGACTTTATTCGCACACGTGCACCGCATCTGAAACGTGCCGCAGATGACGGCCTCACCACCTTTTCTTATCGAAAAAATGAACGTATCGTCAACGGCGAAAATAAACTCCTAAACAAAAATGAATTAGAAGCTGTTTCAAGTATTCTCGGCCGAGAATACAGTGAAATTCGGTTAATTCGCCACCGTTTCTATAATGCAGATGGATATACTGCACGTATGCGAACAGCTGACTTTAGCTACACAGAAGCTTTTGCGGGGAGTGGAGAGTTTTCAATTGTGAAGCTGGTCTCTACCGTAATGAAATGTGAGCCATGCTCACTCATTCTACTAGATGAGCCAGAGGTATCTTTGCACCCCGGAGCGCAAGAGCGTTTAATGACGTTTCTTGGGGAGCAAGCAAAAAATCATAAGCATCAAATTGTAATTTCCACTCATTCACCGGCCCTGCTGCGATCGCTACCACCACAAGCCATTAAAGTTTTAGCGATGGATTCAGCTACCGGGCAAATCGGTGTAATTAGGCAAGAAGCGCTCCCAGAAGAAGCCTTCTTTCACCTTGGCGAACCTGTGGGTGACAAGACAAGAGTAGTCGTCGAAGATCGCCTTGCAAAGGCAATTGTAGAAAAGAGCCTAAGGACCCTCGGTCGCGCGACGTTTGGGCTCTTCGACATTACGTTTTATCCGGGCGGCTGCAAGACGCTATGGTCGTTCTATATCCCTATATTTGCGGCCGAAAACAGAGACAATATTGTAGTTTTCCTTGATGGCGACCAAAAACCGAAGGATGAGGATCAGTTTCCAAATCCAGACGAAATTGCGCAGGCTGACGACAATAATTTAGCTGACATCATCCTGAGAGCGACTGGGGTAAACGTTAATTTCCCAGTGGATGGGACAGCGGGAAATGGGAACGCCCAGCAACGCATCGATGCGCAACGTCGATTCATCGGTTGGGCCAAGTCACGAGTGGGATTTATGCCAGGAACGACCCCAGAACAATTCGTATGGGATAAGGCACCAGACGCAGCAAAGCAGGGTGTTGATGGCAAAAATTACAAGGAAAAGTTTTCTAAACTTACCCGAAAGGAGTTAGGATTAGCCGACTTCGAGGAAGTCGGCGCTGACGCCATCTTACACACTCAAAAACGTTTGCTTTCAATGATTGATGACAATGACCGGGATCTCGCAGATTTGCGAGATGTGTTATATGGTTTCTTACAGTAGTAGAGTGACAAGTGATTAAGGTTTTTGATTTTTTCTCGGGATGTGGTGGAACAAGCTCTGGCTTTAGCCAAGCAGGTATGGATATTGCCATGGGTTTAGATATTGACCCAGACTCTTCGGAGTCTTTCCGTGCAAATTTCCCCAAAGCAAAGTTTTTGCTAGGCGACATCAGGGACATGGATGTTGAAATCTTGCGTCCAATCATTGGGAAAAAACGAAAAACACCGCTGTTATTTTGCGGCTGCGCACCTTGCCAGCCCTTCTCGACGCAAAATCGTAATCAGAATACAAAAGATCCTCGTAGAGATCTTCTGAGTGAATTCTCTAGGTTTGTAGCGTATTGGCTGCCGGAATACGTGTTCATTGAAAACGTACCCGGCATTCAAAAGGTTAAAGGTAAAAGTGGGCCGTTCCATAAATTCAATCGATTACTCAAGGATCTGGGGTACTCGTACGCATCGGATGTCATACCCGCTATGTCATTTGGAGTTCCTCAAACAAGAAAACGGCTAGTTTTATTAGCTCGCAGAGGTGGAGATATCACACTGCCCGAGGCGTCGCATGGCCCAGAAAAAAAACCTTACACAACTGTACGAGATGCTATCGGACATCTTCCACGCCTGCCTGCTGGGTGCACTGATCCGAGCGATCCACATCACCAAGCGGCCGAGCTATCGGAACTTAATTTGCGGCGTATTGCCCATACACCAGAGGGCGGAGGACGAGAGGCATGGCCGGAAGAACTGAGGCTTGATTGTCACCAGTCACACACAGGCCACTCTGATGTGTACGGACGACTTGCTTGGGATAAAATGGCTTCTGGATTAACGACTAGGTGCATCAGTTACTCCAACGGACGCTTCGGGCATCCTGAGCAAGATCGCGCGCTAAGTGTCCGCGAAGCAGCCTTAATTCAGACATTCCCAATTAATTATCAACTTTCCGGGAATTTAGCATCCCGGGCGCGTCAAGTCGGTAATGCTGTCCCTCCCGCTATGGCCTTGGCAGTAGGCCGTCATCTGATGCAACTGAGCGAATAGCATTGGAGTTACCATTGACTTGTACTTTTATTAGGTTCTCGCTTAGGTACTCCGAACGCTACAGCAATGCGTTCGAACTCGTCCTAGGGGCACGCGAGTCAGCACCTAGGCAGACAACACAAGACCTAGCACTGGTTTAACATACAGTATAATGACACACATTTGGCACTAGGTTGACATATGGCTACCAATCTGAACGTTAGCTTTGGATGGCAATAGATCTAGGTGCCGAGCATTTATTATCGTTTTCCCAGAGAAGAGAACAAATGATTTCCACTAGTGATGAGCTTGCTCTGCTACAGCAGGCGCTCGAAAGTTATGAGCATAAGTACATTGCTGAGCATCTGAACCAGATCTCTCTTGGATCATGGACACGTGAGTCTCTCAAGAGATATGAACAGGGGAAAGGCGAGTTGCATTTTAGTGATGCAGAATATAGACATCTTCAGAAGCTGCTGCCTCAGGCCCCTCGCAGAGCAAGACACGACTTCGATTTCATTGATCTCTTTGCTGGCATCGGAGGCATCCGGCGAGGCTTTGAAGAGGCAGGTGGACGCTGTGTGTTCACAAGTGAATGGAATCCTTTTGCTGTCCGCACCTATAAAGCGAATCACTATAGTGATCCTACGAATCACAAATTTAATTCAGACATCCGCGAAGTGACACTGAGCGACAAGCCACATGTTTCTGAAGATGAGGCCTATCGCTTTATCGATGCAAACGTGCCCGATCACGATGTATTGCTAGCCGGCTTTCCATGCCAACCATTCTCTATTGCGGGCGTATCAAAAAAGAACTCGCTAGGTCGTAAGCATGGTTTTGAATGCGACACACAGGGGACACTCTTCTTTGATGTGGCAAGGATCATCGCAGCGAAGCGCCCAGTCGCTTTCGTGCTTGAAAACGTTAAGAATCTGAAGAGCCACGACCGCGGCAACACCTTCCGAGTCATCATGAACGCTTTAGATGAGCTTGGCTATTGGGTGGCTGATGCAGAAAGCAGCGGTAAAGAGGATTACAAGATCATTGATGGCAAACACTTCGTACCTCAACACCGTGAACGTATTGTTCTGGTCGGGTTCCGAAAAGATCTAAATGTGCATGATGGTTTCACCCTGAAAGATGTTGCGAAGCTGTACCCTAAGCGTAAGCCGTCCTTGGGTGACATCCTCGAAAAGGAAGTTCAACCAAATTACATCCTAACCCCGAAGTTGTGGCAATACCTCTATAACTATTCAATTCAGCATAAGGCTAAAGGCAATGGCTTTGGCTACGGGCTAGTCAAGCCTCATGACGTAACTCGCACTCTCTCTGCGCGTTACTATAAAGATGGTTCTGAAATTCTTGTGGACCGTGGCTTCAATCCCAAGCTCGATTTTGAGCACAAGAAGAACATAGAGAATCGTCCACGCAGGCTAACTCCGCGGGAGTGCGCGCGCCTCATGGGTTACGATGGTCCCAACGAATCAAACTTCCGAATTCCTGTATCCGACACTCAGGCTTACAAGCAGTTCGGTAACTCTGTTGTAGTTCCAGTTTTTGCAGCGGTAGCCAAGTTGATGAAAGATCGCATAGTCCGAGCGAAGCAATTGGAAGCCCTACGGCCGCGAAGCCATGCTAGGCTTGCAGCGTAATAATGGTGGATGTTCACACCCCTGAGAGCCGTAGTAAGAACATGCGTGCAATTCGGGGCAAGAACACGTCTCCTGAACTCATCCTTCGAAAACTCATCTTTGCAAGAGGTCTCCGTTTTCGCCTCCATGCCAAAACACTGCCGGGCAATCCTGACATTGTCCTGCCGAAGTATCGTGTCGCCATCTTTGTTCACGGTTGCTTCTGGCATGGCCACAACTGTTATTTGTTCAAGCTTCCCACCTCGCGCAGGGAATTTTGGCAAACAAAAATCTCCCAAAATCAACAACGCGACTTTCGCGACACGAATGTACTTTTACGTGAAGGATGGCGAGTGCTATGCGTTTGGGAATGTGCATTAAAAGGTCGCCTGAAGTGGAATGCAGAAGAGCTTGGGGATCGCATCACAACTTGGATACGATCTCCCTTAAGCGGCCATCCAAGCGCAGAAATCCGACATCTCGAAAGCGAGGTTGTCATGTCAGAGCCCCAAACGTGTGAAAGCCGAGGTGGTCCGTAACTCAACACGATCTCTCGGAACACGACAGTTTCGGCGGCAATCCAGCAGCTAGAGCTAACGCTTGATATCCGGCCCTGCAGCCCGGGTCAGTTTATATCACTTCTTCCGAGAGAGTTCGACCGCTTCAAAAAACAGGCTCAGGAGGGCCGCGCCTGAAACACGTCATCTGACGCAGGACCTCACGCATCCCGGTATGCACCGGGGCTCATACCGATACTGCTTTACGGTCCGGATCGGTAGCGTTATGCTGTGCTCAACTTCTTCTTTAGCAAAATAAATGATTACGCCTTGGGGCCCGCTCGCAGAGCTCGATCTTTCTGAACACGACCTTGCAGCGCGCATCCTTGCAGCCGATAAGCACCAGCTCGTAGAGGGCCTTGTCGTCGAATGTCTGTTTGACCAAATCGTATCAAATATCCCGTCTTACTACACACAGGTCTTGGCGTTGGATGTAGAGACAGTTATTGTGGACACACGACGCCAAACGGGACGGTGGGTAGCGTTTGTCTGGGCACGCACTAGAGAACCCGGCCTCGGTCGCTACCTACAGAGTCTCGGAAAGGGATTCGATACCTATCTTCTCGACTTCAGTGGCGACACCTTCTTAGCGGCACGAGTACGTAATGGCCAGAGAGTTTCAGACTACGGTCCGCTACCCGATCTGATGCGCAACCTGTCCGGTGGAAGGTACACGCCATTCGAGGTCAACACCTCGGTTCGCAATACGAACCGCCAGCGGCAGGCTTTCTGGGGCTTTTTATCGGAGTATTACGGAAAGAATCTTGCGAGCAGAATCGTCTTACCTCGCTTGCTAATCAACTGCGCGATCCAGCCCTATTTTCGTTCGCTATGGAACTTAGACCGTGTCTTTGTTTCGGGTGATGACATTTGGATTTTTGAGATCAAGCACAAGTTTCCAATCGATCGGAATGGCTTGAGCTTTGGGATCAACGACGGCGAACTACGCATGCTAGACCGACTCGCCACCAGCGGGATTTCGTGCCTCCACACCATCTTGGCTAAACCCTTCTGGAGCAAAGAGGTTGGATCAATGTACTTATTAAATGACCTTGCAATGCGCACTCGCGCAGGCCTCATTGCGAAAGTGCTCGATGCGGCACAAACTGCAATAATCCTAAAAGGTAGTGCCGGAACATCGGGAGCGCACACGTCCATTAATGGCGCGTCTAGTATCAAATTCAGAACCATGCCTGCCGACCAATTCTGCCAACTGGGCGTCCTTTCCGATACACCAGCCGCCTTGGCCGCAAACATCGTTGAAGTCATGCTCCGCCACGAATCACCAAAAGTTAATGAAGCTTGGCTACGCAGCCTGAGAGCTCAACCTAGTTGACTGCAGGGCTATGGTTTGCAAACGTCGCCCTCCTCCTCATGATCAGAAATTATGTGCGCTGAAGTTGCTGGACCTCCTCAATGAATCCCTGCATATCCATCAAGTGATGTCTCTGGTCGAGTGGATATGTAGCGTGGATCGCGCTTGGCACAACGAGCCTCAGTTTATTAGCGCGCATTTCTTCCAATTGCAGTCTGCTAATCGCAGCCTCTAGCGTGACCAGGTGCTTCGACTGTACCCGCTGCGCCTCCGACAAAACCTGTCGCCAACGATCCTTGCATGTTGTCTTTGCGCCCAACATTATTAAACGGTCATGTGGATAGCTGGCGTCTCGATAAGCATTAAAAGAAGGGAAGATAAAGTCTGGTTTCGAATTGTTTTCAGTTACCATCCCTTTCCCGCGCCCCTGCTCAAATTGAAGACCGTATCTTTTAAAAAGAAAATTAAGATGATCTTCGAAGGCATGACCTGCCCTAGATTTGCGCCTGTTCTGGACGCTCAGGGAAAACCCAATGAAACCCTCTACATCTTCACCAAAACCAGCAGCTAGACGCGTTTTCACAATATGGCGCTCGTAAATCTTAAAGAGACTCTCCTCCCGTTCCATACACGCCATCAGCAGCATATCAGGTGAATTGGATGAGATTACACTCGGGTCTAAGCTCTTCCTTGCAAACTCAGAAAAAATCGACGTCTTGGGAAACTCTTTCCCTCCAAAGGCATGAAGCAACTTGTCCAGCCAGTTTTCCTCATGCGATAGACCTGGCCCGATTGCGATCCCCATGCTTTCAAGAACCGCACGCAACGGAAGCAAAAGCTCGACAGTATCAAGAATACCTCGCCGCAGGGTATGCTGAACGTTATCAAGGCCAAAAAGCGTCCTTAGTTGGCATTCAGCGTTACTGCCCGCCGGAGCGAAGACCATCAAGACAGAACCAGGACGAAAAGCGAGTGATTCCGCTTCAAACGGGTCGACCGGCGCTGGCAATTCTTGGCGAAGTTTGGCAATCAAAAAGAAGTCGCCACTCCCCATCAACTCCGTCACCGGGCTATCGTAATAGTAAAGTCGAAATTCCGGGCCACGCTTCGGATCATCTCGGCGAGTGTCGTACCAAGTGACATGCCCGTCACAAATGACGGGCTCCTCCATATCGTCACTGATATAAATCTGGCGGACTCTATAGCGGTAGTCTTCTCGTCCTTGTCCTAAGAGAGTGCCAAAACCGCTTCTAACTAATCCTCCAATTTCGTGCTGATTCGACGAAGTGGCCTCGGCATCTACAGCACTTAGATATTTTGCTGCTACACCTTCAATGTAATCGCTTATTTTGTCGTTAAACATGAATTCGTGCGCAATATGTTCACTCTTCGAGAAAGACCAAAGTATAACTGACGAGTACGCAAGCTAATCAGGAGAGTCACATTGCTACGATCTTGTCCTAGTACATCAGAAAGATCTACTTAGTCCGGTCTGAATAATTCAAATTCTGCCGGCACCCAGCAGCCAATGTACGCCTGGACTGGAGGGCACATCCGACACAGTGGCCTTGTCCCGGCGCAAGGGGCGGCACAACGCTAATCGCAGCAGG
>NZ_WNKY01000055.1 GCF_009720825.1 Duganella radicis | reverse complement strand
GCCGGCGCGGGCAAGGGCGCCGCAGTGGGCACCGGAGCGGCGGCCGCGGCAGGCCCGGCATCCGCTGCGGCTGTGGTTGGTGCGGGGACAGAAGGCGGCGCGGCAAGCGCGGCGGCGCCGGTGCGCGATCGCAGCAAGCCGGCGCCGTTGCCGTCGATGCATGAGGCCGAGACTGGCAAGCCGGGCGAGGTCAAGGAGGCGGCGCGGCGGATTGCGGGTGTGCTGGTGTCGGCGGACGGCAAGCCGATCAAACCGTCTGCCAGGGAAGAGTCGGCGGAGGTGCCGGTGTCGGTGTCGCAGGCTTTGCTGCCTTTGGGGCCGCTGCCGCTGCCGAAGGGCGTGAAGCGGCCCGCGCCGGCGTCGTGCGCGCCGACCGGCATGAGCGCCAAGGAGTGCGTGGCGCTGGATCAGCATAATGCGGAGTTGTCCGGCAAGATCACTGAGCTGGAAGGTAAGTTGAAGGCGCTGCAAGGTGCGCTGGGCGGCGCGGCGCCGGCGGCGGCCACCGCCGCTGCGGCGGCGAAGAACGGCGCGGCCAGCAGTGCGGCGACGGCCGGGCATGGCGATGCGGCAGCGGCCAAGGCAACCACCATCCAGGCAGCGCCCGCCAGCGCGGCTGCGAAAGCGGCGCTACCGGCCAGCGCAGCAGCGAAAGCGGCGCTACCGGCCACTGCGGCTGCACCAACCGCGACGCCGGCCAGCGCGGCCGCTTCGGCCGGGGACGCGGGGCAGGGGGCGGCACATGCGGCTGCTGGCGGCGCGGGCAAGGATGGGATGGCGTCGGCCAGCATGTCGGCGCAGGGCGAGACGGAGGCGCACGCGGCCAAGGCGGCTGGCACCGAGGGATCGTCGGCCAGCGCTGCCGCATCGGCGGCCTCGGCTTCCGTGCCGACCAAGCAGGTGCGCGTCCTGCCCAAGCTGAAATACAAGAAAGAAAAGGAAAAAGAAAAGCCGGCCGAACAATCCAGCACGCTGCCGCTGATCGCCGGCGGTGTCGGCCTGCTGGCGCTGCTGGGTGGCGGCTTCGTCGTCTGGCGCAAGAAGAATGCCGGCAAAGGCCCGCTGAAAATCTGGCAGGGCTTCCGCAAGAAAAAGGCCGAGGAACCGGTACAGGAATTCGCTCCGGTGCCCGATCCCGCCCCCGAATCGGCCGCCTCGTAATACGCTAAGCGCATAAGCATATAGCTGTAAGCTCTGCGTCCGCTCAAGCGATCTGGGGTATAGTATTTTTTTAATATTCATGCCCCCCGCCAATGAGCTATCAAGCACAGTACCAAGCCTTCAAACAACTCGGCCTCAAACTCGACATGTCGCGCGGCAAGCCGGCGCCGGAGCAGCTGGACCTGTCCAACGCGCTGACCGCCGCGCTGGACGGCTACATCGCCGCCGACGGCACCGACGCCCGTAACTATGGCGGCACCATCGGCCTGCCGGAGGCGCGCGAGCTGTTCGGCCAGTTGCTGGATGTGCCGGCCGCGCAAGTGGTGGTGGACAGCAGTTCCAGCCTGTCGCTGATGCACGATGTGATCATCTACAGCCTGCTGAACGGCGTGCCCGGCCATGCGCCATGGGTGCAAAACCCGGTGACTTTCTTGTGCCCGGTGCCCGGCTACGACCGCCACTTCGCCATCTGCGAGGCGCGTGGCATCAAGATGATCAATATCCCGATGAACGAGCAAGGTCCGGACATGGATCTGGTGGAAAAGCTGGTGGCCGAGGACGCCAGCATCAAGGGCATGTGGATCGTGCCGAAGTACAGCAACCCGGGCGGCGTGGTGTATTCGGACGCGGTGGTGCAGCGCCTGGCGGCCATGAAAACCGCCGCGCCGGACTTCCGCCTGATGTGGGATGACGCTTACCGCTTCCACCACCTCGGCGCGCAGAAACTGGCGGTGGCGAATATCCTCGACGCCTGCGCCAAGGCGGGCAATCCGGACCGCGCGATTGTGTTTGCCTCGTCCTCCAAGGTGAGCTGGGCCGGTTCGGGTGTGGCGGCGCTGGCGGCGTCGCCGGCCAATATCGCGTGGTGGACCAGGCACGCCGGCCTGCGCAGCATCGGCCCGGACAAGATCAACCAGCTGCGCCACGTGCGCTTCCTGAAAGACTTGCCGACCGTGGAAACCCTGATGGAACAACACCGCCAGCTGCTGAAGCCGAAATTCGATGCGGTGCTGGAACAGTTCCAGGCCTGTCTGGGTGGTGTGGAAGGGGTGTCGTGGACCCGTCCGGAAGGCGGCTACTTCATCGACCTGATTACCCCGGACGGCGCGGCCAGGCGCACTGTGGCGCTGGCCAAGGAAGCCGGCATCACCCTGACCCCGGCCGGCGCGGCCTTCCCGTATGGCGTCGATCCGAAGGATCGCCACATCCGCATCGCCCCGAGCTTCCCGTCGCTGGACGAAATCAACAAGGCGGCGCAGGGCATCGCGCTGTCGCTGCGCGTGGCGCTGGAAGGATAAGGAAAGGCATTATGGATTGGCGGGACGAGGAGGTCAAAGCTGCGTCCCCGCTAATCCGTGCTGAACTTTTGCCGCATTATCCCAATACCTGCTTCAACGATTGCGCTGCCGCCAGCGCATCGCTCCAGTGTTCAAGCTGCTCCACGCTGGCCCTGGCCAATTTCTTGCGCGCGGTTTGCGGCAACGGGCCGAAGCGCTGCTCAAGCAGCCGTTCCAGCAACGCCCCCGCTCCTTGCTTGCGCCCTCGTTCCAGCCCTTGTTCGATGCCTTGTTCGATACCTTGTTCAATGCCTTGTTCAATGCCTTGTTTCAGGCCTTCTTTCCGGCCCCGCTCCAGGCCTATCTTGATGCCATTGTCGATGTAGGTTTGTTCCACTTGATTGTACAGTCTCATGTCATCCTCCTTTTCCAACCGGGAAATGGCCCGCAAATAGCGTTGGTGATACGGCTCAGGCAAGGTCATCATCCAGTTGGCTATCGCCAGTAGTGTGATTATGCGCGTTCTGTTCCAGCGGTGCTGGAACACTAATCCATTCATATGGACTTTGGCCGCGTAGAGTTTGTCCGGATCATGATGAGCCTGCTGCGTGTGCCAGTGCGCCAGCGTGACCCAGGCGATCGGATTGTTTGATGCCTCCAGCGCGGCGATGTCGGCCACGTAGTCGAGCAGCTTGACGATGCTGAAAGTGAACTCCTTCACCGTGCCCGGCAATTGCTGGCGGAAGCGGCGCGGCCGCCAGTTGGGATGTTCATCGGCCAGCAGCGCCAGGCTGATTACCGGCAAACCATATGCCTCGCCGATACGCTCATTGTAGTCGCGCATGCGCCGCGCCAGTTTGGGGTCGCGCTGTGCCTGAATTTCGATATGGACCAGCACCTGTCGCCCGCCGCCCTCGCGCAGGCACACCTCGGCCAGTTTGTCGGCCACCATGACATCGGGTGCGGCGCTGAAAGCGAGCCTCGCCAGTTCCTTGTCGCGAAAGCGCGGCCGCTGGCGCCAGTCGATAAGGGCGCTGAAATCGGGGAAATAGAAGTCCATGAAGGCCCGGAAGGCATGCGTCAACGCCGCTTTCCAAGGCATGTCATAACGGGCGGGCGGAGCGATATTCGACATTCGCCCAGTCTGCTGCAAAGTCAGGTCATGCCACATGACCAATTTCAAAGTATTACAGAAAAGAAAAGCGCCGGTGGCTTTGCAACGCTCTTGAGCGTCACAAGCGCACCGGCGCCTTTGGGGTAACTAATCGATTTATTGACGGGCCATGCCGGGGATGGTGTTGATCCAGGGATCGGTGGCGTCGCGGATGTCGCGGTCGTTGGCCAGGATTTGTTTCAGCAGATCGATCTTGCGCAGGCGTTGGGCGCCGGCCAGGGCTGGCACGCCGGTGGCGACGGCACGCGCCTCGCCGGCGCATTCGGTTTCCAGCTTGCCCAGGCGGTCCAGATCCCCCATGCGTGCGGCGGCCGCCATCTGAGTGGTCAAACCGGCAATGTTTTCATACATCGAGAGGACTTCGGAAGAGGTCATATTCCCACCTGGCTAAGTTAAAGCGGATTACCGCATGTCCTGATTAACGTCGCCTTAAACGGGAACTTTAGGGTTTTTTGAAAAAAATCGAAAAAAAATCCGCCTGCGGCAAAACAGGCGGATTTTGATAACTAAAGATTAATTTTTACTTGACCAGCTCTTCCAGGCCGGCGCTCAGCTCGTCCGGCGGCGGCATGTCGTCGATCAAGGCGTTGTCTTCCAGGCCCAGTTCCTCGGCCAGGTCGACCGGGTAGCAGGCGGCGATTTCGTCGTCGGTCAGCTCGGCTTGCGCCACGCGCGCGCGCCAGGCCGCCAGCGCCACCACCGCCGCCAGGCGGTTCAGTTCACCGTTGTGGTGTGGTTCCGGGAAGGCCGAGATGGTTTCCGAGAAGGTGTGCGGGAATTTCCAGCGCTTGGCCAGTTCGGCGCCGACGTCGGCGAAGGTGTAGCCCAGCGAAGCCTGTTCGGCGTCGAGGCGGCGCGAATCCAGCGGGCCGGCCACTTTGTCGAGGGCCATGGCCTGTTCCGGCGCGGCCGAATGGATCACCAGCTGGCCGATGGCGTGCATCATGCCGATGGTGAAGGCGAGGTCGGTGTTTTCCTTGGTTTTCTTGGCGATCCACTTGGCCGAGACGGCGGTGTGCAGGCTGTATTTCCAGAATTGCTTGAGGTCGAGGCCGGGCACGGTCTTGAAACCGCTGACCAGGCCGGAGCTGATGACCAGCGTGCGCACGGTGACGAAACCGAGCATCAGCACGGCGTCCTCCACGGTGCCGATGCTGCGCGAGACATGGTAGTAGGCCGAGTTGGCCAGACGCAGCAGCTTGGCGCTCAGTACCGGGTCCGTCGACAGTTTTTTCGCGATCTCTTCGGTCGAGACGCTGGCCTTGTCGAAACTGCTGATCAGCTCTTCCACGACCTTGGGCGCGGTGGGCAACGCAGTTGGATTCTGGAACAGGGCATCAAGTTTCATATTTATCTCCTCGGTGATTAGCGCGTTGCTATAGGCTAACTATATAGCGATTCCTCGCATGACAGAAGAGATTTACAGAGGAAGCGTCGCTTTTCTGTGTCGCGGTACACTGGCGGCATGGAACAAGAAAAGATAGATCAAATTACACAAACCACGCTGCGGCACTACGAGCGCACGGCTGAGCAGTTTTTTGCCGGCACCATCGATCATGATGTGAGCCAGAATATTGCGGCGCTGCTGGAAGCGATCTCGGCGCCGGCGCCATACCGCTTGCTCGATCTGGGCTGCGGGCCGGGGCGGGATTTGAAGGCGTTCAAGGTCATGGGGCATGAAGCCATCGGCATCGATGGTTCGGCGCGATTTGTGGAGATGGCGCGGACGTTCAGCGGCTGCGAGGTGTGGCGGCAGGATTTCGTCCATCTGGATTTGCCGGCCGCGCACTTTGATGGCATCTACGCCAACGCTTCGCTGTTCCACGTGCCCAGCGTGGCGCTGCCGCAGGTGCTGCGCGATCTGCATGGCGCGCTCAAGAGCGGCGGCGTGCTGTTCAGTTCCAACCCGCGCGGCGACAACCGCGAAGGCTGGAACGGCCCGCGCTACGGCAGCTACTACGATTACGAGACTTGGGAGCGCTACTTGATCGATGCCGGCTTCACGCCGATCCGCCACTACTACCGGCCCGAAGGACTGCCGCGCGAGCAGCAGCCGTGGCTGGCCAGTGTGTGGCGTTGCGTTCGGGATCGCACAGAAGCTCGACCATGAGCTGCCTATAGTGGTGGACATGCATGCAGCACTGGGCTGCATGTGCTTTAGCTCAGAAGGAGTTCATCATGAACAAGGACCAAGTCAAAGGTAAAGCCAAGGAAATCGGCGGCAAAATCCAGGAAGGCACTGGCAAGCTGGTAGGCAGCTCGGAACAGCAAGCCAAAGGCCTGAACAAGCAGGCCGAAGGCAAAATCCAGAAAGGCTACGGCGACGCCAAGGAAGCCGTGGAAGACGTGGTCAAAGGCAACCGCAACTAATCGACCGCCTTTCCATGAAAAAGCCGCTGTCACCAGCGGCTTTTTGTTTTACTCAGGCTTCAGATTCTTCTTGAAGAACGCCTCGATGTTCCCGTACACGTGACGCTGCGGCGCCCGGCCCGAGATGCCGTGCTTGCCGCCCGGGTAGGTCATCAGCTCGAAGTGCACATTGCGCTTGACCAGCGCGTCGATCATGCGCGTGGTGTTGGTGAACAGCACGTTGTCGTCGGCCATGCCGTGCATCAGCAGCAGCGGCGATTTCAAACCATCCAGATGCGAGTACACGCCGCTGTATTCATAGCCGGCCGCGTTCTCTTTCGGCGTGCCCATGAATTGCTCGGTGTAGTGGGTGTCGTACAGCGACCAGTCGGTCACCGGCGCCACCGACACGCCCATCGCAATCTTGTCCGACGCTTCCGCCAGCAGGCGCAAGGTCATGAAGCCGCCGTAGCTCCAGCCGAACACGCCGATGCGCCTGGCGTCCACGAAGCTTTGCTTGCCCAGCCACTCGATGCCGGTCAGCTGGTCTTCCACTTCCACGCGGCCCAGTTGATGGTAGTTGGCGTCGGTGAAGGCGCGCTCGCGGCGGAAGGAGCCGCGGTTATCCAGGCGCCAGACCACAAAGCCCTGCTGCGCCATGTACTGGTCGAAGAAGTTGCCCCATTTGCGCGACACGTGCTGCGAGTGCGGGCCGCCGTAGGTCGACAGGAACACCGGATACTTCTTGCCCGCGTCGAAGCCGCTTGGCTTGATGATGGAGTAGTACAGGGTCTGGCCATCCTTGGCCTTCAGCGTGCCGTACTCGGTTTTCAGGTGCGCGTCGAGGTACTTGCCGTAAGGGTGGTTGGCGTTCAGCTCGTTATGCTCCAGCCACTGGATCATGCTGCCGTCCGGACGGCGGATGCTCACTTGCGGCGGCGTGTCCGGATTCGAGTAGGTGTCGACAAACACTTCGCCATTGCGGGCGAAGGACGAGTCGTGCCAGCCGTCGCCCTGGGTCACGCGGGTCGGCTTGTCGGCGCTGCTGCCGTCCAGCTTGAGCACGTAGGTCTGGCTGTCGACCACGGCGTCGCGGTTCGATGCCACATACACGCGGCCGTTCTTTTCATCCAGCGCCAGCAGGCGGTCGATGCCCCATTCGCCGGCGGTGATGGCGTGCTTGAGCTTGCCGTTCATGTCGTACAGGTACAGGTGCTTGCGGCCGCTGCGTTCCGAGGACCACACAAAGCCCTTGTTATCCGACAGGAAGCGCAGGTCGTCAAAGATGCCGACCCAGGTTGGCGAGGTTTCGGTGATCAGGACTTTTTGCGCCAGCGTGGCGGCGTCGACCGACACCAGCTCCAGTTTCTTCTGGTCGCGCGACTGGCGCTGGAACAGCAGGGCCTTGCTGTTGGCGCTCCAGTCGGCGCGCACCAGATAGATATCTTTTTCCGCGCCCAGCGCGACGTCGCGGATTTCGCCGGAGGCCGGCGAGACGATCTTCAATTCCACCAGCACGTTGGGATCGCCGGCGGCGGGGTAGCGCTGCTCGACCACCTCGGTGCGGTCGGCGAAGATTTCAAAACGGCGCACCACCGGCACCGGCGTTTCATCGTAGCGCTTGTAGGCGATGGCGGAATCGTCCGGGGCCCAGTAGTAGCCGGTGGTTTGCGACATCTCTTCCTGCGCGATGAACTCGGCCTCGCCGTTGTGGATGGTGCCCTTGCCATCGGTGGTCAGCTGCTTTTCCTTGCCACTCGACAGGTCGATCACGAACAGGTTCTGGTCGCGCACGAAGGACACGTAGCGGCCCTGCGGCGAAATCTTCGGATCGAACACATTGCCGGAAGCGACCATGCGCGCCTGATCCGGCCTGGCCACGTCGATCAGGTACAGGTTGCCGGCGATCGGCACCAGCAGGCGCTTGCCGTCCGGCGACCAGCTGTAGCTGAGGATGCCCTTCAGGCTGGCGATGCGCTCGCGCTCGCGGCGCGCCTTCTCGGCGTCGGACAGGTTCTCTTCCGGCACCAGGCGCTTGGAATCGACCAGGCGGTGCATGGTCTTGTCCTTGAGGTTGTACTCCCACAGGTCCATCTGGAACTGATTGTCTTCGCGGCCGCGCAGGAAGGTGACGCGGGCGCCGTCCGGCGACACCTTCAGGCTGCGCACGCCCGGACCGCTGAGCGACGGATCGCTGTGAATACGGTCCAGCGTGAGTTTTTCGGCGGTGGCGTTGGCGCCGGCCAGCAGGGCGAGGAAGCAGAGTATGAAGCGCATGGTGTGTCTCTTGGTTGCGGAAGCCAAGACGATACCAGACGCTCCCGGCCGTGGCGAGACGGCAAGATTCTGAATCCGCGCTAGAAAACCGTTTTTCCTTCGGCGACCCGGCGCAGCGCCAGCCGGTGTAGCGCCCAGCTGAGCAGCACCGCCGCCACCGTCAGGCCGATGCACAGGCCGATCCAGAAACCGGCCGCCGCCATGTCGCGGCCCAGGCCCAGCCAGCAGCCCAGCGGCAGCGCGAAGCCCCAGAACGCCAGCAGCTGGATCTGCATCGGCTGGCGCGTGACCTTGTAGCCGCGGATCGCGCTGGAGGTGGCCACCTGCGTCGCGTCCGACAGCTGGAACAAGGCCGCGAACAACAGCAGATAGACGCACAGCGCCTGCACCGCCAGATCGGAGGTGTAGGCGGCGGCGATCTGCTGGCGGAACGCCACCATCAGCACGGCCGACAGCAGGCCAAACGCCAGCGCCATGCCGACGCCCACCCAGGCGACGAAACGCGCGCGCACCGCGTCGCCTTCGCCCACCGCCTGGCCGACGCGGGTGATCAGCGCGATGCCAAAGCTGAGCGGCACCATGAACGTCAGTGAACTGAAGTTGAGTGCGATCTGGTGCGCCGACACTTCCACCACGCCGTAACGCGCCACCAGCAGGCTGACCGCGCCAAACGCGCTGACCTCGGCAAAGTAGGTCACGCCGATCGGCAGGCCGAGGCGCAGCGTGGAGCGGATCTCCGGCCAGTGCGGCCATTCCCAATGTGTGAACGGATCGGTGGCGCGGTAGGCCGGCGCCACGCGTATCCACAGCAGCATGGCGCCCAGCATCAGCCACATGCACAGGCCGGTCGCCACCGCGCAGCCCACGCCACCCAGCTTGGGCAAGCCCCAGTGGCCGAACACCAGCAGCCAGTTGACCAATACATTGAACAGCAGGCCGAGGATGGCGATCACCATCACCGGCTTGGTCTGGTTGATGGAGGTGCTGTAGCCGTACAGCGCGCGATACGCGGCCAGCGGCACCAGCCCGATGCTGATGATGTGCACGAACAGCGAGGCCTGCCGCTGCACATGCGGCGTCAGGTACAGGTGGTCGAACACCAGCGTGGCCACATTGGCCAGCAGCGCCGCCACCGCGCCCACGCCGACACTGGCCCACAGCGCCTGGCGCACCGTGTGCGGCACCTTGTCCAGCGCGACGGCGCCGACGTCGTGGGCGACGATGCTGTTCACCGCCATCATGATGCCGGTCACCGTCACCAGGATGATGCCCCACACCGAGGCGCCCAGCGACACCGCCGCCAGTTCGTCGGCGCTGGTGTGGCCGGTCATGGCGACGTCGGCCACGCCCATGCCGACATTGGCCAGCTGGCCGATCAGCACCGGCCACGCCAGCGTCCACAGGGAGGCGATTTCACGGCGGATATTGGGCAGGGTGAAGGTATGCGGCATGGGGCGGAAAGTGCGTTACAGAAACGCACAATTTTACTGTGTTGCTAACAGTTTTGCGCGTTATGATGCGTGCTCAGCCCTCCGGAGATGCTCCATGCCCCGTATTCTTGCCGCTTTTCTACTCTGTGCCAGCCCTGTGGTCTGGGCAGGTGACATCACGCTGTACACGCGCGAACATCTGGGCGGGCCGGCCATCACGCTGCATGAGGCGGCGCCGGATCTGGATCTGCAAGGCTTCAACGACAAGACCTCCAGCGTGGTGGTGCACAAGGGCTCCTGGGAGGTGTGCGCGGAAAAGCACTACAAGGGCAAATGCATGGTGCTCAAGGAAGGCGAGTACGGCGAGCTGAAAGGATTCGACAATATGATTTCCTCAGTGCGCGAAGTGGAGCCGAAGAAAGTGAAGTAGCGAAGCACGCACCACAAGAGTCTGAGCGTACCGGCCTACATCCCCTTGAACTTTTCGCCAGCCCAGTCCATGAAGATGGCGACCGCGGGCGGCAGGTGGCGCCGGCTCGGGTACACGATATTCATGCCCGTACCCGGTACGTGGTAATCGGGCAGCACTTGCACCAGGTTGCCATCGCGCAGGTCGCCAGCGGCGATCCGGTGCGGCAGCAGGGCGATGCCCAGGCCAGCCAGGGCGGCCTTGCGCATGGCCTGCATGGTGTTGCCGGTAAACCTGGCCTGGAAGGCGATTTCCTCGACAGCCGCATCCGCGCGTGCCAGGCGCCACGGCACCTGGCCATTGGGGCCCGCAAAGCCCACGCAATCGTGTTCGAGCAACGCCGCCAGCGTGGCTGGCGCCGGACGCCGGGCGAGATAGGCGGGGCTGGCCATCAGCATATTGTTGCCAGTCGCGACCTGGCGGCCAACGAAGCCGGAGTCGGCCAGCGCGCCGGCGCGAAAGGCGACATCGATGCGTTCGGCGATCAGGTCGGACAGCGCATCGCTGAGAACAAACTCCACGCGCACGCGCGGGTGGTCGGCAAGAAATTCCGCGAGCCACGCCATCTGGAAGTAATCGAAAAAGTCGGCAGGGGCGGCCACCCGTACCCGCCCGCTGGGTTCACGGCTGCCCAGTGCGATTTCCTGGCCCGCTTCGCGCAGGCCGCCCACGGCCACCGCGCTGCGTTCGTGCAGCAACTCGCCGGCGGCAGTCAGAGACAGCTTGCGCGTGGAGCGCTGCAACAGCCGCGTGCCAAGCTGCGCCTCAAGCGACTGAATGCGCCTGCTCACTGTGTTGGGCGGAATGCCCAGGCGGCGCGCCGCCTCCGCAAAGCTGCCGCTTTGCACCACTTCCACGAACAGCGCGATGTCATTTAAATCCAGCATGCCGCCAGATTACTGCTAAAAACGGATGATTGCAATCCAATTGACCCGTCTAGTCATGCAATAGCGCCAGCCGTATGCTGCGTTCCATGTGCTGGGGCGAGCGCTTCGCCTGCCAGTTTTTCATGAACAGCCTGTCGCGGAAACCATCCTGGCAGGCATTTTGAACGAGGAATTATATGGAGCCCGTATTGTTTTTTGCTACGCCTGGCGGTTGTTCGCTGGGTGCCGTGATTGCCTTTGAATGGTCTGGCCTGCCTTACCGGCTGTGCAGGGTGCCGTTTGCCGACGAGGCTGCCAATCACGATTACCGCCGGATTAACCCGCTGGGCCAGACACCTGGCTTGTTGGCCGATGGCAAGGTGATCGCGCAAAGCCTGGCCATCCTGAATCACATTGCTGCCCGCTCCGACGATCCACGCATGGGGCCGAAGTCGGGCGCTGGTCTCGATCGCCTCAACATGCTGCTGGGTTTTCTTCATACCAGCTATTTCTCGTCCTACCTGCCGTACTGGAAAGCGCTGCGCGGCGTGAGCGACGAGGACAGCGCGGTATATGCCAAGCTTGGCAGCGGACTGGTGCAGACGGCCCATGAGCAACTGGAGCTGCTGCTGGGCGACCGGCCTTGGCTGTGCGGTGACAGCCCGACCATTGCCGACGCCTATTTTGCCGGCATTGTGCGCTGGAACGACTTCCACCGCGCCATCGATCAGAGCCAGTTCGGCCGCATCACCGCTCTGCGCGCCCGGCTTGAACAGTTGCCGGCCGTGCAGTTCGGCTACGCTGCCGAGAACGGCTTGCCGCTGGTCAGTGAGGGGCAATTTAAGGGCTTGGTGACGGCGGCGGAGCTGGCCAGCGCCAGCACCGGCTACGTCTGACGGCACCGGCGGCGGCACAACGAAGGCGCCAAGCGGCCCGCACCTTTTGTACATTTGCGCTAGACTGGCAGCGGTGCAATACGGGAGCGGGCAACGTGGAATACAAGGATTACTACCAGACGCTGGGCGTGGCCAAGACGGCCTCCGAGGAGGAAATCAAGAAGGCGTACCGCAAGCTGGTGCGCAAATACCATCCGGACGTCAGCAAGGAAGCCGACGCGCAAAAGAAAACCCAGGAAATCAACGAAGCCTACGGCGTGCTGGGCGACGCGGAAAAGCGCGCGGCCTATGACGACCTTGGGCGCGGCCAGCACTACCGCGCCGGCCAGGAATTCCGCCCGCCGCCCGATTGGGGGCGCGGCTTTGGCGGCAACGGTGGCGGCGCGGCCGGCGCGGGCGGTTTCGGCGGCTTTGGCGGCGGCGATCCGGGCAGCGACTTTTTCGCCGACCTGTTCGCCAACCTGGGCGGCGGCCGCCGGCGCCAGCAGGCGCCGCAGCGCGGCGAGGACAGCCACGCCAGCATCACCATCGAGCTGACCGACAGCTACCACGGCGCCACCCGCAGCATCAGCCTGATGGTGGCCGAGCGCGACGCCCAGGACCGCATCGTCACGCGCGAGCGCAACCTCAGCGTCAACATCCCGAAAGGCGTGACGGCCGGCCAGCAGTTGCGCTTGTCGGGGCAGGGTCAGCCCGGCGCGGCCGGGCCCGGCGACCTGTATCTGGAAATCCAGTTCCGCGCCGACGCCCGCTACCGCATCGATGGCCGCGACGTCTATCAAACCGTGCCGGTCACGCCGTGGGAAATGGCGCTGGGCGGCGAGATCGAGGTCGGCACGCCGTCGGGCAAGGTGAACGTGACGGTGCCGGCCGGCTCGCAAAGCGGACGCAAGCTGCGCCTGCGCGGGCGCGGCATTCCCGGCAAGGAGGCCGGCGACCTGTATCTGCTGCTGGAAGTGGTGCTGCCGCCGGCCGCCACCGACCGGCAGCGCGAACTGTATCAAACCATGGCGCGCGAAATGGCCTTCAATCCGCGCGCGGGAGGATGAAATGGGACAGGCAATCTTGACGGCCGTGGTGGTCGACGACGAGGCCGCGCTGACGCTGGAGGAACTGGCGCAGGCGTGCGCGGTGGAACCGGAATGGGTGGTGCAGCATGTGCGCACCGGCATCCTGCTGGAGGACGCGCCCGAGCACAGCGGCGGCTGGCGTTTCAGCAGCGCCGACCTGGTGCGCGCGCGCCGGCTGTGTCAGATCGAGCGCACCTTTGAAGCCAACGACGACGTGGCCGCGCTGGTGGTGGACCTGTCGGAAGAAATCCGCCGCCTGCGCGGCAAACTCAGCGCGGCCGGAGTGAAATAGGCGCGGCCACCGCCAGCCCGGCCGGCGCGCCCGGCTGCGGCGGCGCCGGCATTTTGCGTTCGCCGCTCGCGGTCAACTGGTGATAGCCGTGCGCCTGCGCCGCGTGGGCCTGCAACTCGCAGGCCTCGCGCTCGCTGAGCGGCGTGTCGCCGCCCTGTTCGAGGTCGAGGAATTGCTGGATCAGCCAGCGCGTGGCCGGACCCGGCTCCTCGTCGCCGCGCCGGATGATGTACAACGGGAAGCTGAACGAACTGCCCTCGGCGATCTGCAATTGCACCAGCCGGCCCGCATCCAGATCCCACTGCACGAACTCCAGCGGCATATTGCCCCAGCCGATGCCGTTGCGCAGCAGCGCGTGCTTGGAGCTGAGATCGCCCAAGCGCCAGTCGCGCAGGGCCAGCACGCCGAAGTCCTGGCCCTGGGTCAGCGTGCTGCGGTCGGTCAACACCAGTTGGGTGTGCTCGCGCAGGATGGCGCTCGGCACGATGCCCTCGATCTGCGCCAGCGGATGGTCGGGCGCCACCACCGGCACCATGGTGACGAAGCCGCAAGCCTGGCGCTCGATCACGTCCGGCGTGCCCGGCATCCAGCCGCTGATGCCGATGCGGCAAGTGCCGTCCACCACCAACTGCGTCACCGCGCCCAGCGCCTCGGTGCGCAGGCGCATGGAGACGGTCGGGAATTCCTTCTGGAAGGCGTGCAGGATGCGCACCAGCTTGCAGGTCGAGAACATCACATCCACCACCAGCGACACCTCCGCCTCCAGTCCGGCCGACAGCGCCTTGGCGCGCGCGCGCATGCCGTCGACCTTGAGCGACACCGCGCGCGCGTCGGCCAGCAGCGCCTTGCCGGCCTCGGTCAGGGTGGGCTTGCGCTTGCTGCGGTCGAGCAGGGCGACGTTGAGCTGTTCTTCAAGATTGGCAATGGTGTAACTGATCACCGACTGGGTGCGGTGCAGGGCGCGCGCCGCGTGGGCAAAGCCGCCATGGTCGATGACGGCAATGAACACGCGCAACTGGTCGAGGGAGGGAAGGCCGGGGTCTCTCATGATCGATTTTATCGATAAGTAAAATAGAAATAAACCGCATTTCGTCGATATTATAATCGTTTTATGATGCGGCCATTCCCTCACCGAAAGGACACAGCATCATGGCAAACGTACTCCACATCGACAGCAGCGTGCGCAGCACCGGTTCCCTGACCCGCCAACTGGGCGCGGAATTCATCGCCAAGCTGAAAGCAGCCGACCCCTCGACCAGCGTGGTCACCCGCGACCTGGCCACCAGCCCGGTGCCGCACCTGACCGAGCAAATGCTGGGCGCCTACTTCACCCCGGCCGAGCAGCGCAACGCCGAGCAAGCCTTCACCATCAAGACCTCGGACACCCTGGTCGACGAACTGCTGGCCGCCGACACCATCGTCATCGGCGCGCCGATGTACAACTTCTCCGTGACCTCCGGCCTGAAAGCCTGGATCGACCACGTGGCCCGCGCCGGCCGCACCTTCAAGTACGGCGCCAACGGCCCCGAAGGCCTGGTGCACGGCAAGAAAGTATATGTGATCGTGGCCACCGGCGGCGCCTACAGCGCCGGCCCGGCCGCCGCCTACGACCACACCACCACCTACCTGCGTTCGGTGCTGGGCTTCCTGGGCATGACCGACGTCACCTTCGTGGTGGCCGAAGGCGTGGCCATGGGCGAAGAAGCCGTCAACGCCGCGCTGGCCAAGAGCCGCGCGCAAATCGAGGCGATTGCCGCCTGAGCAACATCGGCGCCCCGCGCTGGGGTATCATGGGGGCTCATTGCAACGGAGTCCCCATGAAACGGAATCTGCATCTTTTGATGATAGACCCGCAAAACGATTTTTGCGACCTGCCGGAAACCTACCGGCCGATCGACCCGGTCAGCCGGCAAGCGCTGGCGCCAGCCTTGCCGGTGCCAGGCGCCCACCAGGACATGCTGCGCCTGGCAAGCCTGATCAACCGCGGCCGCGCCGGCCTCACGGCGATCAGCCTCACCCTCGATTCCCACCACCGTTTCGACATCGCCCATCCGACCTTCTGGATCGCCGCCGACGGCGCCCCGGTCGCCCCGTTCACTGAGATCACCGCCGCCGAGGTGCGCGCGCAAAAATACCTGCCGCGCCATCCGGCCGGCCTGGCGCTGGCATTGAACTACCTCGACCGGCTGGAGGCCGCCGGCCGCTACCGGCTGATGGTGTGGCCGGTGCACTGCGAGATCGGCAGCTGGGGCCATAACGTCCACGCCGACGTGCGCGCCGCCTACAGCCATTGGGAAGAGGCCGCGCTGGGCATCGTCGCCAAGCTGGCCAAGGGCTCCAATCCCTGGACCGAGCACTATTCCGCCGTGCAGGCCGAGGTGCCGTACGAGGACGACCCCGACACCCAGTTCAACACCAGGTTCGTGCGCTCGCTGGCCGAGGCCGACCGCATCTACGTGGCCGGCGAGGCCGGCAGCCACTGCGTGAAAGCCACGGTAGAACACATCGCCGATTATTTCGAGCGGGAATACGGCGCCGCTTCCTTGCGCAAGCTGGCGCTGATCACCGACTGCGTCAGCCCGGTGAGCGGCTTCGAGCCGCAGTACCAAAGCTTCCTGCGCGCCATGCAGGCGCGCGGCGTGCAGCTGATGCAGTCGGCCGACGTGTTGCCGGAACTGCTGGACAACGCCAGCCGCGCGGTGGCGATGGGGAACGCATGAAGCAGCCTGTTGTCCGTAGCCTGCTGGAGACGGATCTGTACAAATTCACCATGTGGCAGGCGCTACTGCACGGCCATCCCAACTCGCACACCGAGTACGAATTCGTCTGCCGCAACACCCCGGCCTTCCCGCTGGCCGACCTGCGCGAGGAGGTCGAGCAGGAGCTCGATCACCTGTGCTCGATGAGCTTCCGCGACGAGGAACTGAGCTACCTGCGCTCGCTGCGCTACATGAAGAGCGACTTCGTCGACTTCCTCACCGTGTTCCGCTTCCAGCGCAAGTTCATCGATGTGCGGACCGCGGGCGGCACGCTGGTGATCCACGCCAGCGGCCCGCAGGTGCACGTGATGGGGTTTGAAATCTACGTGCTGTACATCGTCAACGAACTGTACTTCAGGCGCTTCGATCAGGCCGCCGCGCTGGCCGAGGGCCGCACCCGGCTGGCGGCCAAGATCGCCGCGCTGAACGCCTTCGGCGCCGAGCCGGCGCGCCGCTTCCCGTTCGAGTTTTCCGACTTCGGCACGCGCCGCCGCTTCTCCGGCGCCTGGCACGACGAGGTGGTGCAGCGCCTGGCGCGCGACGTGCCGGACTATTTCAAGGGCACCTCCAACGTCTACCAGGCCATGCGGTTCGGCCTGATCCCGATCGGCACCATGGCGCATGAATACATGCAATCGTTCCAGGCCTTCGGCGTGCGCCTGCGCGATTTCCAGAAAGCCTCGCTGGAGGCGTGGGTGCAGGAATACCGCGGCGACCTCGGCGTCGCCCTGACCGACGTGGTCGGCATGGACGCCTTCCTCGACGACTTCGACCTCTACTTCGCCAAGCTGTTCGACGGCCTGCGCCACGACTCCGGCGATCCGGTGGTGTGGGGCGAGAAAGCCATCGCCCACTACGCGGCGCTGCGCATCGACGCCAAAACCAAGCGGCTGGTGTTCTCCGACGGCCTGAACCTGGACAGCGCGATTGCCCTGTACCGTCA
The DNA here is from genome assembly GCF_009720825.1 of Duganella radicis. GTDB lineage: Bacteria > Pseudomonadota > Gammaproteobacteria > Burkholderiales > Burkholderiaceae_D > Rugamonas > Rugamonas radicis. The sequence goes on along the minus strand of NZ_WNKY01000055.1, from coordinate 20,986 downwards.
TTTCGCCGACCGCATCATGACCGGCTTCGGCATCGGCACCCACCTGACCAATGACGTCGGCCTGGCGCCGCTCAACATCGTCATGAAGCTGGTGTGCTGTAACGGCCAGTCGGTGGCCAAGCTGTCCGACTCGCCCGGCAAGACCGTGTGCAAGGACGAGACCTTCCTGGCCTACCTGCGCCAGGTGTTCAACCATCCGGCCGCCGCATGAACTACCTGTACCTGATCAGCGCCGGCATGTACGCGGTGGTGGGCCTGGTGCTGCTGCTGGTGTGGCGGCGCCATCGCGTCCAGACCTTCGCGCGCGACATGGGCTGCTCGACCCTGTTTGCCGCGCTGCTGCCGTTCGGCTACCTGGTGTCGGTGGCCGCGCCGGCGCCGTGGCAGACGCTCGGCGTCCCGCTGGTGGTGCTGGGCGCGATTCCCAACCTGCTGTTTCTGTCCTCGGGCGTGACGCAGCTGTCCGGGCGCCGCCTGCCGCAGGGCGCGGCGGCGCTGATCATCGCGCTGGCGCTGGCCGCCTTGCTGCTGCCGAACAACGAGCACAAACTGCTGTACTGGCCGCTGTTCAACATGAGCGTGCTGCTGACCATGGGCGCGCTGGCCATGCGCTGGCTGTGGCGCACCGGCGCCGGCGTGCGGCTGGCCGGCCCGCTGCTGATCGCGCTGGGCTTGAACCAGCTGCTGCTGATCTTCTACGGCGAACCGGCGCTGGCGCTCAACATCGTCATCGCCACCTTGCTGCGCGCCCTGATCGGCGCGGTGTTCATGCTGTCGGCGCTGGATGGCGCACTGCGCGAGTCCGGCAAGCTGGCCGCGCGCTTCCAGCAGCTGACCGAGCACTCCCTGCAAGGCGTGGTGGTGACCGACGGCGCCCGCATCCTGTACGCCAATCCGGCGGCGCGCACAATCTATGGCATGCCGCTGGGGCTGGACCATCACATCGCTTTTTCCGACCTGCCGCCGCAAGCGTTCAGCGAGGCGCTGCTCCAGCATCATCACGGCTTGCTGCAAAGCGGCCAGACCGACCTCACCAGCTGGGAAGGGCGGCGCCAGGTGGCGGACGGGCGCGAGCTGGAGCTGCGCTTCGAGGCGTGGCGGGTGGAGTGGGACGGTCAGCTGGCCACCCACATCCTGATCACCGACGACACCGAACGCAACGCCAGCGCGCGCGAACTGCTGCACCAGGCCACCCACGACAAGCTGACCGGCCTGCCGAACCGCGCGGTGCTGATGCAGCGCCTCAACGAATACTGCTACCTGACCGACGGCTCGCCGCCGTGCACGCTGGTGGTGCTGAATATCGACCGCTTCAAGCTGTTCAACCAGAGCCAGGGCCTGGTGGCCGGCGACCAGTTGCTGAAAGCCTTTGCCGCGCAGCTGCGCGAGGTGCTGGGCGCGCGCGCCGAGCTGATGCGGCTGGGCGGCGATGAATTCGCCATCGTCGATCCGGAAGGCGGCGCGCCGCGCGAACTGGCGGCGCGCTTGCAGGCCGCCTGCGCGCGGCCGGTGCGGCTGGCCGGCGGCGAGTATGTGATCGACGCCTCGATGGGGCTGGCCATCTTCCCCGACCACGCGGTCGACGCCGAGGCGCTGCTGCGCGCCGCCAACGCCGCCATGTACCAGGCCAAGCGCATCCCCGGCACCTCGCTGTCGATGGCCGAACGGCGCTTCGCGCAGATGAGCAGCACGGCGCTGGAAAACGAACAGGCGCTGCGCAAGGGCATCCGCAACCAGGAAATCTATCTCGACTACCAACCCAAGATCGACGCCGTCAGCGGCAGGCTGCTGGGCTTTGAGGCGCTGGCGCGTTGGCACCGCCCCGGCATCGGCCCGGTCAGCCCGGTGGAATTCATCGCGATCGCCGAGCGCACCGGCCAGATTTCCGAACTGGGCTCGCTGCTGCTGGAACGCGCCTGCCGCCAGATCGCCGACTGGCGGCGCGCGATCGGCGGCTGCGTGCCGGTGGCGGTCAACGTCTCGCCGATGCAGCTGCTGAACAAGGGCTTCCCGCAACTGGTGCAGCGGATTTTGCAGCAGACCGGCATTCCCGCGCATTGCCTGACGCTGGAAATCACCGAGAGCGCGGCGGTGGAAAATCTCGAAGATACCCAGACCCAGCTGCAACAGCTGCGCGCGCTGGGGATCGAAGTGGCGATGGACGATTTCGGCACCGGCTTCTCCTCGCTCAGCATGCTGCGCGAGCTGCCGCTCAACACCCTGAAGATCGACCGCGGCCTGATTTCGCCGCTGCCGGCGCCCGACGCGGTGGCGGTGGTGACGGCGATCTGCCAGCTGGCCGGCGCGCTGGACCTGCAAGTGGTGGCCGAGGGCATCGAAACGCTGGAGCAAGCGATCGCCGCGCGTGACGCTGGCTGTCACGCGTTGCAGGGCTATTACTATGCGCGGCCGTTGACCGTGGCCGATGCCGGCGCCTGGCAGCAGCGCGAGTTGGGCGCCGGCACGGCCTGCTGCGCCGACGATGACACGGCGGCGCTGGCCGGGCAGGATTGAGGCGCCGGCTGGCGCCCGGGCTCAGGCCTCGCGGGCGCCGTAGCCGCCCATGATGGAATCGGCCTTGTCGCGCTCGTCGTCATCGTAGATATCGACGGTGAGCATGGCGCCGCTGCGCTGGCGCGCGGCGGCCGCGGCGGCGGGACCGCCCGGCGTCAGCGAATCGAGCAGATTGCCAACCGTGCTGGTGGCCACATTCGGCGCCAGCGTGGTGTGCTTGGTCAGCTTCACGCTCGATTGCGGGAAACCGCTGGAGAGCAGGGCGCTGCGGGCGCTTTCGGCGTCCGTTACCTGCTCAAAGTTGCGATGGATGCTGCGGGTCATGATGGCCTCCTGCTGAGACACATGGTGCGTGGCGGCCGCTCAGAAGCCGGCCACCACGGTTTCAAAATGCTCTACCTTGGGCGGCAGCGCGAAATGGCCGCCGACCAGTCCGCGCCAGTCCTGGAAACCGCTGCTGCCGCGAAAATCGACGGTGTGATTCTCCAGCGTCTCCCACTCGATCACCAGATGATACGTGTCCGGCGTTTCGATATCGCGATCGAGACGCATGGACTGGCAGCCCTTGGCGGCCTTGAAAATCGGCACCGCCTGGGCGACGGCGGCCTGGAAGGCGGCGTGGGCTTCGGGCTTGATGTACAACTCGGCGATTTCGTAAATCATGGACATTCCTGACGGTGGACGGATGCTCTATTGTGCCTCAACTGGCGCGGGCGTGCGCAGGATGAAGCGCATGGCCTGTTGCGCCAACTGCTGCACGTCGGCGCCGTAGCCCGGCTTGTACCACTGCACCGTCCAGTTGAGGGCGCCGAAGATCAGCAGCCGGTCGAACTGCGAGGGCGTGACCCAGGCACCCGATTGGTGCAGTGCGGCAATCGCCTCGTCCCAGATCGCCTCGTAGCGGTCCTTGAGGGCGACCAGGCGGGCGCGCGAAGCCTGGTCGAGCGAGCGCCATTCATACAGCAGCACGGCGATGAAATGGTGGTCGGGCGCCAGCAGGGCGTGCAGGTGGACCTCGACCAGCCGGTGCAGCAGGGCGCTGGGCGAGAGCGGCTGGGCGGCGACGGCCTCGATCTCCTCCAGCGCGCGCAGCAGGCCCTGCTCCATGATGGCGGCCAGGATGTCCTGTTTGGTCTTGAAGTGATAAAACCAGCTGCCGGCTTGGATGCCGGTGGCGGCGGCGATATCGCGCACGGTGGTGTTGTCGTAGCCCTTGGTGCGGAACAGTTCGGCGGATTTCTCGATCAACTCGGCGCGCAGCCCGCCGCCTTCGCCTTTTTGCGGGCGGCCGCGTTTCTTGGGAGCGGGAACAGCTTGGACGGCGGCATCGGACATGGCGAGGTCGGTAGCTGGGTTACGGTCTCGTCATTTTAATGCAGAGTTGGCACAAAATTCACAAAACCGCCAACCGTGTGCTGCGGCGCAACAACAGCGCACCTTTGACCTAAATCATACCGCCGCCGCGATGCCGGCCTACGCTCGGCGGTACGACAAGGAGAAGGGCCATGAACGCACCGGATCAGCTTGACAACCGCTATTGTGCTGCGGAGGATGAAGAAATGGAGACAGCAATCGACATGCTCAGGCGGGACCTGGGCGCCCGGCTCGACGAGGTGAACGCCCGGATTGCCGACTCGCGCAAGGAGGCGAGCGACAACTTCCGGCTGGTCGAGGCCAAGATTTCCGAGGGGCGCCGGGAAACGCACGAAAATCTCAAGCAGACCGAAGCCCGGATCAGCGAATTCCGGCGTGAAACGCAGGAAAATTTCAAGGCAGTCGAAGCCAGAATTGCCGATTCACGCAAGGAAGCGATCGACAACTTCCGTCTGGTTGAGGCGAAAATTGCCGAATCGCGCAAAGAGTCGCTCGACAACCTGCGTCTGGTGGAGGCTAAAATTGCCGACTCACGCAAGGAATCGCACGACAATTTCCTGCTGGTGGACGCCAAAATTTCGGAAACACACAGGGAAACAACTGCCCGCATTGATGCGCTGACGAGGGAAACAAGCGCGCGCCTCGATACCCTGTTCATCGAAAGTGGCAAGCGCATGGACCACAGCGACGTCCAGTTCCGCTGGCTGGTGGGCCTGATCGCGGCCAGCCTGCTGGGGATCGCCGGCCTGCTGATCAAAATGCCGTAGGGAGAGTGTTGGTGCCGGTATATTTCCCGACCGCCGGCGCCGGTAGTAGCCGCCCGCTAGTGGCGCTAAATAGTCGTTCCATGTGAGAACTGAGAGCATCATACCGCCCGAATATGACCGGCGTTTGACGTACATGGCGGGGGATTGCAAAGTGGGGTAAAATAGGAAGTCTGTGGGGACGACCTGGTTTCGACGTGGGTTGCAAAGCAGAGCAGGGCATACCGAGGCCTGGTTACCTCGTAAATACACCCAGAAATCAATAACTGCAAACGATAACTCGTACGCACTGGCAGCCTAAGGGCTGTTAGCTCCTAAACGCTTCTTCCCTGGGGCGGGCCGTTAAAAGCTAAGGAGTCATTTACAGGGAATCGCGCTGTAACGGGTCACTTGAAGCAGCGTTAAATCTTAGGTGAATCGCCTGTCCGTAACGTGTACATCCGTGACGTCCGGGTTAAATTAAAAGATAGTACTAAGTATGTAGAACTGTCTGTGGAGTGCTTGCGGACGCGGGTTCGATTCCCGCCGTCTCCACCATCCGGATGAAAAACAAAGGCCCAGCGCGCAAGCGCTGGGCCTTTGTTTTTCATTCCGCCGTTAGCTTATGCGGCGGGAAGCGAACCCGCGGGACGCGGGGCGTAGCGGGGAATTCGGGCCGCATGCGGCCCGCCCGCGAAGCGGTTTTGCGCTTGCAAGCGCAAAACCTCTCCGATTCGTCTGACTAAAAAAAACCGCCGGGAGGCGGTTTTTACGCTTCAAATTTCCATTTGGAATTATCATCACATCCCAATCTATTGATGACCAGGCCAGATAACTGCTTGGGCAACGATCACGTTTTCACCGTTGAATGTCACGGATGGCGATCCGTGAAGCACATATCCGAGCGCGAGCGCTTCGCTAACGCGCCGGCAGAACTTTGCGTCATCCGGCCCGGTTAGCACACGATAGATTGGCAAATCGTCTGGCGGAATTTTCACGTTTCTTCTCTCTCGTCTGAATCGGTGCAGGCGTCTAGTGACGCTAATCGACAAAGAATACCACTAAGGGCAGCCTCAACGCTACGAGCTTTGCTACTCCTGGGCACCTCGAAAAACCCCCCCAGCTCTGGCATGATGTCGGTAACCCGGTACTGACCTGAGTCCAATGATCAAACAAAGCCTGTTTGCCGACCAGGAGCGCGAAGCGAAGCTCAACGAGCTTGGCGATACGCTGCGGATACTGGAACAGCATGTCGACTTCACGGCGCTGGCCGCAGCGGTCGATGCTGCCGCGCCGCGCCGCGGCCGCCATCGTGAGCGAGAACGCGATGCCGGCCGACTGGCAGCCCGCGAAGCGGCGCCAAAAGGACATCGACGCCCGCTGGACCAAGAAGCATGGCAAGTCCTACTTCGGCTACAAGCTCTCGGCCAATGCCGACAAGCGCTACAAGCTCGTTCGCAAGATCAAGATCAGTACCGCCAGCGAGCACGACACCTTGCATTTTGAAGCGGTGATCGATCCGGGCAACGCCAGCAGCGACATCTATGCCGACAAGGGCTATGTCGATGGCGAACGCGAGGCCCGGCTGAAAGGGCAAGGCTGGCGCATGCATATCCAGCGCAAGGGCAGCGCGCGCCACGCTGCCCTCGAAGGGCCAGGAACCGGGGCGATCAACAGCCGATTCGCTGCCCGTGTCGCGATTTTTCAGCGCTCCGTCCGGAAGCTCCAGTGATTCGAGGTGTCCTTACGTGTGCTTGTGCATTCGCAAGTCGAAAACGCGCTCAGAGCCAATAATCTCGCAAAGCCGGCACGGAAGAGGCGCCGTCCTGTTGCCTTTCGTGTCGGTGGAAGCTATATTTTATATAGGTATGCGGCGACCCGCTGAACCCAACATCAGGACGGGAAGCCTGGAGTGCCGACTGGATCGGTATGTCGCTGGCCGGGATATGGGCGTCGTGGTAGCAATCGACGATGACGATCCGGCGCTCATCGTGGTCACAGCAATGGATTGACAGGAGAGGAGTATGTATCACTTTACCGATGGTGGCCTGCGTAACGTCTGGCTGAGTAATGGCTACGTTGAGCACAAGACCGCTTATGGTAGCGGTGTTTCCTTCCGCGACCTTGATGGCCTGGTGATCGCGATTTGCCGCGCGTTGTGCAAGAAGCCCGGCAAGCTGACTGGCGCAGAGTTCCGCTACATCCGTGCCGCGCTGTTGTTGTCGCAAAAATCGCTGGGCCAGTTATTCGGTTATACCGAGCAGGCGGTAGCTAAGTGGGAAAAATTGAGCAAGGTGCGAAGTTGGTGGATGCCGCGCTACGGCTGATTTTCGTCGAGCGGCATGATGGAAATAAAAAAAGCGCCGCTGCCGTCGACGTGCTTAGCGCCATAGACCGCATGGAAAATTCTCGCATCATCATCACGGAAGCCAGGTCGAAATGGACTTCCGTGATCGAGATAGCCGATGCAGATCGTTAGAAACCTGGCGGCGGCACTTCCGGGATTTGGTTGTGCAGGCTGGCGTTGATCACGTTCCACGCACGAATGGTGGCGATGGCGTAGCTGATTTCGGCGATTTCGGTGTCGCTGAAATGGGTTTTCAGCAGGTCGAAATCTTGGTCCGTCGGCTGCTTGTGCGGCAGGGCGTTGACGGCTTCAGCCCAGTTCAGCGCGGCGCGTTCGCGCTCGGTGAAGAAGGAGGCCGGGGCTTCGCGCCAGCCGGCGATGGCGTTCAGGTGGCGTGGCGGCACTTCCTGTTTCATCAGGTCGCGCCAGTGCATGTCCACGCACACGCCGCAGCCGTTGATCTGCGACACGCGCAGGTTGATCAGTTCCACCAGGCGCGCGCCGAGCGAGCTTTTCTTGACGGAGCCGGACAGCGCGATCATGGCCTGCAAGTTGGCCGGGGCGAGCTGGAAGAAGGGAATGCGAGCTTGGGTCATGATATGCCTCTCAGTGTCTGCGGAGGACACACCATTGCGCCCTCCATACCCTGTAAGACGGGCCACCATCACGCGCTGTGACAGCTTTCAGAAAATAGTTTGCGGCACGCCGGTCAGTTTGTCTGGGTTGCGGACGATGAAGACGGCGGCGATGCGCTCGCCTTCAATCACAAACGATTGCGCCGATTCCAGTTTGCCATCGACATAGCGCACCAGCCCCGGCGCGCCGTTGACGCGGGCCTGGCGGTACACCACCTGCCGCGGATGTTGGTGCTCCAGCGACCAGAACGAACCGGCCACCCGTCCCGCGCCATGCAGGATGTGCAGATAGGAGTTGACCTTGCCGCCGCCATCCGCCACCAGCTGGACGTCGTCGGCCAGCATGGTTTTCATGGCGGCGCGGTCGCCCACCTGCGCGGCGGCGATGAAGCGGCCCAGCAGGGCGTGATGCTGTTCCTTGGGCACCTCGAAGCGCGGCTTTTGCTGCTGCACGCGCTCCTGCGCCCGGTGCACCATCTGCCGGCAGGCCGCCTCGCTCTTGCCGAGGATGCCGGCGATGTCCGCGTAGTCATGCTCGAACACTTGCCGCATCAGAAAGGCGGCGCGCTCCTCGGGTGAAAGTCGCTCCAGCACCCACAACAACGCCATCGAGACATCGCTGGCCATTTCGGCCGCGCTCTCGGGCGTGTGTTCGTCCAGTTCGACGATAGGCTCGGGCAGCCACCAGCCGACGTAGGTTTCGCGCTCGGCGGCGCGGGCGCGCAGGCGGTCGATGGCCAGCCGGGTAGTGATGGTCACCAGCCACGCCTCGGCCGATTGCACCGCGCTCTGGTCGCAGCCCTGCCAGCGCAGCCAGGCGTCCTGTACCACATCCTCGGCGTCGGCGCGGGTGCCCAGCATGCGGTAGGCAATCGAGAACAGGCGCGTACGAAGCGCCGTAAAGGTAGAGGTATCGGTCATCATCAAGCTTAGACGGGCGAGCGCGCGGGTTTGTGACAAGCATACCATCGCCGAGGCCGGTGACAACATCGTCTCGGCCGCCACGCTGTACGGCGGCACCTACAATCTGTTCGCCCACACGCTGCCGCAGTTCGGCATCACCACCCGCTTTGCCGACGCGCGCGATCCGGCCTCCTTCGGCGAACTGATCGACGAGCGCACCAAGGCGGTGTTCATCGAATCGATCGGCAACCGTGGTCTACACCGACGCGCTGGGACCGGCCGCCTACATCGGCCGCGCGCGCGTGGTGCCGTTGCGGAATACCGGCGCGGCGCTGTCGCCGTTCAACGCCTTCCTGATCTTGCAGGGCATCGAAACGCTGGCGCTGCGGCTGGAACGCATCGTCGAGAACACCAGCAAGGTGGCGCACTTCCTCCAGCGGCACGCCAAGGTCAAGTGGGTGAATTACGCCGGGCTGGAGGATCACAAAGACCACGCGCTGGCGCGCAAATACCTGGGCGGCCGGCCGTCCGGCGTGCTGACCTTCGGCGTGCGGGGCGGGGTGGAGGGCGGCGCCCGCTTCCAGGATGCGCTCAAGCTGTTCACGCGGCTGGTCAACATCGGCGACGCCAAATCGCTGGCCTGCCATCCGGCGTCCACCACCCACCGCCAGCTTAACGAGGAAGAGCTGGCCAAGGCGGGCGTGACGGTGGATACGGTGCGGCTGTCGATCGGCATCGAGCACAGCGACGATCTGCTGGCCGACCTGGAGCAGGCGCTGGCCGCGGTTTAAGGCTTGGTCTTTTCCGGCACGCGGGTGACGATCACATTGCCGTCGACCAGTTTGCAGTCGATGATGTGGTTGCGCGAGACGCTCGCGTGGCGCGAGAACAGGTCGTGGTACTTGCCCGCGTCTTCCAGCCGCAGGTCGATGCGGAAGCTCTCCAGGTGGTTGGTGGCCTGCACCTCGCGCAGGCGCTGCTGGCGCACCTCGGCTTCCTTGTCGCTGCGGCCGTGCATTTCCGGGCCCTCGAAGTAGCGGATCAGCGCGCATTCGATGGCATCGATGCGGTCCTTGAGCAGCATGTCGGCCGCCACCGGATTCTGGTTGACCTCCAGCTCGGCCGGATCGCCGTCGTCCGACAGCACTTCCACATGGAAGCGCTGGATCAGCAGCAGCATGTCGTGGTCTTCGCTGAACTTCTGGTGCACGCGCTGCACCGGCACCAGGCGCGCGCGCGCCAGCCGGCCCGCCGGGTCCTTGGTCTGGCCGACGTACTGCACCTCGGTCTTGTAGTTGAGGTTGTTCTCATACTGTTGCAGCACGTCGTGGATCGAGAGCGCCTCGACCAGGCCGCCCCAGTTGAGGGTGAGGAAGCGGTCGGTCAGCACCACCGACGGCTTTTTCAGAGTGGCGGCGAACGGCACCGTCAGCTCGATGGTGAGGCTGTCCTTTTTCTCTTCCGGCCCCACCAGCAGCGGCACGGTCAGCTTGAGCGAGAAGAAGCCCCAGCTGGTGCCGCGCGACGGATCGAAGCGCACGCGCGGGCGGTTGACGGCGAAATAAATCAGCCGCTTCTCGCTGGTCGCTTCCAGGTCGAACTGCATGCGGCGCAGGTGGCGGCCGACCGGGTCGCGGATGTCCGGCACTTCCGGGAAGCCGGCGATCAGGTCGTACCAGTGGAATTTGGCGTCGGCCACCGTGACCACCCAGGTCTGTGGCGCGGCGGTGCGTTGCGGCATCAGCGGCAGCAGCTCCTCCATCGCGTCCGGCGGCGGCGCCACCAGGTCGAGGAAGGGCTCGGGCGCCTCCTCGAACAGCGCGCCTATGCCCAGCTCTTCCGGCGACGGATCGGGGTAATCGTCGTCGTCATGGCTCATGTTCTGCGCGCTCCAAGTGTCTCATCGTAACGTGATTATAGTGCCTTCAGCGTGATATTTCCACGTGGAAACTTCAAGCGGGACCAGGCATCGGTGCCACCTGGACTTGGCCGTCGGCGACAAAGCAGCTGAGGACGTGGCGCGCGGCGGCGCTGACGAACTCCGAGCACAGCTGGTTGTAATTGCCGCTGTCCGGCAACGCCAGGTCGATGGTGTATTGCACCAGATGGTTGCTGTGCTGGACCGCCACGATGCGCGCACCGCGCCGCTGGCGTTCCTCGGCGGCGCGGGCGCGCGGATTGCTGCCTTCGAAGTAGCGGATCAGCGCCGCCTCGATCATCTCCACCCGCTCGCCGTGCAGGGCGTCCATCGCCAGCGGATCGGCCGGGTCCAGCCGCGCGGCCGGATCGCCTTCGGCGCAGCTGACCTCCACGTCCACCCCCACCACCAGCAGCAGGGTATCGTAGCCGTCGCCGGACTGGGCGCGCACCCGGTGCATGGCCGGCAGGCGCCCCTGGCCGAGCCGGCCCTCGTCGTCGCGGGTCTGGCCGACATAGGCCACCTTGCTGGGCAGCCTGAGCGTGTGGCCGTAGATGCGCAGCAAATCGTGCACCGAGAACACTTCCTCCAGGCCGCCCCAGTTCAGGCTGATGAAATTCTCGGTCAGCATGATGGTGGGCTTTTTCAGGGTGGCCGCGAACGGCACCTTGAGCTCGACCGTGATGCTGTCCTTGCTGCGCTCGGCGCCCAGCAGCAGCGGCAAGCTCAGCTTGAGCGAAAAGAAGCCCCACTGCACCGCGCCGGCGACGTCGAAGCGCACGCGCGGCCGGGTGACGGCAAAGAACAGGTGGCGCCGGGCGGCGGTGGCGTCCAGCTCGAACTCCATGCGGCGCAGGTAGCGGCCGATGGGATCGCGCAGCTCCGGCTTCTCGCCGGAGTCCGCCAGCAAGTCATACCAGTAGTATTTGGCGTCGGCCACCCGCACCATCCAGCTTTGCGGCGCCTGCGTGCGCCGCGGCAGGGGAAGGCTGGCGTCGGTGTGCGGCTGCGGGTTTGGGGCGGCCTGTTCCATGGTATGCATGATGCACCTGAATTGTTGATGATGGCGGCGAGACTACGCGGAATCTATCCGTACGGCAACAAAATATCGTGCACAATGATTCGTCTATACAACGAAATCCATTGTGTTGACACGGTGTAGCAGTGCCAGCAGCTCGGACGGCTGCTGCAACACATAATCGGCCTGCCAATGTTGCGGTTCGCTGGGGCCGCAATAACCCCAGCCGCAGGCAATGGTCAGCATGCCGGCCGCCTTGCCGGCCTGGATGTCGCGCAGGTCGTCGCCCACGTACCAGCACTGTTCCGGCGTCAGCTGGAGGCGGCGCGCCGCTTCCAGCAGCGGCGCGGGGTGGGGCTTGGCGTGCGCCGTGGTGTCGCCGGAAATGGCGCAGGCGGCGTGGGCCAGGCCGATCTGCGGCAGCAGCGGATCGGTGAAGCGTTTCGGCTTGTTGGTGACGATGCCCCATTGCAGGCCGGCCGCCTCGATCCCGGCCAGCAGCTCGCGGATGCCGTCGAACAGGCCGCTGTGCACCGCCATCGCCGCCGCGTAATTGGTAAAGAAGCCGTCGCGCAGCTCGTTGTAGCCTTCATCCTCCGGCCTGAGGCCGAAGGAGGCGCCGATCATGCCGCGCGCGCCGGCCGAGGCGGTCGGGCGCAGGATGTCGTAGGCGGTCGGCTCCAGGCCGCGCACGGTGCGCAGCAGGTTGACGGCGGCGGCCAGGTCGGGCGCGGTGTCGGCCAGGGTGCCGTCGAGGTCGAACAGGATGGCGCGGGGGGCGGTGGTCATGATCAGGCTTCCAGAGGGCGGCGCGCGGCCACCAGGTAGTTGACGCTGGTATCGTCGTTGAGCGAGTAAATCTTGGTCAGCGGGTTGTAGCCCATGCCCTTGAAGCCTTGCACTTCCAGCCCGGCGCTGCGGATGAATTGCGACAGCTCGGACGGGGTGATGAACTTCTCGTAGTCGTGCGTGCCCTTGGGCAGCATGCGCAGGATGTATTCGGCGCCGATCACCGCGAACAGGTAGGACTTGGGATTGCGGTTCAGGGTGGAGAAGAACACATGGCCGCCCGGCTTGACCAGCGCGGCGGCGGCGCGCACGATGGCGGCCGGATCGGGCACGTGCTCCAGCATTTCCATGCAGGTCACCACGTCGTACTGGCTGGCTTCCTGCGCCGCCATCTCTTCGGCCGCGATCAGCTTGTAGCGCACCTGCACGCCCGACTCCAGCGAGTGCAGGTCGGCCACCTTCAGGGCTTTTTCGCCGAGGTCGATGCCGGTGACGGTGGCGCCCTTGCGCGCCATCGACTCGGACAGGATGCCGCCGCCGCAGCCGATGTCGATCACCTGTTTGCCGGCCAGCGGCGCGCGCGCGTTGATCCATTCCAGGCGCAGCGGGTTGATCTCGTGCAGCGGGCGGAATTCCGAGGTCGGGTCCCACCAGCGGTGGGCGAGTTCGGAAAATTTTTGCAGTTCTAATGGATCGGCGTTCATGGCAAGGATGGGAAAAGTCGGATGTCGCTATTTTAAATAAAAAAAGCCCCGCCGGAGCGGGGCCTTGCGTTCAGCGCTCAGCGATTACTTGCTGGTGCCGACCACTTCGATTTCCACGCGACGGTTTTTGGCGCGGCCTTCGGCGGTTTTGTTGTCCGCCACAGGTTGTTTCTCGCCTTTGCCTTCGGTGTACACGCGGTTGGCTTCAACGCCTTTCGAGATGATGTAGGCCTTGACAGCTTCGGCACGGCGTACCGACAGCTTCTGGTTGTACTCGTCCGAGCCCACCGAGTCGGTGTGGCCAACGGCGATGATGACTTCCAGGTTGATCGAACCCAGTTTCGAGGTCAGATCGTCCAGCTTGGCTTTGCCTTCCGGTTTCAGCACGGCCTTGTCGAAGTCGAAGAAGGCGTCAGCGGCGAAGCTCACTTTTTGTGCGGTTGGCACTGGTGCCGGGGCAGGGGCTGGCGCAGGGGCCGGCGCCGGTGCTGGCGCCACTGGTGGCGGTGGTGGTGGCGGCGCCACGCACTTGCCGTTTTCCAGCTTCTCTGGCTCTACGCAGATCGGCAGGTCGCAACCTGGCACGGCATCAGCCGGGGTCCAGTAGCCGGTGCGCCAGCACAGGCCGAACGGGTCACGCGCGATGATGCCGCGTGCGTCTTGCACGTAGGCGCTTTTCGGGGTGGCGGCTTTGATGTCCTGGGTTACTGGAGCGTATGGTGGCGCGGTGGGTGCGGTCTGGGCGATGGCCGAGCCGGCGAATGCAGCCGAGATGGCCAGCATCGAAATCAGTTTTTTCATATTTTTTTTCCTTTCGGGGGTGATATCGGCAGAAAACTGCGTGACGTAGTTATTTGCGTGGGGCGAATTCTACCACGCAGGGGCGTCAGGCTCGTTTTCCGCTTGTGATTCAAGCAATTGACTTCTCGTCCATTTTGCCACAAGCGATGAAAGTCGTTTAAAAAGCTCCAACATGGCGGCTTTTCGCGTTCAACCAAAATGTTGTTTTGTTGCAACGTGATTGTCGATAATAATTGAGTAATGTGTCATGAATATTACAAGTTGTTACGTGCGCCAACGGTGCGTCACACCGCATGGATGCTGGGCCGCTGCGGATTTCCGCTGGTTGCCTTGCGCCCATGCTAAAATCGTACGCTTGCCTGTCTCTTGGGAGAGGCTTAACAAACCACAGTAAAACGACCGGCCAATGGATCAATTCGCAAAAGAAACAATCCCTATTTCCCTCGAAGAAGAGATGCGCAAGAGCTACCTCGATTACGCCATGAGCGTGATCGTCGGCCGCGCCTTGCCGGACGTGCGTGACGGCCTGAAGCCTGTACACCGCCGCGTCCTGTACTCGATGCACGAAATGAACAACGTGTGGAACCGTCCCTACGTCAAATGCGCCCGTGTGGTGGGCGAGACCATGGGCAAGTACCACCCGCACGGCGACGCCTCGATTTACGACACGCTGGTGCGCATGGCGCAGGACTTCTCGCTGCGTTACATGCTGGTCGACGGCCAAGGCAACTTCGGCTCGGTCGACGGCGACGGCGCGGCGGCGATGCGTTACACCGAGTGCCGCCTCGACAAGATTTCCAGCGAACTGCTGGCCGACATCGACAAGGACACGGTCGACTTCCAGCCCAACTACGACGGCAAGGAAAAAGAACCGACCGTCCTGCCGACCCGCATCCCCAACCTGCTGATCAACGGTTCGTCCGGCATCGCGGTGGGCATGGCCACCAACATCCCGCCGCACAACCTGCACGAGGTGATCGCCGGCGCGCTGCACGTGCTGCAAAACCCGGAATGCTCGATCGACGAGCTGATCGAACTGATCCCGGCGCCGGACTTCCCGACCGGCGGCACGATTTACGGCGTGTCCGGCGTGCGCGACGGCTACCGCACCGGCCGCGGCCGCGTGGTGATGCGCGCCAAGACCCACTACGAGGAATATGGCAAGGATGGCGGCCGCACCGCCATCATCGTCGACGAGCTGCCCTACCAGGTCAACAAGAAATCGCTGCTGGAGCGCATCGCCGAAAACGTGCGCGACAAGAAGCTGGAAGGCATTTCCGACATCCGCGACGAGTCCGACAAATCGGGCATGCGCGTGGTGATCGAGCTGAAACGCGGCGAAGTGCCCGAGGTGGTGCTGAACAACCTGTACAAGCAGACCCAGTTGCAGGACACCTTCGGCATGAACATGGTGGCGCTGGTCGACGGCCAGCCGCGCCTGCTGAACCTGAAGGAAATGCTGCAATGCTTCCTGTCGCACCGTCGCGAAGTGGTGACGCGCCGCACCGTGTTCGAGCTGCGCAAGGCGCGCGAACGCGGCCACGTGCTGGAAGGCCTGGCGGTGGCCTTGGCCAACATCGACGAATTCATCGCCATCATCAAGGCGGCGCCGACGCCGCCGGTGGCCAAGACCGCCCTGATGGAAAAATCGTGGGATTCGTCGCTGGTGCGCGAGATGCTGGCGCGCACCGGCGAGGGCGACACCATCGGCGGCATCGACGCCTTCCGTCCCGAGCACCTGCCCAAGCACTACGGCATGCAGAAGGATGGCCTGTACAAGCTGTCCGACGACCAGGCGCAGGAGATCCTGCAAATGCGCCTGCAACGCCTGACCGGCCTGGAACAGGACAAGATCGTCAACGAGTACAAGGACGTGATGGCGGAAATCGCCGACCTGCTGGACATCCTGGCCAAGCCGGCCCGCGTGACCACCATCATCACCGACGAGATGACCTCGGTGGTGAGCGAGTTCGGCGACCAGGCCAAGGACCCGCGCCGCTCCAACATCGAACACAACGCCAGCGACCTGAATACCGAAGACCTGATCACGCCGCAGGACATGGTGGTGACGCTGTCGCACACCGGCTACATGAAGGCGCAGCCGATCACCGAGTACCGCGCGCAGAAGCGCGGCGGCCGCGGCAAGCAGGCCATGGCGACCAAGGATGAGGACTGGATCGACCAGCTGTTCATCGCCAACACGCACGACTACATCCTGTGCTTCTCCAACCGTGGCCGCATGTACTGGCTGAAGGTGTGGGAAGTGCCGCAAGGCTCGCGCAACTCGCGCGGCAAGCCGATCGTCAACATGTTCCCGCTGGCGGACAACGAGAAGATCACCGTGATCCTGCCGCTGTCGGGCGAGAACCGCACCTTCCCCGAAGACCACTACGTGTTCATGTCCACCAGCCTGGGCACCGTGAAGAAGACGCCGCTGAAAGACTTCAGCAATCCACGCAAGGCCGGCATCATCGCGGTCGACCTGGACGAGGGCGACTTCCTGATCGGCGCCGCGCTGACCGACGGCGAACACGATGTGATGCTGTTCTCCGACGCCGGCAAGGCGGTGCGCTTCGACGAGAACGACGTGCGTCCGATGGGCCGCAACGCCCGCGGCGTGCGCGGCATGAATCTGGACGAGGGCCAGCGGGTGATCGCGCTGCTGGTGGCCGAGAACGAGCAGCAGTCGGTGCTGACCGCGACCGAGAACGGTTTCGGCAAGCGCACGCCGATCATCGAGTACACCCGCCACGGCCGCGGCACCAAGGGCATGATCGCGATCCAGACCTCCGAGCGTAACGGCAAGGTGGTGGCGGCCACGCTGGTGGATTCGTCGGACGAGATCATGCTGATCACCACCGGCGGCGTGCTGATTCGCACCCGCGTGTCGGAGATCCGCGAGATGGGCCGCGCGACCCAGGGCGTGACCCTGATCGCGGTGGAAGACGGCACCAAGCTGTCGGGCCTGCAACGCGTGGTGGAAACCGACATCGACGAAGTCGAGCTGGAACCGGGCCCGGATTCGGCAGCTGAGTAACAGGCGGGACGCGAGTCCCATTCCAGCGGGGCCAGGTCTGTCGCGGTACACTGCGACGGGGACTGGCCCCGTGTTTATTTTAAGGTGCGTAATGATGAAAAAAATCGTAGCTTCGCTGGTGACTTCCCTGGCCCTGATCGGCGCCGCTCCTTCCCACGCGCAGGCGCCGGCGGCCGATCCGGCCGCCACCGCCGCCGCCCGGGAATTGTTCGATTCGATGAACTACCGCCAGATGATGATCGGCGCGATGCAGCAGATGTCGCAGGGACTGGGCGTGTCGATGCGCGCCGGCGCCGAGGCGGGCATCAAGAACAATCCGAATCTGAGCGCCGACGACAAGCAGAAGGCGCTGGCCAGGATGGAGGCCGAGCTGCCGCGCGTGATCAAGACCTTGCAGGACGTGATGGGCGATCCGACGCTGGTGGACGAGATCCTGGCCGAGACCGTGCCGCTGTACGCACGCACCTTCACCGCCGATGAACTCAAGCAGGTCACCGCGTTCTACCGCACGCCGGTGGGCGCCAAGATGCTGACCTCGATGCCCAAGCTGATGGGCGAGGGCATGCAGCTGGGCCAGCAGATCGTGCAGCGCCGTATCGGCCCGCTGATGCAGAAGCTGCAACAGGAACAAGCCAAGTAACACCTCTCTATCATAAGGAACGCAACGTGACTCACATCTATAACTTTTCCGCCGGCCCGGCAGTGCTGCCGAAGGAAGTGCTGGCGCAAGCCGCGGCTGAAATGCTGGACTGGCATGGCAGCGGCATGTCGGTGATGGAGATGAGCCACCGCGGACCGGAGTTTATGTCGATTTACAAGGCGGCCGAGCGCGACCTGCGCGAGCTGCTGGCGGTACCGGACAATTACAAGATCTTGTTCATGCAGGGCGGCGGTCTGTCGCAGAACGCCCTGATCCCGTTGAACCTCCTGGGCCACAAGCCCGAAGGCGCAACCATCGATTTCATTCACACCGGTTCGTGGTCGGGCAAATCCAGCAAGGAAGCCGCCAGGTACGCCAAGGTGAATATCGCCGCGTCGTCGACGACGTCGGTGCCGCCGCAGTCCGAGTGGAAGCTCACGCCCGGCGCGGCCTATCTGCACATGTGCACCAACGAGACCATCGACGGCGTGGAGTACGACTTCGACGCCGGCGTGCCGGCCGCCGTGGACGGCGTGACGCTGGTGGCGGACATGTCCTCGCATATTTTGTCGCGCCGGATCGATGTGTCGAAATACGGCGTGATCTTCGCCGGCGCGCAGAAGAATATCGGTCCGGCCGGCGTCACCATCGTGATCATCCGCGACGACCTGCTGGGCAAGGCGCTGCCGATCTGCCCGTCGGCGTTCGACTTCAAGCTGGTGGCCGACAACGAGTCGATGTACAACACGCCGCCCACCTACGGCATCTACATCGCCGGCCTGGTGTTCCAGTGGCTGAAGCAGCAGGGCGGCGTGGCCGAGATGGAGCGCCGCGCCATCGCCAAGGCGCAGCTGCTGTACAACGCGCTGGACGCCAGCGACTTTTACGAAACCCGCGTCGCGCCGGCCAACCGCTCGCGCATGAACGTGCCCTTCTACCTGAAGGACGAAAGCAGGAACGAAGCATTCCTGGCCGGCGCCAAAGCGCGCGGCCTGCTGCAACTGAAGGGCCACAAGTCCGTCGGCGGTATGCGCGCATCGATCTATAACGCGATGCCTATCGAGGGCGTGCAAGCGCTGGTGGACTACCTGAACGAATTTGCGGGCCAAAAATGAACGACAAATTAAAACCGCTGCGCGAGCGGATCGATTCGATCGACGCGCAGATTCTGGACCTGCTGAACCAGCGCGCCAGGGTCGCGCAGGAAGTGGGTCATGTGAAGGCCGAAACCGGCGCGCCGGTGTTCCGTCCGGAGCGCGAGGCGCAGGTGCTGCGCGGCGTGGCCGAGCGCAATCCCGGCCCGATGGGCAACAGCGAGCTGCAAACCATCTGGCGCGAGATCATGTCGGCCTGCCGCGCGCTGGAGAAGCGCGTGACCGTGGCCTTCCTCGGCCCGGCCGGCACCTACAGCGAACAGGCGGTGTACCAGCAGTTCGGCACCGCCGTCGATGTGTTGCCTTGCTCGTCCATCGATGAGGTGTTCCGCGCCACCGAGGCGGGAACCGCGGAATTCGGCGTGGTGCCGGTCGAGAATTCGACCGAGGGCGCCATCGGCCGCACGCTGGACCTGCTGCTGCATACGCCGCTGACCATCAGCGGCGAGGTGTCGATCGCGGTGCGTCACAGCCTGCTGACCGCGACCGGCAATATGGACGGCATCACCGCCATCTGCGCGCACGCGCAGGCGCTGGCGCAGTGCCAGATCTGGTTGAACAATAACTATCCGGATATCGAGCGCCGCGCGGTGTCGTCGAACGCGGAGGCGGCGCGCATGGCGCGCGACGATCATGGCATCGCCGCGATTGCCGGCGAACGCGCCGGCGTGCGCTATGGCCTCGGCACGGTCAAGGCCAACATCCAGGACGATCCGCACAACCGCACCCGCTTCGCGGTGATCGGTTCCTTGCAGGCCGGCCCGTCGGGCGAGGACCGCACCTCGCTGGCGCTGGCGGCGCCGCACAAGGCGGGTTCGATCTACCGCCTGCTTGGTTCGCTGGCCGCGCACAATGTGTCGATGACGCGCTTCGAGTCGCGCCCGGCGCGCACCGGCACGTGGGAGTACTACTTCTACGTCGACGTCGAAGGCCATGTGCAGGACCCCGCCGTCGCCAAGGCGCTCGATGAGCTGCAAGGCAATGCCGCATTCTTCAAGGTGCTGGGTTCCTACCCGGTCAGCCTGACCTGATTATCGAAGAGAGAGAACATGAGCAAGAACTACGGCCCGGAATACGTCCGCGCCATCGCACCATACCAGGCCGGCAAGCCGATTTCGGAAGTGGCGCGTGAATTTGGCCTCGACGAGGCGACCATTGTGAAGCTGGCGTCGAATGAGAATCCGTTTGGCGTGCCGGCGTCGGCACAGCGGGCCATGGCGGCCGCGGTGGCGGAGCTGGGGCGCTATCCGGATGCGAATGGCTTTGATCTGAAAGGCGCGCTGGCCAAGCGCTACGATGTGCCGGCGGACTGGATCACGCTGGGCAATGGCTCCAACGATATCCTGGAAATCGCGGCGCACGCGTTTGTGGAGCGCGGCCAGTCGATTGTCTATTCGCAGTATTCGTTCGCGGTGTATGCGCTGGCGACGCAGGGCGTGGGCGCGCAGCACATTGTGGTGCCGGCCAAGGCGCACGGCCACGATCTGCCGGCCATGCTGGCGGCGATCCGCGATGACACGCGTCTGGTGTTTATCGCCAATCCGAACAACCCGACCGGCACGTTCATCCCGGCGGCGGAGATCGAGGCGTTCGTGGCCAAGGTGCCGTCGCACGTGGTGGTGGTGCTGGATGAGGCTTACAACGAGTTCCTCGCGGCCGAGCACCAGTTTGAATCGGCGGAGTGGGTGAAGAAGTATCCCAACCTGTTGGTGTCGCGCACGTTCTCGAAGGCGTATGGTCTGGCGGGTCTGCGCGTGGGCTTCGCGATTGCGCAGCCGGCGTTGACGGATCTGATGAACCGCATTCGCCAGCCGTTCAACGTGAATTCCCTGGCGCAGGCGGCGGCCATCGCGGCGCTGAACGACAAGGAGTTCTTGCGGCAGAGCGCGGCCAATAACGCGGCTGGCTACCAGCAGTTTGTCGAGGCGTTCGAGCGGATGGGCCTGGAGTACGTGCCGTCGTATGGCAACTTCGTGCTGGTGAAGGTCGGCAGCGATGCTGGTGCGGGGGCGCGTGTGAATCTGTCGCTGCTCAAGCAGGGCGTGATTGTGCGCCCGGTCGGCAATTATGGTCTGCCGGAGTGGCTGCGTATTTCGATTGGCCTGCCGCAGGAGAATGCGGTATTCATCGCGGCGCTGGCGAAAGCATTGGCGGAGTAAATGCTGAACAAAGTCGTTATTTTTGGCGTAGGCCTGATCGGCGGATCGTTCGCGCGCTCGCT
Source organism: Duganella radicis (assembly GCF_009720825.1). GTDB lineage: Bacteria > Pseudomonadota > Gammaproteobacteria > Burkholderiales > Burkholderiaceae_D > Rugamonas > Rugamonas radicis. The sequence goes on along the minus strand of NZ_WNKY01000055.1, from coordinate 188 downwards.
GCGCAAGGCTGGTGCGGTGCGGCAGATCGTCGGCGTCGGCCGCAGCGCCGCCTCGATGGCGCGCGCGCTGGAGCTGGGCATCGTCGACGCGATCGGCCTTACCGCCCCCCCCGCTGCCACGCCGCTCGCCGCACATGCTACGCCGCTCGCCGCACATGCCGCCGCCGCGCCGCTCGCTGCCAGTGGAG
>NZ_WNKY01000054.1 GCF_009720825.1 Duganella radicis | reverse complement strand
AGCGCGCGCCGCCGGGCGCGGCGGCTGGCCGCCTTGCCGCGCGTGCCGCCCAGTTCCGAGCATACCTGCCACACACCTTGGGCGGCATTCCACACAACTCTGAATATACGGTTCATGACGCTACCTTGCAACGATATCAGCCGGACGCATGCCACCTGTGGCGGCACGAAACATCAGCTGGGGATGGGGCAGCAAGGAGCGGGGCTGCGGGAAAGGCGGGGGGCGCGAGGATTGAGCGCGAATCTATTTGCCGTAGGGCAATTGCGATTCTACCGGAAGGTTTTTAGTTTTTGTACGGCAACATCCACAAAAACCCGCGCCTGTTGGATCGGCACTACGGTGCGGCGCCCAACAGCACGCGGCCAAACGCCGTGTCGGTGCGCTCGCCGCCGCGAGCCGGGTCGTAGGCGAAGCGGCAAGTTTGCAAGTAAGCTACCGCCTGCGCGGCCAGCTCTCGCGGCTGGCCGTCAGCCTCGGTGACGACGCGCGTCGGCGCACCGTGAGCATCGATCAGGAAGCGCAACAGAATGCCATCCTTGCCGCTGGGGCGCGGATCGGCTTCGCGGAAGGCGGCAAAGCGCCCGGACGGCTGGCAACTGCCGGCCACCAGCAGCGGCCGCACCGGCGCCACGCCATCCAGCTTCCACACATATTGCAGCGGGAACACCGTGCCGTCGCGCGCGGCCGGCAGCCCGGGCTGGAAGCGGCATTGCTGAATGCCGCGAATGGCGGCGTCGTCAAGGATCTGCCAGCCGCTGCCGCGTGCGACGGCCGGATTGCGCACCGCGCCGTCGGCGCCGATCTCGAACCGGATGGTGGTCACGCCTTCAATTTCATAACGGCGCGCCTCGGCCGGCCATTGCGGCTGCATGCAGCTGGCCGGGGTGAGCAGGGCCTGCAAGGGGGCGCGCGCCGGTCCGGACTGGGCGGCGCGGCTGGCGAGATTGAGTGCGGCAAGCGCCGCCGCCACGACGGCGACGGCCAGCAATTTCTTGTTCATGCCGCGATCATAGCGCGCTTATTTGTCGCCGACCAGTTGCACCGCGTCGACCACCTTGTACGAGTGCTCCAGATTATTGGCGATGGTGAGCTTGACGCGCTTGGCCTTGTACGGCGTCTTCTCGAAGCTGCGCACGAACCAGGTGCGGCTGCCGCGCTGGTCGCGCTTGACGTCGCTCAGGCCTTCCCACACGGTGTGCCACTTGTCGTCGGTGTCTTGCAGCTCGACCTTGTTGAACGCTTCCACACCCTGCCCGCTGCCGACCACGATGCGCACCTCGGTGGCGTTGACCGGGGTGGCGTAGCCGAGCTCCAGCCAGTCGAAGCCCTTGTCGGTGCTGTTGTTGGTCCACTGGTTGCCGTCGGCCGGGCCGGTGGCCTTGATGGGCAGGTTGGATTCGCTCGGCGTGCGGCCGTTCTCGTCGCCAAACACCGAGCTGGCCTTGGCGTCGGTGGCCCACTGGCCGCGCGCATCGTTGATGTATTTGTCCTCCATCACGCCGTAATCGAGCAAGGCCTGCTTCTCAGCCAGTTTTTCCTGCTCGCGCGTGAGCGGCGCGGCTGGCGCGGCGGCTGGTGGCGGCGCGGCGGCGGCGGGCGCGGCAGCAGGCGCAGGCGTGGCCGGCGCGGCTTCCTCGGCCTTCTCCTTCTTGTGGCAGGCGGACAGCAAGGCGGCCAGCACCATGGCGGCCGCGGCGGCGTGATATTTCATCGGCACATACCCCTTCAATGATGTTATAAAATCAATGTACATCATCTGCAAATATCGCCGCGCACAACTCATCAGCAAGAGGGACACCATGACCACCGACTACCAGCCGATCAGCTGCGACTTTCACGACCTGCTGGAAGTCCACGCCACCAAACGGCAAGCCACCACCATCCAGTTCCGCGACGCCGACGGCCAACTGCAAACGCGTCACGCCATCATCACCGACGTTTTCGCCAGGGACGGCGCCGACTACCTCACCCTCAGCACCGGCGAAACCCTGCGCCTGGACCAGCTGATCGACGTGGACGGGGCACGGCTGGCGGATTACTGAGGCTGCGGCTGAACGCGTTTTTCCACCTCGCGCACCAAGCTGCGCACATAGCGATACCTGAAAAGCAGATCCGCCTGATCCAAGGGGGAAAGAACCGCTGCGGGATGAGCAAACTTCAATTGATCGATATGCTGGCGTATGATCGCCCGTAGTTTTTTGAATTGCCAGTCGTCGCACTGGTTACGCCAATCACACTCCCATATGTATGAAGCATCCCGAACGAACTCCAGATCACCGGCAAGACTCTGCACCAAGGCGCTACGCATCGAGAGTGTCCGGCAGAAATCATACACACTCCAGAAAAACACCGCAGCACCCAAAGCCAAGCTAACCATAATCATCAAACTAATGGCATGCATGAGAGTCTCCTTTATTGGCTCTTGAAGAACACAAAAAATTCATCCTCATTACGCACATGACGATAATATCGTTCAATGATATGCGCTCCAAACATAAACGCAATAGCCGCACAAGAAGAACTGTTAACGTTGGCAAGCAACGGTACAGGTCAGTGGAAAGGTAGCCAAAGGTTGCGGCAAAGGCGAAGCCAAAAAGAATGCCAACACCCAGTAACGCGACATGGCGCGACGACAACGCTATAGCCAATGAATACAACGCCGCCGTAAGCGAGGCAGACTTGGATGCAATCGCACCGCTAAACCATCGCTCCAGCAGCAGCGGCAATAACGGCAGAAGCATGTGCAGGGCAACGCACGCCAAAAAATTTTGCCAGCATTCGAAAGTAGTCTTTCTTTTGGCGCTCATGACCAAACCCCATCGGCAGAAGAGAACTTCCAGCCTACCTAAGTTCGGTCAGCACCATATGATCCAGCTCAGACCGCAACGAGGTCATGGATAAGATTAGCGCCGGTGGAACTGCCGCACCAGTTCGGTGAAGTGCTTCACGGTGATCGATTTGTCGCGTGGGCGGGTGATCAGGGCGATGGCGGTGCCCAGGTCTTTGTTGCTGATGTCCTGGTAGGTCACGCCCTCGGCGCGGAACTGGGCGATCGATTCGGGAATGATGGCCACGCCGAAGCCCGCCGCCGCCATGTTCACGCTGGATGAAATCTGCGGCGATTCCATTTCGATCTTCGGCGAGAAGCCGGCCGAGCGGCAAGCGCTGATGATGGCGTCGTGCAGTTCCGGATTGATCGCGCGCGGATACAGGATGAACGGGTCGGCGGCCAGCTGCTTCAAGTCGATATGGCGCCGGCGGCCCAGCGCGTGGCCGCTCGGCAGCACCGCGATCATCTTCTCCTGCACCAGCGGCGTCACCTTCATCTCGCCGCAATCGAGCGGCAGACGCACCATGGCGCAATCGACCTGCGCGTCGGCCAGCTTGCCGAGCAGCGCCACGCTGTTGCTCTCCTCGGTGCGGATCTTCACGCCCGGATACGCCTCGCGGAAGCGCCGCAGCAGGCGCGCCACCGCCGGGTGAAACACCGTCGATCCGGCAAAGCCGATCGACAGGTTGCCGCTCTCGCCGCGCGCGGCCATCTTCACGTGTTCCAGCGCATCGTTGGCGTCGTCCAGCACGCGCTGCGCGCGTTCCTTGAAGATGACGCCGGCCTCGGTCAACTCCACCCGGCGCGGATGGCGCACAAACAGCTTGGTGCCGATCTCCCGTTCCAGTTTGATGATCTGCTGGCTCAAAGGCGGCTGCGCGATGCCGAGGCGCTCCGCCGCCACCGTGAAGTGCAGATGCTCTGCCACGGCCAGGAAATAGCGCAGCTGGCGAAATTCCATGCTTGTCCTCTCATTTAAAAAAACGCTACCAAAACCGTTTGCGATATCTTTTTCGTCTTGAAGAGACTACCACGAAATATTGGATTCGGCGGCCGTGCTTTTTTACACTGTCATCATTATGTTGAAGACACTGCTCACCACCACCGCCGCCAAAGCCAACCTGATGGACGGCATGCGCGCCGCCTCGGCTTCGGCCCTGATGCTGCTGGTGGGCTGCGTGCTGCATGTACCGGATTTTTCCTGGGCCGCCATCGGCGCCTTCTGGACCTCGCTCGCCACCGCGCCGCATGGTGCGCGCAACCGGCTGGCATCGATGCTGTCGTTCGCCGCGCTGTCCACGCTGGGCGGCTTGCTGACCACCTGGGCCGCCGGCTTTGGCGCCACCGCCGGCGCCCTGACCATCCTTGGCTTCGTCACCGTGGCCGGGCTGACGCGCATCTGGGGCGACGCGCCATATCAAGTGGCCATCCTCGCCGCCACCGCCTGCGTGGTGATGGTCGACCATCCGGCCGCGGGCAGCGCCGGCGGCTACGCCTACCTCGGCCTGTACCTGCTGGGCTGCCTGTGCGCCACCGCGCTGAGCATGGCCATCTGGCAGCTGCGCCCCGCAGCGGCGGAACAGCACAAGGACGCATGGCACCACGCCGCGGCGCGCAATATGCGCGAGGCCTTGCGGCAGCTGCGCGCACATGCCTCGCTGAGCAGCGACGGCGTGCACTTCGCCCTGCGCCTCGGCATCGCCACCACGGCCGCCTATCTCGCCGTGCATAAGCTGGAACTGCCTTGCGGCTACTGGGCCACCATGGCCGTGCTGCTGATCCTGCAACCGTCGGCGGCCGGCACCTTGCCGCGCAGTTTGCAGCGCGCGGTAGGCACCGCGATCGGCACCCTGATCGCCGTCGCCATCGGCGCGCTGGCGCAAACGCCGCTGGAAATCGCGCTGGCGGTGTTCCCGCTGATCGGCCTGACGATGGCCCTGCGTCCGGTTGGGTATAGCGTGTTTGTGGCTTTCCTCACGCCATCGTTCGTGCTGGTGGCCGATTACGCCATGCCGACCATCGACTACACCTACGCCTTGGTACGGCTGGAAAACAACCTGCTCGGCAGCGCCATCGCCGTGGCCGCGACGCTGACCCTGTGGCCGCTGATGGATCGCCTGCGCAAATCAAGCTAGAATCACAGGCGTCATCGTTTCCGATTTCGCCATGTCGCTAGACTGCCAGTCCTGTGGCGCCTGCTGCGCCGTATTCCGCGTCAGTTTTTATTGGAGCGAATCCACGCTCCATCCCGACGGCCGCGTGCCGCGCGAACTGGTCACGCCCGTCTCGCCGCACCATGTGGCGATGAACGGCACGCTGCAAGCGCCGGCGCGCTGCGTGTGCCTGGACGGTGAAGTCGGCCTGTCCGTCAGCTGCAACATCTATCCCCTGCGCTCCAGCACCTGCCGCGAATGCGAAGCCGGCTCCGAACAATGCCTGCGCGCCCGCGCACTGGCGGGACTGACGGAAGACACACGCGTCGCGGTCTGACAAACAAATCGGCGTCCTCCTACGCGGCCCGGCGCCGGCCGCCGATAAGATGACACTCCCAGCAGTCAACTCGCCAGGAGATCCGCCATGTTTGCGCTCAAAAAACTCAGCCCGACCATTACCGACATGATCCGCTTCGATCACTCGCACGTGCTGGTCACCTTCCACCAATACACGGCCGGCGCCACGCCCAAGGTCAAGAAAGCGCTGGCCGAGACCATCGCCAGCGCGCTGGAAATCCATGCCACGCTGGAGGAAGAAATCTTCTACCCCGCCATGCGCGGCATCGACAGCGACGAGCCGGTGCTGCTCAAGAGCGTACCCGAACACAACGAGATGCGCCGCCTCATCAGCGAACTGCGCAGCACCCCGCCGGGAGACGTGCGCCACGATCAGCTGCTGCAACAACTGATGCGCGACGTCATCCACCATGTCGCCGATGAGGAAACCGTGCTGCTGCCGCACGCGGAACGCCTGCTGAGCAAGGACAGGCTGAGCGAGCTGGGCGTGGAAATGACCAAACGCCGTCTGGAGCTGGCCGGTCCGAAGGCGGGCAAACTGGCGATCGACACCGCCATCGGCTTCTCCGGCAGCACCGCCGCCTGGACGCTGGGCATTCTCGGCGCGCTGACGGCGGTCACGCTGCTGACCCGCAAAGCCAAGCCGATATGACTAAAGAATCAAGGCCATCGAATTCTCGATGGCCTTTCTACTTCCGCGACTCGTCCCGATATCCAATCATCGCTCGTCCCTTCGTCGCGGTTAACAACTTCCCGCTCTGGCAGCACGTCTGAGAAATCCTCCCCGCTCGCAGCCACCCACGCTTCAGTTGTCCGATGCATGCGCGAGCTCAAGTTCTATTTCGCTCCGATAGATATTCAGAAGAAATCCAAACGTGGAATCGCAACTCCCAAGCGAGAAATTGATCTAATCAAAACGCGCTTAACGATCGCAGCAGCGCTAGAAAGGAGTGATTGGGCATGATTACCATTATCGACGGCGTCCCCATCGAAGAAGGCAGCGGCAACGTGTACAAAGACCTGGGTTATCCGAATGCGGAACAAATGCTTCTCAAGGCTGATCTAACCCATCAGCTCCAGCAAACCATTAATAACCTCGGATTCACGAAACAACAGGCCGCAGAAAAGATCGGCATGACTGAGTCTTGGCTGTCAGATTTACTAGATGGGCAGTTCAGGAATATCGATGAAGCCACAATCATCCAATGCCTGGAGCGGATAAGCAATTTCTGATCCCCATAAGATCACTAACGCCGACATGCCGAGCATGCGGCGGCGAAAACGCGATTGTCCCCGGCATAACGTTCAAGCCAAGAAGCACCGGCTCGCCAGAGTGATGATGAAGGCCACAGCTAAAAGTTGGCGAAGAATCGTATCGATTGCCGGGCAAGTGTAGAGAGATTTCTGGACAAGCACATTGGTGCGGGCGCAAGCAGTCTGTAAGACTTGAGTATGTGTCATGCGGCGGCTTTGGGGGCAGCGGAAGTTCCCCTGCAGAGACCTACCAAGCGAAATGCCACGCTGTGACCAAACGCCGTCTGGAGCTGGCCGGTCCGAAGGCGGGCAAACTGGCGATCGACACCGCCATCGGCTTCTCCGGCAGCACCGCCGCCTGGACGCTGGGCATTCTCGGCGCGCTGACGGCGGCCACGCTGCTGACCCGCAAAGCCAAGCCGGCCTGACAAGACGCCAAATACACCGCAGAAGTGGCTGTGCCGGAGGTATTTTCGCCTGATCGTCTATAACGGTCTAAACGACACTAACGAAGGCTAAGACAGTCCAAAATCCGCAGAGGCTTGTCTAAAAAAGTCCTGAAAATCGGAGCTGGAGTCTAAATCAGTCGCATTCTGCGCGCCAAAAGTCTAGAACACTCTCAAATTTGGTGCTGGGATTTAATTTATAGACTGCTTTATAGACTCAAATCCTCGTAATCTCTGCCACGCACATGCTGCGCGGTTCGATCGGGATTCTTCTGCGCCCGACATTCGTCAGCACGCACCCAGTAATCATTGCCCGGGAAGCGCAACCACACGAAGCGCCAGGCGTTGCGCCCCGCCCCATGACGATTGGCGAAGACAGAGGGCGTCAACGCCTCGCCATCGTCCGCGATGATGCGATCGCCAACCACCTTGGCGTACGCAATGGTGTGACGATAGCAGGTACGAAGATTGGTCCCGTCCGGCAGAAAGAGATTTTTCCATTGAAAGCCGCGCATCGCCCGGCCGTTCTTTTGCAGCGAGGCTCGCTCCATCTCAATCGCCAGCCAACGATGAAGCAACTCAGCCAAAAAGTCTTCGGCATTAACGCCGGGGCGAGTCTCCATCAAATGAAATTCAAGGTCCATGAAGTCGGATATTGGTATTTCGACGTGGCGCTTCGCTACGAATCCCATGATGAACTCCTCTCCAGACAAGTCTAAAAGTTAGACCTTCGAAACGAAACTTAGTTCGTTCTAGATTTTTTCATTCGAAAAGAAGACCTTTTTAGACTTTGTCTCTGATCTTCTAGACTCCATTAGACATACAGGAGCCAATTTCAGCCCTAAATAGACTTCGTTGGATCGAAGCAGAGCGGTTTAGACTAATTTAAGAAATCACACCCGGCATTCACCCTACGCTCGCGTTGCTCAGACCGTCCATCACGGCTGCTCTCGCTTCGCCGGAACGATGGGCGACAAAAAACCCGCTTTCCTCAACGAGAAAAACGGGTTTCTGATTATTCCTTGGTGCCGCTGACCGGAATCGAACTGGTGACCTTCGCATTACGAATGCGCTGCTCTACCGACTGAGCTACAGCGGCGACGACCCGCATTCTAACAAAGAACCTTCACTGCAACCAGTCCTAAAACGATAATTTTTGGTCTAGTTGCAATAATCACATTGCTTTCTGCGAATCAGGTTTCCTGATGGTAGCCGGTCACCACCGCCACCTCGTCGCGCGAGCCCAGGAAGACCGGCACGCGCTGGTGCAGCTTGGTCGGCTGGATGTCGAGGATGCGTTGCTTGCCATCGGTCGCCGCGCCGCCCGCCTGCTCCACGATGAAGGCCATCGGATTGGCTTCGTACATCAGGCGCAGTTTGCCCGGCACCGAGGTGTCGCGCAGGTCGGCCGGGTACATGAAGATGCCGCCGCGGTTCAGGATGCGGTGCACGTCCGCCACCATCGACGCGATCCAGCGCATGTTGAAGTTGGTGCCGCGCGGACCCGTGTCGCCGGCCAGCAGTTCGCTGATGTAGCGCTGCACCGGCGGGTGCCAGTGACGCTGGTTGGACATGTTGATCGCGAATTCCTTGGTCTTGGCCGGAATCTGCATGCCGCGCTGGGTCAGCACCCACGAGCCCATTTCGCGGTCCAGGGTGAAGCAGTTGACGCCGTTGCCGGTGGTGAGCACCAGCATGGTTTGCGGACCATACACGGCGTAGCCCGCCGCCACCTGTTTCGAGCCAGCCTGCATGAAGTCCGCCTCGCTCGGCTGGCCCATGCCTTCCGGCGCTTTCAGCACGGAGAAGATGGTGCCGATCGAGACGTTGACGTCGATGTTCGACGAGCCGTCCAGCGGATCGAACAGCAGCATGTATTCGCCTTTTGGATAGCGGTTCGGAATCGGGTGGATGGATTCCATTTCTTCCGACGCCATGGCCGCCAGGTGGCCACCCCACTCGTTCGCTTCCAGCAGGATTTCGTTGGAAATGATGTCCAGTTTTTTCTGCACTTCGCCCTGCACGTTTTCGGTGTCGGCGGAGCCCAGCACTTCGCCCAGCGCGCCTTTACCGACCGAGTGGCTGATGGTTTTGCAGGCGCGCGCGACAACCTCGATCAGCAGGCGCAGCTCTGCCGGGATGTTGTTGTGGAGGCGCTGCTCTTCCACCAGGTATTGCGTAAGACTGACTCGTTTCATTGTGGTCCCTCGTTGATTGTAATTAGTTGGCCAGCGCCTTGGTGATGACCTCGGAAACGTCGTTCGACAGCTTGCGCCTGGCGACCTTTTCCAGCGCCTGTTTCATCTTCGCTTGCAGCGCCGGCGCGTAACGGCGCCAGCGGTCCATGGCGCGCGCCAGACGCGCCGCCACCTGCGGGTTGATCGCATCGAGCTTGATCACGAACTCGGCCCAGAATTCATAGGCGCTGCCATCGGCCGCGTGGAATTGCGACGGGTTGGCGTTGGTGAAGTTGAAGATCAGCGCGCGCGCACGGTTTGGCGTTTTCAGCGTGAAGGCCGGGTGCTGCATCAGCTTGCGCACCGCCGCCACGTTGGTGGTCGGCGCGGAGGCCTGCATGGCGAACCATTTGTCGATCACCAGCGCTTCGTTGTCGAAATCGTCGTAGAAGGCTTTCAGGTACGGGCCGCTTTCGGCGCCGCTGTGGATCATGGACACCAGCGCCGCCGAGCGGTCGGTCATGTTGGAGGCGTTTTCAAACTGCTGTTGCGCGAGTTTGAGCTCGGCCAGTTCCGGCGCCACCATCAGGTAGGACAGGCACAGGTTTTTCAGCGCGCGCTTGCCGGCCGACAGCGCGTCCGGGCTGTAGTCGCCCGGGGTCTGGTTGGCGTGGTATTGCGCCAGCAGTTCGGTCTGCAACGCCGTCCCAATCGTGCGGCGCATGAACTGGCGCGCGGTGTGGATGGCTTGCGGATCCACCACGTCCATCTGCTCGGCGACGATGGTTTCCGACGGCAGGATCAGCGCCAGTTCGCGGAAGGCCGCGTCCAGTTTTTCATCGGTCAGCACGGAACGCATGGCGTTGATGAAGGTGCTGTCCAGCTTCAGGTTGTTGGCGCCGTGCGCGGCCACTTGCTTGGTCAGCTTGAGCAGGCGCTCCATCGCCAGGCGCTGACCAGCTTCCCAGCGGTTGACCGGGTCGCTGTCCTGGCTGAACAGGTGCAGCAGTTCGTCGTCGGTGTAGTCGTATTCTAGGATCACCGGGGCCGAGAAGTCGCGCAGAATCGATGGCGTCGGACGCTCGTCGACATTGCGGAAGCGGAAGATCTGCTCCTGCCCGGTCAGCTCCAGCACCACCGTGGTTTCGTCACCCTTGGCGCCCTTCTCATGCTTACCGTTTTCCAGCGTCAGCGGCAAGTCCTTGCCGTTGGCGCCCAGCAGGCCCACCGCCACCGGGATGTGGAAGGGCTGCTGCTCCGGCTGGCCACGCTGCGACAGGATGATGTCGAAGTTGCGTTTGACCGCGTCGTAGCGGGTGCGCGCCGTCACCACCGGCGTGCCGGCTTGCGAATACCAGCGTTCGAACTGGGTCAGGTCGCGGCCGTTGGCATCGGCCATGGCGGCGCGGAAGTCGTCGCAGGTGACGGCCTGGCCGTCGTGGCGCTCGAAGTACAGGTCCATGCCTTTGCGGAAGCCGTCGCGGCCCAGCAGGGTCTGGTACATGCGCACCACTTCCGCGCCTTTTTCGTACACCGTCACGGTGTAGAAGTTGTTGATCTCGACGAAGGAGTCGGGACGCACCGGGTGCGACATCGGGCCGGCGTCTTCCGGGAACTGGGCCTGGCGCAGCGTGCGCACCTGGTCGATGCGGGTGACGGCGCGGCCGGAATCGGTGCCGATCATGTCGGCGCTGAATTCCTGGTCGCGGAACACGGTCAGGCCTTCCTTCAGCGACAGCTGGAACCAGTCGCGGCAGGTCACGCGGTTGCCGGTCCAGTTGTGGAAGTATTCGTGGCCGACCACGGCTTCGATGCCGGCGTAGTCGATGTCGGTGGCGGTGCGCGGGTTGGCCAGCACGAACTTGGTGTTGAAGATGTTCAGGCCCTTGTTTTCCATCGCGCCCATGTTGAAGTCGCCCACGGCGACGATCATGAAGCGGTCCAGGTCCAGCTCCAGGCCGAAGCGTTGCTCATCCCAGCGGATCGAGTTCTTGAGCGACTGCATGGCGTAGTCGGTCTTGTCGAGGTTGCCCTCTTCCACCCACACTTGCAGCAGCACTTCGCGGCCGTCGGCCAGCTTGAATTGCTCTTCCTGGCACACCAATTTGGCGGCAACCAGCGCGAACAGGTAGGACGGTTTCTTGAACGGATCTTCCCACTTGGCGTAGTGGCGGCCGTCGCCGAGCTCGCCCTGCTCCACCAGATTGCCGTTGGACAGCAGCACCGGATAGGCGGCCTTGTCGGCGCGCAGCATCACGGTGTACCTGGCCATCACGTCCGGGCGGTCGGGGAAGAAGGTGATGCGGCGGAAGCCTTCGGCCTCGCACTGCGTGAAGAAGTTGCCGTTGGAGACGTACAAGCCCGACAGCGTGGTGTTTTCCACCGGCGCGCAAAGGGTTTCAATCTCCAGCACCACCTCGGCCGGGGCGTTGCGGATGGTCAGGGTGGCGTGGCTGAGTTCGTAGTCGCGCTCGCTGAGCTGCTGGCCGTTCAGGCGCACCTGCACCAGCTCGATCTCTTCGCCATGCAGCACAATGTCGTGGCTGGCCGCGTCCGGGTTCTGGCGCAGCGTGATGCGGTTGGCCACCACGGTACGCGCCGGGGCCAGGTCGAAGCCCAGTTCTACGGTGTCTACCAGGTAGGCGGGAGGGGTGTAATCTTTGCGGAAGATCGTCGTGGGGCTGCTGTCTGTGCGCATTGGAAGCTCTGGGTGGACGGAGGCAAAGGCTTATTTTACCAATACCAGCGTCGGCCGATGTGCCGAATTGGCATTTTGGCCAAGCTTTCCAACCGGTAAGTTGCCGCTTTCCACGATGCGGTAACATTCTGTAATAATCATGCAAGGTCCGAACGAGCGACATAAACTTAGCTCTGGAAAATACCGTCTTACTGTGAGGGGCAACATCATGAAATATCTCGCCACGTTGGCGACAGCCGCCGTCCTGCTGTTGAGCGGCTGCGCCACCACCATCAGCAGCAATGTCACCGCCTTCAACGACTGGCCGGCCGATCTCGCCGACAAGTCCTACGCCTTCGAAGCGCCGCAGGGCGCCGACGATACGCTGGAATACCGCAACTACCAGGTGCTGGTCGCCAATGAACTGGGCAAGCTGGGCTTCCATCAGGTGGCCGACAACCAGTCGCCGAAGTTGCTCGTTGGCATGAAATTCTTCACCATCGACCATCCGGTGCGGGTGTTGCAGACCGAATACCCGTTCATGGGTCCGTACTGGGGCCCGTACTACGGCCGTTATGGCTGGGGCTATTCGCGCTGGGCCTATCGTCCGTTCTTCTACGATCCCTTCTTCTACGGGCCGACCCGCGTGGAAGAGCGCGTCAAGCACCAGTACCAGCGCCAGCTGCGCGTGACCATCAACAACACGTCGGGCCGCAAGCTGTATGACGTCACCGTGCAGAACACCAGCGGCGTGCAAGCCACGCCGCACGTGATGCCGGCACTGGTGCAGAGCGCCTTCACCGGCTTCCCCGGCCAGAACGGCGTGCCGCGCACCATCGACATCACCATCGAGCCGAAGACCGAAACCGTGCAGGCCGCCGCCTCGGCGCCCAAGGCCAACTAAAGGCTGCGCTTCAAGTACAGTGGCAGCAGCCACCAGGCGCACAGTATCAGCAAGGCCATCAGGGCTGACATGATCAGCCCGACGGTGGCGCCAAACACTTCCGATATCACCAGATCCGTTCCCAGCACCAGGGCGATCGCCAGCGCAAACGCGCCGGCGACGATCTGGCGCGTCGCCACGCGCTTGAAGCGGGCGCGGTCTTTCAGGGGGCGCATCAGGCGGTGCTGGATGGCGGGCGCGCTCAGCAACACCAGACTGGTCAGCGAGAAGAAGAAGGTCGCCAGAAACAGCAGCTTTTCCACATGGACGATCTGCGCAAAGCCGCTGTTGAACGGCAGGATCACCAGAAAGGCCGACAGCATTTGCGCGCCCGGCAACAGGATGCGCGTCTCGCTCAGCAGGTCGGTGAAATCGCCCTCGCCGCCGGGTTCGCAGTCCGGCTGTTCCGGACGCGTGCTCATGGCAGCAGGATGCTGGAGCCGGTGGTCTTGCGGGCTTCCAGGTCGCGGTGGGCCTGCTGCACGTCGGCCAGGGCGTAGCGCTGCCGGATGTCGATCTTCACTTCACCGCTGCTGACCACGCCAAACAGCGACCTGGCCGACGCTTCCAGGTCTTCGCGCCTGGCCATGTAGGCCATCAGCGACGGCCGGGTGATGAACAGCGAGCCGCGGCTGGCCAGCTCATTCAGGCCGAACGGCGGCACCGGGCCGGAGGCATTGCCGAAGCTGACCATCATGCCCAGCGGTTGCAGGCAGTCCAGCGAGCCGGTGAAGGTGTCCTTGCCGATCGAGTCGTACACCACCGTCACGCCCTTGCCGCCGGTGAGCTCCTTGACGCGTTCGGTGAAGTTTTCCTGGTTGTAGTTGATGACGTGGGTGGCGCCGTTTTCAATCGCCAGCGCGGCCTTCTCGTCCGAACCGACGGTGCCGATCAGGTTCACGCCCATCACGCGCGCCCACTGGCAGGCGATCAGGCCGACGCCGCCGGCGGCCGCGTGGAACAGCACCGTATCGCCGGCCTTCAGCGGCACGGTGCGGTGGAACAGGTATTGCACCGTCAAGCCTTGCAACATCATGGCGGCGGCGGTGTCGAATTCGATCTGCTTGGGCAGCGGCAGGATTTGCGCGGCCGGGATGTTGCGCGCCTCCGAATAGGCGCCGAGCGGCCGGCCGCCGTAGGCCACGCGGTCGCCCGGCTGGAACTCGGTCACGCCCTCGCCCACCTCCTCCACCACGCCGGCGCCTTCCACGCCCAGCGCCCCGGGCAGCGGTTGCGGATACAGGCCGGTGCGGTGGTAGACGTCGATGTAATTGAGGCCGATGGCTTCATGGCGCATCCGGACTTCGCCGGGGCCGGGCGGCGGCAGATCGATGTCCACCAGTTCCATCACCTCGGGACCGCCCACGCGGTTCATGCGGATCGCCTTGACCATCGCCGTTCTCCTTATTGCGCTGCGCGCTGTTGAAGTTGAGACAGTACCAGATGTGCCGACGCCACGTTGGTCGCGCACGGCGTATTGTGCACGTCGCAGGCGCGCACCAGGGCGTTGATGTCCGGTTCGTGCGGCTGCGGGGTCATCGGATCGCGCAGGAAGATCACGGCGTCGATCCCGCCCTCCACCAGCAGGGAACCGATCTGCAAGTCGCCGCCGAACGGGCCCGAGTGCTTGCGGTCGACCGTCAGGCCCACTTCATTGGCCAGGCGGCCGCCGGTGGTGCCGGTGGCCACCAGCTGGCAGGTCGCGAGGTAGGCCTTGTATTCGGTGGCCAGGGCGATCATGTCGTCTTTTTTCTTATCGTGAGCAATCAGGGCAATGCGGGTTTTCATGTCGTGATCCTATTTTTTGGACAGCAGATAAATCCCTGACAGCACGAGCGCGGTCCCGCCCAGTTGCCAGGAGGTGACGGGCTCGCCCAGCAGCAGCGCGCCCAGAAACAGCGTTGAAACGGGGCCGATCATACCAGCCTGCGAGGCGGTGCCGGCGCCGATGCGTTCGACCGCGGTCATGGTCATGAACACCGGCGCCACCGTGCACAGGATGCCGTTGACCAGCGACAGGCCGTACACCGGCAGCGGTTGCAGCAGGCCGGACGCGGGCCGCAGCAGGAAGAACTGGCCGACGCAGGCCACGGTGGACACGCACATGGCGTAGGACACCAGCCGGATCGCCCCCAGCCGCTTGACCATTTCGCCGGACAGCAGCAGATAGGCGGCGTAGGCGGCGGCCGAGCCGGTCACCAGCGCGGCGCCCAGCACGACATTGCCGCCGCCTTGCAGGTCGTGCACGAACACCAGCACGATGCCGAGGTAGGAGATCAGCAGCGCCATCCACTGCTGGCGGCTGATGTGCTGCCGGAGGACGGTGGAGCTGATCAGCAACACGAAGGTGGGCGTCAGGAACAGGATCAGGCGTTCCAGGCCGACCGAGATGTATTGCAGGCCGAGGAAATCGAGAAAGCTGGACAGGTAATAGCCGACCAGGCCGAGGCCGGCGATGCGCCAGCGGTCGCCGGCGGAGAGCGGCGGCGCCGAGCGCATCTTCCACAGCGCGACGGCGGCAAACACCGGCAGCGAGAACAGCATGCGGAACGCGATCAGGGTGACGGCGTCGATGTGATAGCGGTACAGCAGCTTGGCGACGATGGCCTTGGTGGAAAATAAAACCGAGCCGCCGATGGCGATACCGAGGCCGCTGAGAAAAGCGGCGCGCGCCGGCGCGCCGGGTGTGGTGCTTTTGTCCATACCTGAGATTGTACGGGCAAAAGCAAACCGCCGCTGGCGCGCCCCCGGTGCGCCCACGACGCGCCACCAATCGGCAGCGCGCGCAGCGTGGGTGGCGTGCCGTGGCGTGCAATGGCGCAGCGTGACGTTAGCTGATGGCCACCGCCGCGGCGCCGGCCGTCACCGTCGCGGTGGTGGTGCGGGCGACGATGGTGGCGGGGGCGGCGCCGGCCACCAGTTTGTTCACCTGGCGGAACTGGGCGGTCAGCCTGCCCGGGGTGAGCGTGACCAGCGTGTAGCCCTGGGCGTCGGTGTTCAGATGCTTGAGCCACGGGTTGTTGCCCAGCGCGGACAGTTGCTGCGCCAGTCCCAGCAGGCTGGTGTTGAAGTCGCTGTTGGCTTGCAGGCCGGCCAGCACGGCCGCCGCCGTCGCTTCCAGCTGCGCCTCCGGCACGCCTTTCGCGGCCAGCGCGCCGCGCAGCTGCACGCGGGTTTGTTCGGCCAGCGAGGCCAGCGTCGGCGCGGCCTTGCCGATGGTGTAGTCGAGCAGGTTGAAGCTCAGGCTCACCGTGCCGAGGCCCGGGACCGGCACCGCCAGCGGGTTGGACACCAGCGTGCCGATGTCGCCCAGCGAGGCCGCCGCGTCGCGCAGGTAGCTGAAGAAGGAGTCGGAGCTGATGCCGGCCGAGACCAGGTCCACCATCACCGGCGTGCCGCCGCCGGTGGCGTCGTAGTCGTCGTTCACGGTGCCGGCGAAGAAGGAGTGGATGTCGCCGGTCAGCGCCACCACGTTGCCGATGGCGTTGGTCTTCAGGTGCGACATCAAGGCTTTGCGCTCGCTGTTGTAGCCATCCCATTGGTCGCAGTTGAGCAGGAATCGGGTGAAGAAGGCCGACAGCGCATCCTTCTTGCCGGAGACCGCCACGAAAGGCGATTCGGCTTTTTTGGCCTGCACGTCCGGCTTGATGTAGCCGAAGGCGATGGTCTGCGCCGCCACGGCCGCCAACGCGACGCCGCTCGCGCCGCCCGCCGCCGACGCGCCGACCTTGACGAAGGTCGCGGCGGCGATGCTGGCCTGCGCCATGGTCAGGCCGGTTTTCACCCCGGCCGCCACCAGCGCCTCGGTCGTGGCCGTGCCGCTCCCGGCGCCGCCGGCGCCACTGCCTGCGGCGGCGGTGGCGATGGCCACTGCGCCGGCTTGCGCCACGCCAGCCGATGCACCTGCCGTCACGCCGGCCACGATGGCGCCGGCCACGGCGAAGTTGCCGCCGGCCGCAGCCGCCGCGCTGCCGACCGACGTCGCCAGCCCGCTCACCGCGCCCACGGCCAGCAAGGTCGCCACGGCATCGGTGCCATTGAGGCCCATGCGCAGCAAGGACACTTCATTGCCCCACAACTTCCACGTCGCGGTGGCGGACTTCATCTTGTCCATCCACCACTGGCGCTGCGTGTTGCCGAGGATGGTGGCGGTGGTCAGCGGATCGAGCCCGATGGCCTTGGCGCCGGCCATCTTCTGCGCCTCCACGCTGTTGAACAAATCCTGCGGCACCAGATAGCGCGCACCGATGCGGCCCAGCGCCTTGCCGGTGGCCGGATTGACCGACGACTCGGGAATGATGTGATCCGAACGGTACAGTCGCTCGTCCGTCATCACCAGCTGCATCAGCTTCCCGAACTGGAAGTCGCGATAGATTTTGATGTTCTGGAAGGTGGTATTGGCCGCGTCCAGCGACACATCGGCCGGCATGAATTCAAACCACGCCTGATTGGCGTTGCGGCGGCGCGCGGTCTGGTGCAGGTCCGAGCCGTCGGCGTTGAACGAGCCGTCGTAGGTCTGCGCATCCTGCCACGCATCGTCCGAGAACTCGTGATCGTCCCAGATGGCGATGAAGGCAAAGCGCTCGTGCAGCGCTTGCAGGCGCGCGTCGGTGCGGTATTTTTTGTACAGGTAGCGGTAATCGGCCAGCGTGTTGGCGTACCTGGCGCCCGAGCTGCCGTTCTTGAACACGCCGTCCGGCAGCACCAGCGCATCATGGCGGCTTTCCACCGCGCCCAGCTGGAAGTCCTCGCCCACGGTCTCGTAGATGTAATCGCCCAGATGCACGATGAAGTCCAGATTCTCGGCGGCGATGGAAGTCATCGCCCCCCAGTGGTTGACGCTCCAGTCCTGGCAGGTCATGTAAACAAACTGGAGCTGCGACACATCCGCGTCGGCCGCCGGCGCGGTCTTGAAGCGGCCCACGTTCGAGCGGTTGTCGCCGGCGATGAACTGGTAGTAGTACACCGTCGCCGCCGACAAGCCGGTCAGCTTGTGGCGCACGGTGTTGTCGTACTGCGCCTGCAGCGGCAGGGTGACGTCGGCCACGGTGGTCCCGCTCAGCGCCGCATTGCCGCCCAGCGCCTTGCTGTTGTCGGCCGAGGTGACGATCAGGCGGATCGAGGCGTCGGCGCCGGCGGCCACGGTGGCCACGTTGTCGGCCGCCGCCGGCACGGCGCGGGTCCACAACAGAATGCTGTCGGCGCGCGGATCGCCGGAGGCCACGCTTTGCGGGAACTTCCACGCGCCGCTGGCCGGCGGCAACGCGCCGCCCGGCGCGCCATCGCTGCCGCCGCAGGCGCTCAGGCCCGCGCCCGATGCCACCGATACCGTAATAAAGCTGCCGAATTTCAGAAACTGCCGTCGATCCATGTCCACTCCCGCTGCAATCATGTCAAAAAAGTAAACCCTAGCAGCAGGATATGACCGCTTCTCTACAAAAAGTGGAGCAAGGCCTCTAGCGAGGGAGCGGGTAGCCTCTTATGCTAGAATACCGCCCTCACCGCACACCAACGATCACCTAACGAAATACCGCCGAAGGAAGACCGAACATGGCTGGACACAGCAAATGGGCCAACATCAAGCACAAAAAGGCAGCAACTGACGCGAAACGCGGCAAAATCTGGACGCGCCTGATCAAGGAAATCACCGTGGCAGCCCGCATGGGCGGCGGCGACCCAACCGCCAACCCGCGCCTGCGACTGGCCATGGACAAGGCGGCCGACGCCAATATGCCGAAGGATAACGTGCAGCGCGCGATCACCCGCGGCACCGGCGGCGAGGACGGCGCCAACTACGAAGAGGTCCGCTACGAAGGCTACGGCATCGGCGGCGCCGCCGTCATCGTCGACTGCATGACCGACAACCGCGTGCGCACCGTGGCCGAAGTCCGCAACGCCTTCAACAAGAACGGCGGCAACATGGGCACCGAAGGTTCGGTGGCCTTCATGTTCAAGCACGTCGGCCAGTTCCTGTTCGCGCCGGGCACCAATGAGGACGCGCTGATGGAAGCGGCGCTGGAAGCCGGCGCCGAAGACGTGGTCACCGACGAGGAAGGCGGCATCGAAGTGCTGTGCGGCCCGCACGATTTCGCCGGCGTCAAGGACGCGCTGGAAGCCAAGGGCTTCAAGGCCGAAGTGGCGGAGATCATCATGAAGCCGGACGCGGTGACCGCGGTCACCGGCGACAACGCGATCAAGATGCAAAAACTGCTGGATGCGCTGGAAGCGCTGGACGACGTCCAGGAAGTGTATTCCAACGTTGAGATCGAAGACTGAGCGAAGACTGAGGACTTATGAAAATTTTGGTAGTCGGCTCCGGCGGCCGTGAGCACGCGCTGGCATGGAAACTGGCGCAATCCGAGCGCATTCAGATGGTGTACGTGGCCCCGGGTAATGGCGGCACCGCGCGCGACGCGCGCCTGGTCAACGTCAACATCACCGACCTGCACGAGCTGGCCAACTTCGTCGAGAGCGAAGGCATCAGCCTGACCGTGGTCGGTCCGGAGACCCCGCTGGCCGGCGGCATCGTCAACCTGTTCCGCGCGCGTGGCCTGAAAGTGTTCGGCCCGACGAAAGAAGCGGCGCAGCTGGAATCGTCGAAGGACTTCGCCAAGGCCTTCATGCAGCGCCACGGCATCCCGACCGCCAAATACCAGACCTTCTCGGACGTGGCGCAAGCCCACGCCTATATCGACGCCAACGGCGCGCCGATCGTCATCAAGGCCGACGGCCTGGCCGCAGGCAAGGGCGTGGTGGTGGCGATGTCGCTGGAAGAGGCGCACCGCGCGGTGGACGACATGCTGGCCGATAACCGCTTCGGCGACGCCGGCGCGCGCATCGTGATCGAAGAATTCCTGGCCGGCGAGGAAGCCAGCTTCATCGTCATGTGCGACGGCAAAAACATCCTGCCGCTGGCCACCAGCCAGGATCACAAGCGCCTCAAGGACAACGACGAAGGCCCGAACACCGGCGGCATGGGTGCCTACTCCCCGGCCCCGATCGTGACACCCGCCATGCACGCGCGCGTGATGCGCGAGATCATCAACCCGACCATCGCCGGCATGGCGAAGGACGGCATCGTGTTCACCGGCTTCCTGTACGCCGGCCTGATGATCGACGCCCAGGGCAATCCGCGCACGCTGGAATTCAACTGCCGCATGGGCGACCCTGAAACGCAACCGATCATGTCGCGCCTGAAGACCGATCTGGTGAGCGTGATGGAACACGCCGTCAACGGCACGCTGGACCAGGTGGGACTGGAATGGGACCGCCGCACCGCCGTGGGCGTGGTGCTGGCCGCCGCCGGCTACCCGGACGCGCCGCTGAAAGGCGCCGTGATCGAAGGCATCCCGGCCGAAACGCCGGAAGCGGTGACCTTCCACGCCGGCACCGTCGACGTCAATGGCCAGCTGCAAGTGACCGGCGGCCGCGTGCTGTGCGTGGTCGGTCTGGGCGACAGCATCAAGCTGGCGCAGAAACAGGCTTACGAGGCGGTCGATCAGATCAGCTTCGAAGGCATGCAGTGCCGCCGCGATATCGGCTGGCGCGGGCTGAAGCACTAAGATGTCGCCGGCGCCCGCCTCTACTCCGCAGCCCGCAGCAGTCAAAGCCTGGCTGCTCGACCTGCAAAACAACATCGTGCAAGCGCTGGAAGCCGTCGACGGCAAAGCATTCCTGCGCGATGAGTGGCAGCGCGCCGAAGGCGGCGGCGGGATTTCGCGCCTGGTCGAGGAAGGCAACGTCATCGAACGCGGTGGCGTCAACTTCTCGCACGTGCTGGGCGCCAGGCTGCCGCCATCGGCGTCGGCGCACCGCCCGGACATCGGCGGCAATCCGTGGGAAGCCATGGGCGTGTCGCTGGTGATCCATCCGCGCAATCCGTACGCGCCGACCGTGCATATGAACGTGCGCTTCTTCAGCACCACCAACGCGGCCGGCGAGCCGGTTTGGTGGTTCGGCGGCGGCATGGACCTGACGCCGTACTACGGCGACAAGGAAGACGTGAAGCACTTCCACCAGACTTGCCGCGATGCCCTCGCCCCTTTCGGCGACGGCCTGCACGACAAGTTCAAAAAGTGGTGCGACGAGTACTTCTACCTGAAGCACCGGCAGGAGGCGCGCGGCGTCGGCGGCATCTTCTTCGATGACCACAGCGCCGAAGGCTTCGAGCAGAGCTTCGCCATGACGCAAAGCGTGGGCGACGCCTTCCTCAAGGCCTATCTGCCGATTCTGAAGGCGCGCAAGGACACGCCGTACGGCGAGCGCGAACGCGACTTCCAGGCTTACCGGCGCGGCCGCTACGTCGAATTCAATCTGGTATTCGACCGCGGCACGCTGTTTGGCTTGCAGTCGGGCGGCCGCACCGAAGCGATCCTGATGTCGATGCCGCCCGTCGTCAAATGGCGCTATCGCTGGGAACCTGAAGCCGGCTCGCCGGAAGCGGCGCTGTACACCGACTTCCTGCCGCACCGCGACTGGCTCGCCGCATAACGATGGCCTTCCGCATCGCACTGCTGGGAGGCAGCTACGATCCGGTGCATCTAGGTCATGTCGCGTTGGGCGAATACTTCGCCAATCTGCTGCAAGTCGACCAGTTGCGCGTGATCCCGACCGGACTGCCGTGGCAAAAGGCCTCGCTGAAAGCCTCGTCGCAGCAGCGCGCCGACATGGTGGCGCTGGCCTTTGCCGGCCGGCCGTTCAGCGTGGCGGTGGACATGCAGGAGATCGCGCGCGGCGCCCAGGGGCTGCCGACCTACACCATCGATACGCTGCGCAATGTGCGCGACGAATTGGGGCCGCAGGCCTCGGTGACCTTCCTGATGGGCGCCGACCAGCTGCAACGGCTCGACACCTGGCACCAATGGCAGGCGCTGTTCGACTACGCCCATATCTGCGTGGCGGCCCGCCCCGGCTATAACCTTGCCACCGCCGGCTTGCCGCCGGCCGTGGCCGAGGCGTTCACCAGCCGTTTGGGAACGCCTGAACAAATCCGTAACACGCCGCATGGTCTGACTTATCTGGCACAGGACTTCGCGGTGGATATCTCCGCCACCCAGATACGTGCGGCATTACAACGGGGGGAGCAGGCAAACTCGCTTATCCCGCCGCTAGTGCTAGACTATATTGAACAACACCATCTATACAAAAGCTAATGGACATCAAAAAACTGCAAACCCTGGTCGTTGACGCCCTCGAAGACGTTAAGGCCCAAGATATCGTCCTGTTCGACACGACCCACCTCACCAGCCTGTTCGACCGCATCGCGATTGCTTCCGGTACCTCCAACCGCCAGACCAAGGCGCTGGCCGCCTCGGTGCGCGACAAGGTCAAGGAAGCCGGCGGTGAAGTCTACGGCATGGAAGGCGAGGACACCGGCGAATGGGTGCTGGTCGACCTGGGTGACATCATTGTCCACATCATGCAAGCGCCGATCCGCGCCTACTACCGCCTGGAAGAGATCTGGGGCGACAAGCCGGTGAAGCTGGGCGCCGCCAAGCGCAAAGGCACCAAGGAAGCCGAAGAGGCCGAGCCGAAGAAGATCAGCAGCCACCTGGCCGCCGGCAAGAAGGCGGTCGCCGCCGAAGCCGTGGTCGAGAAGAAGACCGCCGCCCGCAAGCCGGCCGCCGCCAGGAAGGCGCCGGCCGTGAAGAAAGCCGCCGCCGACAAGCCGGCAGCCGTCGTCCCGGCCGGCAAAAAGGTGAAAGTCGGCGCACCGAAGGCCACCGTCGCCGCCGTCAAGGCACTGAAGGCGGCGCCGAAGCCGCGCGCCGCCAAACCCAAGGCGGAAGAAGCGCCAGCCAAGACCGTCATCAAGCGCATCAAAAAAGCGGCCGAGTAACCCCCCATGCAGCTGATCATCGCTGCGGTCGGCCACAAGATGCCGGCCTGGATAGAAACCGGCTACGCCGAGTATGTGAAGCGCATGCCGCCGGAACTAAAGATCGTGCTGAAAGAGATCAAGCCGGTCGAGCGTTCCGGCAGCAAGACCGCCGCCACCGCGATGGCGCTCGAACGCGAGCGCATCGAGGCGGCGCTGCCGAAATCGGTGCGCATCATCGCCCTCGATGAACGCGGCAAGGACCTCACCTCGGTGGGTCTGTCGCAGCAGCTGGAGGCCTGGCAGCAGGACGGCCGCGACACCGCCTTCCTGATCGGCGGCGCCGACGGCCTCGATCCGGCCCTGAAGGCGCGCGCGGAAGGCTTGATCCGGATTTCCAGCATGACCCTGCCGCATGGTATGGTGCGGGTGATGCTGGCCGAGCAGCTGTACCGTGCCTGGACCATTACGCAGAACCACCCTTATCACCGCGTCTAACAACAATCATATGAAACCGGTCGACAAGAAGATTTACCTTGCTTCCAAAAGCCCGCGCCGGCGCGAACTGCTGCGCCAGGTGGGGATCGATTTTGAATTGCTGCTGCTGCGCAGCGACGGCCCGCGCGGGCCGGACGTGACCGAGGAAGTCCATCCCGGCGAGGCGCCGCTCGACTACGTGGCGCGCGTGGCGCTGGAAAAAGCCAAGTTCGCCGCCGACCTGGTGACCCGGCGCCGCATGGCGCCGCGTCCGGTGCTGTCGGCCGACACCACCGTCACCATCGATGGCGCCATCCTCGGCAAGCCGGCCAATCCGGCCGAGGCCACGGCCATGCTGCAACAGCTGTCGGGCCGCACGCACCAGGTGCTGACCTCCATCGCGGTGGCCTCGGCCGACTTCGCGGGCCAGGTCACGCAGGTGTCGGAGGTGCGTTTCGGCGTGCTGTCGCCGGCCGCCATCGCGGCCTATTGCGCCTCGTCCGAGCCGTACGACAAGGCCGGCGGCTACGGCATCCAGGGCCCGGCGGCGCAGTTCATCGAGCACATCTCCGGCAGCCATTCCGGCATCATGGGCCTGCCCATCTTCGAAACCGTGCAACTCTTGCGTCAGGCAGGTTTGCCGCTCCCCTAGCCGCCTTGGTGGCGTGCCAGACTTCGGCCGTGTATCATCGGGGCATGAATGAAGATATCCTGATCAATATCACGCCGCAGGAAACCCGCGTCGCCCTCATCGTGCAGGGCGCCGTGCAGGAACTCCACATCGAACGCACCCTCACGCGCGGACTGGCCGGCAACGTCTATTCCGGCAAGGTGGTGCGCGTGCTGCCCGGCATGCAGTCGGCCTTTATCGACATCGGCCTGGAACGCGCGGCCTTCCTGCACGTGGCCGACATCTGGGAAGCCCGTCCCCACGACGGCGGCAACAACGCCGCGCCCACGCCGATCGAGAAAATCCTGTTCGACGGCCAGGTGCTGACGGTGCAGGTCATCAAGGACCCGATCGGCACCAAGGGCGCGCGCCTGTCGACCCAGATTTCGATCGCCGGCCGCATGCTGGTCTACCTGCCGCAGGACGGCCATATCGGCATCTCGCAAAAGATTGAAAAGGAAGCCGACCGCGAAGCGCTGCGCACGCGCCTGCAAAGCCTGCTGCCGCCGGAGGAAAAAGGCGGCTACATCGTGCGCACGCAGGCCGAGGAAGCGTCCGATTCCGACATCGCCGCCGACATCGAATACCTGCGCAAGACCTGGGCCGCCATCACCCATGGCGCCCGCACCAAACCGGCCACCACCCTGCTGCATCAGGACCTGAGCCTGGCCCAGCGCGTGCTGCGCGACTTCGTGCACGACGAGACGGCCACCATCCAGGTCGACTCGCGCGAGAACTACGTCAACTTGCAGGAATTCGGCAAGGCTTACACGCCGGGCGTGCTGCCGCGTCTTCATCACTACACCGGCGAGCGTCCGCTGTTCGACCTGTACGGCGTGGAGGAGGAAATCCTGCGCGCGCTGGGCCGGCGCGTCGACCTCAAGTCGGGCGGCTACCTGATCGTCGACCAGACCGAGGCCATGACCACCATCGACGTCAACACCGGCGGCTTTGTCGGCGGGCGCAATTTCGCCGACACCATCTTCAAGACCAACCTGGAGGCGGCGCACGCCATCGCGCGCCAGCTGCGGCTGCGCAACCTGGGCGGCATCATCATCCTCGACTTCATCGACATGGAAAACACCGAGCACCGCAACGCGGTGCTGACGGAATTGAAGAAGGCGCTGTCGCGCGACCGCACCAAGGTGTCGGTCAGCGGCTTCTCGGCGCTGGGACTGGTGGAGATGACGCGCAAGCGCACGCGCGAATCGCTGGCCCACATCCTGTGCGAGCCCTGCCCGGCCTGCAACGGCCGCGGCCAGGTCAAGACGTCGCGCACCATCTGCTACGAAATCCTGCGCGAGCTGCTGCGCGAGGCCAAGCAGTTCAACCCGCGCGAATTCCGCATCCTGGCCTCGCAGGAGGTGGTGGACATGTTCCTGGAAGAGGAATCGCAACACCTCGCCATGCTGGGCGACTTCATCGGCAAGAAGATTTCGCTCCAGGTGGAGAACAGCTACCATCAGGAACAGTACGACGTGATCCTGATGTAAGGACGAAAAAAATGCCCGCTCAGCGGGCATTTGTTATTGAGCGCGCGGCGCTTACTTGCGGGCGCGGCGACGGGCAACCACACCCATCAGGGCCAGACCGCCCAGCAGCATGCCGTAGGTCGATGGCTCAGGCACGGCCGAAATGGTCGAGAAGGCGCGGTAGTTGCTGATGCCGTTCGGCAGGCCGGTGAAGGTGAACAGCGAGTTGGCCGCGACCGGGGTGTTCCAGTGGAACACCAGCTCGCCGCCGCCGTAGTGAACGGCCAGATAGTCGAAGCTGGAGCTGGAGGTCACGTTAAAGCTGCCGGATTTACCGTTGCTCAGATCGTCAAAGCCGGTCAGCTTCAGCGAACCGGTGCCGGTCGACGGCAGGCTGAACAGCGATTCCACCAGCGTTTCGATTTTGTCCGTGCCTTGGCCACCCGCAGGGTTGCCGCTGTCATACACAAAAACGGTGGCGGCCGTCGGGGTGTAGGTGAAGCCGGTTGCGCTGCCGCTCAGGGCGATAGTGGTTGGTGCCGTCAGCTCTACCCAGCCCGACGATACGACAGGAGCAGGATTTTTTGCTGCGGAAGCGTAAGACGCCGTGGCTGCGAGCATGAGGCCGACTACGAAAGTTTTGCTGAGAGACATAATTTCTCCGGTCTGGTGGTTGGGTTGCAGATTATCACTGCGCCTATTTGATGAGTAACAATACCATCGGTTGATTTTGAGTGCAAGAAAAATAAGAATTTTTACCTCAAAACAACAAAAAAAGCCCGCCTGGGTGGCGGGCTTGTTGCAGTGCAATGTTGCTGCTTAGAACTGGTTCATGGTGTTGTCCTTGCCGGCCGCTTTCAGCGCCGCTTCGCCGCTGAAGTAGTCCTTGTGGTCGTCGCCGATGTCCGAGCCGGACATGTTCTGGTGCTTGACGCAGGCAATGCCCTGGCGGATTTCCTTGCGCTGCACACCCGCCACATAGCCCAGCATGCCCTGGTCGCCGAAGTAGTCCTTGGCCAGGTTGTCGGTCGACAGCGCGGCGGTGTGGTAGGTCGGCAGCGTGATCAGGTGATGGAAGATGCCGGCTTCGCGGGCGGCGTCGGCCTGGAAGGTGCGGATCTTCTCGTCGGCCACCTTGGCCAGCACGGTGTCGTCGTACTCCACGCTCATCAGTTGCGAACGCTCGTAGTTCGACACGTCCTGGCCGGCGGCCTTCATCGTGTCGTAAGCCTGCTGGCGGAAGTTCAGGGTCCAGTTGAACGACGGGCTGTTGTTGTACACCAGCTTGGCGTTCGGGATGACCTTGCGGATCTCGCTGACCATGCCGCCGATCTGGCCGATGTGCGGTTTCTCGGTTTCGATCCACAGCAGGTCGGCGCCGTTTTGCAGCGAAGTGATGCAGTCCAGCACGCAGCGCGCCTCGCCGGTGCCCGGACGGAACTGGAACAGATTGCTTGGCAGGCGTTTCGGACGCAGCAGCTTGCCGTCGCGCTTGATGATGACGTCGCCATTGCCCAGCGCGTCGGCCGACACTTCGTCGCAATCCAGGAAGGAATTGTACTGGTCGCCCAGGTCGCCCGGGGTGGTGGTGACGGCGATCTGCTTGGTCAGGCCGGCGCCCAGCGAGTCGGTGCGGGCGACGATGATGCCGTCGTCCACGCCCAGCTCCAGGAAGGCGTAGCGGATGGCGCGGATCTTGGCCAGGAAGTCCTCGTGCGGCACGGTGACCTTGCCGTCCTGGTGGCCGCACTGCTTCTCGTCCGACACCTGGTTTTCGATCTGGATGCAGCAGGCGCCCGCCTCGATGAACTGCTTGGCCAGCAGGTAGGTCGCCTCGGCGTTGCCGAAGCCGGCGTCGATGTCGGCGATGATCGGCACCACGTGGGTGACGTGATTGTCGATCTTGGCCTGGATGGCGGCTTTTTCAGCGGCCGGGGCGGCGTCCAGCTGGCGGAACAGGCCGCCCAGTTCGCGCGCATCGGCCTGGCGCAGGAAGGTGTACAGCTCCTTGATCAGCGCCGAGACGGCGGTTTTTTCGTGCATCGACTGGTCAGGCAGCGGGCCGAACTCGGAGCGCAGCGCGGCCACCATCCAGCCCGACAGGTAGAGGTAGCGGCGGTCGGTGCTGTTGAAGTGCTTCTTGATCGAGATCATTTTCTGCTGGCCGATGAAACCGTGCCAGCAGCCCAGCGACTGCGTGTATTTCGACGGATCCTGGTCATAGGCTTCCATGTCGGCGCGCATGATCTTGGCGGTGTACCTGGCGATGTCCAGGCCGGTCTTGAATTTGTTCTGCGCGCGCATGCGGGCAGCCGATTCGGGATTGATGGCGTTCCAGGCCGCACCTTGTTGCTCTTTCAGCGTTGCCACTGCCTTGATGTCGTCTTGATATTGGGACATTTTGATCTCCTAAAGTAAAAACACGAATAAGCTAAACCGCATGACTAAATAGTAGGCCATTCTGATGCGTCGCACCAAGTCTTATATAAGACACATAACTTAAATTTATTCGTTATTTTTCAAATAGATAGATCATATTTTTCGGTATATAAAACGACTTTTCAAAAAATGAGAAAAAAGATGCGGCAGCCCACCATGCCGCATCCCATGATATGAAACGACTTTTCTTATGCCGAGGTAACCACACTATTCAAGCGCCGCACCGCCTGCGCCGGCAGCACCAGCTTGCCGGCTGCAAGGTTCTGGCGCAGGTGCGCCTGCGACGAGGTGCCGGGGATCAGCAGGATGTTGGGCGCGCGTTGCAGCAGCCAGGCCAGCGCGGTCTGCATCGGCGTGGCGTCCAGTTCGGCAGCCACCTCGGCCAGGATGCCCGATTGCAGCGGCGAGAACCCGCCCAGCGGGAAGAACGGCGTGTAGGCGATGCCCTGCGCAGCCAGTTCATCGATCAGCGCGTCGTCGCCGCGATGCACCAGGTTGTACTGGTTCTGCACGCAGACGATGCTGGCGATGCCGCGCGCCTGTCTGACTTGCCGCGCGGTGGCGTTGCTGAGGCCGATATGGCGGATCAGGCCGCGCTGCTGCAAGCCGGCCAGCGCGGTGATGTGCGGCTCGATATCGCCTTCGGCCGGGCCCATCACATCAAGCATCAGGCGCATGTTGACCACATCCAGCACATCGAGGCCCAGGTTGCGCAGGTTGTCGTGCACGGCCGCCTCCAGCGCCTGCGGCGACTGCGCCGGCAGCCAGGCGGCATCGGCGCCGCGCAGCGCGCCGACCTTGGTGACGATGGTCAGATCATCGCGGTAAGGATGGAGCGCTTCGCGGATCAACTGGTTGGTGATGTGCGGGCCGTAAAAGTCGCTGGTGTCGATATGATTGACGCCGCTCTCCACCGCTTCGCGCAGCACCGCCAGCGCCTCCTCGCGGTTCTTCGGCGGACCGAACACGTGCGGTCCGGCCAGCTGCATGGCGCCATAGCCCATGCGATTAACGGTCAGGTCACCAAGTTGGAAGGTAGACATTTGTTTCTCCTGTAGACGGGTTGATGGGCACAGTCTAGGAGGCCAGGCGCTGTGCGACAATACATGGCAATGGCACAGCTTGTGCTGAAAACAGGACAATCGGACATGGCGGATTTACAGGACGTGGGCGCATTCGTCGCCGTGGCGCGGCATGGCGGCTTTCGCGAAGCGGCGCGCAAGACCGGCGGCAGCGCCTCGCAACTGAGCGAGGCGGTGCGGCGGCTGGAGGCGGGACTGGGGGTGCGCCTGCTGCACCGGACCACCCGCAGCGTGGCCGCCACCGACGCCGGCCAGCGCCTGCTGGAGCAACTGACGCCGGCGCTCGACGCGGTCGAAACCGCGCTGGACGTGGTCAACGGCTTCCGCGAGCGCCCCGCCGGGCGGCTGCGGTTGAACGTGCCGGTCAGCGCATCGAAGCTGGTGCTGCCGCGCATCCTGCCGGCCTTCCACCGCGCCTATCCGGACATCACGGTGGAAGTGATGGTCGACGACAGTTTCGTCGACCTGCTGCGCAGCGGCTGCGACGCCGGCATCCGCTACGGCGAGCGCATGGAGCAGGACATGGTGGCCACGCCCATCGGCCCGCGCCGGCAGCGCTTCGCCCTGGCCGCCGCCCCGGCCTATCTGCAAGCGCACGGCACGCCGAACAAGCCGCAGGACCTGCTGCACCACATCTGCCTGCGCGGCCGCTTCTCCAGCGGCGCCATGCCGCCGTGGGAGTTCGAGCACAAAGGCAAGAAGGTGCTGATCGAACCGGACGGCCCGCTGATCGTCAACCTCGGCGCGGCGGCCGATCTGAAGGTCGAGGCGGCGGTGGCTGGCGCCGGGCTGGTGTATCTGTTCGAAGACTGGCTCCAGCCCTGGTTCGAGCGTGGCGAACTGACGCCGGTGCTGGAGCGCTGGTGGCCGGCGTTCGAGGGGCCGATGCTGTACTACCCGGGCCGGCGCTACCTGCCGGCGCCCTTGCGCGCCTTCGTCGATTTTATCCAGGCCATGCGCTGGTGAAACTTTGCTGCACTGCCGCTAGCACTCTTTCAATGTTGGCGATATAGTCAATGCACAAATCACAACAAAGGAGACAGCATGACCATCAAACGGAAGTTTGCAGTGCTCTGTTTCATCCTGCCGTGCGCGCTGGCGCGGGCGGGCACCCATGAATCGGTGCCGCCGCCGGCGCCGGCCATCGGCGATTCGTGGACGTATCAATATACCGATGTCTGGAAAGGCGCCAAGGGCAACGTCAACCGCATCGAGGTGGCCGCCATCGACGAGGCCGGTGTCCATGTGGACATCCGCCGCGCAGCCAGCGGCGCCCTGCTCTCGACCCAGTTGTTCAGCCCGGAGATGAACCCCATCGACCGCGGCAGCATGCACTTCGCACCGTCGTTCGCGCGCTACGCCTTCCCGCTGGCGCCGGGCAAGGAATGGAGCAGCGACGTCACCGGCAACAATCCCAAGCAGGGCAAGAACTGGCGCTATCACATCAAGGGCAAGGTGCTGGACTGGGAAAAAGTACGGGTGCCGGCCGGCGAGTTCGACGCCCTGAAAATCGTGGTGGAAGCCACCTACAGCGCCGAGGACGCCTTCACCAAAAATGGCAGCGGCCAGCTGACCGAGACCGTGTGGTTCGTCCCCGAGATCAACAACTTCGTCAAGCTGGACTATCGCGACACCGACTGGCAGGGCCGGCTGTACAACCGCGACAGCTGGGAACTGACCACCTACGTGCGCAAGCAGTAACTCATTTCGAGATGCGCAGGATGGCCGACGCCAGCTTGGAGAAGCACGGCGTCAGGTCGGCCTGGGTGGCGGCGTAGCAGTACACGCCGACCGGCTTGGCGGCGTTGAAGCAGCGCGCCGGCGCATCGGTGGCGTTGGCCATGCATTTCAGGGTGTCCTCGCCCTTTTCCCCATCGGCGCCGGTGCCGGCTTTCAGGGCCGAACCCAAGCCCAGCGTAAACACATAAATCCCCTCGTCGCGCGACTTGGCCGCCATCGCCTCCACCAGGTTGCGGGCGGCGCGGTTGACGTTGCGGTAGGTGATGTCGCTGGTCACCACGCGCGGCGAGGCGGTCACGATCGGAAATTCGCGCGGCGCCGCCGGGTCGTTCCAGGTGTTGGTCTGGGTGTTGTGGGCGTTGTACCAGTCCGGCAGGGCCGACGCTTTCTTGGTGAGGTCGGCCGGGGTGCAGGTGCCGCCGATGTCGTCCGACTGCCGGTCCAGATAATACAGCCCGGTCGGCGTGCCCGAGCCATCGTCATCGGTGGCGATGGTGCCGGCGATCGGCAGGTTCTTGTTATCCTTGCAGTCGCCGCTGCTGTTCCACTTGAGCGTGGTGCCGAACGAGTTGGGCGCGCCGTCCGAGAAAAACACGATCACCCGCAGGTTGGAGCGGTTGTTGTTGGTGGTCGGCACGCTGTTGATCTGCTCGCGCGCGGCGTACATGCCTTCCGGCGAGGCGGTGGAACCGGTGAAGCTGTAGGCCTTGATGTGGGTGTTCATGCTGGCGCGGTCGAAGCCGCGCGCGATCGGACGGATCGGGTCGTCGATAATCGCGCCGTAGGAAAAGTGCAGCAAGCCCACGCGGTCACGCTCGACGTTGAACTGGTTGAGGAAGGTCTGCGCCGAGCTGCGCACATTGGCGGCCGAGCCGGACAGCGAGCCCGAGGTATCCAGCACCACCACCATGTCCAGGTCCTTGCGCCTGGTTTCGGTCAGCACGCCCGGCGACAGCGGGCCGGTGGCGAAGCCACCAAACAACGCGGTCGGCATGGTGGCCGAGGCGCTGACGGTGATGGTCACCTCGCTGGTGTTGAACACCACATTGATGTCGTTCAGGGTGGCGGTCGACATCAGGTAATTGGGCGGGAAGTTGGCGGCAAAGAAGCGCTGCCCGGCGGCCTTGGCGTTGGCGATCTGCTCGGTCTGATTGGCGCCGTTGCTGATGGCGCGCGCGGCCGCCAGCCCGGCGGCGTCGGTGGCGGCGTTCAGTTTGGACTTGACCATGTAACTGAGGCCGGCGCTGAAGGCCAGCCCCACCACCGCCAGCAAGGTGGTCAGGGAAATCACCACCATCACGGTGATGCCGCCGCGTTGTGCGTGCAAATTGTGCCGGTTGCGCATGGTCAGAATACCGTCATCGAGTAAAAGTCCGGGCCCAGCGTCGGCGTGCTGAAACTGCCGAAGCTAAAGGTCTGGAACAGCATGTTGAACTTGTAGAACACTTCCACCACGTAGATCACTTCGCCGTCGAGCAACTGGCCGCTCATCAGCGCCACCGAGGGCGCGCTGTTGCCGCTCGGGACCAGGCAGGTGCCGGCGGTGCCGCTGGCCCAGTTGCCGCAACTCCAGATCTTGCTGCCGGGGCCATAGCCGCTGACGCGGAAGCCGCGGTTGTTGACGCTGTCGTCCCAGCGGTACTGCTCCAGCACCACGCTCTTGGTGACGCCGTTGCTGGTCGAGCCCATGATGCGGGTGATGTAGATCATGCCCAGCTTGGTCATGTCGAGCGGCGGCGCCGAGGCCGCCAACTGGCCGATGATGGCCTGGGCGTTTTCCGACAGTTGCAGCTTGCCGCGCGAGGCCAGGTTGGCGCCCTCGCGGCCAAGGTTGATGATGATCATATTGGCTTGCAGCGCGCGCGCCACATCGATCAGGGCGATGAACAGCAACAGCAGGATCGGCAGCAGCAGCGCGAACTCGACGGCGGCGATGCCGCGCTGGCGCTGAGGGCGGCCGCGGCGCGCGCGCATCAGAAGGCCTCGTTCTGCATGGTGGCGGCCACGGTGAATTTGTACTCGCCGTTGGGGAAGAACACCGCCAGCAGCGGCGTGGCCAGCTTCCAGGTGCAGTCCAGCCGCAGCACCACGATGTCGCCGGGGCTGCCGAACATATTGGCGCTGTAGGCGCTGGTGCTGGCGTAGGTGGTGTTGTTGACCGAGATGACCGGGTTGACGGTGTCGAACATGCCCATCGAGCTGTTCCTGATCTGCTGCACCACCGCCAGGTAGCGCTGCTGGTTGCTGGCGGCCGGGTCCTTGTCGGTGCGGCCGGTGATGGCGTAGCGCGCGCCTTCGCGCACCGCGTACTGCATGGTCAGCGTGGTGTAGAACAGAATGCTGTACTCGATCACGCCGATCAGCAGCAGGAAGGCGATGGGCGCGATGATGGCCATTTCAACGACGGCCGAGCCGCGCTGGCGGCGCAGGAATGCGGGCACTTTCATGGTGTTGTGTCCGTGATACGGTGAGGGAAGCACAGGCGATTTAATTTTCGTAAAAGGCATCAAACACATGCGTACACCTGGCAGCGTATCACGCTCCGGCTAGACATTGCAGCGCTGTATGCGTAGACTCGATTGCGTTAGCAACAACTATCGAAACGCTATTTCGTTTAGTTTGCTTGTATGCGGAGACACGGCAGTGATAGCAGAGACCTCCAGCACCGCCCAGGGACGCGGCGACGCCACCGGCGCCTCGATGGTATTCGTCATGCGCCTGGTGCTGGCGCTGACCGCCATCCTGACGCTGTTTGTCGCTCCCGGCGACCTCGGCAACCGCCACGGCGAACGCAGCCTGCTCAGCTCACTGATCTTCGGCGGCTACCTGCTGCACAGCCTGACCTTGCTGCTGGTGGCGCGCCGCCACCGCACGCCGTTCTGGCACGGCAAGGCGGTGTACTGGATCGACCTCGGCTGGTATGCGCTGATGGTGTATTGCACCGGTGGCGGCAACAGCTTCTTCTTCCCCTTCTTTTTCTTTGTGATCCTGACCGCCTCGTTCCAGTGGGGCTTCGACGAGGGCGCGCGCATCACGCTGGGGGCGACGGCGGCGCTGGCGCTGGCCACCTGGCTCACCGACAGCAACATCAACCACGGCCACCTGCTGCTGCGCACCGCCTTCGTGCTGGCGCTGGGCTACATGATCGCCTACTGGGGCGGCATGGGGCTGGCGCAGCGGCGCCGCCTGCGCCTGCTGCGCGACGTCAGCCGCCTGTCCAATCCGCGCTTCGGCGTCGACCAGACCATCGCCACCATGCTGACGCAGACGCGCGACTTTTACCATGCCAGCAATTGCCTGCTGCTGATGCGCAACGCCGGCGACGAGCTGTGGCAGCTGCACTCGGCCGGCGTGGCGGGCGGCCGCGCCTCGCTGTCGCGTTTACCCGAGGCGGCCGCCGCGCCGTTGCTGGTGTTTGCGCCGCAGGCGCTGGTGCAATACGCGGCGGCGCTGCATGCGCGCCTGCCGGGCACGCTGGAGGCGCGCACCCGCGTGCCGGGCGAGACGCGCTGGCGGCCGCTGGCGCCGGACACGGTGGAACAGCTGATCGACTTGCTCGACGCCAGCTCCTTCGTCAGCGCGCCGCTGCCCTTGCGCAAGGGCGAGGGACGGATTTACGTGGTGTCGGACCGGCACCGCTTCACCCGCGCCGACGCCGTGTTCTTGCGACAGCTGGCGGCGCAGGTGTTTCCAGTGATCGAGAACATCGTGCTGCTGGACCGCCTGGCCTCGGACGCCGCCTTCCGCGAGCGGCAGAAAATCGCGCGCGACTTGCACGACACCACCATCCAGCCCTATATCGGCCTGCGCCACGGCATCAGCGCGCTGCGGCACGCGGTGCAATCGGATCACCCCGTCGCGGCCGAACTTGATAAACTGCTGGACATGACCACCCAGGTCATCGGCGATATGCGGCAGTTCGCCCGCAATGTGCGGCGCGGCGGCTCGCAGACCGACGCTGAGCTGCTGGTGGCCTTGCGGCGTCAGGCGCAGCAGCTGCAAGAGTTCTACGATATCCAGATCAGCATCCAGGCCGAGGAAGGCCTGACCATCGGTGACCGGTTGGCCGCCGAGGTGTTCCAGCTCGTGAATGAGGGCATGCACAATATACGCAAACACACCCGCGCCCGCAGCGGCACGATCAGCCTGAGCAATGCTGACGGCCAGCTGCGGATCCGCATCGAAAACGAAACCCCGGAAGGTCCGTCGGCCCCATTCCTGCCAGGATCGCTGGCCGAGCGCACCGCCGCGCTGGGCGGCACGATCGAGATCGACTGCGCGTCGCCCGGCGCGACCGCGGTGCGCATCGCCATTCCGGTATAACCGAGACAAGACCATGAGCGCTACGCCTATCCGCATCATGCTGGTGGACGACCACAAAACCATGTTGTGGGGACTGGAAAAACTGATCGAGGGCGGCGGCGGCGACTTGCAGCTGGCCGGCACCGCCCACAACAACGACAGCGCCTTGCAACAGGCAAGCGTGCTCAAGCCGGACGTGATCGTGCTCGACCTCGATCTGGAGGGGCGCAGCTCGATCGAGATCCTGCCGCAGCTGTTGCAGCAGAGCGGGGCCCGGGTGATGATCCTGTCGGGCAACCGCGACCAGGGCTTGCTGACGCAGGCGGTGCGGCTGGGCGCGCGCGGCGTGGTCAGCAAGGAAGCGCCGGCCGACGTGGTGCTGAACGGCATCCGCAGCGTGCACCGCGGCGAGACCGTGCTCGACCCGACCCTGATGAACGCCCTGCTGGGCCAGCTGTCGGCGCCGGCGCCCAAGGCCGATCCGGAGGCTGCCCGTATCGCCACCCTCACGCCCAAGGAGCGCAAGATCGTGGCGGTGGTGGTGGAGAGCAACGGCGCGCCCAACAAGGAGCTGGCCTCCAAACTCTTCATCGCCGAACCGACGCTGCGCAACAACCTCACCACCATCTACCAGAAACTGGGCGTGGCCAACCGCCTGGAACTCTACGTCTACGCCACCAAGCACAGCGTGTCATGACAAACGGTGACAAATGTCACGACAGAAAATGACGTTTGTCCGCTGTGGCGTGACAGCGGCGGGCGTAGAATGTCTTTCATCGGCAGCACACAAGCAGTACTAGAACCCGGACCCCGTTTTAGTTGAAGTCGCCGCGAAACGCTCTCAACCCTTTAAACGAAACGAGGTCCATCATGAACGCAATCAAAAACTTTATCCGTGAAGAAGACGGCATCACCGCCATCGAATACGCCCTGATGGCCGCCGCCATCGCCGCCGCCATCACCGCCGGCCTGGCCGTCCTCGGCCCCAAGATCACCGCCTCGCTGACCTATATCTCGGGCCTGATCAAGTCGTCCTGATAGGCACAGTCTCCTCGTAGTAAGCTCCTAGTTAGTCTTCATCCGGGACCACGGTCCCGGATTTTTTTTGCCCGCGAAAAAACCGTGACAAATGTCATCCCACATCGGGAGGTTTGTCCGATGTGCAATCCTGATGCGAACTCTACAATAAGCCTTTACCTCACCGTCCGAGCTCGGGAGCACCAATGCGCATTTCTTTCCTCCGTAACGACGACGGCGCCACGCTGCTGGAGTACGCATTGATTGCGGCGCTGGCTTCGGTGATCGTCATCATCGCCATCCTGGCGCTGCTGGGCGCCAGGACATGAATGCACACCGGCAGCACACTGCGTACAATGCATTCCATCAGCAGTGCCGCAAGACCTAAAACCCGAACCCCGTTTTAGTTGACGCAGTAACCCTTTACTCAACCAACTTTCACGAGGCTCACCATGAACGCAATCAAACACTTCATCCGCGACGAAGACGGCATCACCGCCATCGAATACGCCCTGATGGCCGCCGCCATCGCCGCCGCCGTCACCGCCGGCCTGGCCATCCTGGGACCGAAGATCACCGCTTCGCTGACCTACATCTCCGGCCTGATCAAATCCTCCTGAGCGACGCAGTAGCAACAAAATAATTTCCGGAACGGTACACGCCGTTCCGGAAATTTTCTATACACTAGTCTCGTCCGTTTCCTTTTCATAAGGCGACCCATGACTCTGCTGCCCCTGTTCATCCTGTGCCTCCTGCTGGCGCTGGCTGTCTGGAACGATTTGCGCACGCGCCGCATTCCCAACGCCCTGGTGTTCGGCGGCGCCCTGCTGGGCCTGCTCCTGAATACGGCGTTGCCCTCCGGCGACGGTCTCTTCATACAAGTCTTTGGCGGCATCGGCCTGTGGCAAGCGCTGGCCGGGCTGGCGGTCGGGCTGTGCCTGCTGCTGCCCATGTACGCCATGCGCGCGCTGGGCGCCGGCGACGTCAAGCTGATGGCCATGATCGGCGCCTTTGTCGGCCCCGGCGCGGTGGCTGGCATCACGCTACTGACCTTGCTGGCCGGCGGCGTGCTGGCGCTGGTGGTGGCCGGCTTCAACGGCCGCCTGCGCGTGATGCTGCACAACACCTGGCACATGATCAAGTACAGCATGCTGCGCTCGCTCGCGGGCGAGGTGCCGAAGATGGATGCGCCGGCCGCCGCCAGCGGGCGCCTGCCGTACGCGGTGGCGATCGCCGCCGGCGCCGCGCCCTACCTGATCGTGGGCGCGTCCAGCGGACGCAGCCTGTTCTTTTAAAGGACCCCATGACCACTCAGCAGACGACAGAATCCCCCGCCGAAGCGCGCGCCCCGCGCACCACGGAGGAAACGGGCCTGCCGTTTCTGTTCCTGGTCGAGCTGCTGTCCAAGGTCTTGTTCCAGCGCGGACAAGTCCGTCTGCCTGAACTGGCTAGCCATGTGAAACTCAGCATCAGCGTGATCACGCCGCTGGTCACCCATCTGCGCAACGAGAAGCTGTGCGAAGTCACGCGCAGCGGCAACAGCGGCACCGACGCCGACCTCACCTATCACCTGACGGAAGCCGGCACGCAGCGCGCCATCGCCTGCCTCAACCGCAATTCCTACGCCGGCCCGGCGCCGGTCACGCTGGCCGCCTATGTGGCGCAGATGGAGGCGCAAAGCGTGCGCCACCTGCACGTCACGCGCGCCGATGTGCAAGCCGCCTTCCACGACGTGGTGGCCAGCCCCCATGTGCTGGACCAGCTGGGCGCGGCCATGAATTCGGGCCGGGCGATTTTCATCTACGGCCAGGCCGGCAGCGGCAAGACTTTCCTGGCCGAGCGCCTGTGCGGCCTGCTGCGTGGCGCCATCGCCGTGCCCTACGCCATCATGATCGATGGCGAGGTGGTGCCGTTCCACGATCCGGTGCAGCACCGCCCGCTTTCCGGCGCGGCGCCGGCCGAGGACGGCGGCGAGCTGCTGCGTCCGCTCGATCCGCGCTGGGTGCGCGGCCTGCAACGCCCGACCGCGCTCACCGGCGGCGAGCTGACGCTGGAGATGCTGGACCTGCGCTTCGATCCCAACACGCGCCTGTATCAGGCGCCTCCCCATTTGAAAGCCAACAACGGCATCTTCATCATCGACGACCTTGGCCGCCAGCGCTGCTCGCCGCTGGAATTGATGAACCGCTGGATCGTGCCGATGGACCGTGGCGTCGATTATCTTTCGTTGCACACTGGTCTGGTTTTCCAGGTGCCTTTCGATGTGGTCGTGGTATTCTCGTCGAACTTCCTGCCGGAACGCTTATCGGATGGCGCCTTCCTGCGCCGGCTGGGATACAAGATCGAAGTGCCGCCGCAATCGCCCGCCGAATATGAGCAGCTGTTCCGCCAGGCCTGCGCGCAGTACGGCATCGCATTTGACGCCGCCGCCTTTGACTACCTGCTGAGCGGCCTGCATGCCAAGGATGAGACGCCGTTGCTGGCCTGCTATCCGCGCGACCTGATCCGCCAGGTGCGCGACCTGGCCCGCTACGAGAGCACGCCGCCCGCATTGACCCAGCGCTCGCTGGACTGGGCCTGGCACAACTACTTTGCCGGCGCCGGCGCCCGACGCGTCGCCGCCGAACAGCAGAAGAAGGAACGCGAACGCCGCGACACGCAAACCAATCCGCTCAACCAAGGAAGGCAAGGATGAGAAATACCCGTGCTCTGACAATGATAGGTGTGGCGCTGTTTCTGGCGCTGGCGGCGGTGGTGGTCGCCGCCCAGTGGATCGCCGGCCAGTCCGCCAGCAACAGCAACAAGGTGGCGGTGGCGCTGCTCGACATCAGCATGGGCGCGCGCATCACGCCGGAACTGGTGCACATGGTGGACTGGCCGGCCAGTTCGGTGCCGCCGGGCGCCATGACCGATCCGAAAGCGCTGGACGGCCGCATCACGCGCAGCAATATCCAGCGTGGCGAACCGATCACGGAGGGCAAGCTGGCGCCGGCCGGCACCTCGGGCGGCCTGTCGGCGGTGGTGGCCGAGGGCAAGCGCGCGATGACGGTGCGCGTCAACGATGTGGTGGGCGTGGCCGGCTTTGCGCTGCCGGGCAATTACGTCGACATTCTGGTGAATACGCAAAGCGACAGCGGCGGCGACCACACGGTGCGCGAGCAGGCGATTTCCAAGATTGTGCTGGAACGCATACTGGTGCTGGCCATCGCGCAGGAATCCAACCGCGACGATACCAAGCCGAAAGTCGTCAACGCGGTGACGCTGGAGCTGACGCCGGAGCAGGTGGAGAAGCTGGACCTGGCGCGCAGCGTGGGCACCCTCTCGCTGGTGCTGCGCAATCAGATCGATCCGAATTCGGCCAATACGGAAGGGGCGACCAAGAGCAGCTTGCTGGACGGCGTGCCGCCGGCCGCGCCGATCGCGCGCAACGCCGAAGCGCCGCCACCGGCCGCACCGCCACCGGTAGCCGCCGCAC
>NZ_WNKY01000053.1 GCF_009720825.1 Duganella radicis | reverse complement strand
GGCCCCGGCCCCGGCGCCGGCGATTGCCGCGCCGCGTCCGGCACCGGCGCCGCGTCCGGCCGCGCCGAAGAAAGCCGCCCCGGCGCCATCGGGCGGCGACGAATGGGAAGAGTTTTGAGCCGTCGCACCGGCCGGCGCCGGTGCGACGTGGCATATTAGGCAGTACGGAAAAGGATTTAACATATGCCGCAATCAAAAGATACGGTCAAGGAATTTGACTTCAACGCCAAGGATTTCGAGCGTGTTCGCGGCTTGATTTACAAGCGTGCCGGCATCTCGCTGGCCGACAGCAAGCAGGAGATGGTCTACAGCCGCCTGGCGCGCCGCCTGCGCGCCACCGGCATCGGCTCCTTCGCCAAGTACCTGGACGACCTGGAAGCGGGGCGCCTGGGCGAGGAGTGGGAATCGTTCACCAACGCCCTCACCACCAACCTGACCTCGTTCTTCCGCGAAGCCCACCACTTCCCGCTGCTGGCCGAGCACATCAAGGGCAAGCGCGAGCCGCTGACCATCTGGTGCTCCGCCAGCTCCACCGGCGAGGAACCGTACTCGATCGCCATGACCGTGTGCGAAGCCTTCAACACGCTCACGCCCAACTGCCAGATCATCGCCACCGACATCGACACCAATGTGCTGGCCCACGCCGCCAACGGCGTCTACACCATGGACCGGCTGGACAAGATGCTGCCCGAGCGGCAGCGCCGCTTTTTCCTGAAAGGCAAGGGCGATCGCGAGGGGCAGGCGCGCGTGCGTCCGGAATTGCGCAATATGATCACCTTCAAGCAGTTGAACCTGCTGGCCGACAGCTGGCCGATCAGCGGCCAGTTCGACGCCATCTTCTGCCGCAACGTGATGATTTACTTTGACAAGGCCACCCAGCGCAAGATCCTGGCGCGCTTTGTCCCGCTGATGAAACCGGATGCGCTGCTGTTTGCCGGGCATTCGGAGAATTTCCTGTATGTCTCGGAGTCGTTGAAACTGCGCGGCAAGACTGTCTATGAACTGGACGACAACGCCGCAGCCCGCAAAGCACCGCAACGCACATGAGAATAAAACATGGACCTTGAACAATTTGCCACGAACGTTTACTACGACCGGACGTTCGACTGCCAGGCCGCCAAAATCTTGCCGGGCGAGTATTACCACACCAACAAGGACATGCTGATCGTGACCGTGCTGGGCTCGTGCGTGTCGGCCTGCATCCGCGACCGCACCACCGGCCTGGGCGGCATGAACCACTTCATGCTGCCGGACGGCGGCGGCGATGCCGGCAGCCCGGTGTCGGCCTCGGCGCGCTACGGCACCTACGCCATGGAGATCCTGATCAACGACCTGCTCAAGGCCGGCGCCAAGCGCGAGAATCTGGAGGCCAAGGTGTTTGGCGGCGGCGCGGTGCTGAAGGGCTTCACCGCCATCAACGTCGGCGAGCGCAACGCGGCGTTCGTGCTGAATTTCCTCAAGGTGGAGCGCATCCGCGTGGTGGCGGAAGACTTGAACGATATCTATCCGCGCAAGGTTTATTTCTTCCCGCGCACCGGCAAGGTGCTGGTCAAGAAGCTGATGCAAAGCCATAACGACACCCTGGTCAAACGCGAAATTGAATACGCCAGCCGCCTCAAGGTGGCGCCGGTGGGTGGCGAGATTGATTTGTTTTGAATAACAAGAAAGTATTGTATGAAGATCAAAGTCCTGGTGTGCGACGACTCCGCACTGATCCGCAGCGTGATGACCGAGATCATCAATTCCCAAGCCGACATGGAGGTCGTGGGCGTGGCCCCCGATCCGCTGGTGGCGCGCGAACTGATCAAGCAAACCAATCCTGACGTCCTGACGCTGGACGTCGAGATGCCGAAGATGGACGGCCTCGACTTCCTGGAAAAACTGATGCGCCTGCGGCCGATGCCGGTGGTGATGGTGTCCTCGCTGACCGAGCGCGGCTCCGAGATCACCATGCGCGCGCTGGAGCTGGGCGCGGTGGATTTCGTCACCAAGCCGAAAATCTCGATCCAGGCCGGCATGCGCGAATATACCGACCTGATCACCGACAAGATCCGCGCCGCCTCCAAGGCGCGGGTGCAGGCGCGCCGCCTGCCGCAGCCGGGCGCCGAAGGGCACGCGCCGCTGTCGGCGCTGCGCAACCCGCTGCTGTCGTCGGAAAAGCTGATCATCATCGGCGCTTCCACCGGCGGCACCGAGGCGATCCGCGAATTCCTGATGCAAATGCCGTCCGACTGCCCCGGCATCCTGATCACCCAGCACATGCCGGAAGGTTTCACCCGCTCGTTCGCCAAGCGGCTGGACTCGCTGTGCAAGATCTCGGTGATGGAGGCGCAGGGCAATGAGCGCGTGCTGCCGGGCCACGCCTACATCGCGCCGGGCCACTCGCACCTGTACCTGACCCGTAGCGGCGCCAACTACATGACCCGCATCGACCAGGCCGAGCCGGTCAACCGCCACCGGCCGTCGGTGGATGTGTTGTTCCGTTCCGCCGCACAAGCCGCCGGTAAAAACGCAGTCGGTGTTATCCTGACTGGTATGGGCAAGGACGGCGCAGCCGGCATGCTGGAGATGAAAAATGCCGGGGCGTATAATTTTGCGCAGGACGAGGCCAGTTGCGTGGTGTTCGGCATGCCGCGCGAAGCGATCGCCGTGGGGGCGGCGCATGAAGTCGGGGCCTTGCAGGCGCTGCCGGGCATGGTGCTGGGCTACCTGGCGCAACACGGGATGCGCGCCTTGCGTGTTTAATTGTGCAACTGTGACGTTTTACTGCTACTTTGTTCGCCTTCAAGCAACGAAAATGCTATCCTACAACTTGTTGCCAATTGTAGGCACTATTAACAACCGCGTAGAGAATCAACGGAGCAATTCATGGCTGATCCAAAGATGAAATTTTTAGTTGTTGACGATTTTTCGACGATGCGCCGCATCGTCCGGAATCTGTTAAAAGAACTGGGTTATGCCAATGTCGACGAGGCAGAAGACGGCGTGATGGCGCTGGCCAAGCTGCGCGCAGAGCAGTTCGACTTCGTCGTGTCCGACTGGAACATGCCGAACATGGACGGCCTGACCATGTTGCAAAACATCCGTGCCGACCCCGCGCTGGCCAAGCTGCCGGTGTTGATGGTGACCGCTGAGGCCAAGAAGGAAAACATCATCGCGGCGGCGCAAGCCGGCGCCAACGGCTATGTGGTGAAGCCATTCACCGCCGCCACGCTGGATGAAAAGCTGAACAAGATCTTCGAGAAACTCGGGGCTTGATATCGTTAGTAACAAGGTGCCATGCACGAAACCAACTTTCTCGTCCGTGAGCCCTTGCTTGACCCGAAACAGCGGGTCGTAGGCTACGAACTGACGTGGCAACAAGCCTCGGCTGGCGGCTCTACGCTCGATGCGCTGGAGTCGCTGGTCGGTTTCGTCGCCAGCCAGGTCCTTGATGAGGACGGCGGCTGGTTGTTGCGAGACAAAACTCTCTTCCTGGAAGCCGTTCCCGCCATGCTGTCGACCGACGCGCTGCACGCCTTGCCGCCGCAGCACACGGTGCTGTCGATCAAGACGGCGGAACTGGCCAATCCCGATACCCTGGCCGCGGTGCAGGGCTTGCGCGCCGGCGGCGTCGGCATCCTGCTGCGCGAGGCCGACCTGACCCGCATCGGCAGCCGCCTGCCGACGGTGGCTTCCTACGTGGAAGTGCGCTTCACCGGCGCCGATGTGGGGGCGCAGGCGCGCACTTATGCGGCCTTGAAACAATCGACGGTGGGGATGGTGGGCCGCCCGGTCAGCAACTGGGCCGACTTTGACGCCTGCGCGGCGCTGGGCTTGAACGCCTTTGTCGGCAAGCTGCACCTGACGCCGCGTCCCTCGAGCGACAACAAGGGCCTGAATCCGGCCCAGACCATCATCATGCAGCTGATGCAGATGGTGCGGCAGAACGCCGACATCGCCCAGCTGGAGGCGGTGCTCAAGCGCGACGCCACACTGACCTACAAGCTGCTGCGCTTCATCAATTCGGCCGGCTTTGGCGCGGGCAGGGAGGTGCAGTCCCTGCGCCAGGCGCTGACCTTGCTGGGTTACACGCCACTGTACCGTTGGCTGACCTTGCTGCTGGCCACGGCCAGCACCTCGGGCTATTCGCCGGTGCTGCTGGAAACGGCGGTGGTGCGCGGCCGCCTGGCAGAGCTGCTGGGGCAGGCGGCGCTGGGCAAGAGCGAGGCGGAAAATATCTTCGTGGCGGGCATGTTCTCGCTGCTGGACCGGCTGCTGGGCATTCCGATGCAGGAAGTGCTGGCCAACATCCAGTTGTCCGACGACGTGGTGGCGGCGCTGCTGACGCGCAGCGGCAAATATGGTCCTTACCTGGCCCTGGCC
The DNA here is from genome assembly GCF_009720825.1 of Duganella radicis. Classification (GTDB taxonomy): domain Bacteria; phylum Pseudomonadota; class Gammaproteobacteria; order Burkholderiales; family Burkholderiaceae_D; genus Rugamonas; species Rugamonas radicis. Next base: position 35,140 of record NZ_WNKY01000053.1, on the reverse strand, counting down.
GAGGCTTGCGAACTGAATTCCAATCTGGTCGCCTCGCTGGCCGCGAGCCTGAAACTGAGCCCCCTGGACGTCAACAAAGCCCACCTCTCGGCCCTGGCCTGGGCCCAGAACGTCGCCGCTTGACCTGCCTCAAACACCGCACGCGCGCCCGTTGACGCGCCAGATTGCGCGGCGCATGATGGCTTCATCATGAACGCCAATTCCGACAGAGAGTACATCGACAACAAAGTGGGCGACGTCCGCACCGCCGTTGACGACCTGCGCGTATCCGTAAGTGAACGGCTTGATGCCTTGCGCACTACGATGGATGAACGGCTTGATGCCTTGCGCACCACGATGGATGAACGGTTTATTGCCTTGCGCACCACGATGGATGAGCGGTTTGATGCCTTGCGCACTACGATGGATGAGCGGTCTGATGCTTTGCGCGCGACGATGGATGAGCGCTTCAAGGCGATAGATGCCAAAATCGAAAATGCGGTTTCGAAAGGCGTATCCGAAGTGGTGAAGTGGGTGGTCGGCCTGTTCGTGACCACGATCGCGCTGAACGTGGCGCTTGCCAGCGTGGTGCTGCATGTGGCGCTGAGGGAGCCGCCACCACCGCCACCTGCCGTTGCGCCAGCTCAGCCGATCACCACCCCTGCAGTCATTATCCAGCTGTCGCCGCAGGGCGCGGCTGTTCTGCCGGCTGCGCCTGCGGGTGGCAAGCCTTAGATTTCGAGGTTGTCGATCAGGCGGGTGGTGCCGAGCTTAGCGGCGGCCAGCACCACCAGCGGCGTGCCTTGCGCCAGATCGCCGGCGTTCGGCGGTTGCAGGTCGTTGCGCTTGCGGATCGAGATGTAGTCCGGCTTCCAGCCGCGCTTGGCCAGGTCGTCCATGGCCTTGTGCTCCAGCTGGAACACGTCCAGATGGCCGGAACGCATTTCGTTGGCGACGAAGTTCAGGGTCTGATACAGCGCCGGCGCCTCGGCGCGCTCCGCTTCCGACAGGTACATATTGCGCGACGATAGCGCCAGGCCGTCATCCGCGCGGTACGTTTCAGCCGCGATAATCTCGGTCGGCATGGCGAACTGGCGCGTCATGTTACGCACGATCATCAGCTGCTGGTAGTCCTTCTTGCCGAACACCGCCACGCGCGGCTGCACGCACGAGAACAGCTTGGTCACCACCGTGCACACGCCATTGAAGAAGCCCGGACGGAACTCGCCCTCCAGCGTATTGCCGAGGCCATCCGGCGGCTGCACGCGGTACTCCTGCGGCTCCGGATACAGATCTTTCTCGGTTGGCGCGAACAGCACGTACACGCCTTCTTTCTCCAGCTTCTCCACGTCGGCCTGGAAGGTGCGCGGATACTTGTCGAAGTCCTCGTTCGGGCCGAATTGCAGGCGGTTGACGAAGATCGACGCCACCACCGGGTCGCCATGCTTGCGCGCCAGGCGCATCAGCGACAGGTGGCCTTCGTGCAGATTGCCCATGGTCGGGACAAACGCCGTGCGCAATTGGCCGCTCAGTTGGTCGCGCAGTTCTTCAATCGAGGTGATGATTTTCATGGTTGTAAGCTCGTTCTGGGTGCCGGCTTACGCCGGCGAGTAGGCCAGCCGCACGTAAATCGGTGCGAACGGTTCGGCCTGGGTAATTTCAATCAGGGTTTCTTTGGCCAGCTCCAGCAGCGCCACAAAGTTCACCACCACCACCGGCACGCCGCCGGCGATGTCGAACAGGTCGGCGAACTCGACAAAGCGGGTCGATTGCAGGCGGCGCAGGATGCCGGTCATGTGCTCGCGCACCGACAGCTCCTCGCGGCTGATCTTGTGATGCTGGGTCAGCTTGGCGCGCTTCATCACGTCCATCCAGGCTTGCTGCAAGTCGATGGCTTCGACATGTGGCCAGGCCGGCGTCAGGCTCTGCTCGATGAAGATCTGGGTGCGGACGAAGTCGCGGTCGACTTGCGGGATGGCGTTGAGGTCGTAGGCGGCCAGCTTGATCTGTTCGTATTCCAGCAGGCGGCGCACCAGCTCGGCGCGCGGGTCGTCCGCTTCCACGTCCAGATCGGCCTGGCGCTGCGGCAGCAGCATGCGCGATTTAATTTCGATCAGCATGGCCGCCATCAACAGGTATTCCGCCGCCAGTTCGAGGTTGGACAGGCGGATCTGATCGACGTACTTCAGGTATTGCAGCGTCAGCTGCGCCATCGGGATGTCGAGGATGTTGAAGTTTTGCTTGCGGATCAGGTACAGCAGCAGGTCGAGCGGGCCTTCAAATGCGTCGAGGAAGACTTCGAGCGCGTCGGGCGGGATGTACAGATCGGTTGGCAGCTTGAGCAGCGGCTCGCCGTACAGGCGGGCGAGGGCGGAGACTTCTCCGGTGAGGGCGGCTTCGGCGGCGGCGGCCTCGGCCGCTGCGCCATCGGCTGGCTCGGCCGCGTCAGGCGCGGCATCGTTGGCGGCATCGGCTGCGCCGGCGGAGACAGCGGCGGTGGCCGTGTCGAGCGGGTTGGGGCCGGCATCCGGCGCGCCGAGATCGGCTTCCGGTACAGGCGGCTCCAAGTCAGCCGTATCGTCTGGCAACATCCTTGCCGCCCCGCATGCTGTGCTTAGACCTTGTTCTGGTAGACGTAAGCTTGTTGCTTCACAGCCGATTCCAGCTGACGTTGCTGCTCATCCAGCGAGATCGGAGGACGGTCCCACAGCAGGGCGCGGCCTTTCTGCTGGCCTTCTTCAATACCAGGATTCTTTTCCTTCAACGCCTTGATGAACAGGGTGTGCTCGGATTCGTACATCGAATGTTGTTTAGAAAGTTTCATATTATCTAAGTGGTTGGATCAGCAACGGCTATTTTACCGCGCCGCAGCGCTCCCGCGCTATTTCTATCGCTCGCGATAGGGTATGCTCTAGCGGATAATGTTGCACGAATAGTAAAGATGAACGCCCGCCTGACGCCCCAAACCATTTTCCTGCTGACCCTGCCGCCGCTGCTGTGGGCCGGCAACGCCATCGTCGGCCGCCTGGTGCACGACATGCTGCCGCCCGTGCTGCTGAATTTCCTGCGCTGGGCCATCGCTTTCTTCATCCTGCTGCCGCTGGCCGGCCCGGTGTTCCGCCGCCAGGCCGGGCTGTGGGCGCACTGGAAAACCTACGCCATCCTCGGCCTGCTGGGCATCGGCATGTACAACGCGCTGCAATACATGGCGCTGCAAAGCTCGACGCCGATCAACGTCACGCTGGTGGCATCCGGCATGCCGGTGTGGATGATGCTGACCGGCCGCCTGTTCTTCAACGTGCCGGTCAGCCGCAAGCAGGTGGCCGGCGCGGTGCTGTCGATCGCCGGCGTGCTGCTGGTGCTGGCGCGCGGTGAATGGCAGCACGTGCTGGAGCTGCGGCTGGTGGCGGGCGATCTGTTCATGATCCTGGCGACCATCGCCTGGTCGCTGTACAGCTGGCTGCTGCTGCGCGCCAAGGAGCCGGCCGGCATCCGCGCCAACTGGGCCAGCTTCCTGCTGGCGCAAGTGGCGTTTGGCGCGCTGTGGTCGGGCGCGTTTGCGGTGGGCGAGCAGGCGCTGGGCGCGATGCCGGTGCAGTGGAGCTGGGCGCTGGCGGCGGCGCTGCTGTACGTGTCGACCTGCCCGGCCATCGTCGCCTTCGGCTGCTGGGGGGCCGGCGTGCGCGAGGCCGGCCCGTCGGTCGGTGCTTTCTTCGTCAACCTGACGCCGCTGTTTACCGCCGTGTTGTCCTCGGCCTTCCTTGGCGAAGCGCCGCACGGCTACCATGCCGCCGCCTTCGCGTTGATCGTCGGCGGCATCGTGGTCTCGGCTAGCCGCCGGTAGCCGCTTTCAGGGCGTCGATGAAGACGCGCACTTTTTGCGGCAGGTGAGAGGTAGCCGGGTAGACCGCATGGATGTCGCTCTCCGGCAGCGACCAGTCGGGCAGCACGCGCACCAGACGGCCTGTCGCCACATCGTCTTTCACTGAAAATGTGGTGGCGCGCAGGATGCCGTCGCCGGCCAGCGCCGCCGCCCGCGTGGCGTAGGCGGTATTCGATGAAAACACCGTGTTCTCCATGCGCACATCGACCTGATCGCCGGCGCGGTCGCTCAGCGTGAATTGCGCCGGCTGCGGTATCACCGACAGGGCGATGTAGGGCAGCGAAGACAAATCGTCCGGCGTGACCGGCGTGCCGTGTGCGGCCAGGAACGCGGGGCTGGCCACCAGCCAGCGCGTCAGCGTATCCACCCGCGTGGCCATGTGGCCGGAGTCGGCCAGCTTGCCCAGCCGGACCGTGACGTCGATGCCTTCCGCGATCAGGTCAATCCGATGGTCGCCGCAAGTCAGATCGATTTTCAGCGCCGGGTAGCGCGCGCGCAGCTGCGCCAGCACCGGCGACACCACAATCACCCCGTAATCGATGGGCGAGGCCACGCGCAGCGTGCCTTGCGGCGCGTTGCGTCCGCTGCGCGCCTGCTCGATGGCTTGCTCCGCCGCCTGCAACAGCTGGCGGCTGGATGCATAGAAGCTGCGGCCAGCCTCGGTCAGGCTCAGCTTGCGGGTGGAACGCAGCAGCAGGCCGACGCCGATTTCCTGCTCCAGCAGTTGCATGTGCTTGCTGACCATGGACTTGGCCAGACCCAGCCGCTCGGCGGCGGCCGTGAGCGAGCCGGCCTCGACCACGGCAACAAAGGTGGTCAGGCGGTTGAGGTTGATGGTGCTGAGATCGATCATAAGCCTGATTGTACACTTTAAGTGGACTGTGATTCCGTATTTGTCCGGCTTATCAGGACGATGGCGGCTCCCTATACTTGTTTCATCACCAACCAAGGAGTCATCATGAAACTGTACGGCATTCCGCTTTCCGGCCACACCCACCGCGCCCACCTGTTCCTTAACCTGCTGAACCTGCCGCATGAATACGTGCTGGTCGATCTGGCCAACGCCGAGCACAAGAAAGAACCCTTCCTGGGCATGAACGCCTTCGGCGAAATCCCGGTGCTGCAAGATGGCGATGTGACGCTGGCCGATTCCAACGCCATCCTGGTCTACCTGGCCTCCAAATATGACGATAGCGGCCGCTGGCTGCCGCGCGATCCGGTCGCCACGGCCAACGTCCAGCGCTGGTTGTCGGTTGCCGCCGGCAAGATCGCGGGCGGTCCCGCCACCGCGCGCCTGGTCACCGTGTTCAACGCGCCACGCGATCACGAAGCCGCCAAGACCATGGCCGTGCGTCTGTTCGACGTGATGGAACGCGAGCTGCAAGGCCGCCGCTGGCTGGTGGGAGAGCATGCCACCATCGCCGACATCGCCGGCTACAGCTATATCGCCCACGCACCGGAAGGCGGCGTGTCGCTGAAACCGTACCCGAATATCCGCGCCTGGCTGGACAACATCCGCGCGTTGCCAGGCTTTGTGCCGATGCCGGCCACCAAAGCCGGCCTGGCGCCAGAGGAGGTATAAATCATGACGCCCTTCCACGCTGGCGAATTGGCGATCCAGGAGCGCGTAGGCGTGCGCGATCACATGGCCGGCGCGGCGGCGTTCATCCGCGACTTCATGCCGGAGCAGCATCGTCAGTTCTATGCGTCGCTGCCGTTCTTCTTCCTTGGCGCGCTGGACGCGGCCGGGCAGCCGTGGGCGACCATGCTGGCCGCCGGCCCGGGGTTTGTCAGCACGCCTGATGAACATACGCTGCACATCGGCGGCGGCATGCTGGCGGGCGATCCGCTGGAAGGACAATTGCGCGTTGGCGATCATGTGGGCGGCCTCGGTCTGGAGCCGACCACGCGCCGCCGCAACCGTGTGAATGGCGAGATCGTGGCGGCCGACGAGGGCGGGCTGCGCATCGCCGTTACGCAAAGCTTCGGTAACTGCCCGCAGTACATCCAGCATCGCCAGCACAGCGCCGCGCCAGACGATGGGCGCAAGGTGCAGGTGCTGCGTGGCGTGGCGCTGACGGCGGCCGACCGCGAGCTGATTGCGCGCGCCGACACCTTCTTCATCGCCAGCGCCAATATGAAAGCCGATGCGGGTCGCGGGCGTGGCGTGGACGTGTCGCACCGCGGCGGCCGGCCGGGGTTTGTGCGCGTGGATGACGAGCGCACGCTGACGTCACCGGAATTCGTCGGCAACTTCTTCTTCAACACGCTAGGCAATGTGGCCGAGTATCCGCGCGCAGGCCTGCTGTTCATCGACTTCGAGCGAGGCGACCTGCTGCACATCGCGGTGGAGGCGGAGATTATCTGGGACGGCCCGCGGTTGCAGGCATTTGCGGGCGCCGAACGCCTGCTGCGTTTCCACGTGCGCGAAGTGGTGCGCAATGCCGGCGCGCTGCCGTTCCGCTGGACCGCGCCGCAGCCGGCCATGCAAAATGCGCGCACCGGCAGTTGGGAGGAGGCCGACCGCGCGCAGTCGGCCGCCGCGCTGACCACCAGCTGGCGCACCTTCACCGTGGCCGACGTGGTGCGGGAGAGCGCTGACGTGCGCTCATTCCATCTTGAACCAGCCGACGGCCTTGGCGTGGCGGCGCACGTGCCGGGGCAGTTTGTCTCGGTGCGCGTGCCGGAGTGGGCGGACGGCGGCGCGGCGTCGCAAATCCGCAGCTACACGATTTCCGATGCGCCCAATGGCCGCCGTTACCGCGTCAGCGTCAAGCGCGATGGCGTGGTGTCGTCATGGTTGCACGCGCATCTGGCGCCGGGCGCGCAGATCGAGTTGATGGGGCCCGGTGGCGACTTCACATTTGAAGAGGGCACGCAGCGGCCGGCCGTGCTGCTATCGGCCGGCATCGGCATCACGCCAATGATCGCCATGCTGAACGGCTTGCTGGTGAACGGCAGCCGCACACGCCATCGTCATCCAATCCACTTCATTCACGGTGCGCGCGAGACGGCGCATCCGTTTGCGGTGCACCTGCAAACGCTGGCGGCAGGGCACAGCAATCTCTCCGTGCATGTGCAAAGCAAGCGCATTGATATCAACCTGCTGCGCGAGCTGCTGCCATTCGACGACTACGATTTCTACCTGTGTGGCCCGGCCGGCTTCATGCAAACCATGTACGAAGGCCTGCGCAAGCTGAATGTGCCGGACCAGCGCATCCGCTTCGAGGCTTTCGGCCCCGCCAGCGTGCGTCGTAGTGACGTCGCCGGCACGCAGGCCGTGGCGGCCGCCGCCGGCCCGGTGCCGGTCCACTTCGTCCGTTCGGGTGTCGAGGCGATATGGGACGGGTCGCACGGCAGCCTGCTTGAACTGGCCGAAGCGAACGGCGTGGCCGCCCCTTCGGGGTGCCGCTCAGGTTTGTGCGGCTCCTGCGCGGCAGGCCTGGAATCGGGCGATGTGGCTTATACCCGTCGCTGTAGCACGCAGCCGGAAGCGGGGCAGGTATTGCTGTGTTCCGTCGCCCCGCGTGCGGGCGCCAGCGAGATTGCGCTGGCGCTGTAAGACCTGATGCCGGACCTCAGCCCAGCGACTTGATGTAGCGTGGATCGACCTGGGCGCAATAGCCGGCGCAGGACTGGCGTGCCGCGTTGGCGGCGGCATGCACCAGCATCTCGGCATTCGAGTGGAAGCACATGGAGACAATAATCGACGGCGGCTCCGGCTGCACCGGCAGCTCAATAAACTCACCGCTGTCGAGCAAACCTGCCACGAACAGGCTGGGTATCGCGGCCACGCCGTAACCATCTTTCATCAACTGTACAATCGCCGCCACCGACGGCGAGCAGGTAATGCGTGTCTGCTCCAGTGGCACCATGGCCAGGTTGGCCATCTTGCTGACGATCTCCTCCAGCATGCGGTGCGGCGCGGTGCCACGTCCAAAGGTCAGGATCGGCAGTTGCAGCAGGCGCTGATTCAAACCTTCCTTGCGCGGGTCCAGCAAGCCTTTGCGCGCGATCCAGTGCAGCGGATAGACCGCCAGCGCTTCGGACACGATATCGCTGCTTTCCACACCTTCCACCTGAATCACCAGATCGAGCTCGCGGGCACGCAGGCGGCGCTCCAGCACATTGCTCATGTCGACCGCCAGATCGACTTCAATTTCCGGATACAGCGCGTTCAGCTCACGGATGTACTGCGCCAGCCAGCTATGCACCACCGATTCAATCACCCCCAGGCGCAAGCGGCCGCGCACCGCATTGTCCTTGTGCGCCGCCGCCTGCAGGCGCCGGGTCGCGTCGACCACCGCTTTGGCATGGCCCAGCAGATATTCGGCGTTGGCGGTGAGGCGGAAGTCTTTGCTGTGGCGGTCGACGAGTTCCGTTTGCAGCTCTTCTTCCAACGTCTTGATACGCAGGGAGATCGCGGCGGGCGTGGCGTGCAGCGCCTGCGCCGTTGCGCGGAAGCTGCGCAGCTGGGCGAGGATGACGAAGGTCTCCAGGAAGCGGGTGTTCATGCGACAAGAATACCTTAACCTCATGCACCAGGATAGCGCGGAGTGGTAAGAAAAACTAAACAACAACAGCAACAATAACTAGATAGCCTGTGTGGTTATTCGAGATTATTCTTATCTCATGCTGTTTTAATATGATGAGCGAGCCAGCCATGACACCACTCGAATTGCGCCAGCAGGTCCGTAGCGGCGCCTTCCGCCAGCCCACCGCAGGCTATTGCGGTCCTTATGCCCAGGCCAACCTGGTCATCCTGCCACAAGCGCATGCCCATGACTTCCTGCTGTTCAGCCAACGCAATCAGCGCGCCTGTCCGTTGCTGGCGGTGGGCGAGCCGGGGCAGTGGAATCTGCCGCGCCTGGGGGCGGACCTCGACATCCGCAGCGACACCCCGGGCTACAACATTTACCGCGAGGGCCAGCTGACCGAACAAACCTATGCGCTGCATGAGGTCTGGCGTGATGACATGGTGGTGTTTGCGATCGGCTGCTCGTTCTCGTTTGAGCACATGCTGCTGGAGGCGGGCATCCGCTTGCGCCACGTGGAGCAGCGCCGCAACGTCGCCATGTTCTGCACCAATATCCGCAACCATCCCGCCGGCCCGTTCGCTGGCGAGATGGTGGTGTCGATGCGGCCGATGAAAGCGGTCGACGCTATCCGCGCGATTCAGATCACCAGCCGCTATCCGGCGGTGCACGGCGCGCCTGTTCATTTGGGCGATCCGCGTTTGATTGGCATTGCCGACATCATGCAGCCCGACTACGGCGATGCCGTCGAGATCATGCCTGATGAAATCCCTGTGTTCTGGGCTTGCGGCGTGACGCCGCAGGAAGCCATACGCCATGCGCGTTTGCCACTGGTGGTCACCCACCAGCCGGGCTACATGCTGGTGACCGACATACTCAATTCTTCACTCGCAGCTTTTTAATTTAAAAAAACCAGCGCAGCACCACAACGGGCCAGCACCACTGGCCTGAACGGGGACGGCTGCGCCTTCAAAAAGGGAGATTACGATGAACACACAAGCACTCGGCACAGAACAGCGGGAAGGATTCTTTTCCTGGTTCTTCGCCTTGACGGGCAAGGAGCGCCGCACCTTCTGGAGCTGCAAGATCGGTTACGCGCTGGATGCGATGGACACGCAGTTCCTCAGCTTCGTGATTCCAACGCTGATTGCCACCTGGGGCCTGTCCAAGGGCGACGCGGGCCTGATCGGCACGGTGACGCTGCTGACGTCCGCCGCCGGCGGCTGGATCGCCGGCATTCTGTCCGACCGCATCGGCCGCGTGAAAGCGCTGCAAATCACGATACTCTGGTTCGCGTTTTTCACCGTGCTGTGCGGCCTGGCGCAGAACTTCACGCAGCTGCTGTGGGCGCGCGGCCTGATGGGCTTTGGCATGGACGGCGAGTGGACGGCTGGCGCCATCCTCATCGGCGAAGTCATACGCGCCAGGGACCGTGGCAAAGCGGTCGGCATGGTGCAGGCGGGATGGGCGATAGGCTGGGGCGTGTCCGCGCTGTTGTACGCCTTGATGTTCTCGCTGCTGCCGGCGGAGTGGGCATGGCGTTCGCTTTTCCTACTGGGGATCTTGCCGGCACTGTTCGTGATCTTCATCCGCCGTTTTGTCGATGAGCCGGAAGTGTTCGTGGCCGTGAAGAAGAAAGCGGCGCGTGACGAAGGCCAGCCATCGTTCTGGCAAATCTTCTCGCCGAAAATGCTGAGCGTGACCCTGCGCGCCGTCCTGCTGACCACCGGCGCGCAAGGCGGCTACTACGCCATCACCACCTGGCTGCCCACTTTCCTCAAGACCGAGCGCCACCTGACGGTGCTGGGCACCGGCGGCTACCTGGCCATGGTGATTGTCGGCTCCTACGTCGGCTACATCGTCAGCGCCTTCCTGACCGACTATCTGGGCCGCAAAAAGAACTTCATCTTGTTTGCCACCGGCTCGATGTGCATTGCCCTGGCGTATACCCGGTTGCCGGTGACGGATGGGGTGATGCTGTTCCTGGGCTTCCCGCTGGGCTTCTGCGTGTCCGGTGTGTTCAGCGGCATGGGCGCCTTCCTGACGGAGCTGTTCCCCACCGCCATACGCGGCTCGGGCCAGGGCTTCAGTTACAACATGGGCCGCGCGGTAGGTTCGCTGTTCCCGCTGATGATCGGCATGAGCAGCCAGTCGATGGCGCTCGGCGAGGCGATCGGCATCTTCGCCGGCACCGCTTACGGCGTCATGATCCTCGCGGCCCTGACCTTGCCGGAAACCGCCGGCAAACAACTCGAATCCTGAATCACAGATCCCATACCAGACTTAAAGGCATCAATATGAAAAACGACATCCCCGCTCAACAACTGCGTTGGCAATTCTGGGTCGACCGCGGCGGCACCTTCACCGACATCGTGGCGCGCCGTCCGGACGGCAAGCTGGTGACGCACAAGCTGCTGTCGGAGTGCCCGGAGCGTTACGACGACGCGGTCACCCAAGGCATGCGCGAGATGCTCGGGTTGAAAACCGGCGATCCGCTGCCGACCGGGCAAATTGAGGTCATCAAGATGGGCACCACGGTGGCGACCAACGCGCTGCTGGAACGCAAGGGCGCACGCACGGCACTGGCCATCACGCGCGGTTTTGCCGACCAGCTGCGCATCGGTTACCAGGACCGGCCGGACATCTTCGCCATGCACATCGCGCTGCCGGATCTGATCTACGAAGAGGTGATTGAAATCGACGAACGCATCGGCGCGCATGGCGAAGTGCTGCAAGCGCCGGACGACGCGCTGCTGCGCCGCCAGTTCCAGGCGCTGCGCGGACGCGGCATCGATGCGATTGCGATTGTGCTGATGCACGCCTACCGCTATCCTCAGCACGAGCAGCGCCTGCACGTGCTGGCGGTGGAAGCGGGCTTCACGCAGATCTCGGTTAGCCACCAGGTCAGTCCCTTGATGAAGATCGTCGGCAGGGGCGATACCACGGTGGTGGATGCCTACCTGTCGCCGGTGCTGCGTGATTATGTGTCGCGCGTTTCCGCCGACACCGGCGATACCCGCCTGATGTTCATGCAATCCAACGGCGGGCTGACGGACGCCAGCCGCTTCCAGGGCAAGGACGCGATCCTGTCCGGCCCCGCCGGCGGCATTGTTGGCGCGGTCAAGAGTTGCGAAGCGATAGGCCTGAAGCAGGTGATCGGCTTTGACATGGGCGGCACCTCGACTGACGTCGCCCACTATGACGGCGCCTATGAGCGCGTGTTCGAGATGGTGGTTGCCGGTGTGCGTGTGCGTGCGCCGATGATGCACATTCATACGGTGGCGGCGGGCGGCGGCTCGATTTGCAGTTTTGAAAACGGCCGCTTCAAGGTCGGCCCGGAGTCGGCTGGCGCCAATCCGGGGCCGGCAAGCTACCGCAAGGGCGGTCCGCTGACGGTCACCGACTGCAATGTGATGCTGGGCCGTATCCAGCCCGAGCACTTCCCGCACGTGTTTGGCCCCAACGGCGATCAGCCGCTGGACCGTGATGTGGTGGTACGCCGCTTCAGCAAGCTGGCGGAGCAGATCCACGCCGAGACCGGAACGCGCCTGTCGCCATCGGCCGTGGCGGATGGCTTCCTGGCGGTCGCCGTCGACAATATGGCGCAGGCGATCAAGTCGATTTCGGTGGAGCGCGGCTATGACGTCAGCCGTTATGCCATGTGCTGCTTCGGCGGCGCCGGCGGCCAGCATGCTTGCCGTGTGGCGGATGTCCTTGGCATGAGCAAGATCGCGATCCATCCGTTTGCCGGTGTGTTGTCGGCATTCGGCATGGGCCTGGCGGACATCCGCGCGATGCGCGAAGCCGCCGTCGAGCAGCCGCTGAACGCAGCGACGTTGACCGCGCTGGAGCCGCAACTGGCCGCGCTGGCGCAGCAGGCCGCCGAGGAACTATTGGCGCAGAAGGTCGCCCAGGCCGACATCAGCGTTGAACTGTGCGCCCGCGTGAAATACCAGGACAGCGATTCCACCTTCGTCGTCGCCCTGGGGAGCGAAGTGGCCATGGCCGAAGCCTTCGCCACCCTGTACCGCAGCCGTTTCGGCTTCGTGATGGAAGGCCAGCCGCTGGTCATCGAATCCATCTCCGCCGAGGCCATAGGCGCCGGCGACGGCTTGGGATTTGAAATCTCCGTGCCGGCCGGCGGCGAGCGCGTGGAGGATGGCCGCGTCTATAGCTATGTCGATGGCGACACCGTGCCGATTCCGCTGTACGTGCGCGCCGAACTGCCGGTGGGCAGCCGTGTCGCCGGCCCGGCGCTGATCCGCGAGGCCATCGCCACCACCGTGGTGGATGCTGGCTGGAGCGCCCGCGTGCTGCCCGACCATACGCTGCTGCTGGAGCGTGTGGTTTCCGCTGGTGCGGCGCACAAGATGACCACCGCGGTACATCCGATTCATCTGGAAATCTTCAATAACCTGTTCATGGCGATTGCACGCCAGATGGGGACGACGCTGGAGAACACGGCGTACTCGGTCAACATGAAGGAGCGTCTAGACTTCTCCTGCGCCGTGTTTGACCGCCACGGCAACCTGATCGCCAACGCCCCGCATATTCCCGTCCATCTGGGATCGATGAGCGACAGTGTGCAGTGCGTGATTCGTCAACACGCCGCCAGCATGGCGCCAGGCGATGCCTATGTGCTCAACGTGCCATACAACGGTGGCACCCACCTGCCGGACATCACGGTGGTCTGCCCGGTCTATGGCAAAGCGGCTGATGCGCCGCTGTTCTACGTCGCGGCGCGCGGCCATCATGGTGATGTGGGCGGTATTACGCCGGGCTCCATGCCGCCGAACAGCAGCAGCATCCTGGAGGAGGGCGTATTGCTGGACAACGTGAAGATCGTCGACCGGGGTGTGTTCCTCGAACAGGAAGTGCGGGCGCTGTTTGCCGCCGGTCCCTGGCCGAGCCGCAATATCGACCAGAACATCGCTGACCTGATCGCGCAACTGGGCGCATGCGAAACCGGCGCCAACGAATTGCTGAAAGCCGCCGCCACTTACGGCGAAGAGGTGGTGCTGGCCTACATGCAGCATGTGCAGGATAACGCCGAGCAGGCCGTGCGCAAGGCCATCCGCACGCTGCGCGACGCCAGCTTCGCCTACGAGATGGATGACGGCGCGCTGTTGCAGGTGAAACTGACCATCGATCGCGATAACGGCAGCGCCATCGTGGACTTCACCGGCACTAGCGAACAGCGTCCCACCAACTTCAACGCGCCGCTGTCGGTGTGCAAGGCGGCCGTATTGTACGTGTTCCGCACCCTGATCGACAGCGACATTCCGATGAACGAAGGTGTGCTCAAGCCCCTGCACCTGATTGTGCCGGAAGGCTCGATGCTCAATCCGCGCTATCCGGCGGCGGTGGTCGCGGGGAATGTGGAGGTATCGCAGTACGTCACCGACGCCCTGTACGGCGCGCTCGGTGTGATGTCCGCCTCGCAGGGGACGATGAACAACTTCACCTTTGGGAATGACCAGCATCAGTACTACGAAACCATCGCCGGCGGATCGGGCGCAGGTCCGGGTTTTGATGGTACCGCCGCCGTGCAGACGCACATGACCAACTCGCGCATGACCGATCCGGAGGTGCTGGAATGGCGCTTCCCGGTGCTGGTCGAGACGCACGCCATCCGCCGCGGCAGTGGCGGCAACGGGGCGCACCGTGGTGGCGACGGCGCGCTGCGCCGCATCCGCTTCCTTGAGGCGATGACGGCCAACATTCTGGCCGGCCACCGCCGCATCGCACCGTTTGGCTTGCAGGGCGCGCAGCCCGGCGCTCTGGGGCGCAACTGGGTGGAGCGCGGCAATGGATCGGTCGAGGAGTTCGGTGCGACGCACACCGCCGAGATGCAGGCCGGTGATGTCTTTGCGATTGAAACGCCGGGCGGCGGCGGTTTCGGCGCTTAATGAAAAACAGGGAGATGACAATGAAAAAAAATATGATGGCGCTCGCATTGAGCGCGGCAGCCGGGATGGCGGCGGCACAATCCAATGTGACCGTGTACGGCATCTTTGACATGGCGCTGGTGCACGAGAGTGGTGGCACGGCCTCCAGCACCAAGGTGACGAGCGGCGTGGAGTCCGGATCGCGCATCGGCTTCAAGGGCACCGAGGATCTGGGCGGCGGCATGTCGGCGGTCTTCCTGGTGGAGAATGGCTTCCAGGGCGATACCGGCGCCATGGGGCAGGGGGGCTTGCTGTTCGGCCGCCAGGCGTACGTGGGATTGCAAGGCAGCGCAGGCACGGTGGCGATCGGCCGGCAATACACGCCGCAGTACCTGGCGGTGGCTGCGGTCGACCCTTTCGGCTCGGGGACGGCGGGAGATACCAAGAACCTGATGGCATCGACCGGCAATAGCGCCAGCCGCATGGACAATGCCGTCAAATACATCTCGCCCGTGGCGCATGGCTTCAGTGGCGAACTGGTGTACGGTGCCGGCGAAGTGGCTGGCGACGGCGGCGCCGGCCGCCAGTTCGGCGGTGCGCTGGCGTATGCGGCGGGACCGTTGACGCTGCGCTTGGCCTCGCACTATCGCAATAACGAGACGGCGATGGTGAAGAACGTCAGCAGCGCGCGTAACTCGGTGTTGACCGCGCTGTACGACTTCGGCGTGGCGAAGGCGCACTTCGCGTATGGCGTGGACAAAGGCGTGAACAGCGCCTTGCCGCGCAATCTGGCCAATCCGTTTGGCGCAAGCGTGGCGCCAACGCCATCCACCGATAGCGATGTGATGCTGCTTGGCGTGACGGTGCCGGCGGGCCTGGGCACCTGGCTTGGCTCCTACATCCGCAAGAACGATAAGACCGGCTTCAATCAGGACGCGCAGCAGTTCGCGGCGGGATATCGCTATTACCTGTCCAGGCGTACCGACTTGTATGGCGTGTACGGCTACATCCGCAACAAGAATGGCGCCGGCTACACGGTCGGCAGCTCGATTGAGGGCGGCACCGGCAACCGCGCGATCAACCTCGGCATTCGCCACCTCTTCTAGGCCTGCGGCTTAGAGGTCGTTTCAAAAAGCCCGCGGCTTCGTTGCGTGCATTTTGAAACAACCTCTTAGCGCTGCTGCGTCTTGCTGGTGTTGTCGCAATCGGCGCGGGCATGGGCGGGCGTGGTGGCGTTGCCGTCGGTGTGCGCCTCATTGCAATCGGTGTTTGACTTGTTGTTCTTTTTCGCCTTGCGGTCCTTGGCGGTTTTTTGCTGCGAGCCGATCGTATTGCTGTTGTTCTGCATGCCGGTGGCATTCTGCTCGCCGCTGTTGGCCGTGCTTTGGCCCTTGGTTGGCGTGCCGGTGTTGCTGGTGCCCGAAGTTTGCGTTTGTGCCACGGCCGCCACGCTCATGGTGGCCGCCGCAAGAAATGCGATCAATTTGGAATTCATGACAGTCTCCTGTAAAAGTGCTACCGAAGGACGGGGTCCTTAATCTCGGGGTGGGCCGTGGTTGGTGCCGCTTCCGGCATGGCGGCCTTGCCATTGTGCTTGCCGCAATTGGCGCTGTTGGCAGCGGTGGTCTTGCTGGTCTTGGCCTGCACCTCCACGCTCTCGCCGCCGCTGGCGTCCACGCCGCCCTGCATGCCGGTGCAATCGTGCCTGGCGGGCTTCTTGGCCTTGGCCGCCTTGCCCGCGCTAGTCTTGACTGATGGATCGGGGGTGGTTTGCTGAGCAACGGCCGTTGTGCCCAGGAAGCCGGTCAGCATCAACAACCCCAAAGTGGTTTTCATGATTGCCTCCGTAGGAAGCCACCATTGTTTCACGCGGGCGCATCGGCGTTTGTAGGACTGCCTCCCGTGCGGCTGTCAGTGCCGCAGCGAGCGGCGCATCACCAGCGGCGCGGGTTCCAGCGGATTGGCGTGCGAATACTCCAGTTCCTCGGCCAGTTCGAATTCGTAGGCGGTGTAGAAGTCGATCAGCTTCGGCTGGTCGGCGCGCACCGCCAGGCGCACTTCTTCCACGCCGGCCGCCAGGCCATGGTGGATCACCGCCTCCAGCAAGTGCTGCGAGAGATTACTGCCCCGGTACTGCGGCAGTACACCCATCCTGCACACTTCCCATACATCCTGCTCGGCATCGAGCGGCAGCCAGCGCACCGAGCCGACCGGCTGATCGTCCACCTCCAAAACAAAACCGCCGCCATCGCGCAGATGTTCTGCAACGATGACGGCGGTTTCGCGGTGGCCGCTGGAAGTAACGCTGACCTTGCCGGCCCACGCGGCGCGCGTGAGCTCGGCGATCAGTCTGGCATCATCCTTCGTCGCTTCGCGTACAACAAGGTTCATGCCGGCTTCCTTAGCGAATGCGCATGCCCGGCTTGGCGCCCGGCCATGGATTCAGGATGTAGATGCCCGGATCGGCTTTTTCGTCCACGGCCGACGCGGCCATGACCATGCCTTCCGAGACGCCAAACTTCATCTTGCGCGGCGCCAGGTTGGCCACCAGCACGGTCAGCTTGCCGACCAGGTCTTCCGGCTGATACATCGACTTGATGCCCGAGAAGACGTTGCGGTGACGGCCTTCGCCGGCGTCCAGCGTCAGGCGCAGCAGCTTGTCCGAGCCTTCCACGTGTTCGCAGTTGACGATCCGGGCGATGCGCAGGTCGACCTTGAAGAAGTCGTCCACCGAGATTTCAGGCGCCATTACTTCGATGCCGGTTTCGGTCACGGCCACCGCTGGCGCGGCCTTGGCCTTGGCTGGCTTCTCGGCCTTGGTGGCGGCTGCCGGCGCGGCGGCGGCACCGGCGGCAGGCGCGTCGAACAGGTCTTCGATCATCTTCGGATCGACGCGGGTCATCAGGTGCGAGTAAGCGCCGATGGTGCGGCCCAGCAGGGCGCCAGATGCCACGCCGCTGGCCACATCGGTCTGCGCCCAGTCGAACTTCTCGTCGTTGAGGAACTTGGCCACGTTGGCGGCCACGCCCGGTAGCACCGGCGAGAGCAGGATGGACAACTGGCGGAACAGGATCAGCGCGGTGGTGCAGACGTCGTGCAGCTCGGCGGTCCTGGCCTCGTCCTTGGCCAGAATCCATGGCTTGTTCTCATCCACGTACTGGTTGGCGAAGTCGGCGATCTCCATGATCTCGCGCAGCGCCTTGCCGAACTCGCGCGCCTCGAAGTTGGCGGCGATGTTGGCCTGGCGTTCCACGCCGTCGGCCGTCACCAGCGCGCGCTTGATCCATTCCTGGGCGTTGGCCGACAGGCTGGTGGCCAGCTTGCCGTCGAACTTCTTGGCGATGAAGCCGGCGCAGCGCGAAGCGATGTTGACGTACTTGCCGATCAGGTCTGAATTCACGCGGGCCACGAAGTCTTCGCCGGTGAAGTCCAGGTCTTCCACCTTGGAGTTCAGCTTGAAGGCGATGTAATAGCGCAGCCATTCCGGATTCATGCCCAGGTTCAGATAGCGCAGCGGCGAAATGCCGGTGCCGCGCGACTTGGACATTTTCTCGTTGTTGACGGTCAGGTGGCCGTGCACCGCCACGCGCATGCGCTCGATGGTCGGGTGATCGGCGAACTTCAGCATCGCCGGCCAGAACAGCAGGTGGAAGGACACGATGTCCTTGCCGATGAAGTGGATCTGTTCGGCGTCCGGATCTTTCAGGAAAGCGTCGTAGTCGATGCCTTTCTTGGCGAAGTAGTTCTTCAGCGAAGCCAGATAGCCGACCGGCGCGTCCAGCCAGACGTAGAAGTACTTGCCCGGTGCGTCGGGAATCGGGATGCCGAAATAAGGCGCATCGCGCGAGATATCCCAGTCGGCCAGCTTCTCGCCGGCTTCGCCCAGCCATTCGGACACCTTGTTGACCATCTCCGGCTGCAAACGGCCCGGCGTGTTCAGCCAGTCGCGCAGGAACTCGTAGCAGCGCTTGTCCGACAGCTTGAAGAAATACTGTTCCGACGGCTTGAGCACCGGCGTGGCGTTGGTGAACACCGAGAACGGGTTCACCAGGTCGGTCGGCTGATAAGCCGCGCCGCACACCTCGCAGTTGTCGCCGTACTGGTCCTTGGCGCCGCATTTCGGGCACTCGCCCTTGATGTTGCGGTCGGCCAGGAACATGCCTTTGACCGGATCGAAGAAGCGGTCCACGGTCTTGGTCTGGATCAGGCCGGCATCGCGCAGCTTGCGGTAGATGCCCTGCGACAGCTCGACGTTTTCCGGCGAATCGGTCGAATACCAGTTATCGAAGGCGATGTGGAAGCCGTCCAGGTACTGGGCGCGGCCGGCGGCGATCTTGGCCACGAATTCCTGGGGCGTGATGCCTTCCTTCTCGGCGGCGATCATGATCGGCGTGCCGTGGGTATCGTCGGCGCCCACAAAGTGGACTTCGCGTGGCGTGTTGCCATCGCGCTGCATTCGCTGGAACCGGACCCAGATGTCGGCCTGGATGTACTCCATCATGTGGCCAATATGGAAAGCGGCGTTTGCGTAGGGCAGGGCAGTGGTGACGAACAGCTTGCGAGTCATGGTTGTTGCACTTTGTGGGTGGAAAAGGAGCATTTTAACAGCGGATGCGGCTAGTGCGCATGTTGCGATAGAATGAAGGCCTATTTAACGGAGAGTTACATGAGCATCGCAGTAGAAGACGTCAAAGCCGCCCTGTCGAAAATTGTTGATCCAAACACAACTAAAGACTATGTGAGCGGCAAGTCGGTCAAGAATTTGAAGGTCGATGGCAGCGATGTGTCGCTCGACATCGAACTGGGTTATCCGGCCAACAGCCAGATCGACGGCATCCGCGCCAGCGTGATCGCCGGCCTGAAAACCCTGCCGGGCATCGGCAATATCAGCGTCAGCGTGTACAGCAAGATCATTGCGCACACCGTGCAGCGCGGCCTCAAGCCGATGGTCAATGTAAAGAATATCATTGCGGTGGCCTCGGGCAAGGGCGGTGTGGGCAAATCGACCACCGCCGTCAACCTGGCGCTGGCGCTGGCCGCCGAGGGCGCTTCGGTGGGCTTGCTGGATGCCGATATCTACGGTCCGTCGCAGCCGATGATGCTGGGCGTGTCCGGCCGTCCTGAGACCAAGGATGGCAAGTCGATGGAGCCGCTGGAAAACTATGGCGTGCAGGTATCTTCCATTGGCTTCCTGATCGATCCGGACGAGCCGATGGTGTGGCGCGGCCCGATGGTCACCCAGGCACTGCAACAACTGCTGGAGCAGACCAACTGGCGCGACCTGGACTATCTGATCGTCGACATGCCGCCGGGCACCGGCGACATCCAACTGACGCTGTCGCAAAAAGTGCCGGTGACCGGCGCGGTGATCGTCACCACCCCGCAGGACATCGCCCTGCTGGACGCGCGCAAGGGCTTGAAGATGTTCGAGAAAGTCGGCATCCCCATCCTGGGCGTGGTGGAGAATATGAGCGTGCACATCTGCACCAACTGCGGTCACGCCGAGGAAATCTTCGGCCACGGCGGTGGCGAGAAAATGTGCAAGGACTTCGGCGTCGACTTCCTCGGCGCGCTGCCGCTGACCATGGCCATCCGCGAGCAGGCCGATTCCGGCAAGCCGACCGTGGTGGCCGAGCCGGACGGCAAGGAAGCGGCGATCTACAAGCAAATCGCCCGCAAGGTGGCGGTGCAAGTGGCCGAGAAGGCCAAGGATATGACCAGCAAGTTCCCCACCATCGTCGTCAAAAACGACTAAACAGGAGAATCACCATGATGAAATCGGTATTGGCTGCAACCCTGATGTCCCTGAGCGCCATGGCGTTCGCGCAGCAATCGGTGTCCTTTGTCGAGCCGGCCAACGGCGCGACTGTCAGCAGCCCGTTCAAGGTCAAGTTCGCTGTCACCGGCATGGAAGTCAAGCCGGCTGGCGACATGACCGCCAATACCGGCCACCATCACTTGCTGGTCAACGCCACCCCGGTCAAAGCCGGCGAAGTGATCCCGGCCGATGAAAAGCACATCCACTTCGGCAAAGGCCAGACCGAAACCGAGCTGAATCTGCCGCCGGGTAACTACACCTTGACCATGCAGTTCGCCAACGGCCTGCACCAGGCTTACGGTCCTGCCATGAACAAGGAAATCAAAATCACCGTCAAGTAATGCCTGCACGACCGGCTGTCCTCAGCATCCGCAAAGCCCCGCGCCAGCGTCGCTCCGCCCACACGGTGGAGGCGATACTGGAAGCGGCGGCGCTGGTGCTGGAGGAGGATGGGCTGGAAGGCTTCAACACCAATGCCGTGGCCCGCCGCGCGGGCGCCAGCATCGGCACGCTGTACCAATACTTCCCCGGCAAGGACGCTTTGACGCTGGCGCTGCTCCAGCGCGAAGAGGGCAAGTATCGCGAGGCCGCCACCGCCGCCGCCGCGCTGCCGGACTGGCGCGAGGCTTTGCGTACCTTCATCGAAGTCTCTGCCCGTCAGCAACTGGAACGTCCCAACCTGGCGCGCCTGCTGGATCAGGAAGAGGGCCGCCCCGACATCCGCGCCGCGCTGGACAAAGGCCACAGCTTCGTGGTCCTGATGACCACGATTCTTGAACGCGCCGGCCGCGGCGACAGTCAACTGGCCGCCGCCGACCTGCTGGCCCTGATCCGCGGCATGACCGACGCCGCCGGCGAACGCGGCGAGCATGATCCCGCCAACCTGGCCCACCGCATCAACGCCGCCGTTTTCGGCTACGTGGATTCAGTTTTCTGATTTGCGCGTAGCTCAATTTCCTTCGGTTTCGAAGATTGAGTGATTAAAAATGCTATTTAACTAGCCAATAATTATTGTTTGATAGCATTTAAGTACTTGCTAAGCCATAATGGCCATATTGAACAAATGCGTAAGAAATATGCAAGCTCGATTCATTAAGCGTCTGCCGCTGCACGAGAAGGAAAGTTTTTTAAATGTCCGGGTGCGTCAATGTGATGCGTCGGACGCGCACAATTGGAAGCGACTTATACAACCCCATGTAGGACCTGCCCGCCCAGACGCAAAGTGGAACTGGCCGTGGCTTTTCTGGCAGGCAGGCAAGTCGGAGGCGTTATTTAAGCGCGTTCCGAGCTTGTTCTGCATCGAGATCGCCGGAAGCGGCGGTAAAGCGGTGCCTTTGGCGATGATGATGCTTTCCGAGGGATATCCAGCATTGGATGGTGGATACACGCCGTGTGTGTATATCTGGTACGCAGCCGCAGCTCCAGGTGCAGCGTTAAAGGCTCTTGGGGCGCCGCCCGATAAGCTTTCTATGATATTAGAGGCATTACTTGACACCGCGATCCAGAGGAGTTACGAGTTAGGGTATGATGGACGCGTTGGGCTACATGCAGATCCGAGTGGTGGGGAGCAGCTCTTCTCAAAGTATCGAGATAAGGCTCGAATGACTCCTTTGTTAGGGAACGCCTCGCTCACCGTTGCGCGCAAAATGAAGAGAAATGATGGCCGTTATTTCTGGACAGACCCTAAGCTTGCGCAATCGTTGTCAAACAGCTTGGACTTTTTAAGATGATGAAAAAATCAACCTCTGGCACGTTCGCACGTAGAGCTGGTGTTGGGCGCCAGGATAAAGGGCGTCCTAGTCTTGGTCCTCGAGGCAAGGATCCCGATGCTGTCCGAGCTCAAATTCTGAAGAATACACAGGCGGCCAAGCCTTCGGCGGAGGCGGATTTTGGACTAGTCTTCGTAGCGGCGCCTCAGGGGTATGTTCCTCCCAGATGGAAGGTTAGTGTTAGCATCGCTGGCGGAGCGGTTACAGGGAGGTCGCCTGATTGGCGGAGCACTGGAAAAATCCCAGCACCTGAAGGCGGCGAGGTCTACCACATCACCTATGGTGCTCCTGGACGGCGATATGGAAAGGTGGATTCTTCGCGTGGCAAGAATGCGGAGATGGGAGTTAAGGTGGTGGCAGTTGGGGATGTCGCCGACGCTGTGCACGCCATATGGGATCAACCCGCCGTGTCCTTATCGCAGTCCCACCCGAGTTCTACAGTCTTAGTGGAGTTGGGTGAGCATGCAATCGAAGGCATTGTTCCCATAGGCCTCGATATTGCTGAGCCCATTGAGCGACAGTTCAATCTCGACCTTCATGGCTTGGAAGGACAGGACACTGTGGGGCGAGAATATCCGGGAAGCGATGAACCGGCTAAATTGCCAATGTGGCCAGCTGAACTTGGACTGGGGCCATATAAAATGAAGTAATCGGGATTTTTTGATTTCTACAAAGGGAGGCGATTGCATCCCTTTTTTTCATCTGGTTTATGTACCGGCCGGTGAGAGTGACCTGCTACTCTTATGGGTAGAGTGCTCGCTGTTTATGATTTGGGAGCGGTTATGCAGGAGATTCTGGAAACGCCAGCGTTGCTGCTGGACGAAGCGCGCTTGCAGCGCAATGTGGAGCGCATGCGGGTGCGCATGGATCGGCTGGGCGTGGCGTTCCGGCCGCATGTGAAGACCAGCAAGTGCCTTGAAGTGGTCCGGCGCCAGATGGCGGCCGGGGCGCGCGGCATTACGGTCTCCACGCTGAAAGAAGCGGAAGAGTTTTTCCGCGCCGGCATCGATGACATCCTGTACGCGGTCGGTATCGTGCCGAACAAGCTGCATCATGCGCTCAGGCTGATCCGCGAGGGCTGTCGCCTGACGCTGCTGCTGGAATCGGTGGTGATGGCGGAGCAGGTGGCGCGCCATGGCGCCGAGCATGGCGTTTGCTATGAGGTGATGATTGAGATCGATACCGATGGCCATCGCTCCGGCGTCAAGCCTGACGATCCGGTGCTGCTGGATATCGCCGCCGCGCTGCAAGGCGGTGCCCGCCTCAAGGGGGTGATGACGCATGCCGGCGCTTCGTATGATTGCAATACGCCGGAGGCGCTGGCCGCGATGGCCGAGCAGGAACGCTCGCGCTGCGTGGCCGCCGCGACGCTGCTGCGCAATGGCGGCCATGCGTGCCCGGTCGTCAGCGTTGGCTCGACGCCGACGGCCTTGAGCGCCAGCCATCTGGAAGGCGTGACCGAAGTGCGTGCCGGCGTCTACGTGTTCTTTGACATGGTGATGGCCGATGTCGGCGTCTGCACCACCGACGACATCGCCATCAGTGTGCTGTGCACGGTCATTGGCCATCAGGCCGACCAAGGCTGGGTCATCACCGACGGCGGCTGGATGGCGATGAGCCGCGATCTCGGCCACGACCACCACGGCTACGGCATGGTCTGTGACAGCGACGGCCAGCCTGTGCCCGAACTGGGCTTCGGCAAGGCCAACCAGGAGCACGGCGTACTGCAATGGCGCGGCGATGCGGGCGTCGATCTCACGCAGCGCTTCCCGGTCGGCGGCAGCCTGCGCATCCTGCCCAACCACGCCTGCGCCACCGCCGCGCAGCACGGCCAATACCACGTGATCCCGCAAAACGGCGGCGACTGGCCGGTCTGGCCGCGCTTTAACGGCTGGTAAATGCGAGCAATCCGCGCAAGGTGGTGTCAAGTCACTGATCGCAAAGGGTTTTGTGTCGCTGGAAAGCGAGTTGAGGGCAGGGCGGCCGGGTCTTATTCTGATGGCTCCAACAACAGGAGTCAGACCCATGAAATTCAATCACCTCAGCTTCCCGTCCAGCGACGTGCGCGCCACCGCCAGCTTCTTTGTGCAGCACCTCGGCTGTTCGCTGGAATACATCGGCCCGGACGCCGCCGTGCTCAAGCGTGCCGGTTTCGACATCGTCATCGAAGCCAAAGACCACACTGTGGTCTGGCCGCACAACTTCCACCTCGGCTTTGAATTGCCGACGGCGGAGCAGGTAAGCCAGCTTTACCAGCATCTGCAAGCGCAGGGCGTGCCCATGAAAACCGGCTTTTTCCATCACGAGCGCGGCTCGCGTTTCTTCTGCGAGGCGCCGGGTGGCCTGCTGTTCGAAATGAACACCCGCGCCGACGCCCATGAACGCTACCGGGCCAGCTTTGAGCGCCAAGCCCTCGCCGACGCGGTAAAATAGCTGCTTTTATATCTCAGCTTTCTACTTCGATGACTAACGTACCAGCCAAGCCAGTCCGTACCCGTTTCGCACCCAGCCCGACCGGCTACCTCCACCTCGGCGGCGCCCGCACGGCGCTGTACTCGTGGGCTTTCGCCCGTCACTTCGGCGGCACCTTCGTGCTGCGCATTGAAGACACCGATCTGGAGCGTTCCACCCCGGAAGCCGTGCAAGCGATCATCGAAGGCATGGCGTGGCTGGGCCTGAACCACGACGAAGGCCCGTTCTACCAGATGAAGCGCATGGACCGCTACCGCGAAGTGGTGGCGCAGATGCTGGAGGCCGGCACCGCCTACCACTGCTACTCTTCGCCGGAAGAAGTGCAAGCCATGCGCGACCGCGCCACCGCCGCCGGTGAGAAGCCGCGCTACGACGGCACCTGGCGTCCGGAGTCGGGCAAGGTGCTGCCGGCCATCCCCGAGGGCCGCAAGCCGGTGGTCCGCTTCAAGAATCCGCTGGATGGCGAGGTGACCTGGAACGATTTCGTCAAAGGCACTATCACCATCGGCAATAAAGAGCTGGACGATCTGGTGATCGCCCGTCCGGACGGCACGCCAACCTACAACTTCTGCGTGGCCATCGACGACCTCGACATGGAAATCAGCCACGTCCTGCGCGGCGACGACCACGTCAACAACACCCCGCGCCAGATCAACATCCTGCGCGCCATCGGCGCGCCGCTGCCGGAATACGGCCACCTGCCGATGATTCTGGGTTCGGACGGCGCCAAAATGTCCAAGCGCAAGGATGCGGTCAACGTCATGCAATATCCGGCCGAGGGCTACCTGCCGGAAGCCATCCTCAACTATCTGGCGCGCCTGGGCTGGAGCCACGGCGACGACGAGGTGTTCTCGATGGAGCAGGTGTGCCAGTGGTTCGACGGCAGCCACCTGTCCAACTCGGCCGCCCAGTTCAATATCGAAAAACTGAACTGGCTGAACAACCACTATATTAAGCAGGCCGACAACGAACGCCTGGCCGGCCTGGCCAAGGCGCGCATGGAAGCCAACGGCGCCGTGTTCGACGGCGCGCCGTCGCTGCCGGTGGTGCTGGGCCTGATGAAGGAGCGCACCAACACCGTCAACGAACTGGCCGATGCCGCCATGCTGTTCTTCCGTGAACCGCAACCGGATGCCGCGCTGCTGACCCAGCACGTCACCGATGCCGTCAAGCCGGCGCTGGCCGATTTCGCCGAGCGTTGCAAAACCGTGGAGTGGAACAAGGCCGCGCTGGCCGCCATGATTAAAGAGGTGCTGGCCGCGCATGGCTTGAAGATGCCGCAGATCGCCATGCCGCTGCGTTTGTTCACCACTGGCCAGCTGCAAACGCCGGCCATCGACGCCGTGCTGGAAATCTTCGGCCGCGACACCGTTGTGGCGCGTGTGGCCAGGTTCCTCTAAATTTTTCATTGAGGCAGGGGCAAAGTTGCAAAAGGGTATTTGCATAATGCGGAGCCTCTGCTATACTCTTGTCTCTCGCGCAAACGGGGGTATAGCTCAGCTGGGAGAGCGCTTGCATGGCATGCAAGAGGTCAGCGGTTCGATCCCGCTTACCTCCACCAGTTTGCAGAGGATATAGTACGGTAGTTCCAGGGTCCCCATCGTCTAGAGGCCTAGGACATCACCCTTTCACGGTGAGTACCGGGGTTCGAATCCCCGTGGGGACGCCAGCTTCGCCAAGGCTGGTCAGTAGTAAGGCTTCTGTGCCCTGAGGGGGTATAGCTCAGCTGGGAGAGCGCTTGCATGGCATGCAAGAGGTCAGCGGTTCGATCCCGCTTACCTCCACCAACCAGCACAGGAGAGTAGTTAAGGTAGTTCCGAGGTCCCCATCGTCTAGAGGCCTAGGACATCACCCTTTCACGGTGAGTACCGGGGTTCGAATCCCCGTGGGGACGCCAGCGATGGCAATAGTAGCAACTGTTTCTACGCCCGGGGGGTATAGCTCAGCTGGGAGAGCGCTTGCATGGCATGCAAGAGGTCAGCGGTTCGATCCCGCTTACCTCCACCAATCGCGTAGAATACACGTCAGAGTAGTTCCTTGGTCCCCATCGTCTAGAGGCCTAGGACATCACCCTTTCACGGTGAGTACCGGGGTTCGAATCCCCGTGGGGACGCCAAAACAGCGAATAAATGATCAAGCCGCCATGAAGCGGCTTTTTTGTTTCCTGTCATTACTTTTTCATTTACCGTTTCATCGTGGCGCATCCCAGATTGGCGGAGAGTGCCAGGCAGGCGATGCACATGACGGTTCCGGCGATGTGGGACAGTCTGGGTTGATAACATGCACCCAATAGTAACAGCAGCCCAAGCAGGTGAAGAACATACTGCCAGACAGCCCGGTGTTGAGGGATGAACTGGCTGACGGCCGGCGGCTTGGGCGCGCCGCGCTCCCGTGCCTGTTGCAGATGATGCCAGGTCAGGAAGGGCACGATCTTGTACAGCATGCCGTTGATGACGGACAGGGCAAAGCCCGCGATCATGAGCGCGCCGATGGCCAGCGGCCGGGCGTTGTCAGCCGGGGCCGGCCACAATGCCAGCACGGATGCCGCGATCACGCTGCACATGGCGGTGCCCCAGTAGCAGGAGGTGGCGTCGCGTTGCGGCCGCTTGCGGCGGGCCAGCAGCATCAGGGTAGCGGCGGCGAAGATAGCATAGGCCAAACCGATCAGCAGCAGGCAGGCCTGGTGAAACAGGCGGCCGCCGCCCGTGAATTCCGTGGATACCGAGGCCGCCGCCATCAGGATGAACAGGGCGCCGCCCAGATGCTCGGTGAGCCAGCGCGGATAAGGTTCGGTCAGCATAAACATCGGCACGACCTGGTAGGCGAACGCGATCACCAGCAGTCCCACCCAGCCCAGCAAGCCCCACATGGCATGGGTGTCGGTGATGCGCTGCAAGGGCAGTTGCAGCCGTTCCGGCCAGGCGAACGCCGCCGCCAGCAGGCAACCCAGCGCCACCGTCAGTATCAGCGCCGTCAGTGACAGCCGGACCCCGGCCACCACCGCGCCCGCGCCCTGCGGCGGCGGCTGCCACATCGCCACCGTGCAGGCCGATAAGAACAGCAGGAACGACCCGCCCAGCAACAGCAGCGCGCCCTGGAATAACAGCGGCTGTTGCCGCCAGAAGGCCGCGCCCAGCAGCAGCGCGCCGCATGCGGTGCCGATATGCACCAGCGCACCGATCTGGCCGACGCGCGGCACCGCCATCCCCGCCACCACCGGCAGCATTTGCAGCAGCGCGCCCAACATGGTCATGCTGAGACAGCCCAATACCAGCAAATGCGTCAGCGCCAGCGTCCGCGGCGACCAGCGGCTGAGCAGCATGGTATCCCCTTGCCAGGCCAGCAGGCCCGCAGCCAGCGCCGCAAACAGCGGGGCGCTGAGGAAGAAGCGCAAGGGGATCGACCATGGCGGATTCTGTTCAAACGCCAGCGCGCGGCGCGGCGGACTGGCCGGCATCATGACGCCGGGTCCAGCCAGATCATGACTTCGTAGCGCAGGTCGGGCAGCGCGGCGGTGCGGTGGCGGTAGCCGTTGCGGGCCAGGATGTTGTACAAGGGGAAAGGCTCGCGATCGATCAGCACGCGCAGGGATTCGTCCGGCCCCAGCGTGTCGAGCGCCTCCAGGATGCGCACCATGGGTTCGGGTGGCTGCATGCCGCTCACGTCGCAGCAACGGTGATCATGGTCAGGACAGGCGGGAATAGTCGTCATGCGTTGGTCCTCATTGGTATGGAACAGATTGTCCCACTCAGCGAAGCTTGAATTCTTTGATTCATATCAAGGAATACCAGAGTGACGTGGCGCTAAAGTTCGTGCGCCCATCCGGCATACTTATTTTGGAACAGTCACTACATGAATCCCGCTACCCCGCCAGCGATCGAGCTGGTTTGCCCGGCCGGCAGCCTGCCGGCGCTGAAGTCGGCGATCGACCTGGGCGCCGATTGTGTTTATCTCGGCTTTCGCGACGCTACCAATGCCCGCAATTTCGCCGGCCTGAATTTCGACGATGCGGCCATCGCCAGCGGCATCGATTATGCGCACCGCCGCGGCCGCAAGGTGTTCCTGGCGCTGAACACCTATCCGCAGCCCGACAATGCCGCGCTGTGGCAAGGCGCCATCGACCGCGCGGCGGAAGCCGGCGTCGACGCCGTCATCATGGCCGACCCGGGCCTGATGGCCTACGCCTGCCGGCGCCATCCCGGCCTGCGCCTGCACTTGTCGGTGCAGGGCTCGGCCACCAACGCGGAGGCCATCAATTTCTACCATGAGCATTTCGGCGTGGCCCGCGCGGTTTTGCCGCGCGTGCTGTCGCTGCAGCAGGTGGAACAGGTGGTGCGGCACACACCGGTGGAAATCGAGGTGTTCGGCTTCGGCAGCCTGTGCGTGATGGTGGAGGGCCGCTGCGCGCTGTCGTCCTATGTGACCGGGGAGGCGCCCAACACGCACGGCGTGTGCTCGCCGGCCAAGGCGGTGCGCTGGCAGCAGAACCCGCGCGGCCTGGAGTCGCGCCTCAACGGCGTGATGATCGACCGCTACACGCCGCGGGAAAACGCCAGCTATCCCACGCTGTGCAAGGGGCGCTTCGAGGTCGGGGACGAGACCTATTACGCCATCGAGGAGCCGACCAGCCTGAACACGCTGGAACTGTTGCCGCGCCTGCTGGAGATGGGCGTGCGCGCGGTGAAGATCGAGGGCCGCCAGCGCAGCCCCGCCTACGTGGCGCAGGTCACGCGGGTGTGGCGCGCGGCGCTCGACGAATGCCTGGGCAATGCGGCCCGCTATTCGGTCAAGCCGGGCTGGATGGCCGAGCTGAACACACTGGCGGAGGGGCAGCAGCACACGCTGGGCGCCTACCACCGTTCCTGGAAATGAAACACGGAGAAATCATGCTGAAATTAGCCCTGGGACCTTTGCTGTACTACTGGCCCCGCGCCCACACCATGGAATTTTACGAACGCATGGCCGAGACGCCGCTGGACATCGTCTACCTCGGCGAAACGGTATGCTCGCGCCGGCATGAGCTGCGCCCAAGCGACTGGCTGGCGCTGGCCGCCATGCTGCAGGAGCGCGGCAAGGAGGTGGTGCTGTCGACGCTGACGCTGATCGAGTCCAGCGCCGATCTCGCCGCCCAGCGCCGGCTGACCGCCAACGGCCGCTTCACGGTCGAGGCCAACGACATGGGCGCGGTGCGGATGCTGTCCGGCCAGGCGCGCTTTGTGGCCGGCCCCCATCTCAACATCTACAACCCGCCGACCTTGCAGCTGATGCGTGAACAGGGGGCGGGGCGCTGGGTGATGCCGCTGGAGATGGGCCGCGCCGGCCTGCGGCACATGCAGGCCGCGCGCCCGGAAGGCATGCAGACCGAGGTGTTTGCCTATGGCCGCATGCCGCTGGCGTTTTCCGCGCGTTGCTTCACGGCCCGCAACCGCAACCTGCCCAAGGACGATTGCCGCTTCAGCTGCCTTGAGCATCCGGACGGCCTGCTGATGCGGACCCGCGAGCAACAGCAGTTCCTGGTCCTGAACGGCATCCAGAGCCAGTCCGCGCTGGTGTGCAACCTGATCGCCGAACTGCCGCAGATGCAGGAACTGGGGGTGGACGTGGTGCGCCTGAGCCCGCAGTCGGGCCACATGCCGGCGATCGCAGCCGCCTTCGACGCGGCGCGCCAGGGTAGCCAGAATCCGCGCGCGATGGCGCCGCTGCAGCCGGCCGACGCCTGCAACGGCTATTGGTACGGCCGCCCCGGGCTGGAGTACCGCAGCGGGGAGGCCGCATGATGCCGGCCGTCCCAGTCAACCAGAACCTGATCCTGCCGCCGTTGCTGGCGGCGCTGGGCCGGCGTCTGCCGGCCTATCCCGGTTCGCTGCTGTGCGTGGCCGCGCTCAACCTGGTGTTGCGCCCGCATCTGCCGGACGATGTGCGCGCCGGCCTGGAGGGACGCCATCTGCGCCTGCGCGTCACCGACGCCGGCGTCGCCTTCGACTTCCGCTGGCACGGCCAGGGCTTCGAGGCGCTGGCGCCCGGCTCCAGCAGCGGCCAGCCGGCGCTGGAGCTGGGCGCCAGCGCGCGCGACCTGCTGGCATTGGCACGGCGCGAGTCGGACCCGGACACGCTGTTCTTCTCGCGTCGCTTGTCGATGGAGGGCGATACCGAGCTGGGGCTGCTGGTCAAGAACAGCCTCGACGCGATCGAAGCGCCCTTGACCGAGCTGGGGAGGGAAGCGCTGACGCGCCTGTTCAGCGCGCTCCCACGCCGGGGCGGCGCACGCTGAAGCGGCGGAACAGGGGCGCGATCTGCGCCAGCAGGTCGGGCCCCGGATAGCCGGCGCGCGCGCCGGCGCGCAGGGTGGCGCTGTCGCAGCCGGTGGCGCGGAATTCCTGCAACACATAATGCTCCACGCCCATGGCGGCCAGGGTCTGCGCCAGTTCCAGCAACACGGCCGGCTGCAGCAAGCGCGGATGGACGGTGGTGCGGCACTCGTAATCGACGCCGCTGGCCACGATGGCGGCAACGCTGGCGCGCACCGGTTGTCCGCTGCCGCTGACGCCGGTCACGGACGGGTAGTCGTCGAACACGGTCTTGACGTCGAATCCCACCCAGTCCAGCAGCGGCAGCACTTGCCGCAGCCGGTCCGGATAGATGCAGGCGGTCTCCAGTCCGACCTTGAACCCCAGCGCGCGCACCTGTTCGATGGCGTCGCCGAGCGCGGGATCGATGGTCGGTTCGCCGCCGCAAAACACCACGGCGTCCAGCATGCCGGCGCGGTGCGCCAGCCGCGCCAGGATCTCCGGCCAGGCTATGGCGCCGCTGTCGCGCGGCTGCAGATGCGGATTGTGGCAGTAGCCGCAACGCCATGGACAGCCTTGCACGAATACCACGGCCGACAGCAGGCCGGGAAATTCGCCGGTGCTGAACGGCGTGTAGCCGCCCACCCGCAGCATGCGGCCGCCCATGTCAGCCGCGTCCCTTGGTGGCGTCAGGCTCGCGGAAGAACTTGCGCTCCTGGTACTCGCCCTGCTTGCCGATGTTGAAGGACGAGACGGGGCGGTGATAGCCCATCACGCGGGTCCAGATTTCGCAGGGCTGGCGTTCGGCGTCGTCGAGCTCGATGGTGGTTGGTTCTATTTGCAGCATGATGCTTCCTTTGCTTGTGGTTGAAGGGACTGCTTGCGGGCGATCAGTTCGGCGTCGCATTTCGGGCAGAACGCGTGGGCGCCGTTCAGGTAGCCGTGGCGCGGACAGATCGAGAAGGTCGGCGTCACGGTGATGTAGGGCAGGCCGAAGCGGCCCAGCGCGCGCCGCACCAGTGTGCGGCAGGCGTCCGCGCTGGACAGGGCTTCGGTCAGGTACAGATGCAGCACCGTGCCGCCCGTGTATTTGCGCTGCAGCTCGTCCTGCTGCTCCAACGCCTCGAACGGATCGTCTGTATAGCCGACCGGCAGTTGCGACGAGTTGGTGTAGTAGGGCGCCTGCGGCGAGCCGGCCTGGAGGATGTCCGGGTAGCGCTTGCGGTCTTCCTTGGCGAAGCGGTAGGTCGTGCCTTCGGCCGGCGTGGCTTCGAGGTTGTACATATGGCCGGTGTGCTCCTGGAATTCCAGCATGCGCGCGCGCACATGGTCCAGCAGGCGCACGGCCAGCGCGTGGCCTGGCGGAGTGGTGATGTCCTGCCCGTCCGGCGCGTAGAAGTTGCGTATCATTTCATTGATGCCGTTGACACCCAGCGTGGAGAAGTGATTGCGCAGCGTGCCCAGGTAGCGTTTCGTATAGGGGAACAGGCCGTTGTCCATGTGGTGCTGGATCACCTTGCGCTTGACCTCCAGGCTGTCGCGCCCCAGCTCCAGCAGGCGGTCCAGCGCGGCGATCAGGCCGGGCTCGTCGCCGGCGTGCAGATAGCCGAGGCGGGCGCAATTGATGGTGACCACGCCCAGCGATCCGGTCTGTTCGGCCGATCCGAACAGGCCGTTGCCGCGCTTGAGCAGCTCGCGCAGGTCCAGCTGCAGGCGGCAGCACATGGACCGTATCATGTTGGGTTGTAGTTCCGAATTGATGAAATTCTGGAAGTAGGGCAGGCCATAGCGCGCGGTCATCTCGAACAGCAGTTCGGCGTTGGGGCTGTCCCAGGCGAAGTCCCGCGTGATGTTGTAGGTGGGGATGGGGAAGGTGAAGGCGCGGCCCTTGGCGTCGCCCGCCATCATGACTTCGATGTAGGCGCGGTTGATCATGTCCATCTCGGCCTGCAGCGCGCCGTAGGTGAACGGCATTTCCTCGCCGCCGATATAGGGCACCTGCTCGCGCAGGTCTTCCGGACAGACCCAGTCGAAAGTGAGGTTGGTGAACGGCGTCTGCGTGCCCCAGCGCGACGGCACGTTGAGGTTGTAGATCAGCTCCTGCATGTACTGCTTGACTTCCTCGTAGCGCAGGCTGTCCTTGCGCACGAACGGCGCCATGTAGGTGTCGAAGGAGCTGAAGGCCTGGGCGCCAGCCCATTCATTCTGCAGCGTGCCGAGGAAGTTGACGATCTGCCCGACCGCGCTGGACATGTGGCGCGGCGGGCTGGCCTCCACCTTGCCGGGCACGCCGTTCAAGCCTTCGTTGAGCAGGGTGCGCAGCGACCAGCCGGCGCAGTAGCCAGCCAGCATGTCGAGATCGTGGATGTGCAGGTCGGCTTCGCGGTGGGCCTGGCCGATTTCCGGCGTGTAGACGTGGTGCAACCAGTAGTTGGCGATCACCTTGCCGGACACGTTGAGTATCAAGCCGCCCAGCGAGTAGCCCTGGTTGGCGTTGGCGTTGATGCGCCAGTCCTGGCGCTCCAGGTATTCGTTGACCGAGGCGGCGACGTCCACCTGGGGGCGGCGCTCTGGCGCGCCGCCGTCGCGCTTGCTGATGGTGCTGTGGTTCAGCCCTGCCATATACACTCCTTGTATCCCATATCTGGTTGTGTTGATCTGGGAAACCACTATATATGGTATGCCGAGCCCTGTTTACCGCAATCTTGCGATTTCTTGATCGGTCTTATCCTTTTGCGTTTTCAGCAGGTCGGCGATGTGCCTGAGCAGGGCGGGATCAGGGTCTGGCTGCAACTGCGTGCTGTCGGCCTGCACGGCGCCGGCGGCGTTCAGCAGGACGATGCGGGTGGTGTGGCTGATGTCGCCGTTGTCCAGCGCGCGGTAGCGGATATTGAGGGCCGAGGCTAGCGTGCGGGTGCTGGTTTCATCGTTGGCGACCGCCAGCCGGTACTGGGCGGGATCGAGGCCGTGCGAGCGTGACAGCATGGCCAGCGACTTGGGACTGTCGCGCTTGGGATCGAGGCTGACCAGCAGCACCCGCAGCGATTTGCCGTCGGGGCCGAGCGCGGCCACGGTGCGCTTCAGGGTTTCGATCACGATGGGACAGGCGGTGTGGCAATCGCCGTAGAACATGGTGAGCAGCAGCGGCTGGCCGGCCAGGTCGGCCAGTGTGAAGCGCTGGCCAGCGGCGTCGGTGAGCGGCGTGGTCAACTGGTAGAGCGTGGCGGCCGGCGCGGCCGCGGGCGCCGGCGCCGGCTGGGCGGCGATGCTGTCGATGGCGGCCGCCGGCAGGATGGCGGCGACGAGGGCGGCGATGGCGATGCGGTTCATGGTGTGGCTCCTTGATCGGTGAGGGCGGGATCGCGCGCGCAGCGGAATCCCAGGTTGGCGCCGTCCTGCCGCGCTTCCATGGCGGACAGCAGGGCGAGGCGCATCAGAATGGCGTAGTTGCGGCGGTCCGCCAGCGAGACGGCGGCGCCGCCGCAGTAGTCGAGCTGTTTCTGTTCTCCCGTGGCGCGGCTGTCGGCGTTGACGAACAGGCCGCTGTAGTCTTCCACCCATTCCCACACCAGGCCGTGCAGGTCGTGGATGCCGTAGTAGTTGGCGGCGGCAGCGGCCACGCGGCCGGGCGGGGCCTTGCCGGCGTCCGCATACCAGCGCAGGATGGCGGACAGCCAGGCGTCGTCGTCGCGGGCGTCGGGATGGGTGGCATCGGCCGCGGCGGCGAATTCCCATTCGTACCAGCGCGGCAGGCGGGCCTGCTCGCTGGCGCAGTAGGCTTGCGCGGCATACCAGCTGACGCGCACCACCGGGGCGTCGTCGGCGGCGTTCGGCCCGGTGAGATAGGTGGGCGAGACAAACAGGGGCGAGGCGCCCGCGCGGCGCCAGCCCGGCGACGCCTCCAGGAAGGCGGCGAATTCGCGGTTGGTGACGAGGCGTTCGCGCAGCAGGAACGGCGCGACCCGCGCATCGGCCGCCACCCCGTCGGCCGGCAGCACGCTGCGCAGCGCGCCGCCGGGGATGGGACGGTAGCTGGCGCTGCCGGCCGCGCAACTGCCGGCGGCGAGGACCGTCGCCAGCAGCATGGCGCAGCGTGTCGCTGGCCCGGCGGCGTCCATGGCTACTTCGCCTTGCGCATGGCGCGCACCTGCGGCGCGGTGATGGCGGGCTTGCCCTGGTTGAGCTCCACGCTGACGTAGTTGATGACCGCCGCGATATCCTCGTCGCTGAGATCCTGCGCCGGCATGACGCCGTTGTAGTGGTCGCCGTTGACGACAATCTCGCCGCTGCGCCCATGGAGCACGATGTGCGCCATTTCGTATGGACGCTCCTTGAAGAAGTCCGAGTTGGCCAGCGGCGGGAACACGCCGGGCACGCCTTCGCCGGCGGCCTGATGGCAGGCTGTGCATGCGCTGTCGAACACCGCTTTGCCGCGCGCCAGCTGCGCCTTGTCCGCCGCCACGGCCGGTGTCGCCGCCGGCGCGGGCGCGGGCGCGGCCGCGGCCGGTC
>NZ_WNKY01000052.1 GCF_009720825.1 Duganella radicis | reverse complement strand
GGACCGGCCGGCGCGGCCGGTCCGGCGCCGGCGCCGGAGGCCGCCAGCGCGTTCTCGGCGCCGCGCGCGATGCCGTATATCGATGTCTCCAGCAACCGCATCGCCGCGCCGGACCGCGAGGTCGATGTGCTGTTCGTGCTGAAGAAGCCGCAGGTGATCCTGCTGGGGAATGTGCTCAGCGACGCGGAGTGCGACGCCATCGTCGCCCATTGCGGCGCGCGCTACACCCGTTCCACGGTGACGGCGGAAGCCGACGGCGCCAGCGTGGTGCACGAGGGCCGCACCAGCGAGATGGCTTTCATCCAGCGCGGCGAGACCGAGGTGGTGGAGCGGGTCGACCGGCGGCTGGCGGCGCTGGCGCACTGGTCGCCCGAGTGCAGCGAGCCGTTCCAGTTGCAGAAGTATGGCGTGACGCAGGAGTACCGGCCGCATTACGACTGGCTCGATCCGGACAGCGCCGGCCATCGCTCGCACCTGGCGCGCGGCGGCCAGCGGCTGGCGACCTTCGTGCTGTACCTGTGCGATGTGGAGCAGGGCGGCGGCACGGTGTTCCCGGGCCTGGGACTGGAGGTGTTCCCGAAGAAGGGCAGCGCGCTGTGGTTCCTGAACACCGATGACAATCACCAGCCGGACCCGCAGACGCTGCACGGCGGCGCGCCGGTGGTGCGCGGCACCAAGATCATCGCCAACAAATGGCTGCGGCAGGAGCGCTACGGTTAAAATGTCGCAGACTTTTTAACTGAGGATAGAGATGCGACTCGTACGTTACGGCCGTCCAGGCAAAGAGAAACCGGGCTTGATCGATGATGAGGGCAAGCTGCGCGATTTGTCCGGCGTGATCGCTGACATCGATGCGGCGGCGCTGGCGCCGAAATCGCTGCGCAAGCTGGAGAAGATCGCGCACACTTCGCTGCCGCGAGTGCGCGGCAATCCGCGCTTCGGCGTGCCGCTGGCGAAGGTGGGCAAGTTCATTTGCATCGGCCTGAATTACGCCGACCACGCGGCGGAATCGGGCCTGCCGGCGCCCAAGGAGCCGATTGTGTTCATGAAGGCGATCAGCGCGCTGAATGGGCCGGACGATCCGGTCATGCTGCCGCAAGGCTCGAAGAAGACCGACTGGGAAGTGGAGCTGGGCATTGTGATCGGCGCGCGCGCGCAGTATGTGAGCGAGGCCGACGCGCACAAGTTCATCGCCGGCTACACGGTGGTCAACGATGTCTCGGAGCGCGAGTATCAGCTGGAGCGCGGCGGCACCTGGGACAAGGGCAAGGGCTGCGACACCTTCGGCCCGGTCGGCCCGTGGCTGGTGACGCCGGAGGATATCTACGATGTGCAGGATCTGGATTTGTACCTGGAGCTGAACGGCAAGCGCATGCAGACCGGGAATACCTCGACCATGATTTTCACGGTGGCGCAGATTGTCAGCTATCTGTCGAAGTTCATGACGCTGGAGCCGGGCGACGTGATCGCCACCGGCACGCCGCCGGGCGTGGGCATGGGCCGCAAGCCGCAGCGCTTCCTGAAGAAGGGCGATACGCTGCGGCTGGGGATCGCGGGCCTGGGCGAGCAGCAGGCCGAGGTCATCGCCTGGAAGGCGGCTAAGTAAGCGCGCCCGCCAGCGCGCGCGGCACGGCGTCGGTCATCGCGTCGGTCAGGCGGCTGGTGATTTCCGCCAGTTCGGCCTCGCTGGCGATGAAGGGCGGCGCCAGCAAAATGTGGTCGCCGCGCTTGCCGTCGATGGTGCCGCCCATGGGGTAGACCATCAGGCCGCGCGCCATGGCGGCCTCCTTGATGCGGGCATGCAGGCGCAGGGCCGGATCGAACGGCGCCTTGCTGTCGCGGTCCGCCACCAGTTCGAGGCCGATCAGCAGGCCGCGGCCACGGATGTCGCCCACGTGCGGATGCTGGCCGAAGGCGTCGCGCAGCAGGCGGCGCAGGGCCGCGCCGCGCACGGTGACGGCGCCCAGCAGGTTGTCGCGCTGGATCACCTTCTGCACCGCCAGCGCGGCGGCGGCGGCCACCGGGTGGCCCATGTAGGTGTGGCCGTGCTGGAAGGCGCCGCTGCCCTCGCGCAGGCGCCGCACGATGTGCTCGCGCGCCAGCACCGCGCCGATCGGCTGGTAGCCGGCGCCCAGCCCCTTCCCCAGCACCACCAGGTCGGGCAACACGCCTTCCTGTTCGAACGCGTACAGGGTGCCGCAGCGGCCCATGCCGCACATGACTTCATCGAGGATCAGCAGCAGGCCGTATTGGTCGCACAAGCGGCGCACGCCGCGGAAGTAGCCGGGCGTGGGCGGCACGGCGCCGGCGGTGGCGCCGACCACGGTTTCGGCGACGAAGCCGATGACATTTTCCGGACCGGCGGCGAGGATGGCCTGTTCCAGTTCTTGCAGCAGGGCGGCGGTGTAGTCCTCGGTGGACTGACCGTCGGCGCGCTCGCGGTATTCGTAGCAGGGCGCGACGCGCGGCACGTCGATCAGCAGCGGTGCGAACGGCGCGCGCCGCCATTCGTTCCCGCCGACGGCCAGCGCGCCCAGGGTGTTGCCGTGGTAGCTCTGGCGGCGGGCGATGAAGGTGGTGCGCTGCGGCTGGCCGGCTTCCAGCCAGTGCTGGCGCGCCAGTTTGAGCGCGGTCTCCATGGCTTCCGAGCCGCCGGAGACGAGGTAGACGTGATCGAGGTCGCCGGGGGCGTCGGCGGCCAGGCGCGCGGCCAGCTCCTCGGCCGCCGCGCAGGTGAAGAAGGCGGTGTGGGCGTAGGTGTTGCGGTCGATCTGGGCGTGCATGGCGGCCAGCACGTCGGGATGGGCGTGTCCCAGCGAGGAGACGGCGGCGCCGCCGCTGGCATCGAGATATTCGCGGCCGGCGCTGTCGGTGACGGTGAGGCCGGCGGCGCGCACGGCGACCGGCGGCGGGCGATGCAGGTTGCGGTGGATGATGTGGCTCATGGCGCGTCCTTTCATGTGAGGGCAGACTGCCTACGATAGCCCCGGGCGGCTTGCACGCTTTTGATTTATGCCGGAACATGGCCGAATATTTTTGAGGGAGGCAGCATGGAAGACCGTTTGGGACCGATCGCGTTTGCCGACATGAGCGCGGCGCAGCAGGTGGCGGCGCAGGCGGTGATCGATGGGCCGCGCGGGGCGCTGTATGGGCCGTTCGTGCCCTTGATACGCTCGCCGGAGCTGATGGCGGCGGCGCAGCGCATGGGCGAGTATCTGCGCTATCGTTCGGCGATCGGCACGCGCCTGACCGAGCTGGCGATACTGGTGACGGCGCGCCAGTGGAATCAGCAGGTGGAGTGGGCCATCCACGCGCCGATCGCGCGCGATTACGGCGTTGCGGAGGAGGCGATCGCGGCGATCGCGGCGCGCCGGCGGCCGGCGGCGGAAGCGTTGCTGGGCGACGAGGCGCTGGTGTACGAATTCTGCGTGCAGCTGCATCAGCGGCAGCGGGTGGACGACGCCACCTACGCGGCGGCGCTGGCGGCGTTTGGCGAGCATGGCGTGGTGGATCTGATGGGTATCAATGGCTATTACACATTTCTGGCGATGGTGATGAACGCGGCGCAGACGGCGGCGCCGGCGTCGGCAGCCGCGCCGCTACCGGAGTGACGATGCGTTTGAACAGATATTTCGAGGATTTGCGGGCGGCGCTGCCGGCCGAGGGGCCGGGCTTCAGCGCGGCGGTGCTGCGCGATGGCGAACTGGCGTTCGAGCTGCATCACGGCCTGGCGTCGCTGGAGCTGGGCGTGCCGCTGTCGGCCGATTCGATGTATTACCTGGCTTCCGAGTCCAAGCAGTTCACGGCGGCGGCGGTGATGCTGCTGGTGCGCGCCGGCGCCATCGGGCTGGATGACGATGTGGTGCGGCATTTGCCGGAGCTGACGGAATTCGGGCAGGCTTTTCCTTTGCGCTCGCTGCTGAATCACAGCAGCGGCATCCCGGACTATTTCCAGTTCCTGCGCTGCCAGCCGGGCCGGCGCGAGGCGGACTATTTCAACAATGACGATATCCTGGCGGTGATCGCGCGCATGGACAGCGTGGCCTTCGCCACCGGCGAGCGGCATGGCTACAGCAACAGCAATTATATTTTGCTGGCGGCGCTGGTGCGGCGGCTGAGCGGGCAGTCGCTGGCGGCGTATGCGCGGGCGCAGTTGCTGCTGCCGCTGGGGATGACGCGCAGCGGCTTTGACGAGGACCGGGAGAACGTGCTGCCGGGGCGGGTGGCCAGCTACGAGGCCGACGCGGCGCGGCCGGGCGGCTACCGCCAGCATCTGGGCAATGCCAACACGGTGGGCGACGGCGGCATGTATGCCAGCCTGCGTGAGCTGCTGTTATGGGAGCGCGCCTGGCATGCGCAGTGGGCGCGGCCGGACAGTGTGCTGCGGGCGATGCTGCAAGCGTCGCCGCTGAACGATGGCGTGGCGCCGAGCTATCGTTTCGGGCTGGAGTGGTTGCAGCGGCAGGGGCAGGATGTGGTGTTCCACGGCGGCTGCCTGTGGGGGTTCAACACCATGATACTGCGCCTGCCGCGGCAAGCGCTGTCGGTGATCCAGCTGTCCAATAGCGACAGTGTGGTGCCGGATTGGGAGCAGCTGGTGGCGGCGCTGTCTTAGGCTTTGCGGCGGCGCGCGGCCACGCCGACCAGGGCCAGGCCGCCCAGCAGCATGCCGTAGGTGGCTGGCTCGGGAACGGCGGTGACGGTCAGGGTGTAGGTGCCGCTGCCTTGGTATTCGCTCAGGGCGAAGCTGCCGAGCTTGAAGACCGGCGCGCTTTCGGTGCCGGTGTAGAGCTGCCCGCCTTCGGTCGAGATCAGGGTAGTGAGGCTGTAGAAGTCGTTGATTTCCAGGCCGCCGCCGTTGGCGCCGTTGAAGAAGGTCAGGTCGACCGCGTCAAACACCGAGCCGGGGAAGTGGCCGCTGACGTCCCACAAGATGAAGCCCGAGCCGGCGCCGCTGGCGTTAGGCACGGGGTTGGAGTCGAGCTGCCAGCTGGCGCTGTAGTCGCCGCTCAGGGAGAAGTTGTAGAGGGCGGCGTTGGCGACGCCGGCCCACAGAAGCAATGCTGCGGCCGCGGTCTTGCCCAGGAGTTGTTGCAGTTTCATAGCGTAGATCCTCTCTCAAGTGGTACAGGATAAACATCAACAAGCCGCACCCAGCAGTCTGGCGGCGTTATCAATATTACATTGCACTGGTCGAGGATGGCGCACTCTAACGGAATAGCTTACTTTATTAAGAATATGCTATTGCAACACCCGCTTGAGCCAGGCGCTGATGTCCTGGACTTCTTCCTGGCAGACCGAGTGCTGCATCGGGTAGTCGTGCCATTCGACCTGGTAGCCCCACTGCACCAGCAGGTCGCGCGAGGCGGTGGCGCGGGCCAGCGGGATCACCGGGTCCATGCGGCCGTGCACCTGGAAGATCGGGGTCTGTTTGCTTGCCGGCGTGTGCTCGGTGGCGGCCTTGGCGGCGATCGGCACGTAGCCGGACAGGCACATCAGGCCGGCCAGCGGCTCGGTCTGGCGCAGGCCGGTTTGCAGGGTCATGGCGCAGCCTTGCGAGAAGCCGGCCAGGATGATGCGCTGG
Source organism: Duganella radicis (assembly GCF_009720825.1). GTDB lineage: Bacteria > Pseudomonadota > Gammaproteobacteria > Burkholderiales > Burkholderiaceae_D > Rugamonas > Rugamonas radicis. The sequence continues at coordinate 34,770 of NZ_WNKY01000052.1, read as the reverse complement.
TTGGGGATGCCGCGCGCGTTCTCGCGGGCGATCAGGGCTTCCACCTTGGCTTGCGAGGCGCGCAGGCCGGCCTCGTCCTCCTGACGGCCGAGGTCGGTGGCGACGATGTCGTACCAGGAGCGCATGACGTAGCCGCCGTTGACGGTGACCGGCATGGTATCGGCGTTGGGGAAGATGAAGCGGATCGGCGGCAGGCCGGCCAGGTCCAGCTCGGGGATCATGGGCACGAAGTCGTTGGCGTCGGCACCCAGGCCGTGCATCCAGATCACGGCCACGGTGGGGTTGGGACCGGTTTCTTTTTCGATGGTTTGCAGCAAGGTGGTCATGCGTTTCCTTGGGGACGGAGGGCGGATTTGGGGCGGAAGGCCTTGCACACGGCCGGGTCGGTTTCCATGTAGGGGCCGCCGATCAGGTCGATGCAGTAGGGGATGGCGGCGAAGATGCCGCCCACCAGCGTGGCGCCGTCGGCGTCCTTCAGGCCGCCCAGGGTTTCGGCGATGGCTTTGGGCTGGCCGGGCAGGTTGAGGATCAGGGCGGCGTGGCCGGCGCTTTCGCGGATCACGGCGGTCTGGCGCGACAGGATGGCGGTCGGCACGAAGTGCAGGCTGATCTGGCGCATTTGCTCGCCGAAGCCGGGCATCTCTTTGGTGCCGACGGCCAGCGTCGCTTCCGGCGTGACGTCGCGCCGGGCCGGGCCGGTGCCGCCGGTGGTCAGGATCAGGTGGCAGCGGGCGACGTCGGCCAGCTCGGTGAGGGTGGCTTCGATTTGCGGGCGTTCGTCGGCGATCAGGCGGGTTTCGACGCAGAAGGGCGTGGTCAGGGCCGAGGCCAGCCAGGCTTCCAGCGCCGGGATACCCTGGTCGGCGTAGACACCGCCGCTGGCGCGGTCGGACACGGAGACCAGGCCGATCAGCAGCGGCTCCTCGGCGGCGGCGGCGGGCGCGGCGTTACTCGTCATTGGCTTCGCTGTCGGCGTCGTCGTCGGCGGCGTCATCGCCGGCCTTGGCGGCCTTTTTCTTGTCGGCTTCCAGCTGCTTGAGGATCTGGAAGATTTCGCGGTAGGCTTTCGGCGGCTTGTTCTCGGCCTGTTCCTTGCGGGCGTTGCGGATCAGGGTGCGCAGGTGCTGGACGTCGAGGTGCGGCGCTTCGCTCAGCAGGGCGGTCAGGGCGTTGTCGTCGGCCAGCAGTTTTTCGCGGCGGCGTTCCAGCGCGTGCATGGCGGCGGTTTCGGCCTTGGAGGCGCCTTTCCAGCTGTCAATGGCTTTCTGGATCACCGTCACTTCTTCGGCGTCCAGCGTGCGCATCTTCTTGCCGATGAATTGCATCTGGCGGCGGCGGCCCTCGTGGTTGGTGATGCCCTGGCATTCGAGGATGGCGTCCAGCACGTCTTCCGGCATCGGCACTTTTTTCACGCGGTCGCGCGGGGCTTCCACCAAGGTCTGGCCCATTTTCTGCAAGGCGTCCGACTGGCGCTTCATTTCGGACTTGGAGGGGCGCTCGTATTCGTCTTCGAATTCGGCCGAGCTGAAGCCGACGCCGCCACCGCTGCGATTGGGATTTACCATAATATTAACTTTCACGCGGGCGCGTGGCCGCGCCCTTAAACTTTAAACGACTGCTATGATAACTGTTTTAGCGGCCACCCGAAGAAAACAGCCCATGAGCGATACCCATTTTACCCACACCCAGGATCAGTTAAAGCAGCTCGCACGCGATGTGCTGGGCTATGCCAAAGCCCAGGGCGGCACCGATTGTGCCGTCGAAATCAGCGAGGGCAGCGGCCTGTCGGTGTCGGTGCGCAAGAGCCAGATCGAGACGATCGAACAGAACAAGGACAAGGGCATGGGCGTGACCGTGTTCATTGGCCAGCGGCGCGGCAATGCCTCGACCTCCGATTTCTCGCCGGCCGCCTTGAAGGCGACGGTGGAGGCGGCCTACAACATCGCCCGCTTCACCGCCGATGACGATTGCGCCGGCCTGGCCGACGAGGATCAGTTGGAGCTGAATCCGCGCGATCTGGCATTGTTCTATCCATGGCCGATCTCGACCGAGGAAGCGGTCAAGCTGGCGCAGCGCGCCGAGGCGGCCGCGTTCGCGGTCGATCCGCGCGTGACCAATTCGGAAGGCGCGGGCGTGCACGTGCAGCAGTCGCATTTCGTGGCGGCCAATTCGCGCGGCTTCATCGGCGGCTACCCGTATTCGCGCCACACCTTGTCGGTGGCGCCGATCGCCGGCAAGGGCAAGCATATGCAGCGCGACGACTGGTATTCGTCGGTGCGCGATGCGTCGAAGATGTCGTCGCCGGAGGCGATCGGGCGTTATGCGGCCGAGCGCGCGCTGGCGCGGCTGCATGCGCGCAGCATCGATACGCGCACCTGCCCGGTGCTGTTCGAGGCGCCGCTGGCGGCCGGCCTGCTGGGGGCGTTCGTGCAGGCGACCTCGGGCGGGGCCCTGTACCGCAAGTCGACCTTCCTGCTGGATTCGCTGGGCAAGCAGGTGCTGGCCGGGCATGTGCAGATTCATGAGGACCCGCATATCGTCGGCGGCGTCGGCTCGGCGCCTTTCGATGAGGAGGGCGTGCGCACGGTCAAGCGCGACGTGGTCAAGGATGGCGTGGTGCAGGGGTATTTCCTGTCGACCTATTCGGCGCGCAAGCTGGGCATGAAGACCACCGGCAACGCGGGCGGCTCGCATAACTTGTCGCTGACCTCGTCGCTGACCACCGCCGCCGATGACTTTGCCGGGATGTTGCGCAAGATGGGCACCGGCCTGCTGGTCACCGAGCTGATGGGGCAGGGCACCAACTACGTCACCGGCGATTATTCGCGCGGCGCGGCCGGGTATTGGGTGGAGAACGGCGTGATCCAGTATCCGGTGGAGGAGATCACCATCGCCGGCAACATGAAGGACATGCTGGCGCAGATCGTTGCGGTCGGTAACGATGTGCTGGTGCGCGGCACCAAGTCCACCGGCTCGATCCTGATCGAGAACATGGTGGTGGCCGGGGCCTGATCCGTGAGGCGGCGCCGGCGGTTGATGCCGGGCCGTTCTCGCTGCCACCCTCAGTTACATAGCTTGCTTGTTGGCTGGCCGCAGGCGATGAGGCGGCCGATGTCCGGGTTGCTCAGGTAGTTGAGGTGGGCGGTGTCCGGGCGCTCCAGCAGGCCGAGGTAGGTGGGCGCGTTGGAGACCAGGATGTTGTGGACGGTGACGCCGTTGGCTTCGTAACGTTCCGGCGGCAGGGTGTAGGACAACAGGTCGTTGGGATCGGTGAAGGCGACCAGCGTCAGCGGCGGTGTGGCGGCCAGCGTGCGGTGCTGGCGCAGCAGGCGTTGCAGGCTGTCTGGCGGTGGCGTGGCGTCCCCGGCGTCCGTCGCGGCGGCCATCGATGCCGGCGCTTGCTCGGCCAGCGACAGCAATGGAATCTGGTTGGCCGCCATGACCAGAAAGCGCAGGCGTCGCACCGCTTGCTGCGCGGCCAGCGCGGCCGGCGACCCGGCCGGCTCGTTGCTCATGCGCAGCAGCGTGTCGAACAACATCTTGCTGCCCATGCTGTGCGAAATCACCACCAGTGGCGCGTCCGCGCGCATGCCGGACAATACCTGCAAGACCGCCTCGCGCATGCGCAGCTGCATGGTCTCGCGCGCCGCGCCCGCGTAAATCAAGGCGTCCGGCAGGCAATCATCAATCAATCCATCCTTGAAGCGCGCGTTGAGCTTTGCCCGCGTGTACGGGTAGGGCGGCGCGCCGGTGCACAGCGCTGACTTGCCGCTCTGGTCGTAGCACAGCTGGCGCTTGAGGTCGCTGGTCAGTGGCGACCAGATCAGGGCGTCGAAGCGCAGCCGGCCGGCGGGCGTGGCGATGGTGGCGGGAACGATTTGCACCGCTGCCGCGCTGGCGCCGGCCACGCGCGCGGGCGCCGTGGCGGTGGCGTCGCGCACAGCGCGTGTCAGCGGCGGCAGCACTTCGTCCAGCCAGCCGGCGTCGTGGGTGCAGATGCCGTGCACCAGCAGCACATCGGCCTCGCGGCCGCCGGCCTGGGCGGCAATGTCGATCAGGCCGGGGAAGACCGCCGGCGGCGTGTCGGGCAGCAAGGGCGGCCGGTAGGGCGTGCCGCACGCGGGCAGCAGGGCCGGCAACAACAGGATGGGAAGCAGCAGGGAAGCGCGGCGCAGGGTGCGCCGCAAAGGCAGGCTAAGCATGATGGACCTCCAGACGCGGCGCGCCAATGCGCCGCCTGAGGTCCAGTGTATTTTTCCCGGCGGCGCCCGCCTTGTGGCGCCGCAGAGGTTGGCCTTACTGCTGCTGCGCCAGCAGCGATTGCAGCACGGGTTGCAGGATCGACTTGCCCAGCTCGGCGCTGCGGGCGCCGTTCCAGCCGGTGTCCGGGTCCGGATCGTTGGCGTTGTCCTTGAAAGGCATCTCCAGCGTCAGCGACAGGCAGCCGAAGGCGTGGGTGATGTGCGGCGAGCCCATGGTCAGCGTTTCCGGCGTGTACGGGGTTTCGCCGTAGCCGAATTCGTCCTGGAAGTCCGGGCTGGCGATCAGGAAATTATCGATGAAGTATTGCTGCGCTTCGGCCTGGTCCGGCGTGAAGTCCGGCAGCGATTCGCTGCCGGCCACGAACACGTAAGGCAAGCCCTCGTCGCCGTGGATGTCCAGGCACAGGTCGACGCCGGTTTCGTGCATCTTCTGCCTGACCAGGAACACTTCCGGGCTGCGCTCCATGGTCGGGTTCAGCCATTCGCGGTTGAGGTTGGCGCCGGCGGCGTTGGTGCGCAGATTGCCGCGCACCGAGCCGTCCGGGTTCATGTTCGGCACCACGTAGAACACCGCTTCCTTGAGGCACTGGCGGCCGAACGGGTTGGCCGGGTCGAGCAGGGCTTCGACGAAGCCTTCCACAAACCATTCCGCCATGGTCTCGCCGGGGTGCTGGCGGGCGATCACCCACACCTTTTGTTCCGCTTCCGGATCGCCGATCACCAGCAGGTTGAGATCGCGGCCGTCGACCGTGTTGCCGAGGTCGACCAGCTTGACCAGCGGCGACAGCTGGGCGTTGTCCAGCAGTTGCAGGTGGCGTTCCCACGAGTATGGCTCGAAGTAGGCGTAGTAGACGCTGTCGTACTCGGGCGTGTGGTTGATGGTCATGACCTTGCCGTCGTAGGTGGTCGGCACGCGGAACCAGGTGTCGCGGTCGTAGCTGGCCACGGCCTGATAATCCTTCCAGCCGTCCGGATAGGCGGCGCTGCCGGCGTTGAGGAAGTTCATGGTCAGCGGCGTGCCCTGCGCGCCCTGCACGCGGTAGTAGAACCACTGAGTGATGTCGGCGTGGGAATCCTTGCGGATGTTCAGGTCGATGGCGGCCGGATCGTCGGCGCGAACCACCTCGATGGCGCCGGCGTCGAACTGCTGGCTGATTTTGATAGGCATGGCGGAATCCTGGTGAATTCTATGTGGAAAGTAGCTCGCGCTTGTGGCGCGGAGCCGACATGATACAGGCTTGTCCGCCAGCCCGCCCGGATTTCCGAGAAGACCGGCGGCTTGTCGCCGCGCCAGTTGCGCCGCCGAGCAGATCGGCGACGTGCGGCGGCCCGGCGCCGATCATCTTTACTGGCCCGCATTGGATGTTGACCTGAGCGTCGCCTCGTTGCGCGACCCGCAGGCTTTCCCGATGGTGGCGCGAACCTAGGCCAGGCCGCCGAAGCGGTCGAAGAAGGCGGGTTCGGCGGACGGCGCGGCGGCGTCTTCGCGGCGCAGGGCGGTGTCGATGTGCTGCTCGGCGGCGGCGTAGACCAGCAGGTAGATCGCGCGCGCCAGCTCGTAGGCCAGCGCCCCCGGCCATGGCGTCGGCAGCAGTTCCACCGGCAACTGCGGGTCGTGCAGCTGCACGCGGCGGTAGGCGTGGATCAGCAGGGTGCGCACCACGAAGGCTTGTTCCGGCGTCAGCGGCTGGTCACACGCTTCGGCATCGCCGGCCTCCGCCGCGCCGCCCGGCGCCAGGCCGTCGGCCATGTCGGCCTCGTCGCTCGCGCCACCACCGCGCAAAGCCGCCAGCAGCGGCTGAAATTGCGCGATGAAACGGTTGTAGCCCTCGGCCACGCCAGCCACGTCCCAGCCCTCGGCCACCAGATCGCTGAGCGGCCGCGCGCTGACCTGGCGCATCGACTTGCCCTGCACCACGAACAGCTTGCCGGCCACGCCCAGCCGTTTTAACAGTTCATCCAGCGCCGGGCCGTCGGCGGCCGGGTGGCCCATGATGCCGGGCGCCACCACGCTGTAGCCTTCCCACAGCAATTCCTTGCGCACCGCCGCCCGCTCGGCCGCGTTGAGCGCGCCGTCGCCGTTCAGCACCAGGGTCCAGCTGCCGTCCCAGTGCACATTGGGCGGGGCGTAGATGCGGCGGTAGGCGTGCACGAAGCGCGCCATGGCGTCCGGCGTGATGGCGTAGGAGGCGCGGCGGCCGTCGCGCTGGGCGCCCAGCCAGCCTTCCTGCGCCAGCCGGAACACCGAGGTGCGCAACAGCCGGTCGTTGACGCCGAACGGCGCCAGCAGCTCGATCAGGCTGCCCAGCCACACCATGCCGCCGTGCGGCACGATGGCATCGCCAAAGATGGTCACCACCAGCGACTTCGAGCGCGGCGGGTCAGTGGCCAAAAAGCTGGCGATCCAGTCGTTGCAATTCATAGGCGGTTGATTAAGCTAAATGCGGAATCCCTAGTTTACCCGCAGCGCAGCAAAAAAATTAACGCGACGCATCATTTTAATATGATTCAAAATAATCGTAGATAAAATAAAATCCGTATCGTATTATGTGGCGAAGGAGGAGACAGCCATGTACGCACAACTGGTGGAGACCGGCCTCAAGCAAGTCCGCGCGGCCGCCGACATGAGCCCGGAGGAGCAAGCCTTCCAGGCCCGCATCGACGACGGCATCCGTATCGAGGCCAAGGACTGGATGCCGGAGGCTTACCGCAAGACGCTGATACGCCAGATCTCGCAGCACGCGCATTCGGAAATCGTCGGCCAGCTGCCGGAGGGGAACTGGGTGACGCGCGCGCCCACGCTGAAACGCAAATCGATCCTGCTGGCCAAGATCCAGGACGAAGCCGGCCATGGCCTCTACCTGTACGGCGCCGCCGAAACGCTGGGCGTGTCGCGCGACGAGCTGCTGGCCGCCCTGCACAGCGGCAAGGCCAAGTATTCGAGCATCTTCAACTATCCGACCCTGTCGTGGGCCGACATGGGCGCCATCGGCTGGCTGGTGGACGGCTCGGCCATCATCAACCAGATCCCGCTGTGCCGCTGCTCCTACGGCCCGTACGCGCGCGCCATGATCCGCGTCTGCAAGGAAGAGTCCTTCCACGCGCGCCAGGGCTACGACATCATGCTGGCGCTGTGCCGCGGCACGCCGGCGCAGAAGGCCATGGCGCAGGATGCGCTCAACCGCTGGTGGTGGCCGTCGCTGATGATGTTCGGCCCCTCGGACGCGGAATCGGTCAACAGCGCGCAATCGGCGCAGTGGCGCATCAAGCTGTTCTCCAACGACGAACTGCGCCAGCGCATGGTCGACCAGACCGTGCCGCAGGCCGAATTTCTCGGCCTGACCATCCCCGATCCCGATCTGCGCTGGAACGCGGAGACCGGCCATTACGACTTCGGCGCCATCGACTGGGCCGAGTTCCACAACGTCCTGAAGGGCAACGGCCCGTGCAACCGCGAGCGCCTGCAAACGCGCGTCAAGGCGTGGGAGGAGGGCGAGTGGTTCCGCGAGGCGCTGGTGGCGCATGCCGATAAACACAAGGAGCAAGCAGCATGAGCAAGGAATGGCCACTGTGGGAAGTCTTCATCCGCAGCCAGCACGGGCTGGCGCACAAGCATGTCGGCAGCCTGCACGCGCCGGACGCGGAAATGGCGATCAACAATGCGCGCGACGTCTACACGCGGCGCAATGAGGGCGTGAGCATCTGGGTGGTGCGCGCGGCCGACATCGTCGCCAGCAGCCCGGCCGACAAGGGCGCGCTGTTCGAGCCGGCCAACAGCAAGGTGTATCGCCATCCGACCTTCTTCCCGATGCCGGAAGAAGTGAAAAATCTGTGAGGCGCGCGCCATGGACAACAAAGTCAATTACCTGCTGCGTCTTGGCGACAACGCCTTGATACTCAGCCAGCAGTTGTCGCAGTGGTGCGGCAAGGGGCCGGCGCTGGAGGAGGACATGGCGCTGACCAATGTGGCGCTGGACCTGCTGGGCCAGACGCGCATGTGGTACGCATACGCCGCCGAGCTGGAAGGCGCGGGCCGCGACGAGGACGCGCTGGCCTATCTGCGCGACGCGCACGAGTTCAGGAACTGCCTGCTGCTGGAGCAGCCGAACGGGAATTACGCCGACACGCTGGTGCGGCAGTTCTTCTTCGACGCGTGGCATTACTTTTTGATCGAAGGCCTGACGCGCAGCAGCGACGCGCGCATCGCGGCGATTGCGGAGAAGTCGCTCAAGGAGGTGACCTACCATCTGCGCCGTAGCGGCGACTTGATCGTGCGGCTGGGCGATGGCACGGCGGTCAGCCACGCCAGGACGCAGGCGGCGGTCGATGCGCTGTGGATGTACAGCGGCGAGGTGTTTGCTTACGATGCGGTGGATGAGGCCATGGTGGCCGAGGGTGTGGCGCCGGCGGCCGACGGCTTGCGCGCACAATGGCTGGCGCATGTGGGCGAGATTCTGGCCGAGGCCACGCTGACCATGCCGCCGGCCGACGCGTGGATGCAGAGCGGCGGCAAGCAAGGCCGCCACACCGAGCATCTGGGCTACATCCTGGCCGAGATGCAGTTCCTCCAGCGCGCCTATCCGGGCGCGGCGTGGTAGCGGCGAGCCAGCCATGAAAGCCGCCGCCCCGACCACCGCCACCGCCGCCGTCGCTCCGGCGGAGGCCGGAGCCCATGCTGAGCAAATATGGGGTTGGCTCGGCGAGGTGCCAGATCCCGAAATCCCGGTCATCAGCATCGTCGACCTGGGCATCGTGCGCGAGGTGCGGGTGGCGGCCGATGGCGCGTGCGACGTCACCATCACACCGACGTACTCCGGCTGCCCGGCCATGCAAGTGATCGCCGACGCCATCACCGAGGCGCTGCACGCGCGCGGCGTGGCCACGGTGCGCCTGCACAACCAGCTCTCGCCGGCATGGACCACCGACTGGATGAGCGAGACCGGCAAGGCGGCCCTGCGCGGCTACGGCATCGCGCCGCCGGCGCAGCAAGTGATCGACATCAGCGCTTTGCGCGCCGGCGCCGGACAACGGGGCGTTTTGTCCGCCGTTTCGCGCAGGGCGGCGCCAGCCGCGCCGCGCATCGCCTGCCCGCGCTGCGGCTCCACGCACACCGAAATCACCAGCCAGTTCGGCTCCACGCCCTGCAAAGCGCTCTACAAGTGCCTCGATTGCCGCGAACCGTTCGACTACTTCAAGTGCCACTAACCCGATCATGAGCAAATTCCATCCGCTGACCATCGCCGACGTGCGCAACGAAACCCGCGACACCATCGCCGTCACCTTCGCCGTGCCGCCGGCGCTGCAAGACAGTTTCAAATTCCAACAAGGCCAGCACCTGACCCTGCGCGCGAAAATCGGCGAGGAAGACGTGCGCCGCTCTTACTCGATCTGCTCCGCCGTGCAGGATGGCGCGCTGCGCGTGGCGATCAAGCGCACGCCGGGCGGGCTGTTCTCCAGCTGGGCCAACGACACCCTGCAAGCCGGCCAGACGCTGGAAGTGATGACGCCCATGGGCCACTTCAACGTGCCGCTGGACGCCGCCAACCGCAAGCACTATCTGGCTTTCGCCGCCGGCAGCGGCATCACGCCCATCCTGTCCATCGTCAAGACCACGCTGGTGGCCGAACCGTACAGCCGTTTCACGCTCTTCTACGGCAACCGCGCCTCATCGTCAGTGATCTTCAAGGAAGAACTGTCCGACCTCAAGGACACTTATATGGACCGCCTCAGGCTGGCCTATGTCATGAGCCGTGAGCAGCAGGACATCGAACTATTCAACGGCCGCATCACCAAAGACAAAGCCGCGCAATTCCTGCGCCATTGGGTGCGCGCCGACGACATCGACGTCGCCTTCATCTGCGGGCCGGAGGACATGATGCTGGGCGTGTCCGAAGCCTTGCAGGAAGCCGGCATGCCGAAGTCGAACATCAAGATCGAACTGTTCGCCGCCAGCATTCCCCAACATGCGCACCAGCCCCGGCCTGCCTCCGCCGCCGCTCACCAGCACACCGAGGTCACCGTCATCATGGACGGCAACGCCGCCAGCTTCACCATGGAGCAGGACAAGGAATCGCTGCTGGACGCTGGCCTGCGCGCGGGCCTGGACATGCGCTATTCCTGCAAGGGCGGCGTGTGCTCGACCTGCCGCTGCAAAGTCATCGAGGGCAAGGTCGACATGGACGTCAACTACGCGCTGGAAGACTATGAAATCGCGCGCGGCTATGTGTTGAGCTGCCAGAGCTTCCCCACCACCGCCAAAGTCGTCATCGATTTTGATCAAGCCGAATAACGGAGACCCTATGGACTACCACAACATCCTGTTCGACATCAGCGACGGCGTGGCCACGCTGACGCTCAACCGCCCGGATAAGCTGAACAGCTTCACCCAGGCCATGCACGACGAAGTGCGCCACGCGCTGCGCCGCACCGGCAGCGCCGCCGCCGACGGCAGTGCGCGCGTGCTGGTACTGACCGGCGCGGGGCGCGGCTTCTGCGCCGGACAGGACTTGTCGGACCGCGCGGTGGAGCCGGGCGCGCGCGCGGTCGATCTGGGCGATTCGGTGGAGAAGAATTATGCGCCGCTGGTGCAGTCGCTACGCGCGCTGCCTCTGCCGGTGATCTGTGCCGTCAACGGCGTGGCGGCCGGCGCCGGCGCCAACATCGCGCTGGCCTGCGACATCGTACTGGCCGCGCACTCGGCGTCGTTTGTCGAGGTGTTCTGCAAACTGGGCCTGATCCCCGACACCGGTGGCACATACTTCCTGCCGCGCCTCGTCGGCAGCGCGCGCGCCATGGGGCTGGCCATGACCGGCGAAAAACTCAGCGCCGAGAAGGCCGAGGCGTGGGGCCTCATCTGGCGTGCGATTCCCGACGTGGACTTCGCCGCCGAGGTGCAGGCCATGGCGCGCCACTTCGCCAGCGCGCCGACCAAGGGTCTGGCCTTTACCAAGCAGGCCTTGCACGCCAGCGGCCAAAATAGCCTGCAACAGCAGCTGGCGCTGGAGTGCGGCATGATGAGCGAACTGGGTCGCAGCGATGATTACCGCGAGGGCGTGGCGGCCTTCATGGAAAAGCGCGCACCGCAGTTCAGGGGGCGCTGAGATGGCTGCGCTGAATATGGGACGTTCGGTCGCGGTGATCGGCAGCGGCGCCATGGGCGCGGGCATCGCGCAGGTGGCGGCGGTGGCCGGCTACACGGTGCGCCTGTATGACACGCGGCCGGAGGCGGTGGACAAGGCGATTGCCGGCATCGCGTCGGCACTGGACAAACTGGTCGCCAGGGAGCGCATGAGCGCCGCCGACTGCACGGCCGCCATCGCGCGCCTGCATGCCGCGTCCACACTGGACGGGGTGCGCGATGCGGGCATGGTGGTGGAGGCCATTGTCGAGGATCTGGCGGCCAAGCGCGGACTGTTCGCGCAGCTGGAGGATATCGTGGGCGATGACTGCGTGTTGGCGACCAATACCTCTTCCATTTCCGTGACCGCGATTGCGGCCGGCTTGCGGCTGCCGGGGCGCGTGGCGGGCATGCACTTCTTCAATCCTGTGCCGCTGATGGCGTTGTGCGAGGTGGTGAGCGGGATGGCCACCGATCCCGCTGTCGCGCAGCTGGTGTTCGATACGGCGGCGGCGTGGGGCAAGAATCCGGTGCACGCGCGCTCGACGCCGGGTTTTATTGTCAACCGTCTGGCGCGGCCGTTTTACGCCGAGGGTTGGCGCTTGCTGAGCGAGCAGGCGGCCGACGCGGCCACCATCGATGCGGTGATGCGCGAGGCTGGTGGCTTCCGCATGGGGCCTTTCGAGTTGATGGACCTGATCGGGCATGACGTGAATTTCTCCGTTACGCAGTCAGTCTTCAATGCTTACTTCGGCGATCCGCGCTTTACGCCGTCGGTGCTGCAACAGGAGATGGTCAATGCCGGTTTCCTCGGCCGCAAGGCGGGGCGTGGCTGCTATCAGTATGGCGAACAGGCCGCCGTGCCGGCCGCGCAGGCGGAGGCGCCGCAGCCGAAGCCGGAGTATGTGAGCTATACCATCGAGCAGGGCGCGGCGCATGCGGTGGGGGGCGCGGTGGTCGATGCGCTGGCGGGCCGTCTGCGCGCGGCCGGTATCGAGATCGCGCAGCGCAAGATGCCGGAGACGATCCGCCACGCTGGCGCGCATGATGACGCGCCGGCTTTCCACTGCAACGGCGCCGCCGTCTATCTCACCGATGGCCGTAGCGCCACGCAGCGTGCGCGGGACAATCATCATCCGGACACGGTGTTATTCGATCTGGCGCTGGATTACGGCAGCGCCAGGCGCATCGCCGTGGCATGCTCGGACCAGTGTGCGCCATCGGCCTATAACGCGGTGGTCGGCTTGCTGCAGGCGGCCGGGTTCACCGTCACGCGGCTGGACGACGTGCCTGGCATGGCCGTGATGCGCACCGTCGCCATGCTGGCCAACGAGGCGGCCGACGCGGTCAGTCAGGGTGTGTGCAGCGCGGATGCAGCCGATATCGCGATGCAGAAAGGCGTCAATTACCCACGCGGCCCGCTGGCGTGGGCCGACGCCATCGGCGTCGAGCAGATCGTGCGTGTGCTGGCCAATCTGGCGGCCAGCTATGGCGAGGACCGCTACCGCGTGTCGCCGCTGCTGCGCCGCAAGCACGCGAGCGGAGGGCGCTTCCATGGCTAGGCTGAACGACAGCGCCGCAGCGGCGGCCGGTCCGGCCGGACGCGCGGACGCACAGGCGCTGGCGGAAGCGGTGGCGGCGGCGATGTTTGCGCGCGATCCTGCATCGCAATCGCTGGGCATGACCATCGACGCCATCGCTCCCGGCCACGCACGCATGTCGATGCCGATCCGCGCCGATATGCTGAACGGCCACCAGACCTGCCACGGCGGCTTTATCTTCGCGCTGGCCGACAGCGCGTTCGCCTTTGCCTGCAACAGCTATAACCTGAACACCGTGGGCGCCGGCTGCACCATCGATTACCTGTCACCCGGCCGCGAAGGCGATCTGCTGACCGCCACCGCCATCGAGCAGACATTGGCCGGCAAGACTGGCATCTACGACGTCAAAGTCACCAATCAGGACGGCCGCACCATCGCCCTGTTCCGCGGCAAATCGCACCGCGTCAGCGGCGAAGTCATATAAAGGAGACACCGATGGTCCAACGCACGCCCGCGCCATCCGACCTTGAGCCGATCGAGCGCGCCAGCCGCGACGAGCTGCAAGCGCTGCAACTGCAACGCATGCAGTGGTCGCTGCGCCACGCCTATGACAATGTGCCGCACTACCGCGCCGCCTTCGACGCCGCCGGCGTTCATCCGGACGACCTGCGCACGCTGGCCGACATCGCCAAATTCCCGTTCACGACCAAGAAGGAACTGCGCGACAACTACCCGTTCGGCATGTTCGCCGTGCCGCGGGAGCGCGTGGTGCGGGTGCATGCGTCGAGCGGCACCACCGGCAAGCCGACGGTGGTGGGCTACACGCAGAACGATATTGACACCTGGGCCGATGTGGTGGCGCGCTCGATCCGCGCCGCCGGTGGCCGGCGTGGCGACATGGTGCACGTCGCTTACGGCTACGGCCTGTTCACCGGCGGCCTTGGCGCGCACTATGGCGCCGAGCGGCTGGGCTGCACGGTGGTGCCGATGTCGGGTGGTCAGACCGAGAAGCAGGTGCAACTGATCCAGGACTTCAAGCCGTCCATCATCATGGTGACGCCGTCGTACATGCTCAACATCGTGGAGGAATTCCAGCGTCAGGGACTGGACGCGGCGGCCAGTTCGCTGAAGGTCGGCATCTTTGGCGCCGAGCCCTGGACCGACGCCATGCGCGCCGAGATCGAGCAGCGCGCCGGCATCGACGCGGTGGACATCTACGGCCTGTCGGAGGTGATGGGGCCGGGCGTGGCCAGCGAGTGCATCGAGAGCAAGGACGGGCCGGTGATCTGGGAAGACCACTTCTACCCGGAGATCATCGATCCCGAAACCGGCGAGGTGCTGCCGGACGGCGAGGACGGGGAGCTGGTATTCACGTCGCTATCGAAAGAGGCGCTGCCCATCATCCGCTACCGCACGCGCGATCTCACGCGCCTGCTGCCGCCAACGTCACGCAGCATGCGCCGCATCGGCAAGATCACCGGGCGCTCGGACGATATGCTGATCATCCGTGGTGTGAACGTGTTCCCGTCGCAGATCGAGGAGTTGATTTGCAAGATGCCGAAACTGGCGCCGCAATATCAGCTGGTGGTCAGCCGCGAGGGGCATCTGGACAAGCTGGATGTGCTGGCCGAGTTGCGGCCGGAGGTGGCGGCCGGCGCGGCCGCCGGCGAGGTCGAGGCGCTGGCGCGCGAGCTGGAGCAGCGCATCAAGACCAATGTCGGCGTCAGCACGCAGGTCAAGCTGCTGCCGCCCAACGGCATCGAGCGCACGCTGACCGGCAAGGCGCGGCGCGTGGTCGATCTGCGCAAGCGGGGCTGACATGGTCAAGGTCTATGAAATCAATGGCGTGACGCCGGTGGTGCATCCGACCGCCTATGTGCATCCGAGCGCGGTGCTGATCGGCGATGTGATTGTCGGGCCGCGCTGCTATGTCGGTCCGTTGGCGGCGCTGCGCGGCGACTTCGGGCGGCTGGTGCTGGAGAAGGGCGCCAACTTGCAGGACACCTGCGTGATGCACGGCTTCCCCGGCTGCGACACGGTGGTCGAGCAGGATGGGCATATCGGCCATGGCGCGGTGCTGCATGGCTGCCGCATCGGCCGCAATGCGCTGGTCGGCATGAACAGCGTCATCATGGATAACGCGGTGGTGGGCGCGGACAGCATTGTCGCCGCCATGAGCTTTGTGCGGGCGGGGATGGAGATTCCGCCGCGCAGCCTGGCGGTCGGCTCGCCGGCCAAGGTGATGCGCGCGCTGAGCGACGAGGAGATCGTGTGGAAGACTGGCGGCACCGGGCAGTACCAGGAGCTGGCGGTGCGCTCGATGCGGACCATGCGCGAGACCGAAGCGCTGACCGCGCCCGAACCGGACCGCAAGCGCATCGAATGGGACAGCGCACTGCCGCTCCACTTGCACAAGAACGCCAGCGCCTAGCCGCGCACCGCACGCGCGCGAACGCGGGGCGCAGGCCAGCGCAGGATTGCGCACCGGGCGCCGCGAGCGCCGCAACAGATCAACATGAACGGAGACCGCACCATGCCACAAACACTGCAAAGCTTTATCGCCGGCCGCTGGATCGGCAGCGAGGCGGCCACGCCGCTGCATAGCGCCTTGACCAACGCCGTCATCTACCACACGCACGCCGACCGCATCGACTTCGATGAAGCCATCATGCACGCGCGCAAAACCGGCATCCCGGCGCTGATGCAGCTGAACTTCCAGCAGCGCGCGGCGCGGCTCAAGGCGCTGGCGCTGTATCTGTTGAACCGCAAGGAAGAGCTGTACGCCATCTCGCACCAGACCGGCGCCACCCGCGCCGACAGCTGGGTCGATATCGAAGGCGGCACCGGCACGCTGTTCGCCTACGCCAGCATGGGCAGCCGCGAGCTGCCGTCGTCCAACGTGCTGCACGAAGGCCCGGCCATGGCGCTGGGGAAGAACGGCGGCTTCGCCGGCACCCACATCCTGGTGCCGCGCGGCGGGCTGGCGGTGCACATCAACGCCTTCAACTTCCCGATCTGGGGTTTGCTGGAGAAATTCGCGCCGAGCTTCCTGGCGGCCATGCCGTGCATCGCCAAGCCGGCCAGCGCCACCAGCTATCTGACCGAGGCGCTGGTGCGCATGATGCACGAATCCGGCCTGTTGCCGGCGGGCGCGCTGCAACTGGTGATCGGCAGCACCGGCGATTTGCTGGACCGGCTGGGCGGCAGCGATGTGGTGACCTTCACCGGTTCGGCCGACACGGCGGCCAAGCTGCGCGCCAACCGCAACCTGATCGCCAACTCGGTGCCCTTCACCGCCGAAGCGGATTCGCTCAACTGCGCCATCCTGGCGCCGGACGTGACGCCGGACGACGCCGAGTTCGACCTGTTCGTGAAAGAGGTGGCACGCGAGATGACCGGCAAGGCGGGGCAGAAGTGCACCGCCATCCGCCGCATCATGGTGCCGGACCACATGGTGGACGCGGTGGGCACGCGCCTGCGCGAGCGGCTGGCGAAGGTCAGCGTCGGCGATCCATCAGTGGAAGGCGTGCGCATGGGCGCCCTGGCTTCGCGCGATCAGCAGCGCGATGTGGCCGAGCGCGTCGAGCAACTGGCGCGCGGCAATGAGGTGCTGTTCAGCGCCCGTGACGGCTTCGCGCCGCTGGGCGAGGGCGTGAGCGAGGGCGCGTTCTTCGCGCCGACCCTGCTGTTGTGCCGCGACGGCCAGCGCAACGAGGCGGTGCACGATGTCGAGGCCTTCGGGCCGGTCAGCACCATCATCAGCTACCACGGCATCGACGAGGCGCTGGCGCTGGCCGCGCGCGGCAAGGGTTCGCTGGTGTCGACGCTGGTGACGAAAGAGCCGGCCATCGCGGCCTACGCGGTGCCGGTGGCGGCGGCCTCGCACGGCCGCGTGCTGGTGCTGGACCGCGAGGCGGCGGTGGACTCCACCGGCCATGGCTCGCCGCTGCCGCAGCTCAAGCACGGCGGGCCGGGACGCGCCGGCGGCGGCGAAGAACTGGGCGGCATTCGCGCGGTGCGTCACTTCCTGCAACGGGCGGCGCTGCAAGGCTCGCCGACCATGCTGGCGGCGGTGACCGGCGAATACGTGCGCGGCGCGGCGGTGCAGGAGAGCGAAGTGCATCCGTTCCGCAAGCACTTCGAGGATCTGGCGATCGGCGATTCGCTGCTGACGCACCGGCGCACGGTGAGCGAGGCCGACATCGTGAATTTCGGCGGCGTCTCGGGCGACTACTTCTACATGCACTTCGACGAGGTGGCGGCGCGCGACACGCAGTTCGGCCAGCGCATCGCCCATGGCTACTTCGTGCTGTCGGCGGCGGCCGGGTTGTTCGTGTCGCCGGCGCCGGGGCCGGTGCTGGCCAACTACGGGCTGGATAATCTGCGCTTCGTGGCGCCGGTGGTGATCGGCGACACCATCCGCGCGCGTCTGACCTGCAAGCGCAAGGTCGACCGCAACCGCACCGACGACAAGGGCGTGGGGCAGGGCGTGGTGGCGTGGGACGTGCAGGTCACCAACCAGCGCGACGAGCTGGTGGCCAGCTATGACATTCTTACCTTGGTGATGAAGCGGAGTATGATGTCGGCATGAGATCAACCTTCATCAAACAATCCATGGGATTCAGTCCGCTGCTGACCGCGCGCGACTGGCTGCTGTTCGGCGCCATCGTCGCCGTCATCGTCGTGCTCGGACTGATGCTGGCGCCGGCGGTGGCAGGGCCGTTCTGGCGCGGCGCCATCATTGGCGGCATTGCCGGCAACCTGCCGTCGCTGCTGGCCTGCCTGCCGGTGCACGGCAGTGTGGCGGCGGAGCATGGCGGCAGCTTTACCGGCCGCGTCGAGCAGGCCGGCTTTGTGGCGGATGGCGAGACGGCGGAAGGCAGCATCTACCGGCATCGCGGCCCGCGCTGGCTGCGCTGGGATTCCAACCGCGTGGTGATCCGGCGCGGCGCCGACGGCGCGCTGCAAGTGAGCGCGCCGTACTACTTCTACTTCCGCCTCAAGCGCATGCAGGGCTGAGTTACTGGCCGGGCGGCGGCTGCCACAGTTCGACCTTGTTGCCCTCCGGGTCGATCACCCAGCCGAACTTGCCGAACTCCGAGTCGTCAGTTTTATCGAGCACGTTGCAGCCCTCGTCACGCAGGGCTTGCAGCAGGGCCGGCAGGTCGTGCACGCGGTAGTTGACCACGAAGGGCTTGCTGCCGGGCGCGAAGGCGTCGCTGTCGGCGGCCGAGATGCACCACGCGGTGGTACCGCCCACCGGCTGGCCGTCGTCGCCGCGCCAGTCGAACGCCGCGCCGCCCCAGGCCTGCACGTCGATGCCAAGATGGTGCTTGTACCACTCGCCCAGCGCTTTCGGGTCCTGCGCATAAAAGAAGATACCGCCGATGCCGGTCACTCGTTTCATATCATTCCCTCCTGGTAGACCTGCACTCTAGCATAGCTGTGGCGCTCAATTGCGCCAGCTCCGTGTGGCTTTTTGATTGATGTCGGTGGCTGAACCCAGGGTCGATTCGGCGTCGACGAGGCCGGAGCGGTTGCCGGCGCTGAGGTTGAGGCCCGCGCCGCGGTACTCGACGTCGCCGTACAGGTTGAGGTTGCCCGTCGCGCCCTGGCCGGACTCGAAGAAGCCGAGCGGGTAGAAGCTGGTGCGCACCTGGGCGGCGCCCGACACGTTGAAGCTGTTGGCGGCCGTGCCGACCACGCTCAGGCCGCCCACGGTGCCGCCGCTGACCGCGCCGTTGACGATGATGGCCTGGTCTTCGATGCGCGCCGTGCCGCTGGCCTGCGCGCCAGGCAGGATGGTGGCGTAGGGGCCGACGTACACCGTGGCCGGCGTGGTCGCCGGCGCGCAGCCGCCGCCGTTGGCGTGGCGCGCGGTGCCGGTCGGGCAGGCGTCGCGCTGGCCGTTGCCGAAGCCCTGGGGCCAGGCGTTGGCCAGTTCGATCATGTACTGGTAGCGCCAGATGGTGTTGTAGTCCTGGTCCCAGACGATGCTCTGGAACACCGACGGCGTGGCGGTCACCACCAGGAACAGCGGCTCGCCCGGATTGACCTTGAAGCTGAGGCTGGCGTCCAGGCCACGTTGCAGGGCGCTGTAGCGGGCCGAGCTGAACTGGGCGTCGGTGGCCACCAGGCCCCAGCGGAAGTCGGCGTCCGCGCCGGCCTGGCTGACGCCACGGAAGTTCACCGTGACCGTGTCCGCGCCGTCGGCCGGATACAGCCGGACCACGTTGTAGCCGAAGCGTTGCGGCGCGCCGTGGAACGGCGCCACGAAACGGCGGTTGCTGCTCCAGTTGT
The DNA here is from genome assembly GCF_009720825.1 of Duganella radicis. Taxonomy (GTDB): domain Bacteria; phylum Pseudomonadota; class Gammaproteobacteria; order Burkholderiales; family Burkholderiaceae_D; genus Rugamonas; species Rugamonas radicis. The sequence continues at coordinate 15,550 of NZ_WNKY01000052.1, read as the reverse complement.
CGTCCAGCGCTTCCAGCGGCATCAGGCGGCGCAGGCGTTCGGTCTTGTCGGTCCGGGTGATGTCGCCGTAGCTGTTGCGGAAGGCGTCGGGCCGGGACTTGTAGTCCCACACCACGTTATGCATGGCCCAGTCGCCCATGAAGTCGTTGAGCTGGGCCAGCGTCCAGCCGCGCGATGTCTGGAGGTTGGTCAGTGGATCGGCGCCGGCGGTGGTCCAGATCCGCGTGACCGCCTCGGGACCGTACTTGTCCTTGATGAATTGCATGAACTGCCAGTTGCAGTAGCGGTCGCGCGTCGAACCCAGGTAGAGGTGCGGCGCGTTGGGCAGCATTTCGGAGCAATGCACATTGTCCTGGTACTCCGGCAACTGGTGCGGCGTGAAGTTGGCATGGCTCTCGTGTATCCAGCCGCAGGTGTTGGACTGCGGGCAGTCCAGTCCGTTGTTGCGGGTGGCCCACGCCTGCCAGCCGTGGGTGAATTCGTGGGTGAGGCCCCAGTGGTCCCTGAGCGCCTCCGGCCCGATCCACATGCCCAGGTGTTGCTTGCCCTGGTCGTCGATCCAGGCGCCGCCGGTCAGTTCCATGCCGGAATGGATGTGGACGGCCGGCTTGATCTTGTCCGCCTGGTTGAAAAATGGTTCCGGCATCACGAGGTTGGTGCTGAACAGGTTTTGCCAGACAATCTGCTCCAGGGTCTGGGCGGCCAGGTCGAGGTCGGCCTCGGACAATGCCTCGTCCGAATAGAAGGCGAAATGGCTGGATTCCCTGACCAGCCGGAAGCCGGATTGCGCCGGGCCGGGACCGCCGGCGCGCCAGCTGCCCGGCGTGATGGCGGGAGGCGCGGAGGTGACGTTGACCCAGGTGGTGGTGACGCCCTGGTCCACCGTGACTGTTGGCGCCGGCACCGGTGTGGGCGTTGGCGTCGGCGTCGGCGTCGGCGTGACAGCGACGCTGGTACCGGTCGCGCCGCCCCCGCCGCCGCATGCCGTCATCAGCATGGCCAGTCCCACGCTGGCGGCCATGAGCGCGCCGCGCCACGGCAGGCGTGTCAACGCGGTCGAACGGGCACGCTCATCGCCTGGGGGCTTGGTCACGAGTTATCAGCGGTCGAGGCCAAACGGGTCGTCGATGCTGTGGGCCGGTTCGGTGAACCATTTGGGGCCGCTGGCGCTCATGTAGAAGTGGTCTTCGTGGCGCACGCCGAATTCGCCGGGGATGCAGATCATCGGTTCGTTGGAGAAGCACATGCCGACGTCCAGCGCGGTCTTGTCGCCGCCGACCAGATACGGCCATTCGTGGATGTCGAGACCGATGCCGTGGCCGGTGCGGTGCGGCAGGCCGGGCAGCTTGTAGCCGGGGCCGAAGCCATCCGCCTCCAGCGAGCGGCGGGCGGCGGCGTCCACTGCCTCGCACGGCACGCCCAGCTGGGCCGCGGCGAAGGCGGCCGCCTGCGCTTTCTTCTCGCTGTTCCACACGGAGCGCTGGCGTTCGCTGATCGGGCCATACACGTAGGTGCGGGTGATGTCGGAGATGTAGTTGTGCAGTTTGCAGCCGGTGTCGATCAGCACCGTGTCGCCGGCTTTCAGGGTTTGCACGTAGCTCACGCCGTGCGGGTAGGCGGTGGCTTCGCCGAACAGCACGATCACGAAGTACGAGCCGCCCGGCGCGCCGACCTTGCGGTGGGCGCGGTCGATGAAGTCTTCCACTTCCTTGGTGGTGATGCCCTCGCGCAGAATGCTGGCGGCGGCGATGTGCACCGCCAGCGTCATGTCTTTGGCGCGCTGCATCAGGGCGATTTCGGCGGCCGATTTGCGGGTGCGGCAGTGGGCGGTGACGGTGCGCGCGTTTTCCAGCGCGTAGCCTTCGGCCAGCGGGCGGATGCCATCGTAGATGAAGAAGGCGGCGCTTTCGCAAATGCCCACGCGCGGCGGCTGTGCCGAATTCGGCGCGATGCCCAGGCGTTTCAGCACAGAGATGAACAGGGCGTACGGGCTTTCGTGCTCGTGCCAGCAGTTGACCGCGCCGTCCACCAGCATGAAGTCTTTCAGCGTGCTCTCTTCGAAGGCGGGGGCGATGTACTCGACATGGCCTTGCGCCGGCAGGATGGCGCCGACCATGCGTTCGCTGGCGTGCCACTTGGTGCCGGTGAAGTAGGTGAGGTTGGCGCCGGCGTTGATGTAGATGGCGGCGATGCCCTGCGCCTGCATGGTTGCCTGCGCGCGGGCGATGCGTTGCAGGTGTTCGTCTTTGCCGATGGGGACCGCGCCCGCCGTCATGTCCGACAGGGAGGCCAGCGCCTCGTCGATGGTCTTTCCGCCTATGCCTATGGTCATTTTTATATCCTGAAGTTGTGCGCGGGGATCGCCCGCCTGAGCGCACGATGATAGCAGGTCATTCGGCCGTCACACACGAATGTTATGTTGCGCGCTTCTCTGTTCCCCACTTCTTCAGGATAGCTTCCATGTCGTATAAAAAACTGCTGCTCCCTTCCGCCCTCGTCGCCGCGTTGACCATCGCTGCCTGCGGCGGCGATAACGAACCACAGAGCGTGGTGCCGCCGCTGCCGGCCGGCCGCTGGATCGCCGGCGATCTGCACACCCACACCACGCAGTCGGCCGACGCCGATGTCAGCCAGACGCTGGACAAGATTCTGTCCAAGGCCTTCACCAGCTATGGGCTGGACTGGATGGCGGTGTCGAATCACCTGCGCGTCTCCACCCGCGATGAGAAGGGCGCCACGCTGGCGGCGTCGATTCCGCTGTCGCTTGGCGTGGAGCGCTACGAGATCCCGCGCGTGAAGGCGCTGCAAGCGGCCGGCACCTACGCCGACAAGCTGATTTTCTCCGGCTTCGAATGGGACATGCCGACCCACGACCATATCGGCATCGGCCTGTTCGACGGCGCCGCCGCCAGCACCAAGGGCATGAAGGAGTTCGAGTACCTGTTCACCACGCGCGACCCGGCGATGTTCGACGCCGCCGACGTGGCGGCGTGGAAGGCAAAATACGGCGAGACGCGCTACAACAAGACCGCCGCCGATGCGCTGCAAGCGATCAACTGGCTGAAGCAGAATTATCCGGACAGCAGCTACGCGGTGATCAATCACCCGTCGCGCAACAAGGGCAGCTACACCATCGCCGACTTCCGCGCCTTCAACGACGCCGCGCCGAATATCATGTTTGCCATCGAGGGCATGGTGGGCAATCAGATGGAGCCGGACCGCGGCGGCTACACCGCGGCCTACACCGACGACAATGCGCCGCTGCGCGTGTATGGCGGCGTCGATTACGTGGTGGCCAAGCTGGGCGGGCCGTGGGATGCGCTGCTGGGCGAGGGCCGCCGCATCTGGAACCTGACCGATTCGGACACGCACTTCAAGATCGTCGGCGGCAACAGCAGCGGCTATTTCCCCGGCGAGTATGCGAAGAATTATGTGTTCAACAGCGCCACCGGCGCGCCGGCCTTGAAGGATCTGCTGGCCGGTCTGCGCTCGGGCAAGATGTTCTCGGTGTACGGTGACTTGATCAATGCGCTGGACTTCAACCTGGCCAGCAAGGATGACCGCAAGGAGATGGGCGGCGAGCTGAAAGTGGTGGCGGGCGACAAGGTCACGATCACGATCCGCTTCAAGTCGCCGGCCAGGAATAATTATGAGAAGCCGGTCGACAGCGGCACGCCGGCCAACGTCAAGCCGGTGGTCGATCACGTCGATCTGATCGCCGGCGATGTCGGCGCCAAGGCCACGCCGGGCAGCGCGGCCTACAGCGTCGCCAGCAACGCCAGCACGCGCGTGGTCAAGCGCTTCACGGCGGCCGACTGGAAGCTCGATGCGGACGGCTATTACAGCGTGACGTACGAGACCACCGCCAGCAAGAACCAGTACTTCCGCCTGCGTGGCACCAATCTGGGCGTGGATGTGGCCGGCCTGACCTCGGGCGGCGAGCCGCTGGCCGACCAGCGCACCGGCGCCACCGACAACACCCAGCGCTTCAACGATATCAACGACCGTAACTACCGCAGCCTGTGGTTCTATTCGAACCCGGTGTTCGTGTCGCTGCGCTGATCATTTGGTCAGCAGGCTGACCTTGTCGAGCACGAAGGAGGTTTGCTTGGAGCGGTCTTCGCGCATGGCAAACGACAGGGTCACGCTTTGTCCCTTGAACGGCAGCAGGTCGAAGCTGCGCAGCTGGTAGCCGGCCGCCGGCGTCAGGTTGGTGTAGGTGGCCAGCGTGGCCAGCGCCGCGCCGCCGGCCGCGCGCAGCGACACGGTCAGGGTGTCGTACACGGTGTTGCTGGTTTCGGCGGTGTCGATGTGCAGGGCGAAGCTCAGTTGCGCGCTGGTGGCGGCGGCCGGGATGTCGACCCGCTGGGTCAGCGTTTCGCTGCTGCGCCGGCCGTTGCCGCCCAGCCAGGCGTAGCGCGTGCCCTCGTACGCCGGCTGGGCGCTGTGGGTGCCGATCACGTAGGTGCTGCCGCTCCAGCCGGTGGCGCCGTCCTCGAAGCCGCCGTTGACGACGCGCTCGGTGGCCTGGCCGCCACCACCGCCGCCGCCACCTCCGTCACCGGCTTCATCGATGTCGGCGCCGACGTTGATGGCGGCGTAGGCGCGCTGCACGGCGATGGCTTCCTTCGAGCTTGCGCCATACAGTTCCTGCGCCGCCTGCAGCACCTTGTTGCGGGCGTCGGCGTAGTTGGTGGACGAGGTGAATTTGGTGGTCAGGGCCTTGAACCAGATGCGGTAGGCCTTGTCGGTGCCGATGCCGCTCATGGCGGCCGGGGCGCGCGTCAGGTAGGGGCTGTGGTAGTCGCTGGCCGGGTCGGCGCTGGAGCCCTGTGCCAGGAAGTAGAACATGCGGTTGTTGGGGCCGCTGGAGTAGTGGACGTCGAGGTTTTTCAGGTTGGCGCTCCAGGCGTCCGGGCTGCTGCCGTCCTTGCTCGGCTTGTACATCCAGCGCAGCGGCTGGCCGCTCTTGCTGATTTCCTTGCCCATCATCCAGTCGTTGCCACTGGCGGGCACGCTGTTGCCGGTGCCGCCGGCGCGCGCGTAGGCCTCCACCATCTCGCCGCCGATGTCGGAGTTCGACTCGTTGAGGCCACCGGATTCGCCGGCGTAGATCAGGTCGGCGGTGGAGGCGGTCACGCCGTGCGACATTTCGTGGCCGATGACGTCGATCGCGCCCAGGCTGTAGAAGCTGTTGCCGTCGCCGATGTACATGCACTTGCAGCTGTCGTCGTAGAAGGCGTTGTCGTAGGCGCTGCCGACGTGGGCGGCGATGTAGGTGGCGGTGTTGTTGCCGTCCAGCGATTGCCAGCCCAGCACGTTCTTGTTGGTGTCGTAGGTGTTCATCAGGCCCCACAGGGCGTTGACGGCGGCGGTCTGGCCGTTGGCGTCGGTGGTGCTGCCGCCGCTGTACTGCTTGCCGTCGCCCCAGGTGTTGCCGCTGTTGGTGTAGACGTTGCCGGGATCGGGGTTGTTGGGCGAGCTGTGGTTGGCGTTGGTGATGGCCATGCCGCCGAACTTGCCGCCGCTGCCGCGCGTGCTGTCGAGCATCTGGAAGCCGCTGGCGGTGGCGGAGGTGCTGATCGGCACCTGGCCGTTGTACTGGCTGTTGCCGATGCCGGTGACGGTTTGCAGCGCCGGCCATTTGGCGATCAGGCTGCCGTCGCGGGCGTCGATCACCACGTCGTAGTAGACCAGCCGGCCGTCCTGCGCCATGCGCAGCTGCACCAGCCAGGCCAGCGCGTAGCGGTCCACCACTTCCTCCAGGTCGAGGGCGTTGAGCTGGTCCTCGGGCTTGTTGGCGGCGGCCGCCGTGCGGGCGGACTTCATCAGCGGGTAGATCAGCAGTTCGGCGCCGGGCGGCCAGCGGTGGGTGCCGGCCGGGGCGATGGCTTGCACGGCGGCGCGGATGGCGTCGTCGCTGTTCAGGCGGGGCGTGAGGTCGGCCGGCAGCGGCGGGGTGATGCCGCTGGGCGTGGTGGCTTGCGGCGCCAGGCCGGGGCGGCGGTCGGAGGCGGCCACGCTGAGGATCTCGCCGGCGGCGTTGGTGACCACCACCGATTCCGAGCCGAACACGCGCAAGCCCTTGTAGGTGTGCTGGGCGCGGGTGATTTTCTGGCCGACCACGCCGGGATGCTGGCTGCTGATGCGGAAGCTGTAGTCGTTGGTGAGGCCGGGACGGGCGTCCAGCGCGCTCAGGCGCGCCACCAGCGCGGCGCTGTCCTGCGGGGTGGCGACGGCCACCGGGGCGGACATCAGTTGGGCGGGGCGCGCCAGCGGCGGCGTCAGGGCGGCGGCCAGGGCGAGTGCGGCAAGCAGGGGTGTGCGTGGTTTCATGTCATCCTCCGTGGTAGATGACTTCACGCTAGAACGATGGCGGGACGCGGTACTGCGCTAGATCAAACAGCGGGCGGATGCGGGCGGCGCCGGGACGGCGCCGCCGGGGGGATTACTTCAATTGTGCGCGCACGCGGGCGATGGCGGCGCGGACCTGGTTGGGCGCGGTGCCACCGACGTGGTCGCGCGCGGCGACCGAGCCTTCCAGCGTCAGCACGGCAAACACGTCGTCCTCGATCAGGGTGGAGAAGGCGCGCAGCTGCTCCAGCGACATCTCGGCCAGGTCGATCTTCAGGTCGTCACAGGCGCGCACGGCGTGGGCCACGGCTTCGTGGGCGTCGCGGAACGGCAGGCCCTTCTTGACCAGGTAGTCGGCCAGGTCGGTGGCGGTGGCGTAGCCTTGCAGGGCGGCCGCGCGCATATTGTCCGGCTTGACGGTGATGCCGCCGGCCATGTCGGCGAAGATGCGCAGGGTGTCGACCACCGTGTCCACCGTGTCGAACAGCGGCTCCTTGTCTTCCTGATTGTCCTTGTTGTAGGCCAGCGGCTGGCCCTTCATCAGGGTCAGCAGGCCCATCAGGTGGCCATACACGCGGCCGGTCTTGCCGCGCGCCAGTTCCGGCACGTCGGGGTTTTTCTTTTGCGGCATGATCGACGAGCCGGTGCAGAAGCGGTCGGCGATGTCGATGAAGCCCACGCGCGGGCTCATCCAGATGATCAGCTCTTCCGACATGCGCGAGATGTGGGTCATGATCAAGGAGGCGGCGGCGGTGAACTCGATGGCGAAGTCGCGGTCCGACACGGCGTCCAGCGAGTTGTGGCAGACGTCGTCGAAGCCCAGCGTCTTGGCCACGCGCACGCGGTCGATCGGGAAGGTGGTGCCGGCCAGCGCGGCGGCGCCCAGCGGCAGGCGGTTGACGCGCTTGCGGGCGTCGGCCATGCGCTCGGCGTCGCGGCCGAACATTTCCACGTAGGCCAGCATGTGGTGGCCGAAGGTGATCGGCTGCGCCACCTGCATGTGGGTGAAGCCCGGCAGGATGGTGTCGGCGTTCTTTTCGGCCAGGTCGGTCAGGGCGCCGCGCAGGGCGTTCAGCAGGGCCAGCACGTCGTCGATGGCCGAGCGCACGTACAGGCGGATGTCGGTGGCCACCTGGTCGTTGCGCGAGCGGCCGGTGTGCAGGCGCTTGCCGGCGTCGCCGACCAGCTCGGTCAGGCGTTTTTCGATATTCAGGTGCACGTCTTCCAGGTCGAGCAGCCATTCGAACTGGCCGGCCTCGATTTCGGCGCCGATCTGCGCCATGCCGCGCTCGATCTCGGCGCGGTCCTGGGCGCTGATGATGCCCTGGGCGGCCAGCATCTCAGCGTGGGCCAGCGAGCCCTGGATGTCGGCCTTGGCCAGGCGCTTGTCGAAAAACACCGAGGCGGTGTAGCGTTTGACGAGGTCCGAAACCGGTTCGTTGAAGCGGGCCGACCAGGCTTCGGCCTTTTTGGAGAGTTGTGCAGTCATAGTCAAATAGAGGAAGTGCGCGGAGGATCAACAGCAGATTATAAACCCTAAAATCCATCAGTCCTGTCTATACAACCTTGATGCCGGCTATATACACACGGTTGTGTATCCCCACCACATGCCTCGTTTTGTCTCGTTTTGCCTCGAAAAATGCCTCGTTTTCGTCACGCCGCGTGGCTGGGCCAACGAGGTATGTGGCTGTGTGCGCAATGCCTGGCGCGACATCTGGATTCAGTGCCCCCGCAATGAAGGCTGGATGCGCGCCGGCGACTGGCGCTCCGGCGAGGCGGCCAACCAGCGCCGCCCTGGCATCGAGCGCCGCCGCCGCGCGCGCCGCCAGCTGGATTGAATAACTGCCAGTTCATCCGGCCGTTTCGTCCGGCAGCGCTGAAGAAGAGCTGTCCTTGGAAACTCTACGCGAATTAATGATGGCCGCTAGGATTGCTGCGTCGGCAACCCAGCCGGCATATTCATCGCGCGTCATACCGAGGAATTCGTGCAGCGTTTGGTTACCGGGATTGTCATGCCATTGATCGATGTAGTCATCGATATCCTCGGGCGAGGCTTTGCGCGCCAGGCATTTTTCAATAAAGTTAGACATCGATCTTCCTCCCCGCAACAGCGCCTTTGCGTGAACAGCGTTCCACATATAGAGTTTAGACCTATCCCCGGGGCGCCAGCGCTTTTGATCATTGCCAGTTCATCAGGCACGGCGGGACCAGCAGGGCCAGCGCCAGCACGGCGTAGATCAGTTGTAGCGGGATCATCCACTTGGCCCAGGTGATCCAGGGAATGCGCGCCAACGCCAGCACGCCGACCGTGATGCCCGAGGTCGGGATCATCGGCGTGGTGAATTCGCCGAACTGGAACGCCAGGATGGCGGTCTGGCGCGTCACGCCCACCAAGTCCGCCAGTGGCGCCATGATCGGCATGGTCAGCGCCGCCTGTCCGCTGCCCGAGTGGATGAAGAAGTTGATCACGGTCTGGATGCCGAACATTTTCCACGCCGCGAACACCGGATGCGCCGACTGCACCAGCGGCATCAGCGCGTGCAGCATGGTGTCGATGATGTGGGCGTCGCGCGCCAGCACCAGCGTGCCGCGCGCCAGCGCGATCACCAGCGCCGTCCCCACCAGGTCGCGCGCGCCCTGCATGAAGCCTTCCACGATCTGGGTCGAATCGAGCTTGCCCACCAGCCCGATCACGATCGCCATCGACAGGAACAGGGCCGCGATTTCGTCGATGTACCACTCGTAGTGCACCACGCCAAACACCATCACCGCCAGCGAGCCGGCGAAGATCCACAGCACCAGCTTGTGACGCGCGGTCATGCCGTGGAAGTCGGCCACGCCACCCGCCGGCAAGTCCTTGCGCTTTTCCAGATCCAGCGCGTAGGTCGGGCTCAGGGTCGGATCGCGCTTGACGCGCGCCGCGTACCACATCATGAAGGCGATGGTCACCGTCGTCGCGATCACCCACACGATCAGCCGGTAGCCCCAGCCGGAAAACACCGGCACCCCGGCGATGCCCTGCGCGATGCCGACGTTGAATGGATTCAGGAACGCCGCCGAGAAGCCCACCTGCGAGCCCAGGAACGGAATCGACACGCCCACCACCGTGTCGTAGCCCAGCGCCAGCGCCAGCGGCACGAAGATCAGGATGAACGGGATCGCCTCCTCGTTCATCCCGAAGGTCGCGCCGCCGATCGAGAACAGGGTGATGAACACCGGGATCAGCGCCTTCTGGATGAAGGCCGAACTCGCGTGCGCCTTGGCCAGCGACTTGATCATCGCGTCGATCGCCTCGGTCTTCTGCAACACGGCGAACGCGCCGCCGACGATCAGCACGAAGCCGATGATCTGCGCCGCCTCGACAAAGCCCTTGATCGGCGCCTTCATCAGCGCCACCAGCCCCTGCGGATTGCTGGCGATGTAGTGGAAGCTGTCCGGATTGATCAGCTGCTTGCCGTTGACCAGATGGGTGTCGTACTTCCCGCCCGGCACCAGCCAGGTGGCCGCGGCGATCAGCGCCAGGATGATGAACAGCAGGACGAAGGTGTGCGGGAGTTTGAGTTTCTTCTTCATCATGCGCTCAGCAGGTCGCCCTCACGATAAGCCCTGGCGCCCGCCACCTTGCCGACGTTCATGCCGCGGATCACATGGCGGTGCGCGCTGCGCGCGAAGAACACGCCGTCCACCGTGGCGCGCAGCACCGTGGTCTCGCCGCTGACCGGGTCGATCAGGTCGGCCAGTGCGTCGCCGGCCGCCACCTTCGCGCCCAGCTCGCGCGTGTAGATCAGGATGCCGGCATGCGGCGCATACACCGGCTCCACCCCTTCCAGCGGCGTGGCCGCGCACAGCGGCGCCGGCACCGCCGCCGCTGCCGCCGCCTGCGCCGCCGCGTCGCCCAGCACGCCGTTCAGGGTCAGGAATTGCAGCAGGCCGGCCGCGTCCTTGCGCGCCAGCGCGTAGCTCACCTCCATCTCGCCGCGCAGCTCCACCGTGGTCGACAGGCAGGCCGGCGGGATCGGGAAGCGCTGCGCGAAATGGTTGTCCAGATCCCACCACAGGCGGCTGCACGCCTCGTCGAACGGTTCGCCGCCGGCCTCGTAGGCCAGCAGCGTCGCGTGCGAACCCATGATGGCCGACAGCGGCGCGATCGCCTCCGCCAGCGGCGTGCCGGCGTAGATGTGCAGCACCGCCTCGTTGTCGCAATGCAGGTCGAGCACGATGTCGGCGTCGATCGCCAGCGTCATCAGGGTTTTCTTGAGCGTCTCGGCGTCGGTGGCCGGCTGCCAGTCGGCGATCGAGGCGCGCGCGTGCTCGCGGATCAGCGCCACGTTGGCCGCCGCGTCCTGGCCCAGCTTGCCTTCCAGCGATTTTTTCAGATCGTTGGCCACGTGCTTGTAGGCGCGGTTGAAGTTGACGCCGGTGGTCAGGTCGAAGCGCCCGAACGCCGCGCCGTGGATGGCCTGCGCCAGCCCGATCGGATTGGCGGCCGGCACCAGGATGATTTCGCCGTGGATCTGGCCGGCCGCTTCCAGCGCCGCCAGCTCGCTGCGCAGGAATTGCGACACCAGCATGCCCGGCACCTCGTCGGCGTGCAGCGAGCCCTGGATGTAGACCTTCTTGCCGCCGCCCGGCGCGCCGAAGTGGAAACTGGTCAGCGCATACGCGGCATTGGCGTGCGGCCCGGATAAAGGATGAGTAATGGCTTGCATGGCGAGTCCCGCTGATTCGTGAAGGGTTGAGTATGTAGCACTATTTTCACAAAGTAAATCGCAGGCGGGGCGCTTCCTTGAGTTTTTGGCTACATGTGCGTACAGTTAGCTTAAATGAATTATTTACAGATCGAATATCAGGGAGAGTATATGAAAGCAACCATGATGGCGCGCGCCGTACGCCTGGCGCTGGGCATGGGCGCGGTTGCCGGCCTGCTGGCCCCGGCCGTGGCGCAGGACGCGCAGGGCGCGCCGGCCGCGCCGGCCGCCGCCCCGCTGCCGCGGGTGGAAATCACCGGCTCGGCCATCAAGCGCATCGAGGCGGAAACCGCGCTGCCGGTGCAGGTCATCACCCGCGACGAGATCGACAAGGTCGGCGTCACCACCGCCAGCGAAATCCTGGCCCGCCTGTCGGCCAACCTCAACGGCCTGACCGACGCCGGCAGCATCTCCGACGGCAAGGACCAGCGCGGCTTCAACAGCGCCAACCTGCGCGGCATCGGCACCTCGTCCACCCTGGTGCTGCTGAACGGCCGCCGCATGGCCAACTTCGCCTCGCCCGGCGACGACACCGGCGTCGACCTCAACAACATCCCGGCGGCCGCCATCGCCCGCGTCGAAGTGCTGCTGGACGGCGCCTCGGCCCTGTACGGCACCGACGCCATCGGCGGCGTGATCAACTTCATCACCCGCAAGGACTTCCAGGGCGTCGAGCTGAACGCCTATGGCCTCAAGACCCGCGAGGGCGGCGCCGGCAAGCGCACCGCCAGCCTGACCGCCGGCCATGGCGACCTGGCCAGGGATGGCTACAACATCTTCGCGGTGGCCGACTTCCAGCGCACCGACGCGCTGTCGACCCTGCAACGCGGCTTCATCAACGACCTGCACATCACCGAGCGCCTGCCGCACCTGCTGTCCGGCGTCACCGCGCCGGCTAATGTGCGCCTGAGCGGCGACCAGCTCGACTACCTGAACAACCACGGCTACACCCTCAACGGCAAGCCGCTGAGCGGCCGCGTGTTCAATCCCTCGGTGCCCACCTGCAACGGCCCGGCCAACGTCTACCTGCCCGCCGGCATCGGCGGGGTCGATGGCTGCACCTACAACTACATGCGCGACACCGAGCTGTACCCGCGCACGGAAAAGGCCAATCTGCTGTCGCGCGGCGTGCTGCAACTCAATCCGGACAACCAGCTGTACGCCGAGGTGGCGCTGAGCCGCGCGCGCAGCTGGTACGCGGCCTCGGCCGCGCGCATCACCGGCGTCTACGTCGACTACACCCGGGTGCCGGGCCTGGCCGGCTACGACCTCGGCTCGGAGGAGGCCGGCGGCGACCCGACCGTCCAGCTGCGCATGCGCATCCCCGAGGCCGGCAAGCGCACCTCGGAGGTGGTCAGCGAGAGCCAGCGCTATGTGGTCGGCCTGAGCGGCAGCCGCAACGGCTGGGACTATGACATCGGCCTCAACCACAGCGTCAACGTGGTGCGCGACCGCGACACCCACGGCTACCTGCTGTACGACAAACTGGTGGCCGGCATCGAGGATGGCCTGATCAACCCGTTCGGCCCGTCCACCCAGGCCGGCCTGGACCTGATCAACAGCATCCAGGTCAACCAGGAGGTGCGCCACGCGCGCGGCACCATGGACTCGCTGGACTGGAAGGTGTCGCACGCGGTCGGCGCGCTGGCCGGCGGCGACGCCATGCTGGCGCTGGGCGGCGAGCTGCGGCGCGAAAAGACCGACTACAACCCGTCGGCGCTGCTGATGAGCGACAACATCAACAACGACGACTGGTCGGACGGCGCCACCGCCACCAGCTACGCCCGCAACATCAAGGCGGTGTACGGCGAGCTGCTGCTGCCGCTGACCAAGCAGTGGGAAGCCCAGCTGTCGGCCCGCTACGACCACTACCAGGTGGTGGGCGGCGCCGCCAGCCCGAAAATCGGCCTCAGCTACATGCCGAGCAACACCATGCTGTTCCGCGCCTCGGCCGGACGCGGCTTCCGCGCGCCGTCGATGACCGACCTGTACCGCCCGACCCAGGAAAGCGCCACCGCCACGCTGCCCGACCCGGTGTATTGCGCCACGGTCGACAACGATTACGCGGCCTGCGCCGACGCCTGGATCACCCACCGCCATTCCAACCCCAACCTCAAGCCCGAGCGCAGTCGCCAGTTCTCGGTGGGCGTGGTGTTGCAGCCGTCGAAACAGGTGATGCTGTCGCTCGACTACTGGAACATCAAGCGCACCGACCTGATCGCCGAGATCGGCGACGACGTGCTGCTGGCCAACCCGGTCAAGTACGCCAACCTGATCCACCGCGACGAGGACCAGCTGATCGAGTATATCGACCTGTACAAGGAAAACCGCGGCGCCCAGAAGGCGGCCGGGCTCGACCTGACCATCGATTTCCGCGGCGTGCAGACCTGGGCCGGCCGCTTCGGCGGCCGCCTGAGCGGCACCTATGTCACCGACTCCAAGTTGCAGACCGAGCACGACAGCCCCTATGTCAGCAACCTGGGCCGCTTTGTCACCGAGGGCGTGGTGCAGCGCTGGCGCCACACCATCAGCTTCGACTGGGACCGGGGACCGTGGGCCGCCACCCTGTCGAACACCTATTCCAGCGGCTATGAGGACCAGAACTCGGCGGTCGACACCAACAGCGGCACGGTGGTGGCGCCCAACCGCGTGAAGGCGTATTCGCTGTGGGATCTGAGCGGTTCGTGGCAGGCCAGCAAGGCCCTGAAGCTGCGCGCCGGCATCCAGAACCTGTTCGACACCGCGCCGCCGTTCTCCAACCAGGCGTTTTACTTCATCTCCGGCTACGACCCGACCTACACCGACGTCCGCGGCCGCCGCCTCTACGCCAGTGTAAATTACGCGTTCAAGTAATGCGTTTTTAAGCAATTGCTTGGTATCATCTGGCAATTGGCTTGATCGGAAGGGGAACATGAAAGTAACTGGTTTGACGCTGCGGCAGCTGGGCCTGCACCTGTGCATGCTCTGGCTGCTGGCGCTGGCCTGCGCCGCGCAGGCGGCCACGACGATCCAGACCACGCCGGTGCCCAAGGTGCAGGTGCCGGGCAAGAGCAGCAAGCCGGCCAAGGCGGTGCCGCCGCCCAAGCCGGTGCTGGCGCCGCCGGCGGGCAACCTGGTCATCATCGGCGGCGGCCTGCGCACGGAAAACGCCGAGGTCTGGCAGCGCATCGTGCAGTTGGCCGGCGGCAAGGGCGCGCGCATCGGCGTGTTCGGCTCGGCCTCGATCAACCCGGAAAACGCCGCCCAGGCCACGGTCAACAAGCTGAACCAGTACGGCGCCCAGGCCTTCGCCATCCCGCTCGGGGTGACCTGGCCCAACAGCGACTACCGCAAGGCGGCCGAGGACCCGGAAACCGTGGCCATGATCCATTCGGCCACCGGCATCTATTTCACCGGCGGCGACCAGGCGCGCATCACGCGCGCGCTGGTGCGCCCGGACGGCTCGCACACCGCCGCGCTGGACGCGGTGTGGGACGTGTACCGCGACGGCGGCGTGGTGGCCGGCTCCAGCGCCGGCGCGGCCATCATGAGCACCACCATGTTCTACGACGCCAAGCCGACGCTGGACATGCTCAAGCAGGGCGTCAACGACGGCCACGAGATCGCCCCCGGCCTCGGCTTCATCGGCGACGATGTGTTCGTCGACCAGCACCTGCTGGTGCGCGGCCGCTTCGCGCGCATGATCCCGGTGATGCTGAAGAAGGGCTACCAGATCGGCCTCGGCATCGACGAGAACACCGCCATGGTGGTCAACGCCAAGCGCGACGTCGAGATCATCGGCTACAGCGGCGCGCTGCTGCTGGACTTGTCGGCCGCCATCACCGACCGCGGCATCAAGGGCTTCAATATTTCCAACGCCACCATCAGCTATCTGGACCGCGGCGATAAATTCAATCTCGTGAGCCGCGAGTTCACGCCGTCGCCGGACAAGGCCGACAACAAGCTCGACCCGAACCAGCCCGACACCCGCGAGCCGGTCTACACCAACGACATCCTCGGCAACAACGCGGTGCTGGATCTGATGGTGAATCTGATCGACAACGCCCAGCAGGAAGCCATCGGCATCGCCTTCGGCAATCCGCGCGATTTCAACCCGGAGCTGGGCTTCGAGTTCCGTTTCAGCAAAACCATCAACAGCGTCGGCTACAGCTCGACCGAGGTGGAGGCGTACTCCGTGCTCAAGCTGCGCATGGATATCCGGCCGATTCAGCTGCAACAGCCGCTGTACCGCTACCGCTGAGTCACTGAGTCACTGAGGCGCCGAGCCGCCGCGCCGGGCGGCGGGCCTGTCGAGCTAGTACAATAAGCCTCGCGTCCCACTTCCGCCCGGAGCCCGTATGCGCCTGCTCGTCCGCTTCCTGATCCACACCGCCCTGATGCTGGCCGTGCCGCTGGGCGCCGCCGCCGCGCCCGCCACGCCGGCGCCGGCACCGCTCCCCGCGCCCGCC
>NZ_WNKY01000051.1 GCF_009720825.1 Duganella radicis | reverse complement strand
CCGGCGCCGCGCGCGCGCCGGACGAATGGCTGGGGCAGTTGCGCCGCCTGGCCGAGCCGATGCGCGACGGCGAGGCCCGCGCGGCGGCCCTGTTCGCCGAGTGCGCGGCGGCGTTCGAGGCCACCTTCGGCGTCTGGGACCGCGAGGCCATCCAGCGCAGCCTCGACCAGCAGGACTTCGAGGGCGCCTACGCCGCCCTGCAATGGGTGATCCACAAACACGAATTGACATTATGGTAAAGCTTTTCCTCATCGTGGCCGGCTGGCTGCTGGCGGCCGCCGCGCACGGCCAGCAACTGCCGCTGCGCACCTTCGGCCAGCTGGACGGCCTGGCCAACCAGGCGGTGCAGGCGCTGGCGCAGGACCGCGCCGGCTATCTGTGGGCCGGCACCGAGAACGGCCTGTACCGCTTTGACGGCAGCCGCTTCCGCCGCCATGGCGCCCGGCAAGACCTGTACATCACGGCGCTGCACGTCGATCCGGCCGGGCGGCTGTGGGTGGGCGCGGAGCAGGGCTTGTTCGTGCTGGACGGCCAGCGCCTGCGGCCGGTGCTGCGCGTCGACGGCCGTGCGCTGCCGGTGCGGGTCGGCCAGCACCTGTTGTCGGCCGGCGCCGAGCAGGTGCTGGTGCAGTCCAACGGCCGCCTGCACCGGGTGCAGGCGGACGGCAAGGGCGGCTGGCACGCGGTGCAGGTGTTCACCCCGGCGCAGATCGCCGAGCATCCGCAACTGGTCGACCTGGAGGGCGTGCTGCGCGACCCCGACGGCACCCTGTGGCTGGGCTGCGGGGCCGGCCTGTGCCGCTACCGCGCCGGCGCGCTGAGCGTGCTGGGCGGCGCGGACGGTCTGCCGGCCCAGCACTGGAGCGGCCTGTTGCGCGACGTCAACGGCGCCCTGTGGATCAGCAACGCCAACCGCGTGATGCAGCTGGCGCCCGGCGCGCAGCGCTTTGGCGACCGCACGCCGCGCGACTACGGTACCGGGGTGCAGACGCGGGCGGTGCCGCTGGCGCAGGACCGCGACGGCCGCCTGATCAGCGTGACCGACAACGGCTTCTTCCGCCTCGGTGAAAAGGGCTGGGAACACTATGGCGCGGCGCAGGGTTTGCGGCTGGGCGCCGGCTTCCATGCCTTGCTGCTGGACCGCGACGGCGACGCCTGGCTGGGCCTGCCGGGGCGCGGCGTGGCGCAATGGCAGGGCTACCGCCACTGGGAGAACTGGACCCGCCAGGAGGGCTTGCCGGACGACGATATCTGGTCCATCCTGCGCGGCCGCGACGGCGTGCTGCACGTCGGCACCGGCGCCGGGCTGGCGCAATGGCGCGGCCAGCGATTCGCGCACGCGGCCGACGCTGGCGCCGAGCAGTGGGCGGCGCTGGCCGAGGACGCCGATGGCGCGCTGTGGGCCGGCGACATGACCGGCCGCCTGATCCGGCGCGACGCCGGCGGCAGCGCGCGCACCGTGGCCCAGTTGGCCACCGGCGTGATGTACCAGTTGCTGTTCGATCCCGACGGCCAGCTGTGGATCGTGTCCGAAAGCGGCCTGTATCTGATGGCCGATCCGCGCGGCAAGGCGCCGCCGCGCCGGGTCGAGGCCAGCGTGGCCTTGCTGGGGGACGACGCCGGCTTCACCAGCGCCTGCCTGGACGCGGGGGGCGGCCTGTGGTTCGTCGGCGACCGCAAGCTGCTGCGCCGCCAGGACGGCCACTGGTCGCGCCCGGCGCTGCCGGCGGGCGCCGACAAAGTCTCGCACGTGGCGTGCGACGGCCACACCGTGTGGCTGGCGCAGGACCATGGCACGGCGCTGTGGCATGCCGACAGCGGCGCCGCGCAACCGCAATGGCAGCCGCACCGGCACGAGGCGCTGGAGGGCCGCATGCTGCAATCGATGCTGGTCGACCGCCGCCACTGGCTGTGGCTGGGGACCGATTCCGGCCTGATGGTGTGGAACGGCCAGCGCTGGCGCATCTTCGACCAGCGCAGCGGCATGGTGTGGAACGACAGCAACCAGCACGCCCTGTACGCCGACCGCGACGGCTCGATCTGGGTCGGCACCAGCAACGGCCTGTCGCACCTGCTGCGGCCGGAGGCGCTGTTCGAGCCGCGCGTCATCCCGCTGCAACTGGCGGCGGCGCGCTATGGCGGCCCGCTCGCGCCGGGCGCCGCCGTGGCGTGGAGCGGCGCCGCGCTGGAGGTGCAGCTGGCGGCGCCGCTGTACCAGAATCACGAGACGCTGAGCTTCCGCTACCGCCTGCTGGGGCTGGAGAGCGGCTGGTCGGCCAGCGAGAACGGGGTGCTGCGCTATCCGGCGCTGGCGCCCGGCAACTACCGCTTGCAGGTGATGGCCCAGCACAGCTCGCTACAAGCCAGCTCGGCCGTGCTGGAGCTGCCGCTGACCATCGAGCCGCCCTGGTGGCAGACGCGCTGGGCCTACGCCGGCGCCGCGCTGCTGGCGCTGCTGGTGATCGGCCTGCTGCACCGCTACCGGGTGGCGCGGGTGCTGCGCCAGCGCGCCCTGCTGGAGCGGCGCGTGGCCGAGCGCACGGCCGAACTGGAGGCCTCGCGCGAGGAGCACCGCCTGCGTTCGCTCAAGGATGGCCTGACCCAGGCCTGGAACCGGGTGGCCCTGATGGAGCGGCTGGCGGCGCTGATGGCGCCGGGCGGCGCGCCGTTCCTGCTGGTGCTGCTGGACCTCGATTATTTCAAGCGCATCAACGACACCCACGGCCACCTGGCCGGCGACGAGGTGCTGCGCGAGGTGGTGCGGCGGGTGCAGGGCCAGTTGCGCGCCAGCGACACCGTGGGCCGCTACGGCGGCGAGGAATTCATGCTGTTGCTGCCGGGCCTGGACCTGGCCAGCGGCGCGCCGCGGCTGGAGCAGCTGCACCGCGCCATCTGCGCCGCGCCGGTGCGCATCGACGAGCAGCTGCAACTGCCCATCAGCTGTAGCTGCGGGGTGGTGGCCGGGCGCGCCGGCGCGGCGTGCAGCGCCGAGCAGTGGATCGGCCTGGCCGACGCCGCCCTGTACCGCGCCAAGGCGCTGGGGCGGGCCCGGATTGAGTACGCGGCGGACGACGCCTGTTGTAGCGATGAAACACCCGATTGATCTCGTGCCGGTGCAGACCGCATCATAGCAAGCGTTACCGGCACTGTTTTTGGAAGGTAAGACCCATGATACGAATTTTGATCGCCGACGACCACGCCATTGTGCGCGGCGGCCTGCTCCAGCTGTTCGGCCTGGCCGGCGACATGACCGTGGTCGGCCAGGCCACCAACGGCGGCCAGGTGATAGACAGCGTGCGCACCCTGGCGTGCGACCTGGTGCTGTTGGACATGTCGATGCCCGGCATCAGCGGCATCGACCTGATCGGCCGCATCCGCGCCCACGCGCCGGCCCTGCCGATCCTGGTGCTGAGCATGCACAACGAGGCGCTGGTGGTGCGGCGCGCCCTCAAGGCCGGCGCCAACGGCTACATGACCAAGGAGGGCGACCCGGAGACGCTGTTGCAGGCGGTGCGGCGGGTGGCCGCCGGCGGTCGCTACATCGACCCCGGCCTGGCCGAGCAAATGGTGTTCGAGAGCGAGGGCGGGCAGTACGAACAGGCCCACGCGCAACTGTCGAACCGCGAGCTGAGCATCTTCCGCCTGTTCGTGCGCGGCAAGACGGTCAACCAGATCGCCGACGAGCTGGCCATCAGCAACAAGACGGTCAGCACCCACAAGGCGCGCCTGATGCAGAAGATGGGCTTCCAGAGCAACGCCGACATGCTGCGCTACGGCATCGATCACGCGCTGGGCGAGTAGGGTAGGGATTTCCTTACCGCGGATCGGCCTTGCCTGATAGGCGAGGACCGCGTCCTCCCGCATACTGGCCGCTGTCTTGGATGAATCTGGAGCGGGGGAATGGGGGACGGGCGCGCGCCCGCCGGCGGTTTGCTGCTGGCATTGCTGACTTGCTGGCTGGCGCCGGCCGTCGCCGCGGAATCGCTGCAACAGTGGCGCCTGGCGGTGACGCAGGCCGGGGTGCTGGCCGAGCAGGACGTCAAGCAGGCGCACGCGCAGGCGCTGCGCTTGCAGGCGGCGCCGCCCGACGCCAGCGGCGCCGACCGCACCAGCGCGCTGAACCTGCTGGCCCGCACCGAGATGTTGATGGCCAACACCGACGCGGCCGGCGAGCTGGCCGCGCGGGCGCTGGCCCAGGCTCGCCAGCAGGGCGACCGCATCGGCCAGGCCGAGGCCAATCTGGTGTTGGCGCGCAACACCGTGAATCAGGGCCGCATCGACCGCCTGTACGGCGTCACCACCGACGCCATGGCCAGCCTGGACGGCGTGGCCCGGCCGGCGCTGCTGGCGGAAGTGATGCTGCACACCTCCCTGATGTACAACCGCCAGGGCAAGCTGGACGAGTCGGTGGCGATTTGCGTGCAGGCGCTGGATATCGCCCGCCTCAGCGCGGTGCCGCGCGCGTTGGCGTTCGCGCACCGCTGCATGGGGCTGGCGTTCGGCCAGGCCGGCAAGAACGGCGAGGCCATGCCGCACTATCTGGCGATGGCCCGGATGGCGCGCCAGGACGGCTCGCGGCTGCTGCTGGGCGAGGCGCTGCTGGGCGAGGGCAATCTGCTGGTCAACAGCGGCGAGCCGCGCCGCGGCGAAGCCGTGATACGCGAGGCCCTCTCGCTGTTCCGCGAGCTCGACAGTCCGTTCAACACCAGCAACAGCCTGTACAGCCTGGGCGCCGTGCTGTCGCAGCAGGGACGGCATGCCGAGGCCCTGCAGGCGTTCGGCGAAGGCGCCGCCATTTACCAGCGCCATCCGAATCCGATCGCCCAGTGGTGGGCCCTGTCGGCGCTGAGCGCCGAGCAAGACAAGCTGGGCAACCCGGGCGCCGCCCGCGGCGACGCCGAGGCGGCCTATCGGCTGGCCCAGAAGGTGGGGCAGGAACCCTACCTGGGCAACAGCGCGCGCCAGCTGGCGGCGCTGGCGGCGCGCCGCGGCGATTACCGGCAGGCCTACGCCTACCTGCGCGAGGCCGGCGAGCGCGCGGCCCAGATCGCGCGCGCCCAGACCGGCACGCGGGTGATGGAACTGGCCGCGCGCTACGAATCCGAAAGCAAGCAGCGCCGCATCGACGCGCTGACCCGCAGCAACGCCAGCCAGCAGCTGGAACTGGAGCGGCGCGCCGGCCAGCAGCGCTGGATGTGGACCGTGCTGGGCGGCAGCCTGGCGCTGCTGGTGTGCATCGTCATCTTCATGACCCGGCTGCGCCGCTCGCATCGCCTGGTGGCCCGGCTCAACGCCGACCTCGAACGCACCGTGCAGCGGCGCACCGCCGAACTGCGCCAGCAAAGCCGCTACCTGCGGGTGCTGATCGACACGCTGCCGTGGTGGGTCTGGTTCAAGGACACCGACAGCCGCTACCTGGCGGTCAACCGCACGGTGGCGGCCACCTGGTCGCGCGGCGTGGACGAGATGGTGGGCCTGTCCGAGGACGACGTGATGCCGGGGCTGGCCGCGCATTTCCGCCAGGAGGACCAGGAGGTGATGGCCAGCCGCCAGGCGCGCACGGTGGAGACCCGGCAAATGGGGCCGGACGGCCTGCGCTGGGTGGAAACCTTCAAGGCGGCGGTGGTGGACGAGGATGGCAGCGTGCTGGGCACGGTGGGGCTGGCGCGCGACATCACCGAGCGCAAGCAGGTGGAGGCGGCGCGCGAGGCGGCGCTGGAGGAGGCGCGCCAGCTGGCGCGGCTGCGCAGCGAGTTCCTGGCGCAGATGAGCCACGAGTTGCGCACGCCGCTGAACGGCATCCTCGGCTATTCCCAGCTGCTGCGGCGCGATCCCGCCCTGAGCGAGCGCCAGCGCGCCGGCGCCAGCGTGATCCACGACAGCGGCGAGCACCTGCTGACGCTGATCAACGACCTGCTCGATTCGGCCAAGATCGAGGCCAACAAGCTGGAGGCGCAGCCGGCGCCGGTGGCGCTGCGCCAGTGCCTGCAGGTGCTGGCCGACATGGTGCGCGTCAGCGCCGAGCAAAAGCGGCTGCGCTTCGATTGCGAGATCGGCGCGGCGGTGCCGGCCATGGTGCTGACCGACGAGCGGCGCCTGCGCCAGGCCTTGCTCAACCTGCTGGCCAACGCCGTCAAGTTCACCGACCGGGGCGGCGTCAGCCTGCGCGTCAACGCGCTCGAGGACGGGCGCGTGCGGTTCGAGGTGCGCGACACCGGGGTCGGCATCGAGGCCGGCCAGCGCGAGCGCATCTTCCTGCCGTTCGAGCAGGCCGGCGAACTGCTGCGGCGCCAGGACGGGACCGGCCTCGGCCTGGCCATCAGCCGCCAGTTCGTGCGCCTGCTGGGCGGCGAGATCTCGCTCGACAGCCAGCTGGGGCAGGGCTGCCGCTTCTGGTTCGACCTGACGCTGCCGGTGGTGGAGGCGCCGGCGCCGGAGCTGGCCGCGCCGCAGTGGATCACCGGCTATCACGGAGCGCGCCGGCGCCTGCTGGTGGCCGACGACCAGCCCGGCAACCGCCGCCTGCTGTACGACATGCTGGCGCCGCTGGGCTTCGCCGTGGACCAGGTCGGCCACGGCCAGGCGGTGCTGGACCAGCTGGTGCTGGAGCCGCCGGACCTGATCCTGATGGATATCGCCATGCCGGGCATGAATGGCCTGGAGACGGTGCGCCGGCTGCGCGCCGATCCGGCCTGGGCGGCGCTGCCGGTCATCGCCGTGTCGGCCAGCGCCGGCGGCGCCGACCGCCAGCAATTGCTGGACGCCGGCTTTAGCGACCGCCTGTCCAAGCCGGTCGACCTCGACCTGCTGCTGGCCATGCTGCGCCGTTGCCTGCAACTCGACTGGCAGCACCGGGCGCCGCAGCCGGCGCCGGGCGAGGACGGCGGCGCCGACCTGCTGGCGCCGCCGCCGGAGGAAATGGCGGTGCTGCACGACCTGGCGCAGCTCGGCAATATGCGCGCCATCAGCGAGCGCGCCGACTACCTGCAGCGGCTGGACCCGCGCTACCGCCCGTTCGCCGCGCAACTGCGCCAGCTGGCCCGGGGTTATCAGTCGCAAGCCTTGTTGCAACTTGTGGAACGTCATCTGGGGAGTACATCATGACACAGCGGAAACTGGCCTGGGGTTGCCTGGGCTGCGGCGCGCTGGCGTGGGCCGCCTGCGCGCAGGCGCAGGAGCCGCCGCCGGCGGTGCTGGTGGAGGGCAAGCGCGCCAGCCTGATGACGGCGCGGCAGATCAAGCGCGACCAGCTGGCCATCGTCGACGCGGTGGTGGCGGACGAGGTGCAGGCGCTGCCCGACCTCAGCGTGACCGACGCCCTGCAACGGATCAGCGGCGTGCAGGTGGCGCGCGACCGCGGCGAGGGCGCCAATGTCGCCCTGCGCGGCCTGACCCAGATCGAGACCACGCTCAACGGCCGCGAGGTGTTCACCGCCGGCACCGGCCGCAACCTGGACTTCGCCGACGTGCCGGCCGAGCTGGTGGCCGGCATCGACGTCTACAAGAGCGCCAGCGCGGCCCAGGTCGAGGGCGGCCTGGGCGGCACCATCGATCTGCGCACCCGGCGTCCGCTCGACTTCGCCGGCGCCCATCTGGCCGGCAGCGCGCGCCTGGTGCGCGACGCCCTGGCCGGACACAGCCAGCCGCAGTGGTCGCTGCTGGCCAGCCAGCGCTGGCGCGGCGACGGCGGCGCCGAGTGGGGCGCGCTGGTGAGCCTGGTGCACCAGCTGCGCGCCTGGCGCGAGGACCAGTACAGCTTTGGCGCGCCGCAGTGGCGCGACGACCTGCTGCCCGGCCGCCGGGTGGCGGTGTCCGGCAGCACCACCGAATCGGCCAACGCCGGGCGCCGCCAGCGCGACACCGTGGCCGTCGCGCTGCAATGGCGGCCCGCGCCCGGGGTCGAATGGTATGCCGAGGGCAACTGGCAGCAATTCCTGACGCGCCAGGACACCGCCCAGCTGGTGCTGGGGACCGGGACCGCCTTCGTGCCGGGCAGCGTGGCGCTGTTCCCCGGCACCAGCGACGTCAGCCGCATTGACTGGCTGGGCGTGCCGACCAGCATCTTCAGCTTCGCGCGCGACACGGTGGACCGCAACCGCGCGCTGGCGCTGGGCGGCAGTTGGCGCAGCGGGGCGTTGCGGCTGGCGGCCGACCTGAGCTACAGCGACAGCCACAACAACCTGTACTTCGCCGGCCCGACGCTGAAAGGCACGGCCGACCTGGTGCGCGCCGATCTGTCGGGCCCCCACC
The DNA here is from genome assembly GCF_009720825.1 of Duganella radicis. GTDB lineage: Bacteria > Pseudomonadota > Gammaproteobacteria > Burkholderiales > Burkholderiaceae_D > Rugamonas > Rugamonas radicis. Next base: position 33,598 of record NZ_WNKY01000051.1, on the reverse strand, counting down.
CGGCGGTGACCGTGGCGGGCGACGGCCTGCGCGATCCGGCCCGCTTGCAGCTGGACAGCATCGCCTATCGCGCGCGGCCCTACGACGGCCAGTTGCAGGCGCTCAAGCTGGACGGCAGCTATGCCCCGGACGGCTGGCTGGACAGCCTGGCGGCCGGCCTGCGCCTGGCGCGCCGCACGGCCGGCAACGCCCCGGGCCAGATCAACGGCGACTTGCCGGCGCCCGCCGGGCAGAGCCTGGCGGCGTTGCCGGCGCTGGCGACGGCCTATCCGTATCCGGTGTTTTTCCCCGACGGCGGCGCCGGCGCCAGCAACTACCTGATCGGCAGCCTGGCGCTGGCGCGCGACGCCGCCGCCCTGCGCCGTCAGGCCGGCCTGACGGCGCCGCTGCCGCGGGCCGGCGGCGCGCTCAGCGTATGGCGCATCCGCGAGCAGACCGACGCCGCCTATCTGCAGGCGCGCTTCCACGGCGACGCGCTGGCGCTGGAGGGCGAGGCCGGGCTGCGCGTGGTGCGCACGCGCGAGGCGGTGGCGGGCACGCAATCCACGCCGTCGAGCGGCACGCTGGCGCCGATCGCGCTGGACCACGATTATCTGGACTACCTGCCCAGCCTGAACCTGCGCCACACGCTGGCGGACGGCTGGTACTTGCGCGGCGCGGCCTCGAAGTCGCTGACGCGGCCCAATTTCGATCAGTTGTCTCCCTCGCTGACGCTGACGCCCAACAGCATCACCCCCAGCGCCAACAGCGGCAGCGCCGGCAACCCGGCCTTGCAGCCGGTGCGCGCCAACAACCTGGACCTGGCGCTGGAGCGCTACGTCGGCGCCAGCGCCGCCGCCACCGTGACCGTGTTCCACAAGCGCATCGATGGCCTGATCGGCAACGCCAACCGGACCGAGTTGCACGACGGCGCGCTATACCAGGTCAGCCGGCCCTACAACCGCAGCCCGGCGATCGTGCGGGGCGCCGAGCTGGGCTATCAGCAAATGTACGACTTCCTGCCGGGCTGGATGAGCGGGCTGGGGACGCAAGTGAATTTCACCCTGGCCGACAGCGCCACCCCCAACGCCCAGCTGGGCGGCGACACCGCGCTGCCCAATCTGTCGCGCCGCAGCGCCAACCTGATCGGCATCTATGAAAAAGGGCCGCTGTCGGGCCGGCTGGCCTACAACTGGCGCGACCGCTTCCTCAGCAGCATTAACAGCAGCGGCGCCGGGGTGTTGCCGGTGTACACCGAGGGCTATGGCTGGCTGGATGCCTCGTTCGGCTACCGGGTCAGTCCGGGGCTGACGCTGGCCATGGAGGGCAGCAACCTGCTGCGCACGGTGCGCCGCGCCAACTTCGGCAGCGACAGCCGGCCGCAAAGCCTGTGGACCAATGACCGCCAGTGGAGCATCACTGCGCGCTTCCATCTATGACGCATGAAAAAGGAAAGAACATGCAAGTAATGTCGTTTTACGAGCAATACTTAACGGGGCTGCGCTCGGCCCTGCTGTTGCTGGAGCAGGCGCTGGAAAATCGTCAGCCGGCGCATGGCGTGGGCGAGCATTTCTTGCGCTTGCGCCTGCTGTTCGAGGACGCCACGGTGAGTTTCGACCACGTCATGCGCTGCATGCAGGCGCATGCCCAGACCGGCGGACCGCAGATCGAAGGCGAACTGGCCGCCCGGCTGGACGAATGCCGCGACAAACTGGTGGCGCTGCGGGTGCGCTGCACCCCCAGCCACCAGGTCTCGTAGCGGGGCGACCTTGCCGCGTGGTGTCAGGCGGCGGCCGGCGCGTATTCGATGCGGTTGCGGCCGTTTTCCTTGGCGCGGTACAGGGCCTGGTCGGCCAGCTCGATCAGTTGCGCCATCGACAGCGGCCGTTGCGGGTCGAAGGCGATCGCGCCAAAGCTGCCGGTGACGGCCAGGGTCTGCCGCTCGTCGATGCGGACCGGCTCATGGCGGATCGCGTGGCGCAGTTCCTCCACCCGCCCGTGGCCGTTGGCCTGGTTCAGGCCCGGCAGCAGCACCAGGAATTCCTCGCCGCCGTAGCGGCCCACCGCGTCGCTCTGGCGCACGGCCGCGCTCAGGCGCGCCACCGTTTCGCGCAGCACGGCGTCGCCGGCGGCATGGCCGTAGTTGTCGTTGATGCGCTTGAAATAATCGAGATCGAGCAACACCAGCAGCAGCGGCTGCCGCTGGGCCAGCGCCTGCGCCAGCGCGTGCTCGACGAGCTCCAGGATGGCGCCGCGGTTCCAGGCGCCGGTCAGGCTATCCCGCAGCGCGCGCTGGCGCAATTGCTCGCGTGACTGTTCCAGTTCGCGCGTGCGCTCGCGCACCAGTTGCTCGGTGTGCAGCTGGCGCTTGAGCAGATGCCGCACCCGCAGACGGTAGGCCAGCGCCAGCAGCAGCGCGCCCAGCGCCGCGCACAGCAGATAGAACGGCCAGGTGCGCCACCACGGCGGCAGGATCGAGACCGCGTGGGTCTGCACCGGCGACCTGCTGTGGCTGTAGTCATTGCTGGCGTAGTATTCGAATTGGTAGTCGCCCGGGGGCAGGGTGGCGTAGCGCAGGTGCGGCGTGGCGGTGACGGCCCAGTCGTTCTCCAGTCCCGCCAGCCGGTAGTGGAAACGCAGCGCGCCGCGATTCTGCGCATGCAGGCTGGCCAGCTCCAGTTCCAGCGGCGCGTTGGCCCATGGCAGTTGCCATTGCCGGTCCGGCGCCAGCGGTTCGGCGCCGCGCCGGGCCGTCTCGATGCGCACGCTCAGTTGCCGCGGCGCGAACAACAGTTCCGGATGCAGCACATGGGAGGCGCCGTTGCTGGTGGCGATCCACATCGACCCGTCCGTCGCCTCGTAAAAGCCCTGGCCGTTGGTGTCGTTCCAGACCAGGCCATCGTCCTGGTTGAAGAAGCGCCAGTGGGCGCGATTCCAGATGGCCACGCCGGCATCGGTGGCCACCCACAGCCAGCCGCGCCGGTCTTCCAGCAGCCCCACAATGCTGGCGCCGGCCAGCAGCGGACTGTCGACCGCCTTGAATTGCACGCCGGCGGCGCCGACGGTGGCGCGCCAGAGCCGGCCACGGGTGTCGCTGAGCCACAGCGCGCCGTCGGCGGCACAGCTCATGACCGACAACTCGGCATCGCCGTCCGGGATGGCGACGTGGCTGTGCCAGCCTGTGCTGTCCAGTTGCAGCAGTTGATTCATTTTCAGGAACCACAGGCTGCCGTCCGGCGCCTGGCATTGGCTGAGGGATGCGGTCGCATCGTTGCCTTTGGACTGGGTCAGGCCCTCGGGGGCGCGGACCGGCTGGCGACCGTCGCCGGTGCCGCTCACGGCCACGCCGTCGTAGGTAGAGAGCCAGAGACGCTGCTGGCGGTCGACCAGCAACGAGGTCACCCCCGTCAGATCCTGGGCGTGAATACGCGCGCGGCCATCACGGGCCAGGCGCGCCAGCACGCCGGAAAAGGTCGCGCCCCAGATCTGGCCGTCGCCGTCAAGCGCCAGGCTGGACCATCGGAGCGGGGGCAGGCCGGTGGCCACCGGCGCGAACTGCCGCGCCCCCGGCGGCAAACGGGCCAGGCCGGAACGGGTGCCGGTGTAGAGCACGCCGTCGGCAGCGTGCACAAAGGACAGCACCACATCGTTCGGCAAGCCTTGCGCGGTGGTCCAGTTTTCCCAGTTGCCATAACCGCGCCAGTTGACCAATCCCAGGCCGCGCGAGCCCAGCCACAGGCCGCCATCCGCATCGAATTGCAGCGCGGTGACGCCACCGGCCGAGCGCAGGCCATTGGCGGCGCCGTAGTGCTCCCAGTGATCCTGGCTCCAGCGTATCACGCCATCGTCGGCATTGCTCAGCACCCGGCCCTGGCGGTCCTCGGCCAGGACCGGCCGCAGCGGCTCCTGGCGGAACATGCCCGGCAGCGTGCGGTCGACAAACCGTTGCGCCCCGGCCGGCAAGGCGATGATGTGGCGATCGCCGCGCACCCATAACTGGCCGCCGCGGTCGCGCAGGAAGGCGCGCCAGTCCTCCTTTGGCACGCCCTGCGCCGGCCCCCATACGGTCAGCCCATCGGCTCCCTGGTGGCAGAGCGCGCCATCGCAGCCGAACCATAACGCGCCGCCGGCCTCGGCCAGCACGCCGCTGACGCGGGCCAGCGCCATATTCTGCGCGACGCGCTCCTCCGAATACACCGGCCGCACTTCCGTCTTGCCGTCGCGCAGCGTCAGCGTATAGATGCGCTGGCCGGTGATCAGATAACGCGTGCCATCGGGCGCGATGGACATGTTTTGCGACGGCCACATATTGATCTTGCGGCCGTCGTCACGCAACACGGGGCGCAGGCGGCCGCCGGTTTCGAGATAAAGATTGCTGTAATTGGAGACCCAGACATGGCCCTCGTGGTCCACCGTCACGCCGGTCACCTGTACTTCGCCCAGCCCCTCACGCTGCGCATAGCGCTGGAAACTGGTGCCGTTATGGCGATACAGGCCGTTCTCGGTGCCCAGCCACAGATAGCCGTCGGGGGACTGGGCCATTGCTGTGACGGCAAGGTTGCCCAGCCCTTCCTGCTGGCCATAGTAGCGCGCGGGCACCTGCTGCCCCATTGATATGGCCGGCACCAGCAGTGCCAGCGTCAGCGCGGCCGCAGCCCGCAACATGCCTTGTGTAATCGCTCTTCCCAGCAAAACGTATCCCCGTGATTCCTGACCGCATTATTGATGCAAGACAAGCTTATGGCGGAGTTCGGTTTTTGCCAAGCGGATTTTGCGATGCCGGCGTTCAGGGCCAGTGCGATGGCTTGAATTCCTCCGGGTGGCAACTGAGTTGCTGGGCCGCCGCGAAGCGCGCGAACTCCGCCGGCCCCACGCGATTGGCGAAGATCGACCAGCTGAACATGCGGGCGTACAGCCGCATGCGCTCGCGCGGCGCCTGGCGGAAGGCGGCGTCGGCCGCCAGGGCCTGCTTCAGGCTGTCGGCGTCCAGGCGCTGCATGCCGGCCCGCACGCCGCCGCCGGCCGCGCCGTCGAACAGCATCAGTTTATCGGCGCCGACTTCCTCGTTCCAGCGCGGCCAGGCCGGCCGTTGCAGGCGCTCGCCGCGGCCCGGCGCGCCGTCGCGGGCAAAGCTGGTCCAGTAGCCGGCCATGGCGTCCGACACGGCCTGGCGGCTGGCGCGGTTGCCCTTGGTGGCGCAGCGCAGCGGATCGAATTCGCCGTCGAGATCGCGCAGGGCGAAGGCGATCTCGATCACGTGGGCCGCGCCCAGCAGCAACTTCAGACGCAGCAGCGGCAGCGGCGGATGCTCGTCCCAGTCGAAGCGGTACACCCACACCTGGCCGTGGCCGCCGGCCAGCATGGCGCTGGCCGGGGCGTCGACGCAATTGGCCTTCCACAGGTCGGACATGTAGCGCGCGTACAACTGGTAGCGGGCCGGATCGCGGATCAGCGGCAGCTGGCCGCCGAGCAGGCGCACGAATTCCGGGTTGTTCGCCATGAACAGCTTGTATTCGTCGCGGTTGCAGCCGATGATGACCGGCACCGCGTTGTAGCGGGCCGGATCGGTGAACCATTGCTCCAGCGGCGCCGCCGGCAGCACCACGCCGTCGCGCAGCACCACCGGGGCGTCGAAGAAGCCCAACCCGGCCGGCGTGATGGCCGTCATCAGCTCGGCCGCCGGGCGGGCGCGCAGCGCGGCCGCCAGCGGCAGGTCCGGCGCCGGCGCCCAGCGGCCCAGCAGTTCGGCCGAGCTGAGCGCGTGCCCGGGTTCGGCGGCGTCGCTGGCGTTGCGCGCCTCCGCCAGGCTGTGGCTGAGCGTGATCGGCGATTGCAGGATGGCTTGGTGGAACAGCCCCTTGGCCAGCGGGCTGGCCAGCATGGTGTAGATGTTCAGCCCACCGGCCGACTCGCCAAACAGGGTGACGTTGCCGGGATCGCCGCCAAAGGCCGCGATGTGCTCGCGCACCCAGCGCAGGGCGGCAATGATGTCCAGCGTGCCGAAGTTGCCGGAGCGGTCCAGCGCCGCGTATTCGCCGTCGCCGGCCGCCTCGTCCAGCGCGGCCAGGCTGAACCAGCCGAAGATGCCGAGCCGGTAGTTGAGCGACACCACCAGCATGCGGTCGTGCCCGGCCAGATTGCGCAGCGCGGTGTAGGCCGAGGCGCTGCCGGCCGTGTTGGCGCCGCCGTGGATCCACACCATCACCGGCAGGCGCGGCGCGTCCTGCGCCAGCTGCGCCGGCGTCATGCGGGGCGCGAACACGTTGAGCGTCAGGCAGTCTTCCGAGCCGGTCACGCTGCCCCATTGCTTGCGCGGCGCGCCGATGGTCTCGCCGGCGAACTGCATGGCGACGGCGCCGTAGTGCAGCGCCTCGCGCACGCCGCTCCAGGCTTGCGGCGGCCGTGGCGCGCGCCAGCGCAGCTCGCCCACCGGCGGCTGGGCGTAGGGAATGCCCAGCCAGGCGTGGGTCTCATGGCGTTCGCCGTAGCCGACCACCGCGCCTTGTGCGGTCACGCGCAGCGAGTCCGGATCGGGCCGGCGCCGGGGCTGGCCCGGCAGCAGGAAGTGGGCCAGCGCCGGCAGCAGCACCAGCGCGCCCACCATATTCCACAGGAACATGAAGGCCAGCAGGATACCCATGTCGGCCTGGAACTTGATCGGCGACCAGATCCAGGTGGCCACGGCGATGGCCAGCGTGACGCCGGTCAGCATCACCACCTTGCCGGTGAATTGCAGCGCGTGGTGGAAAGCCTCGGACAGGCTGGCGCCGGCGCGCTGGCGCGCCAGCACCACGCTCAGCACGTACAGCGCGTAATCGACGCCGATGCCGACGCCCAGCGCGATCACCGGCAGCGTGGCGACCTTGACGCCCATGCCCAGCCACACCATCAGCACCTCGCACAGGATGGAGGTCAGCACCAGCGGCAGCACCGCCACCGCCACCGCGCGCCACGAGCGGAAGGTCAGGTAGCACAGCACGATCACCGCGCCGTACACCCAGTACAGCATGTCGTGCATGGCTTGCCTGACCACGATGTTGGTGGCGGCCTCGATGCCGGCGCTGCCGGCCGCCAGCAGGAATTGCTCCTGCGGCGTGTTGTTCGCGGCGGCGAAGCGTTCGACCGTGCCGACCACGCCGCTCAGGGTGGCGGCCTTGTGGTCCTTCAGGTAGACATACAGCGACAGCAGCGAGCAATTCTGGTTGAACAGCTCGCGCGGCGCGCGCGTCTGCACCGCCCCCAGCGCGCTCTGGTTGGGCGTCAGGTTGTACCACTTGAAGTTGCCCTCGTTGTAGCCGCTGGCGGCCAGCTTGCTGAGCGAGGCCATGGAATTGGTCGAGTCCACGCCCGGCAGCTGTTCCAGCTGCCAGGCCAGGGCGTCGACCTTGGCCAGGGTCTGGTACTGGGTGCACTGGTCGGCGCCGGTCTTGACCATCACCACCAGCACGTCGGCGCTGGCGGCGTAGTTGCGCACCATGAAGGCGTTGTCGCGGTTGTAGCGCGAGTCGGCCCGCAGTTCGGGCGCGCCGGGATCGAGGTCGCCCACCTGCAATTGCAGGCTGACCAGGAAGCCGGCCACCGCCAGCACCGCGCTGGCGATCACCGTCAGCGTGGCCCAGCGGCGCTGGGTGAAGCGGTCGAGCAGGGTCCACAGCCAGGGCTTGCGGCCCTGTTGTGCCTGGTCCGCTTGCAGGCTGCGCGCGGCCGCCCTGGCGCTGACGCCGGTGTACGACAGCAGAATCGGCAGCAGCACCAGGTTGGTGAAGATCAGCACCGCCACGCCGATGCTGGCGATCACCGCCAGATCCTGAATCACCTTGATCTCGATCATGGCCAGCACCAGGAAGCCGACCGCGTCGCACAGCAGCGCCGACATGCCGGCCGCGAACAGGCGGCGGAAGGTGTAGCGCGCGGCCACCACTTTGTGAGTGCCGCGTCCGACGTCCTGCATGATGCCGTTCATCTTCTGCGCGCCGTGGCTCATGCCGATGGCGAACACCAGGAAGGGCACCAGCACCGAGTACGGGTCGAGCTCGTAATGCAGCAGCGACAGCAGGCCGAACTGCCACAACACCGCCACCAGCGAGCACAGCATCACCAGCAAGGTGCTGCGCCAGCAGCGCGTGTACCAGTACAGCACCGCGCTGGCGATGGCGATGGCGGCCACGAAGAACAGCAGCACCTGTTGCAAGCCCTCGATCAGGTCGCCGACGATCTTGGTGAAGCCGGTGATGTGGATGTCCACACCCTCGGCCTGGTACTTGGCGCGGATCGCCTCCAGCTGCTGCGAGAACTGGCGGTAGTCGAGCGCCTGGCCGGTCTGCGGGTTGATGTCCAGCAGCGGCACGAACAGCATGGTGGACTGGAAGTTGGCGGCCACGATCTGGCCGATCTCGCCGGAACGCTCGACGTTGGCGCGCAACACTTCCATGCTGCGCGGCGAGCCGTCGTAGTCGTCCGGGATCACGGTGCCGCCGTCCAGGCCCTCCTCGGTGACGGCGGTCCATCGGGTGTTGGCGGTCCACAGCGATTTCATGAACGGCCGGTCCACGCCCGGCAGCAGGTAGATCTCGTCGTTCATCTGTTGCAGCGTGGCCAGGTAGCGGGCGTCGAAGATGCCGCCCTGGCGCGCGGCCACGGCGATGCGCAGCGAGTTGCCCAGTCCGCTCAGCTCGGTCTTGTGCTCCAGGTAGTTGCGCACGTAGGGATGCGAGGTGGGGATCATCTTGTCGAAGCTGGCGTTCAGCCGCAGGTGCGTGGCTTGCCAGCCCAGCAGCGCGGTCAGCAGCAGGCACAGGGCGATGATCAGCGGGCGGAAGTTGAATAGCGCGCGCTCGGCCAGGTTGCCGGAGCGGGTATCGAAATCCTGTAGCCGCCGGATGACGGGCTGCTGGTCCAGGTCGGGTTCGTTATGCATGGGGTTTCCTGCCTATTTGGTTGAAGATGCCAGCCGCGTGACGCCGCGCAGGCCGGCCACCACCAGCGCGCCATCGGCGGCCTGCGCCAGCGCGGCGGCCGGCAGCGGCCGCGATTGCGGCTGGCGGGTGAAGCTGCGTCCCTGGTCGCGGCTGAGCAGCACGTCGCCGCCCTGGCTGAGCAGGGCCAGGCTGCCGTCGGCCAGCGCGATGCCGGCCGTGATGGCTTGCTGCACCCCGGTCTGGACTTGGGTCCAGCTGCGGCCCTGGTCGCCGGACCACCAGGCGCTGCCGCGCAGGCCGTAGGCCACCAGCTCGCCGCCGGGCGCGGTCAGCAGGCCGAAGTAGCTGCCCTTGTACGGCGAGGCCAGGGTGTCGAAGCTGGCGCCGCCGTCCAGCGAGCGGAACAGCGTACCCTGTTCGCCGGCCAGGTAGAGCGCGCCGCCGGCCGCGCGCATGCCGTACAGGTGCAGACTCTTGGGATTGGCCACGTGCTGTTGCCACGGCTGCCAGCTGCGGCCGCCATCGCCGGTGCGGAACAGCAGGTTGTAGGCGCCGACGATGTAGCCGTTGCTGGCGTCGGCGAAGTACAGGTCGAGGAAGGGCTTGTCCGGGCCGTCCGCCTGCAACTGCGCGGCGGCGCTGGCCTCGGCCGGGGTGGCGGCGGCGCGTGCCAGGGTGTCGGCCGCCTGCACGCCGTCGAACTGCTTGCGCCAGGTCAGGCCGCCGTCGTCGGTGTGCAGCACCACGCCCAGGTGGCCGACGGCCCAGCCCAGTTGCGGCGTGACGAACTGCACCGCCACCAGGCTGACCTGCACCGGCGTCGGCGCCTGGCGCCAGCTGTTGCCGTTGTCGTCGGACAGCAGCACGATGCCGCGCTCGCCCACCGCCACCAGGCGGGGGCCGGCCTGCGCCAGCGCCAGCATGACGGCGCCGCCGGCCTTGGCCGACAGGATGGCGGGGCTGGTCAGCACCGCCGGAGCGGCCGGTTGCGCGGCCGCGGCATGCGGCAGCCAGCCAGCGGCCAGCGTCAGCAGCAGAGTCTTGAGGAGTGTCATGGCGTCGCCCCGCATCAGCGCGAACCCTGGTTGGCCAGTTCCTCGGGACCGAAGTAGCTGACCGGCAGGCGCGGGATGGCCTTGTACTGCACCGGCAGTTCATTCGACGAGGCGTTCAGCAGGTAGGCGCCGGTCTGCACGTTGTAGGTGCCCCACATGACGCTGCCCAGCACCGCCGGCAAGTCCGGCGCCAGCAGGGTCAGGGTGTAGTTGCTGCGCCAGATCTGGCCCTGCGCGTCGTAGCCGTCGATCAGGATCACTTGCCAGGTGTCTTCATCCAGGTAGTAGCGGCGCTTGGCCACCACGTGGCGCTTGCCGGGCGCCAGCGTGGCTTCCACTTCCCACACGCGGTGCAGTTCCCAGCGCACCAGGTCCGGATTGAGGAATTGCGGCCCCACCAGGTCGGCGATCTTGGCGGCCGCCGCGCGGTTGTTGTTGTAGGGGATGTACAGCTCCTTCTTGCCGACCAGCTTGAGCTCGTGATGGTCGATCGGGCCGAACATCATGAACGCTTCATCGAAGAAGCCGATGCCGGAGGTGACCGAGTCCGGCGTGTCGTAGGCCACCGACGGCGCGCGGCGCACGCGGCGCTGGCCCACCAGGTATTGCCATAGGGCGCGCGGCGAGGCTTCGTTCAGGCCGTCGTGCGCGAGGATGCCTTCGCCGGCCTTGGACGCCGGCGCGCGCGTGACCAGGCGGCCATACTGGTACATGCCTTCCATCTTCTCGGCGCTGCCTTCCTTGAAGTAGTAAGGGCGCATGATGGTCTGCTCGGCCTCGTTGGCCAGCGAGCGCTTGCCGTCCGGCGTGACGATCCAGGTGCGGGTGGCGTAGATCGCGGTCTCGCCGGTCCAGGCCAGGCGGTGGTTCCAGATCGCCTCGTAGCCGCTTTTTGGGATCGGGAACGGAATGCCGCCGTAGGCGCCTTCCACGCCGTAGCCGCCGTCCACCGTCTTGGCGCGGGTGGCGTTTTTGAAAGTGTTGTCGTAGACCCAGTTGGGGGCGCCGCCGGTGCGGTGGGTCGGATAGACATCGACCCGATAGGCTGGATATTTCTTCAGCATGGCCACGGTGCCGGCCGACAGCCTGGCCGCATACTGGTCGACGTTCTTGCCGGTGATGGACAGCAGCGGCTTTTCGGCGGCAAACGGATCGGCGCGGGCGTCGCCCGGCTTGTAGCCGGCCGGCACCTTGGCGTACACGCCGTCCCAGGCCGGGATGCTGCCATCCTTGTTGCCGGCTTTTTCCGCGCCCAGCGGGGTCAGCGTGGTTTTCAGCGCGGCCGCCTCGTCGGCGGTGACGGCCGCCATGGCCAGGCTGTTGGTGAGGATCAGAGCGGCGGCCAGCAGGTGTGCGTTGGATTTCATCTTGGTGTCCATTCTCAGAAAGCGCGTTTGATATTGAGCGAGATGTAGTTGCGGTCTTTCAGCGACTGCGCATAGCTCAGGATCGGGGTGTTGGTGGCGGGATTGTTTTTCAGGAAGGTGCCGGCCGCGCCCAGGAAGCGCACATAGCTGATGCCGAACTTCCAGTCCTGCTGGTAGCTGCCGCTGATGCCGATATTGAAATCGCCGCCATGCTCGCTGCCGCCGTTGAAGTTGAAGATGGTGGAGGAGCGGCCGGAGAGGTTGTAGCCGATGCCGATCGGCACGGTCAGGTCCAGCCCGGTCAGAACCTGGTAGTAGGCCGGTTCGAAGATCATGCGCACGGCGGTGGCGTCGCGCGTGGTGTTGGGATCGAGCGAACCCTGGAAGGTGGTGCTGGTGCGGCGGTTCCAGGCCAGCTCGCCGAGCAGCGAGCCGCCCTGGAACAGGCTGTTGGTCGGCAGTACGTAGATGGCCGACAGGTTGACGTGGGCGCTGTTGCCGACCGCGTAGCCGGGATTGCCGCTGTTGTCGGCCAGCGCGCCGCCGCCCAGACGCGACAGGAAGTTCGGCGTCGGGTCGCTGACCAGCGGCGTATTGCGCCGCACCGACACTTCGGCCGCGACGTTGACCCCGCCCAGCACCGTGCTGGCGCTGGCGCCGTAGGTCTTGATGCCTTCCGCGTACACCGCCTGCACCGTGGCCGGCGCGCCGGGCGGGAAGGCTGGCGCGAAGCCAAGGTAGAAGTAAGGTGTCTTGTCGTGATAGCGCGCCGCGTACACGCCGAACTCGACATCGCTGCCGGCCGGGGTGAACTTGATCTGGGCGCCGCCCTGGCCGGAATTTTTGGCCTTCATGTCGGGCTGGGTGTAGAACGCCGGCGCGCCGGAATTGGTGGGTGCGACCAGGAAGGCGCTGGCGCCGGCGCCGGCGGCGTCATAGCTGCTCAGGTAGCTGCCGGCGCCGGGGATCAGCGTCGGCCGCCATTCGAACTGGTAGTAGGCGCCGAGCGAGACATTCGGCAGCACCTGCAACTGGCCGGACAACTGGTTCACCGGGCGCAGGATTTCCTTGAATTGCGCGCCCGGCACGGACAGCAGCTTGACCAGGTCGACCGGGCCTTGCGCGTTGGCGATGCCGTTGGCGCCGAAGAACAGGCTTTCGCCGTATTGCAGGGTGTGGCGGCCCAGCCGCACGGTGCCCGGCAGGTCGCCGAGGCTGCCCTTGCCGAACACGAAGGCGTCCAGCAGCTCGGCGTTGCGGCCGTGCAGCACACGGGTGCCCTTGGTGAAGTCGCGGTTGCCGTTGCCGGTCAGGACGGCGGCGTTGCTGGCGGCCGAGGCGTTGTCGTTGCTGCCGTTGTAGACCGAGTCGTACCAGGCGGCCGCGCTGATGCGCAGGCCGGCGTTGCGGGTGCCGACATCCAGTTCCGACAGCCAGTCGACCCGGTTCGAGACGATGCCTTTGTTGCGGAAGTTCTGGTTGCCGTCGTCCAGATTGAAGCCGGTGAAGTCCGCCGGGCCGTAACCGGGATAGCCGCCGGCCAGCAGGCGCGGATCGGCGTCCTTGAGACGGTAGGCGGCGCTGTACTTGATGGTGTTGTTCCAGCTGACCTTGACGTCGGAACCGGTGTCGAATTCAAACGCCAGGGCCGCGTGGCAGGGCAAGGCGGCTGCTACCGCCAGCGCCAGCAGGCGCAGTGCAGGTGATTGTTTCATGTCTCCCCCAGGGATAGTTTTAGGTATGGGTGGTTTGTGCTGCCAACTGCGTCAGATAAAGGTCGAGGCCAGTCCTCCATCGACAGGGATGTTGACACCGTTGATCCAGCGCGCCGCATCGGAACAGAGGAAGGCCACCACCGGCGCGATTTCGTCGGCATAGGCCGGGCGCTTCATGCGGCCGGCGTCGCGCTGCACGCGCTCCTGGCCCAGCATGGAGACGAAGTCGCCGAGGATGGGCGTGAACACCGGCCCCGGCGCCACGCAATTCATGCGCACCGATTTCTCCAGGAACCACGGCTGCGACTGCGCGTAAGTCCAGACCAGCAGCGCTTCCTTGAAATACTGGTAGCAGGTGTCCTGCGGCACCGGATGGTCGCGCAGCCAGTCGGCGCCGGCGTCGTAACCCTGCACGGCGGCCAGTTCCTTGTGCAGCGCCACCCGCTGCGGCCATTCGGCGCCGAGGATGGAGGCGATGTTGACGATGGAAGCGCCGGCCGGCATGCGCTCCAGCACGCGTTCGGTCAGGTGGCGCAGCCCCAGGTAGTTGACCTGGCCCACCAGCCTGGCGGGCGCGGTGCCGGGCACGCCGGCCACGTTGCACAGCGCGTCGATGCGGTCCGGCAGTTGGGCCACGGCGGCGTCGATGCCTTCCACGCTGCCGAGGTCGGCCTGGATGAAGCCATCCAGCGTCAGACCCGGGGTGTTGCGGTCGATGCCGATCACGGTGGCGCCGCGGGCGCGCGCCAGCCTTGCCGTTTCCGCGCCGATGCCGGAGCAGGCGCCGGTGATGACGATGGTTTTATTGTGTAATTCCATGGTGTCTCTCATGTTGTTGTTGGAGGTTAGAAGGGGTAGCGCGGCGCCTGGCTCTTGATGGTCAGCCACTGCCATTGGGTGAATTCGTCCCAGTCGGCAGGGCCGCCGTGGCGGCCGCCGTTGCCGGAGCTGCCGCTGCCGCCGAATGGCGCGTGCACCTCGGCCAGCACGGTCTGGTCGTTGATGTGGGCATGGCCGCAGGGGACGCGGTTGACGATGTGCATGGCGCGCGCCAGCGACGGCGATATCACGCCCAGCGCCAGGCAGCCCTCGGTCTGCGAGGCCAGCGCGATGGCCTCGTCGTCGCTGTCGAACACGGTGATCGATGCCACCGGGCCGAACAGTTCCTCCTCGAAGCAGCGCATGCCGGGCTTCACCCCGGTCAGCACGGTGGGCGGGTAGAAGCGGCCGTCGTGGGCGCCGCCGGCCAGCAGCCTGGCGCCGGCCGAAATCGAATCCTGCACGATGCCGTGCAGGCGCTCGACCTGGCGGCCGTTGATCAGGGGGCCGAGCGCCACCGTGCCACTCATCGGATCGCCCACCGGCAGCTTGGCGGCCTTGTCCAGCAGGCGTTCGGTGACGGCGGCGGCAATGCCGCGCTGGAGCAGGATGCGGCCCGAGGCCATGCAGATCTGGCCCTGGTGCAGATAGGCGCCCCAGGCCACGTTGGCGGCGGCGATGTCGGGATCGGCGTCGTCCAGGATCACCAGCGAATTCTTGCCGCCCAGTTCCAGCGACACCTTTTTCAGCGAGCGCCCGGCCAGCTCGGCCACGCGGCGGCCGACGGCGGTGGAGCCGGTGAACGACACCATGCCGATGTCCGGATGGCTGCACAGCGCCTCGCCGGCCTCGGCGCCGCCAGGCAGCACATGCAGCACCCCGGCCGGCAGACCGGCCTGTTCGAAGATGCGGGCGATGATGACGCCGCCGGTTACCGGGGTTTGCAGGTCTGGCTTGTGGACCACCGCGTTGCCCACCGCCAGCGCCGGCGCGATCGAGCGCAGCGACAGGATCAGCGGGAAGTTGAACGGCGAGATCACGCCCACCACGCCGTGCGGCACGCGCCGCGCGATGCTGAACTGATCGTGCGGCGCCGCCAGCAGCTGGCCCTGCGGCTGGGTCAGCATGGCGGCGGCCTCGTGCAGGTGGGCCACGCCCTCGCGCAGTTCCAGCTGGGCCTTTGGCAGAATGCCGCCGGTTTCGCGCGCGATCCACTGCGACAGCTCGTCGCCGTGCAGTTCCATCAGCGTGGCGGCGCGGCGGAAGATGGCGGCGCGTTCCTTGTAGTCGCTGGCGGCCCAAGCGGGTTGGGCGGCGCGGGCCAGGGCGGCGGCGCGGGCGACGTCGTCGCCATTGGCCTTGCCGGTATGGCCCAGCGTGGCGCCGGTGGCCGGTTCGATGATGGGCTGGCTGCCACCTTGCGCGGCGCGCCAGCCGCCGTCAAAGATGTGGCCTTGCCAGATGGTGTCTTGCAATAACGCGGTGGCGTCGGGTGCGCCCATATTGGTCTCCTGTGGCGTGGGTTGTTGTGGCTTTTACGTTGGTATTAGCCAGTTCCGTGCCACACTGCGGACGGGCACGGATGCCGCACTGCGTTTCACTGCTAAAAACGGGATTTGCTGTTGCGCCGCAGCAGAGCGGCGCCGCAATAATGATTTGATCAAATGATTAAAAGCCGGCGGCGGCGTTGTACCATTTGATCAACTCATACCAACAACGATAAGCAGGAGACCGATGAAGAAAGTGCAGCAGGTATCGCTGGCCGAGATGGCCAGGGCGGAAAGCCGGGTGCTCAACCGCGGCGACAGCGCCCACATGAATGCCGGCGCGCCGCCGACGCTGGACGACCTGACCCAGAGCCTGCAATTCTCGCCGGGCGACGGCCGCATCTGGCTCAACGGCCAGCGCATGCAGCTGATGCACACCAGTTCGCTCGGCGACTTGCGGCGCGAACTGATGGACAGCCTGGGGATGGAAAAGACCCGCGGCCTGCTGACGCGGGTGGGCTATTCGGCCGGCATGCGCGATGCGCAGCTGTTGCGCGAGCGCTGGCCGGACGCCGAGCCGGCTGCGCTGTTTGCGGCCGGTCCGCGCATGCATGCGCTGGAAGGCGCGGTCAAGGTGGAGCCGGTGCACTTTGAGTTCGACGTCGAGCGCGGCACCTATCACGGCGAATTCCTGTGGCACCACTCCAGCGAGGATGAAGGCCACATCGCCCACTTCGGCATCGGCACCGAGCCGGCCTGCTGGATGCAGACCGGCTATGCGATCGGCTACACCAGCGCGCTGGTGGGGCGGCTGATCGTCTACCGCGAGGTGGAGTGCCTGTCCATGGGCCATCGCCAGTGCCGGCTGCTGGGCAAGCCGGCCGACGAGTGGGACGATATCGAGGAAGACCTCAGTTATTTCAACGCCGAGACTTTTGTCAGCACCGCCTATGGCCAGCGCGGCGGCGCCACCTCGAAAAATACCGCCGTGCTGTTTCCGGCCGAGGGCGGCGGGCAGGACAAGCAAATGGTGGGCGTCTCGTCCGCCTTCAACGCCGCCTGCCATATGCTGCGGCGGGTGGCGCCGACCGAGGCCACGGTGCTGTTTACCGGCGAGTCCGGCGTCGGCAAGGAAATGTTCGCCTCCATGCTGCATCAGATCAGCCCGCGCAAGCAGCAACCCTTTGTGGCGGTCAACTGCGCGGCGATTCCGGAGACGCTGATCGAATCGGAATTGTTCGGCGTGGAGCGCGGCGCCTTCACGGGCGCCTCGGAATCGCGGCCGGGGCGGTTTGAGCGGGCCAATGGCGGCACCCTGTTCCTCGACGAGATCACCACCCTGAGCATGGTGGCGCAGGGCAAGCTGCTGCGCGCCTTGCAGGAAGGCGAGATCGAGCGGGTGGGCGGCGCGCGCAGCATCCGCGTCGCGGTACGGGTGGTGGCGGCCACCAACGTCAACCTGCGGGAAGAGATTCGCGCCGGCCGCTTCCGAGAAGACTTGTTCTTCCGCCTGAACGTGTTCCCGATCCACTTGCCACCGCTGCGCGACCGGCGCGACGACATCCCTTTGCTGATGAGTTATTTCCTGCGTCACTATGGGCAAAAGCACCAGCGCCGCGTGACCGGTTTCACGGCGCGCGCGGTCGACGCGCTGCTCAACTACGCTTTCCCGGGAAATATCCGCGAGCTACAGAATCTGGTCGAGCGCGGCACCATCTACGCCAACGAGGACGGGCCGATCGACCTGCCGCATTTGTTCACCAGCGGCGAGGATGCGGCGCAATCCTATTTTTCGCTCAGCGTGGCCGGGCAATTGCGCCAGCGCGACGCTGCCGAAGGCGAGAGCGGCGCGGCGGGCAAGCAATTGCTGGACATGGTGCCGGGCATGCTGAACGCATCCGGTGGCGGCTGGTCGCTGGATCAGCTGGAGCAGGCCCTGATCGATGCCGCGGTGGAGCAGGCACAGGGTAACCTGTCGGCGGCGGCGCGGCTGTTGGGCCTGAGCCGGCCCAAGCTGGCCTACCGCATGCGCAAGCGGGAGGAGGAGGCGGGCAAGCCTGAGCCCGACGCGGCTTAAGCTTGGTGCTGCCTTGATCGGCTGGTGTGTGCTACGTTAGTTGTGGTGATTTTTTTTAGGAGATAACGCGTGTCGCTTACTTGGTTCCATTCGATTGAAACGCTGGACTGGGAAGAACTCAGCGCCCTGTATCGCGTTGCGCCGCTGGGCAATAAAAATCCGGCCGACTTGAAAGTCGCCTTCGGCAACAGCCGCTTTATCTGCTTCGCGCGGGAGGACGGACGGCTGGTGGGCGTGGGGCGGGCGCTGGCGGATGGCATCGACTGCTCCTACATCTGCGATGTGGCCGTATTGCCCAGCCATCAGGGAACCGGCCTGGGCAAGGAGATCGTGGCCAATCTGGTGAGCCAGTCGGCCGGGCATAAGAAAATCATCCTGTACGCGGTGCCGGGCAAGGAGCCGTTCTACAAAAAGTTCGGCTTCAAACGCATGCGCACGGCGATGGCGATTTTCGAGAATCCGCTGGCGGCGCGGGAAAATGGTTATATTGACGAATCCTGAGGTGGTTGGGTATGCCGCAGATCCAGAGGCTCTCGACCAACGCCGCACCGCCAAGGGAGGAGTTCGATTAGTGGTATTTTCATGCTTGCGAGCGGGGTTTTCCTTTCCAGCGCAAGCTGCTGGAGGGGGCGCCTTTCCGGGCTGAGCGGAGTCGGCGCGACGTGGCCGGCATCCACCTTGCCAGCCATGTCTCCAGCCCGTGCCAGGTCGACTGGAGTTCCAATCTCACGCAAATCGTCTGCATGGGCGTGCCGCGCGACATGCTGGCCGGCAGCGTCAGCGGGATCGACCGGCTGACTGGCGGTGCATTTGGCAAGGCCAGCGGCTTGATGCCGCTGGTGCGCGACTATGCGGCGGGGCTGCTCTTGTCCGTCCCCGACCTTGATGATAGTACGGCTGGCCGGGTTGCCGGAAATCTGGCTGACCTGGTCAGCGCCTGGCTGGCCGATGTGCTGAGCCGGGGCACGCTCGATCTGTCGGAACCGATGGCTTCGCATTTTCCAGTTACGGGATCGCCCGCCTGGGCGGCGAGGATGGGGGTGCCCAGGATCAGCCCGAATGCTAAAGGAAGAATTCGTTTCATGTGCCCTCAATGAAGGAAGTGGTTGGAGTCGCCATCATGCCTTCCTTGCCGGGTATGTGCCGTGTTGTGTCGCCGCACTGAAGTAAATCAGCCTGCGGAGTGAAGTGAGCTGTTGCAATGCCGACCCGGTCGCGAATGTGACAACGTCGAATCCACATTGATAACGTTTGTCGTCAGTATCTATTAGAGGTATGATCAGTCATGCCGATTATTTCATTTGCCTGTACTGAAACCGAGAGCCTGTTTTTGGGACGGCGCGTAAAACGTTTCGTCAGGATCGAAACCGCGGCGATGCGAAAATTGGCGATGCTGAACCGTGTGGCTGCGCTGGATGATCTTCGTGTGCCACCAGGCAATCGACTGGAAGCGCTCAAGGGCAAACGTGCCGGGCAGCACAGCATTCGTATAAACGATCAGTTTCGAATTTGCTTTCATTGGAGCCCAGCCGGCCCAATGGATGTTGAGATCGTTGATTATCACTGAAGAGAGCAGATTATGCGCAAGGTACCTTACCCTCATCCGGGCGAGATTCTTCTTGAAGAGTTCCTGAAACCCATGGGAATCACGCAGTATCGTTTGGCGAAGGAGATCGCCGTGCCGCAACGCCGTATTGGTGAAATCGTAGCCGGTACCCGTGGCGTAACTACTGATACTGGCTTGCGTCTGTCTCGCTTCTTCGGCATGTCTGATGGATTCTGGACTGGACTGCAACTAGACTATGATGCAGCAGAGGCAAAGGACCGCATGTCGGACACCTTGGCTAAAATTCGTCCTTGGGCCAGCGGCGATGTCTTGGCCTGAAACATATAGGAGACAGCAGGCGTGAGAATAGAAAAAACTCGCTACATCCTGCTCGGTGGGCTGATCGCGGGCGCATTGGACATTACTTTTGCCATCTGCTTTAACGCTTACAACGGCACGCCGCCGCTGCAATTGTTGCGGATCGTTGCCAGCGGTGCGTTTGGCAAGGATGCACTGAGCGGTGGCATACCGATGGCTGCGTTTGGGCTGGCCGCGCATTTCGGATTGTCGTTGGCCTGGACGGGCGTGTATCTGATGCTGGCGCGGTTGAAACCGTCCCTGGTGCGGCATGCGCTGGTATGTGGCGCCGTTTTTGGCGTGCTGGTGTTCCTGGCCATGCGGTTGGTCGTGTTGCCGGCTTCCGCATTTCCGTTCCCGGTACATTTCAAGCCGCTGGCAAGCGCTCTTGATCTGCTATCCCATATGTTTCTGTTCGGCGTCCCAATCGCCTTGGGCGTCCGCAAAGCCCTGATACGTACATAGACCATGAGCTTGTCATTCCATATCGATTTCAACGGGCAGTGTGAGGAGGCCTTTCGGTTTTATGCCGAGCATCTGGGCGGCCGGATTGGAACGCTGTTGCGGGTGAAGGATTCGCCGGTGCCGGCGGTCTCGGAGGCGCATGCGCAGATGATCGTTCATGCGAACATCAACATCGATGGCGTCGAGATCGCGGGCGCCGATGTGGAGCCGGCCCGCTATCAACAGCCCAAGGGCTTTTATGTGCTGCTTGGCGTGGACTCCGAGGCGAAGGTGAGGGCTTTCTTCAACGCGCTGCAAACCGGCGGGCAGGTGGTGCTGGCCCCGCAGAAAACCTTCTGGTCGCCTTGCTACGCCATCGTGACCGACCGTTTCGGCGTTCCTTGGAAGCTTAATTGTGGCACCTGATTGCTGATAGCTCATTGAGGTCCATCAATTCAGCTTACAATAGCGTCTGATATATATGTACGGTAAATTCTCGTACAAAAAAGGAGTATGTCATGGCCACCACCTCCACAGCCCGCCTTGATCTTCGTCTTGAAACGCGAGAAAAGGACCGCATCACGAAAGCTGCTGCGTTGCGTGGGATGGCAGTGTCGGCTTTTGTGCGTGATGCCGTGCTGCGTGAAGCTGATACCACGATAGCTGCCGAAGGCGTAGCTACGCTGTCCGAACAAGAGTCTCGCCGCTTCCTTGCTGCGCTGGATGAACCATTCCGCCCTAATGATCGCCTGAAGAAGGCGATGAAAGCTGCTGTTCGTCTCACCCGGCGTTAATGATGGCGCTTGCCGTCACGGTCTTTGACGGTGCTCTTCATGACCGAAACGGGTTCACCTGTGGTGTCGTGGCGCTGGACTGCTACTTGCGGCAGCGAGAGCACAGCATCAGCATCCTGATCGATGAAGCACACCCAACGCGTATCCTGGGTTACTGCGCCTTGTCAGCCACTCAGCTTTACTTGCATGAGCTACACGTAGGTGACCGTAAGCGGCTACCCAAGTATCCAGTACCCGCAATGAGGATAGGGCGCTTGGCTATATCCCAATCTGAGCAAGGAAAAGGTTACGGGCAGTTATTGCTTGGTCACGCCGTCAATTTGGCGCGGGCAGTGAGAAAACGATGGGTGTGCGAGCGCTAATTGTGGATGCCAAGGATGAGCAAGTGGCTGCCTTCTACGAGGGCTTTGGGTTTCGGCGCACGGAAACCACGGCCTTGACGTTGTACTTGTCGATTGGCCGGGCTTGAGTTCAGTTACGCAGGCAGTAATAGTGAATGCTGGCTGGCGGTGTGGAAGTCGCGCCAGACGCGGTTGATGGTGCTTTCCGCGTGGGCGGCGTGCAGGCCGCAGTAGGGATACAACTCGTCGACGGCGGCGCGCGCGGTGGCGACTAGCTTCAGTGAGCTGGTCTGGATGGACAGCATGTCGTCATCGCTTAGTGTGATGCCGCCAGCCACCTGGGCCCAGCTGCGGTCCAGCGTTTGGTAGAAGTGCGTGCGGGCGGCGTGCAGGCTTTGTTCCTTTTCTTCCAGTAGCGGCATGCCTTTCTGACGGCGGCCGATGCATTCGCGCGCCAACCGCACGAAGTGGCTGGCCATGCCCGCCACGTTGGCCGCCAGCGTGACGTAGGCCAGCGAGTAAAACGGGAAGCGGTAGAGCGGGCCATTTGCCGTTGCGGCATCGGGGCGGATGGTGAAGCCGTGTTCTTTGCTCACCCACGCGTCTTCGATGCGATAGCTGTGGGAGGCGCTGGCGCGCATGCCGATGCTGCGCCAGTTGTCCTCGACCCGCACCAGCGCCGCCGGCACCAGGAAGGCGCGGCTCCGCGGTGCGCCCTGTTCGTCCAGCAGCGGCTGGCCGTTGGCGCGCAGAATGGCGTTGAGGGTGAAGTGGGTCGCCATTGGCGCGCCGCTGGCGTAGTCCCAGCGGCCGCTGATGCGGTAACCGTCGTCGTCTTCATCGGCGTAACCGGTCGATGCGCCGCTGCCGCCCAGGCAGACGCGCGGCGTGCCGATGATCTGGCGCGCCAGTTCCGGCGCCAGAAATCCGGCGAACCAGCCCGCGCCCGCGCACAGTGTCAATACCCAGCCCATGCTGCCATCAATTGCGGCGACGGCTTCTTCCAGCCGCACGACCTCCGGCAATGGCAGTTCGGCGCCGCCGGCCGCGCGTGGCGCCAGCATCTTCAGCCAGCCACGCCGGTGCAGCAAGGCCTGATGGACCGGGTGCAGGAAGCCCGCGGCATCGGCCGCTGCGGCGTGGCGTTCAATACGGTGTGCATCAACGGGCGAGAGCGGGGACGTGGCTGGCGGATTCATGCCGACATTGTCGCACAGCCGGCGGCGCGGCGCCGCGTCAGTAGGCGGTCGATAGCACCGGCATCTGGCCCATGGCGTATTGTTCGGCGGCGCTGCGTTCGTCCTTGAGCAGGCGGCCGTTGGCGATCCAACGCACCAGCCACGGGATGCGGCCGATCGGCAGGCCCGCACTGGTCGCCAGCACGTAGGCTTTGGCGCATTTTTCCAGCAGTTCGGCATTGAAGACGGTGCGCTCCGGCAGGGTACCGAAACAGAGCACGTGGCCGGGTGCGACCCACGCATTGGCGCCGCTGCGCAGGCGCACCTGGATGGCGGGCAGTTCCACCGGGCCTTCCAGCAAGGCGACCGAACGCCCGAGGTGGCGGATTTGTTCGTCGAATACGCCGGGCATGTCGCCCGCCAGCGTGTGCAAGGCGGAAGCCCAGGGCTGCCGGTTCAGCAGCACGCAACCGACATCGGCGCGGGCGCGATAGACCGCCAGATGTTGTGCCGTCAGCGAGCCCCGTGTTCCGCCTTCCGCCAGCGGAACGATGTCGACCTGTTGCGCCGGGCCGGAGCCGGTTTGCAGCAGGATGTTGCCGCAGCCGGCCAACCGCATGGAGAGCGTGTCGTCCGGCTCCAGCAAGCCTTTGGCGCGCAGGCGCGAGGCGGCTTCGTTCAGGCGCGCGATGGCGCTGTCGTAGTTCATTGACATCGCTCCCGCTCAGACCAGCCGCAGCACGGTTTCGAAGCGGTTCAGCGCCTCGTCGATGATGGCGTCGGTGTCGGCCATGCTGGTGTAGATGCGGCTACCGGCCAGCGTCACCAGGCCATGCGCCATGTAGGCCGCGCCCATCTCTTCCATCATGTGCTTGCGCGCGTTGACCTCCTTCATCAGCTTGATCGGATTGCGCATGCTCATGAGCAGCACGGCCGAGGTTTGCAGATGCACGATGGAGCCTTGGTTGTAGACCACATACGGCAGGCCCAGGCGATCGACAATTTCGCTCAGCCCCTTGCACAGGCGGTCGCCCGCGCGTCCGGCCACCACCGCCGCATTGGTGCGCGCCATTTCGGCGATAGCGTGGTAGCCGGCCACGCAGGACAGCGGGTTGGCCGACAGCGTGCCGCCCACAAACGCGCGCTTGCTGGTCGAGCCGATGCCGCCGGCCAGCAGCATCATCACGTCCTTGCGCCCACCGATGCCGCCGGCCATCAGGTAGCCGCCGGTCAGGCATTTACCGAACACCGTCAGATCCGGGCGCACGTTGAAGTAGCCCTGCGCGCCACCCATGCCGATGCGGAAGCCGGTCACCACCTCGTCAAAGATCAGCAGCGCGCCGAATTCATCGCACAGCGCCCGCACCTGACGGTTGTAGTCTTCGTAGATGGGGCGCGTGCCGCTCTCAGGTCCCAACGGCTCGACGATGACCGCCGCCGTCCCGCCACGCAGCTTGTTCAGCCAAAGCTTGCGCCGCAGCGCATCCAGATCGTTGGGGAAGCACTCCTGCGTGTACGCGGTGGAGCCGGAAGGAATGCCGATCGCCTCGCGCCGGCCGGTGCCTGGCAGGCGCATGCCGTACACCATCTGGTCGCTCCAGCCGTGATAGGCGCCGCCGATCTTGATGATCCATTTCTTGTTGGTGTAGGCCCGCGCCAGACGGATCGCGCCCATCACGCCTTCGGTGCCGGAGCCCAGCATGCGGAACATCTCGATATTCGGCATGTACTGGCGGATCAACTCGGCCAGCTTCACCTCGTATTCATGAAACAGACCGGTCACCGGGCCGCAGTGATCCAACAGTTCGTGCACCTTCTTGCGCACCGGCGCGTAGTTGGAGCCGAGCAGGGTGGGGCCGCCGGCTTGCAGGAAGTCGATGTACTGGTTGCCGTCCACGTCCCACAGGTGGGCGCCATCGCAGCGGTCGGCCGCGATGGGGAAGGGATAGTTGAAGGCCAGGTTGTGCTGCACGCCGCCCGGTATCACCTCCGCCGTGCGCGCGGCCAGCTGTTTGGAGCGCTGGCATTTCTGCTCGAAGTAATTCAGCACCGCGTCCATCTTGTCACGCTTGATGGGGCGCACCGGCTCGCGCAGCAGCGCTTGCAGGCGGGCGTACACGGTGGCGGTATCGTGCCATTGGCTGATCGCGTATTGATCGGCTACGGGCTGGAGATCGGTGGCGGCAAGTGTCATGGTCATTCCTCAGGGATGGGTATTCAATGCGGCCAGCGCCATCTGGCGCACGGCAGCAGGCGCGGTGTTGGCGGCGGCGATACGCCGGCGCAGGAAATCCGCAGCCGCCGCTTCGATGCGTCCGACATGCGCGATCGCTTCCGTCATATCGGGAGCGGCGCAGATCACGCCATGATTCTTCAACAGATAGCCATGCAGATTGGCGCGCAGCTTGCGGCGGAAGGCGCGCACCAGCAGGCCGGTGCCGGACGGCGCATACGGCACGATGGCCACGCGCTCGCCCAGCGCGCGCCGCTGCGCTTCGTCCTGCACTGGCAGGTCGATATTCAGCAGCGCCACCGCACTGGCCAGCGGCTGGTGGGTGTGGACGCTGGCTTGCATGTCGCGTTTGAAGCGCAGCATGCAGGCGTGCATGGCGCTTTCCACCGAGGGCTTGAGCGAGCCTTCCACCTGTTCCAGCGTATCCAGCCGCAGCACGCAGATATCATCTGGTTTCAGCGCGTAGTAGTCGGCGCCGGACGGCGTCACGGCGAACAGTTCATGGTTGATGCGCAGGGCGAGATTGCCGCCGGTGCCGGCCAGATAGCCTGCGTTGGCCAGCGTCAGGCAGGCGTCGATCACCTGCGCCTTGTGGGTGGTGTATGAGCTCATAGTCCTTGATGGTTCAGCCGCTGATACAAGGGCGCTAGCCGCCGATGCAGTTCGGTGAAGGCGCCGAAGCTGTCGTTGTACAGGTTGCGGTGCACGTGGTTCGGTTGGTAGGTGGCGCGGTATCGCGTTTGTGCGGCGGCGGTGGCAAAGTCCAGCTGACGCAGGCCGACAAAGGCGATATAGGCCGCGCCGATGGCATTGGCCTGCATCGGTTCGGCCAACTGGCGGATCGGCAGCCCCAGTACATCGGCAAAGATCTGGCACCAGACGTTGGACGTGGCGCCGCCGCCCACCGCCGTCAGGCAGTCCAGTTTGCGGCCAAGGAAGCGCTGCACCGGATCGACCATCCAGCGCGTGTTCAGCGCCACGCCTTCGAGGATGGCGCGGATCACGGTTTCGCGCGTGTGGTCGAGCGACAGGTTGAACAAGCCGCCGCGCAGCGAGCGGTCTTCCACCGGACAGCGTTCGCCATACAGCCACGGCGCATACAGCAAACCCTGGCTGCCGGCCGGCACCTTGGCGGCGATGCGGTCGAAGATTTTGTACACGTCCGGCAGCTGTTCCTCGTTCAGCAGTTCGTCTTGGTGATAGAGGATTTTCTCTTTCAGGAAGCTGAGGTTATTGCCGGCCGAGGTTTGCATCGCCATCATCAGGTATTTGGACGGAACGGCGCACGGGATGGCGGCGATCATGGCCGAGATGTCGGTTTTCTTCTGCGGGACGTGCGCGCCTATCCACGACGAGGTGCCGAGATAGAGATGGGCGTCGCCATCGGCCAGCGTGCCGGCGCCGATGGCGGCCGCGCTGTTGTCGATGGCGCCCGCCACCACGGCGGTGCCGCGTCGCAGTCCCAGAGCATTGGCCACGTCGGCGCGCAACACGCCAATCACTTCGGTGCAGGGCACCAGTTCGGGGAATTTGTCCGCCTCGATGCCGCTGGCTTGCAGCAGCTTGTCGTTGTAGCGGATGCGGTCGACGTCGCGGTTATCGGTCACCCACGAGGTCTGGATGGAGTCGTGGGTGGCGACGAAGCGGCCGGTCAGGCGGAAGTTCAGGTAATCGAGGACGTTGAGGAATTTGTAGGTGTTGTGGTACACCTGCGGGTACATGTCGCGGATGAACAGCATGTGGGCCGCCGGATCTTTCCCCGACAGCGCCGGCGCGCCGCCGCACAGGCGCAGCCAGCGCGCCAGCTTGAGCGGGTCGTAGCCGGCCACGTTGACCCAGCCGCGTACCTGCTTGCGCAAGGAGGCCGCGCCGCGCATGTCCATCCAGGTGATGGCGTTCATCAGCGGGATGCCTTCGCGATCGACCGGGATGGTGCCTTCGCCTTGCGTCGAACAGCACACCGCGGCCACGCGCGACGCGGACACGCCGGCCTTGTCCAGCACTTCGTGCGCGGTGGCGAGCAAGGCTTGCCACCAGTCTTCCGGCACCTGCTCGGCGCCAGCGCCGTCCAGCAGATGCAGCGTCACCGGGCGATAGGCCCAGGCCAGCACTGTGCCGCTGCGCGACACCAGCGCGGTCTTGCAGCCCGAGGTGCCCAGGTCGACCGCCAGTACCAGTTGTTCGTCCATGCCGCGTTACGCCTCTGTCGTGATGGTATGGCACGACTATAGAGGCAGGGCTGGGCGGGGCGTTATTGCAAAAGCGGTCGGAATAGGGGGCGATTCCGGCCAAGTTCCTGACCGGGGTTAGCGCATTTCGCTGGGTGTGTTGCCGGTCCAGCGCTTGAAGGCGCGGCGGAAGTTATGCGAGTCGCAGAAGCCGATTTCAAACGCCACCTGCTCGATCGACAGGCGCGGATTGGCCAGCATTTCCAGCGCCCGGTTCTTGCGCACGTTGTCCAGCAAGGCCTGGTACGACACGCCATTCTCGGCCAGCCGCCGGCGTAAGGTGCGCTCGCTCAGGCACAGTTTGCGGGCGATGTCGGCAAAGCTGGGCTGCTCGCGCAGGTTGTGGCGCACCGCCCGCTCTATCGATTCGAACAGATCCACCTTTTCGCGCTCGCGCGAGAAGCCGATTTCCATGAATTCCAGCGCCTGCCGGTGGCTGAGCGGATCGTAGGTCAGCAAGGGCCGCGCGGCCCATTCGACATCGGTGACGAAAGCGTTGACAGGCTGGCCGAATCGCACCGGGCACTGGAAGATGCGCTCATATTCGCTGGCGTAGGCCGGCGCCGCATAATTCAGGTCCACGCGGCGTGGCAGGAAACTGTTGCCGGCCAGGCCGCGCGCCACTTGCAGGAAGCTGGCAAAGGCTTCCTCGACCAGGAACATCTGGATGTCCGGTTCGTGAAAGCGGTTGCAGGCGCTGACGCTGACATATTGTTCGTCCTGCCGCATCTCGAATTCCAGCATGCTGCCGGTGAACTTCTGCTGGCTCATGCCCAGCGCCACAGCGTCGCCGAGGGTGGCGCAGGTCATCATGGCGTAGCCCACCAGGCCTATCGAGGCGATGGTTTCGCGCTCGCCGATCAGCAGGCCCAGGCCCTTGCCCGGCGCCAGCTGCAAGGCGCGGCGTATCAGCGCGCTGCCCTGGCGGAACGAGACGCGGCAGGCCGGATTGCTCAAGTCCTCGATGGTGAAACCGAGGCCGAGGCACAGGCGCGCCGGATCGTGGCCGAATTCGGCCATTGTCGCGGCCAGGCAACGCAGCAGGTAGACCGGAATATTGGCTGTGGTGTAGCCGTTATAGTTGTCGGTGTCAGTCATGGTGCAGAGCGTCCCATGGCCGGATCGGCCCCGTCAAGTGCGGGCGTGGCTATCCTGCCACGGCCTTGCATGAACGGAGCTTGTCCTGCGAACACCCTGCGTGTGGCCGGAAATGACCCACCGCCCGCCGGCGGCTTGGCGCTATTCTTGTCAATATTCCATTCCGGGAAAGAGTTGACTATGCCTCCAGTCATGTCATCCAGCGTTCTCCGCGTCGGCGGCTTGAGCGCAGCCTTTGCCGCAGCCCTCAACGGCACCATGGTGATGCCGCTGATCGTGATGGCGCTGTGCCGCATTCCCGGCATCGACGAGGCCACGGCGACGGCGGTGGCCAGCGCGGAGATCGGCGGCATTGCGCTGTATTGCCTGCTATGTCCACGGTTGGTGCGGCATGCACACTGGCAGGTGGCGGCCGGCGGCGTGCTGGCCATGGTGGCCGGGCAGTTGCTGAGCCATGTGACGGACAGCGTGGCGACCCTCAGCCTCGCGCGCCTGCTGGCCGGCGTAGGCGAGGGCGCTTTATTCAGCCTGATTACCTATAACGTGGCGGCGCAGGCCGAGGCGGAGCGCATCTGGGGCCAGATTAACCTGGTGGGAGGCGTGTGCATGGGCGGGCTGCTGTACGTGTTGTCCGTGCTGCCGCCGCAGGCCGGGCGCGGGCCGATCTTTCTGTGGCTGGCGGCGTTTGGCGTGGCGCTGGCGCCACTGATCCTCAGCATCCGGCCGCGCGGCGCGGCATCGACAGGGGCGGCGCAGGCAGCACCCGGCGCATCGGCTGCATCGGCTGCATCGGTGGCGCCTGCGCTGGCCTCGCGCTTGTCGCGGTCGCGGTTGGCGCTGGTGCTGGTGGTCGTGCTGCTGGTGTATGGCGTGCAGGCCGGCCAGTGGGCGGTGAGCGGCTACGTCGGCGAGCGCGCCCGCATCGCGGCCGAAACGGTAGGCCTGTTCCTCGCGCTGTCATCCATCCTTGGCTTCGTCGGCGCCATTGTGCCTTCGTTGACGCGCAATCCAGCCCGGCGCGCGCCGCTGGTGGCGCTGGGCTTCTTGATACTTGGCGCTTCGGTGTACGCCTTCTTCAATATCGCCGGTCAGTGGCCGTTCCTGCTGTCGCAAATCATGATCAACGTCGGCTTTTACATGCTGACGCCATTCCTTACCGGCCTGCTGACCGAGAACGACCCGGATGGCGCGCTGGTGATGCGCACCCTGATTATCGCCATGCTGGGCGCCGGCATCGGCACCGCGCTGGCCGGCGAGCTATTCGTCAGCGGCGGACCAGGCATGTTCAGTGTGATTGCGGTGGGAGTCGTGGGCCTGGCATGGGCTGGCGCCATGGCCGTGTTTAATACAATAAAAAGGACGAAACATGAGCACGAAGAAGCACAAGTTGGCACTCGCAATATCGCAGGCGCTGATGGCCTTACCGGCCATGGCGGCCGATGACGCGGCCGTCCCCAGCGTCATCGTCACGGCGCAAAGCCGCGCGCAATCGCTGCGCGACGTGCCGATTTCGATGCAGGTGGTGAGCGCGAAAGATATCGCCGACCTGGGCGCGGCCAACCTGTCCGACATGAACGGCTACATTCCCGGCCTGTCGGTGGACGGCTCGCAGCCCACCCAGCCCAACTTCGCGCTGCGCGGCATCGGCACCGGCGATTTCGGTATCGCCACCGACGCGCCGGTGGGCGTGTATCTGGATGGCGTCTACCTTGGCAAGACCGGTGGCTCGCTGCTGGACTTCAACGACGTGCAGCGCGTTGAGGTGCTGAAAGGCCCGCAAGGCACGCTGTTCGGCCGCAACAGCGCCGCCGGCGCGATTGCCATTGTCGCCAATGAACCGTCGATGGAACGCGAGGCCAATGCCACCGTCCGCGTGGGCAGCCATCGCAGCGTGTATGGCGAGGGTGTGCTGAACCAGCCCTTGTCGGATACGCTGGCCTTGCGGCTGTCGGCGGTGCGCAATCGCAGCGATGGCTGGGCCACCAACGCCTACAACGGCGAAAAGATGGGCGGCGAGGGCGCCTGGGGCACGCGCATGTCGCTCAAGTGGGCGCCCTCCAGCCAGACCAAGGCGATTCTCAGTTGGGAGCATCAGGACATCGACCAGACCGCGCGGCCGGCGTTTGGCGTGTCGCCGCAAGTGGCGTCGGGCGAGTTGCCGCCATTCGATCCCGATCCTGCGGTGCTGGCCCGGACTTTTGTCAACCCGCTGCACACTACCTTGCGCAACGACGCGCCGGCGCGCGAAACCCTGTCGTTGAATGGTGTGACGCTGCGGTTTGAAACACCGCTGGCCGGCGCCACTTTCGCTTCCACGACTTCGTGGCGCAAGTTCAGAAGCTACAACCGCCAGGACAACGACGGCACCGCCAACATCGCCACCTATCTTGATACCGCCAACGCCGAGCGCAACACCACCTGGCAGCAGGAATTCAAGTTGAGCAGCAAGAACGATTTGCTGGACTGGGTGGCCGGCGTGAGCCTGTTCCGCGCCAAGGTCACGCAAATCTCGGACGTCAACACCACCACCGATACGCTGGATACGCTCAACTACAACACCGGTCCTTTCGCGGCGGGCGGCATTCCGGCCGGCGTGCCGCTGTTCCCGGTGTTGTATGGCTTGGCGCTGGGCGACGGCACGCCATTCTCGGGCGGTGCACCGGCATCCGGCACGCAATGGCACGAGCAGATGATCAATGGCCTGACCTCCAAATCCGCCTCCATCTACGGCGACGTGATATGGCATGCCACGCCCTCAACCAACGTCACGCTGGGCGTTCGCTTCACCCGCGATAGCAAGACCACCAGCTGGGACGTGCCGGCCGCCACCAGCTCCGATCCGACCGCCGCCATGGTCGCCAGCGGCGTGCTCGGACTGAACGCCATCGTGCTGGCCAATGCGGCCATGGTGGCGCCACTGTTCCCGACAGCCAGCAAGAGCTGGCGCGATACCAGTCCGCGCCTGGTGATCGACCATAAGCTGGATGCCAGCACCATGCTGTTTGCCTCGCTGTCCAAAGGCTATCAGTCGGGTGGCTTCAACGTGTTCCAGCCGAGCGATGCTGGCGGCGCGTTCGCGCCGGAGAAAATGACCAACTTCGAAGCCGGCTTCAAGACCTATTTGCCGGCGCTGCGGTTGTCGCTGAATGGTTCGGTGTTCTCGTACCGCTTCAAGAACTTGCAAGGGATCGAGCTGGTGTCGGTATCGGGCGGTGGCGTGCCGACTTATAACATCACCAGCTCCAACCAACGCGGCAAGGGTGTGGATCTGGATGGCAGCATCAAGGTATCGCAATCGGTGCGCCTGTTTGGCGCGCTGGAATATCTGGACCACACCTACGACCAGAAACAGTTCACCGACTGGGCCGGCAACATCGTGAATCTCTCGGGCCAGCCGGTCGGGTCGCCCAAACTGACCATGATGGCGGGCGTGAACGTCACCTGGCCGGCATTCGGCGGCCATGCGGACCTGAGTCTTCAGGGAAATTACACCAGCAAGACACGCTGCAATGCGCAGATCATCCGGCAGTGGGGCTGCCTGCGCGGCGGCGCGTTTGAAACCGGCGTCGCCACCGAGCGCGCCGACCTCAAACTGGGCTGGATGAATGCCGACCGCCGCTACGGCGTGGCCCTGCTGGTGAATAATCTGTTCAACAAGCGTTACATCGGCACGCCGGGCGGGCAGACCTCCAGCATTCTCGGCACGCCGTATGCCAGCATCAGCGCGCCGCGCTACATTGGTCTTGCACTCAGCGCCAATCTGTAAGCGATGAAAAAGCTGTTGTCGCGGGTGTGGCATTACGACTTCGCCCACAGCGAGGCGCATACGGTGGCGCGCCTCGCGGTGGCGATGGGCGTGCTGTTAATCGCCTTCGGAGCGTTCGACATGCTGGCCGATACCGGCAGCGGACTGTATCGCTTCCTCACCGGGCATGTCGATGCGCGCACCAATCCGCTGGCGGGCATGCTGGATCAGGCGCAATTCGATCGTATGGCTTGGCTGTTGATCATAGCGTTGGGTGTGTACATCTCGTTGTTTGCGATGGTCAGCTTCGGGTTGTCGTTGCGGCGTTATGGGCGGCAGCGGTTCATCCCCATCTTCATGGCGCACTTCCTGTCCAATCTGGTGGCGATGGCGGTCGGGCTGCTGCTGTTTGCGCTGCTGGGCGGCGTGGCTTATTTGCTGGGCTTTCGTTACGAGGCTGGCGCCAACCTGCTGTCGGATGGTTACACGGTGGCGCTGGACCTGCTCAAGCGGTACATTCCAACGCTGGTGGCGCTGCCGTATCCACTGGCGCTGGCGCTTGGAATGGTGTTTGGCGCCTTGCCGGGATACTTCTCGCACTGGCTGGCGCACCATTCGCGGCTGGTGTGGTATGGCGCACATCGATGCCATCATTCGGCGGAGATCATGCATCCGGTTGGAGTGGGGCCGTTCATGTTTTTGCCGGAGATATTCGGCAGCTTCCCGTCGATTGCGTTCGCGGCCATCAGCACCAAACTGTTTTACCACGAGCCGCTGCTGGCCGAAACGCTGGTACTGGGCAGTCTTGGCATCGTGCTGGAGAAGTTCAATCACACCAGCGTGTTCTACGATTTCGCCTACCGCAATCCGCTGGTGCGCTGGACATCGGCGTACTTTGGCAACGGCGTGTATCACTACATGCACCACACGTCGAAGGAGGGCGACGAGATTATCAACATTGGCGGCAGTCCTTTCCTGTTCTGGGACCGCGTGTTTGGCACTTACCGCACGCCGACCCGCACCATGCCGCGCGTCGGGCTGACCAACAACCCGCATATCCGCCTCAGCCCCTTCGCCATCGTGCTGAGTGGCTGGCAGCAAATCGGCTATGAACTGAAAATGAACAAATCGTGGTCAACGCGCTTCTGGATCGTGTTCGGCAGCGTGTACTGGTCGCCGCCGGTCAGTCGCGACTTCCTCATCCTTGGCTATCCGGAGCAGTGACATGCGCATTGCAAAAATAATGGCCGCCGGCGTGTTGATGCTGGCCGTGCTGCTAATTGGTTGCGTGTATCTGGCCCCGGGGCCGACCACGCGTTTCTTCATCAACGTCGAACGCATGCGATCAGGCCTGGAGCGCAAGGAAGTGACGCTGTCCGATGGCGCGCGAGTGGTCTATCTGGAAGGCGGCAACGGCGAGCCGCTGATGCTGTTGCACGGCTTTAGCGACGACAAGGACAACTTCGTCTACGTGGCGCGCGGACTGGTGGGCAGCTACCGGGTCATCATCCCCGATATCAACGGCTTTGGCGAATCCTCACGGCCGGAGGGCGCCAACTATGGCGCAGAAGCGCAATCGCAACGCATGCGCGCGTTTGCCGCAGCGCTGGGATTGAAACGCCTGCATCTGGGCGGCAGTTCGATGGGCGGGCAGATCGCGCTGCTGTATGCGGCGGATCATCCGGACGAGGTGCAAAGCCTGTGGCTACTGGACGCCGGCGGCCTGCGCACCGCACCGCCGAGCGACATGGACAAGATGAAGGTCAACCCGAAAAAAGATTTCGACGCCGAAGCCGACCTGGCGATGAGCGACCCGCCGTTCATCCCCAAGCCGATGATGGACTACATCGGTCAGGAGCGCGCCAAAAACGAGGGCATGGAAAAAATCATCGCTCAGCACCTGAGCCATGAGCCGGGCGTGGAAGAGCGCATCAAAGGCCTAGGCACGCCATCGCTGATCGTCTGGGGCGCCCAGGACCGCATGCTGAACCCAGCTGGTGCCCAGATCCTGCACCGCCTGCTGCCGCGCTCCCAAGTCATCATCATGCCCAACACCGGCCACCTGCCCATGCTGGAGCAACCCGAAAAAAGGATTGTGTCCCACGACGTGGTGTATGAAGACTTCGCCGGAATCGGCGTTTAGGAAGGCAGCTTGAGGGCGGCCATTGTGATTCTTAAGGTAAATTTGGGTTTGCGAAGACTCAACTCAACCAGAGG
>NZ_WNKY01000050.1 GCF_009720825.1 Duganella radicis | reverse complement strand
ACAAGACCACCGACTACTGGGCGCCGGAGCACGAGCGCGCCATCCTGTGGAACGATCCGGCGGTCGGCATTCAATGGCCGGCGCTGGCGGCGGCGCCGCTGCTGTCCGGCAAGGATCAGGCGGCAGCGTTGCTGGCCGACGCCGAGGTGTTCGCATGAAGGTGCTGCTGACCGGCAGCACCGGCCAAGTGGGGTACGAACTGGCGCGCAGCCTGCAAGGCGTGGGCGAGGTGGTGGCGGTGGACCGCAATGTGATGGACCTGTCCAATCTGGATCAGGTGCGCGACGTGATCCGCAGCGTTAAGCCGCAACTGATCGTCAATCCGGCCGCCTACACGGCGGTGGACAAGGCTGAAAGCGAGCCGGAGCTGGCGTACCGCATCAATGCCGAGGCGCCGGGCGTGATGGCCGAGGAAGCCAGGGCGCTGGGCGCGGCGCTGGTGCATTACTCCACTGATTATGTGTTCGACGGTGCGCAGCCGTCGCCGCGCGTGGAGGACGATCCGGTCGGCCCGCTCAACGTCTACGGCGCCAGCAAGCTGGCCGGCGAACAGGCGATCGCGGCGGCCGGCATTCCGCACCTGATCTTCCGCACCAGTTGGGTGTACGGCATGCGCGGCAAGAACTTCCTGCTGACCATGTTGCGTCTGGCGAAAGAGCGCGACGAACTGCGCGTGGTGGCGGACCAGCACGGCGCGCCGACCTGGAGCCGCACCATCGCCGACATCACGGCGCAGGTGCTGTCGCAGGCGCATGCCGGCGGACGCGAGTGGTGGGTGCAGAACAGCGGCGTGTATCACCTGAGCGCGCAGGGCCAGACCACCTGGCACGCGTTCACCGAGGCCATCATTGCCGAGGCGGGCCTGAACTGCAAGGTATTGCCGATCACCACGGCCGACTATCCGACCCCGGCGCGCCGTCCGCAGTATTCGGTGATGTCGTCCGAGCGCCTGATGGCGCGCTTCTGCCACTTGCCAGATTGGAAAGAGGCGCTGCACCTCTGCATGCGCTGATTTGCAACCTCAGTTGTATCGATTGGTAAGCATGCTCACCTGAGCATTTACCTGCTGGTATCATGCCGGCGGCCTGATTTCCCGGGCCGCCGTGTTTAATCAGGTACAATCAGCAGTTGGCATGCTGATAATGATAATATGTTTTCCTTCTTACTGAGCTTTATCGCTTCGGCGCTGCTTACCCTGCTGGTGATTAAAGAAGCGAGATTGCACGGTCCTGCGCTCGACTCCAATTTCGACGGCGTGCAAAAAGTGCACGTCCACAATGTGGCGCGCATCGGCGGCTTGCCGATTTTCCTGGCGGTGGCGCTCAGTTCGGCCATTTCCATCTGGCGCGTGCCGGTGATGAGCCAGTGGCTGCTTTCCCTGCTGTTCTGCTCGGCCGTGGCCTTTGCCGGCGGCATCGTGGAAGATTACACCGGCCGTGTGAGCGCGCTGCGCCGCCTGCTGCTGACCATGGCCGCCGCCGCCATCGGCTATTTTCTGCTGGACGCCCGCATCGACCGCCTCGACTGGGCGTTTTCGGTCTGGACCCTGCCGTATATCTGGGTGACGCTGCCATTGACGGTGCTGATGGTGGCCGGCATTGCCAATGCCATTAATATCATCGACGGTTTCAATGGTCTGGCCAGCGTGGTGTGTATCTGTATGCTGCTGTCGCTCGGCTACGTGGCCTTGCAGGTCAACGATATGTTCGTGCTGATCGCCGCGCTGATGGTGGCCGGCGCCACCGCCGGGTTCCTGATCTGGAATTATCCGGTTGGCCTGATTTTCCTTGGCGACGGCGGCGCTTATTTCATCGGCTTCATGCTGGGCGAACTGGCCTTGCTGCTGGTGATGCGCAATCCGCAGGTGTCGACCTGGTATGCCGCGCTGCTGCTGATTTATCCGGCGTTTGAAACCATGTTCTCGGTGTACCGCCGCATGTTCGTGCGCGGCAAGTCGCCGGCCATGCCGGACGGTATTCACCTGCATAGCCTGATCTTCCGCCGCATTGTGCAGTGGGCGGTCGGGCGCAAGGAAGCGCGCGCGCTGATCCGCCGTAATTCGCTGACGTCGCCCTATCTTTGGCTGTTCTCGCTGATGGCGGTGATTCCGGCCACCGTGTTCTGGCGCCATACCTGGGTGCTGATGCTGTCCTGCCTGCTGTTCATTGGCAGCTATATCTGGATCTACGTCCGCATCGTGCGCTTCAAGGCGCCGCGCTGGATGATCCGGCACAAGAAACACTGATGTACACTATTCCATCCATTCTCGCTTAGTTCACCTATGGTTACCTTATCCAAGACGATTTTCAAAGCTTACGACATTCGCGGCATCATCGATAAAACCCTGGATGCCGGTGTGGCGCTCCAGATCGGCGCCGCTTTCGGCCGTGCCGCGCTGGCCAAGGGCGAGAAGAAAGTGGTGATCGGCCGTGACGGCCGCCTGTCCGGTCCATCGCTGATCAAGGCGCTGGCCGAAGGCCTGCAATCGTCGGGCGTGGACGTGATCGATCTGGGCGTGGTGGCCACGCCGATGGTCTACTTCGGCACCAATGTGCTGGGCGCCGCCTCGGGCATCATGGTCACCGGCAGCCACAATCCGCCGGACTACAACGGCTTCAAGATGGTGCTGGCCGGCGAGGCGATTCATGGCGAGGCGATCACCGGCCTGTATGAAAGCATTCTGGCGCACGATGGTTCATCGGCGGCTACGCCTGGCGCCTACAGCACGCATGATATCCGCGAGCAGTATCTGCAACGCATCATCGGCGATGTGAAGATTGCGCGTCCGATCAAGATCGCCGTCGACTGCGGCAACGGCGTGGCTGGCGCGTTTGCCGGCGACCTGTATCGCGGCATGGGTTGCGAAGTGATTGAGCTGTTCTGCGAAGTGGATGGCAATTTCCCCAATCACCACCCGGACCCTGCGCATCCGGAAAACCTGCAAGACCTGATCCGCTGCCTGCAAGAGACCGACGCCGAAATCGGCCTGGCCTTCGATGGCGATGGCGACCGTCTCGGCCTGGTGACCAAGGATGGCCAGATCATTTTCCCTGACCGTCAGATGATGCTGTTCGCGGCCGACGTCCTGTCGCGCAACCCGGGCGCCGAGATTCTGTACGACGTGAAGTGCACCCGCCATCTGGCGCCTTACATCGAGAAAGCCGGCGGCAAGCCACTGATGTACAAAACCGGCCACTCGCTGGTGAAGGCCAAGCTGAAGGAAACCGGTTCGCCGCTGGGCGGCGAGATGAGCGGCCATATCTTCTTCAAGGACCGCTGGTATGGCTTCGACGATGGCTTGTACGCCGGCGCGCGCATGTTGGAAATCCTGACCAAGGAAAACGATCCGTCGGCGCTGCTGAATGCACTGCCGCAGTCGGACAGCACGCCGGAGTTGCACCTGCACCTGAAGGAAGGCGAGAACTTCGCGCTGATGGACAAGCTGCGCGCCGACGCCAAATTCCCGGGCAACGAGCGCATCATCACCATCGATGGCCTGCGCGTCGAATACGCCGATGGCTTCGGCCTGGCGCGTTCGTCCAACACCACGCCGGTGATTGTGATGCGCTTCGAGGCCGAAACGCCGGCCGCGCTGGAACGCATTCAGGGCCAGTTCCGCGATGTGATTCTGGCCGCCAAGCCGGACGCGGAACTGCCGTTCTAAGTTCATGACGCGGCCCCTGAACATTCTGCTGGTGCGCGTCTCCTCGCTGGGGGACGTGCTGCATAACATGCCGATGGTGGCCGACATCGCCCGCCACTTCCCCGACGCGAATATCGACTGGGTGGTGGAGGAGGGCTTTGTCAGCCTGGTGCGGATGAACGCGCGCGTGCGCAATGTGATTCCGTTCGCGCTGCGGCGCTGGCGCAAGAGTCTCGGCAAGGCGGAGACGCGGGCCGAGATCAAGGCCTTCTTCCGCACCCTGCGCCAGCAGGAATACGACTATGTGTTCGACACCCAGGGGTTGCTCAAGACCGGCATCATCATGGGGGCCGCGCGCGTGGTGAAGGGCGGCCGCAAGGTTGGCCTGGCCAATGGCAGCGAGGGCTCGGGTTACGAGGGCATCTCGCGCATCTTCCATAACCTGAGTATTCCGACCGATCCGCGCACGCACGCGGTGGCGCGCGGCCGCATCGTGGCTGGCGCGGCGCTGGGCTATGCGGTCGACACACCGGCCGATTTTGGCCTGCCCGCTGTGCCGGACGATACGCCGCGTCCCGAGTGGATGCCTGAATCGTATGCGGTCTACTTCCATGGCACCGCGCGCGACGCCAAGAAATGGTCGATTGAAAACTGGATTGCGCTGGGCCGCGAGCTGGCGCAGATGCCCATCCTGCTGCCTTGGGGATCGCCGAAAGAGAAAGCGGAAGCGGAGCAGATCGCCGCCGGCCTGCCGAATGCGCGCGTGCTGCCGAAGCTGTCCATGGCCGACGCCATCATGGTGGCGCGCCGGGCCTCGCTGGTGATCGGTGTCGATACGGGACTGGTGCACATCGCGGCGGCCTTCGTGCGGCCGACGGTGGAGATCTACGCGGATTCGCCGCGCTGGAAGACCGAGGGCAACTGGTCGCCGCGCATTATCAACCTGGGCGATCAGGGCACCCCGCCATCGGTGGCGGAGGTGCTGACGGCGGCCCGGAGTCTGCTGGGCTGATCATGCGCGTGCTTTATTCCCTGATGTGGTGGCTGGCCTTGCCGCTGGTGCTCACGCGCCTGTGGCTGCGCGGCCGCAAAGAGCCGGGCTACCGCCAACACTGGTCCGAACGCCTCGGCTTCTACCCAAGCGCTACAGCCACGCCAAGCTCCGCCGCCTCCACCGCGCCGCGCGCCACCGCAAGCGCCACCGCCGTGCCGCGCACCGGTGCCGCATCGTCCGCCCTCGGCGACGTGCGCCCCGTCGGCCCGGTGCTGTGGGTCCACGCGGTCTCCGTCGGCGAAACGCGCGCCGCCGAACCTCTGGTAGACGCCTTGCTGTCCGAATATCCGCAAAGCCGCATCATCCTCACCCACATGACGCCAACCGGCCGCGCCACCGGCAAAGCCTTGTTCGCCAAACACGGCGAGCGCCTGATGCAAGCCTACCTGCCATACGATACCGGCAGCATGGTTTCACGCTTCATCCGCCACTTCCAGCCGCAGGTATGCATCCTGATGGAGACCGAAGTCTGGCCCAACCTGATCGCCGTCTGCAAAGCGCGTAACGTGCCGGTGGTGCTGGCCAACGCCCGCCTGTCCGAACGCTCCCTGCGCAAAGCCAGCCGCTTCGGCTCCCTGCTGACCGACGCCGCGCGCGGCATCTCCCTGGTCGCCGCGCAAACAGAAGCCGACGCTCAGCGCATCCGCTCCCTTGGCGTACAGCGCGTGGAAATCACCGGCAGCATCAAATTCGACGTCGTGGTGCCGGATGCCGCACTGGCCATCGGCGCCGCGCTGCGCAGCGCCATCGGCGAACGTCCCGTATTGCTGTGCGCCTCCACCCGCGAAGGCGAAGAAGAACTGATCCTGTCAGCCTTTGCCGCCGCGCGCGCCACACTGCCGGCCAACACACTGTTGCTGATCGTGCCGCGCCACCCGCAGCGCTTCGACGAAGTGGAGAAACTGATCGCCGCCCAAGGCCTGGTGGTCGAGCGCCGCAGCAAACTCGCGCTGGACGGCGGCAAACTGCAAGCCGACGTCCTGCTGGGCGACTCCATGGGCGAAATGTTCGCCTACTACGCCGCTTGCGACGTGGCTTTTGTAGGCGGCAGCCTGATGCCGCTGGGTGGTCAGAACCTGATCGAACCAGCCGCGCTGGGCAAACCGGTGCTGATCGGCCAGCACACCTTCAACTTCGAACTGGTGACCGAGGACGCCCTGGCCGCCGGTGGCGCCCAGCGCATCGCCGACGCCGCCGACCTGATGACCGCCGCCGCCCACCTGTTGAGCGATGCGAGCGCCCGCGCAACCATGGGCCAAAACGCCCTCAACTTCGCCAACCAACATCGTGGCGCCACCCGCCGCACCCTGGCTCTGCTGCCCGCTTTGATTGAGCGCTAGCCGCCACCGATACCTTCGGTGACAACGCCGGTGCCGCCGCAGTTGGGGCAGGGCTCGCCGTCACCGTCGTCCTCATCAACCAAACGTCCCGTCCCTTGGCAGACAGGGCAAACATCTTCACCAGTCCCCGGCGTACCGGCCGGAGCGTCATCACCAGGATTCATAGCATCCTCGCAGAACAAAATGTGCAACCATTCTGACACGAGCAAGTAACCAGCGTTTGCGCGTTACGACCTAGAATGATTATCTCAACTTTGATGCAAATCGCCTTTGTGCATTCTCCGCCTTGATATACTTGATCGCCTATGCACACCGTATCTGGAGGTCATATGAACTCTACCGTTCATCCGATCAATCAAGCTGCCCTGATAAATTTGTCCAAGGCCGACAAGGTTGCGCCTATTTATGCAGTGGGGCAAAAAGCCGGATGGCACGTGATGATTAAGCAGGAGCAGGCGTCGCTGGTGCTTGCCCATGAAGAGGGGCTGCAAATATTCAGCACCCTGTCTGCGCTTGAAGACTATCTTCGCGGATTAGGTATTACCTCTTTTCTGACTGATGTAAGTGGATTGGACAGAAATGCTAAAGATCGGAAAACCCAAGAGCGGTTTGGTGAAGCAAAAAAAGCGGAAGAGTATGACAGGTGGTTTCGGCAGCAGGTCGAAGAGGCTTTGAACGACCCTCGATCGAGTATACCTCACTCCGAGGTTGAAGAAAAATTTGCTGCGCGGCGGGCCGCGCTTCTGAAAAAACTAGCTAAGGCATGAGTGATGAATGCCCGCTGGACGCGCCGCGCGGCGCAAGACAGGAAGAGCTTATTTGATTACATCGAGCAACGAAGCGTTGAGGGTGCAATTTCTACAGATGAGGAAATTCGGAAAATGGCGACTTTGATTGCTGACTTTCCTCATCTCGGTCACCAAGGCCGGGTCAGTGGAACATTCGAGTTCGATATTACAAAGCAGATTGTTCTGGTGTATCGGCTCAGGCCAAGATTACAGGTTGTCGAATTCCTTCGCGTTATACACACGCGTCGGGATTTTCCTTAATGCCATTTAGGGGAACAGCACCGGTAGCTCTTGCGAGCGTTTGCGGAGGAGGTTTTTGGCTTCTTCGTATTCGGGGTAGATCAGGCCGACGGTATCCCAGAATTGCTGGCTGTGGTTCATTTCCAGGATGTGCGACAGTTCGTGCGCCACCACGTAGTCGATCAGCGGCAGCGAGAAGTAGATCAGTTTCCAGTTGAGGCGGATTTTGCGGTCGACCGTGCACGAGCCCCAGCGCGTCCCCGCCGATGACAGGCCGAACGAGTGATATTGCACACCCAGCCGCCCAGCGTATACATCCAGCCGTTCCTCAAACAGCACTTTGGCTTGCTGCTGATACCACGTCTGCACGCGGTTTTTCAGCAGTTCTTCGCTGGCGCCGGGCACTAAGGTCATCCACAGCTCGCGCGTGTTGGGGTTGTAGATGGCGCGATTGCGTCCGCCTACAAGCAAGCGCAGGGTGATGTCGGCGCCCAGATACGGTAGCTGCGCGCCGTCTATCCATTCCACCGGCGGTTTTTCCAGCCGCGCCGCGCGGCGTTCGCGGCGCTCTTTCAGTTTGCTCAGAATCCAGTGCTGCTTGGTGCGGATCGCTTCGTCGATTTCGGCGATGCTGACGCGCTTGGGCGCGGTCACGCGCAAACCGTCGTCGTCGATCATGAAGCCGATCGAACGCCGCGTCGAACGACGCAGTTCGTATTCCAGTATGAATTCGCCGACCATCAACTGGCGGCGCGGCGGCTGGTCGGTGGGCGGCGCAACCAGGGGACGCCGCTTGACCGGGACCGCCGTTTCAGGCGGCGAGACGTAGGGGGAAACGGGAGGTGGGGTCTTCGATACAGGTGGAACGGACCACACCGGTGTGGTGTACACCGGCTTGGGGCCCTGTGGCTCTGGCGACGCCGGTTTGACCGAGGTCGCCAGATCGTCTAACCAGCGTTGTAGGCGTGGGGCGAAATGACGCGCATTTCTGATTCGATCCAATTTTCCACCTGTTGCATCATGCCGTCGGGCGTCTGGCCTTCGGGCGAAATTGGCTTACCTATCGATACTGTAACAAGACCGGGGCGTTTGATGAAAGAGTTTTTTGGCCAGCATTCGCCAGAGTTGTGCGCAATCGGCACCACCACCGAGCCAGTCTCGATCGCCAGGCGCGTGCCGCCGCTTTTGTACTTGCCCGCTTTGCCGACCGGGATGCGTGTCCCTTCCGGGAACATGATGATCCACAGGCCCTGCGCCAGCCGGCGCTTGCCGTGGCGGACCACTTCCTGGAAGGCGTTCTTGCCTTGCTTGCGGTCGATCGGGATCATGCGCAGCAGCGCCATCGCCCAGCCGAAGAAGGGAATGTACAGGATCTCTTTTTTAAACACGAACACCAATGGACGCGGCATGTTCGGCAGCAGGAAGATGGTTTCCCACGCCGACTGGTGCTTGGACAGCAGGATGGCCTGCGCATCCGGCAGGTTTTCCTTGCCGCGGATTTGGTAGCGGATGCCGCAGATCACGCGCAGGCACCAGATGATGAACACATTCCAGCGCGAGGTGATGAAGAAGCGCTGGCGGTAAGGCAGCGGCGAGGCCGCGAAGCACACCAGCGACCAGAGAACGGTCGACACCACCATCACGATGGTGAAAATCAGGGAACGCAAAAATAGAATGGGATGACCCAATGCAGACTCCAAAAACTGTTTAGCTGACGACGTGCAGCGTCGGCGGGGTGCTGGTTTTCAGCAGGTGGGTGACCATCGCCGCCAGATCCGGGAACACCATGGTACCCGGCGGCAGACCACCGGTGGCGTGGGTCTTTTCACCTTTGCCGGTCAGGACCAGGTACGGCACGCAGCCGCTCACATAGCCCGCTTGCAGGTCGCGCAGCGAATCGCCGACGACCGGCACGCCTTTCAGGCTGATTTTATAGCGCTGCGAGATTTCTGTGAACATGCCCGGTTTGGGTTTGCGGCAGTCGCAGTTGTCGGCCGCCGCGTGCGGGCAGAAGAACACCGCGTCGATGTCCGCGCCCACTTGCTGCGCCAGGTTGTGCATCTTCTGGTGGATGGCGTTGAGGATGGTCATGTCGAACAGCTCACGGGCGATGCCCGACTGGTTCGACGCCACCACCACCCGGTAGCCCGCCTGGTTCAGGCGGGCGATGGCCTCCATCG
The DNA here is from genome assembly GCF_009720825.1 of Duganella radicis. Classification (GTDB taxonomy): domain Bacteria; phylum Pseudomonadota; class Gammaproteobacteria; order Burkholderiales; family Burkholderiaceae_D; genus Rugamonas; species Rugamonas radicis. The sequence continues at coordinate 35,170 of NZ_WNKY01000050.1, read as the reverse complement.
AGCCGGGGATGGGGAGCCACTCCGCCGGCGATTTGATGAAGTCCGGCGAGTCGTGGTTGATCACGCCGTCCCGATCCAGGATGACCAGCTTCATGGACGGCGTACCCATTTACACCGCCAGCTTGGAGATGTCGGCCACGCGGTTCATCATCCCGTGCAGGGAAGACAGCAGCGCCAGACGGTTGTTGCGCAGGGCGACATCTTCGGCCATGACCATGACGTCGTTGAAGAAGGCATCGACTTCGTTTTTCAGCTGGGCCAGCGTTTTCAGCGTGCCGGCGAAGTCGCCCTGGTTGAAGGCGGCGTCGATTTCCGGCAGCACGCGCACCACGGCGGCGTTCAGGTTCTTCTCGGCCGCGTCCTGCAATAGCGCGACGTTGACGCCTTGCTCACCGACGGCGGCGAGGGCTTCTTCGTTCTTCTTCAGGATGTTGGTGATGCGCTTGTTGGCGGCGGCCAGCGAGGCCGATTCCGGCAGCGCGGCGAAGGCTTGCACTGCTTCCAGGCGCTGGACGATGTCGTCCAGGCGGTCCGGGTTCTGGGCGACCACGGCTTCGATTTCGTTGACCGAGAAGCCGCGCTCACGCAGGATGCCGCGCAGGCGGTCCAGCATGAAGGCCGCGACGTCGGCGCTCGGGTCCTTGAAGCCGGCCACGGTGGCAAACTGCTTGGCGGCGTCGGCCAGCAGGCCGGAGATCGACAGCGACAGGCGCTTCTCGATCAGCATGCGCAGCACGCCCAGCGCGTGGCGGCGCAGCGCGAACGGGTCTTTGTCGCCGGTCGGTTGCAGGCCGATGGCCCAGATGCCGACCAAGGTTTCCAGCTTGTCTGCCAGCGCGACGGCGGTGCCGGTCACGGTCGATGGCAGGGCGTCGCCGGCGAAGCGTGGCTGGTAGTGTTCCGATGCGGCCAGCGCGACGTCTTCTTGTTCGCCGTCGTTGCGGGCGTAGTAGGTGCCCATGATGCCTTGCAGCTCAGGGAATTCGCCCACCATGTCGGTCAGCAGGTCGGCTTTCGACAGGCGCGCCGCGCGTTCGGTCAGGGCCACGTCGGCGCCCAGCTTGGCGGCGATGGCGCCGGCCAATGCGGTCACGCGCTCGCTGCGTTCCGCCTGGGTGCCCAGCTTGTTGTGGTACACGACGTTCTTCAGCAGCGGCAGGCGCGATTCCAGGGTTTTCTTCTTGTCTTGCTCGAAGAAGAATTTGGCGTCGGACAGGCGCGGACGCACCACGCGCTCGTTGCCGTCGATGATGGCGGCCGGGGTGTCGGTGGCGATGTTGGAGACGATCAGGAAGCGCGAGCGCAGCTTGCCGTTGGTGTCGGTCAGCGCGAAGTATTTCTGGTTGGTCTGCATGGTCAGGATCAGGCATTCCTGCGGCACAGCCAGGAATTCTTCCTCGAAGTTGCACTCGTAGACCACCGGCCATTCGACCAGCGCGGCCACTTCGTCCAGCAGGGCTTCCGGCATCAGCACCTTGTCGGCGCCGGCTTTAGCCAGAAGTTCAGTGCGGATCTGTTCCTTGCGCTGCTCCACGCTGGCCAGCACCTTGCCTTCGGTGGCGAGGGTGGCGGCGTAGGCGTCGGCGTTGGCGATGGTGACGGCGCGCTTGCCCGGCGCGGTCAGGAAACGGTGGCCTTCGGTGATGTTGGAGGCCTCCAGGCCCAAGATCCCCACCGGTACCACGCTGTCGCCATGCAGCGCAATCAGCGCGTGGGCTGGACGCACGAATTGCACGGTGCTGCCATCCGGACGCTGATAGCTCATCACTTTTGGAATCGGCAGCTTGGCAACCGAGTCTTCTAGCGAAGATTGCAGGCCAACCAACAGATTGCTGCCAGCAGCGAGCGATGTGTAGAAGAAGCTTTCAGCTTTGCCGTCTTGCGCGCGCTCCAGATCGGCCACTGTGACGTGCGCGAGGCTCATGGCGGCAAGCTTCTTCAGCAGCGGCGCGGACGGAGCACCGGCAGCGTCGAGCGCGACGCTCACAGGTAGAATTTTTTCGCGGATCATTTTGTCCGGCGAGGTGGCGCGCACTTTGGTGATGGAGACGGCCAGGCGGCGCGGCGTGGCATAGGCGGTGGCGACGCTGTCGGCTTCCAGGAAGTCGCGCGATTTCAGGCCGTTGACGATGCCGTCCGCGAAAGCCTTGCCCAGTTTGGCGAGCGCCTTCGGCGGCAGTTCTTCGGTCAGCAGTTCGATGAGCAGAGTTTGAGTCATATTATTTATATCGTTTATTCAGCGGCGGCGGCAGGCAGCATCGGGAAACCGAGGCGCTCGCGCGAATCGTAGTAGGCTTGCGCCACAAGGCGCGACAGGGCGCGCACACGGCCGATGTAAGCGGCGCGCTCGGTCACGGAGATGGCGCCGCGCGCGTCCAGCAGGTTGAAGCTGTGCGAGGCCTTCATGATCTGCTCATAGGCCGGCAGCGTCAGCTGCGCTTCAATCAGGCGCTTGGCTTCCGATTCATGGTTGTTGAACTGCGAGAACAGCAGTTCGGTGTTGGAGTGCTCGAAGTTGTAGGCCGATTGTTCGACCTCGTTCTGGTGGAATACGTCGCCGTACTTCAGCACTTTGGTCTCGCCATTCTCTTCCCAGGTGGTCCACACCAGGTCGTACATGTTCTCCACGCCTTGCAGGTACATGGCCAGACGCTCGACGCCGTAGGTAATTTCACCCAGCACCGGCTTGCAATCCAGACCGCCGACTTGCTGGAAGTAGGTGAACTGCGTCACCTCCATGCCGTTCAGCCAGACTTCCCAACCCAGACCCCACGCGCCCAGCGTTGGCGATTCCCAGTCGTCTTCCACGAAGCGGACATCGTTCTGCTTCAGGTCCAGGCCCAGCGCTTCCAGCGAACCCAGATACAGGTCGAGGATGTTTTCCGGCGCCGGCTTCATCACCACCTGATACTGGTAGTAATGCTGGCCGCGGTTCGGGTTCTCGCCGTAGCGGCCATCTTTCGGGCGGCGCGACGGCTGGACGTAGGCGGCGCGCCAAGGCTCAGGGCCAATTGCGCGCAGGAAAGTACCAGTGTGGAAGGTGCCGGCGCCGACTTCCATGTCGTATGGCTGGAGCAGGGCGCAGCCTTGCTTGTCCCAGTAGGTTTGCAAGGTCAGAATAATTTGTTGAAATGTCAGCATCTTTTGTCAGTCGGTGGCATGCCCGGGGCATGCGGTTGCAGTTTCGCTAAAGCGATGATTTTAGCGGGTTAAGCGGTTTTTGGCTGGTTTTTTGAGCGCGTTGCCCAAAACCACGCGCCCGCCAGCGACAGGGCGGTCAGCGCCAGGAACAGCTTGTTGCCCCAGATGATGTAGGGCGTGCTGCCGGCCGTGCCCTGCACCTGGGCCGCCAGCGTGCCGAAGGTGTTCACCGGCAGCTGCCGCACCACCTTGCCGTCGCCATTGATGATGGCGGTGGCCCCGGTATTGGTCGCCCGCAGCATGGGGCGGCCGGTTTCCAGCGTGCGCATCTGCGAGATCTGCAAATGCTGCGGAATGGCGATGGTGTCGCCAAACCAGGCCAGGTTGGAGGTGTTCAGCAGCAGCGTGGCCGGCTTCTGGTCCAGAGCCGGGTGGTTCAGCTGGGCGGCGATTTCCTCGCCGAACAAGTCTTCATAGCAGATGTTGGGCAGCACGCGCTGGTCCTTGACCGGGAACGCCGGCTGGATCTCGCGGCCGCTGGTCATGTCGCCCAGCGGGATCGACATCAGGTTGACGAACCAGCGGAAGCCGTAGGGGATGAATTCGCCGTACGGCACCAGATGGTGTTTGTCGTAACGGTAGTAGCCCGCGCCCAGCTTGGCCGGAATGCCGATCACGCTGTTGAAGTAGGCGGTCTGGCTGTCGGCGGTGAAGATCCCGAGGATCAGGTTGCTATTCGTCTTATTCAAGAACTGCGCGATGCCGGGCAGGTAGTCCGGCGGCAGTTGCTGCGGCAGCGTGATGATGGCGGTTTCCGGCGTGGCGATCAGGTCGGCCGGGGCGGCGGTGATGGCGTCCTGGTACAGCTTCATGGTGGTCATCACCTTGGCGCCGTTGAATTTCTCATCCTGCGGGATATTGCCTTGCAGCAGGCGTACCGAGATCGGTTTGCCTTCCGGGTAGGTCCATTGCAGGAAGCCGAGGCCGACGCCGGCCACGCAGATGGCCACCGCCAGCACGGCCGCGCGCAGGCGCGAACGGTGCAGCAGCAACAGCAGGGCGCCGGCGATCACGGCGGCCAGCCAGCCCAGGCCGTACACGCCGATGATGGGCGCGAATCCGGCCAGCGGGCTGTGGTTGTGGGCGTAGCCCGACGACAGCCACGGGAAGCCGGTGAACAGCCAGCCGCGTACCCATTCAAACAGCGCCCAGACGGCGGGGAAGACCAAAAGATTGGCGGCCGGCAGCGGTAGCGTCCAGCGCTGGCGCAGCCACCATGCGGTGCCCATGGCCAGTGCGCCGTAGACGCCCATGGCGGCGCCCAGCAGCAGCACGGCCAGCGCGGCCAATGGCGCCGGCATGCCGCCGTAGGTGTGCATCGAGACGTACAGCCAGTGCACGCCGGCGGCGGTCCAGCCGGCCACGAAGGCCCAGCCGATCAGCGCGGCGGATTTGACGCTGGTGCTGCGCAGGACTTGATAGAACAGCGTGGCGAGGCCGAGGATTTCCAGCGGCCACCAGCCGAACGGCGCGAACGCGAACACGCACAGCGCACCGGCCAGGCCGGTGATGAGCATGCGTCCTCGGGTCGAGCGTTGCGGCTTGGGTGGATCGTTCGGGTTGGCGCGGCGAAAACGCATTATGCGTCGTCGCCGTGGTCGGGGGCGGGCGGCAGTTTTTCCACCGTCAGCACGTGGATCTGGCGGGCGTCGGCGCGCAGCACTTCGAAGCGCAGGCCTTCGTAGTCGAACACGTCGCCCTTGTGGGCCATGCGGCCGAGGTGCTTGGAGACCAGGCCGCCGATGGTGTCGGCGTCATCTTCCGGCAGGGCGGTGTCCAGCTCTTCGTTGAATTGCTCGATCTCGGTCAGCGCCTTGATGCGCCAGCGCGGGCCGTGCTGGCCTTCGCGGATCGACAGGATGTTGTCTTCTTCCTCGTCGAAATCGTACTCGTCCTCGATATCGCCGACGATTTGTTCCAGCACGTCCTCGATGGTGATCAGGCCGGCCACGCCGCTGTATTCGTCGACGACGATGGCCATGTGGTTGTGGTTGGCGCGGAAATCGCGCAGCAGCACGTTCAGACGCTTGGATTCCGGGATGAAGATGGCCGGACGCAACATGTCGCGCACGTCGAACGATTCCTCGGCGTAGTAGCGCAGCAGGTCCTTGGCCAGCAGGATGCCGATCACCTTGTCGCGCTCGCCCTCGATGGCGGGGAAGCGCGAGTGGGCGGTTTCCAGAACCAGCGGCAGCCAGTCCTCGATCGGCTTGGAAATGTCGATGACGTCCATCTGCGAGCGCGGGATCATGATGTCGCGGGCGGACAGATCGGATACCTGGAACACGCCCTCGATCATCGACAGGGCGTCGGCATCGATCAGATTGCGTTCGTGGGCGTCGTGCAGAACTTCGAGCAGCTCCGAGCGGTTCTCGGGCTCTGGGGAAATCAGGGCGGTCAGTCGTTCAAACAGTGACCTGTGTGGTTTAGCGTCAGTCTTGACGCTACTAGAGTGCTCTTGCATAGCAGGCGTAAAGCCGTTGTTTCGAAGGGGTATAGCATACACCAAATGGGAAGGTGGGGCGGTTTTTGTCAAAAAAACAGCGGTGTGGTTTGACCTTGATCAGCTTATGCCAACCGGACCGGAGCATGCTGGAGAGGTCATATCCAATGGACCTGTTTGTATGCCCTGGCAGGTAACGGTCCACTATTGGTTACGCGAGACGGGCAGATTTCTTGGCTCCCGACTGCTGTGCAGTGGGAAGATGTCGTGAGCAAAATGACTCGCCCGGCTAGCGGGCGAGCTGTCTGATCACTCGACGTAAGGATCGGCGTAGCCGAGACACAATGCGGGGCGGCTATGGCGCGGTCGAGAGGGTCCACTGCTGGCTGGCGCCGCCGTTGTAGGTCGACTGTATCAGCGCGCCGGCGCCGGCCGGCCCGTCCAGCACCTTGCCGCTGTTGACCGACACCAGCTTGAAATGCCCGCTGCCGGTCGGGACCAGTTGCCACAACTGATTGTTGCCGCCGTTCCAGGACCAGAGTTCGATCCTGGCGCCGTCCGCCGTGCTCTTGGCGGTGACGTCCATGGCCTTGCCGCTGGCGGCGCCCAGCACCTGGTAGCGGCCGCTGCCCTGGTCGCTGAGGGTCCATTGCTGGGCGGGGGCGCCGCTGGCGTAGGGTTGCGGCTGGAGCAGCGCGCCGTTGGCGGTGCTGTCGCCGGCCACGCCCACCGCCTGGCCGCTGCCCGGGTTCAGCAGGCGGTAGCTGCCGTTGGCGACCAGGTGGCCGCTGTTGGCGTACAGCCCCAGCTCGGCGACCTGCACGTTGGCGCCGCCGGTGATGTACAGGCGGTAGTAGCGATAGGCCGTGCTGTTGGCGATGTTGTAGTAGCGGGTCTGGTACTTGAAGGCAAACGCCTGGCTGGCCTGGGTGTCGAGCGTCACCCAGTTGACCGCGTCCTGCGACGCTTGCAGCTGCCAGGCGGACGGATCGCGGCCGGGCGAATCGACCGAGCTGGTCACGCCGTAGCGCTGCACCGTCTGCGTGAGGCCGGCCCCGACATCGTATTGCAGCCACTGCGGCACGGCCGTGGTCGAGGCGTGCCAGCGCGAACCCGGATCGCTGTCGAAGGCGTAGCTGGCGGCGCCGTCGCCGACGCTGCTGGCCGTGGCGGTGCCGCCGAAGGCGATGTTGACCCAGGACGGCGCCGGCAGCGCGCTGTCTTCCGGCGAGCGGTCGCTGGTGCCGGCCAGGTTGGCGGCGCTCACCACATAGTAGTAGCGGGTGCCGTTGCTGACCGCCGTGTCGGTCCAGCTGGTGCCGTCGACGGCGGCCACCTCGCTGTACGGGCCGCCGCTGGCGGTCGAGCGCAGCACGTGGTAGCTGGTGGCGCCATGGGTTTCGGTCCAGCGCACGATGACGCGGCCATCGGCCGGCGCGGCCACCACCGACAGCGGCGCGGGCGGCGCCGTGAGCGGCGCGCCGCCGTCGCCGCCGGTGATGGCGACGTCGGTGAAGGTCACCGTGCTGGACTGGCCGTTCACGGCCGAGGAGGCGAACAGGCCGACGTAGGCGGTGGCGGGCAGGTTGGCGAAGTCGTTGCTGTTGGCGCCGGCCCAGCTGGCGCCGTCGGGCGAGGTCGAGGTCTGGACCCGGTTGCCGATGCGTTCCAGCTTGATCCAGTAGGGCAGTTGCGGCGCCGGGTTGACCGCGCCGGCCATCCACGAATAGGCCATGCCGGTGGCGCCGCGCTCGTTCCAGCCGGCGCGGTGGTCGGTGGTCATGGCGATATAGGTCTGGCTGTGCGACTGCCCGGTGGCGACGTCGCGGATCATGATGCCGCCCTGGGCGTCGTTCGAGCCGGCGCTGGAGACGGACGCGACCCTGGCGATCATGGTGAAGTCGCCGCTGACCGGACGGTAGGCGAAGCGGATGCTGGGCGTGCTGCTGGCGGGCGTCTGGCCGTTGTAGCCGCCGCTCACGGTCCAGACGCCGTTGGCGTAGGCGCTGGCGCCGGCCGGGCCGGCGCCGTACAGGTCGGCCGCGGTCAGGCCGGTGGTCAGGGTAGCCGCCGGCGGCAGCGACGGCGGCGGCGGCGGCGTGGCGGCCGAGCTGTCGCCGCTGCGGCGGAACATGAAGCTGTCGGTGTCCTCGGCCTGGTCGTTGCCGTACAGGTCGATCCATGGCGTGTCCAGGCCCTTGCGCACGGCGTAGGCCGTGTGCAGCAGGTTGAGCGCGGTGCGGCCCTGGGTGGTCGAGCGCGGCGCGCCGGCGATGGCGTTGAAAATCCCCCACGACATGCCGCCGAACGGCACGTAGGACGGCGCGTTGTCGGGCAGGTGGTAACGCGCGTAGTACTCGCCGACGGCGAGGATGCGGTGGTCGAGCAGCGAGAACACGTCCACGCCCTGGTTCCAGAACGCCTGGCCCATCTCGGCCGCCAGCCGCACGTACAGCGCGGTGTGACCCTGGTCGCGGCCGGTGTCGACCACCTCGCCGTTGGGCAGCATGCCGCGCAGGCCGGTGTTGGCGTCGGTCAGGAAGGCCGACAGCACCTGGTCGAAGCGGGTGGCGTCGTCGTTGAAGATGGCAATGCCGAGCGCGCCGGTCAGTTGCTCCATGCCCTGCGACCCGGTGAACAGGGGACCGGGCACGGCCAGCGCCGGCCAGAACGCGGTGTTGAAATAGTGCTGCACCGCGCTGGTGTCGCTGGCGGTCCAGCCGGGCCAGGTGCCGCGCAGGATGTCGGCGGCGGTGGCGCAGCGGCTGTCGCCGATGTCGAACGCGGCCTCGGCGCCGCCAAAGCTGGTCTGGGTGGTGGCCCAGGCCAGCAGGATGTCATGCGCCCGCTGGGCATAGCCGCCGTCGCCGGTGAGGTACCACATGCGCGCCAGGTTGTAGACCGCCTGCATGTCGTTGAGCCATTCGCTGCGGTGCAGGTCCGGATTGCGGCTGACGCTGGCCCATGGACCCTGCATGACATAGGTCTTTTGCGAACGGGCGTCGTTTTTCAGCCGTTCATAGGCCGACTTCCACGGTTCGGAGGCGAGCTCGGCCTTGAGGCCGTCCAGGTCGGCCCGGCTGAGCAGCACGCCCGGATGGGCAAACGTGGCCGGCGCCGCGCCGGCTCCCAGGCTCAGGCTGGTCAGGAAAAGGGTGGCGGCCAGCCGGGCGCGGGCCGATGGCTTGTTCAGGCTGATTTTCATGCGATGCTGTTCCCCGTGGCAGGATTTCGATGATGAACCAAGACAAAACTATCTGGCGGTGATAGTAATTTCTTTGCGGAAATAGTTCAATCAGGAAATCCCTACAGGGTGTCAGCCGCGCCGGCGCTGGCGCCGACACGACGGCTCAGGCGGCGTACGGATCGGCGTAGCCGAGTTCGGCGAGGATGTCGGTTTCGATGCCTTCCATTTCGGCGGCTTCCTCGTCGTCCTCGTGGTCGTAGCCCTGGGCGTGGAGGACGCCGTGGATGATCAGGTGGGCGGTGTGTTCTTCCACGGTTTTCTTTTGCTCGGCCGCCTCCTTCTCCAGCACGTCGGTGCAGAGGATGATGTCGGCTTGCGTGGGCGCGTCTTCCGGCAGCGCTTCCTCGCCTTCGTTGTAGGCGAAGGTCAGGACGTTGGTGGCGTAGTCCTTGCCGCGGTATTCGCGGTTCAGGGTCCGGCCTTCCCCGGCGTCGACAAAGCGGATGGTCAGCTCGGCCGGCGCGAACAGGGCGGCTTGCACCCACTTGCGGATTTTGGGACGGGTAATCGTTGCTTGCAGGCGTGGATCGGCGTACTGCACCGACAGCGTCAGTTTATTTTTTGCGGACATTTTTGAGCGCCGTGGCTTTGAGGAGGGGAGCGATTTCCGCTTCGTGGTTGTGGGCGGTTTCGTAGGCGTCGACGATGCGCGCCACCAGCGGATGGCGCACCACGTCTTCGCTGGTGAAGTGGCTGAAGGCCACGCCGCGCACTTCTTTCAGCACCTGGATGGCGTCCACCAGGCCGCTTTTCTGGCTCTTGTGCAGGTCGACCTGAGTGACGTCGCCGGTGACCACGGCCTTGCTGCCAAAGCCGATGCGGGTCAGGAACATTTTCATTTGCTCGACCGTGGTGTTTTGCGCCTCGTCCAGGATCACGAAGGCATGATTCAGGGTGCGGCCGCGCATGTAGGCCAGCGGGGCGATCTCGATCACCTGTTTCTCGAACATTTTCTGCGTGCGGTCAAAGCCCAGCAGGTCGTACAGGGCGTCGTACAGCGGGCGCAGGTACGGGTCCACCTTTTGCGACAGGTCGCCCGGCAGGAAGCCGAGGCGCTCGCCGGCCTCCACCGCCGGTCGGGTCAGGATGATGCGCTTGACGGCGTCGCGCTCCAGCGCGTCGACCGCGCAGGCGACGGCGAGGTAGGTCTTGCCGGTGCCGGCCGGGCCGACGCCGAAGCTGATGTCATGTTCGAGGATGTTGCGCAGGTAGCGGATCTGGTGCGGCGTGCGGCCGCGCAGGTCGGCGCGGCGGGTTTTCAGCACCGGGCTGTTGATGTCGATCTCGACCGCCGGCACCGGCTCCACCTTGCGCGGCCGGGCGGCCGGCGCGGCGTCGTCCGCGGCCGGCGCCGGGGCCAGCGCGGCGATATTGTCGGCGTGCATGCTGGCGCGCTGCTCGACCAATGCCAGTTGCACCTCCTCGATCGGCACGATCTTGTTGGCGATGGCGTAGAAATGGTCGAGGATCTCGACCGCGCGTTCGGCGTTGTGGCCGCTGACGATGAATTTGTCGCCACGGCGGAAAATGGTGACGTCCAGCGCGGCGGAAATCTGGCGCAGGTTTTCGTCGAGCGGGCCGCACAAATGGGCCAGGCGCGCGTTATCGAGCGGCTCGGGGACGAAATAGTGCGGCTGGACTGGGGTCTTGGTTTTCAATGGCGTGCTTTAGGAGAGAGGGCCGTCGATCGGCACAGGCGATAGTTTATCGTAATTTGCCGTCGATAGCGCCTTTGCTCTACAGTAGAGGTATGGCCATCAACGTCACCAACGCGCCGCGGCCCGACCCGGTGCAAACCAATCTGCGCGAAACCCGCGCCAACCGTGCCGAGCAGCGTAGCGAGCAGGCTGCGGAGACCCGGCGCGCCCAACAGGACAACCGCGCCGGGAAGGACGAGGCCGCCACCCGCCGCCGCGTCGAGCAAAACACCGAAACCACCCGCAACCAGGCCCGCGCCAACGACGAGGCCGCCGCCGCCGACCGCCGCGCCGCCCAGCAGGCCGACAAAAAAGCCGATACCCAGCGCCGCGACAGCCAGAAAACGCTGGGACGCAACATCGACACCACCGCCTGATTTCCCCCGTTTGTTTCCTGTAGTTTTCTTGCGTGCGCCATCCTCCGGTCCCATGTGATGAAATAGCATTGTTGCTAAGGTTTCTAGCTTCTGATTGATGCCGAACAATCTTAGCGCGGTGCATGCTGGTATCTTGCACGAATGGCAATTCGGAACGCTAAGTTTTGCTTAAGTTCAAACCAGCACTATTTGTTCACCCCAACCAACGAGGAAAATCATGGCACATCATGCACTCGCTTCTCAGGAAAGCTACAACCCTAACCACCTGCTGGATATCTTGCTGGGCAAGATGCAGTTGAAAAACGATGCCGCGCTGTCGCGTCTGCTGGAAGTCGCGCCGCCGGTCATCAGCAAGATCCGCCACCACCGCCTGCCGGTCGGCGCCTCGCTGCTGATCCGCATGCACGAAGTGACCGGCATGAGCATCCGCGACCTGCGCGACCTGATGGGCGACCGCCGCACCAAGTACCGCCTGTCCGACGCCCAGGGCCGCCCGAAGCCTGAAGACCGTCCGGCAACCGACAAGGCCCAGCAGGCCGGAAACGCGGCCCATCATTGATGCGCGCGCTGCGCACGCGCCTGCCGTGTCGAGTGTGAACCCGGTCCGGCAGGCCGCCACTTCAGGTTAGCAGCACCATCGAGATTTCTTCATATTGCAACTCCGTCTCGCGGAACAGTTGCAGATAAATTTCCTCATCGAGGCCCAGCGCAGTCCAGGCCACGGTAGAGACCGGCGGGACCAGATCGTCCTGCACCCGCGCCAGATCGAGCGCATGCACGATAGCGTCGGCCACATGGATGATGGCCGCGAGGAATCCCGCGCCCGGCGCCTCGGGATCGTGGTGGCCGCCGATGGCCAGGCGCATCGTGTCCGAAAAATTCCAGTGTTCCGCCAGCGCCAGGCCGGCGTCGACGTGGTCGACCCCCAGCACCGCCCGTTCCGCGTCCAGCAGATAACAGTCGTGCTGCGCGCGCCAGGCGATGGTTTGCGCGTACTGCTCCGGGAAGCAGGACACCAGCACCAGCCGGCCGATGTCGTGCAGCAGCCCGGCGGTGAAGGCGTAATCCTGGTTGAAACGCATCTGCCGCGCCAGCACCTTGGCGCAGGCGGCGGTGGCGATCGAGTGGCGCCAGAACGCCTTGTGGTCGAAGCCGGGGCAATGGCCTTCGGCAAAGCAGCCGGTCACGGCCGCCGCCGTGATCAGGTTGCGCGTGGTCTGGAAACCGAGATAGGTGATCGCCTGCTGGATGGTGGTGACCTTGACCTGCAAGCCGTACAGCGAGGAATTGGCCAGGCGCAGGGTCTTGGCGGTCAGCGCCTGGTCGTGCGAAACCTTTTTGGCCAGCACCGAGATGTCGACGTCGTCCTGGTCGATGCTGTTGAGCAGCTCCATCACCACCGCCGGCAGCGAGGGCAGGTCGTCCAGCGTGCGGACCACATCATCGTAGCTGAGCGTGGTGTTACTCATGTTGCGGCGCCTCCTCCGCGCCCAGGCGGAAATCGGTGACAAAGCGGCGCAGGGTGGCGGTGGCCCAGTCGCTGCCGCTGTCGGGATCGTTCTTGCGGAACAGATGGTCCAGGCGCGCCTGGTGGTGTTGCAGCGTGGCCGCCACCACTTCCGGCGTCACTTCCTCGCGGGCGATCGGCAGCACCGAAATGCCGTGGCGCGGCATCAGCGCCAGCATGGCCTCGGTCAGCACCGTCCCCTGCGGCAGCAGCACATTGCCCTGCGCGTCGAGCAGCACGTCGGACAGCGCCATGCCCGGCCGCACCTCCGCCAGCGTCAGTTGATGATAATTGCCTGTCATGCCGCCTCCTGCTTGCATCCTGAACTATATTTCCTGATATTACCATTGTCTTGCCAAGACGCAGCCCATACCGTACATTGGGGCGTTGCCGTCAAATCCATGTTGTCGGGAGATCGCTAGATGTTTGGGATTCAAGGCCGCTTGACGCTGCTTTTCGTGGTCATCGTGACCCTGGTGCTGGGCATCTCCGGCACCTACGCGCAATACAGCCTCGGCCACGAACTGGAGGTCAGCAGCCAGCGCCTGCGCGAGGGCGTGCTGACGCGCCTGCAAACCAGCCTGCCCTCCGCCCTGTGGGACCTCGACAAGGCCAAGGTCGACAACATCGTCGCGGCCGAGATGATGCCGCCCGAGCTGGTCTCCATCCGCGTCTACGACACCTCGGTCGGGCTGTTCTCCGGCAAGCTGCGCAACGAGAACGGCACCATCACGTCGATCGAGAACGACGCCGCCGTCGGCGGCACGCCGGTGGTGGCCGACCTGGCCTACCGCGATTCCGGCGCGGCCGGCGCCGCGCTCAAGCCGGTGATCGTCGGCCGCGTGGTGGTCAATTTCAGCCGCGCGCAAATCGACGCCACGCTGGCGGCCGAGGTGCGGCGCAAGGTCACCGAGGTGCTGCTGCTGGACCTGATCCTGGTGGCGGCGCTGGCGCTGTCGCTGCGGATTGTGTTCGATCCGCTCAAGCGCCTGCGCGACGGCCTGTTCGATCTGGCCACGCGCGGCAGCGACGAGGTGGAGGAGTTGCCGGACAGCCGCCACGACGAGCTGGGCGAGGTGATCCGCGGCTTCAACGCCATCCAGCGCAAGATCAAATCCAACATCCAGCGCATCCGCGAGGCCGAGGACGAGGCGCGCAAATCGGCGCAGGCCACCGCCAAGGCCATGGACGATTTGCGCCGCACCCAGGAATCGCTGTTGCAGGCCGAACGCCTGGCCTCGCTGGGCGGTCTGGTGGCCGGCGTGGCGCATGAGATCAACACGCCGGTCGGCATCGCCCTGACCAGCGCCTCGGTGCTGATGGAGGCCACCGAGAAGGTGCAGGCCTCGGTCCAGGATGGCAATATCAAGAAATCCGATATCACGCGTTACCTGGAGACCGCCTCCGAAAGCACGCGCCTGATCATGAACAACGCCTACCGCGCGGCCCACCTGATCCACAGCTTCAAGCAGATCGCGGTCGACCAGGTCAGCGAGGCGCGCCGCCGCTTCGAATTGCGCGACTATATCAACGAGGTGGTGTCCAGCCTGCAGCCCAAGCTGAAGAAAACCCGCATCACGGTCGACATCGCCTGCCCGCCGGACATCATGCTCGACAGTTATCCGGGCGCGCTGGCGCAGGTCATCACCAACCTGACCCTGAACTGCGTCGAGCACGCCTTCGAGCCGGAGGACGAGGGCCGCATCACGATCGGCGTGGCGCAGCAGGGCGACTGGATCGAAATGCAGGTGACCGACAATGGCAAGGGCATTCCGCCCGACATGCTGGACAAGGTGTTCGACCCCTTCGTCACCACGCGGCGCGGCCAGGGCGGCACCGGGCTGGGGCTGAACATCGTGTTCAACCTGATCGCCAAGCAGTTTGGCGGCAGCATCACCGTGTCCAGCGTGCTGGGGCAGGGCGCCAGCTTTGTGCTGCGCATGCCCTGCGTGACGCCGGCCGATGACACCACCCTGCACGCCGATGCCCGCCTGCATGTCTGAGCGGCTACAATCAATGAATGGATAAACAAGCGATCAAAGGCCTGCTGATTTTGCTGGCCGTCGGTGTGGCGCTGGTGTTGTTGTCCATCGTCGGCACCGAGGATGGCTGGCACAAGCTGGGCTGCGTATTGCGCGCCATCGTGCATGGCGTGGCGCTGAGCAATATCCGAGGCGTCTGCCTGTAAAAAAATCCCGCTTCATGAGCGGGATATTTTTTGACCAGGCTGGAAAAGTTTATTCGTCTGTGAATTTTTCCGAGCCCTGACGGTGGCGCGAAGCGAAACCGAGCACAACCAAACCCAGCATCAACATGACGAAGGTTTGTGGTTCCGGTACCGGCGTAGCCGGATCGTTGGCGGACTGCTGCGGGTCTGCCGGCGGCAAAGCGGTTTGATCCGCTTCACTGTTCCTGGCGGCAGGCGCGTTGCTGCTGATGCTACATGGTGCAGGGTCTTTTTCCTCGCAATGTGCGAGTACGATTGTTGCGGGTGCAACATTGCTATTGGTAACAGGCGCGACAGGCTTGGCCTGTACGGCGCCGGCGAGACTGAGGGCAAGTAATGCGGTTGAGATCAAGGACAAAACTTTCACGATACACTCCTGCATGGTTTTTTTTAGACAGGAAGTTAAGGCCGGGTTAATGCACACATTGTAAAATCCACGGCGCAAACGACTAACACTTGCTACCGTTCTGCTATTAAACCATATCCAGTAGTAATTTGCCATGTCTTTTTCTTTGGTGACAACGGATTTTTGCGTCGCAGCAACACCCACCGGCAGTTTGCCAGTGGCGCAGATGAACTCCAGCCCTACAACAACTGAATTCTATGCACACTTGCGACTATCAGATGATTTCCACATATAAGCCCGGAATTCGATTGACTTTGGGCCTGGCCGCGGCGGCGCTGGCAACCGGCTGCGCCAGCGGCGGCAAGCCGGCCGCCACCCTTGCGCCGGGGCTGCTGGAGGCGGCCAATCCCCAGGTTTTGCTGCTGGGCGAAGTGCACGACAATGCCCAGGGCCACAAGCTGCGCTATGAGCTGCTGCGGCAGCGGGTGGAAGCCGGCTGGCGGCCGTCGCTCGTCATGGAGCAGTTCGACCGCGAAAACCAGGATTTGCTGAACAAGGCGCAAAAAGGCTGTCTCGACGCCCAGTGCGTGATCCGGGTGGCCGGCGGTGCGCGCTGGGATTGGCAACTGTATTATCCTGTGATTCAGCTGGCGCTCACCTACCAGCTGCCGCTGGTGGCGGGCAACCTGTCGCGCGCCGATGCCTCGCGTGTGGTGCGCGACGGCGTGGCCTCCAGCTTCGACCCGCAAGGCGTCAAGGATTACAAGCTGGACCAGCCGCTGCCCACCGCGCTGATCAGCGCCCAGCAGAGGGAAATCGTCACCGGCCATTGCGATATGCTGCCGGAGATGATGGTGGGCGGCATGGTCAACGCCCAGGTGGCGCGCGATATCTGGATGGCCAGGATCATCCGCGACCAGCTGCCGCGCGACGTCGTGCTCATCGCCGGCAACGGCCATGTGCGCAAGGACATCGGCGTCGGCTACTGGCTGCACGAGGCGGCGCCGGCGCTCAAGGTGCGCAGCGTCGGCTTTATCGAGGGCGGCGATAACGGCGGCCGCTATGACAGTATCCAGACCGTGGCGCCGCAAACGCGCGACGATCCCTGCAAACAGGTCAGAAAATGAAGACACGCTACATCCCCGAGGCGCCGCAGCGCGCCGAGATCGACGCCACCCAGGGCGCGCTGCTGCTGGAGTTCGGCGCCAACTGGTGCGGCCACTGCATGGCGGCCCAGGCGCCGCTGGAGCAAGCCTTCCACGGCCACGACCAAGTCGCCCATTACAAGGTGGAGGACGGGCCCGGCCGGCCGCTGGGGCGCTCCTTCCGCGTCAAGCTGTGGCCGACGCTGATCTTCCTGCGCGATGGCCAGGAAGTGGCGCGCCTGGTGCGGCCGTTGAAAGCGGACGACATCTCCGCGGCGTTTGCGCAAATCGACGCTTAGACAAGCTTGGCAAGCTTGGCAATCCTGCAATGTGGTGTGTATGATGGCCCGCACACCACCATCAGCAGGAGCGTCCAGCATGAGTCAGCCCAAGACCAATTCGGCGGCCACGGTATTGTTTGCCAGCCTGATCGGCACCACGATCGAGTTCTTCGATTTCTACATCTACGCCACCGCCGCCGTGCTGGTGTTCCCCAAACTGTTTTTCCCGGCCAGCGATCCCGCCGCCGCCACCCTGCAATCGCTGGCGACGTTCGCCATCGCCTTCTTCGCGCGCCCGGTCGGTTCGGCCGTGTTCGGCCACTTCGGCGACCGCATCGGCCGCAAGGCCACGCTGGTGGCGGCGCTGCTGACCATGGGCCTGTCCACCGTGGTGATCGGCCTGCTGCCGACCTACGCCGCGATCGGCACGCTGGCGCCGGCGCTGCTGGCGCTGTGCCGCTTCGGCCAAGGCCTGGGCCTGGGCGGCGAGTGGGGCGGGGCGGTGCTGCTGGCCACCGAGAACGCGCCGCCGGGCAAGCGCGCCTGGTACGGCATGTTCCCGCAGCTGGGCGCGCCGATCGGCTTCTTCCTGTCGGGCGGCATCTTCCTGCTGCTGAGCCAGATGCTGAGCGACGCCGAATTCTTCAGCTACGGCTGGCGCATCCCTTTCCTGGCCAGCTCGCTGCTGGTGATCGTCGGCCTGTACATCCGGCTGAAAATCCATGAAACGCCGGACTTCCAGAAAGTGCTGGACAAGAACGAACGCGTCAAAGTGCCGGTGCTGACCGTCTGGCACGAGCACGGCCGCGCGCTGTTGCTGGGCACGCTGATCGCGCTGGCCACCTTCGTGCTGTTCTACCTGATGACGGTGTTCGCGCTGAGCTGGGGCACCAGCGCGCTGAAATTCTCGCGCCAGAACTTCCTGATCCTGCAATTGTTCGCGGTGCTGTTCTTTGCGCTGACGATTCCGTTCTCGGCCATCTGGGCCGACCGCAAGGGCCGCCGCACCACCCTGATCTGGGTCTCGGCCGCGATCGCCGTGTTCGGCCTGGCGATGGCGCCGATGTTCGGCTCCGGCGACGCGGTGCAGGTGACCATCTTCCTGTCGGTGGGGCTGGGCCTGATGGGCCTGACCTACGGCCCGCTGGGCACCATCCTGTCCGAGCTGTTCCCGGCCGAGGTGCGCTACACCGGCGCCTCGCTGACCTTCAACCTGGCCGGCATCCTGGGCGCCTCGCTGGCGCCGTATGCCGCCACCTGGCTGGCGACCAACCTCGGCTTGCAGTACGTGGGCTATTATCTGTCGGGTGCCGCGCTGATCAGCCTGATTGCTTTGATTTTGGTAAAAACCAAGTAAGTCGTCGTACAACAGCGGCAAGGCAAGCAGTTGATTCTGCTTGCTTCTGGACTTTTATGGTTGTACGATGACATACGACTACATATGATCTCGTGGAGACCGAGAGATCATCACCAACAACACAAAATAAGTGATGCCATGAACCTGAGCGAGCCCGTCAATGCGCAAGCGGTGGCCCAGTCTGTCGGTAAATACCGCTGGACCATCTGCGCCCTGTTGTTTTTTGCCACCACCGTCAACTACCTGGACCGCCAGGTCCTGAGTCTGCTGGCACCGGCCCTGTCGGAGGAATTCGGCTGGAGCAATACCGACTATGCCAACATCGCCGCCGCCTTCCAGTTTGTCTACGCGATTTCCATGCTGTTCGCCGGCCGCGTGGTCGACAAGATCGGCACCAAGGCCGCCTACGTGGTGGCGATCACCGTCTGGTCGCTGGGCGCGCTGCTGCATGCCGCCTCGGTGCCGGTGGGCCAGGCCACGGTGGCGCTGTTCGGCCTGGCGGTGGCGCCGTCCATCGTCGGCTTCATGATTTCGCGCGCGGTGCTGGCGGTGGGCGAGGCCGGCAACTTCCCGGCCGCCATCAAGGCCACGGCGGAATACTTCCCGAAAAAGGAACGCTCCTTCGCCACCGGCATCTTCAACTCCGGCGCCAACGTCGGCGCCATCCTGGCGCCGATCACGGTGCCGGTGCTGGCCGCCATCTGGGGCTGGCAGGCCGCCTTCATCATGATCGGCATGCTGGGCTTTATCTGGATGAGCGTCTGGCTGTGGCTGTACGACAAGCCGGAACAGCAAAAGCGCCTGTCGGCCGCCGAGCTGGCCTACATCCGCAGCGACGCGCCGGTGCCGGTGGCTGCCAGCGCCGGCGAGCCGGCCAAAAAAGTATCGTGGTTCCAGCTGTTGAAATACCGCCAGACCTGGGCCTTCGCCTTCGGCAAATTCATGACCGACGGCGTGTGGTGGTTCTTCCTGTTCTGGCTGCCGACCTATCTGTCGGCGCAATACGGCATGAAGGGCGAAGCCATCGTGGTTCCGCTGGCCGTGTTGTACAGCATGACCATGGTCGGCTCGATCGGCGGTGGCTGGTTCCCGAGCTACTTCATGTCGCGCGGCTATGCGCCGTACGACGGCCGCATGAAAGCCATGCTGATGATCGCCTTTGTGCCGCTGGTGGTGCTGCTGGCGCAGCCGCTGGGCGCGATCAGCTACTGGATTCCGGTGTTGCTGATCGGCGTGGGCGCCTCGGCGCACCAGGCCTGGTCGGCGAATATCTTCACCACCGTGTCCGACATGTTCCCGCAAAAATCGGTGGCCTCGGTGATCGGCATCGGCGGCATGGCCGGCGGTATCGGCGGCGTGGCGCTGACCAAGCTGGGCGGCTGGGTGTTCGACTACTACAAGAAGGTCAACGATATCGGCACCGGCTACATGATCATGTTCGCCATTTGTGCGCTGGCCTACTTGGCGGCGTGGGTGGTGATGAAGGCGCTGGTGCCGCGCCACAAGGAAATCACCGACCTGTGAAGCGCCTGACGCTACTGGCCGCGTTGCTCGCGGCCTCCGCCTGCGCCACGGCTGCCAGCGGCATCCGCGCCGAGGCCTATGGCGTCACGCAGTCCGGCCAGCCGGTGCAAAAGGTCACGCTGGAAAACGCGCGCGGCATGCGGCTGGCCTACATCGACTACGGCGCCACGCTGATCCAGGCGCAGGTGGCGGGCCGCAACGTGATCCTGTCGCTGCCCGACCTGGCGGCGTTCGAGCGCACGCGCGGCCGCTACGGCGCCATCATCGGCCGCTACGCCGGGCGCATCGCCAACGCGCGCTACACGCTGGACGGCAAGACCGTGCAGCTGGTCCCCAACAACCGCGGCATGGCCATCCACGGCGACCCCGCCCCCTACGACAAGCGCGTATGGCGGCGCGAGGATTTCAACGAGGCCGAGTCGCTGGGTTCCATCTACCGCCTGCACAGTCCCGACGGCGACCAGAACTTCCCCGGCGCGATGGACATCAGCGTCACCTACCGCCTGTTGCGCAACAGTGACGAATTCCGCATCGAGTACGAGGCCCGCACGTCGGCGCCGACGGTGCACAACCTGACCAACCACGTTTATTTCAACCTGGCCGGCGCGGCCGCCAACACGCTGGAAGGCCACCGCTTCCGGATCGCCGCCGACCGCTATCTGGAAACCGATGCCATGCGCATTCCGTCCGGCGCGATGCTGGACGTGGCGGGCACGCCGTTCGATTTCCGCCAGGCCGCCAGCGTGCACGACCGCCTGCCGTCGGTGCCGGGCGGCTATGACCACAGCCTGGTCTTCTCCAAGCCGGACGGCGCCTACGCGCCGGTGGCGACGGTGTGGGGCGGCGGCCTGCGCATGGAGGTCAGCACCAGCGAGCCGTCGGTGCAGCTGTACACCGTCAACGGCTTCAATGGCGGCGAGACCGGCAGCGAGGGCGTGGCCTACCAGCGCTACGGCGCCTTCGCCTTTGAAACCCAGCACCTGCCGGACAGTCCCAACCACGCCAATTTCCCCGGCACGGCGTTGTATCCGGGGCAGGTGTACCGTTCCCGCACCAGTTTTAGCTTTGCCGCCGACTAGGTTGGTCATGCCGTCATGATAAGATTGTCGCTTTGGCGCAGCCGCCGCCACGCATCCCGACCGTCTGAACATGAAAAAAAATGTAGCAACCATCCGTGACGTGGCCGCCGCCGCCGGGGTTTCGACTGCCACCGTCTCCAAGTTCGTCAACGGCGCGCAGCGGTTCTCGCCGGCGGTGGAGGCGACCATCACGGAAGTGATTGCCAAGCTGGGCTACCGTTCCAATCCGCTGGCGGCGTCCATGATCACCGGCCGCACCAAGAGCATCGGCCTGTCGGTGCTGGACGTCAGCAATCCGCACTTCACCAGCATCGTCAAGGGCGCCAACCGCGTGGCGCTGGCGCATGGCTACACGCTGCTGCTGGTCGATACGGAAGAGAACCCGGGCCGCGAGCGGCCGTTGCTGGAAGCGCTGAGCCGCCGGGTGGATGGCATGATCGTGTTCTCACGCATGCTGGAATCGGAAATGGACTGGATGACGGAGCTGGGCAAGCCGCTGGTGTTCTTCGGCCGTTTGAACCGGCTGGAGATCCCGTGGGTGATCAGCGACGACCACCGCGGCGCCTACATGCTGACGCGCCATCTGGTATCGCTGGGTCACAAGCGCATCTCCTACCTGAGCTTCCCGCGCTCGCGCCGCGACGAGGAGCGGCTGGGCGGTATCCGCGAATGCCTGGCGTCGCAGGGACTGGAGCTGACCATTCATGAAGGCGAGGCGCCGACGTCGGCCGAGGGCGAGCGCGTTTGCTCGGCCATCATGCTGGGCGCCGAGCATCCCGATGCGCTGATCTGCTACAACGACCTGATGGCGCTGGGCTTCATGAAAGCGGCGCAGACCCTGGGCTTCAAGCTGCCGGAAGATATTTCGGTGGCGGGCTTCGATAATATTCAATACGGTTTATATACTTCCCCGCCTTTGACCACGGTCGATTTGCAGAGCGAGCGCATGGGCGCGGCGGCGATGGAAAAACTGATCGCCACCATCGACGGCAAGGCGCCGTCGACCACCACCATGATCGAGCCGCAACTGATACTGCGCGGCTCGACCATCAAGCGTTCTTAATCGATGATGCTGGAGATGCGCGTCGGCGAGATCGGCATGCGCACCGCGTCCGGACGCCAGCCATAAAGGATCTCGGTGGCGCCGCCGCAGATGCGGCCCTGGCACGGGCCCATGCCGCAGCGGGTTTGCAGCTTGGCGCTGCGCCAGCCGGTGTGGGTGCGCAGCTCGCCGTGGCAGACGTCTTCGCAGCGGCAGACGATGGTGTCGTCGCCGGCCAGCGTGCGCACTTCCTCACGCAGCACAAAGGCGCGCGCCAGGCGGGCGGCGAATTTCCGCCAGCGCGCGCGGATGGAAAACGCTTGCTGCGCCTGTGTCATCTGCCCGCTGGCGGCCAGGCCGGCGATGCGGCCTTCGGCCAGCGACAGGTCGACGCCGCCCACGCCGGTGCCTTCGCCGGCGCAGTAAATGTCGGGCACCGAGGTTTTTTGCCATTCATCCACCGTCACCGCCACCTGTCCATGGACGCTGCCGGTGGCGCAGCCCAGCGCCTGTGCCAGTTCCACGTTCGGCAGCAAGCCGTAGCCGCAGGCGAGGAAGTCGCATTGCAGGGTTTCCTGGTCGCGCGCGCCGCCGCGCTGCACCTGGACCGATTGCAGCGAGCCGTCGCCGTGCGCCGAGTGCACGTAGCTGTTGTGCAGGTAAGGCACGCCGCTCAGTTGCGTCGTCAGTTGCAACAGTTGCGTGATCCTGGACGGCGTCGCCAGCAGGCCGGCGCCAAAGCGCAGCAGCGACGGCATGCGCGCCTGCTCGATGATGGCGACGATCTGCGCACCCTTGTTTTTCAACGTGGCGGCCGCCGCCAACAGCAGCGGGCCGCTGCCGGCCACCACCACGCGTTTGCCTTCCAGCGGATAGCCGCCCTTGGACAGCGCTTGCAGGCCGCCGGCGCCGGTCACGCCGGGCAGCGTCCAGCCGGGAAAGGGCAGCAGACGCTCGCGCGCGCCGGTGGCCAGGATCAGTTTCTTGTAGTGCAGCGTGAGCGCCGCTTCCGGTGTTTGCACCAGCAGGTGATTGGGCTCCGGCGCGTACATCACGCGCGTCCGCGGCATGAATTCGACGTTGTCGGCATCGCGCAAGGCTTGCCATAGCCGCGGCGCGCGCGCGTCGGCTTGCAGGTCCGGGCCGCCGCGCCAGATCTGGCCGCCGGCCAGCGGGTTGTCGTCGATGATGCCGACGTGCGCGCCCTGCGCGGCGGCCGCATGCGCCGCCGCCAGCCCGGCCGGGCCGGCGCCGACGATCAGGATATCGTAGTGCTTCATGCCACGCCCTCGCTGGCGGTGACTACTTGCATGCCGTCGGCGCACAAGGTCTGGCACGACAGCTGGTGCGGACGGCCGTTGATGGTGACGCGGCACTCCTGGCAGATGCCCATGCCGCACAATGGCGCGCGCGCCGCGCCGCTGACCGAGCGCCGGGTGACGCTGTTGCCGGCCATGGCGATGGCGGCGGCCACAGTGACGCCGGAGTGGACGCGGATGCTGCGCGCATCGATGGTGAGGGTGACCAGTGCGTCAGTCATGGAAGCGCCCCGGCAGGTAAGGCGCAAACGGGATGCGCGTGGTTTCATTCTGTATCTGGGCGGCCAGCAGTTGCGCGGTGGCCAGCGAGGTGGTGATGCCCAGTCCTTCGTGGCCGGTGGCCAGCCACAAGCCGCGCCTGGCGGCGCTGGGGCCGATCAGCGGCAGGCCGTCCGGCGTGGCGGCGCGGAAGCCGGTCCAGGTGCGGATGATGTTCAGTTCCGCCAGTTGCGGCGTGAAGCTGGCCGCGTGGCGCAGCATGCGTTGCAGCATGGTCGGCTCCACCGCCGGATCGATTGTGTCGAACTGGCGGGAGGAGCCGATCAATATCTGCCCTGTAGGGCGAGGCTGCAAGTTGAAGGCCACCGAATCGCCGCTGGAGGCGTGCGCGCTTTTGATGTAGCCCAGCTCCACCAGCTGGTGCTTCACAAAACCGGGATAGCGGTCGGTGATGGCCAAATGTCCTTTTTTGGGTTCGATCGGCAGTTCGGGCAGCAGCGTGCGCGAGCGGGCGCCGGCCGCCAGCACGATGTGCTGCGCCAGATGACGGCTGCCGTCGCTCAGCACCACGGCGTGATCCTCAATCGCGGTGACGATGGCGCGCTTGGTGACGGCGCCGCGCCGCATCGCCCGGTCCAGCAGGATGCGCGTGGTCTTGGGCGGATACACCAGGCCATCGCCGCGCACCAGCAGGCCGCCGGCCAGGCCGGCGCGCAGTTGCGGCTCGCGCGCGTACAGCGCGGCCGGCGTCAGTACCTCGCACAGCAGGCCGTGCCCGGACAGTGTTTGCGCCTTGTCCAGCGCCGCCTGCATTTCTTCTTCGTCGGCGGCGACCCAGATGGTGCCGCAGCCGCTGTATTCGTGGCGCTGCGGGCGGTCGCCCACCAGATCCTTCCACAGCGACAGCGAATAGGCCGACAGCGCCAGTTCGGCGGCGTTGTCGTCCATGACCACCAGGTGACCCATGCCGGCGGCGGTAGCGCCGCCGCCCGGGATGTCCTGCTCGATGACCGCCACGCGCACGCCGCGCTCGCTGAGCGCGTCCGCACACGCCGCGCCGACGATGCCGGCGCCAACGACGATCACGTCGGCATTGATCAACGGATGCCCCAGACGAATGGATCGGTCGGATCGAGGATCAGCTGCGCCTGTGCGTTGACCCAGGCCTTGCCGCGGATGCTCGGCAGCAGCTGGCCGTCGCGCACGCGGTAGGAACCATCGAACACGCTGCCGATCACGCTTTCCTGCTTCCAGATCGCGCCTTCCGCCAGCTTGCCGTCGGCGGCCAGGCAGGCCAGTTTGGCGCTGGTGCCGGTGCCGCATGGCGAGCGGTCGTAGGCTTTGCCGGGGCACAGCACGAAGCTCTGGCTGTCGGCGCCGGTGCGCGAATCGGCAAACAGCTCGATATGGTCGATGACCGCGCCATTGTCGCCGGTGATGCCCTGGTCGGCCAGCGCCTGCGCCACGGCTACGGTGTAGCTGGTCAGCGCTTCCACGTTGCGCACACCCAGTTCCAGGCCGTGATCGGCCACCAGGAAGAACCAGTTGCCGCCATAGGCGATGTCGCCGGTGACGGCGCCATGTCCCGGCACGTCGACGGTGACGGCGGCGCGGCTGCGGTAGGACGCCACGTTGTCCACGGTGACGCTGCCATCGTCGTGCAGCACCGCTTCCACCACGCCCACGGGCGTATCGATGCGGTGACGGCCGGCCGAGATGCGGCCCATGAAGGCCAGCGACGCCACCAGGCCGATGGTGCCGTGGCCGCACATGCCCAGATAGCCAACGTTGTTAAAGAAGATAACGCCAGCCACGCAATCGGGTTCGCAGGGTTCGCACAGCAGTGCGCCCACCAGCACATCCGAGCCGCGTGGCTCGCACACCACAGCGGAACGGAAATTGTCATGCTCCGCGCGCAGCGTGGCCACCCGCTCGCTGAGCGGGCCTTTGCCGAGGTCCGGGCCGCCTTCGGTCACCAGACGGGTAGGTTCGCCGCCGGTGTGGGAATCGATGATGGAGATGGTTTTCATGCTATAAATCTTAGGCCGGGCGCCGCGCCATGTCTTGCACCGTCTGCGCACGATGGGTGACGAAATCTGCATAATGGTGCACAATGGGCCGCATGCATAAAGACACTGACAGCATGCGCCATGCGATCGGCGCACAAATCGCCGACCCGTTCTTTGCCGAGGGGCTGTTCGATGCCTTGCCGGATGTGGTGTTCTTCGTTAAGGATGTCGGCGGGCGCTATGTGGTGGTCAACCAGACGCTGGTCCAGCGTTGCGGCCAGCGGCACAAGTCGGCGCTGATCGGGCGCACGCCGGCCGAGGTGTTTGCCCATCCGTTCGGCCAGACCTATCTGGCGCAGGACATGGCGGTGCTGGCCGGCGATGCCGACATCGAAGACCAGCTGGAACTGCACCTGTATCCCAACCGCGATCCCGGCTGGTGCCTGACGCGCAAGACCGCGCTGCGCGATGCGCAAGGCCGCATCATCGGCCTGACCGGCATCTCGCGCGATCTGGCGATGGCGGACAAAAAGAATCCCGCCTACCGCAAGGTGGCGGCGGCGGTGAACGTGATTCATGAACAGTACGGCCAGCCCTTGCAGCTGCCGGAGCTGGCGCGCATCGCCAATATGTCGGTGGCGCAGATCGAGCGCTACTTCCTGCGCATCTTCCATTTAACGCCGCGCCAGATGATCATCCAGACGCGGGTGGACGCCGCCTCGCGCATGCTGAACGGCGATGCCAGCGTGGCCGACATCGCCCAGGCCTGCGGCTACGGCGACCACTCCGCCTTCACCCGTCAATTCAAGGCCACCACCGGCCTCACGCCCAGCCAGTACCGGCAGGTGGCCGGGCGCAAGGGCGAGGTTTAGCCTTTCACCAGCGCCGCGCCGACGTAGGCGCGATAGTGCTTGATGCGGCCGGTGACGCCTTCCGGTCCCTGGCGCGGCGTATAGCGCATGCCGGCCACCACGTCGTCCTTGCCAAGGTCGATGATCAGGCGGTGCGGGTGCTTGGCGCCCGGCGCGGTTGCCGCCTTGCCGCTGTAGGCCGTGTGCCAGAAGTCCGAGGCCTGGCCGTTGATGGCGTTGAGGGCGCCGCCGTCTTCCTTGGTGAACTCCTCGCTGCTGACGTAGGCGATGGTCCAGTTGGACTGGTTGAGCGGCTTGCCATCGGTGCCCAGCAGCGCCAGTTCGGCCACGGCGGCGTACTGCTTGCCGTCGAAGGCGTCCAGCGATTCAAGGCAGAACTGGCGGCCTTTCACCGGCTGCGCGAAGAGCACGTCCTGCACGGCGGAGCCCTGCGCGAATTCGCCTTCGTGCGCCGGCTTGACGCCCTCCAGCGCCGGCTTCACTTTGCTCGGCGGACGCGCCAGGTCCAGCTCCGGACGCAGCTTGTCGAGGATAGGCGCCTTCACGCCTTCGATGCGCGCGGTGCGCGGGCCGGTCAGGTCCAGCACCACCACCTCGTTGCGGCCCTGCCTGATCCACGGGCCGGGCAGGTACATGGTCTGCGTCGGGCCGATGCTCCAGTAGCGCCCGAGGCAGCGGCCATTGATCCAGACGATGCCCTGACCCCAGCCGGACATGTCGAGGAAGGTGTCGCCGGTTTGCGCAACGTCGAAGCCGCCGCGCCAGAAGGCGGCGCCCTGGGTGCGGCCGGTCTTCCATGTCAGCGGCGGCAGCACGCCGTCGGCGTCGAAATCGATGGCGCGGATTTCCCAGTTCTCCAGCGGCTGGCCGTTGAAGCGCACCGGCCCGTGCAGGCCTTTGCGGTCATGAATCTCGACGCCGAAGTTGACCCGGGCGATGGTGTACAGCAGGATCTCCAGCGTCACCGGCTTGCTGCGCGCCGGGATGTCGACGTTGAAGCGGCGGTGGCGCGTGTCCATGGTGCCGATTTGCTTGCCGTCGATGCTGACCCACGCCAGGTCGCGCACCTTGGCCGCCTCCAGCGTGCCGGCCGGGCCGGCGGGCAGCGTCACGCGGTAGGAAACCACGCCGCGGCTGATGTCGTACTGCTCGATCGGTTGCGGCGACACGGCGCGGATGGCCTGCGCCGGCAGCGCGGCGGCCACCGCGCAAGATTCTTTCAACGTGAATGGTTTGATGGCGATGACCGGATTCGGCGCCGGCGCGGGCGGCAGCGTTTCCCCGGCTTGCAGGAAGGGCTTGATGCCGTCGCGGTAGGCGGCGAATTTTTCGCCGGTCCATCCGGCCTCGCTGATCGGCGCGTCGTAGTCGTAGCTGCTGGTGTCGGGACGGAAGGGGCGGTCGCAGCCGCCCCACAGGCCGAAGCTGGTGCCGCCGTGGGCCATGTAGAGCGAGAACGAGCCGTTGACCTTCAACATGGCCTGGATGTCCGCCACCGCGCCGGCGGCCGAGCCGCGGCGGTGTGGCGCGCCCCAGGTGTCGAACCACCCGGAGTAGTACTCGCCGCACATGCGCGGACCTTTCTGCACCTGGTCCAGCGCCTTGAAACCGGTCATCGGATCGCTGCCGAAGTTGGCCACGTTGAACAAGCCGTCGATGTGCGACTTGACCACCGCATTGGTCGGGTTGCACTGGAACAGCGGCACGTCGAAGCCGGCGTCCACCAGCATCTGCTTCATGCCGCGCATGTAGTCCAGATCCTCGCCGAAGAAACCATACTCGTTCTCGACCTGCACCATCAGGATAGGGCCGCCGTGGGTGATCTGCATGGGGCCGAGCACGCGGCCGACTTCCTTCATGTAGCGGCTGGCCGGCTTGACGAAGTTGGGATCGCGCGTGCGCAGGAAGGCGTCGCCGGGCTGCTTCAGCAGCCACCATGGCAGGCCGCCCATTTCCCACTCGGCGCAGGCATACGGGCCGGGACGCAGGATGACCCACAGGCCTTCCTGCTGCGCGAGCTTGCAGAACTCCGCCGCATCGCGCTGGCCTTGCCAATCGAAGCGGCCTTCGCGCCATTCATGGTAGTTCCAGAACAGATAGGCGCAGACCGTGTTCAGGCCCATGGCCTTGATGGCTTTCAGGCGATGCTGCCAGTATTCGCGCGGCACGCGGGCGAAGTGCATTTCGCCGCAGCGGATTTGCAGGCGCTGACCGTCCAGCATGAAATCGGTGTCGCTGATGGTGAAGCGGGCGGCGGCTTGTGCGGACAGTGGCAGCATCAGGCTGCCGACGGTTGCGGCAGCCGCTGCGCCTGCGCCGCGCAGCACGCGGCGGCGGGAGATGGATTTGATCGTCATTAGTAGTTCACTGGATAGTCTTTAGGGAAGCGGGCGCCTGCAAAGGCTTTTTTCTGGGTCCAGTCCTGTGCCGGTGCGGTCCAATAGCTGTCGCTGGCCGGCAGGCCAAGCGGCAGCAGGCTGGCGGAGGCGATGTACATGCTGCCGTTGTTGGAATACCAGTCACCCAGCTCCGGCTGGTGACCGACGAAGCCGATGGTCAGGTAGCCGTCCTTGGTGAAATTGGATGGGGCGTTCCACACCGCCTTGTGCACCGCGTGCATCGCGGCGCGGATCTGGCCTTCGGGCAGGCTTTGCGGCAGCTGCTTGCGCAGCGCCAGCAGCGCCAGTGGCTGGAAGGCGGCGGTGCGGTAGGTGAGCGAGCGGCCGATGGGCGGGAAGCTGCCGTCGGTGGCGATGAAGCGCTCCAGGTGCTCGCTGTAGCGTTGCATGCGCTTGATGGCTTGTGCGCGCAGCTCTTCCGGCTTGCCATTCCAGAACGCGCCTTTTTTCGCATCGAGCACGTCGAGGATTTCCACCATCATCGGGTGCATGACGAAGGCGTTGTAGTAATCGAAGTGGAAGGCCTCGCCGTCCTTGATCCAGCCGTCGCCCACGTACCATTCGTTGATCTTGCGGATGGCGACGTTCATGCGCAGCGGGTCGAATTCTTCGCCGATGGACATCAGCCAAGCTTCGTTCATGGCGGCGAACAGCATCCAGTTGATGTAGGGCGGTTCGATGCGGCGCAGGGATTTGATTTCGGCGATGATGCGCTGCTTGGTCCTGGCGTCCAGCGGGTCCCACAGCGCTTGCGGCGCGCGTATCAGGGCGTTGGTGAAGTAGGCCGAATCCACCAGCGTCTGGCCGTGGACTTTCCATGACAGGTAGTCGGGATTGGCCGGGTCGACCGAGTTGGTGTAGCTTTGCAGCGCCAGTTGATGCAGGCGCTTGCGGGTGCGGCCTTCCGGTGTGCCGTCGTCGGGCAAGGCCAGCCACGGCGCGATGCCGGCGATCAGGCGGCCGAAGCATTCAAGGTAGGCCACGCCTTTGTCGCGGCCATCCCAGGTGGGACTGACTTCCAGCGCGAAGTTTTTTTTCAGCGTGCCGGCGGCCATGTTGGTCAGCACAGGCTCGGACATTTTTTGCGCCAGCGCGGCCAGTTGGGCACGGGCTTCGGCGCCACTGACGCCAGGGCCAGCGCCGGCCGTGTTGGCCGCGTTGGCCGTAGCGGCGGCAGCACTTTGCGCCGCCGTGATGCCACCGGCTGCGGCGCCGGCGGCGAGTGCCTGGATAAAATTACGTCGTTCCATTCAGTCTCCGTTGTTATTGACGCAGCAGGCGCACCAGCTCGGAGGACGCCAGCAGATAGGCGCCGACGCCGAAGGCCGTGGTCGAATTCTGGTCCACCACCTGTCCCGGTATGGCGCGGTCGCCGATCGGCTGCACGTAGCCGATCTTGCCGTCGGCTTGCAGCGCGGTCTGGCTCAGGTAGCGCCAGCCCTTGCGCACCACCGGCAGGTATTCCGCGCGGTCCAGCAAGCCGTTATTGATGCCCCACAGGTAGCCGTAGACGAAGAAGGCGGCGCCGCTGGTCTCCGGTCCCGGCGCGTGCTGCGGATCGAGCAGGCTGCGGGTCCAGTAGCCATCTTCCGTTTGCGCCTTCTTCAAGGCCTCGGCCATCTGCTGGTACTTGACCAGGAAATCGGTGCGGTGCGGATCGTTCAGCGGCAGGTCTTGCAGCACTTTGGCCAGGCCGGCGAACACCCAGCCATCGCCGCGCGACCAGAAATCCTTCTTGCCGTTGACGCTTTGATGCTTGGGATAGACGTAGCGCGCATCGCGGTAGTACAGCTGCGCGTCCTTGTCCCACATGATGCTGTTGGAATAGTCGAAGTATTCACTCAGCTTGGAGAGGTACTGCTGATTGCCGGTGATCTTGTACATCTTGGTCATCACCGGCATCACCATGTACAGGCCGTCCGACCACCACCAGTAATCCTTGTTGGGAGTACTCATCTGGTACTCCATCACCTCGCGCGCGCGGGCGATTTTTTTCGGATCTTTATCGAGCTGGTACAAGTCGGCATAGGTCTGGAAGCAGATCTGCCAGTCGCCGAACAGCACATGCTCGTCGGTCTCGCCGTACTGGTACTTCCATTTGGATTTGTCGGTGGACTTGGCGCCTTGCCAGTCGTTGTGGGCGGCCCAGTCCTGCGAGTACTTCAGCCAGGCCTTGTTGCCGGTGATGCGGTACGCTTCGATGTTCCCGGTGTGGTAGGCGGCGATATCCCAGAACGCCCACTTCTGCGCCGGCTCGCGCTGCTGCCAGTAGTTGTTCACCTTGTTCATAATGCCGACCACCTCCTGTTCGGAGGTGTCGACTGCCGGCGGCGCCGAAGCGCAGCCGGCCAAGCTAGCCGCCAGCAAGCCGGCGGCGTAGAGTCGTTTCATCATGGTTTAGAGTTTCCCCCTCAAGCCGATTTTGATGGTGCGGCCATCATACTTCGCGTAGTCCATGCGGGTCTTCTTGCCGCTGCCGTATTTGCCGCTGGCGTCTTCGAAGTAATCATACGCCAGCGTGTTGCTCAGGTTAAGCGCATCCAGACGCAGCTCCAGCTTGTCGCTGATCTTATAGCTGATGTTGGCGTCCAGGTAGCCGCGGCCCGCGCGCCAGCGGATCAAATCGTCACCCAGGTTGCGCGGGCTGTCAGGATGCAGCGACTTGTCCTTGTAGTTGTAGGACATGCGCGCCGCCCATGGGCCCTGCTCGAAGTAGACGGTGGTGCTGTAGGCGTATTTCGGCACCGAGTTCACATCGATCACCTTGCCCGCATTGGTCACCCAAGGCACGCTGTTGAAGGGATTGATGTGGGTGTAGCTGGCCAGCGCACCGAGACCGTTCCATGGCGCCGGCAGGAAGCTGAAGGCCTGCTGGTAAGCCAGCTCATAGCCCTTCAGCGTTTGCTCACCGGCGTTGGTGTAGGTCTTCAGCGTCATCGGCAGGTTAGGATCGACGTGGCCGTTGGCGTCCTGGAACAGCGGGCCCAGCGCCGTATCCGGCAGACCCAGCGAGGCGAAGCTCACCACGCGGGTGTTGGCCACGGTGGCGTCGGTCAACTTCTTCTGGAACAGCGCGCCGGACAGCATGCTGCCGGGCTGGAAGTACCATTCCAGGCTGGTGTCCAGATTCTTCGACTGCTGCGGGCGCAGGTTCGGATTGCCCGAGGTGGCGGTGGTGTCGAACTGGTTCGGGATCACGGTCTGCGCGGCGATGATGGACAGCGAGGCGCGGGTGATGGTCTTGCCCCACGAGGCGCGCCACATCAGGTTGTCCGTCACGTCGAAGGCGCTGCTGATGGCCGGCAGCACATTGCTGTACGAGCCTTGCTCATGGTTCGGCGAGTAGACCAGGCTGGTGCCCTTCTGCTTGAAGTTGTCGATCTTGGTCTCGGTCTTGGAGAAGCGCACGCCGGCGTTGATGCGCAGCTCGTGGCCGGCGATCTCGCCCTTGAAGTCGGACTGCGCGAAGGCGGTCTTCACATCCTCTTCCGCCGCGAAGCTTTGCGACGGGGTGAAGGTCGAATCCGGGTTGTACACGTTCGGATCGAACTGCGAGTAGAAGTAGCTGCTGTTCCAGGTGGCCCAGCTGTGCGGCCAGCCGGCGCCGAAGTCCAGGTTGTCGATCGGCAGTTGCGAGGTCATGGCGCTGCGCAGGCCGGCCGCGCCGATGCTGTTCAACTTGGCCGTGGCCAGGGCGGTGCCGTTGCGCTTGTCCACACCCTTGATGGTGGCGACGTAGGACAGGCCGGTCTTCAGGTGGCCGGTCCAGCCGCCGGGCAGGTCGTAGTCGTAATCGGCGATGACGCGCGCCTGCTTGCCCTTGTCGGTCTCCTTGGTGCGGCCGCTGCTGATGGTGAAGCCGCTCCAGCTGTTTGGATCGGTGTAGCTGGTCGGCGAGGAGATCGATGGGTAGACGTGGTCGTCGCCGTAGTCGATGGTGGAGGTGGCGCCATAAATGTAGCCGGACAGCTGGCCGGTGGCGCTGATGGCGGTGCTCTGGTTCAGGCTGGCCTGGCCGCTCAGGGTCAGTTTCGGGCTGGCCTTCCAGCTGGCGTTCAGGGCGCCGTAGCCGAACTCGGTTTCGTCCTTGGTGTAGCCGGCGCCGGCGTTGTAGGTGGTGTTGCCGAAGGTGCCAGTCAGCAGGTTGGTGGCCGGATCGATCTTCACGTTCAGCGGAATCAGGCCGTTGTTGCCGGAGGCGCCCACCGGGGCGTTGCGGTTGGTGGTGGCGGTGCTGCGGATCAGGATGCCGAACAGCTGTTCCTTGCGGGTGTTCTCCAGCTTGGAGTACATGGTGTCGAAGCTGACGTTCAGGGTCGAGGTTTTCCACTGCACCGAGGACACCAGGCCGTCACGCGTACGCTCGTTTTCCGAGCCGTAGAAGCGGTAGATACGCGGCAGGAAGGCATTCGCCACCTGGGCGCGGGTGTAGCCGCCCAGATTGGCCAGCGGGCTGTCGAAGTCCAGCGACAAGGCGAAGTTGCCCTTGACCGGGCTGGCGCTGCCGTTGGCGGAGCTGTTGTAGCCGCCGGTCGCCTCGAAGCCGGAACGGGTGTTGACGTTGCCCGAGTGCGAGGCGCCGATCAGGAAGCCGAGGTTGTCCCAGGTGTTCGAGTACAGCACGAAGCCGTTCGGGTCGTTGTGCTTGGAGGCGGTGTTGTAGGTGTCGGTCAGGCCGTAGCGGATGGTGCGCTTGGGATTGTCGAACGGGCGCGGGGTTTGCAGGTCGACCACGCCGCCCAGGCCGCCTTCGGTCAGCTCGGCCAGCGGCGATTTGTAGAAGTCCACCCGACCGAACAGTTCGGACGCGAACACGTCGTAGTTGAAACCGCGTGCGGCCGAGCCGATGGTGGCGGTGGAGGTGGTGTTGACCGGCGCGCCGTTCAGGGTGGTGACCGAGTATTCGGTCGGCAGGCCGCGGATCGAGATGCGCTGGCCTTCGCCGGACGATTCGTCGCGGTTCAGGATCACGCCCGGCACGCGTTGCAGCGATTCGGCCACGTTCGCCTCGGGGAACTTGCCGATGTCTTCCGCCACGATGGAGTCACGCACGCCGATGGCCTGCTGTTTGAGATTCAGCGCTTTCTGCAGGCTGGAACGGAAGCCGGTGACCACGATGGTGGTGGTGTTGGGATCGTCGGTTGCCGCAGGTGCGGGGGATTGCTCTTTGGTCGTGTCCTGGGCCAT
Organism: Duganella radicis; assembly: GCF_009720825.1. Taxonomy (GTDB): domain Bacteria; phylum Pseudomonadota; class Gammaproteobacteria; order Burkholderiales; family Burkholderiaceae_D; genus Rugamonas; species Rugamonas radicis. Next base: position 1,692 of record NZ_WNKY01000050.1, on the reverse strand, counting down.
TGCCGCAGGTGCATACATGGCCGCCAGTGCGAGCGGAACCAAAGTCTCCAGTATTTTCTTTTTCATGTCTTCCTCAGTGATTAGTTCTGGGATATGCAGGTTGTCTGATGACCTGTCAGAAGCAAGACTAAACACTTCGCGTTGCGTGAGCAATACGTTTGGAAAACGTTTTTTTGCCGAAGGCCGGGGCGGGAAAAGGCCGGGCAGCCCCGGTTTATCTATGAGGGAGAGTTTTCCCTCTGTGTGATGAAAGTGGAAACGATCAAGATAGTGATTATTTTGGCCCGCTGGTATGCCGACATCGTATAGGCCGACGCAAATTTTCTATATGAATTGTGGAAAAAAACCTACGTGGGCAGTGGGCGGACATTGACCACGCGGGTGGTGGTGACAGTCTCCAGTTCGTAGGGGACGCGCACGTTGGGGCCCTTGAAATCCTTCTTGTTGCGTGTGATGACCAAAAGACGACGCGCTTGGGCAGTTGCCATGATAATGGCGTCAGGTAAAGCAATCTTGCGCCGATTGTGAACGCTTGCGCGTCTCAGCGAAGTCGCAAGCATCATGATCAGGTCGTCCGTGTGAATCACTTCAAACCCGAAATGATCCATGAATTTCTTGATCTTTAGCGTTTCACGGGAACTGGCGCCTGCGTAGATCTCGGCAAATGTGATAACGCTAATTGCCGGATTACCCCAAGAGGATAGTTCGTTGTGGGCTTCCTGATGTGAATGAAGAGCGTCAATCAGAATGTTGTATCGAATAGCACTACTCCCATTCTTTCCTCATCATGCGTTGGTACTCCAGGCCATCTTTGGGAATGTCGGTACGTTCGGCCCACAAGCCGAAGATCTCTTTAAGCGCCGTGATTCGGCGCGCGCGTGCTTCTTCATATCCAGGACTCTTTTTCATGTCTTGCACGATCATGGCAAGGTCCTCAGGAGAGATTTCGTCCTGGACCGGTGTGGGCCAGTCCCATGGTTCAGGTCGGTCATTCATGATGTACCTCCGCTTGAGAGGGACATTATCGCGCTGGCGATCTGTGATTCGCTTGATCCAAAACGAAAAAGCCGTAAATCACACGCGTGATTTACGGCTCCCGGATTTTGGTGGTGGGATTCCCCTTTATTAAGAGCTTGCTTTTTGGCGCTTACGCTGCTCGATCTCGTCAAGGTAGTCTTCGCCGATACTGATGTCTATCAGATAGCGGTCCAACCCTAGTTTGCTGTCACAGTCGTCAACGCAACGCAGCCGGAAAATCATGGAGTATTTCCCTGGTGCCCTTAGCGACACCCATTTGCAGCATCCATGATTTCCGAGGCGAATCCTGGCGCGCAGGTCTGCGCGTCCCTGCGGGCTTAGGTCAAACCAGGTGGCATCATTCTCAAGTTGCCAGCCTTGCTCCTGAAAGATGCCTTGCAGTTGCGCCACTTCGTTCATTGTGCGTTCGAACGGAAGCTTTTTCAGCATAGGGCTGGTGGTGATGGTGTCTACCTTATTGTGCATGTAACCGATTGCGGCAAAGGTGGTTGGTGGCAAGCTGAACCCGAACCGGGGATCTTCAAATCGATTGTGTCCCCAGGCGTGGTGTATGAGATGTGATTCTCAAGGGGCTGGGTCCCCGGTCAGTTAATCACGGCGGAGAGCCGTGCGGCCTGATTGTCGCTCAAGCTTTGCAATCCTTCAAGCTGCATG
>NZ_WNKY01000004.1 GCF_009720825.1 Duganella radicis | reverse complement strand
CGGGCCGGCGCGGGGGCGCCCGCCGCGGCCGCGTGCACGCCGGTGCCGCCGCCGATGCGGAATTCGCCCACCAGGGCCACCAGCGTGGCGGCCTGCTCCTTGAGGCTTTCCGCCGCCGCCGCCGCCTGCTCGACCAGCGCGGCGTTCTGCTGCGTCACGCCATCCATCTGTCCGATGGCTTGCGTGACCTGGCCGATGCCGCCGCTTTGGTCGGCGCTGGCGGCGGCGATCTCGGCGACGATGTCGTCCACGCGCCGCACGCTGGCCACCACCTCGTCCATGGTGCTGCCGGCGCTGTGCACCAGCTCGCTGCCGCGCGTGACCTGCGCCACCGAATCGCCGATCAGCTCCTTGATCTCCCTGGCCGCGCTGGCGCTGCGCTGGGCCAGGTTGCGCACCTCGCTGGCGACCACCGCGAAGCCGCGTCCCTGCTCGCCGGCGCGCGCCGCCTCCACCGCCGCGTTCAGCGCCAGGATGTTGGTCTGGAACGCGATACCGTCAATCACGGCGATGATGTTCTCCACCTTGTGCGAGGAATCGTTGATCGCCGCCATGGTGTCGACCACCTCGACCACCACCGCGCCGCCGCGCGCGGCCACTTGCGTGGCGCTGGCCGCCAGCTGGCGCGCCTGCGCCGCATTGTCCGAATTCTGGCGCACGGTGCCGGTCAGTTGCTCCATCGAGGCCGCCGTTTCCTCCAGCGAGCTGGCCTGCTGCTCGGTGCGCGCCGACAGGTCGGCATTGCCCTGGCTGATCTCGCCGCTGGCGGTGGCCACGCTGGAGGAACTGTCACGCACCCGCATCAGCACCTGCTCGATCTTGGCGACGAATTGATTGAAGCCGCCGCCGATCACCGCCAGCTCGTCGCTGCCCTGCACGGCCAGCCGCTGGGTCAGGTCGGCGTTGCCGCTGGAGAGCTGGGTCATGGTGTCGGCTAGTTCGCGCAGCGGCCGCGTCAGGCGGCGCAGCGCCACCACCATGACGACCGCCGCGATCAGCGCGCACAGCGCCGAGACGATGGCGGTGTACATCAGCAACTCGCGCGCCGGCGCCGTCGCCACACTGCTGGGGTAGCTCAGCCGCACGGCCCAGGGCGCGATGTCGTCGTGCAGGCGCAGCGGTTGGACCAGCAGCATCAGGCCGTCGGCCTCGTACTCGTAGGGCTGGCCGTTGCGGATGGCCTCCAGCGCGGCCGGCGGCATGTCGTCGGCGCGCTTGCCGTTGCGCGTCGGGTCGGGATGGCTGGCGTACAGGCCGCCGTTGGAGATCAGCGCCAGGCGGCCGCCTTCCAGCGTCTTCAGGCTGGCCAGGATGTCGGTCAGCCTGGTCAGCATGAAATCGCCGGTGATCACGCCCAGCGCCTTGCCGTTGACGATGATCGGGGCCACCATGGAAGACATCAGCACCTCCTTGCCATTGACCGGGTAGGAGTACGGTTCGCTGAAATAGCGCTTGCCGCTCTTGAACGGCACGTCGTACCAGTCGTTGGCGCCGGGCGCGGTGGTGAATTCGATCGGCGCGACGTTGAAGCCGCCGGCCGGGTTGTGGGTGTAGTAGGGCATGTAGCGGCCGCTGGCGTCGTAGGCGGGCGCCTTGCCGGCGAACTCGGCGTCGCGGTTGTCCAGTGTGTTCGGCTCCATGGTGATCGCGGTGCCGACAAAGTCGCTGGAGCCGCTCAGCGTGGCCTGGTCGATGGCGTTGGCCTGGTCGCGGCTGAGCGCATGGCCGCTGGCCAGGGTGGCGCTCACCACGCCGGCGGTCTGCACGACCGAGCCCATGTTGACTGCCAGCCGGCTCTTCACCGCGTCGGACGCGGCCAGCGCCGCCCGGCGCGCCAACCGTGAGGCGGACTCCTCGGCGCTGTGACGGGTGCGGATGCCGGTGACCGTGGCGGTGGCCACGAGGCTGAGTATCAGCAGCGCGCTGGCGGTGACGGAAATGCGGGCGTTTAACGACAGGGTATTCAGCGCTTGCCTCATGGTGCCTCCCTCTGATTCGGTCCGTAGAGGAATCGTAGCGTTGAAATGGCGCCGCACGACTGAATTCGCGGATGTAAATCTGCCGGTGGCGCGGCCTTGCAACACGCTATAATCTTTCCATGGAAAAACTAAGAGACTTCTCGCACATCGTCACGCAGGCCTCTCGTGGCGAGCTGGTGTTTCCCACCAGCGTCAACGCGGCGCTGCGCCTGCAACTGGCGCTGGCCGATCCCGATTGCGAAAACGATGACGTGATCCGCAAGGTGCTGGGCGAGCCGCTGCTGGCCGCGCGCACCGTGGCGCTGGCCAATGCGGCCGTGTTCAACCGCAGCGGCGTGCCGGTCACCAGCGTGCGGGCGGCGGTGCAGCGCGTCGGCTACCGCAACCTGTATTCGATGGCGGCGGCCATGGTGGTGCGCCAGTTCGGCGCCCGCATCCGCGATGAAGCCCTGCGCAGGCAGGCCGACCAGCTGTGGCGCCACACCGCCCACGTGGCGGCGCTGGCCCGCGTGATCGGCGCCAGGCTGACCTCCACCGATCCCGACACCGCGCTGTTTGCCGGCATCGTGCACGAGGCGGGCGGCTTTTACCTGCTGTCGCGCGCCGACGAGATGCCGGGCCTGCTGGACGATCCGGCCGAGTGGATGGGCGCGGCGCAGGAAATCATCTCGCGCGAGATGATGAGGAAAATGAACATCCCCGAGCCGGTCAGCCAGGCCATCGTCTCGCTGCGCGGCGCCACCCTGACGCCGCCGCCGCTGGGGCTGCGCGACACGCTGCTGCTGGCCAAGCGGCTGGCGCCGGTGCGCTCGCCGCTGGCGGCGGGGCAGGACAGCCCGTCGCTGGCCGGTTTCATCGATGACAACGCGCTGCTGAACCAGATCCTGCTGGAATCCGCGGACGAGGCCGCCTCCATGAGCGCCGCCTTGCTGGTGTAAGGCCGGATTTGTGGCAAAAATGATGTGGTAGATATAATCCTCGCGCCAAAGCGTGTATTCTACTCGTCGTCATACAACAAACTATCGCCATGAATCAGATCGTCTCAGCCGCCGCCCCGCCCAAGAAGAAGCACCGCAACCTTGCCCAGGGGGTGGTGGAGAGTTTTACCACCAGCATTCAGGCCGGCACGCTGAAACCGGGCGAGAAACTGCCGACCGAATCCGTGATCATGGAAATGCACGGCGTCAGCCGCACCGTGGTGCGCGAGGCCATCTCGCACCTGCAAGCCGCCGGGCTGGTGCAGACCCGCCACGGCATCGGCACCTTTGTGCTGGAGCCGCAGCCGGCCAATATCTTTGCCGCCGACACCATCCGCACCATCGGCGATGTGCTGTCGATCCTGGAGCTGCGCATCAGCCTGGAGACCGAGGCCGCCTGGCTGGCCGCCACCCGCCGCAGCGACGAGCAGGTCGAGCAGATGGACGCCGCGCTCAAGCGCATCGTCGCCTCGCAGAACCGGCAGGGTGCGGTGGAGTCGGACAAGGCGTTCCACCTGCTGATCGCGCAGGCCACCGGCAACCGCTATTTCGTCGATATCCTGAGCGATCTCGGCAACACCATCATCCCGCGCGCGCGGCTGGACTCGGCGCAGCTGGCACATGACGATCCGGTGGCCTACCAGGAACGCGTCAACCGCGAGCATGACGATATTTACAACGCCATCCTGCGCAAGGATGCGGAAGCGGCCCGCGCCGCCATGCGCACCCACCTGAGCAACAGCCGCGAGCGCCTGCGCCGCGCCCAGCAGGAAGCCAGCACGGCGCAGTAACGCTGAAGCAACGCGATTTCGACGGTTGTCGTTAAATCGCTTGCTTCCAATCGCATCTAGTTGTATGATGTCATACAACACGACACGGAATGTCGTCCTCATCCTCACCCAGACGTCAATATTGGAGACTGTAATGCAACCGAATGACCTGAAAAAAATCCTTTCCTCCGGCCTGCTGTCTTTCCCGGTCACCGACTTTGACGCCGAAGGCAACTTCCGCAAATCGACCTACATTGAACGTCTGGAATGGCTGGCTCCGTACGGCGCCAGCGCGCTGTTCGCCGCCGGCGGCACCGGCGAGTTCTTCTCGCTGACCCCGCAGGAATACCCTGAAATCATCAAGACCGCCGTGGACACCTGCAAAGGCCAGGTGCCGATTCTGGCCGGCGTTGGCGGCCCGACCCGCGTGGCCGCCGCCTACGCCCGCGAAGCCGAGAAGGCCGGCGCGCAAGGCCTGCTGCTGCTGCCGCACTACCTGACCGAAGCGTCGCAGGATGGCCTGATCGAACACGTGGCCGAGGTCTGCAAAGCCACCAACCTGGGCGTGGTGGTCTACAACCGCGCCAACTGCCGCCTGAGCCCGACCTCGCTGGCCATCCTGGCCGACCGTTGCCCGAACCTGATCGGCTTCAAGGACGGCATCGGCGACATCGAACTGATGGTCTCGATCTGGCGCAAGCTGGGCGACCGCTTCAGCTACCTGGGCGGCCTGCCGACCGCCGAAGTGTACGCGGCCGCTTACAAGGCGCTGGGCACGCCGGTGTACTCGTCGGCCGTGTTCAACTTCATGCCGAAACTGGCGATGGACTTCTACCACGCCGTGGCGTCGGACAACCACGCCGAACAAAACCGCATGATCGACGAATTCTTCCTGCCGTACCTGGAGATCCGCAACCGCAAAGCCGGTTACGCCGTCTCGATCGTCAAGGCCGGCGCCAAGCTGGCCGGCCACGACGCCGGCCCGGTGCGCGCACCGTTGACCGACCTGACCGCCGAAGAAACGGATATGCTCCATAAGCTGATGCTCAAGCAAGGCGCCCAATAATCGGGTAAGCTATTAGTTAGAGCGAAAAACAAATCCTAAAGCGCGGCAAGTCCGCGCTTTTCACACATACGGAGCCTAAAAATGCAAGTAGCAGGAGAAATGATCATCGGCCGTACCGCCTTTGTTGGTAAAGAAGGCACGGTCAAAGCTGTCGACCCATCGCGCAATGTGGAAATCGAACCAGCGTTCGGTTTGGCCAGCGCCGCCGACCTGCAACGTGCTGCCGAACTGGCCAATGCGGCTTTCGACATCTACCGCGCCACCGGCCTGGAACAGCGCGCCAAATTCCTGGAAACCGTTGCCGACCGCATCATGGATCTGGGCCCGGCCCTGATCGAGCGCGCCATGCAGGAAACCGGCCTGCCGCAAGCCCGCCTGGAAGGCGAGCGTGGCCGTACCGTGGGCCAGCTGCGCCTGTTCGCGAAAGTGGTCCGCGATGGCCGCTTCCAGACCGCGACCCTGGACAGCGCGCTGCCGGACCGCGTGCCTGCACCGCGTCCTGACCTGCGCCTGCGCAAGGTCGGCCTCGGTCCTGTGGCCGTGTTCGGCGCATCGAACTTCCCGCTGGCGTTCTCGGTGGCCGGTGGCGATACCGCCTCGGCACTGGCGGCCGGTTGCCCTGTGATCGTGAAGGCGCACTCGGCTCACCTGGGCACCTCGGAATTGGTCGGCAAGGCTGTGGCCAAAGCCGTGGAAGAGTGCGGCCTGCCGGAAGGCGTGTTCTCGATGCTGATCGGCTCGGGCCAGACCATCGGCCAGAACCTGGTGGCGCACCCGTTCATCAAGGCCGTCGGCTTCACCGGCTCGCGCGCCGGTGGCGTGGCGCTGATGCAGACCGCCGCCGCCCGTAAAGAACCTATCCCCGTGTACGCGGAGATGAGCTCGATCAACCCGGTGTTCCTGCTGCCAGGCGCGCTGGACAATCCTAAGCTGCCGCAAGCGTTTGCCGATTCGCTGACCCTGGGTTCGGGCCAGTTCTGCACCAACCCTGGCCTGTTGATCGGCCTGAAGTCGGACAAGCTGCAAGCCTTCGTCGACGCCACCGCCGGCACCATCGGCGCCAAGCCAGCCACCACCATGCTGACCCCGGGCATCCACAAAGCCTACACCAGCGGCGTCAAAGGCCTGGCTGGCGTGGAAGGCGTGAAGCAGGTTGCCGCCGGCCAGACCAACGATCTGCCATGCGGCGCGCAAGCGTTCCTGTACCAGGTTGAAGCCAAGCGCTTCCTGACCGATCCAGCGCTGGAAGGCGAAATCTTTGGCCCGACCTCGCTGCTGGTCGTGGCTGAAAACGAAGAAGAGCTGCTGGCTGTGGCCGAGCACCTGGAAGGCCAGCTGACCGGCGCCGTGCACGCCACCGCCGACGACAAGGCACTGGCCACCAAGCTGCTGCCTGTCCTGGAGCGCAAAGTGGGCCGTATTCTGTTCAACGGCTTCGGCACCGGCGTGGAGGTGGCGCACGCCATGGTTCACGGCGGCCCGTTCCCGTCGACCTCGGACAGCCGCACCACCTCGGTGGGCGCGTCGGCCATCGACCGCTTCCTGCGTCCAGTGTCGTATCAGGACGTGCCGGCTTACCTGCTGCCTGAGTCGCTGCAAGACGCCAACCCACAGAAGATCCCGCGCGTTGTGAACGGCGATCTGGTATGGAACGCGTAAGCAAGGTTCAATGCACGGTGGGCGAAAGCCCAACGTGGAGCGCGGCCGAAGGCGCGTGGTACTGGGTCGATATTCCTGCGCGCCGCGTGTGGCGCCTGGATGCCTCGACCGGCGCCGCGCGCTATTGGGACAACGCCGAAATGGTCGCCTGCGTGGCGGCCAAGGCTGGCGGTGGCCTGATCGCGGGCATGGAGACTGGCATCTTCAGCCTTGCGCTGGGCGCGGATCAAAACGCGGTCGCGCTCAAGCTGGCGACGCCGGCTTCCGATCTTGGCGAAGGCATGCGTTTCAACGACGGCCGCTGCGATCGTCAGGGCCGCTTCTGGTCCGGCACCATGTTCATGGACATGAGCGCGGCGAAAGCGGTGGGCCAGCTGTATCGCTACGACGCGCGCGGCATCTCGGCGCCGTTCGTGTCCGAGCTGCTGACGCAGAACGGCACGGCGTTCTCGCCGGATGGCCGCACCATGTATTTGTCGGATTCGCATCCGCAGCGGCGCATGGTGTGGGCGTTCGATTACGACATCGCCGATGGCGTACCGACCAATCGCCGTGTGTTTGCCGACATGACCGCCGAAGCCGGCCGTCCGGATGGCGCCGCGGTCGATGCCGAGGGCTGCTACTGGGTGTGCGGCAACGACGGCGGCTACATCGCGCGCTTCACGCCGCAGGGCAAGCTGGATCGCCGGGTCGAAGTGCCGATGCTGAAGCCATCCATGTGCGCCTTTGGCGGCAAGGACCTGGACACGCTGCTGGTCACCTCCATCGTTTCCGGCAAGCCGGAAGATGCGGAGTGGGGTGGTTCGGTCGTGATGTTGCGGCCGGGCGTGAAAGGCGTTGCTGAAACGCCGTTTGGAGCATGATCATGGGGCGGATACTGTTGCGGTGTCTGCCCTTCTTATTTGCGGCCTTGTTGGCCGCGTGCGCGACCGCTCCCCGCGAATACACGAATCCGATTCTGCACGCCGACTATTCCGATCCGGACGCGATCCGCGTCGGCGATCAGTACTATCTCGTTTCCTCCAGTTTTAACAACGCGCCGGGCTTGCCGCTGCTGCAATCGCCCGACATGGTCAACTGGACCTTGGTCGGCCACGCCTTGCCGCAGCTGGTGCCGGTCGATGTTTTCGCCAGGCCGCAGCACGGCAAGGGTGTTTGGGCGCCATGCCTGCGCTACCACGACGGCAAGTTCTGGATCTTCTATCCCGATCCTGATTTCGGCATCTACGTGATGACGGCGAAAGACTTCGCCGGTCCGTGGAGCACGCCGCATTTGCTGGCCGCCGGCAAAGGGTTGATCGATCCAACGCCGCTGTGGGACGACGACGGCCAGGCCTATCTGCTGCACGCATGGGCCAAGAGCCGTGCCGGTTTCGCCAACGTCCTGACCCTGCGCCGCATGGCGCCGGACGCCAGCCGTCTGCTCGACGACAAAGGCGCCATCATCATCGACGGCAACAAGCTGGCCAAGTACACCACGCTCGAAGGACCGAAGTTCTACAAGCGCGATGGCTACTACTACGTGTTCGCGCCGGCGGGCGGCGTGGAATTCGGCTGGCAGTCAGCCTTCCGTTCACGCAGCATCTATGGGCCGTATGAAGACCGCATCGTGATGGCGCAGGGCAGCTCACCGGTGAACGGACCGCACCAAGGCGCGTGGGTGCAGACGCCGCAAGGAGACGACTGGTTCATCCATTTCCAGGACAAGCGCGCCTATGGCCGGGTGGTGCACTTGCAACCGATGGTGTGGCGCGACGGCTGGCCGTTGATCGGCAAGGACGTCGGCGGCGCTGCCGGCGAGCCGGTGCTGAATTACCGCATGCCGGTGACGGGCCACGCGGCTGCCGCACCGCCGACCAGCGATGAATTCAATGGCTCCGTGCTTGGGCTGCAATGGCAATGGAATGCAAACTGGCAGCCGTCGTGGTACGCGCTGGGCGAAGGCCGTCTGCGCCTGTACGCGCAGCCGCGCGCCGGCAACCTGTGGGACGTGCCATCGCTGCTGCTGCAAAAGCTGCCTGCCGAAACCTTCACCGTCAACACCAGGCTGGATGCTTCTGGCTTGGGCGAAGGCGGCGTGGCAGGGCTGGTGATGTACGGCGCCGACTACGCTTGGCTGGGCACACGCCGCAGCGACGGCCGCACTCAGCTGGCGCTGGTCAGCTGCTACAAAGCGGATGCAAACTGTCACGAACAGCAGGAAGCCGGCGTCGAACTGCCGTCGGCACAAGTCTGGCTGCGCATGCAAGTGCTGGCGGGCGGCGTCACCCAATTCTCCTACAGCGTGGACGGCACGAAGTACACGCCAATCGGCGCCCAATTCACCGCCAAAATGGGCCGCTGGGTAGGCGCCCAGATGGGCCTCTTCAGCGCCGGCCCCACCGGCCACGCCGACATCGACTACTTCCGCGTCACCCCCTGATCCGTTTGGCCTGCATCACACGAAGCCACCTGGCACGCGCAGTAAAATGAACCTTCACCATGTGGAGGTGTGCCATGAAAAGAAGCATGACGGTAACAATGTCCCCAGAGATAGACGATATGCTGACCATGATGGCGTGTGCCAGAGGGATCAGCAAAGGCGAACTGATGCGACGAGCCTTCTACCTGATGAAAGCCGGCTACGACGAAGCACAAAAATGCGACGGCTCCTCGCTAGGCTTCGTCAAACGCATGCCCGACAATACGCTGAAAGCGACCGGTGTAGTAAAAGGACTGTAATGGATATCGGCGGTGAAGAGGAGTTGGACGTCACGGTATTGCCGCACAATGATGTCGACGTTACTGAACGCGATCGGCTATTGTTGACGAAGCAAATACTGTTGAGCTTGGCGCTGCTGGCCAGCAGCGCCATGATTGGCTATGCCTGCTACCCAGACAATAGCGCCTTGGTCCAAATATTTGAGCTAGTGAAAATTGGATTATTCCCGCTGGTTACGTTGGTGATTTCGTTTTACTTCACCAGCGGTACAAAAAAGTAATCACTGCTTTTTCAGGACCATCTTGAACTGGGTGATCCATTTGTCTTTGACGTACATTTCGCTGAACGCTTCGTAGGAGTTGGCGTTCACGGTCCATTGCACACGGTAGGGCAGGACCATGCTCCCGTTGATGTATTGGGCCTCCGGGAATTCCAGCCCGGTCGCCGTCGGCTTCATGGTGCCGCGGCTGAAGCCGCCGTCGTTTTCCACGTACAGATAGCTCACCACCTTGGCGGCCGCGTCATAGTGGTAGATGGTTTCGCCTACGTAGTCCGGCTTGCCCGGCGTGCGCACGGTGTGGACGTCGCGCAGCGCGTGGCCGTTGAGTATCCACGAGAAGCAATGCTCGTCGGTCTGCTTCCCATCCGGGAATTCTCCCTTCCAGCAATGACCCGCCAAAAACGCCATCGGCTTGAGCGCTTCCGCAGGCGCCGCCTGCACGGCGGCGGAAGACAGCAGCAACAGCATGAACAATGGACGCATGATAGGCCTCTCGGTTTTAGTTCAGGCCAGTATATGCCAATCTCAGTGCGCTGCCCAGTCGCCTAAAACCCACGCCGGATTGCTGTAGTTGCGGATGGTCTCGGCGTCACGCTCCGCATTCAACTGGCGAGAAGCCGGGTGGCGCTGACTGACATCCACCGGCGTGCCGTCCATATTGCGGCTGTTGAATTCCCAGTAGCGAACCTGAGACGCATCGCCGTCGATTTGTCCCCAACCGGCGGGGCTAATGCCGCTCAGCGTGGCGTTGATCAGCACCGCTTCCGCATATGGATAGGTCTTGCCCTTGTTGGCCGGCGAGCGCGCGAGCTCGGTCATGCCGCCGCCCAGCGTAGTGAAGCGGCAGCCGACAAACACGTTGCCGTGATTGGTCGCAGGATTACGGACCCACATGAATGCATGCTGCGACTGGATGTCGCAACGCTCGAAGAACGCCGGGCCGCGACCAAGAATGGTGTCGCCATGACCGATCACTTTCACGTCCGGCAGGTAGGTGCTGCCATTGACCTGCAAGGCGTCGCCCGAGCCGATGATGGTCGTGTTGGAGACGATGTTCTCCGAACCAGTGATCAGCAAGCCCTCCGCCTGCCCGGACAGCGTGGTTTCCAGCGTCAGATCGCGCAGGTGTATGCCCTTCACGTTGTCGGCCGCGAAAGCCGCGCGGCGCGAAGGAAATGTGCCCGCGACTTCGTTGGTGCTGATGTTGGGCGGATGTGGATTGAAGACTTCATTGTTGGCGTAATGGATGTGTACTTTGTCGCGCTGCTCGCCCTGCACCGTGATATTGGACTTGTGACGGAAGTAGACGATCTCCTCGTAGTCGCCATTGCGCACAAAGATGGTCACGCGCTGCGCCGGATGGTCCGGCACGTAATCCAGTGCGCCTTGTACTGTATTGAAGTCCGCCGTGCCGTCCGCGCTGACGACCACACGCGTCCCATCCGGACCGCGCGGCTTGGTGCTGAACTCCCACGGCTTGACCGCATGGCCAAACACCGCATCGTCAATTTGCACGCGATAGCGCTTGCCGTATTCGAGCAGGTTGTTGTGCGGGTAGATGGTCGCAGTCTTGTCGCGCACAATCACCGGATGGAAGTGGAAGCCATCCGTGAAGCCGCCGATAATGGTGAGCTGGTATTTGCTGGCGTCACCCGGCTCGGCGCCGGCGGATGGCGTGCCGGCTTTGGTGTTGGCGTTGGTCGGGCGCCGGCCGTCGCTGTAGACGTAAGGCGTGGTCAGATACGGCGCCGCAGGCAGCTTGGTGCGCTCGCTCGGGCCGGCGGGGATGCTGAGGTCCAGCGTGTCCACCAGCCTGCCGTTGGCGACATCGTAGATGCGTATCAGGCCGGACACGCCCAGCAGCGGCGGCCGGTCGAAGCGCAGCACCAGATGCGTATCCGGATTGACCTTCTGCGCGCCATGCGCGGGCAGCAGGGATGTCACCGCCGCTACTGCCGGTGCAGCGGTGGCAGTGGCGCAGACCATCGCGTAGAGCAGGCGCACCATCATCGACGCACCTCGTCAGGCCGACAGCACGGTGTTGTGTACCTTGTCGCCAATGGTGACGTTCTTCAGCGTCAGGTTGCGGACGTTGTAGAGATACCATGGCGCGGCGATGTTCACCGGCGTACCGAAATCGCAGTCGCTGATCGATACATTCGTCACCGGGAACACCGGCGGCACCGGCAGCGGGCCGTTGTAGTCCGACGCCACCGGTCCGAGGATCACGATCGCCTGGAAGCAGGACGCGGTCTTGCCATCCTTGCTCACGTTGCTGGCCTTGATGTTGGAGATCTGGATGTTGTCCACCACCGGCGGGCGGATCCGCACGTTGTCGCTGATCGGCGTGTAGTCGCAATCGAAGGTGACGATGGCGCCAGCCGCCGTGGCCACGGTCTTGGACTGGATCGGCGATCCTGGCAGCGACGCATAGAACGACGGTGAGATCTGCACGCCGTTCGGCACCGTGCAATCGCGCACGTAAAAGTTGCGCAGGTAGCCGCCCCGGTTCATATTGGTCTTCATGCGGATCGCCGTGTTGAGCGGATTGGTTTTCCAGTTGGCGTTCTCGAACACCAGCTTCTGCGCGAACACGTTCTGAATGCCGCCCGCCATTTCGCTGCCCAGCGTGACGCCACCATGGCCGCTGTGCATGATGCAGTTCTGGATGACGATGTTTTGCGAAGGACCGTATTGCGTGTCCAGATCCTTGCCGGCCTTGATGGCGATGCAGTCGTCGCCGGTATCGAAGGTGCAGCCTTCCACCAGCACGTGGTCGCAGGCTTCCGGGTCGAAGCCGTCGCTGTTCGGGCCGTGGCTGTGCATCTCCACATTGCGGATCACGAGGTTGCGGCAGTGGACCGGATGGTGCTGCCAGAACGGCGTGTTCTGCACGCGATAGCCTTGCAGCAGCACGTTGGTGCAGCCGATCAGCTGGATCATCGGCGCGCGCAGGTAGTGACCCACGCCGAAGATGCGCTTCGACAGCGGCACACCCGCTTCCGACAGCGCCGGCAGGTAGGAAGCGTCCGCACGCCACTTGTCGCCTTCGCCCTGAATCAGCACGCGTTCCGCTTCGGTCAGTGCCGGCGCCACCGTCGCCAGCGACTCCGCGTTCAGCGGATTGACGGTGTTTTCCGACATCTTGCCGGATTTGAAGTTGGGCGTGGTGCCCTGGCCGATGGAATTGATGGTTTTCTGCTTGCCCTTCCAGGTCCACCAGCAATCGCCGGCATCGTTGAACGGCACGCCGCCCTGGCCGTCGAGAATCGCGGTCCAGTCATCGCCGGTGAGGGCGATGTTGTCCTGGCCGTAGGCGTACACCATCGGCGAGTAGTTCAGGCAGTCGTTGCTCTGCCAGCGCGAGATGGTCAGCTTGCCGTGCTTGCCGCAGTCGATGTCGCCGTATTTGGCGAAGTCCGCCGGGTTATGGCTGAAGTAGACGTGCGCACCTTTGCTCAGGTGGACGTTCACATTCGACAGCAGCACGATGGGACCGGCCACGAACCAGTCGCCGGCCGGGATCAGCACGCGGCCGCCGCCCGCCTCATGGCAGGCTTTGATGGCGGCCTTGATGGCGGCATAGCAGTCGAACGAGCCCGCAGCCGGCGTACCGATGTCTTCCTGATCCTCGTGCGAGACCCATGCTTTCACCTTGGTCAGCTTGCAGCTTTTGGCGCCGTAGGCGGTGATATTGAAGTCCTGCTTGCGGAACTTGCGCGGCTTCGATACGTGATCGACGATGGCCTGCGCTTGCAGCCATGGATCGGGCGCGGTGGCGGCAACGGCGGGAAGACTGAACGACAGGCCCGCCGCCGGCAAAGCTTTCATCAGGTTGCGGCGCTGGTTGTTGATGGTCATGCTGTGGTCCTTATTCATCTGCATTGTTGAACTCACCGAGGAAAACGTCGGCCGGCGAAGGAGGCGCGGTGTAGCCGAGATCTTTGACAGGATCGATGCCGGCTTTAATCAGGTTGTTCCAATGATCGTCCGAGTTGTATTGCGCCGGACGATAGGAGATGGTGCCTTTCTTGTTCCAGTCGGACCAGGGCTGCTGTTTGTTGATGTGGGCACCAATGCGCGAATTCAGTACCACCATCTTGCCGACTGCTTCCAGCGACACGCGCGCCACGGTGCCGGTAGGCGCCTTGTAGCCGTTGCTTGGGCCGTAGGTGCAGCTGTAGCCTTCCACCGGCAGTGGGGCGTAAGGCGTGCAGCGCGAGCTGTGGAACCATTGGCGCAGCAGGTAGAAGTTGCCCGTCTTAGAACCTTCATGCGTGAAGCGCACGTTGTCGAACACGAAGCCGTATTTGGTTTTGAGGTGCGTATCCGGCGCGGCGACGTAGGAAACGCCACGGTCGCCCAGCGTACGGATCTCGCTCTGGTGGAAGTAGGCGGTGCTGTCGCCGAAGATGAAATCGACGTCGCCTTCGATATACGATTTGTTGAAGAAGCTGCGCACGGTGCTGCCGGGCTGTGGCGACTTTAAGTACAGGGTGTCCTGGAAGCCGATCAGGCGGATGTTTTCGAATTGCGCCTTGTCGGCGCCGTCCACGCTCAGCGCAAGCGCCTGATGGTGGATGTTGTTGATGTTGGGGAGCGCTTCCGCACGGGCGTTACCGGTGTCTTTGTTGTAGCCGTTTTCAAACGTGATGTTACGGGCCTGGAAGCCGTTGTTCTGCGCCCAGACGGTTTGCGTGCCGAAGGTGCCGATCTGCGCGCGGTCCTTGATGGTGGCGTACATGGCTTGCACCGCCGGCGCGGCCTTGGCGAATTGCGCGCCGTATTGCGCGTCGTAGGCTGCGCCGGTGATGGAGGCATCCAGTCTGGCCGTAATGCGCGTGGCGGTGGCGTCCTTGCCTTCGCCGTACAGCGTGATCGGCGCGGCGCTGGCGGGGATGTATACCAGCTCCGGATACACGCCCGGCTTCACCAGCATGTACAGGCGCTTGCCGGCGCTGTCCAGCAGCGCGCGGCTGACCGCCTCCTGCACCGTGTTGAAGGTGCGCACGCCATCTGCGCGTGCGCCTTTGTCGACGATGTAGTCCGGTGTGAAGGCCGCGCCTTTGGCCAGCGGGTCAGACAGCGGGTCCCATGGATCGATGGTTTCCTTGCCGGCCGCGCCGACGTATTTCAGGACTTCGCTATATGCGTATTGTCTTGCCTGTTCCGACGTGAGTTGCGGGCGCATGGCGCTGGCTGTTTCCGGGAACGGCGCGAAGCGGTTGGCGCAGGTGCTGGTGTCCTGATGGCCGATCGCTTCCCCGGTCAGGTTGGCGAATTCGATCTTGCGGTCCGCCTTGCCGGCGATGCTGACGTTACGCAGCGTGGCCTGCACCGGACGCTGCTCGTCGTAGCCTTGCACGCTGATGCGGCCTGGCGTGACGCTGTGTACGTCGTCGAAAGCGATGTTGGTATAGACCGGAACCAGCGTGCCTTCGGCCTTGTTGTCGTAGCGGGCGCCGATGTCGATCGGCGTTTTCACGCTGCGCAGGCAGACGTTGCGATAGCTGACCTGATCCACCACGCCGCCGCGCGAAACGTCGCTCTTGATGCGCAGTCCGGAGGTGGTGCCATCCATGCTCAGGTCTTCCACCAGCACGCGGCGCACGCCGCCGTTGGTTTCGCTGCCGATGGACATGCCATGGCCACTGTAGAAGCGGTTGTGCAGCACGGAGATGTTTTCGGTGGCGCCGTTGTTGCCGGCCTTGATGGCGATGTTGTCGTCGCCAGTGCGAATATGGCTGTAGGCGACGGTGATGTTGCGCGAGGAGATGGGATCGATACCGTCGGTGTTGCGCGCGGTGGCCGGGGTGTCGATGCGTACACCCCATGCGGTGAAGCCGTCCACCTTGTTCAGCGTGACGTGGAAGTTGGGCGAGTTACGCAGGGTGATTTTATGCAGGGTGATGTCCTGCGCGTTGGTCACTTCGATCAGGCGCGGTATGTTCTGGCGAGCGTCGTCCTTTTGTGCGCGGCGCGCCAGCTGCCACCAGGATTCGCTGCCGCCGTCGATCACGCGGCCACCCTGGCCGTCGATGCTGCCTTCGCCGTAGATGCCGCTCGATTTTGCGTTATCGATGGTGATGAAGGGTTTGCAGCCGCGCCCCTGTTTGTCGATGGTGCCGCAGGTGTTTGCGCCACGGTCGTACAATTTGGGATTGAGACTGGCTTGCAGCACGGCGCCCTGGTCGATCAGCAGGCTGACGCCACTGCGCAGCCTGAGCGGGCCGGAGGTAAAGCTGCCGCTCAGCCGCACGGCGCGGCCGGCAGGACATTGGTCGATGGCGGACTGGATGCGCGCGGTGTCGTCACTGCCTGCCGTCGCTGCGGTCAGTACGGTGCAGGAGGGCGGCGGCGTCGGCTCGCTGACCTTGCGCGTGTCCTGCGCTTGCGTGACGCCGGCGGCCAGTAATAGCGCCAGTGCCGCCGGGATGCGATGACTTGTCACTGTTCGCTCTCCGGCTTGAACTGGCCCGCTACTCCCGGGATGCTGCGTTTGATCTCGTCCATCACCATGCGCGAGAAGTAGGCTGCGCCTTTGGCGCCGACGTGGGTGCGGTCGAAGGCCGATTTGGCGGCGCCGGCCACTTCCACTTTGCCGGCAGCGGGCGCCACGCCATAGTCGGCAGGGCGCGGAACCATGGCCAGCGTGTCCGCTTCATCCTGACCCATGGCTTGCACGGCCGCGTAGCTCTCCGCGTTCAGATCCAGCAGCGGCGTTTTCTGCGCCGCGGCGGTGGCGCGGATCACGTCGGCCCATGGGGCAAGGTTATTCTCCAACACGCCGTCCTTGAAGGTGCGGCGCGTCAGCGGTGTGACCAGCACCGGCACGCCGCCCAGTGTCTTCACTTCCTGCGCATAGCGCGCCATGTTGACGGGGAATTCGGTTTTCAGATCGGTCGAGCGGCCAGGCTTGCCCGGCTGGTCGTTGTGGCCGAACTGGATCAGCACATAGGTGGCGCTGTAGGCGGCGGAGCCGCGCAGCAGGCCTTCCACCTCGTCCCAGCGGCCCTCGGCCCGGAAGCTGCCGGAACTGCGGCCGCCTTTCGCCAGGTTGATGCAGGTGTTGGCGCGGTTGACGCGCGCGCAGAACGCGTCGCCGTAGCCGCTGGTGTTGGCCATGGTTGAATCGCCGACCAGGATGAAGCGGATAGGCTTATCGGCCGCGTGTGCGCCGCTGGCCAGCAAGGTCGTTGCGGTAGCAAGGCAGGTAATCAGGATTTTCATGATGAGTTCCGGGCAAAAAAAAGGCGCCGGCCGTGGTGTCGGTCCGGCGCCCATACTCAGGCGGATCAGAAGTTGTAGGTTACGCGTACGTTGTACGCACGGCCGATCGGGCTGGACGCGCTGCTCAGGTAACCAAAGCTATACAGGCTGCTGTTGGTTGCCGGTGGTGGCGCGTTGAGCAGGTTGGTGATGCCGAACACCACTTGCGTGTTCGCGAAGCCATTGTACGTCGCGGTGTAGTTCCACTGCTTGTACGAGTTGATGTTGCGCCAGTACTGCTTCGCCACCAGATTCTGGTCGGTGTACTTGGAGTTGTAGTTCTGGCTCAGTTGCATGTTCCAGTTGCCCTTGGCCCAATTCAGCTTGGCGGTGTGCTTCCAGCGGTAGGTGATGATAGGGAAGCTGGAAGTGGTGCCGTTGCTGGCCAAACCGAACTGGCCGATGTTCGACACGAACGGGCTCCCTGCATACAGCTGGTTGTCGAACTGGGTCAGATAAGTACCGTCGATCGACACCTTGAAATCGCCGTACACCGACGAACGCGGGAAGGCGTACGAACCCGAGACGTCCACGCCAGCCGCTTTCTGGCCACCCAGGTTCATGGTGGTGTTGTTGATGAAGTTGATGGTGCGGTCGGCGTTACGCACGAAGTACGACGCATACTGCTCCGGATACAGGAAGTAGACTTGCTCCGGCAGGTTGGCCAGCATGTCGGTCATGCGGATGTTCCAGTAGTCGAACGACACCATGGCGTTCTTGACCGGTTCCATGACCACGCCCAGGGTGTAGCCTTTCGACTTCTCCGGCTTCAGGCCGGCGTTGGAGCCGGTCTGCTTGGGCAGGGTGGTGTTGCAGACGGTCGATGCCACATAGCCCGGCAGCGCGGTGCCGGTGCCGGCCACGCCCGGGGTGCCGCCCGGGCACAGTACCGGATCGTCCCACTTGGCGGCGGTCAGGCCGGTGGCGCCTGGCAGGCGATAGCCGTAGGCGTCGAACAGGGTCGGGGCGCGGAAGCCGGTGTTGGCCGAACCACGGAACATCAGCTGCTTGCTAGGCTCCCAACGGAAGCTGATCTTCGGATTGACGGTGGTGCCGAAGTCGCTGAAATGGTCGGCGCGCACGGCGGCGTTCAGTTCCAGCGTTTTGGTCACTGGCGCGTTGATCTCGGTGAACAGCGCGGCCACGTTACGCGCGCCTTCGCCGTGCGATGGGCTGGTGTTGGCGTAGGTGACGTCGGCCACGATAGGCAGCTTGGTGTCTTCGGTGGTGTCGCGGTGCAGGTCGGCGCCGATCGCCAGTGCCAGCGAGCCGCCCGGCAGTTCGGTCAGGGCGCGGCTGGCGGTGACGTCGATGCCGGTGAAGGTCGATTTCGAGGTGCGGTTTTTGGCGCCATCCACGCTGATCGATTGCAGATAAGCCTTGCCGTCGGCGTCTTGCAGGCCGAATGGATTCAGTTTGCCGTTCTTCAGGCCGTCCAGCAGGCCCTGGCCTTTGACGTAGCCGTCGTAGTAGTAGTTGTCGCGGTTGGAGATGCCGACCACCAGGCCGGCCTTGTAGTCCCAGCCGCCGATCACGCCTTCATCACTGATCGCCACACGCTGGTTGAGCTGCACGTCCTTGGTGGTCGCCAGGCCCAGGTCCGCCACGGACCAGGTAACGATCAGCGGCGCGTTGTTCAGACCCGCCACGGCGGGCACACCGCCGCTGGCGCCCGGATACCATTTGCTGGTCGACGGCAGAATGGCGTTGACGCCGCCGACTGGCAAGGTGGTGGTCGGGTTTTTGGTGCCGAGAATGAACTCCTCGCCGCGCGAGTAATCGATGCTGACGATATGGTCCTCGCTCAGCTTCTTGGCGCCGCGTGCGTAGAAGGTGACCTGCTGGTTGGCGTACAGCGCGGTGCCGTATTCATTGGCGTCCAGTACGCAAGTGCCTTTCTGGCCGACGATGGAGTACGGCGCCAGGCAGCCCTTGGTCGCGTACGGGTTCTGCGCGGTCTTGTTGGTCGCCGTGGTGAAGTTGGCCGGCGTGGCGTTGCCGCCGGTGCCCAGCGTTGGCGGACGACCGAGATTGGTCAGCACGTCCGCGGAACTCAGATACGCGCGGTCCGATGCGGCCAGGCGGGTACGCTGGTGGGCGTCGATGGTGGCGTAGAAGCTCCAGCCGTCGCGTTCCAGGTTGCCCTTGCCCCAGGTGGCGGTCAGGCGCTGCTCGTCGCCGCCGCCTTTTTTCTCAGGCTGCACGGCCTGCGCGGTCAACTGCGTGCCTTCGAACTGGGTCCTGGTGATGAAGTTGACCACACCGCCGATGGCGTCCGAGCCGTAGATCGAGGAAGCGCCGTCGCGCAGCACTTCAACGCGGGCGATGGCGGACATGGGAATCACGTCCAGGTTGGCATAGCCGTCGGCGATCGCCTCGTTGGCCAGGCGGCGGCCGTTCAGCAGCACCAGGGTGCGGTTCACGCCCAGACCGCGCAGGTTGATGTTGGTGCCGGAGCCGGCGTTCGACGGCGCCAGCGAGGCCGATTGCGGCAGCGCCATCATGAAGTCGGCCAGGGTGGTCATGCCTTGCTTGACCAGGTCTTCGGCCTTGACGGTGGTGACAGGCAGCGATGCTTCGTTGGCGACGCGCTTGATGCTCGAACCGGTCACTTCGACGCGGGTCATGTTGGCATCGTCGCCGGCGTTTTGCGCCGCCGCCTGGTTGGCCAGCGTCAGCACAGCCAGGCTAATGGCGGACAGCAGCAGGCGGGGTTGTGCGGAACGTTTCTGGACCGGGTGCTCGGACTTCATGGTGTTGTCTCCTTCGTCTCTTGAATAAAGTTATACGCTGCGCTGAAGAGCGCTTGCGTGAGTGGAGCACCTCGCGTACTCCGTGCCGCTAAGACGAGGGCCGCCGCGCTGCATGCGCAGCCGGGCCGAGGTCGAGTCGGTCGATAACTTGATTGCTTTATTTACGCGGCCGGCATCGAGGCCGGTCCTGCGTTTGCTACAAATACTGTTATCCGCGCGAGAAAGTGCGGGTCACGCGTTCCAGGTGGGCGCGCATGGCCTTGCGCGCCGCCGCCGGATCGTGGGCGGCAATCGCCTCCAGGATGCGGCGGTGGTCCTTGAGCGTTTCCTGACGCAGTTCCTCGGTCTGGAAGTGTTCCTTGAGCTTGTGCCACAGGCGGCCGCGCTGATCCCACAGGTAGTTCAGCGATCCGACCAGCGCGCTGTTGCCGGTGGCGCGCGCGATGGCCAGGTGGAAGTTGCGGTCGGCCTGCTCGTTGCTTGAATAATTGGCGTGGTGCTTTTCCATCTCCACCACCGCTTGCAGGATGGCGTCGATGGCGCTGTCGGTGGCGACGCGGGCGGCGATGGCGGCGATCTCGGATTCGATCAGGCGGCGCGCGGACAGCACTTCAAACGGACCGGGACCGGCTTCCGGCAGATCGGCTGCGGCCGGTTCCGGCAGTTCGCTGACGTAGACGCCGGAGCCGCCGCGCACTTCGATCACACCGCCCAGTTCCAGCGCGATCAGGGCTTCGCGCAGGGAGGCGCGGCTGACACTGAGCTTGGTGGCCAGGTCGCGCTCGGACGGGAGGCGCTCGCCGGCGGCGATGTTTTCGTTGCGGATCAGTTCCTGGATGCGGTCGGCCACCACGCGGTACAGCCGCGGCTCGTGGGCGTTGCTTTCGGCAGGAAGTGTGGTCTTTTTCAGCATTGATGTCTCGTCTCTGGTGTGGCTTATTGATTTGCCATCTGGTCAGGCCATTCTAAGGTGGTCAGACCAAATACGCAATGTGGACTAGCCAAATTAATTTTTAAATGGCATACTGAATTCATCGAGCAGCCGTCTGCGCCCCATGTCAACAAGGTCTCTTCCATAGGAAACATGCGGTTTTCAGACTGTGGCGCGCAGGCCACAACACCGAATTGGCCAGCCAATAACAGAAGTGGTCAGACCACTTTTCGAGACTAAAAAACAACGTAGGAAAGCCAGATGACCACTCCCGCCAGCGCCAACACACCGCGCTACATCCTCATGCACGACAACGATAACGTCGCGATTGTCGTCAACGACGGCGGCCTGCCGGCCGGCGCTGTGTTCGCCAACGGTTTGACGCTGTTGGAAGCGGTCCCGCAAGGCCACAAGGTGGCGCTGCGCGATCTGGCCAAGGGCGACCGCGTGGTGCGCTACAACGTCACCATCGGTTTCGCCGCCAAGGATCTGCCGGCCGGCAGCTGGCTGGCCGAGCACAATGTCGAGATGCCGGCCGCGCGCGAACTGGAAGGCCTGCCGATCGCCACCGTCAAGCCGCCGCCGCTGGAACCGCTGGAAGGCTACACCTTCCAGGGCTACCGCAATCCGGACGGCAGCGTCGGCACCCGTAACATCCTGGCCATCACCACCACCGTGCAATGCGTGTCGGGTGTGGTGGACTTCGCGGTCCAGCGCATCAAGGCCGAGCTGCTGCCGAAGTATCCCAACGTCGACGACGTGGTGGGACTGGAGCACACCTACGGCTGCGGCGTGGCGATTGACGCGCCGGGCGCCAATATCCCGATCCGCACCATCCGCAATATCGCGCTGAATCCCAACTTCGGCGGCCAGGCGATGGTGGTCAGCCTCGGTTGCGAGAAGCTGCAACCAACGCGCCTGTTCCCGAAAGGCTCGATCCCGATCCAGAACGCCGGCGGCGCCGATCCGGGCCTGGTGTGCTTGCAGGACGCGCAGCACGTCGGCTTCATGTCGATGATCGAATCGATCATGAAGCAGGCCGAAACCAATCTGGCGGAACTGAACAAGCGCCAGCGCGAAACCGTGCCGGCCTCGGAGCTGGTGGTGGGCGTGCAGTGCGGCGGCAGCGACGCCTTCTCCGGCGTGACCGCCAATCCGGCGGTGGGCTTTGCCACCGACCTGCTGGTGCGCGCCGGCGCCACCGTGATGTTCTCGGAAGTGACCGAGGTCCGCGACGGCATCGACCAACTGACCTCGCGCGCCACCACGCCGGAAGTGGCCGAGGCCATGATCCGCGAGATGGCCTGGTACGACGCCTACCTGACGCGTGGCGGTGTGGACCGCAGCGCCAACACCACGCCGGGCAACAAGAAGGGCGGCCTGTCCAACATCGTCGAGAAGGCGATGGGATCGATCGTCAAGTCGGGCAGCGCACCGATTTCCGGCGTGCTGTCGCCGGGCGAGAAATTGACGCAAAAAGGGTTGATCTACGCGGCCACGCCGGCCAGCGATTTCATTTGCGGCACGCTGCAAGTGGCTGCCGGCATGAACCTGCATATCTTCACCACCGGCCGTGGCACGCCATACGGCCTGGCCGAAGTGCCGGTGATTAAAGTCGCCACCCGCGACGATCTGGCGCGCCGTTGGCACGACCTGATGGACGTCAACGCTGGCCGCATCGCCAGCGGCGAAACCACCATCGCCGAAGTGGGCTGGGAGATGTTCCAGCTGATGCTGGACGTGGCCAGCGGCCGCGAGACCTTTGCCGAGAAATGGAAACTGCATAACGCTCTGGTGCTGTTCAATCCGGCCCCGGTGACCTGATAACAAAGAAAAGAGACAAACATGGCAAAACCATTCAAACGACTGCTGCTGACCGGCGCCG
The DNA here is from genome assembly GCF_009720825.1 of Duganella radicis. Classification (GTDB taxonomy): domain Bacteria; phylum Pseudomonadota; class Gammaproteobacteria; order Burkholderiales; family Burkholderiaceae_D; genus Rugamonas; species Rugamonas radicis. Next base: position 232,499 of record NZ_WNKY01000004.1, on the reverse strand, counting down.
CCGGCGGCCTGGGTAAAGTTCTGCGCGACCGCATCAAGCCTTGGGCCGATGTGGTGGTGCTGTCCGACATCGCCGACATGGGTGAGGCGCGCGAGGGCGAAGAGATCGTGCAGTGCGACCTGGCCGACAAGGCGGCCGTGATGAAGATGATGGAAGGCGTGGACGCGGTGCTGCACTTCGGCGGCATCTCGACCGAGAACACCTTCGAGAACATCATGCAGGCGAATATTCTCGGCACGGCCAATATCTACGAGGCCGCGCACAAGAAGGGTGTGAAGCGCATCGTGTTCGCCAGCTCGAATCACACCGTGGGCTTCTACCGTAACACCGACTACATCGACGCCGCCGCGCCGACCCGTCCGGACTCGTTCTACGGCGTGAGCAAATGCTTCGGCGAGCAGCTGGCCAGCTACTACTGGGACCGCACCGGCCTGGAAACGGTCAGCCTGCGCATCGGCTCTTCCTTCCCCGAGCCGAAAGACCGCCGCATGATGGTGACCTGGCTGAGCTACGACGACCTGGTGGAAGCGCTGCGCCGTTCGCTGTTCGCGACGCGCGTCGGCTTCACCATCCTGTTCGGCATGTCGGATAACGAAGTGGCGTGGTGGGACAACAGCAAGGCCTCGCACCTGGGCTACAAGCCGAAGGACAGCTCCTCGCAATTCGACGCCAACTTCCCCGACAGCGGCGAATACCCGGACAAGAACGCCTCGGTCACCTACCATGGCGGCGCCTTCGCGCTGGCCGAGGTGCGCTACAAGGACTAAAGCTTCGCCATCAACTCGTCTATCCACGCCATGAAGGCGCGCAGCTTGGCGCTGACATGGCGGTTTTGTGGGTAGGCGAGGTACATGGGCATGGCTTCTATCCGCCAGTCCTCCAGCAGCGGCGTGAGTTCTCCACGCGCCGCGTGTGGCTTCGCCATGTAATGCGGCAGCCAGAGTACGCCCATTCCCGCCAGCCCCGCCGCCAGATAAGCATTGCCATCATCCGCCGCGACGATGTAGCGGGCGCTGATTTGCACTTGTTCCTGCTCACGATGCATTTTTGCCGAGGCCACGGTGCCGCTGCTGGAACGCAGAAAGCCGACGATGTGTTTTATCTCCGCCGGGTGCGCAGGCGAGCCTTCGCGGCGCAGGTAATCCGGTGCCGCGTAGAGGCCGAGCTGCAAGTCGCCTATATGCTTTGCCACCAGCGATGGTACAGTGATTTCCCCACCGCGCACCACGCAATCCACGTTCTCGCCGATGACATCGATATTGCGGTCGCTGACGCCCATGTTGATTTGTATCTCCGGATAGCGCCGGTGGAAGTCGGGCAGCGCGGGCATCAGGATGAAGCGGGCGAAGGGGCTCGGCACGTCGATGCGCAACCGTCCGCGCGGCGCGGCCAGTTCGCCGGCGAGATCAGTGTCCGCGTCTTCCAGATCGCCCAGCACGCGCACCACGCGCTCGTAATAGGCCGCGCCTTCGGCGGTCACCCTGACCTGTCGCGTGGTGCGGTTGAGCAGCTTGACCTGTAGCCGCGCCTCCAGCTGCTGCACCAGCTGCGATACGGTGGTCTTGCTCATGTGGAGCGTCTGCGCCGCCTTGGTGAAGCTGCCTGCTTCCACCACGCGCACAAAGGCCAGCAGGGTGTCGAATCGGTCCATGGGGTGATTGTTTGGGATCGCCAAACAGTCATTGTACGACTTGCCGGTTTATCGCGCGGCGGCGGATGTTTAAAGTCTCGTCATCACTTAACGAGGAGTTGAACATGTCTGCACGCGATGTTGTTTTCCCGCCTGGCCGCCAGGATTTGTATGAACGTTACCGTTATTCGCCGGCCATCCGTTCAAATGGCTTTCTGTTCGTGTCCGGGCAAGTTGGCAGCTTGCCTGACGGATCGCCGGAGCCTGAGCTGGAGGAGCAGGTGCGCCTGGCTTTCCGTAACCTGAACGAGATTCTGGCGGCGGCAGGCAGCAGCTTTGAGGAGGTGGTTGATGTCACCGTCTTCATGATTGATCCGCACAACCGTTTCGAGCGTATCTGGGCCGTGGTGCCCGAGTTCTGGGGCAGTGCGCCGTATCCGAATATCACCGCTGTCGGCGTCACTTGGCTGGCAGGCTTCGATTTCGAGATCAAAGTCATTGCCAAGGCCGGAAGCCAAGGATGACGGCGTTGTAGGCCGCGTGGACCAGCATGGGCGCCAGCAGGGTCTTGCTGCGTTCATAGGTCCATGCGGAACACAGGCCAAGCACGAATACCGGCAGCATCGACAACGGCGGATGCACCACCGCGAAGATGGCCGCGCTCATCACCATGGCCGGCAAGGCGCGCATTGAGCGCCGCAAGCCGCCGTAGATCAGGCCACGGAAGATGAATTCTTCACACAGCGGCGCAGCTACCACGGACAATGCCAGTATCCAGAGGCGCGAGCCGGAAGTGGCTGCCGCGGCCTTCTGGATTTCCGCCCACATCGCGGTGTGCTGTATCGCCGCCATGTAGCCCACACCGGCGGCGCAGGCCACCAGTGCCGCGATGGCGGCGCTGCGCAGCGACACGGCCCAGTCTACGCCACGCAGCATCGCCGGCACGCCGGCCGCCTTGCTGCGCCAGTACACCAGCCGCATCAGGCCATACACGGTCAGCCCGGCGATGCCAAAGGCGATGGTGATGGCTTGCGTGCTCACTTTGTCGAAGAACATCAGCACCAGCGCTTGCAGGATGAAGAAGGCGGTGGCGGCGATCAGGCCGTCGGCAGTGGAGACGCGCGCCGGCGGCGCGGCGGCCGGATCGAGCAGGTAGGGCAGCGAGTCGCGCGCCTTTTGCCACAAGGCCAGCGCCATCGATGCGGTCAGCACCAGCACCACCAGTTTCTGCGACCACACGCTGGTGTAGATCGACCAGGTGTAGAAGCTGGCCAGCAGCATGTAGAGGTAGACGTAGGTGGGCCGCACGCGGGTGCGCACGTCCACCGCTTGCGGATCGCAGGCGAACACGCCCAGTGAGACGGCGATCATGGAGTAGATCGGAATGCCGGCCGCCACACTCAGCGCCAGCACCAGCATGTCCCATTCGAATTCCGTGCTGTACCAGGCGGCGATGCCCAGCACGGCGGCAGGATAGATCAGAGTCAGTGTGCCCCACAGCTGCGCCTTTTCCTTCAACACGCTTTCGATCGAGCGCGGCACGGTGTACAGCAGCCACAGGACCTGGCCTTCGTTGTTCAGTGTCTGGAAGGCCGACAGCATCAGCATGTAGACGCCCAGGCCAAAGGCGATGGCGGCGGCCAGCGTGTGATGCTCGCCCAGTTCTGCAAGGCTATTCAGTTTGCCGTTGAAGACCATCTGGCTGCCGATGATGATCACCGGTAGCAGCAAAGTCTGGAACATGAAGTTGCGATCGCGGCTCAGCAGGCGCAGTTCGCGGCGTTTGATGGGTGACAGGAGGGCGGCCAGCAAGGCGCGCAGGCCGCGCGCGGGGACAGGCAGGGCGTCGGCGCGCGGCGCGGCGGTTTGCTGCTTGCCGCGCACGGTTTCGCGCGCGCCGGAATTGACCACGCCATGACGCAGCTGATGGCGCAGCAGTGCCATGCCGCCCCACATCAGCAAGATGACTTGCGCCAGCAGCAGGGCGGCACGCGCGGCAAATTGCGCCAGGTCCTGTGCCTGTATCGCTTGCAGCACCAGGCCGGGGGGCGTCCAGCCCACCCACGTCGGAAAGCCGCGTGCCCAGTCCATCGCGAAGCCACTCGCTTGTGGCATGCCCAGCGCCATGACGAAGTAGATCAGCGGCAGGTTGACCAGGCCCGCCACGGCTTGCATGTTGCGCAGTTGGGAGGCGGGGAGCCACATGCGCAGGCCGGTGTCGGCCAGCGTGTACAGCATGGCCGCCAACGGCAGCAGCACGGCTGCGGCCAGCAAGGCCACTGGCAGCGCGGTCCAGGTGTGGCCGGAATGCCAGGCGATCACGCCGAAGGCCGGCATCAGCGCAAAGTAGCCAAGGAAGTTGCTGGCGCTGCGTTCCAGCACCCGTCCCCAGAGCAGCGTGGCGCGCTCCACCGGCATGGTCACCAGCCATTCCAGATCCCAGTCCGGCTGGGTGATTTCCTTGTTCCCGAGCGGCATAACGACGGCGATGAGGAACAGGATGGTCACCTCCATCGTCAGTCCGTGCATCAGCGGCGCGGAGAAGGGCGCGGTGGCCAGTTCATCGAACGCCGCGTGCTGATCGATCTGTTGGTTGCCTTCCTTGTCCACATAACGGCATGCGCTGGCCGGGTCGAGCTGGCACTGCATGTTGAGCACCACGTTGTTGGACATGGTGGTGAACGAGAACGCCATCAATAGCGTCATCAGCGCGGTCAGTATCCACAGGTTGCTACGCTTGCCCGCGATGCCGTCGCGCGGTTTTTTCTTCTTGAAGAATATGCCGCTGTTGAACAACAGGTTGCGCTGGCGCGTCAGGCGCATCCTGGTCATCAACCAGATGGTACGCACCGCGCTCATTGCGCCGTCTCTTCAGCGGCTTCGTCGGTGATCTTCAGGAACACATCTTCCAGCGAGCCGCTGGCGGAGGATTCGGCGCGGATTTCATCCAGCGTGCCGGTGGCCACCAGCTCGCCGCGATGGATGATGCCGACGCGGTCGCACAGCTTCTCGGCCATGTCCAGCAAGTGGGTCGACACAAAAATGGTGACGCCGCGCGTGGCCGCCGCCAGCAGGCGTTCCTGCACATCGCGCGAGGCGCGCGGATCGAGGCCGTTGATCGGCTCATCGAGGATCAGCACCGCCGGATCGTGGATCAGCGCGCAGGCCAGGCCGAGGCGCTTCTTCATGCCGAGCGAGTAGTTGACGGCGTAGTCCTCGCCCGCTTCCTGCAAGCCGAATTCCGCCAGCAGGCGCGCGCTGCGCCCGGCCGCTTCGGCACGTGAAAAGCCGTGCATCTCGCCGACGAATTGCAGGATCTCGCGCCCGCGCAGGTAGTCGTAGAAGATGGGCGTGTCGGGCAGGTAGCCGACGCGGCGCTTCACTTCGGCCGGCTCGGCGTGGCAATCGAGTCCGTCGATCAGCACATGGCCACCGCTCGGCACCAGGATGCCCATCATCATGCGGATGGTGGTGGTCTTGCCGGCGCCGTTGGGACCGAGGAAGCCGAACACTTCGCCGCGCCGCACGGTCAGTGATAGCGGCTTGACAGCGTGGAAATCGCCGTAGACTTTGGACAGGCTTTGAAACTCGATCATGAGGACACCAGCAATGTTATGAATTTACTACATCATCATAACACCGCCGGCGCGCGGGCTATTGCTTTGGGTAGAGGCTCATGCCGAAGCGTTCGGTGCGCGGCATCCAGTTGCCGGTGATGTCGGCCGACGCCAGCACGCGTTCCGCGCGGCCGATCAGCAGGGCGCGCGGCACCAGGCCGATGTAGCGCGAGTCTTCGCTGTTGTCGCGGTTATCGCCCAGCATCATGTACTGGCCGGGCGGCACGACGATGGCGTCGAAATCGCGGCGCGCCTTTACCTGCGGGAGAAACTGGATGGCATGGCTGCGCTGGCCTAGCGATTCGTCGACGCGCACGGCGGCGATGTCGCCGATGCCTTTGATGCTTTCGGTGGTTTGGCCGATGGTGCTGTAGCCGGCCGGCTGGCCGTTGATGATGAGCTGCTCGTTGCGCATTTCAACGCGGTCGCCGGGCAGGGCGATCACGCGCTTGATCAGGCGCGTGCCGTTGACCGGCGAGGAGAAGGTGACGATGTCGCCGCGCTGCGGTTCGCCGGTCGGGCTGATGACGATGTCGGTCAGCGGCACTTTGACGTTGTAGGCCAGGCGGTTGACGAACACCACATCGCCTTCCAGCAGGTTGGGATGCATGGAGGCCGAGGGAATCGGATTCCAGTCGGCGACGGCGGTGCGGAAGATCCCGAACAGCATCAGGAACAGCAGAAACCCCTTGTTGGCGCGCACCCAGTTTTTCATGTCTTCTCCCAAGTGGTTGATGGCGAGTCAATAGAACGAGCGCTAATATTGTGGCCAGATTCTTAATCATGGCTTAGCTGCCGGAGCGATTATGAAACCCAACGATCTGCCATTCCCGCACGCGCTGGCCGCCGTCACGCACGCCAACCCTTACCCCTATTATGACGCGCTGGCGGCATCGCAGGACTGGCATTTCGATCCTTGTCTGGAGATGTGGGTAGCCGCCAGCGCGCCGCGTGTGGATGAGGTGATGGCGCACGCGGATTGCGCCGCGCCTTCGCCGGCCGCCATCGCCAGCGCCGATCCGCGTGTGGCGCGCGAGCGCGCGGAATTGATCGGCCGCCGCTTGTGGCGCGCGGACAAACTGTCGCAATGGATGACTTGCGTGCCGGAGCTGGCGATGGTCAGCGCGAGCGGCGGCGCGCACTTGCCGGCATTGGCTTACGAAGCGGCGGCTGGCCTGATCGGCAATGCCATACTGGCGCTGTTGCGCGAACCGGAAGAAGAGCGTAGCGGCATTGAGGAGATGGAGGCGTTGGTGTGCGCCGTCAGCCGCTTCGATCCACCGGTGCAGAACGCGCGCCGCATGGTTACGCGCGATTGCGAGATCGGTGGTGTGACGTTGAAAGCAGGGCAGAAGATTTTGCTGCTATTGGCCGCCGCCAGCCGCGATGCGCGCGGCGGCTGCGGCGGCTATGGTCTTGGCTTCGGCGTGGAGGATTGTCCGCATCACGCGCTGGCCTGTGCGCTGGCGGCGGGTGCCTTGCAGGGCATGCTGGGCGCCCTGCGAGGCCCGTCGTTGCAGGCGTGGTTGCAATCGCTGCGGTGGACCTATCGTGCTTCGTCCAGCCTGCGCATCCCGCAATTCATTTAGTGCGCGCTCTTTTGCACCAGCGCGCTGCCGACGCCGTGGCGATGGCCTTCGCTCACCGCCGTCACGGTGCCGTCGGGATTGAACACCAGCGCGTTGGCGGCGCCGATTTCTTCCGTTTCCTTGCTCCAGTGCTGGCCGGTTTTCTCCAGCGCCTGCGCCTGCGCGCTGCCGGCGAAGCCCGGTTCCACGTCGGTCGCCATGCCGTTGCGCTCCGACAGGCGCGGTGCGTTCACCGCATCCGGCATCGACATGCCCAGGTCGACGTAATTGAAAATGGTTTGCAGCACCGTGGTGATGATGGTGGCGCCGCCCGGACTGCCGATCGAGAACGCCGGCTTGCCATCCTTGAAGGCGATGGTCGGCGACATGCTGCTGCGTGGGCGCTTGCCCGCTTCCGGCACGTTGGGCGCGGGACCGGAGAAATCGAAGTCGGTCATCTCGTTATTCAGCAGGAAGCCGTAACCCGGCACCACGATGCCGCTGCCTCCCCACGATTCAATGGTGTAGGTGTAGGAGACGATATTGCCGTCCTTGTCGGACACGGTGAGGTGGGTGGTGTGCGCGCCTTCGGCAATCAGCTTGTTGGCGTTGGGGCGCAGCGGCACGCTCACGTCATTCTGGAATGGATAGGGATCGCCGGCCGGTGCCTGCACGCTGGCTTGCGCGGGATTGATCAGTTCACGGCGGCGCGCGGCGTAGTCCTTGCTCAGCAAGCCCGCCACCGGTGCATCGACAAATTCCGGGTCGGCCAGATAGGCATTGCGGTCGGCGAAGGCGAGGCGGCTGGCTTCAAGGTACAGGTGTTCGGCTTTGGCGCGCGGCAGCGACTTGAGGTCGTAGCCTTCCAGGATATTCAAAGCTTCGGCCACCGCCACGCCGCCGCTGCTCGGCAGCGGCATACCGTATAAATCATAGCCGCGATAAGTGCTGCGCACCGGCTGGCGCAGGCGCGCTTCGTAGTTGGACAGATCGGCCAGCGTGATGCTGCCGCCGTTGTTGTTGACCGCATCGGCAATCGCGCGCGCCATTTTGCCGGTGTAGAAAACCTTGACGCCGCCGGCCGCCAGTTCGCGGTAGGCCTTGGCCAGGTCCGGATTGCGTAGCGTGCTGCCGGCCGGTATGGCTTTGCCGTTGCGCAGGTACAGCGCGGCGGTGGCAGGGAACTTGGCGAATTTGCTTTCGTTGCCCTGTGCGAGATGCGCGAAGTTTTCGCTGACCTTGAAGCCTTGCGTGGCCACGTTGATGGCCGGCGCCAGCACCTGCTTGAACGACATCGAGCCGTAGCGGTCCAGCGCCTCGTGCCAGCCGCGCACCGTGCCCGGCACGCCGACCGAGCGGCCGCTGGCCACCACCGCTTCGAAATCGAGTTCCTTGCCGTCCTTGAGGAACACGGTCGGCGTAAAGCTGGCTGGCGCCGTTTCGCGGTGGTCGACGGTGATCACGCGCTTTTCCTTGGCCAGATAAATCACCATGAAACCGCCGCCGCCGATGCCGCAACTGAACGGATCGGTCACACCCAGTGTGGCGGCCGCCGCCACCGCCGCGTCAACCGCGTTGCCGCCCTGGTTGAGGATGGCGATCGCCGCTTGCGAGGCTGGCTCGCTGATGGTGGCGACGGCGCCGCCGGTGCCGGTGGCCACCGAGGTCTTGGCGGTGGCTGGCAAGGCCAGCGCAATCAGAATGGAGGAAACGAGGACGGTGCGGGAGAGCGTGGTGGTCATGTGGGCAAGGTTTAAGGTGAGTTAATGTTGCTCACCTTTAAGCTTACCTGATAATCGGGCGTGGTTTCATTTTTCGCCGGCACTTGCTGCGGCGTGAAGCCGGCCAGCGTGAAGCTGAGGCCGTTGCGCGTGACGCTGGGCGTGCCGTTCGGCATATTGTCCGACAGGACGAAGTTGCTGGCGCTGCCATCCGCCTGCTGGAGCGCGAAGCTGAAGCTGATATAGCCGGCCCAGACGCACACCACGCCGGTGCGGCAGCGGCTGTCGTTGACGCGCTCCAGCCGCAACACCGGAGCGGCCGCGGCCACGCTGGCGCCGCGCCCGGCCGCCGCGTTGGCGGCCGGCGTAATCACCACGCTGGCGCCCTGGCGCAGCACGTAGGTGGTGGTGAACGGCGCCGGCGCGGCCGCGCGCGGCGTGGCGGCGGTGCTGCCGCATGCATGCAGAACGGCCATGGCGGCCGCCAGCAAAGGCAGTACGATGAGCTGCCGCAAGATTGTGGTTTTCATCAGAGGGCTCCTGCATCCTTTGATGACAAGCTTAACAAAAAGACCACGAATGTGGCGCACGAACGGCACGCGGTCAGCGCCATGTCAAAGGACGGGCAAAAAAAATGCCGCGCGGCGCGGGCGCCGGCGGCATTCCGGGGACAGTGGCGATGCTTACACGTAAGCGGCCAGCGCGCCCTTCATTTTTTTCAGCGCGGCCGCTTCGATCTGGCGGATGCGCTCGGCCGAGACGCCGAATTCGTCCGCCAGCGTGTGCAGCGTGGCGCCCGAACCGTCGTCGTTGGCCAGCCAGCGCGCTTCAATGATGCGGCGCGAGCGGGCGTCCAGCTTGCCCAGCGCTTCTTCCAGGCCTTCCGATTGCAGGCGGGTCACCTGTTCGGCTTCCAGCACGCGGGTCGGTTCCGAGGCTTCGGACGACAGATAGGCGATCGGCGCGAACTTGTCATCTTCGTCATCGGTGGGCGATTCCAGCGCGATGTCGCGGCCGCTCAGGCGGGTTTCCATCTCGATCACTTCCTCGCGCTTGACGTCCAGCGTCTTGGCCAGCTGGTCGATCTGGGCCGGCGTCATGGCGTCCAGGCCTTGCTTGTGGCTGCGCAGGTTGAAGAACAGCTTGCGCTGGGCCTTGGTGGTGGCCACTTTGACCAGGCGCCAGTTTTTCAGGATGTACTCGTGCATCTCGGCCTTGATCCAGTGCATGGCGTACGACACCAGGCGCACACCCTGATCCGGGTCGAAGCGTTTCACGGCTTTCATCAGGCCGATATTGCCTTCCTGGATCAGATCGCCGTGCGGCAGGCCGTAGCCCAGATAGCCGCGCGCGATCGACACCACCAGGCGCAGGTGGGACATCACCAGTTGCTGGGCGGCGCCAAGGTCGGCTTGATCCTTGAGACGTTTCGCCAGCGAGATTTCTTCTTCGTGCGTCAGCATCGGCAGGCGATTAACGGCCGAAATGTAGGCATCCAGGTTCCCCAGGTTGCCACTGAACCCGAGTCCCAGAGCACTGTTTTTTGCAGGTACCACGGACATCATAGTCATTTTCGTTTCCTTCGCTTGAGATTGCTTACGAGCACTTTTGTACTCTGTCGAACATATATTAGCACTCTCCGTCGATGAGTGCCAATCATCCGAAATAAATGGGCCTGATAGCAATTCGCTATGGGGAGTGCTGTTGTATTTAGGATGCTCGATGGATCTTAGGGCTGGCTTAACCATGCTAAGCCCGGCAGATGCGCCATTCCGTGCGCGGACGCACGGAATGGGCGGATGGATTAGTTCAGGCGGGCGGTGTGGCGCTTGACCGAGAGGCGGGCGCCGATCAGGCCCAAGCCGGCGGACAGCGCCAGCAGGGCGGCCACGGCCAGTGGCGGCAGCGGCGCCAGCTGGAATTCCGAGGCGTACAGTTTTGCAAATTCGGCAATCGCGGTGTTCAGCGGGCGCAGCGCCAGCATCACCGCGCCCAGGGCGACGCCGCCCGCGCACAGGCCCAGCAGGGCGCCGGTGTAGTAGAACGGACGGTGGATGAAGCTGTCGGTGGCGCCGATCAGCTTGGACACCAGGATTTCCTCGCGCTGGGTCAGCACTTGCAGGCGGATGGTGTTGAAGATCACCGCCACCACCACCGTGCCCAGCGTGGCCGCCAGCAGCAGCAGGGCCAGGCGCAGGATGTTGAGCAGGGCGGCCAGGCGCTTGACCCAGGCGGAGTCGACCTGCACGGTATCGACACCCGGCAGCTGGCGGATCTGTTCGGCCAGCTGGTCGACATCGCCGCCAGCCTGGGCGTTGCGGAAGGCGTCCAGCTTCAGCACGTAGCTGTCCGGCAGCGGATTGTCGCCCAGGGTGGCCAGCACGTCGGCCAGGCCGTTCTTGTCCTTCAGATTCTCCAGCGCTTTTTCGCGCGGGGTGAAGATGATCTTGGCCTGCTTGTCCTTGACAGCCTGGCGCAGCGACACGGCCAGCCCTTCGGCCTGCTCGCGCGGCGCGTCCTGCTTGAGGAACACGCTGATTTCCGGATCGACCGACAGCGATTCCGACATCGGCCGCACGTTGTCGAGCAGGGTCACGCCCATGAAGGGCAGGGCCAGCGCGATTGCCACCACTAATATATTGAACAGGAAGCCGCCCGGCGAGCGGCGCAGGTGCACCAGCGCGGCGGCCAGCGCGTAGCGGTGTTGGCGCAACCAGTACGTCATGGCTGCACCCCCACCTGGCCCTGGTTGAGATGGATGACGCGGGCGGCGGCGTCCAGCATCACCTCGTCGTGGCTGGAGATCAGGCAGGTAACGCCGACCGAGTTGAAGGCTTTCAGCGCGTCCAGCACCTGGTTGGCGCTGGCGCGGTCGAGGTTGGCGGTCGGCTCGTCGGCCAGAATCACTTGCGGCCGGTTGACGATGGCGCGCGCGATCGACACCCGCTGCTGCTCGCCGCCGGACAGGGCCAGCGGCTGCGCCGCGGCGCGGTCGCCCAGGCCGACCTTGTCGAGGGCGGCGCGGGCGCGCTGCTCGGCCTGGCCGTGCGAGGCGCCGGTCACCAGCAGCGGCAGCATGACGTTGGCCAGCACCGTACGGTCGGTCAGCAGGCGCTGTTGCTGGAAGATCAGGCCGAGGTTGCGGCGCAGGAAGGGCACGGCCACCGGCTTGATGCGGCTGATGTCCTGGCCGTTGACGATCACCTGCCCGGAACTGGGGCGCTCCATGGCCGCGATCATCTTCATCAGGGTGGATTTGCCAGCGCCCGACGGGCCGGCGAGGAAAACCAGTTCGCCTTTGTTGACTGTCAATGACACGTCGCGCAGCGCCGTCACATCGGCAGAGTATTGTTTGGAGACGTTCCGGAATTCGATCATAGAGGTCTGATTATCCAAGCAGTGCTTCTACAAATTCGGCAGCCACGAAAGGCTGCAAGTCTTCGATCTTTTCGCCCACGCCGATGAAGTACACCGGCACCGGCCGCACGCGCGCGATGGCGGCCAGCACGCCGCCCTTGGCGGTGCCGTCCAGCTTGGTGATCACCAGGCCGGTCAGCTTGAGGGCGTCGTCGAAGGCTTTCACTTGCGCCAGCGCATTTTGCCCGGTATTGCCGTCGATCACCAGCAGCGTTTCGTGCGGTGCGCCGTCCATGCCCTTGCCGATCACGCGCTGGACCTTTTTCAATTCCTCCATCAGATGCAGCTGGGTCGGCAGGCGGCCGGCGGTGTCGACCATGACCACGTCCACGCCCTTGGCCTTGCCGGACTGCACGGCGTCAAACGAGACGGCGGCCGGGTCGCCCGAGGCCTGCGAAATCACGGTGATGTTGTTGCGCTGGCCCCAGACCATCAGTTGTTCGCGGGCGGCGGCGCGGAAGGTGTCGCCGGCGGCCAGCAGCACCGACTGGCCATGGGTCTGCATGTGCTTGGCCAGCTTGCCGATGGTGGTGGTCTTGCCGGCGCCGTTGACGCCGGAAATCATCATCACGGTCGGGGTGTGGCGGCCCAGCTCGAACGGGCGTTGCAGCGGGGTCAGCAGTTCGATCATCAGCTGCTTGAGCGCGACCTTGACGGCGGCGGCGTCCAGCAGCTTGTCTTCCTTGACCTTGCGCTTGAGGGCGTCCAGCAGGTAAGTGGTGGCGTCGACGCCGGCGTCGGACATCAGCAGCGCCGCTTCCAGCTCATCGTACAGATCGTCGTCGATCCTGGCGCCGACGAACAGGATGGACAGGTTGTTGGAGGTCTTGGACAGGCCGGCCTTCAGGCGCGACATCCACGATTGCTTCTGCGCCGGCTCTTCGATCGGCAGCAGGTCGGGCAGGGTGGCGGTTTCGGCGGGCGCGGCCGGGGCGGCGGGAACCGGGGCGACGACAGGCGCCGCAGGCGCTTCGGGAGCGACAGGTTTTTTCTTGAAGAAACTAAACATGGATATGTGTTTGGGTGTGCTGGCCAGCACGGAGTTTGCTTATTTTACCAGAGCGCCACGGCGGGCAGCTCTCCTCAGCCAGCCGACAGCACCGCATTGCGCGCGCGCCATTCGGCAATCGCGCCGGCCAGGTCGGCCAGTTCGAACACCCGCACATAGGACGGGCGGCGGCGCTTGAGGGCGGAATTGCTGCCGCCGGCCCACAGTTCGGCGCAACCGGCCAGGCGGGTGTGCAGCTCGGCCAGCCCATCCAGCGCCTGGCGCGGATTCATGGCCACCGAGAACGACAGCGCAATGATGTCCACCCGCTGCACGCGCGCCGCCTCGACAATATCGAGCAGCGGCGTCTGCACGCCCAGCGAAATGCAGTGCGCGCCTTCGGCCACGCACATGGCCTCGGCCATCAGCAGGCCCAGCCCGTGACGCTCCTGCGGCAGGGTGGTCAGCAGGATGCGCGGCGCGCCGACATTGCTGGCGTTGGCCTGCGGCATGGCGAAGATGGCGCTGCGCATCACCACCGTCAGCGACTCGGTATATAAGTGTTCCTCAAACGTGGCCAGCTGGCCGCTGGCCCAGGCCTCGCCGATCAGGGTGGTCAGCGGCGCCACCAGTTCGATCACAAAGCTCTTCAGGCCCATCATCAGCAGCGCCTGCGACAGCTTGCGGCGCAGCGCCTCCATCTGATGACTCTTGCACAGGTCCAGATAGGTTTGCAATTCCGGCGCCGGCGCCATGGCGCCGGTCTTGCCGGTGGCCTTACCGGTCAGCGCCTGCAACTCGTCGGTGCTGAACTGGATCACCTTGCCCGGACGGAAGCCGAGGTCGATCAGGCGCTTGACCAGCCGTAGCTTGTGCACCTGCTCGATCGGATACACGCGCTCGCCGTGGGGATCGCGCAAGGGTTGCGGGAAATCGTAACGGCGTTCCCACACGCGCAGGGTCTCCTTGGCCACGCCGGTGTCGCGTTCGACGTCGCTGATGGTGCTGGATGCAGATTGTGGGGGAACGATATTTGTCATCATGCATCTTCTGCCGCGACCGGTACCGCGGTCGCGTGGGTTGGCACAGGTTCGAGGTGCACAGGCATCCGGGCCTGGGCCCGCTGCGACCTGCATTTTACATTCGTTTTCCCTGCGAAAACACCGCGCCCGTGTGCCGTGATAACACGATCAACTTACCGCAAAGTGCTTGTCCACGACACACAGTTGACATCCAGAACTATTTCCCTGATTGCCGGATTTCCTCGTTAATTGTCCAAGACAAAATATTTTGACAACTTGAAAAAAATTGAAACACGGCTGTTGTACGCAACGGAATTTGTTGTCAGTGCAACCATTGCAGCAACTGCGGGCTCAGTGGCACGGTCAACGCCGCCAGCAAGGTTTGCAGCGTGATCAGCGCCGCCATCAGGCGCGTGTCGCCGCCCATCTGCCTGGCCATGATGTAGGCGTTGGGCGCGGTCGGCAGCGCGCAGTAGAAGCAGGCCGCCAGCGCCACCGGCGCCGACACGGCGAACAGCAGGCAGACCTTGGCCGCCAGCAGCGGCAGCAGCAGCAGCTTGAGCGCCGAGGTCAGGCCCAGCGCCACCGGCCGCAAACCCTGGAGCGAAAACACCAGGCCGCTGCCGACGCAGACCAATCCCAGGCACAGCGCCGCGCGGCCGAGAATGTCGAGCGTGTTGAACAGCATCGCCGGCAGCGGCAGGCCGGACAGGCTCCACAGCGCGCCGGCCAGGGTCGACAGGATGATCGGATTGGCCGCCAGCGCCCGCACGATGCGGCCGCCGTCGGCCCGCGTGCCGCTCCACCAGGACAGGGCGATGACCGAGATCACATTCACCGCCGGCAGGCACAGCGCCAGGGACAGCATCACCAGCGAGGCCGTGTGCTGGTCGAAGAACAGGGCCGAGACGGCGATGCCGAAATAGGTGTTGGGCCGGATCGCGCCCTGCACCACCGACGAGCGCGTCGGCGCCGGCAGGCCGCGCGCCGGCAACAGGGCCAGCAGCGTTGCCGCCACCGCCAGCGCGGTCGGCAGCAGCGTGGCCAGCGCCAGCTCGCCCACCTGCCCCGAGTGAAAGCTCAGCCTGGCGGTGCCGCTGAACAGCAGCGCCGGGAAGCAGATGTTGTAGGTGAACTTTTCAATCGACGGGAAGAAAGCGTCCGGCAACCAGCCGTAGCGGCGTATCGCCACCCCGAGCAGGATAATCAGGAACACTGGCAGGATGGCGTTCAGCATGCTCAATCCGCCGAAATGCCCGACGGGCCGACGCGTTCGGCGTTGGCGAGGTCGGAGATGCGGATGCGGATCAGGTGGCGCGCCGGGTCGGTGTAGACGCCGCGGCCGTGCAGCGCGTGGCGGTTGTCGGCCCACAGCAGCGTGTCGTCCGGCAATTGCTGGCAAAAGCGCGGCGCGCGGAACTCGATCACCTCGTTCAGCAGTTCCAGCGCCGCGCGCACGGCCGGCGTGTCGTGCTGCGGCCGCGCCGCCAGGCCCTTGACGATGGAGTCGTGGCGCCAGCGCATGGCCAGCATGCCATCGTGGCGCTGGAACACCGGCGCCAGATGGACTTCGACGCCGTCGTCGCTGGCGGCGTACACCGAGGGCACGCGGAACGGCAGCGGCGTCGCGCACAGCAGCGCGAAGGCGGCGCGGCCGGCTTCGCTGCGTTGCAGCTCGGCGTGGATATCGTCGACGTCGACCAGCAGCGTCTCGCCGCCATTGCAGCCGGCCGCGCTCACCACGTACAGCATGAACTGCTCCTCAGGCATCGGATAAAACGAAGAGTCGGTATGCATGTCGGCGTTGCCGACGCGCTCGGAGAAGGTGACGTAGCGGCTGTTCTGGCCGCTTTCCGGGCGGGCGCGGATGTCCCATGCCACGCGGTGGGTGCGCTGGTCGGTGGAGGTGGGGAAGCCCTGGCACAGCGCGATGGCGTACAGGATGGCGTTGCGTTGCGCCTCGCCGAGGCCGGTCAGGCCGAGGCCGGTGATGGCCAGGCCGCGCGCCTCGGCGTGGCCGATCAACTGGCTCAGGCGCTGTAGCGTGGGCACGGCGCGCAGCTCGCGCTGGAGCGCCGTCTCGTCGGGGTGCGGGTAAAAGCCGTTGTCGTTGAAGTCGCTGAAATAGCGGCGGACGATGGCCAGAATGGTGGCCTGATCGTCGCCCCAATCGCCCTCGTGCGCGGCGATCAGGAAGCGTTGCGGTTGCTGGAATGCTGCGCCCATCGTGAACCTCCTATGCAAAGAAAAAATTCCACACGGAAACATATTGACGCATAGTACGATGGAAAATGCTGCTGCGCAACAGCCGCGAATGTCTGCCGTGCCGGGGGGGCTGACGCGGCCCCGATGGTTCTCTTGGGAAACTATGTCTCGTATATTCCACCGTGGTTATTTTGATATTCCAAACAAATATATGTGGAAACTACGTAGACGCCGGTCAATATACGGTTAATTTGCCATTGAGAAATGTTGGTGATTTTTTGTGAATTTTCTAGGAGAATGCTGGTTTGGCGTTTGCCGGCCGACGTGCCGACATCAAGGCGGGCTTGCACCATTGCGGTGCAATATTATTCGCCTAGCTTAACTTTACTTAACGCAGAAGAATTTAAGGACCAAGATAATGAAATGGCTACATGACCTGAAGCTGGCCACAAAGCTGGGGGTGGCGTTTGCGGCGGTGCTGCTGCTGACGGCCGCGGTGGATGTGTTTGCGATCGTCAAGCTGGCGCAGGTGAACAACACCTCGACCGAGCTGTCGGCGCGCTGGATGCCGGCGATGCGCGTGGTGCAGGACCTGAAGGCGCAGATCGCCCGCATCCGCACCCGTGAATTCCAGTACATCATTTCCACCGAGCAGACCGAAATGGACAAGTACGACAAGGTCATCGCCAAGGATCTGGAAGACCTGGCCGGGATGCAAAAAGAATACGCCGGGCTGATCTCCACGCCGGAGGAAACCGCGCTGTACGGCGAGTTCCTGTCGATGTGGGATCGCTACATGGCGGAGGACCTCAAGATCCGCGCCGCCGCCCGCGTCAATGACGACGCCCAGGCCATCCTGCTGATCCGCGGCGAATCGAACAAGCTGATCGTCGCGCTGCGCGGACAGGTCGACAAACTGGTCAAGCTGTACGGCGAAGGCGCCGCCGCCGCCTCGCAGCACGGCGACGCGCTGTACGCGTCGGCGCGCTTCTGGATCATCACCTTGCTGATCGGCAGCGTGCTGCTGGGCGCGCTGGGCGCGGCGCTGATCACCCGCTGGCTGGTGCGGCGCCTGGGCGGCGAGCCGGATTACGCGGTCGCCATCGCCGGGCAAATCGCCGCCGGCCACCTGGCGGTGGAGGTCGACACCCGCCCGGGCGACGACCGCAGCCTGTTGTTTGCTATGAAATCGATGCGTGACAGTCTGGCCGACCTGGTCGGCCAGGTGCGCAGCGGCGCCGACACCATCGCCACCGCCTCGGCCCAGATCGCGGCGGGCAACAGCGACCTGTCGGCGCGTACCGAGCAGCAGGCGGCCACGCTGGAGGAGACCTCCGCCTCCATGGATGAGCTCAACAACGCGGTGCACCAGAACGCCGGCAGCGCCGCCGAGGCCAACCGGCTGGCGCTGAGCGCGTCCGCCGTGGCGCAGCAGGGCGGCGCCGTGGTGTCGAAAGTGGTGCAGACCATGGGCTCGATCAATGATTCGTCGCGCAAGATCGTCGACATCATCGGCGTGATCGACGGCATCGCCTTCCAGACCAATATCCTGGCGCTGAACGCGGCGGTCGAGGCGGCGCGGGCGGGCGAGCAGGGCCGCGGCTTCGCGGTGGTGGCCACCGAGGTGCGCAACCTGGCCCAGCGTTCGGCCGCCGCCGCCAAGGAAATCAAGGAATTGATCGGCGATTCGGTGGAGCAGGTCGAGGCCGGCAGCAAGCTGGTCGAGCAGGCCGGCGCCACCATGGAGGAAGTGGTGGTCAGCGTGCGCCGCGTGACCGAGATCATGACCGAGATTACCCGCGCCGGCGACCAGCAGCGTGCCGGGATCGAGCAGGTCCACGCCGCGATCGCCGGCATGGACGCCGTTACCCAGCAGAACGCGGCGCTGGTGGAGGAGGCCGCCGCCGCGTCGCACAGCATGCGGGAACAGACCTCGTCGCTGGCACAACTGGTGGCGGTGTTCCGCCTGGAAGGCGGCCACCACGGCACGCAACTGGCGCTGTCAGCGCCGCGCCGGCGTGCATGATTGAATCGGATTCATGGCCGCAGTGCACCAAAATGTCTCTAATCCGCAACAGGTAGCAATTTCTTACAAATCGGTACCCACATGCAACTTACGCCGCTTTTGACAGAATTTACTACACAACTAAAGCTGTAATACTAGGAGCAAAGTTGGTTTTGAGGCTATTTCGGTGGATAAAACTGCCGAACAAACGCCGGAGTTGTTAGCTTATTACCATTGGGTAGAGGCGAGCGTGGGGGGCGTTCAGTATAAAATAGCGTCAGAAATAGCAATGTGGCTATTTTTACTTGGTCCGACGAGCAGTGGTAACCCCACCGTGTTCATCGTGCGCAAACCCAGCCTGTTTCGCTTGATCGGCAGGAAATATTGCGATGCGGTAAAATACCGCTGCTTTGAAAAATGACAAGCTGTACTACGATTCAGTATGAATGGTTTTACACTTGTTGAAGTTTCTAAGCATCAGTATAGTGCCGCCTCCGGCGCTCCACGAGAGCGCCGCGACAAAGCCGGCGTAGATTTTATCGGCCGCAACACAGTGAACGCACCCCTAGACCGGGTGCACAGTGGCAGCTGGGGAGTTTGCCCTCACGCACAAACGGCTCAAGCCGAGAAGCACCGAACACGCCGTACTACTGGCTTATTTTTACAGCAACACAACTGAAGGAAACACGTAATGAAAAAATCCCTTATCGCTATCGCCGTACTGGCAGCTACCAGCTCCGCAGCATTTGCTCAATCGAACGTCACCATCTACGGTATCCTGGATGCAGGCATCACCGCGGAACGCGGCGGCGCAGCTGGCAGCGTCAGCAAAGTCACCAGCGGCGCCGCTTCGGCCTCGCGTATTGGCTTCAAAGGCACCGAAGATCTGGGTGGCGGTCTGAGCGCGATCTTCAAACTGGAAACCGGCGCGCGTATCGACGACGGCACCCTGGACAACACCACCAGCACCCTGTTCAACCGTGAAGCCTACGTTGGCCTGTCGTCGAAAACCGCCGGCAGCCTGACCCTGGGCCGTCAGTACACCCCGTACTACGAAACCCTGCGCGACGTTGGCGATCCATTCGCCATGGGCTACGCTGGCACCGCTAAAAACCTGTTCCCAGTTGCCAGCTTCATGACCCGCAACTCGAACGCCGTGGTGTACAAATCGCCTAACCTGGAAGGCTTCACCGCCGCTGTTTCGTACAGCCTGGGCGAAGTTGCTGGCGACGCATCGGCTACCCGTCAAGTTGGCGGCTCGCTGGGCTACAACAACGGTCCTCTGAACGTTGCCGTTGCTTACAACAGCAAAAACAACGACACCGCCACCGTGAAAACCGCCGGCGTGGGCCACAACGCCCTGATCGCTGCCAACTACGACTTCAAAGTCGTGAAAGTCTTCGGCGCCTTCTCGAAAGACAAAGGCCTGAACAGCGCTCCTCTGAACGGCCCGGCTACCGCCTACGGCTACACCTTCACCGCTTCGCAAGACAGCAGCGACGCCCTGATCGGTCTGAGCGCGCCAGTGTCGGCCGCCGGCACCGTGATGGCTTCGTACATCCGCAAGAACGACAAGGAAGTGGCTAACCGTGACGCCGACCAGTGGGCAATCGGCTACAACTACGCTCTGTCGAAGCGCACCAGCACCTACGTTGCGTACGCCAAGATCAAGAACAAGAACGGCGCTGGCTACACCGTTGGTAACAACAGCGAAGCCGGTTCGGGCGACAAAGCCTTCAACCTGGGCCTGCGTCACTCGTTCTAATCTGATTTTTAATCAGGTTTGAATCCACAACGGCTGCCTGGTGCAGCCGTTGTTCTTTTCTGAAAGCGATCATGACTCGACGAGCCATATTTGCCGGCGTCATCCTGCTGGTGTCGTGCGCGGTGCTGGCGGCCCCGAAAAAGCCGGCCAAACCGGGCGCGCTGCCACGCTACGGCATGCTGGTGTTTTCAGATTTATGCATGCACCCCGACAGCGGCGAGTTCGGCGGCCAGCGCATCACCTTGCAGCGCTTTGCCGAAGTCGATACCGTGCTGTACGAATTTACCGCCGGCGGCCTGAGCTGGCCGGTGGTGGCCAGCGACGTGACCATCGATCCGCGCGGCCAGCAGTTTTATTTCACGGTGCAGCCACCGGACGAGGATGAGCGCACCATCAGCGGCCATTTGGCCGACAACGGCAAGACGCTGGTACTGGACGGCGGCTATTGCGAAGACCAGTCGGTGCCGATGCGCCTGCCGCTGGTGACAGATTTCAGCCGCAAGGCCGGCACCTGCCGCGCCTGCCCCGCGCCGAAAGTGAAGCAGCCGCCTGAAGAAGAAAAGCCGGTGATCGACACCGGCTCCACGGTCACCGCCAGCCGGTGATTAGCCGGCGGCCTTGGCCGCCTCGGCCGTCTTGCGGATGGTCTCCAGCGTCGCGCCCGGCGTGATCAGGTTGCCGTCGTAGCGCAGCTCGATCACGGCCGGCAGCTGCTTGTCGCGCGTGAAGGCGAGGGCGCGCTCCAGCGCCGGCGCGAACGCCTCGGTGTTGTCGACCACCTCGCCGGCGCCGCCGTACGCCACGGCCAGCGCGGCGAAGTCCGGATTGTGCAGCGTGGTGCCGGACACCCGGCCTGGATACGCGCGCTCCTGGTGCATGCGGATGGTGCCGAACATGGCGTTGTTGAACACGATGATGATCACGCCCGCCTGGTACTGCACGGCGGTGGCGAGTTCCTGGCCGTTCATCATGTACTCGCCGTCGCCGGCAAAGGTGATCACGGTGCGGGCCGGATCGATGATCTTGGCGGCCACGCCGGCCGGCACGCTGTAGCCCATGGCGCCACTGGTCGGCGCCAGCTGGGTGCGCATGCCGCCATAGCTGTGGAAGCGGTGCGCCCAGGTGGCGTAATTGCCGGCGCCGTTGGTGATGATGACATCGTGCGGCGCCAGCTTGTCGATCTGCCGCACCACTTGCCACAAGTCGAGCGGCGCCTTGCCGTCCTTGAAAATGGCCGGCTGTTGCTGCCATGCGGCGTAGTCGGCGCGCGCTTCCGCCACGCTGCCTTGCCAGGCGCTGGCATCCACCGGCGCCATGGCCGCCAGCATGGACGCCACTTGCGGCATGCCGCTGTTGATCATCAATTCCGCCTGATAGACGCTGCCCAGTTCCTCCGCATCGGCGTGCACGTGGATCAGGCGCTGTGCCGGCACCGGCGCTTGCAGCAGGGCGTAGCCGCTGGTGGTCATCTCGCCGAGGCGCGGGCCGATGGCGAGGATGACGTCTGCCTCGCGCACGCGTGCCGCCAGTTTCGGGTTGATGCCGATGCCGACGTCGCCCACATAATGAGGATGCGCATTGTCCAGCAGATCCTGGAAGCGGAAAGCGCACGACACCGGCAGATGATTGGCTTCGGCGAAGCGCTGCATGTCGGCGCAGGCCTGCTCGTTCCAGCCGCCGCCGCCCAGCAGGACCAGCGGCTTTTTGGCGCCGGCCAGCATGCTGCGCACGGTGTCGATCTGCGCGGCCGATGGCGAGGCTTGCACCGGCTGGTAGCGGCGGGTGTCGGCCACGCTGGCTTTGGTGACCAGCATGTCCTCCGGCAGGGCCAGCACCACCGGGCCGGGGCGGCCGCTGGTGGCGATCTGGAAGGCGCGCGCGATGTATTCCGGGATGCGGTCGGCGCGGTCGATCTGGGTCACCCACTTGGCCATCTGGCCATACATGCGGCGGTAGTCGATTTCCTGGAAGGCTTCGCGGTCGATAAAGTCGCCGCCGACCTGGCCGATAAACAGAATCATCGGAGTCGAGTCCTGGAAAGCCGTGTGCACGCCGATCGAGGCATTGGTGGCGCCGGGGCCGCGGGTGACGAAGCAGATGCCCGGCTTGCCGGTCATTTTGCCGTAGGCGTCGGCCATGAACGCGGCGCCGCCTTCCTGGCGGTTGATGATGAAGCGGATAGCGGAATCGTGCAAGGCGTCGAGCACGTCCAGATAGCTTTCGCCGGGTACGCCGAAAGCGGTGTCCACGCCGTGGATCTTCAGGGCGTCGACCAGGATCTGGCCGCCGGTGCGGGATGGTTGCGTCATTATTGTGGGCCTCGTGGGTGAATTATCCGAGCATTCTACGGCGGTGCGCGGGGGGCGGCTTTTGGAATGGCGACACCAAATTTCAGATTTGGAGGCGCGGGCTGGTACAATAGCGGCCGATGCAAGCCAGACAGCCGCTGGCCAGCGCGTAATGCCTGGCGGGAGGAAGGTCCGGACTCCATAGAGCGGGGTGACGGTTAACGGCCGTCCGTCGAAAGGCCTTCGGGCTATAAGGCGAGGAATAGGGCCACAGAGACGAGCGTATTAAGTTACGGTGAAACGCGGTAACCTCCACCTGGTGCAATTCCAAATAGGCACGCGATGATGTTGCTCGCGGAGCGTGCGGGTAGGAAGCTTGAGCGCTGGAGCAATCCAGCGCCTAGAGGAATGGCTGTCATAGCGCAGGTTCGCCTGCGCCGTAACAAAATCCGGCCTATCGGCTTGCTTCAACTAATTACACGAGATGAAAAAATTCATACTCGCCCTCGATCAGGGTACGACCAGTTCCCGCGCCATCCTGTTTGACCATCGGGGGCAGATCTGCGGCAGCGCGGCGCAGGAATTTCCCCAGCATTTCCCCCATCCCGGCTGGGTCGAGCACGACCCGATGGATATCTGGCACAGCCAGCTCAACGTCGCCCGCAAGGTCTTGCACGACAACCAGATCGATCCGCACCATGTGCTGGCGATCGGCGTCACCAACCAGCGTGAAACCACCGTGGTGTGGGACCGCAAGACCGGCGAGCCGATCGCCCCGGCCATCGTCTGGCAGGACCGCCGCACGGCCGAGTTGTGCGACGCCCTGCGCGCCGACGGCAAGGCCAAAAAGATCAGCGACAGCTCCGGGCTGGAGCTGGACGCCTATTTTTCCGCCACCAAGCTGAAATGGCTGCTCGATAACGTGCCTGGCGCGCGCGCGAAGGCCGAGCAGGGCGGGCTGGCGTTTGGCACGGTCGACAGCTGGCTGGTGTACAAACTGACCGGCAAGCACGTGACCGACGTCAGCAACGCCGCCCGCACCATGCTGTTCAACATCCACCTGATGCGCTGGGACTACGACCTGCTGCACCTGTTCGGCATACCGGAGGCGGTGCTGCCGCAGATCGTCTCGTCGAGCGAAGAGGTGGGCAATACCCATCACAGCCTGTTCGGCGCGGCGATTCCGGTGGCCGGCATCGCCGGCGACCAGCAGGCCGCGACCTTCGGCCAGGCCTGCCACCAGCCGGGCATGGTGAAAAATACCTACGGCACCGGCTGCTTCATGCTGATGCACCTCGGCCGCCATCCGGTGGCCTCCCACAACCGCCTGCTGACCACGGTGGGCTGGCGCGTCGACGGCGAGACCGACTACCTGCTGGAAGGCAGCGTCTTCATGGGCGGCGCCACGGTGCAGTGGCTGCGCGACGGCTTGGGCATCATCCAATCCTCGGCCGAGGTGGAGGCGCTGGCGGCCAGCGTGCCGGACAGCGATGGCGTGTTCATGGTGCCGGCCTTCGTCGGCTTGGGGGCGCCGCACTGGGACGCGTATGCGCGCGGCGCGTTGTTCGGATTAAGCCGCGGCAGCACCCGCGCCCACATCGCCCGCGCCGCGCTGGAAGCCATCGCCTACCAGAGCGCCGAGCTGATGGCGGCGATGCAAAAAGACGCCTCGACGCCGTTGGTGGAGGTGCGCGCCGATGGCGGCGCCGCCCGCAACGACCTGCTGATGCAATTCCAGGCCGACCTGCTGGGCGTGCCGGTGGTCCGTCCGGAAGTCACCGAAACCACCGCCTTGGGCGCCGCCTACCTGGCGGGGCTGGCGGTCGGCTTCTGGGACAGCCAGGAAGAAATCGCCGCCCAATGGAGTTGCGAACGCCGCTTCGACCCCACCATGTCCGCCGACCGCCGCGCCGAACTCCTGGCCAAATGGTCGCGCGCCGTTGAGCGTTCTAAAACCTGGGAAATCTAAATTCAGGGTCAGCTCTGTCATTTGGACAGTCGCGCTATTTATTTGATCTTTCTCAATACGCAAATTAAGGGCTTTTAGCGTATTGATTTGGATCAAAGGACGTAAGCCTGTGTCCAAATGACAGAGCTGACCCTGAATTCGGGTTTTGGAGCGCGTATAATGCCGTGTGAAGGCCCGCGATGCAGTGCAAAATTTGTATAGACAATTTGTGCGGCTGGCGTTGTACCGAAGTAAACATTGAAGTTCGTTGTGGCTGTTTTGTGAAGGTTCCTCATTCCTCTTGAGCGCGCTGCTGGTGCGCCATCTGGCATTTCTCCTCTCGATTACCCGCGTTTTCCACCTTCCATCCCCTGTTGTCGATTTAATACTGCAATGTTGGTCCTTTGCAACTTTATGCTTTTAATTCAATTTTTTTATCGTGGCCTTTTCAGCGCCAAACACATGGGTACAACTGAGGTTACACCTTCACAACCTTTCATAAGTGCTTAATTTATTGGGTTATTTTATTTCTAGCTGGCTTCAAGGAATCGCGCTAAGTCCTTAATTTCATTACTAAAATCCCCGTTTCGATTGGCTGAAACCGCTTGACCACTATTCTTGCATCCTCTAAAGTGGGCATCTGTGTGAAAAAGTGTCTTTTTGTGGGAAATTTTGCCTGACTTAGCGGACAGGGAAGATGAAAACAACGAGCCAGTTTTTTATGCTCCGCTAACCATACAGAGGTAAAAGGTCCTAACGTGTTTCAAGGCGCGTCCGCAATCAATCTCGATGCCAAAGGCAGGATGTCCATCCCTGCCAAGCATCGTGACGCGCTCTCGATCCAGTGCGAAGGCCGCCTCACGCTGACGCGCCACCCCGACGGCTGCGTCATGCTGTTCCCCCGTCCTGTGTGGGAACAACATCGTCAACAGATCGCCGCATGGCCCATGCAAGCGCGCGCCTGGCAGCGCATTTTCCTCGGTTACGCCACCGATGTGGAAATGGACACCGCCGGCCGCATCCTCATCTCGCCCGAACTCCGCGCCGCCGTCGGCCTGGATAAAGAGGTCATGATGATGGGCATGGGCTCGCACTTCGAGATCTGGGACGCCGCCAAGATGGCGGAAAAAGAGCAGCAGGCCATGGAAGCCGGCACCCCCGATGTACTCGCCAATTTTTCCTTCTAAGGCCCCACCATCATGACCACGACAACGGTGCCTGAATTCCAGCATCGCACGGTGCTGTTAGACGAAGCGGTTGATGCGCTGGCGCTGCATGGCGCGCGCGCCAACGGCGTGTTCGTCGACGGCACCTTCGGCCGTGGCGGCCATTCGCGCCTGATCCTGTCGAAGCTGGGTGCCAATGCCCGCCTGATCGCGTTCGACAAGGACCCGCAAGCCATCGCCACCGCCGAACAAATCAAGGACCCACGCTTCACCATCGTCCACGACAGCTTCGCCACCATGCGTGAAGCGCTGGCGGAGCGCGGCCTCAAACAGGTGGACGGCATCCTGCTCGACCTCGGCATCTCCTCGCCGCAGGTGGACGATGCCGCGCGCGGCTTCAGCTTCCGCAACGACGGCCCGCTCGACATGCGCATGGACACCACGCGCGGCATGTCGGCGGCGCAGTGGCTCGCCACTGAAACCGAACAGACACTGGAAAAGGTGATAAAAGAATATGGGGAAGAACGGTTTGCTTTTCAGATTGCAAAGGCGATTGTTGCTCGCCGGGCAGTCGAGCCAATTTCAAGCACACGACAGCTTGCCGGCATCGTGGCAGGCGCGGTCAAGACTCGGGAGAAGGGCAAGGACCCGGCCACCCGCACATTTCAGGCTATCCGGATTTTCATCAATAAAGAGCTTGAAGACCTTGAAGTCGGTTTGAACCACGCCTACGACAGCCTGGCGCCGGGCGGCATCCTTGCCATCATCAGCTTCCACTCGCTGGAAGACCGCATGGTGAAGCGCTTCTTCGCCTCCAAGGCCAACGTCGAGCAGCCCGATCGCCGCCTGCCGATCCGCGCGGTCGACCTGCCGCAGCCGGAGCTCAAGCTGCTGTCCAAGATGAAGCCATCCGACCAGGAGGTGGACGAGAATCCGCGCGCCCGTTCGGCGGTGATGCGTGTCGCGCGCCGCCTTCCAATTCCGGAGGGCGCATGAGCGGCAAGATCAATCTGGTGTTGACGATATTGCTGGTCGCTTGCGGCCTGTCGCTGGTTAACGCCCAATACCAGGCGCGCCATTTGTTCATCGAACTGGAATGCACGCAGTCGCAGGCGCGCCAGCTGGATATCGAATGGGCGCAGCTCCAGCTGGATCAGTCCACGCTGGGCAAGCACGCGCGCATCGAGGAAATCGCGCGCCGCGATCTGAACATGACGCCGTTGACCGCGGCGCGCACGCAATACCTGACGCCGGAGGCCTCCAAATGAGCCGCGGCAGCAATATGAACACCTCGCGCGTGGCCGCCTCCAAGGGCGTGGCCTTCTCCAAGAGCCCAGTGCTGGCAGTGCGTCTGCCAACCTGGCGTTCGCGCGTTGTGCTGTTCGTATTGTTTGCCGCCTTTGCCGCATTGGCCGGCCGTGCCCTGTGGCTGCAAGGCCTGTCGACCCAGTTCCTGCAAAAGCAGGGCGAGATCCGTTATGCGCGCACGCTGGAACTGCCGGCCACGCGCGGCAAGATCACCGACCGCGATGGCCAGGTGCTGGCGTCGTCGGTGCCGGTGAAAGCCATCTGGGCGATCCCTGACGATGTGCAGGAAGCCCCGCCGGCCAAGCTGAAACAGCTGGCCAGGCTGCTGGAGATGAGCGACGCCGAGCTGCAAAAGAAGCTCGACTCCGACCGCAACTTCGTCTACCTGAAACGCCAGGTGGAGCAGGATGTGGCCGACCAGATCACCAAGCTGGGCATCGAAGGCATCCAGACCCGCAAGGAATACAAGCGCTTCTATCCGCAGGGCGAGGTGACTACCCACGTGGTGGGCTTCACCAACGTGGAAGATCAGGGCCAGGAATCGATGGAGCTGGCGCAGCAGAAGACGCTGCAAGGCGTCACCGGCAGCCGCCGCGTGATCAAGGACCGCCTGGGCCGCATCGTCGAGGATATCGAGTCGGTGCGCGAGCCGCACGACGGCAAGGACCTGACCCTGTCGATCGACAGCAAGATCCAGTACATCGCCTTCACGCAGGTGAAGGACGCGGTGGAGAAATTCCACGCCAAGGCCGGCGCCGCCGTGGTGCTGGACGTGCACAGCGGCGAAGTGCTGGCGCTGGCCAACTGGCCGACCTACAACCCGAACGACCGCTCCAAGCTGACCGGCGAGCAGCTGCGCAACCGCGTGATGACCGATACCTTCGAGCCGGGTTCCTCGCTCAAGCCGTTCACCGTGGGCCTGGCGCTGGATGAGGGCCGCGTCAAGCCGCACACCATGTTCGACACCGGCAACGGCGCCATGGTGATCGCCGACCGCGTGATTCACGACACCCACCCGCATTACATGATCGACGTGCAGGGTATCATCCAGAAGTCGTCCAACATCGGCACCTCCAAGATCGCGCTGGGCATGCCGGCCGAGGATATGTGGGAGATGTTCACCAAGGTCGGCTTCGGCCAGCAGCCGAAGTGGGGCTTCCCCGGCGCGGTGGCCGGCCGTGTGCGTCCTTATAAATCCTGGCGTCCTATCGAGCAGGCCAACATGAGCTTCGGCCAGGGTATCTCGGTATCGCTGATCCAGCTGGCGCGCGCCTACATGATCTATGCCCGCAATGGCGACATCATCCCGCTGTCGTTCCAGAAGCTGCATGAAGCGCCGCACGGCACGCAAGTGGTGAGCGCCAAGACCGCCGCCGAAATGCGCGAGATGCTGGAGATGGTGACGCAGCCAGGCGGCTCCGCCGTGAAAGCACAGGTGCCGGGCTACCGCGTCGGCGGCAAGACCGGTACGGCGCAGAAGGTGGTCAACGGCCGCTATTCGCAATCCAAATATATCGGTAACTTCGTCGGCATGGCGCCGATGTCGGACCCACGTTTCATCATCGCCGTCATGATCGACGAACCGGGTGGTCCGGTGCACGTCGGCGGCGACGTGGCGGGCCCGGTGTTCTCGGCTCTGGCGGCGCAGGCACTGCGCGCCAAGAACGTGGCGCCGGACTCGGACCTGACCCATATCATCATTCCTGAATCAGCAGCACAGGGGAACATGTGACGACTTCTACTTTCGACCCATTGGCTACCGCGGCCGCGATCCGCAAGCTGGCGCCGAACGCGCAGCTGGCTTCGGATTCGCGCCGCATCAAGCTGGGCGATGTGTTCTTTGCGTTTGCACCAAGCGCCGGCGACGCCGGCGATGGGCGCAGCTTCATCGAAAGCGCCATCGAGCAGGGCGCGGCGTTGATCGTGCTCGACCCGGCCGGCTTCACCTGGAACGACAAGTGGACCGTGCCTTATCTGACGGTGGATAGCCTGAAGGCCAATGCCGGCGTGATCGCCCATGCCTTCTACCAGCAACCGGATGCCGCCATGTTTACCGTCGGTGTCACCGGCACCAACGGCAAGACCTCCAGCGCCGTGTGGCTGGGCCATGCGCTGTCGCGCGCCGGCGAACCGGCGGCGGTGGTCGGCACGCTGGGCGTGGGCGTGTTCCGTCCACGCGGCGATGTGGAATACGACGTTACCGGCTACACCACGCCGGACGCGGTGCTGCTGGCGCGTACGC
This sequence comes from Duganella radicis, assembly GCF_009720825.1. GTDB lineage: Bacteria > Pseudomonadota > Gammaproteobacteria > Burkholderiales > Burkholderiaceae_D > Rugamonas > Rugamonas radicis. Next base: position 203,609 of record NZ_WNKY01000004.1, on the reverse strand, counting down.
TGGCCGACCTGCGCGAGCAGGGCGCGGCTTCGCTGGCGATTGAAGTGTCGTCCATCGGCCTGGATCAGGGCCGCGTAGCGGGCATGCACTTCGACGTGGCGCTGTTCACCAACCTGACCCGCGATCACCTGGATTACCACGGCACCATGGAGGCCTACGAGGCGGCCAAGGTCAAGCTGTTCGAGTGGCCGGGCCTGAAAACGGCGGTCATCAATCTGGACGACCCGGCCGGCCTGCGCCTGATCGCGCATCTGAAATCGCGCGCTCCGCTGGGCGGCAATATCCCGCTGATCGGCTACACCCTGCAAGACGCCGCCGCGCAGCCGGACATCGAGGGCGTTCTGATGCTGCGTGCCAGCCAGCTGCGCGCGGGCCGCGGCGGCGGCACTGAATTCCATCTGGACTGCATGCTGGGCGTGGCGCAAGTGCGCACGCATCTCGTCGGCGCCTTCAACATCAGCAACGTGCTGGGCGTGATGGGCGCGGTGATCGCCAAAGGCATGGGTCTGCGCGCCGCGATTGAAGCCGTGGAAGGACTGGAGCCGGCGCCGGGCCGCATGCAGCAAGTCGGCGGCCACGATGCACCGCTGATCGTGATCGACTACGCGCACACGCCGGACGCGCTGGAGAAAACCCTGGCCGCGCTGCGTCCGGTGGCGAATGACCGCGGCGGCCAGCTGTGGTGTGTGTTCGGCTGCGGCGGTGACCGCGATCCGGGCAAGCGTCCGCAGATGGGCAAGATCGCGCAGGCGGCGGACCATGTGCTGGTCACCAGCGACAATCCGCGCAGCGAAGATCCGCACTCGATCATCGAGCAGATTTTGGCCGGCATGGACCAGAACAACCCGGCATCGACGGTGCAGGCGCTGGACGACCGCGCCGCCGCTATCCTGTCGGCGATCAAGCACGCCGGCAAGCCGGATGTGATTCTGCTGGCAGGCAAAGGTCACGAGCCGTACCAGGAAATCAAAGGCAAGAAGCTGCCTTTCTCCGACGCCGATCACGCGCAACTGGCGCTGTCGGCCCGCTTAACCATGATGAGGACGAATTAATGCGTGCAGCAGTCGCACACATTCTGCCTTCTCTGACCGGCGCACGCTTAGTGAACGCCGGCGATGTTGTATTCAACGGCGTGTCGACCGACAGTCGTAGCGTAGCCGCAGGCGCGTTGTTCGTTGCCCTGCGCGGCGAAGTGTTCGACGCCCACAACTTCCTGCCGCAAGTGGCGGAGAAGGGCGTTGCCGCCGTCGTTGTGGAGGAAGTGCCGGAAGGCTTCACCCTGCCGGCCATCGTTGTACCGAATACTTTGGTGGCGCTTGGTCAGATCGCCAACTGGTGGCGCAAGCAGTTTGCCGTGCCGGTCATCGGCGTCACTGGCAGCAATGGCAAGACCACCGTCAAGGAAATGATCTCCGCCATCCTCGCCGCAGCGTATGGCGAAGAAGGCCGTCTCGCCACGCGCGGCAACCTGAATAACGAAATCGGCGTGCCGCTCACGCTGTTCCGCATGGACGCGCAACAGCAGGCGGCAGTGATCGAGATGGGCATGAACCATCCGGGCGAAATCGGCCGCCTGGCCGTCATCGCCGGCGCCAACATCGCCATGGTCAACAACGCCCAGCGCGAGCATCAGGAATTCATGCACACCGTGGAAGCGGTGGCGCGCGAGAACGGTTCGGTGCTGTCCGCGCTGCCAACCGACGGCGTGGCCGTGTTCCCGTATGGCGACGAGTTCACCCAGATCTGGGAAGAGCTGTCGGCCGGCCGCCGTCTGCTGCGTTTTGGCTTCACCAAGGAGGCGGAAGTGAGCTGCACTTTCCGCGCCAGCGATTTCGAAAGCGAGATGTTCATCACCATCTGCGAGAGCGAGGCGGACACGCAGCAGTTCTTCGTGCGCCTGCAAGCGGCTGGTGAACACAATGTGCGCAACGCGCTGGCGGCGGTGGCATGCACCTACGCCGCCGGCGTGTCGCTGGAAAAGATCAAGCTGGGCCTCGATACCTTCGCGCCGGTCAGCGGCCGCTTGCAGAAGAAGCAGGCGGTCAATGGCGCCGTGGTGATCGACGATACCTACAACGCCAATCCGGATTCGGTGCGCGCCGCCATCGACGTGCTGTCGAAAGCCGCTGCGCCACGCGTGCTGGTGCTGGGCGACATGGGCGAAGTCGGCACGCAGGGCCGCGAGTTCCACGAAGAGATCGGCGCTTACGCGCAGGACAAGGGCATCGAAACGGTGCTGGTAACAGGCGAACTGGCCGCGCATATCCAAGGTGCCAAGGTTCGTCATTTTGAAAACTTTGGCGATTTGTTGTCTGCGGTGGACGCGGCGGCATCGCCTGATGCAACTGTATTAATCAAGGGCTCCCGCTTCATGAAGATGGAGCGGGTCGTGCAGCATTTGATTGGGTCGCAACAAGCTAACAAGGAAGGTCACTAATCATGCTGCTCTGGCTAGCACAATTTTTCCAGCAGGACGTCGGGTTACTCCGCGTGTTCAATTTCATCACGTTCCGCGCGGTGTTCGCCACCGCGACGGCGCTGTTCATCGGCCTGGCCGCCGGCCCGTTCGTGATCCGCAAGCTGACCGCCATGAAGTACGGCCAGGCAGTGCGCACCGATGGTCCGCAGACGCACCTGAAAAAACACGGCACGCCGACCATGGGTGGTGTGCTGATCCTGATTTCGATTGCGGTCGCCACGCTGCTGTGGTGCGATCTGTCGAACCGCCTGATCTGGCCAGTGCTGATCGTGACGCTGGGCTTTGGCGCCGTGGGCTGGGTGGATGACTACCGCAAGGTGGTGTACCAGGACCCGGAAGGCATGCGCTCGCGCGAGAAGTATTTCTGGCAGTCGCTGGTCGGTATCGCCGCCGCGCTGTATCTGGGCTTCTCTGTGTCGGCCACCAGCACCGCGCAAGTGTTTGAGCTGTTCTTTGCCTGGGTGCGTTCCGGCTTTGAGATGGACCTGCCGCCGAAGGCCGACTTGATTGTGCCGTTCTTTAAAACCATCAGCTATCCGCTGGGCGTCTGGGGCTTCATCGCGCTGACCTACTGTGTCATCGTTGGCTCGTCCAACGCCGTTAACTTCACCGACGGTCTGGATGGACTGGCCATCATGCCGACGATTATGGTGGGTTCGGCGCTGGGCCTGTTCGCTTACCTGACCGGTAGCGCCACGTATTCGAAGTATCTGTTCATTCCGCACATTCCGGGTGCGGGCGAGTTGATCATCTTCTGTGGCGCGCTGGCCGGCGCCGGCCTGGCCTTCCTGTGGTTTAACACGCATCCGGCGCAAGTGTTCATGGGCGATGTCGGCGCGCTGGCGCTGGGTGGTGCCCTGGGAACTATCGCGGTGATTGTGCGTCAAGAGATTGTGTTGTTCATCATGGGCGGCATCTTCGTTGCGGAGACGGTGTCGGTGATGATTCAGGTGAGCTGGTTCAAGTACACCAAGAAGCGCTATGGCACCGGCCGTCGCGTGTTCCTGATGGCGCCACTGCACCACCACTTTGAACAAAAAGGCTGGAAAGAGACCCAGGTCGTCGTGCGCTTCTGGATTATCACGATGATTCTGGTACTGGTTGGACTCTCGACGTTGAAACTGCGCTGATGATTTACGAAGGCAAAAACGCACTGGTGTTAGGGCTGGGTGAATCCGGCCTGGCGATGGCGCTGTGGCTGGCCCGCAGCGGCGCGCGCGTGCGCGTGGCCGATACGCGCGAGGTGCCGGATCGTCTGCCTGCACTGCGGGCCGCCGTGCCGGAAGCTGAATTCGTCGCCGGCCCATTCGGTGCATCGCTGCTGGAAGGTGTGAACTTCGTCGCTGTCAGCCCTGGCCTGGCGCCAGGCCGCGAGCTGAAAGAAATCGCGCCGGCCGCCGCTGCCGCAGGCATCGAGGTATGGGGCGAGATCGAACTGTTCGCGCAGGCGCTGGAGTGGCTGAAAGAGTCGCGCGGCTACGCACCGAAAATCATCGCCATCACCGGCACCAACGGCAAGACCACCGTCACCACGCTGGTCGGCCAACTGTGCGAGCGCGCCGGCAAGACCGTACGCGTGGCCGGCAACATCAGCCCCGCCGCATTGGACGTGCTGCGCGAAGTGCTTGACGCCGCTCCCGCGGCGGACGTACCCGACGCCGTGCACGCCGATGCTGCCGCGCCAGCCGCCGCGTCGCCGTCCGCGCTGCCGGACATCTGGGTACTCGAACTCTCGTCCTTCCAATTGCAGACAACGTTCACGCTGGAAACCGACGCGGCGACCGTGTTGAACGTGACGCAGGACCACCTGGACTGGCACGGCGACATGCCATCCTACGCCGCCGCCAAGCACCGCATCTTTGCCGCCAACACCGTGCGCGTGTTGAACCGCGACGACGCCACCACCATGCGCATGGCCAGCGCCACCGGCCATAACGTCACCTTCGGCACTGATGCGCCAACCTTGCAGGACGACCTTGGCCTGAACAACGAGCGCGGCGTGCTGTGGCTGGCCACCGCCGTCCCGGCCGAAGAAGAGGGCGAGCCGAAGAAACGCAAAAAGAACGATCCACCGCCACCACCCGTGGAGTGCATCGTCAAGAATCTGATGCCGGCCGACGCGCTGCAAATTCGCGGCATCCACAACGCCGCCAACGCGCTGGCCGCGCTGGCCCTGTGCCGCGCCATCGACCTGCCACTGGCGCCGCTGCTGCACGGCCTGCGCGAATACCGCGGCCAGCCGCACCGCGTGGAACTGGTCAGCGCCATCAACGACGTTGAATACTACGACGACAGCAAAGGCACCAACGTCGGCGCCACCGTGGCCGCACTGAATGGCCTGGGCAAAGCCTTCACCGGCGAAAACCAGCGCCTGCTGGTGATCCTCGGCGGCGACGGCAAAGGCCAGGACTTCGCGCCACTGGCCGAACCACTGGCCCGCTACGCCCGCGCGGCACTGCTGATCGGCCGCGACGCCCCGCAAATCCGCGCCACGCTGGAGCAATCCGCGCGCGAACAGGGTACCGGGTTGGCCTATCAGTTGGAAGACTGCGGCACCGACCTGCCGCACGCCGTCAAGCGCGCCGCTGAACTGGCGCAAGCCGGCGACGCCGTGCTGTTGTCGCCTGCGTGCGCCAGCATGGATATGTTCAAGAACTACGCGCATCGCGCCCAGGTGTTCATCGACACCGTGCGCGATATCGCGCTCGACGCGGGACAGGAGATCTGACCATGGCGCTCCAACTGCCATTCCGCTTTGGCTCCAAGTCGGCTGAAACGCCGATGGAGAGCCGCGCGCGGCAGTCGAAGATGATGGAGTACGATCAGCCCTTGGTCTGGGTCACGCTGTTGCTCATGCTGCTCGGGATGGTGATGGTCTACTCGGCCTCGATTTCGCTGCCGGACTCGCCGAAGTTCGCCAACTACGTGCGCTGGCAGAACACCTACTTCCTGCAACGCCAGGCCATGTTCATCGCCGTCTCGCTGATCGCCGGCCTGTTCGTGTTCCGCGTGCGCGTGGCCGATCTGCAAAAGGCCGCGCCGTATCTGTTCATCGGCACGCTGGTGCTGCTGGTGCTGGTGCTGATTCCCGGCGTGGGGGTGGTGGTCAACGGCGGCCGCCGCTGGCTGTCGCTCAAGGTATTCAACGTGCAGCCCTCGGAACTGATGAAGGTCGTCGCCGTGCTGTACGCCGCCGACTACACCGTGCGCAAGCAGGAATACATGCACAAGCTGACCAAGGGCTTCATGCCGATGGCGGCGGCGGTCGGCTTTGTCGGCCTGCTGCTGCTGCTGGAGCCGGACCTCGGCGCCTTCGGCGTGATCGTCTGCATCGCCATGGGGATCCTGTTCCTGGGCGGGATCAACGCCATCTGGTTCGGCGGCATTGGCGCCGTGCTGGTGGTGATCTTTGGTTCCATCATCGCGCTGTCCAAATTCCGGCGCGAGCGCTACTTCGCTTATCTGAATCCGTGGGAAGAAGACAATGCGCTGAACAAGGCATACCAGCTGACCCACTCGCTGATCGCTTTCGGGCGCGGCGAGATTTTTGGCGTTGGGCTGGGCGGCAGCGTGGAAAAACTGCACTACCTGCCGGAAGCGCACACCGACTTCCTGCTGGCGGTGATCGGCGAAGAACTGGGCCTGGCCGGTGTGCTGGTGGTGATCGCGATGTTCTACTGGATCATCAAGCGCGCCTTCGACATCGGCCGCCAGGCCATCGCCATCGATCAGACCTTTGCCGGCCTGACGGCCAAAGGCATCGGCATCTGGATCGGCGTGCAGACGTTTATTAACATGGGTGTGAACCTGGGCTTACTGCCAACCAAGGGCTTGACCCTGCCGCTGATGAGCTATGGCGGCACGGGCGTTGTAATTAACTGCATCGGACTCGCGATCCTGCTCCGGATCGACTACGAGAACCGGGTCCTGATGCGTGGTGGCAGACTATGAAACGATTAATGATTATGGCGGCCGGTACGGGCGGTCATATTTTCCCTGGCCTGGCGATCGCGCAAACCATGCGCGCGCGCGGCTGGGAAGTGAGCTGGCTGGGCACGTCCACCGGCATGGAACAGGATCTGGTGCCGAAGAGCGGCATCGCCATGGACAGCATCAACTTCACCGGCATGCGCGGTAAAGGTTTGAAGCATACCGTGAGCGGCGCCCTGAAAATGGTGAAGGCGTTTGCCGACTGCTTCGGCTTCATCGGCCGCCGCAAGCCGGACGTGGTAATGGGCATGGGTGGCTATGTGACGGTGCCGGGCGGCTTCATGGCCCGTCTGCGCGGCGCGCCGCTGGTGCTGGTGAACGCCGATGCGGCGCTGCTGCTGTCGAATAAGACGCTGGTGCCTGCGGCGAGCCGCGTGTGCTTCGGCTTCCCGGCCAATTTCGGCAGCGCGGCTGGCAAGGCGGTCGTCACGGGTAATCCGGTGCGCAAGGAGATCCTCGACATGTCGCCGCCGGCACAGCGTTTCGCCGGCCGCGAAGGTCCGCTGCGCATTCTGGTGGTGGGCGGCAGTCTTGGCGCCAAGGCGCTGAACGATGCGCTGCCGGCGGCGCTGGCGCTGATCCCGGAAGCACAGCGTCCGCAGGTGACCCACCAGTCGGGCAAGAAGAATATCGATGCGCTGCGCGCGGCGTATCAGCAGTCCGGCGTGACGGCCAATGTGGTCGACTTCATCGACGACATGGCGGCAGCCTACAGCGCAGCGGATCTGGTGATCTGCCGTGCCGGCGCGATTACCGTGTCCGAGCTGACGGCGGCTGGCGTGGCCAGCGTGCTGGTGCCTTTCGTTGCATCGACCACCAGCCACCAGCGCGACAACGCGCAGTGGATGGCGAAACAAAAGGCGGCAATTCATATGCCGCAAACGGAGTTGAGCGCGCAATCGGTTGCGACGCTGTTGGAAACGCTGACCCGCGCATCCTGCCTGGCCATGGCCACGGCGGCGCGCGAGGCCGGCAAACGCGATGCGAATGACGCCATCGCGCAAGTATTGGAGCAGTTGGCATGAAGCATAAAGTACAGAACATACACTTCGTCGGTATCGGCGGCAGCGGCATGAGCGGCATTGCAGAGGTGCTGCTCACGCTGGGCTACACTGTGTCCGGCTCGGACCTGGGCAGCAACGCTGTCACCCAGCGCCTGGCCGACATGGGCGCGACTGTGTATCAGGGACACGCGGCAGAAAACATCGGCAAGGCCGATGCCGTCGTGACCTCGACCGCTGTACAGCAGGACAATCCTGAAGTCGTCGCGGCACGCAGCCGTAAAATTCCCATCGTCCCGCGCGCGGTGATGCTGGGCGAGTTGATGCGCCTGAAGCGCGGCATCGCCATCGCCGGCACGCACGGCAAAACCACCACCACCAGCTTGGTGGCTTCGGTACTGGCGCAGGGCGGGCTCGATCCGACCTTCGTCATCGGCGGCCGCCTGACCGCCGCCGGCGCCAACGCCAAGCTGGGTACCGGCGAATACCTCGTCGCCGAAGCCGACGAGTCGGACGCTTCGTTCCTGAACCTGACGCCGATGATCGAAGTCATTACGAACATCGACGCCGACCACATGGAAACCTACGAGCACGATTTCGAAAAGCTCAAGCAGGCCTTCGTCCACTTCACGCACCGCCTGCCGTTCTACGGCCGCGCCATGCTGTGCATCGACGATCCGCATGTGCGTTCCATCCTGCCGCACGTGACCAAGCCGGTCACCACCTACGGCTTTGCCGAAGACGCCGAAGTGCGCGCCGTGAACGCGCGCGCGGTCGGCGTGGAAATGCACTTCACTGTCAAGCAGGAGGGCTATCCGGATCTGGATGTGGTGCTGAATCAGCCAGGCCTGCACAACGTGCAGAACGCCTGCTCCGCCGTGGCCATCGCCCGCGAGATCGGCATTGCGGACCACGCCACGCAAGCCGGCCTGGCAGGCTTCGCCGGCGTGGGCCGCCGCTTCACCAAGTATGGCGACGTGGCGATTCCAGGCGGTGGCAGGTTCACGCTGGTGGACGATTTCGGCCACCACCCGCTGGAAATGGAAGTGACCATGGCCGCCGCGCGCGCCGCCTATCCGGGCCGCCGTCTGGTGCTGGCGTTCCAGCCGCACCGCTTCAGCCGCACGCGCGACCTGTTTGAAGATTTCGTCAAAGTCCTCGGCACGCCGGACGTGCTGGTGCTGGGCGAGGTGTACGCCGCCGGTGAAGCGCCGATTGTCGCCGCCGACGGCCGCGCGCTGGCGCATGCGCTGCTTGCACGCGGCAAGACCGAACCAATTTTTGTTGAGGCCATCGGCGACATGCCGGAGACCATCATGGGCGTGGTGCGCGACGGCGATGTCGTGATGACCATGGGCGCAGGCTCGATCAGCGGCGTCCCAGCCAAACTGACTAATTATCCAAAGGTCTGAATCGTGAGTACCCTGAATCCACAAGACGCGAAAGAAGCAGCGGCATTCGGCAAGGTCGGCGTGCTGTTTGGCGGCCGTTCCGCCGAGCGCGAAGTGTCGAACATGTCCGGCAGCGGCGTGCTGGCCGCGCTGCAAAGCAAGGGCGTCGATGCCCACGCCTTCGATCCGGGCCAACGCTCGCTGGCCGAACTGGCGGCGGAAAAATTCGACCGCGTGTTCATCGCGCTGCACGGCCGCTTCGGCGAAGACGGCAGCCTGCAAGGCGCGCTGGAACTGCTGGGCATTCCTTACACCGGCAGCGGCGTTACCGCCAGCTCGGTGGGCATGGACAAGATCACCACCAAGATCGTATGGCTGCACCATGGCCTGCCGACGCCGCGCTACGCGGTGTTGAACGCGCAGTCGGACCTCGGCGCCGCCGCTGCCGACCTGGGCCTGCCGCTGATCGTCAAGCCGCCGCATGAAGGTTCGACCATCGGCATCACCAAAGTGACCGAAGCCGCCGGCTTCCAGGCCGCCTACGACAAGGCCGCCGCGCTGGACGACTCGGTGCTGGCCGAGGAATTTGTCACCGGCCGCGAATTCACCGTCGCCATTCTGGGCAGCGGCGCCGCTGCGCGCGCTTTGCCCGTCGTGGAGATCGTGGCGCCGGAAGGCAATTACGACTACCAGAACAAATACTTCACGGACGATACCAAGTACTTCTGCCCGGCCGCGCTGCCAGACGCGCTGGCGGCGGAGATGCGGCGTATCGCCGTGGAAGCTTACCGCGCACTCGGTTGCGAGGGCTGGGGACGCGTCGACGTGCTGCTGCGCGAACGCGACCAGAAGCCTTTCCTGCTGGAGGTGAACACTTCGCCCGGCATGACCAGCCACTCGCTGGTGCCGATGGCGGCGCGCGCGGAAGGCATCAGCTATGAAGACTTGTGCGTTGAGATTCTGCGCAGCGCGCGTCTGAAGATGAAGGGATAAGCGGTAGATGTGGCATGACGTGAAGGCTTTGAATGCGACCGCCAGCGGCTTGTTCGCGCTGACCGTGTTGACATGCATAGCATCCGGCGTGTGGTGGGTGTCGCAGCGTCCGATGTTCAACCTGCGCACGATACGTATTGAAACGATTAGCAGTGACGAAGAACTGAAGCATGTGAATCACCTGACGCTGCGTAACAACGCGTTGGGCCGGATCAAGGGCAACTTCTTCACCACCAACCTGGACGCGGTGCGCCAGGCGTTTGAGTCGGTGCCCTGGGTACGCCGCGCAACCGTGCGGCGCGAATGGCCGGACCAGTTGATCGTGGCGCTGGAAGAGCATGAGGCGCTGGGGACGTGGGGCGAGGATGGCCGGCTGTTGTCGACCAAGGGCGATGTGTTCACCGCCAACCTGGCCGAGGCGGAAGAGGATCACGCGCTGCCGGAGTTTGAAGGACCGGACGGCAGCGAGAAGGAAGTGCTGTCGCGTTACGACGAGCTGCGCAAGTGGTTTGCGCCGCTCCAGCTGGTGCCGCAAGCGTTGTCGCTTTCGAGCCGGTATGCGTGGACGGTGAAGCTGAATAATGGAATGAGCGTGGCGCTGGGACGGGAACAGACCAGCACCACGTTGAAGGAGAGGGTGGACCGGCTGGTGGGGATTTATCCGCAACTGGTGGAGCACCTGCCGAATATAGACACGATAGACATGCGGTACCAGAACGGTTTGGCGCTGAGCGCGCAGGGCTTGAAGATTCCTGCGGAAGGCGCGAAACCAAAATCGTTAGTGAAGAAAAAACCGGACACCAAGCATAACTAGCAGGCAGAAAAGAAATGACTAAAGACGCTAAAAACCTGATCGTCGGCCTCGATATCGGCACCTCCAAGGTGGTGGCCGTGGTGGCCGAGGTGATGGGCGATGGACGCCACGAAGTGATTGGCCTGGGCCAGCACGAGTCCAGGGGCTTGAAGAAGGGCGTGGTGGTCAACATCGAGGCGACCGTGGAGTCGATCCAGCGCGCCCTGGAAGAAGCGGAGCTGATGGCCGACTGCAAGATCCGCAACGTGTACGCGGGCATCGCCGGCAGCCATATCCGCAGCTTCAATTCCAGCGGCATGGTGGCGATCAAGGACAAGGAAGTGACGGCGACCGACGTGGCGCGCGTCATTGAAACGGCAAAGGCGGTTAACATTCCGACCGATCAGCAGCTGCTGCATACGGTGCCGCAAGAGTTCATCGTCGACAGCCAGGAAGATGTGCGCGAGCCGATCGGCATGAGCGGCATCCGCCTTGAGGTGAAAGTGCACATCGTGACCGGCGCGGTGTCGGCGGTGCAGAACATCGTCAAGTGCGTGCGCCGCTGCGGCCTGGAAGTGTCGGACCTGATCCTGCAACCGATGGCTTCCGCCGACGCGGTGCTGACCGGCGACGAGAAAGAACTGGGTGTGGTGCTGATCGACATCGGCGGCGGCACCACGGACGTCGCCGTGTTCTCGGACGGCGCGATCCGCCACACCGCCGTGATCCCGATCGCCGGCGACCAGATCACCAACGACATCGCCATGGCGCTGCGCACCCCGACCACCGAAGCGGAAGAGATCAAGATCCGCTACGGCGTGGCCAAGCAGGTGCTGGCCGATCCGGGCGAATCGCTGGAGGTGCCGGGCCTGGGCGACCGCGGCCCGCGCAACCTGTCGCGCCAGGCGCTGGCCGCCGTGATCGAGCCGCGCGTGGAAGAGCTGTTCGCGATGGTGCACCAGGTGGTGCGCGAGTCGGGCTACGAGGGCGTGCTGTCGTCGGGCATCGTGCTGACCGGCGGCACCGCGATCATGCCGGGCATGGTCGAAATGGCGGAAGACATCTTCCTCAAGCCGGCGCGCCTGGGCACGCCGGATTACCGTGGCCAGCTGGCCGACGTGGTGCGCAGCCCGCGCTACGCGACCGTGCTTGGCCTGCTGTTGGAAGCGAAAAAGCAGTACCTGCGTGGCCACATCGTCACGCGGCAGGATGGATCGGTTAAGGCAGTTTGGCAGCGCATGAAGGAATGGTTCCTCGGCAATTTCTGAGGTAGTACGAAAGATCTGAATTTTTTATATTAAACCGCAGTTTTCAATCCCCAGTTCTCCTACAATTATGAGGACTGGCGCTTGAAAACCGCATTCTGATAGGGAGTTACATCATGGAGTTCGATATGGTCGATAACGCAGCTTTGGGCACTGTCATCAAGGTCGTCGGCGTCGGCGGTGCGGGTGGCAATGCGGTGCAGCACATGATCAACAAAGGCATGTCGGGCGTGGAGTTCATCGCCGCGAATACCGACGCGCAGGCACTGGCGACGTCCAAGGCCGACAACATCATCCAGATCGGCGACACCGGCCTGGGCGCCGGCATGAAGCCAGACGTCGGCCGCAAGCTGGCGGAAGAATCGCGTGCGCGCATCGAAGACGCGCTGCGCGGCGCGCACATGGTCTTCATCGCTGCCGGCATGGGCGGCGGCACCGGCACCGGCGCCGCGCCGATCGTGGCCGAAGTGGCCAAGGCACAGGGTGCGCTGACCGTGGCCGTGGTGTCGAAGCCGTTCTCGCACGAAGGCCAGAAGTGCATGGACATCGCCGACGAAGGTCTGGAGCAGCTGTCGGCCAACGTCGACTCGCTGATCGTGATCCTGAACGAGAAGCTGGAAGAGATCTACGAAGACGAATCGCTGATCGAATGGCTGCAACACGCCGACGATGTGCTGAACAACGCGGTTGCCGGTATCGCCGAGATCATCAACGTGCCGGGCCACATCAACGTCGACTTCAACGACGTCAAGACCATCATGGGCGAGCAGGGCAAGGCCATGATGGGCACCGCCACCGCGTCGGGCGTGGACCGCGCGCGCATCGCCGCCGAACAAGCCGTGGCTTCGCCGCTGCTGGACGGCGTGGACCTGTCGGGCGCACGCGGCGTGCTGGTGAACGTCACCGCATCGCGCGGCCTGAAAGGCAAGGAGATCAAGGAAGTCATGGCCGCTGTGCGCGCGTTCGCGGCGCCGGATGCGTCGATCGCGCAAGGTATCGCCTACGACGACGACATGGGCGACAACATCCGCGTGACCGTGGTGGCTACTGGTCTGGGCAAGGCCAAGAAGCACGTGCAGCTGGTTCCTCAGCAAATGCTGCGCACCGGCACCCACAACAGCCCGATGATGCCATCGGCCGCCATGGGCGGCGCGGCTGCGGCGCAAGGCCTGTCGATGGGCGCGGCCGGCGGCGCATCGCCCGCCTTCGACGGCATGAAGGCGCCCGCCGTATGGCGTCGCGAGTCGGCCTCGGAGCAAGTGCGCGCGATGGAGAAAAACGGCATGGAAACCTACGACATTCCAGCTTTCCTGCGCAAACAAGCCGATTAAGGCATACTTCGGGTTCTATCCGAGGGAAGAGCCGCACCTTGGTGCGGCTTTTTTATATTCATAAAAGGAGTTTATCCATGACCATCAAGATTGGTGACAAGCTGCCGGAAGGCACCCTGTCCGAATTCATCGAAACCGAAACCGAAGGCTGCTCGCTGGGCCCGAACACCTTCAACGTGCAGGATCTGGTCAAAGGTAAGAAGATCGCCATCTTCGGCCTGCCAGGTGCTTACACCCCAACCTGCTCGGCGCAGCACGTGCCGGGTTACGTGAAGCACGCCGCCGAGCTGAAAGCCAAGGGCGTGGACGAGATCTGGTGCATCTCGGTCAACGATGCGTTCGTAATGGGCGCATGGGGCCGCGACCAGAAAGCCACCGGCGTCGTGCGCATGATGGCTGACGGTAACGCCGCCTACTCCAAGGCGCTGGGCCTGGACGCCGACTTCAGCAAGTTCGGCATGGGCACCCGCTCGCAGCGCTACTCGCTGCTGGCGGTGGACGGCGTGGTCACCCAGCTGAACATCGAACAAGGCGGCAAATTCGAAGTCTCCAACGCTGAAACCCTGCTGGGTCAGCTGTAATCAATCGCCAACCGGCGGACGACAAAAACGGCGCTTCGGCGCCGTTTTGCTTTGGAGGGCTTGTTGTGCGGCAGGCGTAAGATAGTGACCTGCCATGCTTCGCAACATGGCATCGGAGCTTTAGTCCACTTTTAATTCGCAGCAATAATTGGCGTGAGAAGTCGTTTTATGATTGCGCTCTATACAGCGACTGGGGGGATAGGATGAAACTCATGAATTTGACCGAGCTACAGAAAGCTTATGCGTCCGGTGGCATATCTGCTGTGACCTTGTTTGCGGCAGGGGAGGTGTTTGAGCATGGCTTCCAGGCTTCGGCTTGCTAACGCATGATGAATGGATGACCAATAAAGTCGAGATCTCTTTGACTAGACTGCATGACGGCTCCAACCGTATATATTCGGCTGAAGAATGGACGGCCATTCGTGCTGCGAAAAAGGCACGTCGCGGTGCCTCATGAAACAGGTCATCCGGAGTGCGAGCTAGCTCGCTGATCTGGATGCCATCGAGCGCTATGTCGCTCGCACCAAACCCGTGGCGGCTGCAAAACTGTTTGATCGAATTGATGACCAAGTTGAGCAGCTTGCCGATCCCAATTTTCCCCGCAGGCGAGGCCGTGTTCACGGCACATACTTCAACGCGTGTCGCCGCGGACAAGGAACGCAAGTCTCAGTAGATATCGCCACTCGCGTGCGCGGCCTTGAACAGCGTTGAGTCGATGGTGAAGGAGTCGTCGGGCTGCACGGCGAAGTAGTGACGCGTTTCTTCTGGCGCGGTGTGGAGCAGGCTGCGGATGGCGGTCACGCGTTCGGCCGGCGTGCGCATGCGGGCGGTCCAGTCGTCGAATTTCATTTGCAGTTTCCAGTCGTCGACGCGCTCGGCGGCGAATCCGGCGTCAGCCAGCATCCGCATCCATTCCGAAGGGCGGTAGTCGCGCACGTGCGAGCCATCGCGCAATAACTCGACGGCCTGCAAGGTGGTGTCGTGCAGCGGCGTTTCCGGCGCGGTAATGTCGATGATGACCAGTACACCTTTCGGCTTCAACACGCGCCTCACTTCGCGCAGCGCGGCCGGTACATCGAGCCAGTGGTGCGCCGAGAAGCGCGTCACCACCATGCAGAACGAGGCGTCGGCAAACGGCAGGCTGGCGACGTTGCCTTGCTGCGTGTCGATATTTTGCAAGCCGCGCTCTTGTGCCGCACGGGCCACTACCGCCAGCATCTCGGGCGACAAGTCGAACGCCGTCACCGACTCCGCCACCGGCGCCACCGCAAAGCTGGCGTGACCGGCGCCGCAGCCGAGGTCCAGCACCACCGGCCGCTTGGGCACGGCCGCCGCAATCTCGCGCAGCTTGGCCAGATCGGCGCCTTGCGAGTGGACGGTGCTGGTCAAATACGCGCTGGCGGTATTGCCAAACTGCTGGGCGACGACGGCTGGCTGCTGCATGATCTTTCTCCTCAAGATGGGTAAGTCAGTGCAGAATAGAGGGACTGCTATCCTGTAACAAGACAAGGACTTATTCCGGTATGAGCACTACCACCCTCGGCGAATTCATCCGCACCCACCGCGAACGCACCACGCCGGCCAGCGTCGGCCTGCCCGGTGGCGGACGCCGCCGCACGCCCGGCCTGCGGCGCGAAGAACTGGCGCAACTGTGCGATGTCAGCCCGACCTGGCTGACGTGGCTGGAGCAAGGCAGGGAAGTGGCGGCCTCCGGCAAACTGCTGGCGCGCATGGCCGACGTGCTGCACCTCACCGCCGCCGAACGCAGCTACCTGTTCAGCCTGGCCGAGCGCCTCGATCCGCAGCATGGTGAGGATGACGCCGAGGGCGGTGAATCGCTGGACGCCATCGTCGCCGCCATCGACGCGCCGGCCTATATGCTGGACCGTCAATGGGACGCGGTGGCGTGGAACGAACACGCGCTGGCCCTGTTCGGCGGCTGGCTGGATGTGGAACAGGCCGCGCCGGCAAGGCCCAATCTGCTGCGCTTCATGTTCCGCAGCCCCGCCGCGCGCGGCCTGATCGTCGATTGGGAAGACCGCGCGCACCGCCTGGTGGCCGAATTCCGCGCCGACATCGGCAAGCACGCCGGCGAGCCGTTACTGGCCGCGTTGATCGCCGAACTATCGCAAGACAGCCCGGAGTTCAAAGCCCTGTGGCATTCACAGGACGTGGTCAGCCGCGAAGGCGGCCAGCGCCGCTTCCACCATCCCCGCGCCGGTGAACTCGTCTTTAACCAAGTCACGCTGCGCCTCGCCCAACGTCACGATTTCAAACTGGTGATGCTGCTGCCATGAACGGTCGGGGCAGCATGCTGTCCTTACACCAGACGGGAGCCGCCGTCGACATGGAGCGTGGCGCCGTTCATGTAGTTGTTGGTCATCAGGAATAGCGCCGCCGCGCCTGCCTCGTCGGCATGGCCCAGCCGCTGTAGTGGCAGCGCCGATTGCAGGCTGACGACATAAGCGTCGCGGTTGTCGCCCAGGGACTTGTCCCACAGCGGTGTCTTGATCGGGCCGGGCGACAGCGTGTTGACGCGGCGTGGCGCCAGTTCAAGCGCCAGGCCGCGCGCCAGGGCTTCCATCGCGGCGCTGGCGGCGCCAAGCATGGCGGTGCCGTGGGCGTTCGGACGATCGGCCAGGGCGCCGGAAATGAAGGTGATCGATGCGTCCGCAGCAAGCCGGTCGCCCAGCGTGCGGATCACATGCACGGCCGCCCACAAGCGTTCATCGAAGGCCCGGTGCAGCACTGGCAATTCCGCATCCAGCACTTTGCCGACCACAAAGCTGCCTGCCAGCAGGACCAGGTGATCCACCCGCGGCAGATCGGCCAGGCCACGTTCGATGTCGGCCTCGCTGGTCACATCGAGGACCCGGTGGCCGGCAAAGCCGTGCTCAGCCTGGGCGGCGGCGGCGCGTTCGGCGTTCATGCCGGCGACAATCACCGCCGCGCCCGCGGCCTTTGCCTGAATCGCGGCCGACAGGCCGATACCGGAAGTGCCGCCGATGATCAGCACGGTTTTGCCGGACAACGATGACGGGATAACAGACGAGATATTCATTTCAGCTCCTTGAGAAGTGAAGCGCGCAGTGCGCTGACAGAAGCCAGAGTAAAGTGATGCCACCGGTTTGACAATTGGCTTGAAATTCGTTTTAATCATTCCATTATGGAACAAATTGGATTGGACAGGCTGACTGGCCTGATTGCTTTTGCCCGTGCCGCATCGCTGGGCAGCTACACGGCGGCCGCGCGCTCGCTGGCGATTTCGCCATCCGCCGTCAGCAAAAGCGTGCAACGGCTTGAGCAGCAGCTGGGCCTGCCGCTATTCACCCGCACCACGCGCTCGCTGACGCTGACGACGGAGGGGCGGGATTTGCACGAGCGCGCCTTGCGGCTGTTGCGGGAGGCGGAGGACATCGAGCAGGCGGTGTTGACGGCCAAGGCCGCGCCGTCGGGCGTGCTGCGGGTCGCCGCCGCGCTGCCAGTCGGCACGCATATCCTGGCGCCGAACCTTGCGCGCCTGAAGGCGCGCTTTCCGCAATTGTCGATCGATTTGCGCCTTGGCGATGAGTTTGTGGATCTGATCGAGGAAGGGATTGACGTCGCGATCCGTGTGGGCGAGCTGGCCGATTCGCGGCTGATCTCGCGCCGGCTGGCCTCGCACCGCCTGTGCGCGTTTGCCTCGCCGGCCTATCTGGCCGCGCGTGGCACGCCGCGTCATCCGGATGACCTGGCGCAGCACGATTGCGTGAACTTCCGATTTCAAAGCTCGGGCCAGGTATTGCGCTGGCCGTTCATGGTGGGCGGCCGCGTGATCGAGATGACGCCGCGCAGCTGGGCCATCGCCAATACCAGCGATGCGATTGCCGAGCTGCTGGTAAGCCAGGGCGGCATCGGCATTTCGCCGACCTACGTCGCCGCGCGCTATGTGGCACGTGGCGAGCTGTTGCCGGTATTGAGCGAATTCGCGATCGACCGCGCGCCGATTACCGCGCTGTGGCCGCAAAGCCGTCGCAACAATCCCAACGTCCGGGCCTTCCTCGGCTTTCTGGAAGAAGTGTTTCCGGCCCAGCCATCATGGGATGCCGTGATCGCCGCCGCTGCCAATGGGCAGGCCGCGCTGCCGTAGCCGAGTGCCGCGCAGTGGCTGCCCGGGCGGCGCGCCAGGCACCCCAACCTCAAGCTGTATAATGACAAGGATGGCGCCACCCGCGCCGTCCTGGCTCCCAACGTCGCCATGATGACGTTTTTCCTTCCAGGAGCTTCCCCTGTCCAGCCGCCAAGAAAACCTGCACGCGATTTACGCGATGCTGATCGCCGTTGCCATGTTCTCCTTCATGGATACCACCATGAAGCTGCTGTCCGAACACTATCCCGCCCGCCAGGTCACGGCGCTGCGCGCACTGAGCTCGCTGCCGCTGCTGTGCGGCTACATGCTGTATCGCGGCGCCTTCAAGGGCATCACGCGCGTGCGCTGGCCCATGCATTTGCTGCGCAGCGCGCTCGGCGTCGGCATGCTGACCATGTTCGCGTTCGGCCTCAGCATGCTGTCGCTGGCCGAGGCGTATTCCATCTTCTTCATCGCGCCGGCGCTGATCACCGCGCTGTCGGTGTTCGTGCTGAAGGAAAAGGTCTTCCTGGGCCAATGGGTGGCCATCGTGGTCGGACTGGTGGGCGTGATCGTGGTGCTGCGGCCGGAAGGCACGGGCTTCCTGTCGATCGGCGGCCTGGCCATCCTCGGCTCGGCGTTCTGCTACGCCACCACCGCCATCGTCAGCCGCGTGCTGGCGCGCACCGATTCCAACGAGTCGATGATGTTCTGGTATCTGATTCTCATGGCCTGCGGCGGCCTGGCCATGTCGGTGCAAAACTGGGTGCCGGTGCGCGCGCAGGATGCGTGGGTGCTGCTGGCGCTGGCCCTGTCCGGCTTCTTCGGCCAGTTGGCCATCACCCGCGCGTTCAGCACCGGCAAGGCTTCGGTGGTGGCGCCGTTTGAATATTCGGCGCTGGCCTGGGGCGTGGCGATCGACTGGATTCTCTGGCAGACCCTGCCGGATGGCTATACCCTGCTGGGCGCCGGCATCATCATCGCCAGCGGCATTTATCTGGTCCGGCGCGAGGCGGTCCATGCCGAGGCCGAGCATCCGTAATCACGCTATAATCGGCGGATGTTAAAACAACGCACTATCAAAGAATTGGTCCGCACCACGGGTGTCGGCCTGCACTCCGGCACCAAGGTCGAACTGACCTTGCGTCCGGCCGCGCCGGATACCGGCATTGTGTTCCGCCGCGTCGACTTGCAGCCCATGGTGGAGTTCCCCTCCAGCGCCATGGCGGTGGGCGATACCCGCATGGCTTCGGTGCTGGTCAAGGATGGCGCCCGCGTGTCGACCGTCGAACACCTGATGTCGGCCTGCGCCGGCCTCGGGATTGACAATCTGTACATTGAAGTCAGCGCCGAGGAAATTCCGATCATGGATGGCTCGGCCTCGTCCTTCGTCTTCCTGTTGCAACAGGCGGGCGTGCTGGAGCAGCCGGCCGCCAAGAAATTCATCCGCGTGCTCAAGCCAGTGGAAATCCGCGAAGGCACGGGCGACAAGGAGAAATGGGCGCGCCTGCTGCCGCATGACGGCTTCAAGCTCGACTTCTTCATCGAATTCAACCACCCGGCGGTGGATGGCACGCAGCAGCGCGCGCACGTCGATTTCGGCGATGTCTCCTACGTGCACGACGTGGCGCGCGCCCGCACCTTCGGTTTCATGCAGGACGTGGAAATGCTGCGCGGGATCGGCCTGGCGCGCGGCGGTTCGCTGGAAAACGCCATCGTGATGGACGAGTACCGCATCCTGAATTCGGACGGCCTGCGCTATGAAGACGAGTTCGTGCGCCACAAGATCCTGGACGCGATCGGCGACCTGTATCTGGTCGGCCACCCGCTGCTGGCCAGCTATGAGGCGCACAAGTCCGGCCACGCGCTGAACAACCAGCTGCTGCTGGAACTGCTCAAGCATCCGGATGCCTATGAAATCGTCACGTTTGAAAGCAATGACGTGGCGCCGCAATCCTACGTGCGCCAGATGGCGCGTGAGTGGGCGCTAACTTAATTAGCCGCCCCCGGCGCGGCGACGGGCCACCATGGCCTTGACCGCGTCGATCAGCGCGCTGTTCTGCGGGCTGGCCTCCAGCTCGGCGCTGAGCTGGTCGAAAGCCTCGACGGCGGCCGGCGGCAGTTCCAGCGCCCGCATCTTTTCCTTGATCTCGGCCGGCTTGGCCATCTGCACCTTCAACTTCACGCCCTGTACCTGCCAGCCGCGCTGCGCCAGCGTGTCTTGCAACTTCGGCAATTGCTGCTTCAGCTTGGCCGCCAGCGCCGTGGTCGGCAACGACAGCACCAGCTGGCCGTCTTCGAAGGCCAGGATTTCGCAATGCTTGAACATGGCCGGCAGGCACTGGGCGCAGTCCTTTTGCAGGCGCGCCATGCGCTCGACCGCCGGCAGCAACGCGGCCATGCGGTCGTTGCGGCGCAGGAAATCGGTGGCGCCCACCGCGGTCGGGCGCTTGAGCGAGATATTGGAGGAGTTGAAACGCATGCGGCGAAACATATCACAGCGCCCCAAACTCGTCACCACCGGGTAAAATCGATTGATTTTGTGACATTGTGTATGGTTGGGCTATTGTTATATCGGCCAATAACCCAATGTAGCTCCGGACGCGTGATAAAATCACCGTCTTTTGTCGTAGTCGAACCCTTTACCGGCCTAATTAAGCATGTCTTTTCTGACCAAGATTTTCGGCAGCCGCAACCAGCGCCTGCTCAAGCAATACCAAAAAACGGTACGCGAGATCAATGCGCTCGAACCGGCCATGGAGAAACTGTCGGACGCAGAGCTGCAAGCCAAGACGCCGGCCTTCAAGGAACGCATCGCCAACGGCGAGACGCTGGACCAGATCCTGCCGGAAGCGTTTGCCGTCTGCCGTGAAGCGTCCAAGCGCGTCATGAAGATGCGCCACTTCGACGTGCAGATGATCGGCGGTATGGTTCTGCACTACGGCAAAATCGCTGAAATGGGCACCGGCGAGGGCAAGACCCTGACCGCGACCCTGCCGGCCTACCTGAACGCGCTGTCCGGCAAGGGCGTGCACATCGTGACGGTCAATGACTACCTGGCCCAGCGCGACGCCGACACCATGTCCAAGCTGTATGGCTGGCTGGGCCTGAGCACCGGCATCAATCTGTCGCAGATGGCGCACGCCGACAAGCAGCAGGCCTACGCCTCGGACATCACCTACGGCACCAACAACGAATTCGGCTTCGACTACCTGCGCGACAACATGGTGTTCGACGCCAAGGACCGCGTGCAGCGCGTGCTGAACTTCGGCATCGTCGATGAAGTTGACTCGATCCTGATCGACGAAGCCCGTACCCCGCTGATCATCTCCGGCCAGGCCGAGAACCACACCGACCTGTACTACAAGATCAATGAAGTGCCGCGCCTGCTGACGCTGCAAATCGGCGAAGACACGCCGGACGGCAAGGGCAAGGTCGAAGTGCCGGGCGACTACACCAAGGACGAGAAATCGCACCAGGTGCTGCTGACCGAAGCCGGCCACGAAAAAGCCGAAGCCATCCTGACCAAGATGGGCCTGCTGCCGGAAGGCGCCTCGCTGTACGACTCGGCCAACATCACGCTGGTGCACCACCTGTACGCGGCGCTGCGCGCGCACGCGCTGTACTTCAAGGATCAGCACTACGTGGTGCAGAACAATGAAGTGGTGATCGTCGACGAATTCACCGGCCGCCTGATGACCGGCCGCCGCTGGTCGGACGGCCTGCACCAGGCGGTCGAAGCGAAAGAGGGCGTGAAGATCCAGAACGAGAACCAGACCCTGGCCTCGATCACCTTCCAGAACTACTTCCGCATGTACGCCAAGCTGGCCGGCATGACCGGTACGGCCGATACCGAAGCCTACGAATTCCAGGAAATCTACGGTCTGGAAACCGTGGTGATTCCGCCTAACCGTCCATCGCAGCGCAAGGACCGCCAGGACCAGGTGTACAAGTCGGCGCAGGAAAAGTACAACGCCATGATGCTGGAAATCCGCGAGTGCTACGAGCGCGGCCAGCCGGTGCTGGTGGGGACCACCTCGATTGAAAACTCCGAGCTGCTGTCGGGCATCCTGACCAAGGCTGGCCTGCCGCACAACGTGCTGAACGCGAAGCAGCACGCGCGTGAAGCGGAGATCATCGCCCAGGCAGGTTCGCCGAAAGCCATCACCATCGCCACCAACATGGCCGGTCGCGGTACCGACATCGTGTTGGGCGGTAACGTGGAAAAACAAATCCAGTTCATCGAAGCCAATCCTGAACTGAGCGATGCCCAGAAAGCCGAGCAGGCGCAAAAACTGCGCGACGGCTGGCAGGCGCTGCACGAGCAAGTGGTGGCCGCCGGCGGCCTGCACATCGTCGGCACCGAACGCCACGAATCGCGCCGCGTGGACAACCAGCTGCGTGGCCGTGCCGCGCGCCAGGGTGACCCGGGCATGTCGCGCTTCTTCCTGTCGCTGGACGACCCGCTGCTGCGCATCTTCGCCGGCGACCGCGTGCGCGCCGTGATGGACCGCCTGAAAATGCCGGAAGGCGAGCCGATTGAAGCAGGCATCGTTTCGCGTTCCATCGAATCGGCGCAGCGCAAGGTCGAAGCCCGCAACTTCGACATCCGTAAGCAACTGCTGGAATACGACGACGTCGCCAACGACCAGCGTAAAGTCATCTACCAGCAGCGTAACGAGCTGCTGGAAGCGACCGATATTTCGGAACTGATCCAGTCGCTGCGCCACGGCGCCTTCACCGATCTGGTGCGCGAATACGTGCCGGCGGAATCGGTGGAAGAGCAGTGGAACATCAAGGGCCTGGAAGCCGCGCTGGCTGCCGAGTGGCAGATCGACGTGCCGCTGAGCGCCATGCTGGAAAAAGAGCCGGACCTGAACGACGAGGAAATCCTGGAACGCGTGCTGGCCGCGGCCGATGCGCTGTACCAGTCGAAAGTGGACATCGTCGGCAAGGAATCGTTCGGCGGCTTCGAGCGCAACGTCATGCTGCAATCGGTGGACTCGCACTGGCGCGAACACCTGGCGGCGCTGGATCACCTGCGTCAGGGCATTCACCTGCGCGGCTATGCGCAGAAGAACCCCAAGCAGGAATACAAGCGCGAGGCGTTCGAACTGTTTGGCCAGATGCTGGACATGATCAAGAACGAAGTGGTCAAGCTGATCATGACCGTGCGCATCCAGTCGCGCGAAGAGATCGACGCGGCGGAAGCGGCGATGCAGCAGTCGCACGTTGAGAACGTCAGCTACCAGCACGCCGACTTCAACCCGAACGCCGCACCGGAAGACCTGCTGGCGCCGCCGCAATTCACCGGCCTGCCGCCAGAGCTGCAAGGCCTGAGCGGCGAACAGCTGATGGAGCTGGGCCTGAAAGTCGGCCGCAACGATCCATGCCCATGCGGCAGCGGCAAGAAGTACAAGGCGTGCCACGGCAAGCTGGCTTAAGCCGCCGGGATGCACCGCTAAAAACCGCAAAGCGTGAGCTTTGCGGTTTTTTTATTTGGGTGATCGATATTCAAACTGGCATCGATATGCTTGAAAAAGTTATTGGTCTTCATGTACTTACGGTAGTAATGTTAGCGCAAACAATTTCAATATCGCTAACATGGAGACTAACGTGGCGAAATATAAGACCGGGCGCGGCGCATGGTTGCTGGCCGCGCTGATGCCCTTGCTGGCCCACGCCGACCCGCGCGCCGAGGCCGATAAACTGGCGCGCAGCCTCGTCACGCAAATGACGATGGACGAGAAAATCGACCAACTGTTGAATGTGGCGCCGGCGATTCCGCGTCTTTCCATTCCCGCTTACAACTGGTGGACCGAGTCGCTGCATGGCGCGCTCGGGCCGCTGCCGACCACCAACTTCCCGGAACCGATCGGCCTGGCCGCCAGCTTCGATGCGCCGCTGGTGGGACAAGTGGCGGCCGCCATCAGCGTCGAGGTGCGCGCGCTGCATACGCTGGGGCGCGAGACCGGCCACCTCGGCCGCATCGGTACCGGCCTCAATACCTGGTCGCCCAACATCAACATCTTCCGCGATCCGCGCTGGGGACGCGGGCAGGAGACCTATGGCGAAGATCCGCACCTGACCGCGGCGCTGGGCGCGGCCTTCATCCAGGGCATGCAGGGCGCCAATCCGGAGCTGCCGGACGTGGTGGCCACGCCCAAGCATTTCGCCGTGCACAGCGGGCCGGAGTCGACCCGCCATCATGCCGATGTCACGGTCTCGGCGCATGATCTGGAGGACACCTATCTGCCGGCCTTCCGCGCCGCCATTGTCGACGCCAGGGCCGGTTCCATCATGTGCGCCTACAACCGCATCAATGGCCAGCCGGCCTGCGCCAGCGACGAACTGATGAAGCAGCACCTACGTGGCGCCTGGGGCTTCAAGGGTTATGTTGTGTCGGACTGCGACGCCGTCACCGATATCGCGGAACAGCACAAGTACGCCACCGATCCGGCCGCCGCCGTGGCGGTCGCGCTCAAGGCCGGCACCGACAACGAGTGCAACACCAAGACGCTGGGCGACACGCCCAACCTCGGCGCGCGCTACCGCGAAGCCTGGCAGCGCGGCCTGATCAGCATGGCCGATATCGATCAGGCGCTGGTGCGTTTGTTCTCCGCACGCTACCGCAATGGCGACCTGGCCGGTCTGGCGCAGCGCAGCGGCGGCAAGCCGGTGCCGGTCAGCGCCATCGGCACAGCCGCACATCAGCAACTGGCACTGGAATCGGCCGCCAGGAGCCTGGTGCTGCTCAAGAACGACGGCGTGCTGCCACTCAAGCCAGGCCTGAAGCTGGCCGTGATCGGCCCGCTCGGCGATGCTACCCGCGTGTTGCGCGGGAATTACTCGTCGACCCAATCGGCGCCGCCGGTGTCGGTGGTGGAGGGCTTGCGCAGCGTGCTGCCGAAGGCGCGGATCAAGCTGGTGCCGGCCGGCGCTTCCATCACCGATGGCGATCCGGTGCCCACCTCGGCGCTGCGTACGCCGGACGGCAAGCCGGGCCTGCGCGCCGCATACTTCAACCGCAAGGACGGTCAGTACGACCAGACGCCAGCCGCCACCCGCATCGAACCGGGATTGGAATCGCACGCGTTGGCAGTGAAGGCCGTGGCCGACCAGCACAAGGTGCAATGGAGCGGCTATCTGGTGGTGCCGGAAAGCGGCACCTACCGCCTTGGCGTCAGCGGCGTGAAAGGCACGCTGACGGTGGGCGGCAAGCCGGCGGTGGAAGCCACCGCCTATTCGCGATGGGCCGAGCCGTTGCAACTGCATGAGGTGAAGCTGGAAAAAGGCCAGCGCTACCCGCTGAGCTTCCACGCTGAAACCGGCGGCACCGGCGTGCCCGGCCTATTCTGGAAGCGCATCTCCAACGATGCCGCGGCCGACCTGAAAGCCGGCGCCGCCGATGCCGACGTCATTGTGGCCGTGGTGGGCCTGACCTCCGACCTCGAAGGCGAGGAGATGGCGATCAAAACCGAAGGCTTCTCGGGCGGCGACAAGACCTCGCTCGACCTGCCTGCCGACCAGCGCCGCCTGCTGGAGCAGGCCAAGGCGCTTGGCAAGCCGCTGGTGGTGGTGCTGATGAACGGCAGCGCGCTCGATCTGTCGTGGGCCAAGGACAATGCCTCCGCCATTCTGGAAGCCTGGTATCCGGGCCAGGCCGGCGGGCTGGCGGTCGCCAACGTGCTAACCGGCCGCACCGATCCGGGTGGCCGCCTGCCGCTGACCTTCTACCGCAATCTCGACGACCTGCCGCCGTTCGACAACTACGCCATGCAGGGCCGCACTTACCGCTATTACGCCGGCACGCCGGTGTATGCCTTCGGCGCCGGCCTGAGCTACACCAGTTTCAGCTACCAGCCCTTGCAGGTCACGCCGGTGCATGGCGCGGCCGAAAACGGTGTCGTGGTCACTACCGAGATCCGCAACACCGGCCAGCGCGAAGGCGACGAGGTGGCGCAGCTGTACCTGACGCCGCCGGCGTTCGAAGGCGCGCCACGGCTGGCGCTGCGCGGCTTCCAGCGCGTGTCGCTGAAACCGGGAGAACGCCGCACGGTCAGTTTCCGCCTGTCGCCACGCGACCTGAGTTTCGTCACGCGCGACGGCGTGCGGCAATTGATGCCCGGCCAGTACAAGCTGAGTGTCGGCTCGGGACAGCCGGCGGCCGGCGTGGCAGGGCAGGAAAGCACCCTGGTGCTGAATCAGGCAGTCGTACTCGATAAATAAAAGGAGACCCACGATGATCATGAAACTAGCTGTAGCGCTGGCGCTGGCAAGCA
Source organism: Duganella radicis (assembly GCF_009720825.1). GTDB lineage: Bacteria > Pseudomonadota > Gammaproteobacteria > Burkholderiales > Burkholderiaceae_D > Rugamonas > Rugamonas radicis. Next base: position 177,395 of record NZ_WNKY01000004.1, on the reverse strand, counting down.
CGCTGGCCACACCTGCCATGGCGCTGGATGACACCATGACGCCGATCGCCATTCCGGCGCAGCCCAACGCCATCACCCTGAATACCGGCCCGCTGCCGGACGCCAAGGCGGCGGAAAGCTGGCATCGCCAGTACGGCAGCGTGTTTGCCCGCAACGTCACGGTGGCCACGTTGACGCCTTTCCTGCCGGAGGCGTCCAAGGCCACCGGCGCGGCGGTGATCGTGGCGCCGGGCGGCGGCTTCCGCACACTGTCGATGAATAACGAAGGCTGGGACGTGGCGACCGCGTTGGCCAAACAAGGTGTGGCCGCCTTCGTGCTGAAATACCGGCTGGTGCAAACGCCGGCCGACATGGAAGGCTTCAACCGCGAGATGACCAAGCTGTTCTCGGCGGGGCCGCGCGTGGCCAGCACATCACCGAAAGAAGAGCCATCGGTCACGTTCGCGCCGCAGATCGCCGACGCCCGCGCCGCCTTCGCGCTGGTACGTGCGCGTGCCAAAGAGTGGCATGTGGACCCCGGCCGCGTCGGCATGATCGGCTTTTCCGCCGGCGCCATGCTGACCATGGCGACCGCGCTGTACGGGCAGGACGCCAGGCCGGCCTTCATCGCCAACATCTACGGCCCACTGTCGGCCATGACGCCGCCGGCCGACGCGCCGCCGCTGTTCGTGGCGCTGGCCGCCGACGATCCATTCTTCGGCAACAGCGGCTACGGTTTGATCGACAGCTGGCGCGCCGCCAGGCGGCCGGTCGAGTTCCACTTGTTCGAGCAGGGCGGTCACGGTTTCGGCATGTATCCGAAGACCACCACCAGCACCGGCTGGTTCGACGCCTACTCGCGCTGGCTGGCCATGCACGGTTATCTGGCGCGCAAGAACTAGGCGCGCTGCGGGGCGGTGCGCGGCAGCAGCATGCGCACCGCCGTGCCGATGCCGGGCGCGGAGTCGATGGTGATGCGCCCGCCCAGGATGCCGGTCACGATGTTGTAGACGATGTTCATGCCCAGGCCGGTCCCGCCTTGTCCCATCTTGGTGGTGAAGAAGGGATCGAACACGCGCTTGAGCACGTCCTCCGTCATGCCGCGGCCATCGTCGCTGAACATCAGTTCAATGATGTCCTCGTCCACCGCCTCGGCGCGCACGGTGATGGTGCCGCCGTCGCTGTTTTCAAACGCGTGGCTGATGGCGTTGTTGATCAGGTTATTCAGGATCTGGTACAAGCCGCCCGGATAGGAATCGAGCACCAATCCCTCCGGGATTTGCAGCACCACTTCGCACGGCACGCGGCGCAGGCGCGGCATGTAGGTGGCGATGGTGTCCTGCACCGCCGACAGCAAATTGAATGTGCGCCGCTGGTCGTTGGTCTGGTCCACCGCAATCTGCTTGAACGATGAAATCAGCTCGGCCGCCTTGTGCAGCGAGCCGGAAATCAGTTCGCTGGCCATGCGCACTTCTTCCAGGTGGGCGGTCAGCTGCGAGCGGCGCAGGGCGCCGGCGGCGACGTGGGTTTCGAATTCATGCACGCGGTCGCGCAGGGCGGTGGAGGCCAGCAGGCTGTTGCCGATCGGCGTGTTCAGCTCGTGCGCGATGCCGGCCACCAGCGATCCCAGCGACGCCATCTTCTCGGACGCCAGCAATTCATCCTGCGTATGTTGCAGCGTTGCCAGCGCCGCGCTCAGGTCGGCGTTGGCGCGTTCCAGCGCAGCCGAGCGTTCGCGCACGCGGCTTTCCAGCGAGACATTGAGGTCTTTCAGTTCGCGCTTGGCGTTCAGTTCCTCGGTCAGGTCCAGCAGCGCCCAGATGATGGCGCCGTTGCCGTCCAGCGTCAGCGAGGACGACCAGATCGCCACGCTGCCGACGCTGCCATCCGGCAACAGCACGCCGGCAATCGCGCCATGTACGGCGCCGTCGTCGCGGTACATTTGCCAGATGCGTTCGCGCTCGACCGGGCTGGCCCAGAACGGCACCTCGTCGCTGCGCTTGCCGATCAATTCGGTGGCGGCCGGGCCGAAGGTTTGAATCAGCGCGCGGTTGGCGGCCATGATGCGGCCGTCGCGGTCGGACACGGTCAGCGGCAGCGGCGCCATGTCGAACAGGGTCTTGAAGCGCGCCTCCGATTCCGACAACCGTTGCTGTGATTGTTCCAGCGCGGCGATACGCTCGCGCAGTGCCGCGCTCATGGCGTTCAGCGTGCGCGTGAAGACGGCGAGCTCATCGTCGCCATGCACCGGCAGCGCCTTGCTGTAGTCGCCCATGGCGATCTGCCGCGAATCGCCGGTCAGCGCCTCCAGCCGCCGGCCTATGCCTTGCGTGAAGATGTAGAACATGAACATGCCGACCGCGAAGCCGATCAGCGAAATCAAGCCGCCTTGCACCAGCACCTCATCGCGTGCCCGTTGCAGATCCCGGGTGGTGAGGCCGAAGTTGATGCTGCCGATGCGGTTATCCTTCAGCAGCAGCGGCGAACGCGCGTGCAGGGTGGTGTCGCTGATGATGGTGCGCACGCCTTTGAAGCTGGCGCCGCCGCCTTCGCGCAGCACGGCCGGCAGTGGCATGTCGCGCTTGCCGACGGCGATGATGGGACGTTCGTGTTCGTCGAGGACGGTGAGGTAGCGCAGGAAACTGTCGTCCGGATCGGACAGCATTTCCGCCAGATAGCTGTTCAGCTCGGGCAGGCGCCCGCGCACGGCGTAGGGACTGAGGGAGAGGTTGAGCGTTACCGCGTATTCCTGCGCCACCCGTTCGGCGTTGGTGTGCACCGCATGGTTCATCAGGCGCTGGCTGTTCCAGATCAGCACACCGACCACCAGCGCCTGGATGACGGCGCTGAGCATCAGGAACCGCGCGCGTAACGAAAGACTCAAAACGTTCACTCCTTGTATGGCGAAGGCCAGGAGCTTACGCGCCTGCCGCGCCGGTAAGCGCGACAGGCTGGCAGGGCGCCCCGGGTTAAGGCAGGCTCAGGATCACTTTTACAGTATCGTCAACTGCCGCTTTCTCAATATACCCGATTGCCTTGGGATCGGCAGCAACTGCTTTCTTCACCTCGGCGCTGTTCGGATATTCCTTCGGCGGCGTGGCCTTGCCGGTGAACACCAGCTTGGACCACAGGGCCTTCACCTGCGCGGCGTCCTTGTCGGCCACCTTGTTGTAGAACTCGTTGCGGATGGCCGAACCGTCGGCCTGGTCCACCGGCGTGAACAGGTTGGATTTGCCGAGGAAGAATTGCGACGCCTGTTCCGAGAACATGCGGGTGGCCGGGTTCTGCTTGCTGACGATGACGACGATTTCCGCCGCCGATGCCTGCACGGTGATGGCCGCCAGTGCGGACAGCACGAGAGCGCTTGCGATGTTTTTCATGGTGGTAGTCTCCCGATCAGAATACGAAGTCCAGGCCGGCGGCGACCACGGTGACGTCTTTGTTGTAGCCGGCGGCCGGCACGTTGATCAGCTGGCCCGACTTGGCGCCCGGCTTGACGCGGTCCACCTGTACTTTCAGGGCCAGCGATTTGGCGAAGTCCCAGCGCACGCCGACGATGTCGGTGCTCTGCTCGGGAGCGGCCAGCAGGTTGGCAACGCCGGCGTTCAGGGCCGGGATCCTGGCCAGCGCGGCCGGCGCGGTGACCGAGCTGCCGGCGCCCTTGGCCGAAGCGTGGGCGTAGTAGGGCAGCACCTTGCCGAAGCGGTAGCCCAGCATGGCGTACCAGGCGTTGGTGTCCGGCAGGTAGACCTTGTCCTTGGCGCGGCGCTGGGCGTATTCAGCCTGGCCAACCACGTTGTTCCAGTCCATGGTGCCGCCGATCGAGGTGAAGGCGATCTTCTTGCCGGTGCTGAAGGTGATGTCCGACGCCAGCTGGCCGAAGCCGAGGCCGGTCAGGGTGTTGGTCAGGCCGTTGACCGGTTGCAGGTCGTTGATCTTCATGTCGGCGCGCGCGTGGGCGAAGCGCAGCAGGAAAGGACCGTATTCGCCGGCCACGCTGAAGCCGGCGGCGGGCGCGCGGTAGGTGGCGGTCGAGCCGGCGCCCGAGGACACGAACAGCTTGCCGCGGCTGACGCCGGCGAAGGCTTGCGCGGTCACGTTCAGGTCGCCGATGGCGTGCTGATAGTTGATGTCGGCGCCGTCCGAGTTTTCGATCGGGGCCTGGCCGTACATCTCGATCGGCGGACGCATCATGGTGTTGGCGTAGCCGACGTTCTGGTAGTCCGAGATCAGGAAGGTCGGTACCACCACGCGGCCCACGCGCACCGAGACTTCATCGTTGATGCGGGCTTTCAGGAAGGCCCAGGTCAGGTCGGTGGTGAAGCTGTGCTCGGTGGCCTTGCGGGTCAGCACCTGCGCGGTGCCGGACAGCCAGTCGTTGATCTTGTAGGTGGCTTGCAGGCCGAGGTTGGTGTCCAGGCCGAGGCGGGCGCTGTCGCCGACGCCGTCCGCCTGGTTGTAACGGGCGAATTTTGCGTCGTCGGTATTGCTCTTCGCCACGCCCAGCGTGCCGAACCCACTGATGCTCAGGTTGCCGTCATCCAGGACGCCAGCGTGCGCCTGCATGGCGGCGGTGGCGGCGAGTACGGCAGCTACTAACAGTTGCTTTTTCATTGGTTCAATCCCAGGAGTTATTGTGGTGTGACGGGGTTGCCGTCGGTGTGAGAGTCTGGTCAATGCGGGGGTAGGGCATCGGGGTGCGACTTTAGACTAATTTCCGCATGGCATGTAACAGAAAAACGTTAAACCGAACGACTGTACTAATTTTTGTGGCTTTTATGCCTTATCTGATGTGTGAAGTACAATAGCAGCTCCCTCTTTCCACCCACGAGATCACGAATATGGCCGTCAACTCCCCCCTGCCCATTGCCTCTGAACTGAAGCCGGTTGCCGGCGTTGAAATCGGTTTTGCCGAAGCCGGCATCAAGAAGCCGAACCGCAAGGACGTGCTGGTGATGAAGCTGGCGCCGACCGCCACGGTGGCCGGCGTGTTCACCCTGAACCGTTTCTGCGCCGCGCCGGTGCAGATCGCCAAGACCCACCTGGCGGCCGCGCAAAGCAGTGGCAAGCCGATCGCCGCGCTGCTGGTCAACACCGGCAACGCCAACGCCGGCACCGGCGAGCTGGGCCTGTCGCTGGCGCATGAAACCTGCGCCGCGCTGGCCGCGCAGCTGGGCGTGGACGCGGCGCAGATCCTGCCGTTCTCGACCGGCGTGATCCTGGAGCCGCTGCCGGCCGCCAAGGTGATCGCCGGCCTGCCGCAAGCCATCGCCGGCCTGAAGGCGGACAACTGGTACAACGCGGCCGAAGCCATCATGACCACCGACACCCAGCCGAAAGCCGGCTCGCGCACCGTCACCATCGGTGGCCATAGCGTGACCATGACCGGCATCTCGAAGGGCGCCGGCATGATCAAGCCGAACATGGCCACCATGCTGGGCTATCTGGCGTTGGACGCCAAGGTGGCGCAGCCGGTGCTGGACCAACTGGTCAAGCACGCCGCCAACCACTCGTTCAACTGCATCACCATCGACGGCGACACCTCGACCAACGATTCCTTCATGCTGATCGCCACCGGCGCCGGTGCGTTGGAAATCACCTCGGTGGATCAACCGGAATACGCGCAGCTGCGCGACGCCGTGACCGAGCTGTCGCTGTTCCTGGCGCAAGCCATCGTGCGCGACGGCGAAGGCGCCACCAAGTTCATGAGCATCATCGTGGAAGAGGGCGCCAATGTGGAGGAGTGCCGCAAGATCGCCTACTCGATCGGCCACTCGCCGCTGGTGAAGACCGCCTTCTTCGCGTCCGACCCTAACCTGGGCCGCATCCTGGCTGCCATCGGCTACGCCGGCGTGGACGACCTCGACGTCTCCAGGCTGAACCTGTATCTGGACGACGTGTGGGTGGCCAAGAACGGCGGCCGCAATCCCGACTACAAGGAAGAGGACGGCCAGCGCGTGATGCAGAAGAGCGAGATCGTGGTGCGCGTGAAGCTGGCGCGCGGCGCGGCATCGGCCACGGTGTACACCTGCGACCTGTCGCACGACTACGTCTCGATCAACGCCGACTACCGCTCGTAAGATGTCGGCCGCCCTCGAACAATTCCTCGCGCGCGCCGAGGCGCTGCTGGCGCGCGTGGAAGCCATCCTGCCGCCGGCCGCGCCGCGGACCGAATGGGATCGCGGTTTCGCTTTCCGTTGGCGCAAGCGCGCCAATGGCCCCAGCTATTTGCAGGCGGTGGCGCATGTGTCTCACATCGCGCTGGACGACTTGCAGCACATCGGCCCGCAGAAGGAGCAGATCGAGCAGAACACCCGTCAGTTCGTGTCGGGCAAGCCGGCCAACAACGTGTTGCTGACCGGCGCGCGCGGCACCGGCAAATCCTCCCTGATCAAGGCCTGCCTGAACCAGTTCGCCAAGGATGGCTTGCGCCTGATCGAGGTGGACAAGTCCGACCTGGCCGAGCTGCCGGACATCGTCGACCTGGTGGCCGAACGCACGGAGCGCTTCATCATCTTCTGCGACGACCTGTCGTTTGAAGAGGGCGAGAGCGGCTACAAGGCGCTGAAGGTGGCGCTGGATGGCAGCATCTCGGCGCAGTCGGACAATGTGCTGATCTACGCGACCTCCAACCGCCGCCATCTGCTGCCGGAGCGCATGTCCGACAACATGAGCTACAAGCATGACGAGGATGGCGACCTGCATCCGGGCGAAACGGTGGAAGAAAAGATTTCCCTGTCCGAGCGCTTTGGCCTGTGGCTGACCTTCTATCCGTTCAAGCAGGATGATTATCTGGCGATAGTCGGCCACTGGCTGTCGTCGCTGGGTTGCAGCGAGCAGCAGATCGCCGATGCGCGCGGCGATGCCTTGCGCTGGGCCTTGCAGCGCGGCTCGCGTTCGGGCCGGGTGGCGTGGCAGTTCGCCAAGGACTATGCGGGGAAGCTGGCATGAACCAGCCGGTGGACGTGGCGGTCGGCGTGCTGATCAAGCCGAACGGCGACTTGCTGCTGGGGCAGCGCCCGGCCGGCAAGCCGTATGAGGGTTACTGGGAATTCCCGGGCGGTAAAGTCGATCCGGGCGAGACCATACTCGAAGCGCTCAAGCGCGAGTTTGTCGAGGAACTAGGCCTGACCATTCACAGCGCGGAAGAGTGGTGCGGCGTGGAGTATGTGTATCCGCACGCGCATGTGCGGCTGCATTTCTTCATCAGCCGCGACTGGTCGGGCGAGCCGCAAAGCCTGGAGGGGCAGGCCTTCGCCTGGCAGGGCACGGTGGGCGTGGAGCCGCTGCTGCCGGCCACCATACCGCTGTTGGAATGGCTGGAACAGATCCGTCATTCCGGCGAAGGCCGGAATCCATGCTGAGCACGCGGGGCTTGGACGCGGGTTATGGATCCCGGCTTACGCCGGGATGACGTTCACTCCTCGTCGTGGGCGTCCTTGGGTGGCGCTACCGGGATGACGTATTTTTCCTCGGCCCAGGCGCCCAGGTCGATTTTCTTGCAGCGTTCCGAGCAGAACGGGCGGAACTTGTTTTCCGGCTTCCACTCCACCTTCGCGGAGCAGGTCGGGCATTCAACAACAGTGGTCATTTGAGTCTTTAGAAGTTACAGAGCGTGAGCTCGAATGGTACATCATCTTCCAAAGGCTTGGGTTTCAGGTCGCCGCCCTGCGAGGTGAAGCGCACCCACAGCATGTATTTGTTGGCCGAAATCTCCGGAATCGCGCCCTGCGATTCGTCCAGCGTCAGGCGCAGCATCTGGTACACCTTCCCCTGCAACATCTGCTGGTAGCTGCCGGCCACCGCGATCATCTTGACCGGGCCGCCGGAATCGCGCAGCAGGCGCAGCACCAGGCCCAGCGCGTCGAACAGCGGCGCCAGCGGCGTGAACCAGGTGATGATGTCGTTGAAGCGCTGTTCGGCCGGGCGCTGCTGCCAGGCGTAATACGAGGGCAGGTCGAACTCGCAGGCGCCGCCCGGGATGATGGTGCGACCGCGAATGCTCATCAGCCATTCATTTTCGCGCACGTTCTGGCCGGTCTTGCCTTGCGCGGCCACCAGCGCGCTGCTCACGCCATCGAGCTCGGCGAGAATGGCGTCCAGCGTTTCCGCTTGCACGTTGGGATTCATGCGGTAGCTCAGCAGCGTTTGGCGCTGACGCTCCAGTTCTTGCAGCAGGTCGGATTTCAGGTCGGCGCGGCCGGCGACTTCAAGCATGTCGAAGATGGTGGCCAGCGCAACGTGGTGCTGCATCGGATGTTCTTGATGCACAAAGAACTTGAATTTCTCGTACAAATCCTCCAGGCGCAACAACGTGCGTATGCGCTCGTTGAAAGGATATTCGTAGACGATCAAAATAACATCCCTCTATAGATGGACCTGCAAAGAATTCTCGTGATTTTGAAGCAAGCGAAGCAAAATTACAAACGTTGCGTAGGCATTATTGCCTTTCCACGCCAAATTACCAGCGAATTCGCAGATACTCCGCATGCAAACGGTCGACTTGGCCCTCCAAAGCGTCGATTCCTGCATTATTGACAATGACATCGTCCGCCGCCGCCAGCCTTTGCTCGCGGCTCACCTGTGCCGCCATGATGGCGCGCACCTGCGCCTCCGACAGATTGTTACGCGCCATCACGCGGGCAATTTGCACTTGTTCCGGACAGTCTACCGCCAACACGCGCGTGACCCGTGCACGCCACATTCCCGACTCGATCAGCAGCGGCACGGCGTAGATGACGTAACTGCCGCTGGCGCCCGCGCCGGCGGCCAGCGCGGCGTCGCGGATGCGCGGATGCAGGATGGCTTCCAGCCGCGCCTTGGCGCCGGCGTCGCTGAACACCAGCTGGCGCATGCGCACGCGGTCCATGGCGCCGCTGTCGTTGATGAATTCCGGGCCGAATTCGCTGAGGATGGCGGGGATGGCGGGACCATGCGGCGCGGTCATGCTGTGGGCGATGACGTCGGTATCGACGATGGTGGCGCCGCGCACGGCGAACATGTCGGCCACCGTGCTCTTGCCGCTGCCGATGCCGCCGGTCAGGCCGATGGCAAACGGTGCACGGCTCATGGCCGGACCACGCTCAGGGTGAAGGCCGACAGCGGACCGCCGTACAGCAGGGCGATCAGGCCGGCCACCGCCAGATAGGGGCCGAACGGAATCCGCACGTCCAGGCCGCGGCGGTTGATGATCATCATGGCCACGCCAAAAATCAGGCCCACCACCGACGACATCAGGATGATGGTTGGCAGCATGGCCCAGCCCATCCACGCGCCCAGCGCGGCCAGCAGCTTGAAGTCGCCATAGCCCATGCCCTCCTTGCCGGTGGCCAGCTTGTACAGCCAGTAGATCGACCACAGCGACAGATAGCCGGCGGTGGCGCCGATCACCGCGTCCTGCAGCGGCACGAAGGTGGCGCCCACATTCATCAGCAGGCCGCCCCACAGCAGCGGATAGACCAGGTCGTCCGGCAGCAGCTGGGTGTCGGCGTCGATGAAGCTGAGGGCGATCAGCGAGTACAGCAAGAACAGCGCCGACAGTCCGGCCCAGCCGCTGCCCAGTTTCCACACCACCAGCGCCGACAGCACGCCGGTCAGCACTTCCACCGCCGGGTAGCGCGCCGAGATCGGCGCCTTGCAGTGACTGCATTTGCCACGCAGGACCAGCCAGCTGAGCAACGGGATATTCTCGGCGGCCGTGATCTGGTGCTGGCAATGCGGGCAGGCCGAGCGCGGCACCACCAGGTTGTAGCGCCCGGTGTGCGGCGCCGGCTTGCCGCTTTCGGTGGCCACGTAATTGTCCGATTCGCGCTGCATCATGATCGGCAGGCGGTGGATCACCACGTTCAGGAAGCTGCCGAACAGCAGACCGAACAGGCCGGCAATCAGGGCGATGGCAAGCTGGCCAGCCGGGGCGAACAACAAGGTCGATTGCAGCATGGGCGTCAACATACGTTAATAGTCACAGGCCCATATTAAAGCATTACGGCAACATTGCCGACCCTTTTTCCGCACTCCCTTATACCGTCGGGGGGATGGGCAAAACATTGGAACAATGGCAAGGTGGGAAGTCTGTTTCCCGCTCGGAGCACCCCTTGTCGTCGTATTCCCAGACACCGATCTTTTTGCTGCTCGGGCTGTTGCTGGCATGCCTGTCGTTTGTGGCTGCCTTTGTGATCTGCCTGCGCCGCCTGCGGCGCGGCTACGAGGCGCGCATGCGCCAGCTGGCCGAGCGCGAGCGCGTGGCCACCGGCCTGCATGACACGCTACTGCAAAGCATGCAGGGCCTGATTCTGCGCTTCCACGGCGTCAGCCACCGGCTGGCGGCCGACAGCGCCGAACGCGCCACCATCGAACACATCCTTGACCAGGCCGACGAGGTGCTGGCCGAAGGCCGCCACCAGATCCTGGCGCTGCGCATGCCGGTGGTGTACGGCGATAACCTGAGCCAGGCGCTGGCGGCCATAGGCCAGTCCCTGCAGGACAACTTCAACACGCCGTTCCGCATGGTGGTCGGTGGCCGGCCGACCGCCATCAGCGGCGACCGCGGCGAGGAAATCTACAGCATCGCGCGCGAAGCGCTGTACAACGCCTTCCAGCACGCGCAAGCCGACAGCGTGGAACTGGAACTGGTGTACGGTTGCGAGTTTTTCCTGCTCTACGTGCGCGACGACGGCAAGGGCATGGAGCAGCCGCCTGACGGCCTGGCCGGCATGCGCGCGCGCGCCGCGCGGCTGGCCGCGACGGTGGAAGTGCTGAGCCTGCCGGAGCAGGGCACCGAAGTGATCCTCAAGGTGCCGGGCCAGATCTGCTACCAGACGCCGCGCCATGGCGGCTGGCAGTGCCGGCTGGCGGCGTGGCTGGGGCGCACGGAACATCATGGCTAGCTGACCAGCGGCCGCGGCCGGGTGCGCATGCCGATGATGCCGCGTCCCAGCGCGATCAGCACGGCGTGGGTGCGGTCGTTGGCTTGCAGCTTGGCCATCAGGTTCTTCATGTGGACCTTGACGGTTTCCTCGGCGATGCACAGCTGGCGGCCGATCATGCGGTTGCTCTTGCCCAGCGCGGCCAGCTCCAGCACCTGGATTTCGCGCGGCGTCAGATGGTCGCCCGGCAGCTGGCGCGCCACCGCCCGCACCAGCAGCGGCGGCACCGGGCGCTGGCCGCTGTGGACCGCGCGCATGGTGTCGAGCATCTCGCGCCGCGCCGCGCTTTTCAGCAGATAGCCGGCGGCGCCGGCCTTCATGGCGCGCATCACCAGCGCATCGCCCTCATAAGTGGTCAGCACCACGATGGCGGCGTGTGGAGATTCGTTGCGGATGATCTGGGTGGCCTCGACACCGTCGAGGTCCGGCATCTGGATATCCATCAGCACCAGGTCGGGCCGCAGGCTGCGGTACAGCGCGACCGCCTCGCGGCCGCCGGCCGCCTCGCCGGCCAGGCGGAAGCCGGGATCGCTGGCCAGCACGCTGGCGATGCCCTGCCGGAACACCGGATGGTCATCCGCCGTCATCACGGTAATCGGGGCCTGCTCCATCATGTCACCGCTGTGGTGTGGAAAGCATTACAGTGCCACAGATGTGACAGCCCGCCTATAACCCGGTGGGGTTATACCACCGAGCCCAGCTTGAAGATCGGCAGGTACATGGCCACCACCAGGCCGCCGATCAGCACGCCCAGGATGACCATGATGGCCGGTTCCATCAGGCTCGACAGCGAGGCCACCGCCTCGTCGACTTCCTCCTCGTAGAAGTCGGCCACCTTGCCCAGCATGGCGTCCAGCGAGCCGGACTCCTCGCCGATGGAGACCATCTGCGTCACCATATTCGGGAACACCTCGGCGTTTTGCATGGCGACGGTGAGGCTGGTGCCGGTGCTGACCTCGGTCTGGATCTTGCGCGTGGCGTCCAGATACACCGCGTTGCCGGCCGCGCCGCCCACCGAATCGAGCGACTCCACCAGCGGCACGCCGGCCGCGAACATGGTCGACAGCGTGCGGGTCCAGCGCGCCACCGTGGCCTTGCGGATCACATCGCCGAACACGGGCAGCTTGAGCAGCAGCTTGTCCATGAAACGCTGCATCTGCAACGAGCGTTGCCAGGCGCGGAAGAAGAAGTAAATCGCCGCGAACAGGCTGCCGAAAATGGCCCACCACCATTGCACGAAGAATTCCGACAGCGCCATCACGAACAGCGTGGGCGCCGGCAGGTTGGCGCCAAAGCTGGTGAACACTTCCTTGAAGGCCGGCACCACCCAGATCATGATCACCGCCGTGACGATAAACGCCACCGCCAGGATGGACACCGGATACATCAGGGCCGACTTGATCTTGGCCTTCATGGCCAGCGTCTTTTCCTTGTAGATGGCCAGCCGGGTCAGCAGGTCCTCCAGGATGCCGGCCTGCTCGCCGGCGCCGACCAGATTGCAGAACAGCGGATCGAAATACAGCGGGAACTTGCGGAAGGCCTGATTCAGGCTGGTGCCGGTCTCGATATCGGCGCGCAAATCCATCACCAGCTTGGAGACGGACGGATTGGCGTGGCCCTTGCCGACGATGTCGAACGATTGCAGCAGCGGCACGCCGGCCTTCATCATGGTGGCCAGCTGGCGGGTGAACAGGGTGATGTCCTTGTCGCTGACTTTCTTGCCGGAGCGGTAGGCCTTCTTCTTGACCTTGGTGACCATGATGCCCTGGCGGCGCAGCGTGACATTGACCACCGCCTCGCCGCCGGCGCGCAGCTCGCCGCGCACGGTCTTGCCGGTTTTATCCTTGCCCTCCCAGGCGAAGACCGATTCCTTGACCTGATTGCCGCCCGATGTCGCCATGATGGTTGTCCTATTCGTTGGTGCAGCCGAGCACTTCTTCCAGGCTGGTCAGGCCCGCCTTGACCTTCACCAGTCCGGACTGGCGCAGCGACTTCACGCCTTCCTCCTCGGACTTGGCGGCAATGTCCATCGAATTGCCGTGGGCCAGAATCAGGGCTTCGATCGCGGGCGTGATCGGCATGATCTGGTAAATGCCGACCCGGCCCTTGTAGCCGCCGCCATTGCAGCGCTCACAGCCGACCGGGCCGTAGGGTTTCCAGCTGCCGTCCAGTTCCTCCGGCTTGAAGCCGGCCTTGAGCAGCAGGTCCGGTGCGATATCGACCGGCTGCTTGCAGCTGCACAGGCGGCGCGCCAGGCGCTGGGCGGTAATCAGGATCACCGACGAGGCGATGTTGAACGGCGCCACCCCCATGTTCATCAAACGCGTGAGGGTGGAGGGCGCGTCGTTGGTGTGCAGGGTGGAGAACACCATGTGCCCGGTCTGCGCCGCCTTGATGGCGATGTCGGCGGTTTCGAGGTCGCGGATCTCGCCGACCATGATGATGTCCGGGTCCTGGCGCAGGAAGGACTTCAGCGCCACCGGGAAAGTCAGGCCGGCCTTGTCGTTGACGTTGACCTGATTCACGCCCGGCAGGTTGATCTCGGCCGGGTCTTCGGCGGTGGAGATGTTGATGCCGGGCTTGTTCAGGATGTTGAGGCAGGTGTACAGCGACACCGTCTTGCCGGAGCCGGTGGGGCCGGTCACCAGCACCATGCCGTAGGGGCGCTGGATGGCGTCCAGCAGCAGCTCTTTCTGATCGGGATCGTAGCCGAGCGAGTCGATGCCCATCTGCGCTTGCGTGGCGTCGAGGATACGCATCACCGTCTTTTCGCCGAACAGGGTGGGCAGGGTGGAGATACGCAGGTCGATGGTCTTGGTGGGCGAGACGATCAAGCGCATGCGGCCGTCCTGCGGCACGCGCTTTTCCGAGATGTCCAGCTTGGCCAGCACCTTGATGCGCGAGACCAGTTTTTCCTTGATCGAAATGGGCGGCTGGGCATGCTCGATCAGCACGCCGTCGACGCGGAAGCGGATGCGGTAAAACTTTTCAAACGGCTCGAAATGCAAGTCGGAGGCGCCCAGGTTGACCGCGTCCATCAGCATCTTGTTGAGGAAGCGCACCACCGGGGCGTCCTCCACCTCGTTGACGCCGGGATCGGCGACAGTGGTGGCCTCCTCCTCCTCGGCGAACTGGATGTCCGCTTCCTCGCCGGCCAGATCCGCAATGCTCTGTTCGCTGCTCTTGTTGATGCGAGCCAGCAGTTGCAGCAGCGCGTCGTGCGCCACGATCACCGGTTCCACGGTGGACTCGGTCTGGAACTTGATCTGGTCCAGCGCCTGGGTGTTGGTCGGATCGGAAATCGCCACCGACATCTTGTTGCCGCGCTTGGCCAGGGCGATCACGCGCTGGGTCTGCATCAGGCGGTTATCGATGATCTTGGGCGGCAGCGCCTCGATATTGAGGGCGCTGACATCCATCATCGGGTAGGCAAAGGTGTCGGCGCAGAAGGCGGCCAGGGCTTTCGATTCAATCGCGCCGCTGGACAGCAGCACATCGATAAAGGCCAGCTTCTCCGCCACCGACTTCTTTTGCAAAGTCTCCGCTTGCGCGGCGGACAGGCGGCCGGCCTGCATCAATGCCCTCGCCAACCCCGGCATCGGGGCGCCTGGCGCTGCGTTGGGTAGGACTGCTGCCATAGTCGCGTCTGTCAGGTTGGAGGAGGGCGATCACGGAATGATGCTCTCAGGCATTATTTTTGTAAAGCCTGTGCAACAATTTTACTCCCCTCTGTTGCGTGCGCCCACGCGTTTGCCTGCTTTTACAGGGCTCAGCGGGCGGCCGGGCGTCGCAATTTGACGACTTTGATGGCCTGATCGTGGACCTGCACCACCTCGACGATGCATTGCTCGACCTTGAGGCTGATGGGCGCGTCTGGAATTTCTTGCAACAATTCCAGCAGCATGCCGTTCAGGGTCTTGGGACCGTCGAGCGGGAAATTCAGGCCGAGGCGCTTGTTGACGTCGCGCAGCGGGGTGGCGCCGTCCAGCAGGCATTCGCCTTGGGCGTCCCAGCCGAAGCTGTCGGCCTTGGCGGCGGATGGGGTGGAGGTGGTGAACTCGCCGATCATCTCCTCGATGATATCGTCCAGCGTGACCAAGCCCTGCACCTCGCCGTACTCGTCGACGATGATGCCGAGGCGCTCCTTGTTCTCCTGGAAGTACTGGAGCTGGGTGAACAGGCGGGTGTCCCGCGGGATGAAGTACGGCGTGGTCAGCATCGCGCGCAGATGCTGGTGGGTGATCTCGTCCTCCTGATTCAGCAGGGCGACCGCCTTGCGCACGTGCAGAATGCCGACGATGCGGTTGATCTCGCCTTCGTAGACGGGCAGCTTGTTGTGGTAGCAGGTGGTCAGCTCGCGCATGATTTCCGCCACCGGCATTTCCAGATCCAGCGCTTCGACCTGCGAGCGTGGCGTCATGATGTCCTCGACCGAAATAGTCTCCAGATCGAACAGATTGAGCAGGATGCTCTTGTGCTTCTGGGGGATAAAGTTGCCTCCCTCCAGCACGATGGAACGCAGTTCCTCCGGCGACAGGCGGGTGTCGTGCGCGTGCGAACCGGCCTTGATGCCGAACAGCTTGAGCAGCATCGACACGAACAGATTGACGAACCAGATCACCGGCTTGGACAGCGACATCAGCGGCTTGAGCACCATGCTGGTGGGCAGGGCGATCTTTTCCGGGAAGGTGGCGCCGATCACCTTGGGGGAAATTTCCGCGAACACGATCAGCAGGAAAGCCACGCCGCCGGTGGACAGGGTGATGACGTTATCGTCGTGGCCGAAAGCCTGGATGGCGATCGAGGTCACCAGCGCGGTGGCGGCGGCGTTGAACAGCGTGTTCGCGATCAGCACCAGCGACAGCAGCTTATCGGTGCGTTCGAGCAGCCACAGCGTGGTGATCGCCTTGCGGCTGCCGCGTTTGGCCTCATGGCGCAAGCGATAGCGATTGGCCGCCATCAAAGCAGTCTCCGCCATCGCGAAGAAGGCAGAACACAGAATCAGGAGAAAGAGTGCAAGAAATTGCACCCAAAAGGGCACGGTATCCAAGGGGGATAGAGGAATGGGCAATAGCTCTGATTCTAAGGGAATGATGTGATGTGTGCAAGTTTGAAAGTTCAGGGTCAGCTCTGTCATTTGGACAGGCGAGCAAACTCTTTGATGTAGCTCAATACGCAAATTCGGACATTTTTACGTATTGATATAGCTCAAAGCTTGGTGCCGGCTGTCCGAATGACAGAGCTGACCCCGAATTGGGTCAGAACAACTCGTCGAGTTGTTCGAAAAATTCGCGCTTGGCTGGAGCGTCAGTGGTAAGGAGTTGGGCGGCGAGCTCCGCGGAGACGTCTTCGCGCAGGTTGCGGTGGGCGAAGGCGATGTCCAGCCAGCGGTCGGCTTTGCCGCCTCGGCCGAGATCGATGAAGTGGAGTTCGTCGTTGTCGGTGACGAAGATGTTGCTGTCGCCGAGGTCGCCGTGCGAGAACACCAGCTCTTCCTGCGGCATGCTGGCGTGCAGGCGGGCGAGCAGGTCTTGTGGCGTGGTCAGGCCGGGCCAGGCGCCGAAATCGTAGTCTTCGTCGATCAGGTCCTGGCTGATCAGGAATTCCAGCTCGCGCAGACGCATGGCGGCGCTGGAATCGAACGGGCAGTCGGCGATGGAGATCGATTGCATCTGCCGCAGCGCTTCCTGGAACAGCGCCAGCGTGCGCTGTTCGTCTTTCAGATATTCGGCCAGCGGCGCGCCCGGTACGGCACGGGTGATCATGTATTCCTGCTGCTCGTCCCGCGCGGTCAGCACCACTTCCGGCACCTTCACTTTGCCAGACAGCCATTGCAGCACCGTCGCCTCGCGCAACACGCTGTAGGTGGTGCCGGTGTAAATCGCCGGCGAGGTCTTGAGAAAATAAAGTTCTTTCCCGCGCCGGAAGCTATGTACGGTGCACGGCGATTCGCCGATTTCATCGCGCCGCAAGGCAGCGTCTCCAATGAAGCGCTTGATTGTTTGCATATTACCTTGTCATGATGATTGCATGGGCGGCGATCGGAGCGCCGTTTTCCTGGCGGGCTTCCATGGCCTGGGTGGCCAGTATGGTGAATCCGGTGGCGGCTGCCAGGCGTTGCAGATATTCGAGCGTGTGGGCGTAACGGTTGGATGGGCGCAGCACGTAGTCGGCGCCTTCGCCGGCCTCCACCGAGAAGCAGAAGCGCCCGCCCGGACGCAAGGCGGTGTGCACGGCGTCGAACACCGGCGCAAGGTCGCCAATGTAGACGAAGACGTCCGCGGCCACCGCCAGGTCGAACGATGCCGTGCGGCCGCGCAAGTAGCCGGTCAGGTCGTCGCATGCCAGTTCGTCGTACAGCTTACGCTCGGCCGCCTTGTCCAGCATTTGCTGCGACAGGTCGACGCCCACCAGTTTGCGCGAGTAAGCGCGCAGATAGGGGCCGCACAAGCCGGTGCCACAGCCCAGGTCCACGGTCGCCAGCTCGCTCGACGGCGCCACATGCCGCAGCAACGCATCCAGCACGGCCGGGGTTTTGTAGCCCAGCACTTCGGTCAGATGCTGGTCGAAGTGGTTGGCGTATTGATCGAACAACGAGCGCACGTAGTCGTTCGGTAGCGCGGCCGGCGTTTCACCTTCGCCCACCGAGGCCAATGCGAAGGCAATGGTTTCGGGATTATCGCCATGCGCCAGCGCCGCGCGGTAGGCGGCGATGGCTTCTTCGCGCCGGTCCAGCGCGCGCAGGGCGTTGCCACGATGGTAGTGCGCCAGTGCGTAATCCGGCCGGTGCCTGATCGCCTGATCATAGCTGTCCACCGCCGCGCCAAATTCGCCCAGCCGGTGCAATGACATGCCTTGCGCGCAGTAGGCCTCCGCCCAGTCGGGACGCAGGTGGAGGGCGCGGTCGAAGCTTTCCACCGCTTCCGGCAAATAGCGCAGGCAGTGCAGCGCATTGCCGCGCGCCAGCCACGCGTCGGCGTAGCGGTCCTTGATGTTGAGCGCATCCTCGGCCGCGCCCAGCGCGTCGAGATAGCGGCCCATGTCTTGCAGGACGATGGCGCGGTTGCAGTGCGCCTCGGCGTAATCCGGTTTGATTTGCAGGGCACGCTGGTAACTGTGCAAAGCCTCGTCCAGCCGCAGCAACCGGCGCAGCGCGTTGCCGCGATTGCTCCACGCCAGTGCATGCGAAGGATTCAATGCCAGCGCGCGCTCATGACTGGCCAGTGCCTCTTCGGCGCGGCCGGCATCCAGCAAGGCCACGCCGAGATTGCAGTGCGCCGCCGCCTGCGCCTCATCGACCGCCAGCGCGCGCGAGATCAGCTCAATGGCGCCGTCGCGGTCACCTTGCTGGCGCGCGATCACGCCCAGCAGATGCAGCGCATCGAACTGGCGCGGATTAAGTTCAAGGACTTGCCGGTACAGCGCCTGCGCCGGTTCCAGCCGCCCCTGTTGATGCAGTTCGACGGCTTGTTGAAGTAAGGATGCGGCCAATGATTCAGTCATAGTGCCCGCATCTTATCAAATCAGCTGCCGCGATAGGTCGAATACGCCCAGGGCGACACCACCAGCGGGACGTGGTAATTCTGATCCGCGTGCGCCACGCCAAACGCCAGCGTCACCTCGTCGATGAAGCGCGGTTCCGGCAGCGTCACACCCTGTGCCGCAAAATAATCGCCGGCGCTGAACACCAGTTCATATTTGCCCTGTTTCAGTGCGTCGCCCTCCAGCAGCGGCGTGGAGCAACGGCCGTCGGCGTTGGTGACGTCGGTTTTCACCAGCGTGCGGCCCTGCGCGCCCACCGCGTACAAAGCCACTTTGACGCCGGCGCCCGGCTTGCCCTGCGTGATGTCGAGAACGTGCGTACTGAGTTTGCCCATGATTGGTCCTATATTTGCTTGTGACAGGTATCTATTGTCGAAATCATATACCGCTATGGACGTAGGCATATATGATTAGAGATATATTAGCCATAGACTTGCCAGCGCCATGACCACTTACGATAACTACCCGCGTGATTTGATCGGTTACGGTCCGAAGCCGCCGCACGCCCAGTGGCCCAACAAGGCCCGCATCGCCCTGCAATTCGTGCTGAATTACGAGGAGGGCGCGGAGAACAGCGTGCTGCACGGCGACGCCGGTTCCGAGACTTTCCTGTCCGAGATCATCGGCGCGGCCTCGTTCAGCAACCGTCATATGAGCATGGAGTCGATCTACGAATACGGCTCGCGCGCCGGCTTGTGGCGTGTGCTGCGTATGTTTGAAGAGCGCAAGCTACCGCTGACTATCTTTGGTGTGTCGATGGCCTTGAAGCGCCATCCGGAGGCGGTGGCCGCATTTAAAGAACTGGGCCACGAAATCGCCTGCCACGGCCTGCGCTGGATCACCTATCAGAACATGGACGAGGCCACCGAGCGCGCTCACATGAAGGAAGCGGTGGACATCATTCGCGAACTGACTGGCCGCGCGCCGCAAGGCTGGTACACCGGCCGCGATTCGCCACAAACGCGTCGCCTGGTGATGGAGCATGGCGGCTTCCGCTACGACTCGGATTATTACGGTGACGATCTGCCGTTCTGGCAGAAGGTGGACTTCACCAACGCACAGGGCCAGGCCGTGAGCGAGCCGCAACTGATCGTGCCGTACACGCTGGACACCAACGATATGCGCTTCGCCGCCGCGCAAGGCTTCAACTCGGGCACGCAGTTCTTCGATTATCTGAAGGATGCGTTCGACGTGCTGTACGCCGAGGGCGATCCTGACGGGCTGAATCAGCCGAAGATGCTGAATATCGGCCTGCATTGCCGCCTGGTCGGCCGTCCGGCGCGCGCGGCCTCGCTGGCGCGTTTCCTCGACTACGTGCAGCAGCACGATAACGTGTGGATCACGCGCCGCATCGATATCGCCGAACACTGGCGCAAGGTTCACCCTTTTGCAGAATGAGATTGTGATGTCAGAACCGATTCGTTTTTACTACCGTGGCGCCGTACAGGAAATCCACGACGCCGCCCCGACCCGCACCGTGCTCCAGCATCTGCGCGAGGATCTGCATTGCACCGGCACCAAGGAAGGCTGCGCCGAGGGCGATTGCGGTGCTTGCACGGTGGTGGTGGGCAGCCTGAATGCGCAGGGACAGCTGGAGATGAAGGCGGTGAACTCCTGCATCCAGTTCGCGCCTACGCTGGATGGCAAGGCGCTGTTCACGGTGGAGGACATGCAGCAGCCGGACGGCACGCTGCATCCGGTGCAGCAAGCCATGGTGGAGTGCCATGGTTCGCAATGCGGTTTCTGTACGCCGGGTTTTGTCATGTCGCTGTGGGGCATGTATCTGGACAAGGATGGCCAGCCGGCGCGGCGCAAGGAGATCGACGACTGCTTGTCCGGTAACCTGTGTCGCTGCACCGGTTATCGCCCGATTATCGACGCCGCGCACCGCATGACCGAACTGCCGAAAGTATCGTTCGACCGCGCCGCGTTGACGCAGCAGCTGCAAGCCTTGCGGCGCGATGCAGGCGCAACCTACAGCGCGCAAGGCCGCTCGTTCCACGCACCGCGCACGCTGGAGGAACTGGTGGTGTTGCGCACCGCGCATCCGAAAGCGACGCTGCTGGCCGGCTCCACCGATATCGGTCTGTGGGTGACGAAGCAGATGCGCGATCTCGGCGACATCATTTACCTCGGCCACGTCACCGCGTTGCAAAGCGTGCGGCAGAAGGACGGCATGCTGGAAATTGGCGCGGGCGTGTCGTTGAACGATGCGTATGAAGCGCTGTGCAAGCTGTATCCGGCGCAGCTGAGCGAGTTGTGGCAGCGCTTTGCTTCGCTGCCGATCCGTAACGCGGGCACGCTCGGTGGCAATGTCGCCAACGGCTCGCCGATCGGCGACTCCATGCCGTGGCTGATTGCGCTGGGCAGTGAGGTGGTGCTGCAAGGCCCATCCGGCCAGCGCGTGCTGGCGCTGGAATCCTTCTACCTCGACTATCAGAAAAAGGATTTGCTGGCTGACGAATTTGTGGCGGCCGTGCGCGTGCTGCTGCCGCGCGCGAATGTGCAGTTCCGCACCTACAAGCTGGCCAAGCGCTTCGACCAGGATATTTCGGCGGTGTGCGCGGCGTTTGCGTTCACGCTGGATGGCGACACGGTCATCGATGCGCGCATCGCGTTTGGCGGCATGGCGGCCACGCCGCGCCGCGCGCCGCGTGCCGAAGCCGCGCTGACCGGCTTGCGCTGGAATGAAACCAATCTGCGCGTGGCGATGGATTTGTTGCAGCAGGACTTTGCGCCACTGTCGGATATGCGCGCATCGAGCACGTATCGCATGCAGACGGCGCAGAATCTGCTGCGTCGCTTCTGGCTGGAGACGCGCGCCGATGCGCCGCTTGCGGCCGATGCCGTCAACGCTTTCGCTTGCCGCGCCTGAAAGGAGCCATCATGAATCAACCCGTTGCTCCATCCGCGATCGCGGCCACGGCGTGGAAGGCCGTCGGCGTGGCGCGACCGCACGAATCTGCCGAGCTGCATGTGCTGGGCCAGGCCACCTACACCGACGATATCCCGGAACTGCAAGGCACGCTGCATGCGGCGCTGGGTTTGTCGTCCAAGGCGCATGCGCGCATTACGTCGATGGATCTGTCGGCCGTGCGCAGTGCGCCGGGCGTAGTGGCGGTGTACACCGCCGCCGACATCGTCGGCACCAACGATTGCGGTCCGATCATCCACGATGATCCTATCTGGGCGGTGGAGGAGGTGATGTACGTCGGCCAGCCGATATTCGTCGTGGTGGCGGACTCGCATGACAATGCGCGGCGCGCCGCGCGCAAGGCGGTGGTGGCGTATGACGAGCTGCCGGCTATTTTTACGCCGCAGGAAGCCAAAGCCGCCGGCTCGTATGTGCTGCCGCCGATGCGGCTCAAGCGCGGCGATTATCAGGCCGCGTTCGAGGCTGCGCCACGTGTGGTGAAGGGCCAGCTGTTTGTCGGCGGCCAGGAGCAGTTCTACCTTGAAGGCCAGATCGCCTACGCGATTCCGAAGGAAGACAACGGCATGCTGGTGCAATGCTCCACGCAGCACCCTAGCGAGATGCAGCACGTGGTGGCGCACGCCATCGGCGTGCATTCGCACAAGGTGCAGGTGGAGTGCCGCCGCATGGGCGGGGGCTTTGGCGGCAAGGAATCGCAGTCGGCTTTGTGGGCGGCTTCGGCTGGCATCGCGGCCGCCAAGTTGCGCCGGCCGGTCAAGCTGCGCGCCGATCGCGATGATGACATGCTGGTCACCGGCAAGCGCCATTGCTTCTACTATGATTATGAAGTCGGCTATGACGACAGCGGCAAGATTCTCGCTGCGCGCGTGGACATGACTTTGCGCGCCGGCTTCTCGGCGGATTTGTCCGGCCCCGTGGCGACGCGCGCGGTCTGCCATTTCGATAACGCTTACTACCTGTCGGACGTGGATATCCGTGCCGGCTGCGGCAAGACCAATACGCAGTCGAATACGGCGTTCCGGGGTTTCGGCGGCCCGCAAGGCGCGATTGCGATCGAGTACATCATCGACGAGATTGCGCGCAATCTGGGGCGCGATGCGCTGGATATCCGCCGCCTGAATTTCTACGGCAAGACGGAGCGCAACGTCACGCCGTATGGGCAGGAGATCGTCGATAACGTGATCGAAGCGCTGACGGCGGAGCTGGAACAGACCAGCGAGTATCGCGCGCGCCGCAAGGCGATTGAGGCGTTCAACGCCACCAGCCCGGTGCTGAAAAAGGGCATTGCGTTCACGCCGCTGAAGTTCGGTATCGCCTTTAACGTCACGCACTTGAATCAGGCCGGTGCGTTGGTGCATGTGTATGTGGATGGTTCGGTGCTGGTCAATCATGGCGGCACGGAGATGGGGCAGGGCATCAACACCAAGGTAATGCAGGTGGTGGCGCATGAACTGGGCCTGGATCTGTCGCATGTGCGCATTACGGCGACCGATACCAGCAAGGTGGCGAATACCTCCGCCACGGCGGCGTCGACCGGTGCGGACTTGAACGGCAAGGCGGCGCAGGATGCGGCGCGCCAGATACGCGAGCGGCTGGCGGCATATGCGGTCAAGCTGTATGGCGACGAGAATGGGCAGCCGGTGCGTTTCTTCGACAACGTGGTTCACGTCAATGGTCACACGGTGCCGTTTGCGGAATTGGTGCAGAAGGCGTATCTGGCGCGGGTGCAGCTGTGGTCCGATGGTTTCTATGCCACTCCGGGCCTGCACTGGGACCCGAAGACGATGAATGGCCATCCGTTCTCGTACTACGCCTATGGCGCGGCGGTGTCGGAGGTGGTGGTGGATACGCTCACCGGCGAGTGGAAGCTGCTGCGCGCGGATGCCTTGTACGATGCAGGGCGTTCGCTGAACCCGGCCATCGATATCGGCCAGGTGGAAGGTGCCTTCATTCAGGGCATGGGCTGGCTGACCACGGAGCAGTTGTGGTGGAATGCGGCGGGCAAGTTGATGACGCATGCACCGTCCACGTACAAGATTCCGGGGATTTCGGATTGTCCGGAGGATTTCCGTATCAAGCTGTTTGATAACGGGAATGTGGAGGACAGTATCCATCGCTCCAAGGCGGTGGGGGAGCCGCCGTTGTTGTTGCCGTTCTCGGTGTTCTTTGCGATTCGCGATGCGATTTCGTCGGTGGGCGGGCATCGCGTCAATCCGCCGTTGAATGCGCCGGCGACCAGTGAAGAGATTTTGCGGGCGGTGTCCGCGGTGGAAATGGCGGCTTGAGATGAATGAGTGGCTGACAGCGCAGGTGTCCGAACCGGCGGTGCTGGTGACTGTGGCGATCGTGGAGGGCTCCGGCCCGCGCGAACCCGGCGCCAAGATGCTGGTGACGGCGCGCGGCCAGCACGACACCATAGGTGGCGGGCATCTGGAAATGTGTGCGATCGAGCTGGCACGCGAAATGCTGGCCGCCAGCGAGCGCGTGGCAGCACACGACGCGACCTCGCGCGGCGCCGCGCCAGGGGAGGCAGGGCGACGCACGACGGTGACGCGGCTGGAGCGGTATGCGCTTGGCCCGACGCTGGGACAGTGCTGCGGCGGCGTGGTGCATCTGGCGTTTGAGCTGGTCGACACCTCGCTTGCCGAGGTGCTGGCGGGCCTGCGTGCGCGTCGCCGCGAAGATAGTTGGCGCCTGAGTGCTATCGACGGCGCGCCAACCGCACTGCTGCTCGACGCCGACGGCATCGTTGCCGGCGCGTCGTCCGCCCCGCACGGCGAGGGCGGCGTCGCGGTATCAACGGCGATGGCGGGGCTGGCGGTTGACCGCACGCGCGGCACGCATGTTTCGCGCGATGCGGACGGGCGGCGCTGGCTGGTCGATCCGTGCCTGGCGCCGCGCGCGCATCTGATATTGTTTGGCGCCGGCCATGTCGGCGCAGCCATTGTGCGCATGCTGGGCGAGTTGCCGTGCACCGTTACCTGGGTGGATGAACGTGAAGACATGTTCCCTGCCAGCGTGCCGGCCAATGTGACCATCGAGGCCACCGATATGCCGGAAGCCTGTGTAGCTGGCGCGCCCGCCGGCGCCAGCTATCTGGTCATGACCCACAGTCACGCCCTGGATCAGCGCCTCAGCGAAGCGATCCTGGCGCGCGAAGACGTCGGTTGGTTCGGCCTGATCGGCTCCAAAACCAAGCGCGTACAATTTGAACGCCGCATGGCCGCACGCGGTCTGCCGCAAGACCGCATCGACAGCATGGTTTGTC
The DNA here is from genome assembly GCF_009720825.1 of Duganella radicis. Taxonomy (GTDB): domain Bacteria; phylum Pseudomonadota; class Gammaproteobacteria; order Burkholderiales; family Burkholderiaceae_D; genus Rugamonas; species Rugamonas radicis. Next base: position 152,746 of record NZ_WNKY01000004.1, on the reverse strand, counting down.
CGATCGGCCTGCCCGGCATCGCCAGTAAACTGCCGGCCGCCATCGCTACCTCCGTATGCGCACAACTCTTGATGGTGTGGGAGGCGCAGCAGATCGCCGCGCTCACCGCTTCGGCGCCGGTGCGACTGGTGGCCGCCAGTTAATATTTTTAAGAAAGACCTTATGACCTCCAACCTGCAAGCCTACCGTGGCAGCTTGCTGCATTTCCTCGCGGACCCCGCGTTCAGCGACAACGCGCACGACTGGCACGAAGACGGCCTGCTGATCGTCGAAGACGGCAAAGTCAAAGCCGCCGGTGGCTATGAAAGACTGCACGCCACGCTGCCGCCCGGCGCCGTAGTGCACGATTACAGCGGCAAGCTGCTGATGCCGGGCTTTATCGACACCCACCTGCACTATCCGCAGACCGACATGATCGCCTCGCCGTCGGAAGGCCTGCTGCCATGGCTGGAGACCTACACCTTCCCATCCGAGCGCCAGTTCGAGGACAGCAAGCACGCCGCCAACGTGGCCGACTTCTTCCTCGATGAACTGCTCCGCTGCGGCACCACCACCGCCATGGTCTACTGCACCGTGCACCCGCAATCGGTGGACGCCTTCTTCGCCACCAGCGAGCGGCGCGGCTTGCGCATGGTCGCGGGCAAGGTAATGATGGATCGGAATTGCCCCGATTTCTTGCGCGACACCGCCGAATCCAGCGCGCGCGACACCGAAGCGCTGATCCAGCGCTGGCACAAGCGTGGCCGCTCGCTGTACGCCATCACGCCGCGCTTCGCACCGACGTCCACGGAAGAACAGCTGCATCTGGCCGGTGAACTGGCGCGCGCCTACCCGGACACCTTCATCCAGACCCACGTTTCGGAAAACGAAGCTGAATGCGCCTGGGTGCGCGAACTGTTCCCCAACTCGCGCAGCTACATCGACGTCTACGACAGCTACGGCATGATGCGTCCGCGCGCCATGTACGGCCACTGCATCTGGCTCGATGAACGCGACCGTCAGCGCATGGTCGAAACCCAGTCCGCCGCCGCCATCTGCCCGACCTCCAACCTGTTCCTCGGCAGCGGCCTGTTCGACTTCGAGCGCGCCGACCAGGCAGGCGTGCTGCTCTCGCTGGCCACCGACGTCGGTGGCGGCACTTCCTTCTCCATGTTGCAAACGATGAATGAAGCCTATAAAGTAGCGCGCTTGAAGGGCAGTTACCTGCCGGCGCTGCGGATGTTCTACCTCGCCACGCTGGGCGCCGCGCGCAGCATGCAACTGGAAGGCACGATCGGCAATTTCAGCGCCGGAGCGGAAGCGGACTTCATCGTCATCGATCCGCAAGCCACGCCGTTGCTGCAACGCCGCACCGCGCGCAGCGGCAGCCTGGAAGAACTGCTGTTCGCACTGGCCCTGCTGGGTGACGACCGCGCCATCGCCGCCACCTATGCCGCCGGCCAGCAAGTACATGCCCGCGAAACGACTTGATTAAGGAAGCCACATGAAGAACAACATCACAGCCATCGCCCTGGCCGCCGCCGTGCTGTGCGCACTGCCAGCAGCGCAGGCGCGCGACGCCGGCGCCAACGCCAACGAGGAAGCCACCAAGCGCCACTTCGCCTCGCTGATCGCACCGGGCAAGGAACCTAAACTGGCCGAGCTGACGATGTTCTTCACCATGATGCCGAAAGGCGGCGACCTGCATCACCACTACTCGGGCGCGATCTACGCCGAGCAGTATCTGGAGTGGGTGGACAAGGAAGGCTTCTGCGTCAACAAGACCAGCTACACCATCGACAAAAACAAGCCGTCCGCCACCTGCCTGTCCGGCCAGGACGTCATGAACGACAACACGCTGCTGGCCAATCTGCTGCAACGCTGGTCGGACAAGGACTTCTACAATCACAGCGCGATCCAGTCGCCGCCGGACCGCCAGTTCTTCGACACCTTCGCCTACTTTGGCCCGGTGTCGTCGACCAACACCGCCGACGGCCTGCAACGCCTGAAACAGCGCGCCATTCAGGAAAACCTGAGCTACATCGAAACCATCTTCGAGATCGCGCCGATCGCCAAGGACGAGGCGTTCGACCAGAAGGCGCAAAAGGGTGCGCTGACCGACGCCGATTTCGCCGCGCTGAGCGCAAAGCTGGATCAGGACCAGGCCTTCAACGGCTGGATCGCCGCCTACATCGACAACGTCAACAAGTCGGGCGCCGGCATCGACGACGAGCAGTTCACGCTGCGCTACCAGCCGTTCGCGTTGCGCTTCCTGTCGCCGTCGCAGGTGTATTCGCAAATCCTGTCGAGCTTCAAGCTGGCCTCCAGCCATCCCAAGATCGTTGGCATCAACATTGTTGGCCAGGAAAGCGTGAACGTCTCGATGCGCGACTATGCGTTGCACATGCAAATGTACAAATTCCTCAAGGCAAAATATCCCAGTGTCAAACTGGCGCTGCACGCCGGTGAGTTGTCGCTGGGCATGGTGCCGCCGGAAGGCCTGACCTTCCACATCAAGGATGCCATCGACGTGGCCGGCGCCAACCGCATCGGCCACGGCATGGATATCGCTCACGAGAGCAATCCGCTGGCCATCATGAAAAAAATGCGTGATGAGAAGATCGCGGTCGAGGTCAACCTGAGCAGCAACGACTTCATCCTCGGCATCAAGGAGCAGGCCCACCCGGTCACCCTGTACCGCAAGTATGGCGTGCCGTATGTGTTGTCGACTGACGACGCCGGCGTCTCGCGTAACAATTTATCGGGCGAATACGTGCTGTACGCGGCGCGCTACCAGCCGGATTACGCGGAGGTGAAAAAACTGTCCTACGACAGTATCCGTTATTCTTTCCTGGCCGATGCGGATAAACAACGTCTTTTGAAAGCCCTGGACAGTAAATTCACCAAATTTGAGGCGGAGATCGCCGGCGCCGCGGCGCACGCCAAACGTTAAAAGTTTTTTCCCTTCCCCGAAAGTCGGCGTTGTCCCCCGCCGGCTTTTCTTTTTGCCAAAATTACGACGTTTTTTTGTCGTAGTTTTGCCACAGTTCTGAGTATTCTCTTTAAATGTTGCCATGAACAAAATTCATCGGCGGCTTCTGCTTTTATAATTCCGCGCAACCACGCCTCTGCATTTGTCGGAACTTGTTAATTAGTTAGCATTTCACCTTCATTTATACGTTTTTCGACTTAATTGCTTAGTAAAAACGTATTTGTCGCGGGTGTAGCGACATGCAATAGTTATAGGCAGTTAGAGCAAATTGACAACTTTTATTGTCATACTGGTGTCATTTAAGACATATAAACTCTCACATTGGTGCAGAGGAAAAACAGCTCTCCACATCCGATTTCGTTAGTTTTCTACAGTTTTCACAATAACACTCTAAGGGGTTTTGAATGCAATCCAAACAATCTCCGGTCTTGCGTCTGAGCGCAATCGCCGTAGCGGCTCACCTGGCTGCCCTGTCGGCCGGCGCTGCTTTCGCTGAGGACGCGGATACCGCCGCGCCAGCCAAGTCCGAGGTGGTCATCACTGGTAAAAAACTGGGTATGGGCCTGATGGTAACGGAAGACGCGCCAAAAGCACGTTCGACCATTACTGCGGAAGAATTGGAAAAGCAGCGTCCAACCGGCAATGCTTATCAAGCGCTGGAAATGCTGCCAGCAGTGAACAGCTACAACTACGATGCAACCGGCCTGTTCGGCGGCGGCATGACCCTGCGCGGCTTCAACTCCGACCAGATCGGCGCCACCATCAACGGCGTACCAGTCAACGACTCCGGTAACTTCGCTGTGTACCCACAAGAGTATGTGGACCAGGAAAACACCTGCTCGCAGTTCGTGACCCAGGGTTCGACCGACGTCGACTCGCCACAAGTTGGCGCCACCGGCGGTAACTTCGGCATCACCACCTGCGCACCGGAAAAAACCCAGCGCGTGCGCGTCATGCAGACCGCCGGTCAACTGAACATGTGGAAGACCTTCGTGCGCTACGATACCGGCGCCATGCTGGACGGCAAGCTGACCGCCTTCATCTCGGCGTCGCATGCGCAATCCGACAAGTGGAAGGGCAAGGGCGAAGCCAACCGTAACCACATCGACGTCGGTGTGAACTACGACTGGGACCGCTTCAACTACATCCACGCGACCGTGTTGTTCAACAAGGCCGTCAACAACAACATCAACAATCCGACCCTGGCTGAACTGAAAGCCAACGGTTACGACTTCGACTACGCCGACACCTTCAAAGGTCACCTGACCCCGGTGAAGGGCACCGCGCAAGTGGAAACCACCCAGTCGCCGGCCTACTACGGCCTGTCGATCAACCCGTTCAAGAACATCATCGCTTCGGCAGTCAGCAAGTTCCGCCTGACCGAGAACCTGGACGTGGCCTTCACCCCGTACATGTGGTACGGCTTCGGCAACGGCGGCACGCAGCAGCGCGCCATGTCGGAAAAAGGTTTCTACAATCCAGCCACCGGCAAGCGCGACCAGACCGTTGACCTGAACGGCGACGGCGACACCCTGGACACCGTGCTGGTTGCCAACGCCAGCGTGACCCGCACCGTGCGTCCGGGCGCCAACCTGGCCTTCATCTACAACCTGGAAAACCACGAAATCAAGACCGGCGTATGGTGGGAGCGTGCCCGTCACGAGCAGACCGGCCCGATGCTGGCGCTGACCAATGACGGCAACCGCGCCGACATCTGGCTGCAAGATGGCCAGATCCTGCGTCCGGACGGCCACCCGGCCAACAGCCGCGACTGGATCTCGATCTCGACCGCTTACCAGGCCTTCCTGCAAGACACCATCAGCCTGTCGGACGACAAGCTGAAGATCAACATCGGCGTGCGTACCCCGTACATCAAGCGTGACTTCACCAACTTCGGCGATGAGCTGAACACCGTCAAGCCGTTCCAGTTCAACAAGACCTACAACGAAGTGCTGCCACAGCTGGGCGCGCGCTACCGCGTGACCAACGACGATCAGGTGTTCGCCTCGGTCGCCAAGAACATGAAGGCGCCGCCGAACTTCATCTTCGGTAACATCGGCTCCAACGTCGTGATCGATGCAAGCACCAACCTGCCAGTGTCGTTCAAAGACACCCAGCCGGAAACCTCGTGGAGCGGCGACCTGGGCTATCGTCACCAGGATTCGAAGTTCATCGCCACCGTGACCGCGTTCTACACGGACTTCAAGAACAAGCAAGCCAGCTCGTTCGACCCTGAAACCGCCAAGAACACCTACCTGAACATCGGCCGCGAGAAGCACAGCGGTCTGGAGATCGAACTGGGTAACACCCCGATCAACGGCTGGGCGTTCTACGGTTCCCTGGGCTTCCTGAAGACCGAACTGAAGGACAACCAGTACGGCTTCGCCGGCACCACCCGCGTGCTGCTGCCGACCGCTGGCAAAGATGCGCCTAACGCGCCACGCCGCAAGGCTGGCCTGTCGGTGGAATACCAGGATGGTCCATTCTGGGTCCGCGCCAAGGCACGCGCCACCAGCAAGCAGTACGCTTCGCTGCTGAACGACGAAGTCGCGCCTGGCTACACCACCTTCGACTTCGACGGCGGCTACACCTTCGCCAACTTCGGCTGGCTGAAGCGTCCTAAGCTGACCTTCAACATCAGCAACATCACGGACAAGCAGTTCCGCAATCCGTCGTCGACCACTGTGATCAACGCGCAGCCATACCAGGGCGTGGGCGTTGCGTCGGTCAGCCGCTACTACCTGGGCGCACCGCGCTTCGCATCGGCTACCCTGTCGGTGGACTTCTAATCGTTCATTGCGAGACGGGCTGCGGTCCGTCTTCGGTGCACGTACCACACCCTATAAGTCTTGTACTTATAGGGTGTTTTTCATTTGAGCTTAGCTTTGTAACGTATTATTTCTCTTCATGAAAACCTATCTGAGCCTGACCACCCTGGCCGCGCTGGCCGGCTGCGCATGGTGGCAGCCGCCGCCCTCCAACCTGACCGAAATCCAGCTGGTCACGCTGAACGACTTCCACGGCAATCTGGAGGCCAGCAAGTACACGCTGGACAGCGCTGCCGGCGGCGGCGAGCGCGTGATCAAGGCCGGCGGCATCGATACGCTGGGCGCGGCGCTGCAAGCGTGGCGCAAGCAGGACCCCGAGCTGTTGCTGGTGGGCGCCGGCGATCTGATCGGCGCCAGTCCCGCTATCTCGTCGATGTGGGCTGACGAGCCGACCATCGGCGCCATGAATCTGCTCGGCCTGCGCGCGACCTCGGTGGGCAATCATGAATTCGATCAGGGCCGCATGGAGTTGCTGCGCCAGCAGAAGGGTGGCTGCGTGTCGCCGCGCGCCGACAAGGCCTGCAAATTCGAAGGCACGTATCAGGGCGCGCGGTTCCAGTACCTGGCTGCCAACGTGATCGACATGGTCACGCGCAAGCCGGTGCTGCCCGCCTATAAAATCGAGACCGTGCGCGGCGTGAAGGTAGGCCTGATCGGCACCGTGCTGCGCGAGACCGCCGAATCGGCGCTGGCATCCGGTATCGCCGGGCTGGAGTTCGTCGATGAGGCGGACGCCATCAACCGCCAGCTGCCCGAACTGCGCCAGCAGGGCGTGGGCGTGTTCGTGGTGCTGATCCATCAGGGTGGCCTCACCGTTGATAAATTCGACCAGCAGGATTGCGCCAACCTGAAAGGGCCGATTGTGGATGTGGTCAAGCGCCTCGATCCTTCCATCAAACTGGTGATCAGCGGCCACTCGCACCAAGGCTATCTGTGCAAAGTGGACGGCCGTCTGGTGACGCAGTCCGACATGGGCGGCCACGTCATGTCGCGCATCCGCCTGACGGTGGACACCGACACCAACAGCGTGCGCGATGTCGCCGCGCGCCAGGAAGTGATGGAGCAGGGTAAATGGCCGGCCGATCCGGCGCTGGACGCCTACCTGAAGCAAGCCCGCGAACGCAGCACCGCCGCCCTGGCGCAGCCGGTTGCCACGCTGGCCGTGCCGAGTGTGAAGCGCGAGAAGGATCATGCGCGCGAGTCGGCGCTGGGCGATCTGGTGGCTGATTCCATGCTGTACGCGGGCCGTCCGTTCGGCGCGCAGATCGCGCTGCAAAATCCGGGCGGCATCCGCCAGGATCTGGAAACGGCCGCCGGCAACCGTGTCACGCTGGGCCACGCCATGGCCGTGCTGCCATTCGGGAATTCGATGGTGGCGATGAATCTGCGCGGTTCGCAAATCGTCGAACTGCTGGAGGAACAATGGATCGGCGGACGCGATGTGAAGCGCGGCCTGCTGCAAGTGTCGGACGGCTTCTGGTACGAATGGGATGCGACGCAGCCGGAAGGCCGCAAGATCGTGCCGGGCAGCGTGAAGCTGAACGGCTCGCCGTTGCAGATGGATGCGACCTATCGCGTGGTGACCAACAACTTCCTGGCCGAAGGCGGCGATGGTTTCCCGACCTTCGCCAAGGGCAGCAACCGCGCCCCGACCAATATCCGCGATATCGATGCGCTGACCACCTATCTGGTCAGGCGCGATCAGGACCGCAAGCCTGCCGGCACCGCCGCGCCGTCGGTCCGCTACAAGAGCGTGCAATAACTTACTGGAGTCATCATGCGTCCAATCCTGATTTCCGCGTTGGTGTCGGCGGCGCTGCTGGCGGCGCCGGCGCGCGCCGAGTTTTCCATTCCCGGCTATGAGCTGGTGCAGACCGCGCCGGTGGAGACCTCGCTGCACAGCGACGACTTGCGCAGCGCCGCGCAAGTGTGGACTGAGTTGTTCGACAACGCCAAAAGCGAAATCGTCATCGGCCAGTTTTACGCCGTGGTCAAGCCAGGCAGCGTGTTCGAGAAAGTGGTGGAGCATCTGGAAGCAGCCGGCAAGCGCGGCGTGAAGATCCGCTTCCTGCTGGACCAGAAAGGCGTAGGCCTGTCCGAGCAGCCAACCATCGAGCGTCTGAAGGCGATTCCGAATCTCGACTTCCGTATCTTGGATTTCAACAAGCTGACCGGCAACGGCATCATCCACGCCAAGTATCTGGTGGTGGATGGTGCGACCGCCTATATCGGCAGCCAGAATTTCGACTGGCGTTCGTTTGAACACATCCACGAAACCGGCTTGCGCATCACCGATCCGAAAGTGGTGGCGCAGGTGCTGGCCATCTTCAATCAGGACTGGCGCGCGCAGGCCTTGACGTCGCAAGGCCAGATCGCGCCGGTGCTGAACCCGCGCACGGTGACGGCGGACACGCGGCAGCCAGCCTTCCTGCTGTCCAGTCCTAATCAGTACAACCCGGTAGGCGTGGGCGATTCCGAAACCGGCCTGCCGGCGCTGCTGGCGGAAGCGAAAAACGAAGTGCGCATCCAGTTGCTGGACTATGCGCCTTTGAGCTACGGGCCGAAAGGCACGCGGCCTTATTACGCCGTGATCGACAACGCGGTGCGTGCCGCCGCCCAGCGCGGCGTCAAGATCAAGCTGATGGTCTCCAACTGGAATCTGGAAAAACCAGCGCAGGCTTATCTGAAAAGCCTGGCGGTGCTGCCGAACGTCGAGATCCGCGTGGTGACGCTGCCGGTGGCGTCGACTGGCTTTATCCCGTTCGCGCGCGTCATCCACAGCAAGACCATGGTGATCGACAATCAGATCGCGTGGGTCGGCACCAGCAACTGGAGTGGCGGCTACTTCGACCTGTCGCGCAATCTGGAAGTGGTACTGCGTAACGAGAAGATGGCGCAGCGCCTGGCCGCCTTGCAGGAGCAGACCTGGAGCTCGCCGTATGCGCAGGTCCTCGACATCAACAAACAATATCCCAAACCGTCGAAAGGCAGTCCCGAATGAAGAAGCTCGCATGCATCCTCGCGCTGAGCAGCGCTTTTGTTTCGTTTAACGCCCACGCATGGGGCAACGACGGCCACCGCGCGGTGGGCGCGATTGCCGATCAGCTGATCAAGGGCAGCAACGCCGGCAAGCAGGTGCAGGCCTTGCTGCTGCCGGGCGAATCGCTGGCCGCGGTTGCCTCGTGGGCGGATTGCGTCAAGGGCACTTACTGCGGTCCGCAAACCGAGGAGATGGTGGCTTACACCAGCGCCAATCCCAAGCACGCCGAGTATCACTACACCGACGTGCCGTTCCAGCTGTCGCATTATGAGGACCGTGGCGTCGGCACCACCGATCACGACATCGTGCAGACGCTCAAGCAGTGCATCGCGGTGCTGCAAGGGAAGGGCGATGCGGTCGCTAATCCGCATCACTTCACGCCGCGCCAGGCCTTGCTGATACTGACGCACCTGAGCGGCGATATCGCGCAGCCGCTGCATGTGGGCGAAGGCTATGTCGGCAAGAACGGCGGCTTCGTGCTGCCGACGCAGAAGCAGCTGGACGACAAGGAAGCCTTTGCCACCACCGGCGGCAACAACCTGCAACTGGACGACGCGCGGCTGGTTGCCAGCAGCGCGCAGCTGATCCCGGCGGACGACAAACCGGCCAAGCCGCAAGCCACGCGCGCCTTCCATTCGTACTGGGACACCACGGTGGTGAACTACGCTTTCCGCCGCATCGGTGCGCGCACGCCGGAGCAGTTTGCACAGATGGTGATTGCGGACAGTCCGGTGGTGGCGCCGAATAGCGGCGATCCGGTGACGTGGCCGTACCAGTGGGCCGACCAGACTTTGGTGGTGGCCAAGCTGGCCTATACCGACGTGGTGCCCGGTCCGATGGGACAGCAGACCAGCAAGACCACCGGCGAGGTGTACAACGTCTGGCCGCTGACGGTACCGGACAATTATCCGCTGCCATCGTCGGGCGCCGCCAAGACGCAGCTGATTCAGGGCGGCTATCACCTGGCCGCCGTGCTGAAAGCCATCTGGCCGTAACTACTTGCCCGTCAGGGGATTGAACCAGAGATCGCCGCGCGACAGCGGCGTCTCTGGCGTCAGATGCGGATTTGGCAGCTGGAGCACGCGCCGGTGTGCCAGTCCTCCGGTCTTGATGCTCTCGCCCTTGTACTGCTGGAACAGGGCGTTGAGCGAACCGTCCTTGATCATCATCTCCATCCCATCGGCGATGCGCCGCGCCAGCAATTTGCCTTCATCATCGCGGCGCGTGAAAAAGTACAGCGGCAACGGATATTGCAGCAGCAAGGTCGGCTCGACCACCATGTGCGGAAAAGCCGCGGCGCGTTCCTTGAATTCGCGCTGCGCCTCGTCGATCCCGCGCGAGAAGAAATCGAAACGGCCGGCCGTCAGCATGGCGAACAGGCCGGGATAGCTGGTGCCTTCCACCACCTTGAATCCGGCCTTGCGCAGGATGGGCACATCGATCCAGTCCTTGCCCTGGCCCACGCTCAGCTTGCGCAAATCGTTCAGCGTGCGCACGGCGGCAAAGCGCGGCAGGTCGGTATCGCGGATCAGGAACATGCGGTAGCCGAGCAAGCCGCGGTCGATCGGCAGGCGCACCGGCAGGTAGAGCCGTTCCAGCTCCGGCGAGGTGGCGCGGGCGAACACGTTGATGCGGCCGCCGGGCATCAGCAACTCCTGCGCCACGCGTTGCGACGACATCGGATGGGTGGACTGGTGCAGTTCGAAGGGGCCGTAGCGCGGCTCGGTCTTTTGCAGCGCGACGCGCAGCACGGCCCAATCGTAGTCGTAGCGGCTATCCACTTCCTCCAGCGTGGTGAGTGGATACACCACGCGCGTGGTGGCCATCGCGCAGCTGCCCGCGAGCAGGCACACAACTGCCAACAGCATGCGCCATGCCGTGCGTGTGCTTAATGCGTTCAGAATCGTCATCCAGCTAGTTTGCCACATTAAACGTCTATGCTCTAGTGACCCCGATCCCCATGCCGCGATACGGCGCCACCAGTTCATCGGGCGTATCGCGGTTGACGATGATGGCGCTGAGCTGCGCCAGCGGCACGATCTGGTAGGGCGAGGCGGTGTCCAGCTTTTCCGGAGAGGCCAGCAGCACGGTGCGCTGCGCCATGCCACTGATGGCGCGCTTGATACCGGCTTCGTCGAAATCACCGGTGCTGACGCCGCTTTGCGGATGCAGGCTGCATGCGCCCATGAAATAGATGTCGGTGCGGATCTGGGCGATGGCTTCCAGCGCCGACGGCCCCATCGCGACGATGGAGTGCTTGAACAGGCGGCCGCCGATCAGGATCACCTCGACGTGGGCATGCTCCACCAGCTCCACCGCCACCGATGGGCTGTGCGTGACCACCGTGCAGCGCAGCTCCGGCGGCAGCGCGCGCGCCAGCTGCACGGCGGTGGTGCCGCCGTCGATGAACACCACTTGCCCGGGTTCGATCATGGCGGCGGCGGCGCGGGCGATGGCCGGCTTGGCGTCGCTGGAAATGCGCTGGCGCTCGGCGAAGGTACCCAGCGCCGGCGAAGCTGGCAGGGCGCCCCCGTGGACGCGCTTGAGCAGGCCCTCGCTGGCCAGTTCGCGCAGGTCGCGGCGGATGGTGTCCTCGGACAGTCCAAGCTCCTCGCTGAGCGATTTGGCGACGATCTGGCCGTCCTGGTGCAGGCGGGCGAGCAGGAGTTCTTTACGTTGGCGTGTCAGCATATGCATGAATTTTCTTGATATTGCACGATATTGCATGATATCGTAAAAATACGCAACCAGGAGAATCGCCATGCCCGAAGACCGCATCCGCATCCACAAAGTAGAAACCCTGTCGGACGACTGGTTCCTGCTCCAAAAGACCACCTTCGATTACCGCCGCAGCGACGGCACATGGCAGCGCCAGACGCGCGAGACCTACGATCGCGGCAACGGTGCCACCATCCTGTTGTACAACCGCGAGCGGCGCACGGTGCTGCTGGTGCGGCAATTCCGCTTCCCGACCTACGGCAACGGCCATGATGGCTTCCTGATCGAGACCGCGGCCGGGCTGCTGGACCAGGCTTCGCCGGAAGAGCGTATCAAGGCCGAAGTGGAAGAGGAGACCGGTTACCGCGTGCGCGAAGTGCGCAAAGTGTTCGAAGCCTTCATGAGCCCCGGCTCGGTGACCGAGCGCCTGTACTTCTTCGTGGCGGAGTATGATCCTGCCACCCGCGCCGGCGAAGGCGGCGGCGTCGCCGAAGAAGGCGAAGACATCGAAGTACTGGAACTGAACATGGACGAAGCCCTGCAAATGATCGCCGACGGCCGCATCGCCGACGGCAAAACCATCATGCTGCTGCAATACGCGGCGCTGCACCTGCTATGAAAAACTGCGTGCTCATTCTTTTGCTGCTGGCCGGACAGGCCGTTGCGGCGGGCGATCCCAAGAACGGGGCGTTTCTGTTCCGGCGCTGTGCGTCGTGTCACGCGGTGGGGCCGTATGCCAGTGCGGGGTATGGGCCGCAGTTGAATGGGATTGTCGGCCGCAAGGCGGCGTCCACCAAGGACTATAAGTATTCCGAGGCGATGAAGAAGTCGGGACTGACCTGGGATGAGAAGACGCTGGCCGCTTATCTGCGCGCGCCGCATGATGTGGTGCCCGGCACCAGCATGCGCTTCTGGGGGATCAAGGATGAACAGCAGGTCGCCGACCTGCTGTCCTATTTGAAGACTTTTTAGCGGGATTTCACGAACGGCGTGCCCAGTGCTTTCGGCGCCACCGATTTGGCCATCAGGCCGGCCAGCACGATCACGGTCAGCACGTACGGCACCATCTGGATCAGCGCGCCCGGCAGGCGGCCGACCACCGGCAGTTCCACACCTTCGATCTGGATTTGCACCGCGCCGAAGAAGCCGAACATCAGGCAGCCGAGGAAGGTGTGCAGCGGACGCCAGTTACCGAACACCATCGCCGTCAGCGCCAGGTAGCCGGCGCCGGCCGACATGTCGCGCAGGAAGAAGCCGCTCTGCACGATGGCCAGGTAAGCACCCGAGAAGGAGCACAGCACGCCGGCGATGATCATGGCGAAGTAGCGTTGGCGCTCGACGCTGACGCCGGCCGCGTCGGCCGCGTGCGGGTTCTCGCCGCAGGCGCGCAGGCGCAGGCCGAAACGGCTGTGGTAGATCACCCAGTGCACCAGCGGCACCAGCCCGAACGCCAAGTATACCAGCACCGAGTGGCCGCCGATCAGGTGCGCGTACAGCCAGCCGATGAAGGGGATGTTTTCCACCGCCGCGGAACCCGGCAGCACCACGTCGAACAGGCGCGCCGTGCCCAGGTCCGGCGTGCGGCCGCCTTGCTGGAAGATGTATTGCGCCACCACGAAGGTCAGGCCGCTCATGGCGATGTTGATGGCGATGCCGGCCACCAGCTGGTTGCCTTTCTGGGTGATCGCCACGTAGGCTTGCAGGGTGGCCAGCAGCACCGATACCAGGATGCCGGCCATCACGCCATACCACGGGTTCTGCGTGGTGAAGGCCACCGCCGCCGACACGAAGGCAGACGCCAGGATCTTGCCCTCCAGGCCGATGTCGATCACGCCCGAACGCTCGGCGAACAAACCGGCCATGCCGGCGAAAATCAGCACCGGCGCGTTGCGCACGGTCGATACCAGGATACTGCCGATATGCAGGTCGTCAAAAGTCATATCGTCCTCACTTCCTCAGGTTCAGCACTTTGGCGATCGCCGGCGCGTACAGGTTTTCCATGGCGCCGCAGAACAGGATGATCAGGCCCTGGATCAGTATCACGGTCTCCGGCGGAATGTTCTGCTTTTCCAGCGACAGGTCGAAGCCGCCCTGGGTCAGCGCGCCAAACAGCACGGCCGACAGGAAGATGCCGACCGGATGCTGACGTCCCATCAGCGCGATGGCGATGCCGATGAAGCCGGCGCCGCCGACGAAGTTGAGCGACAGGTAGTGGGTCGAACCCATGATGGAGTTGACCGCACCCAGTCCCGCCAGCGCGCCCGAGATCAGCATGACGATGATGATCATCTTGCTGATGCGGATGCCGGCATAGTGCGCCGCATGCTGGTTCAGGCCGGTGGCGCGCAGCTTGAAGCCCCAGGCGGAACGCGACACCACCACGCCGTAAATCACCAGCGCGATAATCGCCAGGAAGAAGCTGATGTTGAATGGCGTCTCGCCCAGCACCGGGAACCACTGGTTCAGGCGCGGCATCTCGGCGGCGGCGGCAAACGCGCGGCTGGCCGGATTCTGTTCGCCGGCCGGGATCATGTATTTCACGATCAGGAAGTTCATCAGCTGCGAGGCGATGAAGTTGAACATGATGGTGGTCACCACCACGTGGCTGCCGCGCTTCGCTTGCAGGTAGCCGGGCAGGAAGGACCACAGCGCGCCAAACACGGCGGCGCCGAGGACGCCCAGCGGGATCAGCGCCCAAGCCGGCAGCGAGCTGTCGAAGGCCAACATGGCCCAGGTCAGGCCCAGGCCGCCGACGTACATCTGGCCTTCGGCGCCGATGTTGAACAGGCCGGCCTGCATGGCGATCGACACCGCCAGGCCGGTGAAGATGAAGGTCGAGGCGTAGAACAGCGTGTAGCTCAGGCCTTCCGGATTGACCACGGCGCTGTTGACCAGGATGGCCAGCGACTCGGTCGGGCTTTCGCCCAGCAGGTGGATCACCAGTGCCGTCACCAGCATGGCGGACAGCAGGTTCAGTACGGGCATGACAAACGCAGTGGCCCAGCGTGGCAGGTCTTTATTCATGATTTATGCATGCCCCCCATCAGCAGGCCGATGCGGGTGGTATCGAATTCTTCAATTTTCAGTTCGCCGGTGATGCGGCCGCCGCACATGACCAGGATGCGGTCCGCCAGCGCGCGCACTTCTTCCAGTTCCACGGAGACCAGCAAAATCGCCACGCCTTCGTCGCGCAGTTTCAGCAGCTGGGTGTGGATGCTTTCGATGGTGCCGATGTCGACGCCGCGGGTCGGCTGGCCGACCAGCATCAGCTTGGGCTGCGCCAGCACTTCGCGCGCGATCACCACCTTCTGCTGGTTGCCGCCGGAGAGCAGGCCGATACGCAGGTCGTGGTTGTTCGGGCGCACGTCGAAGTTTTTCATCAGTTCCGCGCAGCGGGCGGCGATGGCCTTGAAGTTGAGCAGGCCCCAACGATTTTTCAGCTTGTCCTGATAGCCGAAGATGGTGTTGTGCATGACCGAGAAGGCCTTGATCACGCCATCGCGCAGACGGTCTTCCGGCACGTGGCCGATGCCCAGCTCGCGGAATGTGCGCGGCAGGCCGTCGGCATCCGAGCGGCCTTCAAACGGCAGCGGCTTGCCGAGGAATGCCAGCTTGCCGGAGGAGGGCAGGCGCATGCCCGACAAAATCTCCATCAACTCGCTCTGGCCGTTGCCGGACACGCCGGCAACCGCGACGATCTCGCCGGCGCGCAGGGTGAAGCCGATGTCGGCCAGCAGCTTGACGCCCTGGTCGTCCAGCAGTTGCAGGCCGTCGACTTGCAGCACCGGGGCGCCCGGATTGTAGGGCGCGCGCGGCAGGTTGTTCTCGATCGGACGACCGACCATCATGTTGGCCAGGTCTTCCTTGGTGGTGCCGGCGGTCGGCACCGCGCCGATCACGCGGCCGGCGCGCATCACGGTCACGGTGTCGGTGATGTCGAGGATCTCTTGCAGCTTGTGGGTGATCAGGATGATGGTCTTGCCCTGTTCCTTGAACAGGCGCAGGATCTCGAACAGCGATTCGGTTTCCTGCGCGGTCAGCACGGCGGTCGGCTCGTCCAGGATCAGGATGTTGGCGCTGCGGTAGATCTGCTTGAGGATCTCGACCCGCTGCTGCGCGCCCACCGACAAGTCGTGGATGGTGGCCAGCGGATCGACGTCCAGGCGGTAGCGCACGCAGATGTCGCGCAGCTCCCGCTCGACGCGCGCACGGTTTTTATTCAGCTTGAAGCCGCCCTCGCTGCCCAGCATCACGTTATCGAGCACGGTCATGTTCTCGACCAGCATGAAGTGCTGGTGCACCATGCCGATGCCGAGCGCAATCGCCTCCTGGCTGTTGTGAATGCGGCGCGCCTGGCCGTCGAGCAGGATGTCCCCGCCGTCGGCGCGGTAGTATCCGTACAGGATGCTCATCAGGGTCGACTTGCCGGCGCCGTTCTCGCCCACCAGGCCATGGATGGAACCCTTGGCGATGGTGAAGCTAACGTCCGTGTTCGCTTTTACAGCTCCGAAGTGCTTGGAGATGCCGCGAAATTCTACTGCTGGCTGCATAGGATCGTTTTCAGATTAAGTAAAACGCGCCGCGCCGGGAAATACCCCGGGCGGCGCGCTCAATGTTCAAACAGGTTTTAGACCGGGCAGGCCGCGCCCGAACGGATATCGATGACCTTGACCTTGCCGTCGATAATATCCTTGCGCGCGCCCATCACACGCTTCTCGATGTCCGGCGTGATCAGCTTGCGGTTGTTCTCGTCCAGCGCCCAGTCGACGCCGCCTTCCTTCAGGCCCTTGGCGGTGACGCCGGCCTTCCAGGTGCCGTTCTTCATTTGCATGAAGGAGTCATACACGGCGTTGTCGACGCGCTTGACCATCGAGGTCAGGATCGAACCCGGATACAGGTGGTTCTGGTTGGAGTCGACGCCGATCGCCAGCTTGCCTTTTTCCTTGGCGGTTTGCAGCGTACCCAGGCCCGAACCGCCGGCCACGGCAAACACCACGTCGACGCCGCGGTCGAATTGCGAGCGGGCCAACTCACCGCCCTTGGCCGGGTTGTTCCACGAATCGGAGGTGGTGCCGACCATATTGGAGGTCACCTCGACTTTCGGATTGACGGCCTTGGCGCCTTGCGCGTAGCCGCAGGCGAAGGTGCGGATCAGCGGGATGTCGACGCCGCCGATGAAGCCCAGCTTCTTGGACTTGGAGGCCATGGCGGCGGCCACGCCCACCAGGTAGGAACCTTCTTCTTCCTTGAAGGTGATGGAGTTGACGTTGGCGCCTTGCGCCACGCCGTCGATCAGCACGAAGCGGACTTTCGGGAATTCCTTGGCGACCTTCTGCACGGCGGCCTGCTGGGCGAAGCCGATGGAGGCGATCAGGTCGAGGTTCTTGCGGGCGAGGCCGCGCAGCACCTGTTCGGCCTGGGTGTCGCTGGAGGCTTGCACCTCGATGAAATTGATATTGGTTTCCTTTTTGAAGCGCGTGGCGCCTTCAAAAGCGGACTGGTTGAACGATTTGTCGAACTTGCCGCCTGCGTCATACACGATGCCCAGTTTAGGGTCTGCCGCGGACGCGCTGGCAGCGATAAACAGTGCTGCAACCGTCAAACTAAGTTGTGAAAGTTTCATGAATAGGCTCCTGGAAGATCGGTATTGTATATTTTTATTGGCTGTAGCATGTAATTCCCAGCCGTTAAATTCCTCTAAACCGCTGATTTCACGCGGTAAGCGCTAGCACCTTGCTAAAAGCTTGCTCGAATTGCAGCAGGCCGGCTTCCAGCAATTGCTGGCCGATGGTTTCCAGGTCGATACCGCGATGGGCCAGTTGCGCCAGCACGGCGCGCTCGGCCGCCACCTCGGTGCCCAGGGTGGTTGCCGCCTCGCCGTGATCGCGGAAGGCGGCCAGGGTGGCGTCCGGCACGGTGTTGATGGTGTCGGCGCCGATCAGCCCCTCGACGTAGCGCACATCGCGTTCGGCCGCAGTCTTGGTGGCGGTGCTGGCCCACAGCAGCCACTGCGGCGTGGCGCCGAAGGCGGCAAACACGCCGAAGCCGCTGTCGTTCTTCCAGTCGGCGTAGGCGATGCGGGCGGCGGCCATGGCGGCCTGGCCGCGCAAGGCGTCGCCCGGCGGCAGCAGGGCGTCCACCGCGACGTCGATGCGGCTGATGAAGACGCTGGCCACGCTGGCGATGCGCTGCACCGACAGCTTGTCCTGCAAGCGGCGCGCCAGTCCTCGCCGGTGGGCGGCGCGCACCGCCTGCACCTGGCTGGCGCTGAAGATCAGGGTCATGTTGACGTTGATGCCGGCGTAAATCACTTCCTCCAGCGCGGCGATGCCGGCCGGCGTGGCCGGAATCTTGATCATGGCGTTGGGGCGCGCAATCAGCGCCCACAGGCGGCGCGCTTCGGCCAGCGTGCCGGCGGCGTCGTGCGCCAGGCGCGGCGCCACTTCAAAGCTGACAAAGCCGGCGCGGCCGTCGGTGGCCTGGTACAGCGGCGCGAACAGGTCGCAGGCGCGCTGCACGTCGGGAATGACCAGCGCTTCAAAACGCGCTTCCGGCGCGGCGTGGGCGGTGCGCAGCAGCGGCAGGGCGGCGCGGTAGGCCGGATCGTGCTGCAAGGCCTGGTAAAAGATGGCGGGATTCGAGGTCAGGCCTTGCACGCCGTCGTTGGCGATCAGCTCGGCCAGGCGGCCGGAGGCCAGCAGTTCGCGGCTCAGGTTGTCGAGCCAGATTTGTTGTCCGAGGGCGCCGACTGCCCGCAGCCGGCCGTGTTCGAGCATGTTGTTCATCTACCGTTCCAGGAATGTATGTCGCAACGCGACAACAAATACCGCCGAATTAAATATTTTTGTATTGTTGCTTTTTTGTCCGAATGGAAAAATTTCAACGCGTCCGCGTAGCTTGCAATTACTCCAGTTTCATAGGAGAAGTCGCGCCGGGCCCCGCAGGACGGGTGGTCCACTACTATGCCCCAGCCCCGATATGTACGACAAATTCGTTTTTTCTTGCTTATTTATACAAAATAGATATGAATCAATGCGAAAATTTTCCGTGCTAGCATGATTGGTAATTTGTATATCGATATGCGGAAGCGTTCAGACTCGATACACATTTAATAACTAAAAAACACCAACCTACACAATCAAGGGAGCAGGACCAATGAGCAAGCAACGTAGTTACGCCGCGCGATCGCTGATCGCCCTGGCGGTCGCCAGCGCTTTTCCACTGAACGCGGCGTGGGCCGCCGAAGCCGAGGCGCAGGACGCGCCGGCCGCCGGCAAGGACCAGCTGGAAACCGTGATCGTGACGGCCCAGCGCCGCGCTGAAAACATCAAGGACGTGCCGATGTCGATCGCCACCCTGAAAGGCGACAAGCTGGACGTGCTGACCTCGGGCGCGGCCGACATCCGCTTCCTGGCCGGCCGCTCGCCGTCGGTGAACGTCGAATCCGACTACGGCCGTACCTTCCCGCGCTTTTACATTCGCGGCCTGGGCAATACCGACTTCGACCTGAACGCCTCGCAGCCGGTCGGCCTGGTAATGGACGACATCGTGCAGGAAAACGCCATGCTGAAAGGCTTCCCGGTGTTCGACGTCGACCAGGTCGAGGTGCTGCGCGGCCCGCAGGGCACGCTGTTCGGCCGTAACTCGCCGGCTGGCGTGATCAAGTTCGACTCGGCCAAGCCGGTGTTCAAGACCGAGGGCTATCTGCAACTGGGCGTGGGCAACTTCTCGGCCAAGACCGTGGAAGGCGTATTCAATGTGCCGGTCAGCGACACCGTGGCGCTGCGCTTCTCCGGCACCAGCCAGCACCGTGGCGACCGCGTGCACAACACCAACCCGACCAAGAATACCGGCACCCAGGACTTCGAAGGCTATGGCGACAACGCCTTCCGCCTGCAGGCCCTGGTTCAGCCGAACAAGGATTTCAGCGCGCTGTTCAATTACCACGAGCGCGACTACCACGGCTCGGCCACGCTGTTCCGCGCCAACATCATCAAGAAGGGCACCAACGACCTGGTGGACGGCTTCGACTACGGCTCCTACCCGACCGACGGCGTCAACTACCAGAAGCTGGAAACCAAGGGCGGCAATATCCGCCTGAAGTACAACCTGAGCGACATCACCCTGCACTCGATCACCGGCTATGAAACGCTGAAGTTCAACAGCCGTGCCGACGTTGACGGCGGCTATGGCTGCACGCTGTTCTGCGGCCCTGCGCAAGCGGCGCTGGGCAGCGGCCCGGGCGTGATCCCGTTCCCGGTGGAGACCGCCGACCTGCTGCCTAACCACAAGCAGTTCTCGCAAGAGTTCCGCGCCGAGTCCAACTACGCCGGCCCGCTGCAATGGATTGGCGGCCTGTTCTTCTTCGACGAGGCGATCCAGATCGACTCGATCAGCTTCAACTCCTTCGCGGCCGGCAATCCACAGAACGCCGCCTACGCGCAGCAGTTCCAGAACGCCAAGTCGTGGGCCGCCTTCGGCTCGCTGAACTACACCGTGACCGACAAGTTCAAGGTACGCGGCGGCCTGCGCTACACCCACGACAAGAAAGAGTTCTCGGCCACCCGCGTGGAACCGCCGCTGCACTCGGGCCCGTTCGAGATCGACAACACCTCGCACAACGCCAGCTGGGACCTGAGCGGCACCTATGAACTGGACAAGAACACCAACCTGTTCGCCCGCGTCGCCACCGGCTACCGCGCGCCGTCCATGCAGGGCCGCCTGAACGGCCTGACCGACAAGCCATCGTTCGCCAACGCCGAGCGCGCGCTGTCGTATGAGGCCGGCATCAAGCAAGACCTGTTCGACAAGCGCGCGCGCCTGAGCGCGGCGGTGTTCCAGTACCGCGTGAAGGACAAGCAGCTGACCGCCGGCAACGGCACCGTCAACATGAACCAGCTGATCAACGCCGAGAAGGTCACCGGTCAGGGTATCGAGCTCGACCTGCAAGCCAACCTGGGCGGCGGCTTCAGCGGTTCGCTGGGCTACAGCTACAACGATACCGAGATCAAGGACCCGAACCTGATCGTGCAATACTGCGGTAACGTGCTGAACAACGCTGCCAGCGGCTGCACCCCGACCAATCCGGCCGGTCCGTTTGCAGGCACCTCGAAGATCAACGGCAACCCGCTGCCGCGCGCGCCGAAGTCGCAAGCCAACTTCACGCTCAAGTACAGCACCGATGTCGGCAACGGCGAGTTCTACGCCTACACCGACTGGACTTACCGCAGCAGCTACAACTTCTTCTTGTACGAGGCGCCTGAATACAAGGCCAAGCCGCTCACCGAAGGCGGCGTGCGCGTGGGCTACAAGTGGGACAACGGCAAGTATGAAGTGGCTGCGTTTGGCCGCAACATCACCGACAAGCAAGTCATCATCGGCGCCATCGACTTCGACAACCTGACCGGCATGCTGAACGAGCCGCGTACCTGGGGCGCGACCTTCAAGGTCAACTTCTAAGGTTAAAATCCCCGCTTCGTGCGGGGATTTTTCTTTCAGGAGTCCGACTTGGATCACACTGTTGTCAACCTTTGGCCACTGCTGGGTGTGGCCGTCATCATTGCCGGCTTCGCGCTGCGCGCCCATCCCGTGCTGGTGGTGATCGTTGCCTGTTTTGTCACCGGCGTCGCCGCCGCCATGCCGGTCGACCAGTTGCTGGCCACGCTGGGCACGGCCTTCATCAAGACCCGCAACCTGCCCATCATCCTGCTGTTGCCGATCGCCGCCATCGGCCTGCTGGAGCGGCATGGCTTGAAGGAGCATGCGCAGGCGTCCATCGCCCGCATCCGCTCGGCCACCACCGGCCGCCTGCTGATCGTTTATCTGGCCATCCGTGAGCTGAGCGCGGCCTTCGGCCTGACCAGCATCGGCGGCCATCCGAACATGGTGCGGCCGTTGATCGCGCCGATGGCGGAGGGCGCCGCCGAGGTGCGCTATCCCAACGTGCCGCAGGAAATGCGCTACCGCATCCGCGCCATGGCTGCCGCCACCGACAACGTCGGCCTGTTCTTTGGCGAGGATATCTTCGTGGCCTTCGGCGCCATCGTGCTGATGCAGACCATCCTGCATGGCGAAGGACTGGATGTCGATCCATTGCACATGGCCTTGTGGGGCATACCGACCGCGGTGTGCGCCTTCATCATCCACTCATGGCGCCTGTACCGGCTGGACCGGCACATCGCCCGGAGCGCGCCATGATCCTCAAGCTCGATTACTTCTACTACGTGCTGGGCGCCATGCTGCTGATGGTGGCGTGGATGGCGCTGCGCGACAAGCACAACCCCAGGCGCTACAGCAGCGCCTTGTTCTGGGCCTTGTACGCCGTGGTCTACCTGGCCGGCGACCAGCTGCCGCCGGTCGCGGCCGGCCTGCTGATGGTGCTGATGGCGCTGATCGCCGGTTTCGGCGGCGTGGCGCTGGGCCGCTACGGCGACCGCACCGAGCAGGAACGCCGCGGCAGCGCGCAGCGCCTCGGCCACAAGCTGCTGATTCCCGCGCTGCTGATTCCCATCACCACCGTGATCGGCTCCACCCTGTTCAAGGACGTCAAGTGGGACGGCCTGTTCCTGCTCGATCCGAAAAACCTCACGCTGGTCAGCCTTGGCTGCGGCTCGCTGTTCGCGGTGGCCACCGCCTGCTGGCTGACGCGCTCCACGCCGATGCAGGCCATGCGCGAATCGCGCCGCCTGATCGACCATCTGGGCTGGGCGGTGGTGCTGCCGCACATGCTGGCGGTGCTGGGCCTGCTGTTCACCGAGGCCGGCATGGGCAAGGCGGTGGCGCATGTGGTCACGTCCTACATCAACATGGACGTGCGGCTGGTGGCGGTGGCGGTGTACTGCGTCGGCATGGCGCTGTTCACCATCATCATGGGCAATGGCTTTGCCGCCTTCCCGGTGATGGCGGGCGGTGTCGGCATACCGGTGCTGGTGGGCGTGTACCACGCCAACCCGGCGGTGATGGCGGCCATCGGTATGTTCAGCGCTTACTGCGGCACCTTGATGACGCCCATGGCGGCCAATTTCAACATCGTGCCGGCCGCGTTGCTGGAGCTGCCGGACAAGAACGCGGTGGTAAAAATGCAAGTGCCGACCGCGCTGCCACTATTGTTAGTAAATATTACTCTGCTTTATTTTTTGATGAATCTGTGAGACGCTTCCGCAGTTAAAAGGCATCACCGCGGAGCAGTCAAGATGAAAAAGATAATATTGTTAACGGGCTTCGAGCCGTTCAACAAGGAGACCATCAATCCCTCGTGGGAAGCCGTGCGCCAGCTGGATGGTTGGCACGAGGGGGAGTTCGTGGTCCATGCGCGGCAGCTGCCGTGCGTCTTTGGCCGCGCGCTCAAGGTGGTGCACCAGGCAGTGGAAGAACTGCAACCAAGTATCGTGATCGCGGTCGGCCAGGCCGGCGGCAGGGTCGACATGTCGATCGAGCGGGTGGCCATCAATGTCGACGATGCGCCCATCCCCGACAACCAGCAACGCCAGCTGGTGGACCAGCCGATTGTCAACGGCGGCCCGGCGGCTTACTTCTCCACCCTGCCGATCAAGGCCATCGTGCACGAGCTGCGCGAAGCCGGCTTGCCGGCCTCGGTGTCGCAGACGGCCGGCACCTTTGTGTGCAACCATGTGTTTTACGGTCTGATGCATCAGGCGCACGAATGGGGCACCACCATGCGCGCCGGTTTCATCCACATTCCTTATTTGCCGCAGCAGGCGGCTGCCCATCCGGGCACGGCCAGCATGAAGCTGGAAGACGTGGTGGAAGGCTTGCGCATCGCCGTCCGCACCACGCTCGCACACACCGTCGATGTGCGCGAGGCGGGCGGTCTTACGCACTAGGCACTCACCGGATTCAAGATGTTGAGGAAGGCGCGCACCACCGGCGCGTCGTCTTGCGTGGTGTAGGTGATGTACAGATTGGCCGAGGGCGGATTGGTACGGATCGGCAGGAACACCACGCCCGGCCAGCCGATGCGGCTGGTGGTTTCCGGGATCAGCGTCACGCCCAGGCCCGCGCCCACCATGGCCAGCAGGGTTTGCGGTTCGGACGCTTCCTGGAAGATGGTCGGCTGGAAGCCGGCGTCCACGCAGCATTGAATCAGGTAACGCGGGAAGGATGACTTGTCGAGCGCCAGCGTCAGCATCGGTTCCTGGGCGATGTCGATCAGTTCTATCGCGTCCTGCTTGGCCAGCGGATGGTGTTCGTTGATGGCCACGCACACGTCTTCGCGGAAGCACAGTTCCTGGCGCAGGTTATCGTTGCGGAGGTCGTCCTCGTCCAGCTTGGGCTCACGCCAGAAGCCGACGTCGATCTGCTTGGCGCGCAGCGCCTCGTACTGCAAGGTCGGGCCCAGTTCGTGGATGGTCCAGGTCACGCGCGGGAACTTGGTCTGGAATTCCTCCAGCAGGCTGGGGATCGGCCCCCACATCGCCGAGCCGACGATGCCCACGCGCAGGCGGCCCACTTCGCCGCGGTCGATCTGGCGGATGGTGTCGATGGTCATGCGCATCTTGGCCAGCAGGTCGGACGCTTCGTTCATCAGCGCCTTGCCGGCCACCGTCAGCTCAAAGGTGCGGGTGGTGCGGGCGAACAGCTTCACGCCAAGTTCGCTTTCCAGCTTCATGATCTGCTGGCTGAGCGGCGGCTGCGAGATGTGCAGACGCTCGGCAGCGCGGCTGAAACTTTTTTCTTCGGCGACGGCGAGGAAGTACTTGAGTTGTTTCAGATCGATGGACATGGCGTGGGCCGCTCAGGTTAGTGCGTCGATTGCATGGTCACCGCCAGCGCGGCGCCACAACGGGCATTGTTCTTCACCAGCGCGATATTGGTGGCCAGGCTGCGGCCGCCGGTCAACGCCTTGATGCGCGCCAGCAGGAAGGGCGTGACGTTCTTGCCGGTGACGCCTTGCTGATCCGCTTCCTGCAAGGCCTGCTCGGTGATGCGGTCGATCTCTTCCTTGGGCATGGCTTCGGCCGCCGGCACCGGATTGCTGACCACCACGCCGCCTTTCAGGCCCAGCTGCCACTTGGTGTGCAGGAAGGCGGCTTGCTCGGCCGGCGTGTCGAGCTGGAAGTCGGCATTGAAGCCGCTCTCGCGCGTGAAGAAGGCCGGGAAGCCGCGCTGGCCCACGCTCACCACCGGCACGCCGTGCGTTTCCAGATATTCCAGCGTCAGGCCGATGTCGAGGATGGACTTGACGCCGGCGCACACCACCGCCACCGAGGTTTGCGCCAGTTCCTGCAAGTCGGCCGAGATGTCGAAGCTGGTCTCGGCGCCGCGGTGCACGCCGCCGATGCCGCCGGTGACAAACACCTGGATGCCGGCCAGTTCGGCGCAGATCATGGTGGCGGCCACGGTGGTCGCGCCCAGTTTGTTCTGTGCCAGCACAAACGGCAGGTCGCGGCGGCTGACCTTGATCGCGTCGCTGGCGGTGCCCAGCAGCTCCAACTGCTCGTCCGACAGGCCGATGCAAATTTTGCCGCCGATGATGGCGATGGTGGCCGGCACGGCGCCGCCATCGCGGATGATTTGTTCCACCTCGCGCGCGGTCCGAACGTTTTGCGGATACGGCATGCCGTGCGAAATGATGGTCGATTCCAGCGCGACGATGGGCTTGCCGGCGGCGCGGGCGGCGGCCACTTCCGGCGAGAACAGCAGGTATTGGTGCATGGTGTTTATCCTTTATTCGGGAACAGCGGGGCGTTCAGATCAAAATCGTGTATCTCGTCGAGGACGTCGGCGGCCAGCACGGGCGACACCGTTTCCGGGCTTTCCAGCGTCATGGCCGCCACTTTCAGGCCGCGGCGGCAGGCCAACGTCAGGTCATTGCTGCCCTGGTACAGCGACCAGCAGACGGCGGCCGAGAAAGCGTCGCCGGCGCCGGTGACGTCCACCACCTCCACCTGGTGCGCGGCCAGCCACACCAGTTCGCCATCGCGCGTGTGGTACACGCCCTGGCTGCCGCAGGTGACGATGACATCCTGCGCGCCCTGCGCCTGCACTTCGCGGCAGGCGGCGCGCACGTCGGCTTCGGTCGGCAGGGCGCGACCGACGCGGGTTTCCAGTTCGCCCCGGTTCAGGATCAGCAGGCGCAGGCCGCGCAGATCTTGCGGCAGGCGCGCCATCTTCGGCTGCGACACTGCCACGATCACCAGCGGCAGCTTGTCGTTGCGGGCGCCTTCCAGCAGCACGGCGACGCTGTCGGCCGGCAGGTTGAGGTCGGCCACGGTCATGGCGGCGGCCGCGCGCTGGGGTGCGCGGCTGGCCAGGAAGGCCGGGGTGATGCGGTCGTACAGCGCCATGTCGGCCAGCGCCACCACCAGCTCGCCCTGGTCGTCGAGGATGGCGGTGTAGGTGCCGGTGGCGGTGTCCTGCAATTTCAGGCTGCCGCGTGCGTCGATGCCGGCGCGCTCGGCGTGGTCTTGCAGGCTGCGGCCGGCGGCGTCGTCGCCAACGGCGGTCAGCAGGGCGGTCGGCAGGTTGAGGCGGGCCAGGTTCTCGGCGATGTTGCGCGCCACGCCGCCGTACACTTCCTCGGCGGTGGCCGGATTGGAGGTGCCCAGCTGCATGGCGGCAATGGTGCGCAGCTTGCGGTCCAGGTTGGCGGCGCCGATGCACAGCACCGGGCGCTTGTCCGGCAGCACGTAGGCGCGGCCCAGCAGGCGGCGCTCGCGGATCAGGCCGGCGATGTGGCCAGCCACGGCCGAACGCGACAGGCGCAGTTCCACCGCCAGGTCTTGCTGGGAGATGAAGGGGTTGGCGCGGATCAGCTGGTAAAGCTGTTCCTTTTTGGAAGAATCGGTCACGGTAGTGGCCTCGTTAAACAATTGTTCTTAATGGTAAACATTTATCCGGAGGGCGTCAATCACCCAGTGGTAGCTCAGTTTGCCGTGGTTTATAATACTCCTGATTTATATCACTTTTGTATAAATAGCTAAGAAAAATGGTATTTGCCATACATATGGACGATGATGCATAGTGACAGCTTCCCCAGCCATATCAAAAAAACAGAGGATTTTCATGTCTAATAATTCCCCATTCCAGGCAGCCGACATCATTCGCTCCCGTCTCCCAGCTGGCTTCAAGCCGCGCGTGGCGATGATTCTCGGTTCAGGCCTGGGTGTGCTGGCGGAACAAATGACCGACGCCGTCACCATCAGCTACGATCAGTTGCCGGGCTTCCCGATCTCCACCGTGCACGGCCACGCCGGCGAACTGGTGATCGGCACCCTGTCGGGCGTGCAGGTGGTGTGCATGAAGGGCCGCGGCCATGTCTACGAAGGCTACGGCCTGGGCGTGATGACCAGCGCCGTGCGCACCATGAAGCTGCTGGGTTGCGAAATGCTGTTCGTGACCAATGCCGCCGGTTCGTTGCGCACCGAAGTGGATGCCGGTTCGCTGGTGGCGCTGACCGACCATATCAACTTCCTGCCGGGCACCCCGATGATGGGCCCGAACGACGAGCGCTTCGGCCCGCGCTTCTTCAGCATGGCCAACGCCTACGACGCCGAACTGCGCGCGCTGCTGCACACCTCGGCCAAGGAAAAGAACGTGACCCTGCACGATGGCGTGTACATCGCCTACGCCGGTCCTAACTTTGAAACGCCTGCGGAAATCCGCGCGTTCAAGACGCTGGGCGCGGACGTGGTGGGCATGTCGGTGGTGCCGGAAGTGGTGTCGGCCCGTCACTGCGGCCTGAAAGTGGTGGGCGTGTCGGCGATTACCAATCTGGCCGAAGGCCTGTCGCCGTTCCCGCTGTCGCATGAGCAGACCTTGAAGTACGCTGCCGTGGCGGCGACCTCGCTGGTGGAAGTGATCCTGGGCTTCCTCGCGAATGTAGCAAAAACGCCTCAGGCGTAAGATACCCAAGGGGGCGGCTGGTCCGCCCCTTTTGCTTTTTAGGAGTTGATCATGAAACGCGCATTTATCCTGCTGCTCGATTCGTTTGGCCTGGGCGCCACGCCCGACGCGGCGAAGTACAACGACGCCGGCGCCAACACCTTCGGCCACATCGCCGCGCAAGTCGCCAACAGCGGCAAGCCGATGTCGTTGCCGGTCATGGAAAAACTCGGCCTGACCGCCGCCGCGCACTTGGCTAGCGGCGAATGGGCCGCCGGCTTCACCCAGCGCGAAGGCTTCACCGCCGCCTACGGCGCCGCGCGTGAACGCTCGACCGGCAAGGACACCCAGTCCGGCCACTGGGAAATCGCCGGCGTGCCGGTGGAATTCGACTGGGGCTACTTCCCGAAAACCGTGCCATCGTTCCCGGCCGAGCTGACCGCCAGGCTGCAAGAGCTGACCGGCGTGCCGGGCTTCCTCGGCGACTGCCACGCATCGGGCACGGAGATCATCAATCGTTTCGGCGATGAACATGTCGCCAGCGGCAAGCCGATTATCTACACCTCGGCCGACTCGGTGCTGCAAATCGCCGCGCACGAAGAATCGTTCGGCCTTGAGCGCCTGTACGAAGTGTGCGAGATCGCCTTCAAGCTGGTCGAGCCGTACAACATCGGCCGCGTGATCGCGCGTCCTTTCCTCGGCGCGAACGGCAACTACACCCGCACCACCAACCGTCACGACTACGCGGTCGCGCCACCGGCGCCGACGCTGCTGGACCACGTCAAGAACGATGGCGGCGAGGTGATCGCGCTGGGCAAGATCAGCGACATCTTCGCGGCGCAAGGCGTGTCGCGCGTGGTGAAGGGCAAGGACAATATGGCGCTGTTCGACGCGCTGCTGAAAGTGCAGGACGAAGCGGGCGACAAGTCATTGACCTTCGTGAACTTCGTCGACTTTGACCAGGCCTTCGGCCATCGCCGCGACGTCAACGGTTATTCCAACGCGCTGCACGAAATGGATGCGCGCCTGCCGGAATTTATCGCGAAGCTGCAAGAGGACGACCTGGTGGTGATCACCGCCGACCATGGCTGCGATCCAACCTGGCCTGGCTCCGACCACACACGCGAACACATCCCGATGATTTTCTTCGGCCCTAAGGTCAAGGCGCAGTCGCTGGGCATTTCCGAAACCTTCTCCGACATCGGCCAGACGCTGGCCCATCACCTCGGCGTCAAGCCACTTTCGAACGGAACCAATCTGTTATGAGCGATTTCAAACGCAACGAAGCGGTCCCACTGGACCTGGGCTGGATCAATCACATCCACGTCAACAAATCCGCCGCCGACCGCCGCGCCGCCAGCCTGGCGAACCGCCGCACGGTGAAGAAGGAATACCAGGCCGCGTGGCTGATCAAGGCCATTGGCCTGATCGACCTGACCACATTGTCCGGCGACGACACGCCGGGCCGCGTGGAACGCCTGTGCCGCAAGGCGCTGCGTCCGTTGCGCACCGATCTGGTGGAGGCCATGGGCCTGCAAGACGTCAACCTCGCCACTGGCGCGGTGTGCGTGTATCACGAGATGATCAAGCCGGCGGTGGAAGTGCTGCAAGGCCGCCTGCCGATCGCCGCCGTGTCGACCGGCTTCCCGGCTGGCTTGACCAGCATGGAAACCAAGGTGCGCGAGATCGAGCTGTCGGTGGCTGCCGGCGCAACGGAAATCGACATCGTCATCACCCGCCAGCATGTCCTGACCGGCAACTGGCAAGCGCTGTACGACGAGATGCTGGCTTACCGCAAGGCGTGCGGCGAAGCGCACGTCAAGGCCATTCTGGCCACCGGTGAACTGGTCACGCTGGAAAACGTGGCCAAGGCTTCGTGGGTGTGCATGATGGCCGGCGCGGACTTCATCAAGACCTCGACCGGCAAGGAGCCGGTCAACGCCACCATTCCCGTGTCGCTGACCATGGTGCGCGCGATCCGCGAGTACCACGAGCAGACCGGCTTCAAGATCGGCTACAAGCCGGCGGGCGGCGTCAGCACGGCCAAGGCCGCGTTGCAGTACCTGACCCTGATGAAGGAAGAACTGGGCAACGAGTGGCTGGAGCCGCACCTGTTCCGCATCGGCGCTTCCAGCCTGCTGACTGACATCGAGCGTCAGCTGGAACACTACGTGACCGGCAACTACTCGGCCGCTCACCGCCACGCGCAACCATAATTACGGAAACCGTCATGCCAACCATCAAAGAGATCCTCAACACCATGGAATACGGCCCAGCACCGGAAAGCACCAAAGAAGCGCAAGCGTGGCTGGAGCAGCGTGGCCGCCAATTCGGCCTGTTCATCAACAACGAGTGGAGCGCGGCCGGTGAGCTGTTCGCTTCCATCAACCCGGCCAACGGCAGCAAGCTGGCCGACCTGACGCAAGGCACCGCCGCCGACGTGGACCGTGCCGTCGCCGCCGCGCGTGCCGCGCAACCGGCCTGGCAGGCACTGGGCGGCCATGGCCGTGCCAAGGTGCTGTACTCGATCGCGCGCCTGATGCAGAAGCACGCGCGCCTGTTCGCCGTGCTGGAAACGCTGGACAACGGCAAGACCATCCGCGAAACGCGTGATGTCGACCTGCCGCTGGTGGCGCGTCACTTCTATCACCACGCCGGCTGGGCGCAGCTGCAAAGCGAAGAATTCGCCGACTACCGCGCCGTGGGCGTGGTTGGCCAGATCGTGCCGTGGAACTTCCCGCTGCTGATGCTGGCGTGGAAAATCGCGCCGGCACTGGCCGCCGGTAACACCGTGGTGTTCAAACCGGCAGAATTCACCTCGCTGAGCGCCATGCTGTTCGCCGATATCTGCGTGCAGGCCGGCGTGCCTGCGGGCGTGGTCAATATCGTCACCGGCGACGGCCGCGTGGGCGAAGCCATCGTCAAGCACCAGGGCATCGACAAGCTGGCCTTCACCGGTTCGACCGAAGTGGGCCGCTTGATTCGTGAAGCCACCGCCGGCAGCGGCAAGAAGCTGTCGCTGGAACTGGGCGGCAAGTCGCCATTCATCGTGTTTGAAGATGCGGATCTGGACGCCGCCGTTGAAGGCCTGGTCGATTCGATCTGGTTCAATCAAGGCCAGGTATGCTGCGCCGGTTCACGCCTGCTGGTGCAGGAGTCGGTGCAGGAGAAATTCCTGGCCAAGCTGCGCGCCCGCATGGACAAGCTGACCCTCGGCTCGCCGCTGGACAAGTCGATGGACATCGGCGCGCTGGTCGACCCGGTGCAGAAGCAGCGCATTGAAGGCCTGGTGCAATCGGCGCGCGACGAAGGCTGCACCGTGTACCAGCCAGCGTGCGAACTGCCGGCCGACGGCTCGTGGTTCCCGCCAACCCTGATCACCGGCGCTTCGACGTCGGCCGCTGTGGCGCAGGCTGAAATCTTTGGCCCGGTGCTGGTGGCGATGAGTTTCCGCACTCCGCCTGAAGCCGTGCAACTGGCGAACAACACCGTGTACGGCCTGGCCGCCTGCGTGTGGACCGAGAATATCTCGCTGGCGCTGGACGTCGCGCCGGCGATCAAGGCCGGCGTGGTGTGGATTAACACCGCCAACCAGTTCGACGCCGCTTGCGGCTTCGGCGGCTACCGCGAATCCGGCTACGGCCGTGAAGGCGGCCGTGAAGGCATGTACGAATACCTGACCGCGAAGTCGGAGGATGCACGTCCTGCCGCGCCAGTGATCGAGCCGAAAGCAAAAGCCAAGGCCGCACCGGTAGCCGCCGGTGGCGCGTTCGCGATCGACCGCACCGCCAAGCTGTACATCGGCGGCAAGCAGGCGCGCCCTGACGGCGCCTACAGCCGTGCCATCCACGGCGCCGACGGTTCCTTCATCGCCGAAGTGGGCGAGGGCAATCGCAAGGACATCCGCAACGCGGTGGAAGCTGCACACAAGGCCACCGGCTGGACCAAGGCCACCGCGCACAACCGCGCGCAAGTGCTGTACTACATCGCTGAAAACCTGGCCGCACGCGGCGAGGAATTCGCCGCCCGCATCGCCGCCATGACCGGCGCGAAAAACGCCGAGAAGGAAGTGCAGGCGTCGATCGAGCGCCTGTTCTATTACGCCGCATGGGCCGATAAGTACGATGGCCTGGCGCATCAGCCGCCGATGCACGGCATCACCGTGGCGCTGAACGAACCGCTGGGCGTGATCGGCATCGTGTGCCCGAACGAAGCGCCGCTGCTGGGCTTCATCTCGCTGGTGGCGCCAGCCATCGCGCTGGGCAACCGTGTGGTGGTGGTGCCGTCGGAAGCGCACCCGCTGTCGGCCACCGATCTGTATCAAGTGCTCGACACTTCGGACCTGCCGGGCGGTGTGGTCAACATCGTCACCGGTTCGGCCGATGAACTGGCGCGCACGCTGGCAACCCACTCGGATATCGATGCGGTGTGGCGTCACGACGGTTCGGCCGAAGGCTGCGCCGAAGTGGAGCGCCTGTCGGCGACCTCGCTGAAGCGTACCTGGGTGGGCGGCGCAAAAGGCCGCGATTGGTACAGCACCGCGCAAGCGGGCGGCCGCGCCGTGCTGGCGCATGCCTCGCAAGTGAAGAACATCTGGATTCCATACGGCGTTTAAGACTATGGCCTACTTACCTCAAGAGATCATCCGCAAGAAGCGTGACGGCGGCAAGCTGTCGACCGAAGAGATTCAATTCTTCGTCGGCGGCATTACTTCCGGCCGCGTGACCGAAAGCCAGATCGCCGCGCTGGCGATGGCGGTCTACTTCAAGGACATGAGCATGGACGAACGCGTGGCCTTCACGCTGGCCATGCGCGATTCCGGCGAAGTGCTGGACTGGCGCTCGCTCGACCTGAATGGCCCGGTGGTGGACAAGCACTCCACCGGCGGCGTCGGCGACGTGGTGTCGCTGCTGCTCGGCCCCATGGTGGCGGCGTGCGGCGGCTACGTGCCGATGATTTCCGGCCGTGGCCTCGGCCACACCGGCGGCACGCTGGACAAGTTCGACTCCATCCCCGGCTACACCACGGTGCCGGACAACGCCTTGTTCCGCAAGGTGGTGAAGGAAGTCGGCGTGGCCATCATCGGCCAGACCGCCTCGCTGGCGCCATCGGACAAGATCTTCTACGGCGTGCGCGATGTGACGGCGACGGTGGAATCGGTGGCCATGATCACCGGCTCCATCCTGTCGAAGAAACTGTCGGCAGGCCTGGATGCGCTGGCGATGGACGTCAAGGTCGGCAGCGGCGCCTTCATGCCGACTTACGACAAGTCGGTGGAACTGGCCGAGAGTATCGTCAAGGTCGGCAACGGCGCCGGCATGATGACCTCCGCCATCCTGACCGATATGAACGAATCGCTGGCGCCGTACGCCGGCAACGCCGTTGAAGTGCGCGGCGCGATCGACTACCTGACCGGCAAGTCGCGTCCCGCGCGCCTGCACGAAGTAACCCTGGCGCTGTGCGCCGAGATGCTGGTGCTGGGCAAGTTGGCCGCGACCGAAGAGGAAGCTCGCGCCAAACTGCAAGCCTCGCTGGAAAGCGGCGAAGCGGCCGAGCGCTTTGCGCGCATGGTGGTGGCGCTGGGTGGCCCGGCGGACCTGATGCAGAATCCGGACAAGTACCTGGAACGCTCGCCGATCATCGTGCCGGCTCCGGCGCTGAAATCGGGCTACGCCGCCTCGGCCAACTGCCGCGAAATCGGCCTGGCCGTGGTATCGCTGGGTGGTGGTCGCCGCCGCGCCGCCGATCCGATCGACTTCGCGGTCGGCCTGACCGATCTGGTTGGCCTGGGTGATAAAGTGGAAGCCGGCCAGCCGCTGGCGATGGTGCACGCGCGCACGCAGGAAGCGGCCGAGCAAGCTGTCCGCGACATCCAGGCGGCGTACCAGATCGCCGATGCCGCACCGGCAGCCAACCCAGTCATCTATCGGACGATCCGCCCATGAACAAACAAGAGCTCATCGCCGAAGCCGCCGCCGCGCGCCTGAAGGCCTATGCACCGTACTCCAACTTCAAGGTCGGCGCGGCGTTGTTGACCAACGATGGCAAGGTGTTCCACGGCTGTAACGTGGAAAACGCTTCCTACGGCTTGTGCAACTGCGCCGAGCGCACCGCCTTGTTCAGCGCCCTGGCGCACGGCTACCAGCCGGGCGACTTTGACCAGTTGGTGGTGATCGGCGAGACCGATGGCCCGATCGCGCCTTGCGGCGCTTGCCGCCAGGTGATCCTGGAACTGGGCGGCAATGAACTGCCGGTCCTGCTGACCAACCTGAAAGGCGATATCTACGAGACCACCGCCGCCGCGCAATTGCCGAACGCCTTCGGCGGCCAGGATCTCAAGAAGAAGTAATGGCGCTCAAGAAGACGATTGATGTGCAAGCGGCAGTCGCCATCGCGGCAGCCGAAGCCATCGCCGCCAAGACGCAGGGTACGTTCGGCGTCGGCGGCCTGATGCTCGACCAGCACGGCAATGTGCTGCAATCGCTGCACAACAACGTCGTCAAGGACGGCCTGATCTTCGACCCGACCGCACACGGCGAGCGCCAGTTGATCGACTGGTACTACGCCGAACGCGCCAAAGGCCGTGACTTGCCGGCGCCACAGGACATCACCATCGTCACCTCGCTCGACCCGTGCTGCATGTGCGCGGGTGCTATCCTGGCGGGCGGTTTCAACGTGGTGGTGGCGGCGCCGGACAAAAGCGCCGGCATCAACTACGACAACAGCGCCAGCTTCACGGCCTTGCCCGAAAACCTGCGGGCGCAGGCCGGCGACAGCTTCAGCTACCCGGCCATCCTTGGCTCTTCGCTGTACGCGCGCGCCAGCATGGGCGCCACGCCGAAGTCCTTCTTCATCGGCAAAACCATCTCCGAACCGACGCAAGCCTTGTGCTCGTTGGTGTTTGAGGCCACCTCGGCCGAAGTGATGGAAAAGTTCAACATCGACTTGCCGCAGAAAGCGTTGAAAGACCCGGCCACCCTGCCGGCCGGTCACGCCATCGTGCGCGCGCTCAAGCAGCAGTATCCGGATGCGCTGACTTACCGCTGCACGCCGCACCAGCCGGACGCCGGCCTTGCGCCGTTCCTGCGACAAGCCATGGCGCGCGACCGCGAGCATGGCGGCGCAGGGGATGCGGTGGCCGTGCTTGATTCCTTCGGCAATCTGCTGCTGTGCATGCCGGGCCGGATGGCGCAATCGGGCATCCGCAGCGCCTTCATGGAAACCACGCGCGCTTACGCGCAGCTGCGCTACAAACTGATGAATGGCGCCACGCCGGCGCAGCAGGACGAAGTGCGCCACTACCTCGGCCATCCGAAAGACGGTACCTTCGTCTTCGCCAAAGGGCCGGACGCCGGCGCCGTCAGCTTCATGAACCTGGGCGCGTATGGTTCGACCATAGAAGGCCCGCTGCCGCTAAAGAACCCCGCGCAATTCCAGTACGTGCTGCCGACGTTGCCTGAAGCCGAACTGGCCGCCATCTGCGCCGCCCTGCCGCCGCTCTACCGCAACATCATCCGCATCCGCCCCACTCAGGTGGCTGACGCCGCGTTGGTTGGCGCGCTCTCGGAAGTGGCGTAAGGATCGTAGGTGCCGATGCTCCAGATGTGGCCTTCGGGGTCGGCGCAGGTGAAGCCGCGGCCGCCGTAGTCTTCGTTCTTGATGTCCAGCAGGATGCGGCCGCCGGCTTCCAGCACGCGGCCGTACACCAGATCCGCATCGTTCACCACCAGATACGTGCTTTGCGTGACGAAGCCGCCAATGTCGTCCGGCTGTTTGAGCAATCGTCCGTATGGGGTGTCGAAGGCGGAGCCCAGCATGACCATGCTGTTGCCGAAGGTGAGCTGGGCGTGCGCGACGCTGCCGTCTTCCTCGGGCACCACGAACTGGACTTTAAAGCCCAGCGTGCCGCACAGCCAGTCGATGGCGGCATGTGCATCGCGGTAGCGCAGGCACGGTATGACGCCGCAGAGAGTTTGCTTGGGTATGCTGGACATCATTCCCTCCTTGGTCGAAGCTGTCCAGTATAGACCCAAGCCGTCCGGCGCACGTTACATTTGCTGGAATAAATGCGCGTGGCCGCGACTTACTTCCAACAGCTCCGGGAAGTTGCGGATGCGGACCATCTGCCGCCCGCGCAGGTCGCGCGTGACTTCCTGGATCGCATCGACCCGCACCAATGTCGAACGATGAATGCGCCAGAATTCGTTCGGATCGAGCTCGTCCGCCAGCTCCTTCAAGGTCTTGCGGATCAGGACCTCCGACTGCTCGGTTTGCACGCGCGTGTATTTTTCATCGGCCTGGAAGAACAGCACTTCACGCGTGGAGATCATGCGCAGGCTGGCGCCGACCACGGCCTGTATCCAGCGCAAATACTCCTGCTTCGCCGCCGGCTTGCTGTGATGCGACAACAGCTGGCTCAGCTGGCGCTCGATATTAATCGGCTGCTGGCCGATCAGCGTTTGCAGGCGCGCGCAGGTGGTCTTGAGGCGTTCGCCGCCGACCGGCTTGAGCAGGTAATCCAGCGCCCCCTGTTCAAACGCTTCAATCGCATACTGGTCATAGGCGGTGACGAACACCAGGTGGCAGCGGTTGAACAGCATGCGCGCCGCCTCGATGCCGGACATGCCTGGCATGCGGATGTCGAGGAATACGATGTCCGGCTGGTGCCGTCCGGCCAGCGCCACGGCTTCGATGCCGTTGGCCGCTTCGGCCACGATCTCCAGCGCCGGCCACACTTCCTGCAAGCGGCTGCGCAGTTGCTGGCGCATGCCTTCCTCGTCGTCGGCGATGAGTGCGGTAGGGCGGTTCATTTGGCGCTCCCTGCAAAGATATCGGGCGCATACGGCACGCGGATGCTGGCGCGGGTGCCGCCGGTCAGCGGCGCTTCGATGACCAGCTGGGCGCGGTTGCCGTACTGGATGCGCAAGCGCTCGCGCACATTGGCCAGGCCGACGCCGTCGCTGGAGAATGGATTGAAGCCGACGCCGTCGTCGATCACGTCCACTTGCAGCATCTGGCCGTCCACCGAGGCGCGGATGTCGATGCGGCCACCCTCGATCTTGGGTTCCAGCCCGTGCTTGATGGCGTTCTCGATCAGGATTTGCAGCATCATCACCGGGAAGGTGGCGCTGGCCATTTCCTGCGGCACGTCGATCGACACCGCCAGCCGCGCGCGCATGCGCGCCTGCATGATGGCCAGATAGGCGCGCGACATCTCGATCTGCCGCCCCAATGTGCCGGCGCCCTTGGCGCGCATTTGCGGCAGGGTGGCGCGCAGGTAATCGATCAGGTTCTGGTGGATGCGCGCCGCTTGCGGCGGATCGGTCTCGATCAGCTGGCCGATCAGGGCCAGGGTGTTGAACAAAAAGTGCGGCTCGACCTGCGCCTGCAAGGCCGCCATGCGCGCTTCGACCACGCGCCGTTCTATGCTTTCCTCGTCGGCCTGGCTGGAAGCGTGGCGCGCCTCCAGCTCGGCCTTGCGCTTGCCGCCGGCCAGCACCTTCAAGGCCAGCGACATCAGGATGAAGCCCCAGGCCTGCTCGGTGAAGTGGAACAGCGAGGCCGACAAAATCAGCAGCAGCAGCCAGATGATCAGCAGCTTGCGCCACTCGACCTGCGCCAGCCAGTCGAAGAAATGCCACCACACACTGACTGCGGTTTCGCCGATCTCGCGGATGATGTCGAGCAGGCTTTTGGCATTGTTGTAGCCGGCCTGGGCCAGCCGATTCTTTTTCATTCAACGTGCTCCTGGTGGCGGTTTGCGCGGCGGCTGCCAATGACAGTCGCCCCAACCACCAGTTTAATCAGCATGAACACGACGAACAACACCAGCGCCAATGGCAGGATGGAGCAGATGAACGCCAGCACCAGCGCCGCCCCCAGCAAGGCCGGCGGCGACATGCGGCCGATCAGGCGCACGCCGTAGCGTAGCGTTTGGGTAAAGGCACGCAGGATCTCATCGAGCAGATTAGTCAGTTTGTTCATATTGCATCTCCATCAAAACGTGTTGCGATGGAATCACTGTAGCAAAGCCCTCCCGGCGGCCGTAGCGGATTCCGATCAACTGCGGTTTGACGGGGATGGCCGGTGATTGCAGCGGATAAATGGTGGTTTTTTAATGCTTGGAGTAATTCTTCAAGGCAATAAAAGTTAACATGTGATATCCTTGGGGTAATTTAAATTGCTCTTGAGGAACTATATGGCCGTTGCAATCAAAAACACCGTCTCCGCAGCCGTACTGGCCTTCGCCGCTGTGGGCTCGGCCCAGGCGGACGTGCTCGACCTGAGCAAGCTGGTTGGTGGCGCCAATGTCTACTCCTTCACCAATTTCAGCGCGCCCAGCGCGGACGTGCAAGGTGCGGTGGTCGCGGCGGGCAATGTCTCGGTCAGCTCGTATTCCATCAATGACACCAACAAGGACGCCTACGGCCATTACTCGCTGATCGCCGGCGGCAACTTCTCCCTCAATGGCGGCAATGTCTTCAATGGCGACAGCTACGTTGGCGGCACCACCCAGCTGACCAGCGCGACCACCGCCACCAAGGTGCAGAGCGGCAAATCGCCGGTCAATTTCGGCGCCGTGTCGTCGTCGCTGGCCAAAACCTCCAAATCGTTGGACGCGCTGAGCAACACCGCGCAGGCCGAAGAGAAATGGGGCGGCGTCTACCTCACCGGCAGCAACAAATCGGTGGAAGTGATCGACCTTAATGCCAGCTCGCTGAAAAACAGCAGCTACTATAACCTGAGCGGCTTCGCCAAAAACGCCACGCTGATCGTCAACATCAGCGGCAGCTCGGCGTTGTTCCAGGGCGGCTATCAGGCGTTTGACGGTTACAACGTGCTGTTCAACTTTACCGATGCCACCTCGCTGAGCATCAACACCGGCGCCAATCTCAGCATCCTGGCGCCGAAGGCATCGGTCAGCGGCGGCCAGGGCGTCATCAACGGCAATGTGATCGTCGATTCCTGGGCTTCGCAGGTGCAGATCAATTCCGGCAACTTCTTCAAGGCCGTCAATTTGCAGGGCTTTGCCCAGCCGGTGCCGGAGCCCGAAACCTACGTCATGCTGCTGGCCGGTCTGGGCATGATCGGTTTCATGGCGCGTCGCCGCAAGCAGAACGCGGCACACTGATCGCCGCCAGCACCATGTCGACGATGACCTTTTCGGCATCGTCGAAATCTTTTTTGGTCAGCTGTTTGCGGTTCAGCACCAGCGCCATCTGGGCCGAGAAGTCCGCATAGGACTGCGTCATCGCCCAGATCGCAAACAGCAGATGCGTGGCATTCACCGGCGCCATCTTCCCGGCGGCGATCCACTGCTCGAACACCTCGATATCTTTGCGCACCAGCGGCACCACGCGGCTTTGTATCTGGCCGCCGTATAGCGGCGCTCCGCTGATCACTTCCATCGCATACACGCGCGAGGCCCATGGATTCTCGCGCGAGAATTTCAGCTTGGCCTGCACGTAGGCGCGCAGCACTTCGCGCGGGTCCTGCGCGGCGTCGGCCAGGCTTTCCATGCGCGCCAGCCATTCGTCCAGCACTTCGTCCAGCACGCGCTGGTACAGCGCCTGCTTGGTGGGGAAGTAGTACATCAGGTTTTGCTTGGACAGGCCGGCATTCTCCGCCACGGTGGCGATGGAGGTGCCCTCGTAGCCGCATTCGGCGAACACGCGCACGGCTTCGGCGGTGATTTCGGCTTCCAGCTTGTCGCGGTTGAGCAGGCGGCGGTTGATTTTTACTGTCGGCATATGCGCCTCAGGAAGGTTTGCAGTTGCGGGTGGTCTGCGTAAGCCACGTTGAACCGGAACCAGATCGATTCCGGCGCGCGCAGCATGAAGAAGTCGCACGGCGATAGCAGGATGCCGTGCTTGAGTGCCTGGTCGGCGATGATTTTTCCATTCCATTCGGCGCTCGGCGCGTCGTGCCAGCCGGCGCTGACGAACATGCCGCCGCGCGGCCGTGCCAGCAAGGTCATGCCCACTTCGCGCAGGCTGGCCATGGCGCGTTCGCGGCCGGCGTCCAGTTGCGTCACCAGCTTGTCCACCATGCGCTTGTAGGGGCGGGCGGTGATGGCGTGGTAGACGGCGCGCTCGTTGATCTCGGAGGTGGTGAGGCCGGCCAGCATTTTCACGCGCAGCAGTTCCGGGATCAGCGAGGATGAAGCGCAGATCGAGCCGACGCGCAGCACCGGCGACAGCGTCTTGGAAAAACTGCCGACGCGGATCACGCGCCGCAGTCCATCCATGGCCGCCAGCGAGGCTTCGCCGCGCGGCGCCAGTTCGCGGTAGATGTCGTCCTCCACCAGCCAGAAGTCGAACTGCTCGGCCAACGCCAGCAGGCGATGCGCCTGCGCCACGCTGAGCGAGGTGCCGAGCGGATTTTGCAGCACGGTGTTGACGAACATGAGTTTGGGCTGCACTTGCGCGGCCTGCTGCGCCAGCGCGTCCAGATCCAGTCCGTGCTCGCCGCGCGGAATGCCGACCGCGATGCAGCCATGGTGGCGGATCAGCGACAACAGATTGCTGTAGCCGGGATCCTCCACGAACACGGTGTCGCCCGGCTTGGTCAGCGTGCGCAGCACCAGATCGAAGGCGTGGGTGGCGCCGTGAGTCAGCAGGATTTGCTCGGCCTCCACCGGGAACAGCTCGTCGCTCAGCGCGGCCGCCATCTGCTGGCGCAGGGTGGGGAAGCCGAGCGGATGGCCGTAGCCGCGCAGGCGGTTGGCCGGGATGCGCATGGCCTGGCGCACGGCGTCAAGGATGGTGTCCTCGCCATACCATTCGGGCGGCAGCCAGCCGGCGCCCACCGGCAGCGCTTCCGACACGCCGGAATACAGGTCGGGCGTGAGGGCGTCGATGGCGTTGGGGATGATGTGCAGCGCCGCCGGCAGCAGCGTGGCCGGCACTTCCTGGCGCGCCACGAAGTAGCCGGAGCCGCGCCGCGACGACAGCAGGCCCAGCGTCACCAGCCGGTCGTAGGCTTCCACAACTGTAAAGGTGCTGACGCCATTACACTTGGCGAATTGCCGCACCGAGGGCATTTTGGTGCCCACGCGCAACTCTTTGCTGCCGACCATGGCGCTGATGGCCGTCACGATCTGATCGACCAGGCTGCCTTTCTGCCTGCGCTCAATCGGGACGCAGGGCCAACTTCCTTCTTCCATCCTCAACTCCAAAACTGTAGTGTTTTTGTTGCCAGTACGGTTGGACAGTTTGATGAATTGTGTATCTGTGCCATAGTTGTCCTGCTGTCTATTATTGCATCATCATTTTGCCAACTGGTAAATTTTTTTACGGTTCGTCAAAAAGTCCACAAGGAGATGTGCATGAACGAATCACGACCGCAATCGATGGCGTCCTTCTGGATGCCATTCACGAACAACCGCGACTTCAAGCAGCATCCGCGCCTGCTGGTGTCGGCCGAGGGCATGTACTACAAGGATGTCGACGGCCGCAGCATTCTGGACGGCACGGCCGGCCTGTGGTGCGTGCCGTGCGGGCACGCGCAGCCGAAGATCGTCGCCGCCGTGCGCGAGATGGTCGGCCAGCTCGATTTCGCGCCGACCTTCCAGATGGGCCACCCGGCCGCCTTCGACCTGGCCGACAAGCTGATGGAGTACACCAACCATCGCTACGGCCATGTGTTCTACACCAACTCCGGTTCCGAAGCAGTGGATACCGCGCTGAAGATCGCGCTGGCGTATCACAAGGCGCGTGGTGAGGCCAGCCGCACGCGTTTGATCGGCCGCGAACGCGGCTATCACGGCGTGGGCTTTGGCGGCATTTCGGTCGGCGGCATCGCCGGCAACCGCAAGCCGTATGGCGTGATGCTGCCGGGCGTGGATCACCTGCCGCATACGCACAATCTGGAGCAGAACGCCTACACGCGCGGCGAACCGGAACACGGCGCCAATCTGGCCGATGAACTGGAGCGCATCGTCGCGCTACACGACGCGTCGACCATCGCGGCGGTGATCGTCGAGCCGGTGGCCGGTTCCACCGGCGTGCTGATTCCGCCGAAGGGTTATCTCAAGCGCCTGCGCGAGCTGTGCACCAAGCACGGCATCCTGTTGATCTTCGATGAGGTGATCACGGGCTTCGGCCGTCTGACCACGCCGTTCGCCGGCGATTACTTCGACGTTGAGCCGGACATGATGACCACCGCCAAGGGCCTGACCAACGGCACCATTCCGATGGGCGCGGTGTTCAGCAAGCAGCACATCTACGACGCCTTCATGAACGCGCCGGCCGGCATTGAGCTGTTCCACGGTTATACCTACTCGGGCCATCCAGTGGCCTGCGCCGCATCGCTGGCGACGCTGGAGGTGTTCGAGGAACAGAAGATTCTCGAACACGCCGCCGGCATGGCCGAATACTGGGCCGACGCCGTGCATTCGCTGAAAGGCCTGCCGCACGTGATCGACATCCGCACCATCGGCCTGATCGCCGGCATCGAGCTGGCGCCGATTGCGGGCAAGCCGGGCGCGCGCGCGTTCGCGGCGTTCAAGAAAGCCTTCGAGGACGGCATCCTGATTCGCGTCACCGGCGACATCATCGCGCTGTCGCCACCGCTGGTGCTGGAGAAAAAACACATCGATGAGCTGTTTGGAAAGCTGAGGGAAGTACTTAAAAACCTGGAATGAGGAGAACTACCATGCTGGTCGGCGTCCCAAAAGAGATCAAGAACCAGGAGTCCCGTGTTGGCCTTACCCCGGCCAGTGTCAAGGAACTCGTTTTGCGTGGTCATCAAGTACTGGTACAGAAAAACGCCGGCGCGGCCATCGGCCTCACGGATGCGATGTACGAAGCATCCGGCGCCAGCATGGTGGAAGGCGCCAGCGAAATTTTCGCCCGCGCCGACATGATCGTGAAGGTGAAGGAACCGCAACCGCAGGAATGCGCCATGCTGCGCAAGGACCAGATCCTGTACACCTATCTGCACCTTGCGCCGGATCCGGAGCAGACCAGGGCGCTGGTGCAATCGGGCGCGGTGTGCATCGCCTACGAAACCATCACCGGCCCTAACGGCGGCTTGCCGCTGCTGGCGCCGATGAGCGAAGTGGCGGGGCGCATGTCGATCCAGGCCGGCGCCGCGCATCTGGAGAAATCCAAGGGCGGCATGGGCTTGCTGCTGGGCGGCGTGCCGGGCGTGGCGCCGGGGCATATCGCGATTATCGGCGCCGGCGTGGTCGGCACCAATGCCTTGCAGATGGCGGTTGGCATCGGCGCGCGCGTGACGATCTTGGACAAGAACATCGACCGCCTGCGCCAGCTGGACCTGGTGTACGGCAACCGCATCGCCACCATGTATTCCAACGCGCACTCGATCGAGGAGGCGGTGCTGGATGCGGACCTGGTGATCGGCGGCGTGCTGGTGCCCGGCGCGGCGGCGCCCAAGCTGGTCACCAAGGCCATGATCTCGCGCATGAAGCAGGGCGCGGTGGTGGTGGACGTGGCGATCGACCAGGGCGGCTGTTTTGAAACCTCGCACGCCACCACGCACGAGCAACCGACGTATGTGGTGGACGGCGTGGTGCACTACTGCGTGGCCAACATGCCGGGCGCGGTGGCGCGCACCTCGACCTTCGCGCTGAACAACGCAACCATCGGCCACGCGATAGCGCTGGCCGACAAGGGCTGGCAGAAAGCAATGAAAGCCAACCCGCATTTGAAGAACGGTTTGAATGTCTGCCAGGGCCACGTCACATATGAAGCGGTGGCGCACGGCCTTGGTTATAACTACGTGGACGCGGACAGCCTGTTGGGCTAAGCCGCTTATTTGAAAGAGCATCATGGATACCATCACCCATTACATCAACGGCGTTACCATCGATACGCAAAGCGGCCGCCATGCAGACGTGTTCAATCCCGCATTGGGCGAACCGGTAGCCAGAGTGGCACTCGGCACGGCGGAGGAGGTGGATGCCGCCGTGCGCGCGGCTGAGAAAGCATTCCCGTCGTGGTCCGCCACGCCGCCGCTGACGCGCGCGCGCGTGCTGTTCAAGTACCTGCAACTGTGCCAGCAGCACACCGATGAATTCGCGGCCATGATCACGCGCGAACATGGCAAGACCTTCGCCGACGCGCAGGGCGAAGTGGCACGCGGCATCGAGATGGTGGAGTTCGCGGTCGGCATCCCGCAGATGCTGAAAGGTGAATTCACCGACCAGATCTCGCGCGGCATCGATGCGTGGTCGATGCGGCAGGCGCTGGGCGTGGTAGCGG
Organism: Duganella radicis; assembly: GCF_009720825.1. GTDB lineage: Bacteria > Pseudomonadota > Gammaproteobacteria > Burkholderiales > Burkholderiaceae_D > Rugamonas > Rugamonas radicis. The sequence goes on along the minus strand of NZ_WNKY01000004.1, from coordinate 109,120 downwards.
GCATCACGCCGTTCAATTTCCCGGTGATGGTGCCGATGTGGATGTTCCCGGTCGCACTCGCATGCGGCAATACCTTTGTGCTGAAGCCTTCCGAACGCGATCCGTCGCCGTCGCTGCTGCATGCGCGCCTGCTGAAAGAAGCCGGCCTGCCGGATGGCGTGTTCAATGTCGTACAAGGCGATAAGGTGACGGTCGATGCGCTGCTCGATCATCCGGTGGTGCAGGCGGTGAGCTTTGTCGGCTCGACGCCGATCGCGGAATACATTTACTCGCGCGGCTGCGCGGCGGGCAAGCGCGTACAGGCCCTGGGCGGCGCGAAAAATCACATGGTGGTGATGCCGGATGCCGACATGGAGATGACGGTCGACGCGTTGATGGGCGCTGCCTTCGGTTCCGCCGGTGAACGCTGCATGGCGATCTCGGTGGTCGTCGCGGTGGGCGATGCGGGCGATAAAATTGTCGATGCACTGGCAAAGCGCACCGCCGCACTGAAAGTGCGCGACGGCATGGCGGCCGATGCCGAAATGGGACCTGTCGTCACCAGCGCGGCCAAGCAGCGCATAGAGCGCTTGATCGGCGAGGGCGTGGAGCAGGGCGCGAAGCTGGTGGTCGATGGCCGCAATCACAAAGTGGTCGGACGCGAGAACGGCTTCTTCATCGGCGGCACCTTGTTCGATCACGTCACGCCGGATATGACGATCTACAAGGAAGAGATTTTCGGCCCGGTGTTGTGCATGCTGCGCGCGCCGGACGTGGGCAGCGCGGTGGAGCTTATCAACCGCAACGAGTATGGCAATGGCGTGGCGATCTACACGCGCGACGGCGGCGTGGCGCGTGAGTTTGTGCGGCAGATCCAGGTCGGCATGGTGGGCGTGAATGTGCCGCTGCCGGTGCCGATGGCGTTCAATAGTTTCGGCGGCTGGAAGCGCAGTCTGTTCGGCGATCATCACGCCTATGGTCCGGAAGGCGTGCGCTTCTACACGCGCCACAAAGCGGTGATGCAGCGCTGGCCGAATACCGCCAGTGCTGGCGCAGAATTTGCATTCCCACAGATGAAATAACCTACTGAGGAAAATCATGATTCTCGAATCGCTAAGCTACCTGCCGAAATCGAAGGAAGCCAATGAATCACTGGCGAAACACTTCACTGACCTGGCGCCGGCATTGAGCGCGCGGCAGGCTGCGATTGAAAGTTCGCGCTGCCTGTATTGCTACGATGCGCCGTGCACGCGCATCTGCCCATCGGAGATCGATGTGGCCAGTTTTATCCGCAACATCCACGATGAAAATATCAACGGCGCCGCCGCCGGCATCCTCAAGCAAAATATTTTGGGCGGCAGCTGCTCACGCGTCTGTCCGACCGAAATCCTGTGCGAAGACGCCTGCGTGCGCAATCATGATGCCGAAGGCCAGCCGGTGAAAATCGGCCTGCTGCAACGCTATGCCATCGATAACATGCGGTTCGAGCAGCATCCCTTCAAGCGCGGTCCCTCCACCGGCAAGAAGATCGCGGTCGTTGGCGCCGGTCCCGCGGGCCTGTCCTGCGCCCACCGCCTCGCCATGCTGGGCAACGAGGTGGTGATCTACGAAGCGAAAGAGAAATCCGGCGGCCTGAATGAATACGGCATCGCCAAGTACAAGCTGACCGACAACTTCGCGCAGAAGGAAGTCGAGTTCCTGCTGCAAATCGGCGGCATCACCATCAAGCATGGACAGGCGCTGGGCGTGAACGTGCAACTGAAACAGCTGCACGCCAATTACGATGCTGTGTTCCTTGGCCTCGGCCTCGGCGCCAGCAAGCAAATGGGCCTGACCGGCGAGGATGCTCCAGGCCTGCTGGCCGCCGTCGACTACATCGCCGCGCTGCGCCAGTCGGATGATCTGAGCCAGTTGCCGGTGCCATCGCGCGCCATCGTCATCGGCGCCGGCAACACGGCGATTGACATGGCGGTGCAAATCCAGCGCCTCGGTGCGGAGGAGGTCACGCTGGTCTATCGTCGCGGCTTCGAAGCCATGAGCGCGACCGGACATGAGCAGCACATCGCAAAGGAAAATCAGGTCCGCATGCGCACCTGGGCACAGCCGCAGCAGGTGCTGCTGGACGACACGGGCCGCGTGCGCGGCATGCGCTTTGAAAAAACAGCGGTGGTGAACGGCCGCCTGTCCGGCACCGGCGAGACCTTCGAGATTGCGGCGGACGCCATCTTCAAGGCCATCGGCCAGAGCATGGACGAAACGAGCATCAGCGATCCGCTGGCGAAAACGCTGAAACGCGACGGCGACAAAATCCACGTCGACGATCAGTTCCGCACAGTCCTGCCGCGCATCTACGCCGGCGGCGACTGTGTGGCGCCCGGGCAGGATCTGACCGTGCAAGCGGTCCAACATGGCAAGCTGGCGGCGCACGCCATCCATGCCGATATCAACGGTCTGAAGGAGGCTGCATAATGGCTGACCTGAGCATAGAATTCTGCGGCATCAAGTCCATCAATCCGTTCTGGCTGGCCTCCGCGCCGCCCACGGACAAGGCCTACAACGTGGTGCGCGCATTTGAAGCGGGATGGGGCGGCGTGGTGTGGAAGACGCTGGGCGAAGATCCTGCCGCCGTCAACGTGTCGTCGCGCTATTCGGCCCACTACGGCAAGAACCGCGAAGTCCTCGGCTTCAACAACATCGAGTTGATTACCGACCGCTCGCTGGCGATCAACCTGCAAGAGATTACGCAGGTGAAGAAGGATTGGCCGGACCGCGTGATCATTGTGTCGCTGATGCTGCCATGCGAGGAGCGGCTGTGGGCCGACATCTTGCCGCTGGTGGAAGCCACCGGCGCCGATGGCATCGAACTGAATTTCGGCTGCCCGCACGGCATGCCGGAACGCGGCATGGGCGCGGCGGTGGGACAGGTGCCGGAGTACGTGGAGATGGTCACGCGCTGGTGCAAGCAGAACACCAGGCTGCCTGTCATCGTCAAGCTCACGCCCAACATCACCGATGTGCGGGCGCCGGCGCGCGCTGCCAAGGCGGGTGGCGCGGATGCGGTCTCGCTGATCAATACCATCAACTCCATCACGCACCTGGACCTGGACCAGATGGTGGCGTTTCCCATTGTGGGCGGCGCCAGCACGCACGGCGGCTATTGCGGTTCGGCGGTGAAGCCGATTGCGCTCAACATGGTGGCTGAGATCGCGCGCGATCCGCAGACCGCCGGCCTGCCGATTTCCGGCATCGGTGGTATCGGCAATTGGCGCGACGCGGCGGAGTTCATGGCACTGGGATCGGGCTGCGTGCAGGTTTGCACCGCCGCCATGCTGCATGGTTTCCGCATCGTTGAAGAGATGAAGGACGGCCTGTCGCGTTGGATGGACCAGAAGGGCTATCAGCGCATCAGCGATTTCCAGGGCAAGGCGGTACCCAACACCACCGATTGGAAATACCTGAACATGAACTATCAGGTCATCGCGCAAATCAATCAGGATGAGTGCATCAAGTGCGGCCGCTGCTACGTGGCTTGCGAAGATACATCGCATCAGTCGATCAATCAACTGATCGATGCCGCCACTGGCGCGCGCACTTATGAAGTCAACAAAGAGGAATGCGTTGGGTGTAATCTGTGCGAGATCACCTGTCCGGTGCAGGGCTGCATCACCATGGTGCCGCAGGATACCGGCAAGCCATACATGAACTGGACGCAGGACCCACGCAATCCGCGCGCGGAAAACATCAAGGTGGCTGAAACGGCTTAGGTACGGAAATTGCAATAAAAAAGGGACACTAAACCTTTAGGGAGAACGCCTTGAGCAATGAATCGTCTGGCAGCACGCAACTCTGGAACGAAGACCTCGCGCCGACCACTGAGGCACAGCGTACCTGGCGCTGGTATCACTTCTCGGCACTGTGGGTCGGCATGGTGATGTGCATTCCGGCCTACACCTTGTCGGCCAGCTTGATCGAGGGCGGCATGTCGGGTTACCAGGCGGTTCTGACGGTGTTCCTTGCCAATGCCATCGTGCTGCTGCCGATGCTGTTGATCGGCCACGCCGGCACCAAGTACGGCATTCCGTACGCGGTGCTGGCGCGTGCTTCCTTCGGGACGTCCGGCGCGCGCTTGCCGGCGCTGATGCGCGCCATCGTCGCTTGCGGATGGTACGGGATTCAAACCTGGTTCGGCGGCTCGATGATCTACACCTTGCTGGGCGTGATGGCGGGCGGCGATATCGGCGGCGACAAGATCGCAGGCCTCGGCATCAACGGCGGCCAGCTGCTTTGCTTCCTGGCTTTCTGGGCCATCCAGTTCTACTACATCGTGCACGGCATGGATGCGATCCGCAAGCTGGAGACCTACACCGCGCCGTTGAAGATCGTGATCTGCTTCGTGCTGCTGGCGTGGGTGCACAACAAGGCGGGCGGCTTTGGCGAGCTGCTGTCGGCTCCTTCGCAGTTCGTGGAGGGCGGCAAAAAGGCTGGCCAGTTCTGGTCGACGTTCTGGCCTTCGCTGACGGCCATGGTGGGCTTCTGGGCCACGCTGGCGTTGAATATTCCTGACTTCACCCGCTTTGCCAAGACCCAGCGCGACCAGGTGATCGGCCAGACGGTCGGCCTGCCTGTGCCTATGGGATTGCTGGCGGCGCTGGCGGTGATCGTCACCTCGGCCACGGTGGTCTTGTACGGCAAGGCGATCTGGGACCCGGTCGACCTGTCCAGCCGCATGACCGGCGCGGCGGTGCTGGTGGCTTTGCTGATTCTGTTGATCGATACCGTGTCGGTGAATCTGGCCGCCAATCTGGTCGGCCCGGCCTACGACTTCTCGGCGCTGGCGCCGAAGAGCATCAGCTACAAGACCGGCGGCTACATCACTGCGGGCATCGCCATCCTCATGATGCCGTGGAAGATACTGGAATCCACCCAAGGCTACATCTTCACCTGGCTGATCGGCTACTCGGCGCTGCTCGGTCCTATCGCCGGCGTGCTGATTGTGGACTACTATATGGTGCGCAAGACGGAGTTGAACGTCAGCGACCTGTATCGCGAAGACGGCCAGTACTCGTATGGCAAGGGCTGGAACATGGCGGCCATCGCGGCCTTCGTAATCGGCGTGCTGCCGAATATTCCAGGCTTCCTGAATGCCGCCTTCCCGGCGTCCTTCCCGGACGTGTCGGAAACGTTTAAAACGATTTATACCTATGCATGGTTCGTTGGCATCGCCATTTCGGCCGTGGTGTATGGGGTTATGATGAAAGGGAAGACCGTGTCCGCCGTGCGCGCGCCGGCTCACCCATAAGGAGACGCTTATGAAGACAATCATCCGTGGCGGCACTGTCGTCAATGCCGATCGCGCCTTTCGTGCCGACGTGCTGTGCGACGGCGACAAGATCATCGCGGTCGGCGAGAACCTGGAAATACCGGCCGGCGCCAAGGTGATCGACGCCGGCGGCCAATACGTGATGCCGGGCGGGATCGATCCGCACACGCACATGAACCTGCCGTTCATGGGCACGGTGACGCAGGATGATTTCTACACCGGCACCGCCGCGGGGCTGGCCGGCGGCACCACCACCATCATCGATTTCGTGATTCCTGCGCCGAAGCAGAACCTGATCGAGGCCTATCACCAGTGGCGCGAGTGGGCGAAGAAGTCTGCCGGCGACTACACCTTTCACGTGGCGATTACGTGGTGGGACGACACGGTGCACCGCGACATGGGCATCCTGGTGAAGGATCATGGCGTCAATAGCTTCAAGCACTTCATGGCATACAAGAACGCCATCATGGCGGATGATGAAACGCTGGTGAAAAGCTTCCGCCGCTGCCTTGATCTGGGCGCGATGCCGACGGTGCATGCGGAAAACGGCGAGCTGGTTTTCCAGTTGCAGCAGGATCTTCTCAAGCGCGGCCTGACCGGACCAAGTTCGCATCCGCTTTCACGCCCGCCGGAAGTGGAGGCGGAAGCGGCCAACCGTGCGATCGCCATCGCCAATGTGATGCATACGCCCCTGTACATCGTGCACGTCTCGTGCGAGGAGTCGCTGGAGGCTATCGCCCGCGCCCGCGCGCATGGGCAGCGTGTGTATGGCGAGGCACTGGCCGGCCATCTGATCGTGGACGACAGCGTGTATCACAGCGATGACCTGGAATTCGCGGCCGGTCACGTGATGAGCCCTCCGTTCCGCAGCAAGCATCACCAGAAGGCGCTGTGGCAAGGGCTGCAAGGCGGGAACCTGCACACCACGGCCACCGACCATTGTACTTTCTGCGCCGAGCAGAAGGCGGCCGGCAAGGACGACTTCACCAGGATTCCGAACGGCTGCGGCGGGGTGGAAGACCGCATGTCCGTCATCTGGGACGCAGGTGTGAACAGCGGCATGCTGACGCCATCGGAGTTCGTCAAAGTCACATCGACCAATGCGGCGCAGATCTTCAACATCTATCCACGCAAAGGCGTGATCGCGCCTGGTGCGGATGCGGATGTGGTGGTGTGGGACCCGGAAGGCACGCGCACCATCTCCGCGCTGACGCAGTTTGCCAAGGGCGGCTTCAATGTGTTTGAAGGCCGCACTGTCCGTGGCATTCCCAGCACCACGCTGGCCGCCGGCAATGTCGTGTTTCACCGCGGCGTGCTGATGGCGGTGGAGGGCGCTGGCCGCTACATCAATCGTCCGGCGTTCAAGGCAACGTCGGCGCGTTAAGGAGCTTCACATGAAAATCAACGGAGAGCGCCTGTGGGCCTCGCTGATGGAACTGGCGAAAATCGGCGCAACGGAGAAGGGCGGCGTCAAGCGCCTGGCGCTGACCGATCTCGATAAACAGGGGCGCGACCTGGTGGTCAGTTGGGGCAAGGAAGCCGGCATGTCGATTACGATCGACCAGATCGGCAACGTCTTCATGCGTCGCGATGGCACCAACAACGCGCTGCCGCCGGTGATGACCGGCAGCCATATCGACACTCAGCCCACCGGCGGCAAATTCGACGGCAATTACGGCGTGCTGGCCGGGCTGGAAGTGGTACGCACGCTGAATGACCTCAAGATCAAAACCGAAGCGCCGATTGAAGTCGCTTTTTGGACCAACGAGGAGGGCTCGCGCTTCGTGCCGGTGATGATGGGCTCCGGCGTATTCTGTGGCGCATTCAGCCTGGAAACCGCCTATGCGGCGCGTGACGTCGAAGGCAAGTCGGTCGGCGAAGAACTGGAACGCATCGGCTACAAGGGCCCGCAAGTGCCCGGCGATCATCCGATCGGCGCCTACTTCGAAACACACATCGAACAAGGTCCGGTGCTGGAAGATGCCGACAAGGTGATTGGCGTGGTGCCGGCCGTGATGGGCCTTTCGTGGTATGACTGCGTGGTCACCGGAATGGAGGCGCACGCCGGTCCAACGCCGATGCATTTGCGGAAGGACGCGCTGCAAGTCTCCACCCGCATCATGCAGGAAGTGGTGGCCATCGCCAACCGCTATCCACCGTATGGCCGCGGCACGGTCGGCATGGTGCAGGTGTTCCCCAACAGCCGCAATGTGATTCCGGGCGAAGTCAAATTCAGCATCGATCTGCGCAACGTGAACGATGAGCTGCTCAACACCATGCACGAGGAGATGCTGGCCTTTATCGACAAGACCCGTGGCGAAACGGGCTTGAAGATTTCGATCGAGCGCGTGTCCTACTATCCGCCATGCCCCTTCCATCCCGAGTGCGTGGATGCGGTGCGCAGCGCCACCGCCAAGCTGGGATACTCCACGATGGACGTGGTCTCCGGCGCAGGACATGACGCGATCTATGCCGCCCGCCTGGCGCCAGCCGGCATGATTTTCGTGCCCTGCAAGGATGGCATCAGCCACAATGAAATCGAGGATGCCAAGGCCGAACATCTGGAAGCTGGCTGTAACGTCCTGCTGCACGCCATGCTGGAACGTGCCCGGGTGGTTTAAGCAATCGTTTGACCCCGGCGCAAGCCGGGCGCATACTGGGTATTGATCACCACAGTGGCGGCTTTTACCATGCAAGGACCAATCAAATCGCATACGCAGGCCTTGCGGGCGGCAGCGTTGACCGCCACGCTGGAGAGCATCTCCGATGCGGTGCTGATGCTGGGCCATGATTGGGAAATCCGCTACATGAACGGCAATGCGGAGCGCCTGACCAAGGTTAAGCGCGAGGACGTACTTGGGCGTAATCTTTGGGAGGTATTTCCGGAGTCGGTAGGCGGACCTTATTATCGCGCTTATCACAAGGCAGTGGAAACCAATACGGCGGTGACGTTCGAGGAGCACTACGCGCCGCTCGACCTGTGGACCGAGATCCGTGCCTATCCATCGGAAGAGGGCCTGACGATCTACTTTCGCGACATCAGCGAACGCCGGGCCAGGGAGGCGGAGAATCACCGCCTCGCCTTCTACGACAAGCTGACAGGCCTGCCGAATCGGCAGCTGCTGCTGGATCGTCTTGGGCATGCGCTGTCACTGAGCCGGCGCAACGGCCGCCCGGGCGCGGTGCTGTTCATCGATCTGGATCACTTCAAAAGCATCAACGACACGCGCGGCCACGACAAGGGCGACCTGCTGTTGCAACAGGTGGCGGATCGCCTGAACGATGCGGTGCGCGGTTGCGATACCGTGGCGCGCTTCGGCGGCGATGAATTCGTGGTGCTGCTGGAGGAGCTGGGAACCGATGCGGCGGCGCTGGCGCGGGACATCGCCGCCAAGCTGCTGCAAGCATTTCACGCGCCTTTCGATGTCGAAGGTGTCGAGCATTACAGCACACCCAGTATCGGCGTTGCCTTGTTCGGGCGCGAGAATGTCAGCATTGACGATATATTGAAACGGGCCGACCTGGCGATGTACCAGGCCAAGGCTGCGGGCCGCAACAACGTATCCTTCTTCGATCCGGCGATGGAAGCGCGGGTGTCGGCGCGCGCGGAGCTGGAGACGGACCTGAGGCGAGCCCTTGTCAACAAGGAGTTCGAGCTTCATTACCAACCGTTGGCCAGTATCGGCGGCGAGCTGTCGGGCGTGGAGGCGCTGGTGCGCTGGCGCCATCCGCAGCGTGGAATGGTGTCGCCGGCGGAATTCATTCCGGTGGCGGAAGAGACCAATATGATCCTGCGGCTTGGCTGCTGGGTGCTGATCGAGGCTTGTGGCTTGTTGGCGCGTTGGGCTGGCGACGAGCGCACCGCGGCGCTGGACATGTCGGTGAATGTCAGCGCGGTCCAGTTCCATCGTCCGGATTTTGTCGAACAGGTGATGGCTGTACTGAAGCAAACCGGCGCGCGGCCGGACCGCCTGCGGCTGGAGCTGACCGAGAGCCTGCTGCTCAATGATGTGGAGAGTGCCATCCAGAAGATGCTGCGCCTGCGCGAGCTGGGCGTGCGCTTTGCGGTGGACGATTTTGGTACCGGCTATTCGTCGCTCTCCTATCTGCACCGGCTGCCGCTGTCGCAGCTGAAGATCGACCGCTCCTTTATCTGGGACGCGTTGAAGGAAGGTCATGGTGCCGCCATCGTGCGCATGATCGTCGGCCTGGGTAAAACGCTGGGGATGTCGATACTGGCGGAAGGCGTTGAAACGCCGGAGCAGCTTTCGTTTGTCATGGCAGAGGGCTGCCATTATTATCAAGGCTATTTGTACAGCAAGCCGCTGCCGGAATCGCAGCTGGCGGATTTTCTTCATCGATGACGACCGACCCTCAGCAGCTTTATTTCGATGCCAATCACCGCATGGCCGCTGGCGACTTTGTCGGGGCCGAGGCCTGTTATCTGCAAGTGCTGGATGCGCAACCCTGGCATGCCGCGGCACGAGCGAATCTGGGATATCTAAAGGAGCAACAGGGCGCTGCGGCGGAGGCGGAGTTCCATTACCGACAGGCGATTGCGCTGATGCCGGACCACGCGCAGTTGCAGCGGAATCTTGGGGCGCTGCTGTTGAAGGAAAAGCGTTTTGCCGAATCGGAGGCGGCGATGCGGACGGCGGTGACGCTGGCGCCGGACGAGCCGGCGGCATGGAGCCAGCTAGGCGTACTGCTGGTATGCACGCATCGCGAAGAAGAGGGCGAGGCTTGCTATCGGCGCGCGTTGGCGCTGGAGCCGGGCCATGCGCGGGCGCGCTTCAATCTCAGTTACCTGCTGCTGCGGCAGGCGCGGTTGGAAGAAGGCTGGCGCATGCTGGAAGCGCGCTGGCAGTTCGACCGTTTTCCGCTGTCCTTCGATTGCGCTTTCTGGGAAGGCGAGCCGCTGGCTGGCAAGTCTATCGTGATCGGGCTGGAGGCCGGACATGGCGACATGATTCACTTCTGCCGCTACGCCCCGCTGCTCAAGGCACGCGGCGCGGCGCGGGTGGATGTGGTGTGCCATCCGGCCTTGCAGCGCTTGTTCGCCACGCTGCCGGGCGTGGGCCGTGTGCATGCGCTGGGCGAAGCGCTGTCCGGCGGATGGGATTACTGGACGCGGCCCATGCGCTTGCCGGGCTTGTTCGGCACCACGATGGAGACCATTCCCGCGGTCGTGCCGTATCTGCAATCGCAGCCGGAGCTGGTTGGGCATTGGCGCGGGGTGCTGCCACCGCAAGGCTTGCGCGTCGGCCTTGCGTGGCGTGGCAACAGCAACTTCGAGAACGATGCCGACCGTTCGCTGCCATCGCTGCTCTCACTCGCGCCGCTGGCCTCGGCGCCGGTACATTTCGTCAGCCTGCAAAAGGGAGCGGGCGAGGAGGAGGCGTTATTGCCTCCAGCGGGGATGGAGCTGCAACCGGTCGGCGCATTGCTCGCCGACTTTGCGGAGACCGCCGCAGTCATCGCCAATCTCGATCTGGTGATCAGCGTGGACACGGCCGTGGCGCATCTGGCCGGTGCACTGGGCAAGCCGTGCTGGCTGCTGCTGCCCGACTATCGCTGCGACTGGCGCTGGATGACGGATCGCGACGACACGCCGTGGTATCCCACCATGCGGCTGTTCCGTCAGCCGCGCGATGGCGGCTGGGCGCCAGTCATCGCGCAAGTGGCGGCCGCACTGCTTGGCCTCGGAAGTAGTGCGGCTCCAGATCTTCGATCAGTCCCGGTCCGGTAGGCGTCCACCCCAGTTGTCGCTGCGTCTGCGTGTTGGAGGCAGGGCAGTCAGCGGCAAAGAATCGCGCCAGGAAGCCAAAGTGCTCGGGAGCCTCCGCTGCCGATATGCTCACCACCGGCAAATGCAAGCCTTTGCCGATCGTTGCCGCGATCTCGCGCGTGGCGATGCCTTGTTCCGCGATGGCGTGATACCGCTTGCCCGCCAGGCCGTGCTCCAGCACCAGCCGGTACAGCCGCGCCGCGTCGAAGCGGTGTACGGCAGGCCAGCGGTTTTCGCCGGCGCCGATGTACGCCGACACGCCGTTGGCGCGCGCGATATCGACCAGGCGCGGTGCAAAGCCGTAGTCGCCTTCGCCGTGGACGGACGGCGGCAAACGCACCAGTGAGGAGCGCACGCCGCGCGCGGCCAGCGCCAGCGTCAGTTCCTCCGACGCCGTGCGGTGCTGTGCCGGGCCGCCGCGATCCGGGCCGTCATCTTCCGTGCCGATCACGCCATGCTTGAGCAAGGCGCTGCCGGAGGTGGTGATCAGCGGCTTGCCGGTGCCGGCCAGTGCTTCGCCCATGGCCGCAATGGCGGCACGATCGGTTTCGCCAGCGGCGTGGAAGTCTTTGAAGTCATGGATAAAGGCAGTGTGGATCACACCATCGCACGAGCGCGCGCCGGCCGCCATGCTCTCCGTGTCCGACAATTCGCCGCGATGCACGGCGATGCCGCGCCGGGCCAGCGTCTCCGCGCCCTCCACGCGGCGAGCCAGTCCCAATACCTCATGGCCGGCGTCCAGCAATTCAGTGATGATGGCCGAACCCACCCAGCCGGTGGCGCCTGTAACAAATACTTTCATGTCCATCTCCTTGTTCAGATGGGAGCATGATAGTGGTGTGCGCCCGGACGATCCATGCTGTAGAATCCATATTTTCCTCGCGATCGTCCGAAAATCATGGACCCGTTATCAGATGTTCTCTCCCTGCTCAAGCCACGCAGCTATGTCGCCGGCGGCTTTGATGTGGGCGGAGAATGGGCGCTACAGTTCCATCAGCACGACGGCATCAAGTGCTATGCCATCGTCTCAGGCCAGTGCTGGCTGGCGGTGGATGGCGTGGAGGAGCCGGTGCATCTGAGGACCGGCGACTGTTTCCTGCTGCCGCGCGGCCGTCCGTTCCGCCTGGCCAGCGACCTGTCCCTGCCAAGCGTGAATGCGCTGGAGGTGCTGCGGCAGCGGCGTCTTGGCGGCATTGGCGTCATCAACGATGGCGGCAGCTGCCTGCTGGTCGGCGGCCACTTTGTCTTCAACGGCAAGCACACCGGCATCTTGCTGGAGGCCTTGCCGCCGATCGCGCACGTGCACAAGGAGTCGGATCGCGAGACTTTGCGCTGGTCCTTGCAGCGCCTGGCGACGGAGCTGCGTGAACAGCGGCCCGGCCATACGCTGATAGCCCAGCACATGGCGCACATGATGCTGGTGCAGGCATTGCGGTTGGTGCTGGCGGAGGAGGCTGGCGGCGGTGTGGGCTGGCTTTATGCCCTGGCCGATCCGCGGATCGGTGGCGCCATCGGCGCGCTGCATGCCGATCCAGCGCAGCGCTGGACGCTGGGGGCGCTGGCGCAGCACGTGGGCATGTCGCGCTCCACGCTGGCGCTAAAGTTCAAGCAAACAGTCGGTACATCGCCAATGGAATACCTGACGCGCTGGCGCATGCTGCTGGCGGGGGACCGGCTGGTGCATTCCAGCCAGCCGGTGTCCGTGATTTCGCAACAACTGGGCTACGAGTCCGACAGCGCGTTCAGCACCGCCTTCAAGCGCGTAATGGGTTGTTCACCGCGCCAGTACGTACGGGATCAGGCCTTATAACGACGCAGGAAATCCAGCAGCACGCGGGCGGCGATGTCGGCGTCGTCGGCGGTCATGGTTTCCAGCGGATTGTGGCTGATGCCGCCGTTGCCGCAGCGTGTGAACAGCATGGCGACATCGGTGATGGCGGCCATGGCCATGGCATCGTGGCCGGCGCCGGACAGCAGGTCAAAGCGCGGCAGGCCGGCGCGCTCGATGGCGTCGCCGAACTGCCGCATCAGGCGTGGCGCGCATGGCGCGGCGCTGGCGTCGACGATTTTTTGTACGTTGCATTCAATCTGGCGGCGGGCGCAGATGGCGGCGATGCCGTCCAGGACATCCTGCACGGTCGCGAGGCGAACGGCATCGTCGGCGGCGCGGATGTCGAGCGACAGATTGCAGGCGCCGGGAATCACATTGACCGAACCACCTGGCACCTGCAACTGGCCGACCGTGCCGACCAGCGACGGCGCCTGCGCGCAGCGCTGTTCGACCAGCAGCACGATTTCTGCCGCCGCAGCGGCTGCGTCCCTGCGCATGCTCATCGGCGTGGTGCCTGCATGGCTGGCCAGTCCGGTCAGGTCGACCAGATAGCGTGAACTGCCGGCTATCGCCGTCACCACGCCCAGCGCCAGGTCGCGTTCCAGCAGCACCGGGCCTTGTTCGATATGGACTTCCACAAAGCCCAGCAGGTCGGCCGGATTGCGCGCGATCGCGGAGATGCGGGACACGTCGTGGCCGGCGGCCAGCAGCGCATCGCGCATGCTGACGCCATCGGCGTCGGTCTGGTCCAGCAGGGCGAGATCAAAGCGGCCCGTCACGGCGGTGCTGCCGAGGAAAGTGCTCTTGAAACGCACGCCTTCCTCTTCCGCAAAGCCGACGACTTCAAAATTAAACGGCAGCTTCTCCCCGCGCTGATGCAGGTGGCGCACGATGGCGATCGGCAGCAGGATGCCGAGGCGGCCGTCGTACTTGCCGCCGTTGCGCACGGTGTCGTAATGCGATCCGGTCATCAGCGTTTTGGCATTCGGCGCGTCAGAGCGGTAGATGCCGACCACATTGCCGACTGCGTCGATGTGCGCTTCCATGCCGGCCGCCCGCATCCACTCCAGCAGCTGTGCGGCGGTCTGGCGATGCGCAGGCGTCATGTAGGCGCAGGTGAGGGCGTCGCTCTCGTCGCTCCATGCAGCCAGTTCCTCGCTCCACTGCATGACGGCAGGCCCGAACTCCAGCTGTACCGACAGCAGGTCGTTCAGGCGGATTTCGGCGATGCGCTTGATCTGGCGGAGGCATTCGGCGATTTCATCGGCGCGCTGATTTTTCAGGCGGCGCGTGAAGGTGGCGATGATGCTCTGGCGCGTCAGCCCTTGTCCGGTCGGGCCTTTGACGGCGAGGATGAAGGGGAAGCCGAACCTGGCGTTGTAGTCCGCGTTCAGCTGGTGCAGCGTCGCGAATTCCTCCGCACTGCAAAGGTGCAGGCCGGACTTGGCTTGCTCGTTGGTGGATTCGGCGGTCAACTGGCCGGCGACGGCGGCCTTGCCCGCCAGTTCAGGGTGGGCGCGGATCAGGCCCAGTTGTTCATCCAGCGTGGCGGCGCTGACCACGGCCTGCAAGGCCAGCTTCAGCGCGGTCTCGTTGGCGAAGGGGCGCCGGGAGGCGGCACGCTCCGGTATCCACGGCGAATGCTCGTAGATGCCGCGCAGGCGGTCGATGAAGGTGGCGGTGTCGCAGCTATTGAGGTCGGAGAGTGTGGTCATCATGGCTTCCATCATAACGTGCCGACGCCGCCGCGATATATGCGGTATGGCCTAAGCTTTATAAGACTGCGCCTATTTTTGCGACAGCGACTTGGCCGCCGCAGCCACCTGCTCGCGCAGCCACTTGTGCTCCGGCGCCTGATGCACGCGTTCGTGCCACAGCTGGTAGAAGCGCATCGGCGGGAACTTCACCGGCACATGGTAGGTTTTGAGCGGCATCTGTTTTTCGTAGTGGCGCACGAACTGGCTGCCGGTGGTCAGTACCAGGTCGGTCTGCGCCAGCATGTTGGGGATCAGGCCGAAATAGGCCGATTCCACCATCACGTTGCGTTGCAGGCCCTGGCGCTCAAGATAATCATCGATCACGCCGTGGTAGCCGGGCAGGATTTGCGTGGGCGCGACGTGAGGCAGCGTGAGGTAGTCGTCCATCGTCATCCTGTCACTGGCGGTGCGCAGCGCATATGGGCAGTCGGCACGCATCACGCAGATGATGGGGTCCTCGAACAGCTTGGACATGTGCAGGTGCTCGGGCGGCTCGTCCCAGTTGGCGATGACCAGGTCCATGTCTCCATCCGACAGCAGGCGCACGTAATCCACGCCGGGACCGAGGCCGTGGATTTTCACACGGCTGTTGGGCGAGCCGCGCCGCAGCAGCGCCACTAAATTAGGCAGGAACTGGCTGTCCAGATAATCCGGCGCGGCCACGTGAAAAGTACGCGCTTCCTCCTGTGGCACGAAAGGTGCCTTCTTCAAAAACAGGTTCTCGGTTTCGTCGAGAATGCGCTTTGCTGGTGCAAGCAGGCTTTCACCGTGCTGGGTCGGCACCATGCCGCGCGCGCCGCGCACCAGAAGCGGATCGCCGGTCAGCTCGCGCAGCTTGCGCAGCGATGCCGAGATCGAGGGCTGCGGTTGATTCAGCTTGAGGGCGACGCGGGAGACGTTTTTCTCGACCAGCAGCAGGTAGAGAATGCGGATCAGGTGGAGGTCCAGGTGTTGCGGCAAGGCGGACATGAGGGCGAATGTTTTATACGGAATCGAATATGTCTAATATACTCCAATGTTCATGTGGCAGGAATCAAATCCGTTTATCTTCTGTAAATTAGCCACATCTTTGACCTTGCAAACTACATGGAATACCTGATCCCGTACGGCCTTGAATGGGCCAACCTCCTCGTGCGCTGGCTGCACATCATCACCGGCATCGCCTGGATAGGTGCGTCGTTCTACTTTGTGTGGCTGGATAATTCGATTCGCCCGCCGGCGCCGGGATCGGAGCTTGCGAAGAAGGGCGTGTCGGGCGAGCTGTGGGCGGTGCATGGCGGCGGTTTCTATAATCCGCAAAAGTATCTGGTGGCGCCGGCCGAACTGCCGAAGGAGCTGCACTGGTTTAAATGGGAAGCGTATTCCACCTGGCTGTCCGGCATCGCGCTGCTGACCATCGCTTACTACTTCAACGCGCAGGCCATGATGATCGATAAATCGGTGGCGGACCTCAGCAGCCTGCAAGCGGTGGGCATCGGCGTCGGCACGCTGGTTGTCGGTTGGACCGTGTACGACCTGCTGTGCCGCTCCCCGCTGGGCAAGCACGATGCGGCGTTCGGCGTGGTGATCTTCGCGCTGATCGTTGGTGCCGCGTATGGGCTCACGCATGTGCTGAGCGGGCGCGCGGCCTATATCCACATCGGTGCGCTGATCGGCACCATCATGGTCGGCAATGTGCTGATGCTGATTATCCCCGGCCAGCGCAAGATGGTGGAAGCCATGTCGGCCGGCCGCATGCCGGACCCGGTGCACGGCCAGAAAGCCAAGCAGCGCAGCGTCCACAATAACTACTTCACGCTGCCGGTGCTGTTCATCATGATCAGCAACCACTACGCGATGACTTACCGGAACGAGCATGCGTGGCTGGTGCTGGCCTTCATCATGGCGGCGGGCGTTTTCATTCGCCACTTCTTCAACTTGCGCCACAAGGGGCGCGTGGAGTGGCGTTATCCGGCGATTGGCGTTGCCCTGCTTGCCGCCGTGGCGGTGGCGATTGCGCCGCCCAAGCCGGTAGCGACGGCGTCTGCGGCCGATCCGGCGGCGGCCTTCACCAAGGTGAAGGCGGTGATCGATGCGCGCTGCCTGGCGTGCCATGCGGCGCATCCAACGCAACCCGGCTTCGCGGCCGCGCCGCTGGGCGTGGCCTTCGACACGGCGGATCAGATCCACCAGAATGCGGAAAAAATCTACAGGCAGGTAGTGCAGACCAAGGCCATGCCGCTGGCTAACCTGACCAATATGACCGACGCCGAGCGCGCGCAAATCGCCGCCTGGTATGAATCCGGCGCTAAATGAAGGAACTCAAAATGAGCAAGGAAAAACTGGCGCAATGGATCGACGCCCACTTTGACGAGGAAGTCGGCGTGCTGCAACAGCTGCTGCGTGTGCCGACCGATACGCCACCCGGCAATAACGCACCGCACGCCGAGGTGGTGGCCGATCTGGTCAAGGCCTACGGCTGGACCGCCGAGAAGCACGCCGTGCCGGAGCAAACCGTGCGCGATTACGGTATGGAGAGCATCACCAACCTGATCGTACGCCGTCCTTACGCGGCGGGCGGTCCTACCGTGGCGCTGAATGCGCATGGCGACGTGGTGCCGCCGGGCGACAACTGGACCTATCCGCCATACGGCGGCGTGGTCGATAACGGCTTTATCTACGGCCGCGCGGCGGCGGTGTCCAAATGCGATTTCGCCACCTATATCTTCGCCGTGCGCGCATTGGAAGCATTGGGCGTACCGCTCAAGGGCGGGCTGGAACTGCACTTCACCTACGACGAGGAATTCGGCGGCCTGCTCGGGCCGGGGTGGCTGCTGGAGCAAAAGCTCACCAAACCCGATTACGTGATCGCGGCGGGCTTCAGCTACAACATCGTCACCGCGCACAACGCCTGTTTGCAGTTGGAGATCACGGTGCACGGCAAGTCCGGCCACGGCGCCATGCCGGAAACCGGTCATGATGCGTTGCAGGCCGCCACACGCATCCTGAACGCCATCTACGGCCAGTTGCCGGAGCTGAAAAAGATCAAATCGAAAATCGCCGGCATCGATTCGCCGACCATGCTGGTGGGGCGCATCGACGGCGGCACCAACACCAATGTGGTGCCGGGCAAAGTGGTGCTGAAGATGGACCGCCGCATGATCCCGGAAGAAGACCCGGCGGAAGTGGAAGCGCAGGTGTGCGCGCTGATCGAGGACGCGGTGCGGGGTGTTCCCGGCATCACGCTGGAGATCAAGCGCTTGCTGCTGTCGCATGCGCTGCGCGAACGTCCGGGCACGGAAAAGCTGGTGGACAGCATCCAGCGGAACGCGCAAACCTTCATCGGCGAAAAGATCCCGGCGCAGGGCACGCCGCTGTATGCCGACGCGCGCCTGTACGGCGAGCATGGCATCCCGGCGGTGCTGTATGGCGCCGGTCCGCGCACCGTGCCCGAGTCCAACGCCAAGAAGGCCGATGAACGTCTTAATCTGGAGGATCTGCGCAAGGCGACGAAGGTGGTAGCATGCACCTTATTCGACTTCCTTGGAGCGTGAGATGTTTTCTAAAAAGCTGATGGCAGGCTGGGGCGACATGGACTTTAACAGCCATATGCGCAATACCGCTTTCCTCGACAAAGCCGGCGATGTGCGCATGCTGTTCCTGTCCGAGCATGGCTTCCCCATGAGTGAATTCATGCGCCTGAACATTGGCCCGGTGGTGATGAAGGACGAAATCGGCTACGTCAAGGAAGTGCTGCTGCTGGAGGAGATCACCGTCACGCTGGCACTGGCCGGGCTGGCGGAAGACGGCAGCCGCTGGATTCTGCGTTCCGACATCATCCGCCCGGACGGCAAGCTGGCCGCGCGCGTGAACAGCACCGGCGGCTGGCTGGATCTGGAAGCGCGCAAGCTGATCGCGCCGCCGCCGGCGTTGATGGCTACCTGGCAAATACTGGAACAGACCGACGACTTCCAGCAGCTTCCGTCCAGCGTCAAGGCAAAGTAAAGTGCTTCTTGCGCAGCCGGGTCTTCAGCCCGTGCGCATTGAGGCGCCTGACCGCATCGGTGATGGACGGCGCCAGCACGGCGTAGTCCCTGCCGAGATAGATGTAGAGCTGGAGCTCATCCAGCGGCTGGCCGAGCATCCCTTGCGGTAGCAGCGTCTTCGAATCGGCGCCGATGGCGCCATCGTCGAACAGGCAGGCCTGGTCGCGGCCATTCAGCACCATCTGCAAACAGGCGGCCACGGTTTGTACATCGTGCGGCTGTACGCGTGGCTGCAATGCTTCCAGCCGTTTCTGATAATAGTAGACGCCGCGCTGGTAGCTCACCGTGTTCACCTTGGCCGTCACCTCCGCCCAGTTGTTGACCGGCGACCAGCCAGTCCGCGTGAACATAAAAGTGCGCAGGGTGATGAAGGGCTCTTCCACGCGCTGGTACTCAGGATGCTTTTCCTTGTAGTCGCGTACCCGTCCCAGTTCACCGGCGATGCTGCCGTCGGCCAGCATGGCGGCGCCACGGCGTCCCGGCAGGCTTTGCAACAGGCAGCGCTGGCGGATCTCCGCGCATAGCTGTTGCAGGTATTCCGTACTGTAGGCGTAAGCGAAGGAATTGCGTTCGTGGGTGGTGCCGAAGATCAGCGTGTCCGGGCCTTGCGCCGGCGAGTGCGCAGGAAGGATCAAGGCAAGGATTAACAACGCTGTCCGCCGCAGGGGCATGGGCTGTCTCCGGGGTGAAATCGTGCTCTATGATAGCCGATCCGGCTTTGCCGTATTATATGATCCATTATGGAGCCAGCCAGTGCATCGATATGATTTAATCAGCTGCCACGATTGCGGTGTGTTGCATCAACGCCGACCGGTGCGCCCGCGCGAGAAGGCGCGCTGCGTGCGCTGCCGCTCGGTCCTGTATCGGGGCATCCATTCGGACGCCAGCCGCATGGCGGCTATCACGCTGGGGGCCGTGTTCACCTTCCTGATCGCGCAGTTTTTCCCTATCGTCGAGCTGGAGGTAGCCGGCTACAGCACCAGCGCCACGCTGCTGGGCGCGATCCGCGTACTGTGGACGGAGCAGATGCAACTGGTGGCGGCGATTGTGTTTGTCTTCACCATCCTGCTGCCGGCGGTGGAACTGGGGTCGCTGCTGTACGTGACCCTGTCGCTGCGCAGCGGCCAGCGGCCGCCGGGCTTCGATCATTTGCTGCGTGCCGTCGGGCTGGCGCGGCGCTGGGGCATGACCGAGGTGCTGATGATCGGCATCCTGATCACGATTGTGAAGATGACCAGCCTGGCGCAGGTGGTGGTGCAACCCGGCCTGTTTGCGTTTGGCGCGCTGACGCTGATGCTGGCGATCGTGGTCTCCTTCGATCCAAGGATACTGTGGAATATCGGCGAGCATTTGCCGGGGCCGCGCCGTGTGGCGCAGCAGCCTTTCCGCTACGCGGCGCTGGCCAAGGGCGTGCCGCTGCTGGCCTGCCACAGCTGCGGGCTGGTGGAGTCGCTCAAATACACGGTGCGGCACCAGTATTGCGCCCGTTGCGGCGCGCGACTGCATCGCCGCCATCCGGACAGCGTCGGCCGCACCTGGGCCTTCCTGCTGGCGGCGGCGATACTCTACATTCCCGCCAATCTGCTGCCGGTGATGTACACCCATTCGCTGTTCGGCAAGGAGGACGACACCATCATCAGCGGCGTGGTCTACTTCTGGACCAGCGGTTCGCCGGCGCTGGCGGCGATTATTTTCATCGCCAGCATCGTGGTGCCGGTGTTGAAGCTGGCCGCCCTGGCTTTGCTGGCATGGACCGCGCAGCGGCGCTCGCGCTGGCGGCCGATGCAGCGCACGGTCCTGTATCGGATTGTTGAATTTGTCGGCCGCTGGTCGATGCTGGATATTTTCGTCATTACGCTGACGGTGGCGCTGGTGCGCTTCCAGTCGCTGGCGGTGATTACCGCCGGTCCTGGCGCGCTGGCGTTTTGCGCGGTGGTGGTGCTGACCATGATCGCGTCTATGCAATTCGATCCCCGCCTGATCTGGGACCCCATCGATACACATGGAGAGAAGCATGTCTGAAAACGAGAGCGGTGCGCCGCCGCTGCCGGAACCGAACGTGGAAAAGGCCAGCCGCTGGCTGCCGTCCCTGGTGTGGCTGATTCCCTTGCTGGCGGCGCTGATCGGCCTGACGCTGGTGGTCAAGTCGGTGCTGGACCAGGGGCCGACGGTGATCGTCAGCTTCCGCAGCGCCGATGGGCTGGAGCCCGGCAAGACCAAGGTGAAATACAAGGATGTGGATATCGGCCTGGTGCGCTCGATTTCGCTGGCCAAGGACTTGTCGCGGGTGCTGGTCACCATCGACATGAGCAAGGACGCCAAGCGCTTCACGGCGGCCGATACGCGCTTCTGGGTGGTCAAGCCGCGCATCGGCGCCAGTGGCGTGTCCGGCTTGAATACGCTGTTGTCCGGTTCTTACATTGGCGTGGATGCGGGCAAGTCGGAGGAGACCAAGACCGATTTCACCGGGCTGGAAAAACCGCCGCAGGTGACGCGCGATGAAAAGGGGACGGCTTATACGCTGCATGGCGACACGCTTGGTTCCATCGACGTCGGCTCGCCGATTTTCTACCGCCGCATACAGGTCGGGCAGGTGACAGGCTTCGATCTGGAGGAGAAGGGACGCGGTGTGCGGATGTCGGTGTTTGTCAGCGCGCCTTACGACCAGTATGTGGGCAAGAACACGCGCTGGTGGCATGCCAGCGGCGTGGATTTACGGCTGGATTCCAGCGGCTTCAAGGTGAACACACAATCGCTGGCGGCTTTGCTGGTGGGCGGGATTGCGTTTGAGTCAGCGAGCGGGCAGAAACCGTCCGCCGTGGCGCCGGCGGGCGCCGAGTTCGCGCTGGCGGCCGATCAGGCCAGCGCGCTGCGCGAACCGGACGGTGTGCCGATTACGACGGTGCTGTATTTCGACCAGTCCTTGCGCGGCTTGTCACCGGGTGCGCCGGTGGATTTTCGCGGTATCGTGATGGGCGAGGTACGGTCGGTCGGCGTGGAGTTCGATCCGGTGAAGAAGAATTTCCGCATGCCGGTGACAGTGGATATGTATCCGGCACGGCTGGGGAGGAGTTTTGCACAGACGGTGGCGAACGAGCAGGCCGGCCCGCAGGTGCTGGAGCGTCTGGTCGCACGCGGCTTGCGCGGGCAACTGCGGACCGGGAATCTGCTGACCGGGCAGTTGTATGTGGCACTGGATTTCTTCCCGAATGCGGCGCCGGCCAGAGTGGACTTGTCGGCGGAGGTGCCGGAGGTGCCGACGGTGCCTAACAGCCTGGATGAATTGCAGACGCAGATTTCAAGCATCGCCCGCAAGCTGGACAAGGTGCCGTTCGAGGAGATCGGCAAGAATCTGCGCGATACCTTGAAGAGTGTGGATGTGCTGATGAAGCAGCTGGATGCGCAGGTGGTGCCGGAGATGAAGGGCACGCTGGCAGCGGCGCGCAAGACGTTCAATGAAGCGGATCAGCTGTTGCAGAAGGATTCGCCGGTGCAGTCGGATCTGCGCGAGGCCTTGCAGCAGCTGACGCAGACCTTGCAGTCGCTGAACGCGCTGTCGGATTATCTGGAGCGGCATCCGGAGTCGCTGATACGTGGCAAGCAGGAGAAAAAAGGAGAGCATAAATGATGCGGGCGATCGGCGTGGCGGCGATGGTGTTGATGGCAGGTTGCGCGAGCGCGCCGCCGGAGCGGTTTTACAGCTTGAGCGTTGGCATGGGGGCCGCCGGAGGCACGGCAGGCGCAGGCCAGTCCGGCGCGAGCGGTGCGGCGGCGGGAACAGCGGCGCAGCCGGCACCGGCCTATTACATCGAGCTGCCGGCGGTGACGGTGCCGCCGCAGGTGGCGCGCAATCAGCTGGTGGTGACTAGCGGCGCCGGGCGGGTGGACCTGCTGGAGCAGGAGCGCTGGGTGTCGCCGCCCTCGGCGGAGATAGGGCAGGCGCTTTCGCTGGCGATTTCCGGTGAGTTGGGCACCATCGATGTATTCCGCACGCCGACGCCGGACAAGGCGCCGGTGTACCGTATCAGCACCAATGTGCAGCGTTTTGAATCCGCGCCCGGCCAGTACGCCCTGATCGACGCGGTGTGGAGCGTGCGGCTGGTTGGCGGCACGCAGGTGCTGACCTGCCGCAGCGTGGCGCAGGAGACGGTGGGTGCAGGCTATGATGAGCTGGTGGCCGGTCATCGCCGGGCCGTGGCGCGCGTCGGCGCCGACATTTCGAAAGCCGTGCGCGAGCTGGCCGCCGGCGCGAAGCCGGCTTGTCAGGCTAGCTCGCGCAGGTAGGGCCACGGGTAGATGCCGCGCTCGTGGCCATCGCTGAACACCAGTTGTACACCGTAGACGCCGATCTGGCGGATGTCGTCGATGCGCAGATCCGGCGTGATTTCTGTCGCTATGGCCAACAGGCGATTGGATTGGCACACCGTGCATTTGCATTGCGCGCGCAGTGTGGCATGCGGCAGCTGCTGCGCCGAGCCATCTTCCCAAATGATATCCAGCATGCGGCTTTGCAGGTTGTTGACGATTTCTCGTGGATAGTCGCTCATCGTTGTGCGCCCTGGATTTGCGTCAGCGCCAGGCGGGCCGATTTGCGGACTTCGGGATCGCTGTCGTCGGCGGTGATGCTGAGCGCAGGGATGGCGGCGGCATCGCCCAATTCGCCCAAGGCCAACGCGGCTTCCTTGCGCAGGTTGCTGATGGTGTGCGTGAGCGTGGCGACCAATGCATCGAGTGCGGGCGTGTGGCGCAGGCGACCCAGGCTGCGGGCGGCGCGCAGGCGGACCTGCCAGTAGGCGTCCTCCAGGGAAGCGATGAGGGCGGCGCCGGCTTGTTGCGCGCCGTCGGCCGGCAGGGCGAGTTTGCCCAGCGTGGTGGCGGCTTCCTCGCGCACCTGCCAGGCCGCGTCGCGCAGCCCGTCAAGCAGCGCGGCGAGGGCAGCGGGCGCTGCGGGCGCGTGGCTGGTGGCGTAGCCGATGGCGCCGGCGGCGGCGCGGCGGACTTCGGCGTCGGGGTCGTGGCTCACCAGGCGGGTGAGGGCGGGCAGGGCGTCTGCCTGCTTGAGGTAGCCCAGCACGGCGACCGCTTCACGGCGCACGGCGGCGTCGTCGTCGTCGAGGGCTACCAACGCGGGGGCGAAGCTGCCTGCCGCACGTAGCTCGCGCACCGCGCGCAGCACCGCGATGCGGACGAAGGCATCCGGATGCGCTGCATGCGGCAGCAGTACGGCGGCCGATTCCGCCTGTTTTAATTCGCTGAGCGTGTGTGCGGCGGCTGCGCGGACTTCGTCGTCTTCATCGGTCAGCAGTGCGACCAGGCCGGCCACGCCCTCGGCGCTTTCAAACGCCTCCAGGGCGCGCGCGGCTTCGGCGCGGACGGCGGCATCGGTGTCGCGCAGTGCTGCAACGAACAGCGGCGCATGCTCGTCGCCATCGCGGTCCGCCAGATCGAGAATGGCGATGCGACGCACCGCGCCGTCCGGATGCTGCAAGCGTTCGTTCAACTCCGCCAGTTCGGCGTCTTCTTCAAAAATAGTGCTCATGCTTTCCTTAAATGGCAAATTGCAGTTGGCGCGCAGGTTCCGCGCCCAGTGGCGATAAACGCTCCAGGGGCAGTTCAGCCGTAGCCGGGTGCAGCAACTGCAAGCAGCGCCGCTTCAAGCGGGTGAAATGCTCCGACGTCACCAGCGTTTCATCGCGCGGACGTGCGAAGTCCACCTTGATTTCTTCAATGATGCGGCCGGGGCGGGGGCTCATCACCAGAATGCGGTCGGCCAGGAACAGCGCCTCGTCGATATCGTGCGTGATGAAGACGATGGTGGTGCGGATCTTCGCCCACAGCTGCAACAGCAACTGCTGCATCATCAGGCGCGTCTGCGCATCGAGTGCGCCGAACGGCTCGTCCATCAGCATCACGCGCGGATGATTGATCAGCACCCGCGCGATCTCCACCCGCTGTTTCATGCCCCCGGACAGTTGCGCCGGATAGTGTTCGGCGAAATCCTGCAAGCCCACCATGGCCAGTAACTCCAAAGCGCGGCGGCGACGCTCACTGCGGCCCACGCCCTGCATCTTCAAGCCGAAGGCCACGTTGTCGATCACGCGCCGCCACGGGAACAGCGTGTGATGCTGGAACACCAGTCCACGCTCCGCATGCGGGCCATCGATCGCCACGCCATCCACCGTAATGCCACCTTTGCTGGGTCGCAGATGCCCGGCCAGTGCGCCCAGCAGCGTGGATTTGCCGCAGCCCGATGGCCCCAACAGGCAGACGAATTCACCCGGCGCCACGGTCAGCGATACATCCTGCACTGCCTCAAACGCCTGCGCTCCGGCGCCAACCCGCAGCGACAACTTGTCAATCGCAATGCGGCCCAAAGCCTCGTTCACGTCTCTCATGCTTTGCCCTCCTGTTGATGCCACGGCATCAGTGCGTGTCCGGCGCGCTTGACCAGTACACTGCTGCCCATGCCCAGCGCGCCGATCACCAGCATGCCGACCACGATATCGGCGTAGTTTTGAATCGTGTATGACGCCCAGGTGTAATAGCCGATGCCGAACTGGCCCGAGATCATCTCCGCCGTCACAAGGCAGAACCACGCGGTGCCCATGCCGATCGACAGGCCGGTGACGATGCTGGGGGCGGCGCCCGGCAGCACCACCTCAAGGAAGATGGCCCACGAACCGCCGCCAAGGCTGCGCGCCGATGCGATCAGGCGCGGGTCGATCTGCTCTACGCCGTGCACCGTGTTCAGCAAAATCGGGAACAGCGCACCGGTGAAGGTGATGAAGATCATCGACATTTCCGACGACGGGAACATCAGGATCGCCAGTGGAATCCAGGCCACGGCCGGGATGGGGCGCAGCATTTCCAGCGGCGGCATCAGCACGTCCTCCCAGCGCTTCCAGCGGCCGATGCCGAGGCCTAGCACGATGCCGACCAACGCCGCCACCGTGAAGCCGCTGAACACGCGCCATAAACTGGCTTGCAGGTGCTCCGCCAGCTTGGGCGAATGCAGCAGCGCCCATGCGGCTTGCGCGACCTCGGTTGGCGGCGGCACGTTCTGGAAGGTCAGCAGGCCAAGGTTGATACGGCCAGCCGCCGCCCACTGCCAGGCCAGCAGGCATGCCGCCAGCGAAGCCGCCCGCAGCCCCCATCGCAGCGCGTTGTCTGCGCCCGGCCAGCCACGCAGGCGTCCGGTCGCCGGGCCGCCGAACTGGCCGTGCGCGGCGGGCTGGTTATCGACTGGATTTGCACTCATCGGCGTACGTCCTTATTTGCTGGCCAGCTTGCGATCGGCAGTGGCGGCGAGGGCGGCGGCGTAGCTGATGGCGGTGCCGCCGCGCTGCTTGGCCCATGCGTCGGCCGACGCTTTCGACAGGAAGGCGCTGGTCTCGCCTTTCGACGTCACGAACCACGCATCGTAGGCGAACAGTTTCAGGCCGCTGTTGCGATCATGCGCATATACCACGCGGATCTTCTTGCCATCCTTTTCCAGCTTGCGCACGGCGGCGAAGGCTGCGTCCGCCGTCGCGTAGTGGCGCACCTGCGGCTCGTCCGCCACCCATACCTGCGTCAGGCGAGAGAAATCAGTGATAGGTTTGCCGGTGCCGGCGTCCTTGGCCACCAGCGGCAGGCGGCTGTAGTTTTTCAGACTGGCGTCGTAATCGAGGTTGGCTTGCTTGAAGGCGGCGCGGATATAGGTGTCGTCAATGAACTCGTTCACATCGAGATCATTGTCGGTGCGCTTCATCAGGCGCAAAGTCTCAATCGACGTCTTCACGGCCTGGCGATACTCAGGCTTCCAGGTGAAGTCGCGCGTTTGCAGGCCAAGCGGGCCATGGAACAGATAATCGACTTCCGCCTCGATGCCGGTCACCTTGGCGATCAGCTCACTGTACTTTTCCGGCTCTGCGGCGATGATGCGGTCCGCCTCGATCGCGGCGCGCAGGAAGGCGGTCACAATCTCCGGATACTTCTTCGCGTAATCCGAGTCCACCAGACTGCCGTGCAGCGTCGGCGCCTGCGCTTGCGAACCGTCGAAGATCTTGCGGGCGAAGCCGCGGTGCGGGAATAATTCCGCGAACGGCACGAAGTCCGCATGCGCTTCGATCTTGTTGGCTTGCAGCGCCGAGCCGGCGACTTCCGGCGCCTGCGTCGCCACCGTGATGTCCTTGTCCAGCTCCCAGCCCTGTGCCTTGATGGCGCGCAGCAGCATGCCGTGCGCGGTGGAGGCGAAAGGCACGGAGATGGTCTTGCCCTTCAATTCCGCCAGCGACTGCACCGGCGAAGCCTTTGGCACCACGATGCCATTGCCGCTGCCTTGCACGCTGCCCGACAGCACCGTGATGAACAGGCTTTTCTTGCCGGCCTTGGCGAAGGCCGCGCCGTTGAAGGAGCCGGGGAAGTCGGCCATCGAACCGATATCCAGCTTACCTGCCACCATCTCATTGGTCAGCGGCGCACCGGAAGTGAAGTTCTTCCATTGGATATCGTACTGCACGTCCTTGTACTTGCCGTCGTGCGGCAGGTATTTTTCCAGCAGTTTCAGCTCGCGGATCAGCAGGCCGCCGGTGGCGCAGTTGATGGTCGTGTCTTGCGTGCCGATGGCGACGCGGATGGTTTCTGCCTGGGCGGCGCTCAAAGTCAGCGTCGCCAGCAGGACCAGCAGTTTGTGTTGCAGAGCCATAGTGAATCTCCAGTTCATCGTAATAGATAAGGGATATCGACCGTTACCGCGCCGGTCGGGCAGTCTTTTTCGCAGGGCATGCAGTACCAGCATTCGTCAAACTTCATGTAAGCCTTGCCTTTGCTGAAATCGATGGCCAGCACGTCGAGCGGGCAGACGTCGACGCAGACGGTGCAGCCTTTGTCGGCGATGCACAGCGCGTCGTTGACGCGTACCGGCACGCTGCTGGGTGTATGGGCGATGGACATGGCGTTCTCCTTTATGCAGCCTCGCGCAGGATGCGCAGATGCTGGTAAGCTTGTTTCTCCTCTTCGTCGAGGGCGATGATGTAGGGCTCCAGCGGACGCTTGAAGCATTGCATGCCACCGGCTATCTTTTTCACCTGCACGTGGCATAGCCACTCGTCGTCATTGCGCTGCGGATGATCGACGCGGTTGTGGTACAGGCCCCAGCGGCTCTCGGTGCGATACAGCGAGGCGCGCGCCGCCATCTCGGCGCAATCGCGGATGGCGTGGACTTCCATTGCCCGCATCAATTCGTGCGGATTGGTGGCGGACAGCCGATCCAGATCGCTGCGGATGGCCTCAAAGCGGCTCAGGCCGATTTCCATCTTGCGTGTGACCTTGGGTGGTTGCAGGTAATCGTTCACCATGCGGCGCAGTTTGTATTCCACTTGCGATGGCGGCAGGCCGTCCGGGCGGTTCAAAGGAGCCCATACGCGTGCTCGCTCGGTTTCAACCTGCGCTTCGTCCAGCGCTGGCAACTCGATGGCGGCACAGCGTTCGGCGGCGGCTTCGCCAGCCAGCTTGCCGTAGACGAAAGCGCCCAGCATGTAGTTGTGCGGCACGCAGGCCAGATCACCGGCCGCGTGCAGTCCCGGCACGGTGGTCTCGGCGCGCTCATTGACCCATACGCCGGATGCCGAGTGACCGCTGCATAGGCCGATCTCGGAGATATGCATCTCCACCATCTGCTGGCGATAGTCGGTGCCGCGGCCGGCGTGGAAGCGTCCGCGGCTCGGACGTTCGTTGGTGTGCAAAATGGTTTCGATGGTGCTGATGGTTTCCTCGGCCAGGTGATCGAGCTTGAGGAATACCGGGCCGTTGCCGCCCTGGAGTTCGTTGTAAAACTCCTGCATCATCTGGCCGCTCCAGTAGTCGCACTCGATGAAGCGTTCGCCCTTGTTATTGGTGGTGAAGCCGCCGAACGGGCCGGTCACGTAGGCGCATGCGGGACCGTTGTAGTCCTTGATCAGTGGGTTGATCTGGAAGCATTCGATGCCCGACAGTTCGGCGCCGGCGTGGTAGGCCATGCTGTAGCCATCGCCGGCGTTGGTCGGATTTTCGTAAGTGCCGAACAGGTAGCCGGAGGCGGGCAGGCCGAGACGGCCGGCGGCGCCGGTGGCCAGCACCACGGTCTTGGCGCGGATCACATGGAAGTCGGCGGTGCGGCAGTCGAAAGCCATGGCGCCGGCGATGCTGCCGTCTTCCCCCAACAGCAGTCGCGTGGCGACCAGGCGGTTGGTGATTTCGACGCGCTGGCGTTTCAGACGGCGGTACAGCACTTTCTTGATGTCGTGGCCTTCCGGCATGGGCAGCACGTAGGTGCCCATGTGGTGTACCTTGCGCATGGCGTAGTCGCCGGTTTCGTCTTTTTCAAACTTCACGCCCCAGCGGTCCAGTTCCTCGATCATGGCGTAGCTGTTTTCGGCGTACGCCATCACCGTTTTCTGGTTGACGATGCCGTCGTTGGCGGTGGTGATCTCCTTCACGTACTGCTCGGGCGTGGCGAAGCCGGGGACGATGGCGTTGTTCAGCCCATCCATGCCCATGGAGATGGCGCCGCTGCGTTTGACGTGGGCTTTCTCCAGCAGCAGCACGCGCAGTTGCGGGTTGGCTTCCTTGGCTTTGGCGGCGGCCATGGGGCCGGCGGTGCCACCGCCGATCACCAGCACGTCGACAGTATCGATATGAGTTTGCATTGCGGCTCCTATGGGCGGCGGTTGATTTGCAGGCGATATTGGAAAGCGTCGCCACGGAAGTAGAGGTATTCGAAATCGAGCGGGGCGCCGTCGGCGCGATGGGTCAGGCGCTCGATGCGCAGCACGGCGCTGCCTTGCTGCACGCGCAGGGCGTGGGCCAGCGTGTCGTCGGCGAGGATGGCGTCGACTTGCAGGTCGGCGCGGCCGAGCGGGATGCCGTAGTCGTTTTCCAGGATCAGGAAGATGTCGCGCGTGGCCAGGTCTTCCCGGGCCAGGCGTTCGCCGATGTCCTGTGCGAGGTAGGTGACTTCCAGCGACACCGGTTCGCGGTTCAGGTGGCGGATGCGCTTGATCTCGGTGACCTCTGTGCCGACGGCGACTTGGAGCTGCTGCGCGACGTGCGGCGTGGCGGCGATGGTCTTGTGGCTGGTGACCTGGTTGTAGATTTCATAGCCCATGCGGCTCATGGCTTCGCCGAAGCCTTCGAGCTGGGTCAGTTGCTGGAAGGCCTTGGGCTTGGCGACGAACGTGCCTTTGCCGGGGATCTTGAATATCACGCCTTCCTTTTGCAGATCGCTTAGCGCCTGCCGCACGGTGATGCGGCTGACGCCGAAAATGGTGCTCAGTTCGCTCTCGGCGGGCAGCTTGGCATGGGCGGGATAGGTGCCGTCAAGGATACGTTCGCGCAGGTTTTCCTTGACCTGCGTGTACAGCGGCACCGGGGACAACTCAACAGTACGGAAATTAGTCATGGCTTCACTCATGTTTGCCATAACCTGTCATAACAGGTTATGAACTATCGAATGAAGCTCAGTCTATCGAGACACTTAATCTTTTGGAACGAATGAAAATGCGCAAGCTTATGCGGGAAATTTAGGTTTGCGACTTGCCCTTGTGTTTCCTCAAGGCACGCCAACGGGACCTCCAATTAGACTGGCTCGATGCCAAACACCGCGCCTCCCGCCCGCTATGACCTGCCATGGAAAACTGCCGTGACGCAGGCGTTCCGCGCGTTCATGTCGTTCTTTTTCCCCGAGGTCTGCGCCCAGATCGATTGGTCCAAACGGCCACGCTTCCGCGACAAGGAATTCGCGAACATGGGGTTTAGTGGCACACCGGACGTCTTGATCGCTGATATGCTGGTCGAAGTTTTCTTGCGCGATGGCGAATGGATGTTGATTCATGTGGAGATCCAAGCGCAACGGAACGCGTCGCTGGCGCGGCGCATCACGGCCTATAACTTCCGAATTTCCGATGAATATAGACGGCCCGCGATTAGCGTGGTGCTACTGGCCGATGATGATCCTCATTGGCGTCCGCATGCTTTCCACCGGCAGATGTTGGGAATGACGGTGGATGTTTCCTTTCCCATGGCTAAACTGTTGGATGGTGCAGGTCGGGAGGACATCTTGCTGGCTTCGCGCAATCCGTTTGCCTTGGTCAAGCTGGCCCATCTGTGCACGCAACAGGCACATCATGATGCCGACAAGCTTTACGCCGATAAGTGGGATGTGACGATTCTGTTGTACGAACGTGTCAGGAGCAAACGGCGCATACTTGTTTTCTTTAAAGTGATTAACTGGATGATGGCTTTGCCAGAGCCATATCAGGAGCGCTATTGGCGAGCTATACGTTTGTGGGAAAAGGAGCGCAACATGGAATGGATAAGCCCATTGGAGCAATCATTCATCGATAAGGGATGGCGGAAAGGTTTGCGGGCCGGTCTGAAAACGGGCCGACAGGAGGGCCTTGAAGAAGGTGTTAAGAAAGGCTTGGAGCAGGGACTGGAGCAGGGGCTAGAGCAGGGGTTGGAGCAGGGGCGCACCGAGGGGGCGGCGGCGGTGCTTGAGAGGCTGCTGACGAAACGGTTCGGGCCTCTGTCCAAGACGGCCAGGAACAAGCTGGCCAAGGCGAGTCTGCAACAGCTTGCCGCCTGGAGCGATGCGCTTCCGGAAGCGCAATCGCTGAAACAGGTATTGGGATAGCGCTCAGGTGCCGGCCTGCATGGCGGTGGTGACCTGCGTGCGCAGCCAGGTGTTGGCAGGATCAATATCGACGTTGGCGTGCCAGTAGAGGTAGACGTCCAGCGACGGCATGTCCAGCGGCACCGGCAGGATCTGGTTGTTGAATTGCTGGTTGACGATGCGCGCCAGACGTTCGGGCATGGTCAGCGCCAGATCGGTTTCGCTTACCACGCGACAGGCGGCGAAGTAGTGCTGGCAGCGCAGCCGTATCCGTCGTTGCAGCCCTTGCCGGCTCAGTTGCACGTCTTCCAGCCCCGGTCCGCGCCGCCGCGAGCTGGTTTGAATATGCTCCAGTTGCAGATATGTTTCCAGCGACAGCGCGCGCCGCTTCACCAGCGGATGGCCGCGCCGCACCAGCACCACGGTCTTGTCCCCCGCCAGTTGCGCGCGGCGGATGTCGTTCGACAGCGGCAGCAGCACATCGATGGCCGCGTCCAGCGTGCCGGCCGCCAGCTCGCTTTCCAGCTCGCGCCGGCTGACCTGCAAGGTGTTCAGCGTGGCCGACGGTGCCTCGTGCGCGATGCCGGCCATCAGCGGCGGCAGCACGCTCGCTTCCAGCACGTCGCGCACGGCCAGCGAGAAACCGCGCTCGCTGCTGGCGGCATCAAAGCGCGCCGCGCCGCTCAAGGTCACTTCAAACCCGCGCAGCGCGCGCCGCACCGGTTCGATGATGGAGCGCGCCAGCGGCGTCGCCACCATCACATGGCCCTGGCGCTCAAACAGCGGATCGTCGAACAATTGCCGCAAGCGGTTCAGCGCATGGCTGATGGCTGGCTGCGTCAAATTCATCTTCTGACTGGCGCGCGTGATGCTGCCCTCGGTGTAGATGGCCTCCAGCACGATGAACAGATTCAGGTCGACTTTCGATATATGCACAGTGTTTATCCAGATGAATTAATTCTATTCATTTGATGAATTATAGGCCAGCCGTTAAGCTACAAGCCTGAGAGAGGATGCGATATGGGACAAATTTTGCTGGTGCGCCACGGGCAGGCCTCGTTCGGCGCCGCCAATTACGATCAACTGTCGGAGCTGGGCTATGAGCAGGCGCGCCTGCTGGGGCAGTGGTATACCAACAGCCATCAGCCATTCCACAAGGTCGTCACCGGCGGCATGGCGCGCCACAGGCAGACCGCCGACACCTGCCTGGCAGAACTGCCCAAGCCACTGCTGGCCGACACCGAATGGATCACCGACGAAGACTTCGCCGAATTCGATCACCACGAAGTGCTGCTGCGCCACTGTCCGGAATTCGCCGATGCAGTCGCCTTCAAGGCGCTGCTGGCCGATCACGTCGAGCCGCCGCGCGCCCTGGAGCACCTGTTCCGCGCCGCCATGCAGCGCTGGATGGGCGGCTGGCACGATAGCGACTACACCGAAACCTGGCCCGACTTCCGCCGCCGCTGCGTGCGTGCGCTGGAACGGCTGGAGAACGGGCAGAGCGGCCACACCACCATCGTCTTCACCTCCGGCGGCGTGATCTCGACGCTGATGCAGCACCTGCTGGGGCTACAGGACTATCAGGTGATGGAAATGAGCTGGACCCTGGCCAACTGCGCCGTCACCAAACTGCTGCAACGTCCCGGCCAGATCACGCTGGGTTACCTGAACAATTACGCGCATCTCGAATGGCTGGGCCAGCCGGGCAGCGTCACTTACCGATAACCGGAGACATCAATCATGGATTTCGCATACAGCCCGAAAGTAAAGCAGCTCCAGGCCCAACTGACGGCCTTTATGGATGAACACATCTATCCCAACGAAGCCGCCTTCCACGCCGAAATCGACGCCAACCGCGCCGCCGGCAACGCCTGGGTGGCAACGAAAATCATGGAGGAGCTCAAGCTGAAAGCGCGCGCCGCCGGCTTGTGGAATTTGTTCCTGCCGGACTCCGAACACGGCGCCGGCCTCAGCAACCTCGAGTACGCGCCGCTGTGCGAAATCATGGGCCGCGTGCACTGGGCGCCGGAAGTGTTCAACTGCTCGGCGCCGGACACCGGTAACATGGAAGTGCTGGCGCGCTACGGCACGCCCGAGCAGCAACAGCAATGGCTGGCGCCGCTGCTGGACGGGCGCATCCGCTCCTGCTTCGGCATGACCGAGCCGGACGTGGCGTCCTCCGATGCCACCAACATCACCAGCTCCATCGTGCGCGACGGCGACCATTACGTGATCAACGGCCGCAAATGGTGGTCGTCCGGCGCCAACGATCCGCGCTGCGCCGTGTTCATTTTCATGGGCAAGAGCGATCCCGACAATCCGAGCCGCCACAAGCAGCAATCGATGATCCTGGTCCCGCGCGATACACCGGGCGTCAACATCCTGCGCCACCTGCCGGTGCTGGGCTTTGACGACGCGCCGCACGGTCATGCCGAAATCGTGTTCGACAACGTGCGCGTGCCGGCGGCCAACCTGATCCTTGGCGAAGGTCGCGGCTTCGAAATCGCCCAGGGCCGCCTCGGCCCCGGCCGCATCCACCACTGCATGCGCCTGATCGGCCTGGCCGAACGCGCGCTGGAGCAAATGTGCAAGCGCAGCCTGAGCCGTGTGGCCTTCGGCAAGCCGGTGGCGGAGCAGGGCGTCACGCTGGAACGCATCGCCGAAGCGCGCATCATGATCGACCAGGCGCGCCTGCTGGTGCTGAACGCCGCCTGCATGATGGACACGGTCGGCAACAAGGTGGCGGCCAAGGAAATCGCCATGATCAAGGTGGCGGCGCCGTCCATGGCCTGCCAGGTGATCGACTGGGCCATCCAGGTGCAGGGCGGCGGCGGCATGGCCGATCCCTTCCTGGCCCACGCCTACGCCAGCGCCCGCTCGCTGCGCCTGGCGGATGGCCCGGACGAGGTGCATCGCTCGCAAATTGGCAAAATGGAACTGTCGCGCTACAAATAATCTTGTCCCGGTTAAGGTAATCGTTTTCCGCGCACTTATTTTTAATCTGTTGCGCGGTTTTCCCATACCTGTTGACTTCTTTTTCGCGCTGATTTAATCTTGCTCGTCACTTAAGTTAAACGATTAACTAAAACTACAACGGAGACGACCATGAGAAAACCCATCCACCTGACGCCGATGGCTGCGGCGCTCGGCCTGGCCTTGCTGTCCATGAACGCGCAGGCCCAACAGGAGGAATCCACCACCAAACCCGGCACGCTGGAGACTGTCGTGGTGACCGCGAATAAACGCGTCGAAAAATTGGAAAGCGTTCCAATGGCGATTTCCGTCATGAGCGAGCAGGAAATCCAGCGCACCAATATCCGCGAGATCGAGGACGTGGTGGCCATGATGCCATCGCTGACGCTGAACTCCGGCACCACCGCCGCCAACAACGCCATCTTCATGCGCGGCATCGGCACCGTCTCGGTCGGCATCGGCGTCGAGTCGGACGTGGCGGTCATCATTGACGACATTCCCATCGCCACCCAGTTCCAGGCCTTCAAGGACCTGGCCGACGTGTCGCGCATCGAGGTGCTGAAAGGCCCGCAATCCACGCTGTTCGGCAAATCGGCGGTGGCGGGGGCGGTCAACATCGTCACCAAGTCGATTTCCGGCCCGATGGTGTACCGCGCCAGCACCTACCTGACCAACGACAATGAGTGGCGTGTCAACGCCTCGGCCGGCGGTCAGCTGGACGAGCACTTCGCCATGCGCCTGTACGCCGGCAAGACCCGCATGCCGGGCAACTTCCACAACCTCACCGACGGCAAGGACGTCAACGGCTCGGGCGGCAAGACCTTCATGGCCAAGTTGCAATGGAATCCCATCGAGAGCGTGCAGGTCGACCTGACCCCGCGCTATAACTACCAGGAAAATTCGCGCGGCGTGACCGCGGTGAACGGCTTCTTCCTGCGCACCGGTTCGCAGGCAGCCGGCACCCTGGTGTCCACGCCGATCGGCCTGGACGGTGTCTACCTGAACGGCAATCCGCAACTGCCGGCATCGGTCCTGATGGCAGGCATCAATGTCAATGATCCGGGCAACCGCAATGTGCGCCGCGACTTCCCGACCGGCCTGATCTCCAGCGACCGCGGCGTCGGCCTGAAAGTGTCGTGGACCCTGCCGAACGACGCCACCCTGATGTCGATCAGCTCGTGGAGCAAATACCTGGCCAACGACTTCCGCGACCAGGACTTCACCGACAAGCCGACCATCGCGGCGGCCGGTTCGACCATCCCCACCATCGGCAATTACCAGTTCGGCACCTACGACATCCGCTCGAAGACGCAGGAGATCCGCTATGTCTCGCCGGACACCGGCACCTTCAAATACGTGGCCGGCCTGTGGCTGGCGCATAACGAAATCTACCGCCACTTCATCCGTGGCTACTGCGTGGCGCCGATGACCTGCAACGCCAACTCGCCATCCAGCCCGACCAACTACTACACCGACATCTACAACACCAACAAGGCCATCTTCGGCCAGGCGTCGTGGGAATTCGTGCCGACCTGGACGCTGACCGCCGGCGTGCGCTTCAACGAGGAAATCTCGGGCTACCACTACAAGCGCAACTTCTACACCGACCAGCTGGATGAAGCCTCCTTCAAGCCAGGCCCGGTGGGCGTGGACCAGTTCGAAAGCTACGGCAACAGCGACCCGGCCACCACCGGCAAGCTCAGCTTGCAGAAGCAGATCACGCCGGACTGGATGGTGTACACCCAGGCATCCACCGGCTACAAGGGCGAGGCGTATGACGTCACCTCGGGCCTGAAAGCGGCGGCGGCCTTCCCGGTCAAGCCGGAAACCAGCCAGAGCTTCGAGATCGGCACCAAGGCCAATCTGTTCAACAACCGCATGTCGGTGGCGGCCACGTACTACAACTCGGACTTCTTCGGCTACCAGCAGAACGTGACCTATGTGCTGCCGAACGACCCGACCATCTACAGCCAGCTGAACTCGATCCCGCACATCCGCACCCACGGTTTCGAGATCGACGCCAACGCGCTGGTGGGTAGCGGCCTGAACGTGAACGCTTCGCTGGCCTTCACCTTGCCGACCATCGAAAAGTGGGCCAACGGTCCGTGCTATAGCGATTCCACCAACGTTGCCGTGAACGGCACCAAGCTGGCCGCCAACGGTTCGATCGCCGGCCAGAACGCGGCCTGCTTCCCGATCACGCCGGGCTCGACCACCGGTGTGCAGAATCTGGACAACTCGGTGTTCCCGGGCACGCCGAAGATCAAGGCCAACCTCGGCGCCAGCTACGACTTCAACATTCCATCGACGCCACTGCGCGGCTTCGTGAATGCGAACGTGCGTTATCAAAGCGACTACCTTACCAACATCAACAACGACCCCAACGCGCGTAACAAGGCATACAGTATTACCGATTTGGGCTTCGGCGTACGTTCGGCCAACGATAGCTACAAGCTGAGCTTCCGCGTCAACAACCTGTTCGACCGCTTCTACATCCCGAACGCCAACGCCAGCGGCCCGTCCTCGTTCCGCGCCGGCCCGACCGCGACTTCGCCGCAGGTGACGGCCAACAGCTGGGTGCCGCCGCGTGACGTATTCCGTTATTTCAGTGTCAAGCTGGATGTGAAGTTCTGAGTGATATTCGCCGGGTGAATCTCTGGCATCAGAAAGATAAATTGGATTAATGGTCGAGTAAGGCGCATCATTCACCTGTCTCCTCTATTCTCCTCCAAGGAAATAGATTTAGCCCGCTCCCTGAGCGGGCTTTTTTTTTATCCCTTGCGGACCAGCGGCAGCCAGAGGGTGAACAGGGTGCCGGCGGGGTTGGATTGCCAGCTCACCTTGCCGTCCACCGAGGCGGCGCGGCGTTGTTGATTTTGCAGGCCCCGGCCGCTGGCGCCATGCAAAGCTTGCGCCACGTCGAAGCCGCCGCCGTTGTCGGCGATGTGCACTTGCACGCCGTCCGCGCCGGCGGTGGTGCCGACCCGGATTTCCGTCGCCCGGGTGTGGCGCAGAATGTTGGCGATGCTCTCCTGGATGATGCGCAGGATGTGCAGCGCGCTGGATGGATTCAGCCATGGCAGCGTCGGCAGTTCGCGCACTTCCCACAGCAGCTGCACGCCCGTGCCTTCCAGGCGCGGCTCCAGCCGGAAGCGCAGGGTGGCCAGCAACAGCAGCAGGTCGGCCTCCACCGGCTCCATCGAGTCGATGGTCAGCTTGAGGTCATCCAGACAATCTTTCAGAATTTGTGACACCCGCGCTTCGCTGATATCGCCGCGCTCGACCGAACGGATGGCGCTGATCAGCGAGGAGCCCAACCCATCGTGCATATCCTGCATCAGGCGCTGGCGCTCGTCGCTGATGGTCTGGCGCAGTTCGATCTCGCGCAGGCGCTGGTGGCTGGCTTCCAGTTCCGCCTCGCGCTTTTCCAGCCGCTCGGCCAGGCTGGCGTTGACGCGCTCCACCTCCGCGATCGCATCCACATAACGCCGGTACATCAGGATGCCGAAAGTGATGAAGCACACCGCCGGCGCATACGCTCCCAGATACCAGCCTTCCGCATTGATCACGTTGTTCTGCAACAGCCAGTCGGTCATGCCCATGGCGGTGCAGGCGAACATGCCATACACCACCAGCCGCCCCTCGGCCGAATGGCGCCACGCGCAAATGCCGCCCACCACGCAGGCCAGCAAGCTCATGGCCGGCGCCACCAGATAGACGAGCGGCGTCACGGTCGGCATATTCGGCAACACCGCCAGCACCGGCAAGGTCAGTACGCCGATCGCCAGCGTCACCGCCACCAGCCCGCGCGTCAGCCAGACCAGCGGCCGCTGGTGCAACTGGCACAGGAAGAAGTGCACCGCCAGCACCAGCCAGAACAGCGAGTTCACCGTCAGCCAGGCGAACCAGTCGTTCTCCACCCGCAGGTCGACATAGAAATGCAGTCCGCGCAGGAAGGCCGTAGCCGACAGGTTGAAGAACAGCAGGTAGGCGACCTCGTGCTGGCGGCGCAGCCAGACGAACAGGGCAAACACGCCCACCGCCATGAAGGCCGCGCTCAGCATGCCCGGCAATTGCTGTTGCAGCCACATGCGGATGTGATACGAGGAGCGCAGCACATCGGCTGGCCCCAGCCGCAGCGACGACACCGCCGTCTGCGAGGCATGGCTATGCTCCAGCCGCAGCAGGATTTCGCGCACCGGCGCGTTGCTCTGGCGCTGGTCCAGCGTGAACCAGAGTGGCGTGCGCGTACTGTTCCACGATGGTCCGTTCTGCTGGGCCTGGTGCGCCAGCTTGCCGTTGATGTAGACCGCGATGGTGCCGTCGGTCTTGACGCGGATGCCGTACACCGCCAGCGGGCGCGCGTCCACCGGCAGATTATCCACCGCCACTTTCAGCCAGCTCACGCGCACGGCCTGCTTTGGCTGGCCGCTGGTGCCGGCCTCGGCCTGCCGAAGCAGGGCGATCGAGGGGCTGAACGGCAGCGACACCAGTTGCCACGCCGGCGGCAGCGTGGCGCTGTCGATGGTGGCCGGCGGAGGCGAGTAGGACGGCGCGGTGGTTTCCTGCCAGCTGGCCTGGGTCAGGTGCAGGCTGGCGGTGGTGCCGCGGCCGCCGTCGTTATCGAGATACAGCGAGGCCGCCGCGATCAGCACGGCCACGGAAAATAACAGCAGCAGGTTGGCGAGCAGCCGCGACGAACGTTCCATCAGGACAGCAGGCCCTGGGTGCGCGCTTCAAAGATGGCCTCGGCCTTGGATGTGACCTTGAGCTTGCTGTAGATGCGCCGCACGAAAGTGCGCACGGTGAAGTGCGACAGTTGCATCAGGTTGGCGATCTCGTGCACGGTGAAGCCCTTGGTGATGTAATCCAGCACTTCCTTCTCGCGTTGGGACAGCAGCGGCGGACTGTCTTCGCCGGCGCCGCTGCTGGCGCTGGCCGGCGGCACGGTCGGCGTATCGCGGAAGCGCGCCAGCACCTGGCGCGCGATGATGGGGCTGATCGGGCTGCCGCCGTTGGCCAGGCTGCGGATCTCGTCGCTCATCTTGGCCGGCGAGCTGTCCTTGAGCAGGTAGCCGGCCGCGCCGGCCTCGATCGAGCGCATCACATGCGTCTCGTCGCCGAAGTTGGTACTCACCATGATGCTACAGCTGGGCCAGTGCAGGGCCGCCGCGCGGATCACGGCGATGCCGGAACCGTCCGGCAGGCCCAGGTCGACCAGCAGCACGTCGGCCGGCGGGCCGGACAGCAAAGCCAGGCCCTCGGCCTGGGTGCCGGCGCGGCCCACCAGTTGCATGTCGGGCGAGTTCAGCACCACCAGGCTGAGGGCGTTGCTGAAATCGGGATCGTCCTCGACGATGGCGACGTGGATCGGGCGGGTGTCTGCTGGTTCGGTGTGCTTCATGCGGCCATTTTACGCCGGATGAGCAGGCCCACGGCCGGATGTAGCACTTTCGTGCTACATACAAGGGCGAACCGGCAACCTAGAATACAACTGGTTTTATCACGCATGACCATCGATGCACCTCTCCAATACTCTGCCCGCGCCGGGCGCCCGTCCGTGGCGCCGTCCCATGCTGGAATTGTCGCTGACCGGCCAGCCGCGCTCGTGGCAGGTGCGCGAGCATCGCTACCGCTGCAATGGTTACGGCCGCGCGCGCTGGGGCATGGACCTGCCCACCGTGATGGGGATCGTCGCCCGCGAACATCCGCGGGCGGAGGGCGCGCCGCGCTACGAAATCGACAGCCTGAGCGGCGAGCGCCGGCTGGAGCTGACGCTGCCGGCGTTGCCGCCCGGACCCGGCCCGGCCCGCCTGCGCTATATCTTTGGCGCCGAATGCGGCCGCCTGTGCGAAATCCATCTGCACTGGATCAGCGGCGGCGACCCGACGCATGAGGAACGCTTGCCGCTGGTGCAGGCCGCCAGCCGCCTGACTGGCGATCTGATGAGCTATCGCTGGTCCGGCCTCAGCACGGTGCGCGGCGCCGTGCGCGGACCGGGCGCCTTGCTGCTGTTCTCCGGCCGCGACGAGGATGGCGCCACGGTTGAAATCAGCCTCGACGGCGTGGCCTTCGACGTCGAACGACCGGGCACGCCGGGCCGGCCGGAGCACCGTCCGGCGCCACGCGGCCCGGCGGCCTTGCGGCTGTCGTACAAGGCGGGAGGCTGGGCGCAGCTGGATTAATGCAAACTGTATGCGCATACAGTATAATTCTGACATGTCGCATACCGCACAAACCGGCTTCATCCTGACCCGCCACTGGCGCGACACGCCCACCGGCACGGAGATTGATTTCTGGCTGGCGACCGACGCCGGCCCCAGGAAAGTCCGCCTCACCGCCCAAACCTCGGTTGCCTTTGCCGAGGCTTCCCTGCGCTCGGCCATCGAGGCGCAAATCAAGCCGGACGCGGGCATCGAACTGCGCGAACTGCAACTCAAGACGTTTCAGCAGCGGCCGGTGCTGGGCGTGTACGCCTCGCGCTACAAGCAGCTGACCGCGCTGGAGCGTAACCTGCGCGACCACGGCATCAAGCTGTACGAGGCCGACATCCGCCCGCCCGAGCGTTACCTGATGGAGCGTTTCATCACCGCCACCGTGCACACCGAGGGCGGCCACGCCAGCGGCGCCGTCATCCACAACTGCAAGCTCAAACCCGCGCCGGACTACCGGCCGACCTTACGCATGGTCTCGCTGGATATCGAGACCAGCGCCTTTGGCGACCTGTATTCGATCGCGTTGGAAGGTTGCGGCCAGCGCCAGGTCTACATGCTGGGCACGGCGCCGGCCGAGCCGCCGGCGCTGGATTTCGATCTCGAATACTGCGCCGCACCGCGCCAGCTGATCGAACGCCTGAACGCCTGGCTGGCGCGTCACGACCCCGACGTCATCATCGGCTGGAACGTGGTGCAGTTCGACCTGCGCGTGCTGCAAAAGAACGCCGACAAATTCAAGGTGCCGCTGGCGCTGGGCCGCGAGGGCAAGGCCATCGAATGGCGCGAGCATCCGGGCAAGCAGGACTACTGGTTTGCGCCTGTGCCCGGCCGCATCATCCTGGATGGCATCGATGCGCTCAAGGCGGCGTCGTGGATGTTCCCGTCGTACAGTCTGGAAAACGTGGCGCAGGCCATGCTGGGCGAGGGCAAGGAAATCGGCGATGACTACGACAAGATGGCGGAAATCGAACGCCGCTTCCATGAGGACAAGCCGGCGCTGGCGACCTACAACCTGAAAGATTGCGAGCTGGTCACGCGCATCTTCCACAAGGCCAATCTGCTGGCCTTCATGATCGAGCGCGCCACGGTCACCGGCTTGCAGGCCGACCATCTGGGCGGCTCCATTGCCGCGTTCAACCATCACTACCTGCCGCGCATGCATCGCGAGGGCTATGTCGCGCCGAATGTCGGCGACATCAGCGGCGGCGCCTCGCCGGGCGGTTTCGTGATCGACTCCAAGCCCGGCCTGTATGACTCGGTGGTGGTGCTGGACTACAAGAGCCTGTATCCCTCCATCATCCGCACCTTCCTGGTCGATCCGGTCGGCCTGATCGAAGGCGAAATCGCCACCGACAAGGCCGACGTGGTGGAGGGCGTGAACGGCACCGTGTTCTCGCGCGAGAAGCACTGCTTGCCGGCCATCACCACCGAAATCTGGAAGCAGCGCGACGCCGCCAAGCGCGCAAAAAATGAGCCGCTGTCCACCGCGCTCAAGCTGCTGATGAACTCCTTCTGCGGCGTGCTGGGCGCGAGCGAGTGCCGCTTCTTCAACCCACGGCTGGTGTCCTCGGTCACGCTGCGCGGCCACCAGATGCTGAAGCAGACGCGCGAGCTGGTGGAGGCGCGCGGCTACGACGTCATCTACGGCGACACCGACTCCATCTTCATCTGGCTGAAAAAGGAACATCCCAACCAGGAAGCGCTGGCCATCGGCGCCGAGCTGGCGGACTACATCAACCACTGGTGGCGCACCATGCTGAAGGAAAAGCACGGCCTCGACTGTCATCTGGAAATCGAATTCGACACCCACTACCAGAAATTCTTCATGCCCACCATCCGCGGCACCGACCTGGGCAGCAAGAAGCGCTACGCCGGCCTGATCATCAACAGCAAGGGCGAGGAAGAAGTCATCTATCGCGGGCTGGAAGTGGCGCGCAGCGACTGGACGCCGCTGGCGCAGCAATTCCAGCAAGGCCTGTTCCTGCGCATCTTCAAGGACGAGCCCTACCAGGAATATGTGCGCGAGTATGCGCGCAAGACCATGTCGGGCGCTTACGATGACCTGCTGGTGTACCGCAAGCGCTTGCGCCAGCCGCTGGAGGAATACAAAGTCAACGTGCCGCCGCAAGTGCGCGCCGCGCGCCTGGCCGATGAGTACAATCAATCGCAACGCCGCCCGCTGCGTTACCAGAACGGCGGCTGGATCAGCTACGTGATGACCACCGGCGGCCCGGAGCCGCTGGAAGTCATGCGGTCCAATATCGACTACGAACATTATCTGAGCAAGCAACTGCAACCGATTGCCGATTCCATCCTGCTGCCGATGAACGACAGCTTCACCAGCCTGACCACGGCGCAAGCCAGTCTATTTTAAGGAGACCGCATGAACCAATTCAAGCAACTGCACGACGGCAGCAAACTGCTGCACCTGCCCAACGCCTGGGACGCCGGCAGCGCGCGCCTGTTCGAAAGCCTGGGCGCGCCGGCCATCGCCACCACCAGCGCCGGCGTGGCATGGGCGCAAGGCTATGCCGACAACGACCATCTGCCGGTGGACAGCGCGATTGCCGTCGCCGCCAACATCGCGCGTGTGCTGACGGTGCCGCTGTCGGTGGATTTTGAAAACGGCTACTCGTCCGATCCTGGTCAAGTGGCGCGCAACGTGTTGCGTCTGATCGAAGTCGGCGTGGCCGGCATCAACCTGGAGGATGGCCACGACGCGCCGTCGCTGATGGTGGAAAAAATCCGTGCCATCCGCACGCTGGGCCGGGACATCTTCATCAACGTCCGCACCGACGTCTATCTGAAAGGCCTGGCGCCTGAAGGCGAGCGCGTGGCGGAAGTGTTGAAGCGCGCCGCGCTGTACAAGGAAGCCGGCGCCAGCGGCCTGTTCGTACCGGGCATTTGCAAGGTGGATGACATCAAGGCCGTGGTGGCCGGCGCCGGCCTGCCGGTCAACGTGATGGACTGGCCCGGCCTACCTTCGGCCGACGAACTGCACCAGCTGGGCGTCGCCCGCCTGAGCGCCGGTTCCGGCATTCCGCAAGCCCTGTGGGCAGTCGCGGCCGGCATGGCCAAAGACTTCCTCACCACCGGCAACGCCGGCCCCCTGATCGCCAAGGCCATGCCCTACGGCGACCTGCAAGCGCTGTTCGTCAAGCCTTAAGCCTGAAATCGGCGATGGACAGGGAGACAAATCTATGGACATCATTCCAGGCAATTGCATCATTGCAATGCCAATGGACTGCCAACTGAATAGCTCCAGGGCAATAGCGACGAACGGTTCGACGCGGTATCACCGATGGGAGCCACTGAACGGCTGCTGCAGTTACTGCAAATCATTGGTCAGGCCTATACTACGAAACGCGCTCTAAATCGCCAATTTCCGAGGCGTTATCGTCGCCTTGCGCTTACCATCGATGTGGCTCGGCGGCTAGGCAATCAGGACGAGTGGCTGTAGTGATGAAATATCCAATAGTTGAGGCGGGCCTTTGGCTGGCGCGATCGTAAGGTGAATCTAGGATTTGGTTGCGCCGGATGTTTTTGGCGGCATAGCCAACCTCAGGGATTATTCTTAAAGGTATGAATGGAAAAGCATGGATTATTCAAGAGGCATGACAGTGTCTATCAAT
The DNA here is from genome assembly GCF_009720825.1 of Duganella radicis. GTDB lineage: Bacteria > Pseudomonadota > Gammaproteobacteria > Burkholderiales > Burkholderiaceae_D > Rugamonas > Rugamonas radicis. The sequence continues at coordinate 64,969 of NZ_WNKY01000004.1, read as the reverse complement.
GATACCCGCTCCAAAATCTGGTCTACTGAACAGTTGCCACCGGCTGAGCGACTGGACTACTGGATCGGTGCTATCTGCGAGGCTTTCCTGGAAATGCACGCATCGGCTTACAACGTCGAACACTTCCATGCCCGGCTGGAGGCGGTCTCACTGGATGCATTGGTGGTGAACTGCGTTACGCATACGCCCCAGAACATCTATCGGCGCAAGGCCGACATTGCCCGTAGTCGGGACAATTACAGCTATCTAATTTGCAACACCACTTCCGCCTGGCAGGTATCGCAGGAGCATATCGCCTCCCACTTGCTGCCTGGTGACATGGTCGTGCTCGATTCTCGCAGCCGCTATGAATTGAACTTCCCCACCTCGGCGAATACGGTATCTGTGCAGTTGCCAATTGGATGGCTGGAAACTTGGCTTCCCGCTTCGCAACAACTCTTGGGGCGTCGGCTCGACGGGCAGCAAGGTTGGGGGCTGGCCTTGCGCACCTTGTTACAGCAGCTGACCGTGGACAGCGTCGAAAGTCTGGTCTTGCCGGCGCGGCTCATCGCGGATCAGATCGGTGCGCTGCTGTCGCTAACCGCCCAGGCGCATACCTCAGGGGAGGTTGGTTCCAGCCGCAGTGGCGCCTTGGTGGAGAAGATCAAGCAAGGGATCCGAGTTCGTTGCGCCGAGCCGGGTCTGGTGGCGTCGTCCATCGCCGATGACGTGTGTGTGTCTGTACGTACTCTCCATCGTCACTTAGCTATCGCTGGCTGCACCTTTGCCGAGATCCTGATGACGGAGCGCATAGCCTTGGCGCACCGCATGCTCACTTCGCCGGCTTTTGTTAGGCTGAACATCGCTGAAATTGGCTATCGGGTTGGCCTTACGGACCCATCCCATTTTGCCCGGGCCTACAAGCGGCGCATCGGGGTCAGTCCGGCTCGGGCACGAACCAAGAACTGAAAACCTCCCCCGGAGGAAGCGGACTATCGGCAGCGCCCCAGCCCGACGCAAGCCGACGATGTCCGGCACAGTGACTGGCTGCTCCGGTCACTTGTCGATGCGCTCATGCGCCATTGATGTCATGGCGTTGACGGCGCCACCGCCGAGTCTATTCCATGCCGCATGGGAGGCGACCAGGGAGGGTCGCTCTGTCCCGATGCGTCCGCTTGGCTGGCAGCCAGCAGCCATTCATTGCCGCGCCGCCGCGTTATGCTCAAGCTCCTTTATTTCATGAAAAGCAGGCTAATATGCGCGACGTTCACGGCCTCGTGCACAGTGCCGGATACACCGGTGACGCCATGGAAGCGACGGCTTGGCAGACCCGTCAAGCTGGCCATATGGCCTTGCCCCAAGGCTTGTCGGGAGCTGCGGGTAAGACGGCTGGAATGACATCGGGCTGGTTGATGAGATCTCAGTCCGTCGAGCTTCCATCTTAAATATTCACTGGGGGAATAATGTATTGGAAAAGCAAATTACGTTGGCTGATGAGTGTGCCAATTATGCGTGCCATCGGTGCCGGCCACGGCATCTCGTCGCAGGCTGGCGCGACGACCGATGCAATGCCGTTGCCGTTACCGGCGTATTATTTCGCCGAATTCGATCTCCAAGACGCCGAAGCCATCAAACCGTATGTAGAGGGCGCCGCACAGACGGCCCTCGCGTATGGTGGGGTCTACCTTGCACGAGGAGGTCAGACCTTGGCCTTGGAGGGGGTTCCACCAAAGCGCATTGTCCTCATCAAATTCAAGAGTATGGCCGCCGCCCAGGATTGGTACCATTCGCCAGAATACACGGCGTTGCGCCCTTACCGCCAAAGATCGGGCATCACCCGCAACTTTGTGGTGGAAGGATTTCCGGACTGACGATGGTTAGGCGGTGCGCCCTCGCGCGTGTCAACGGCGTCGGGTCCTGGCAAAGGCGATGGTTGGAATATCAGAACAACCAAAGGTAGAACAGTAGTTGGCCGAACAGGGAGCACTTCCCTGCGTGCGGCACTGTACATGCCTGGCTTGGTAGCCCGACGACACAATCCTATACTGCATCAGTTTGCTGAGCGCTTGGTGATAAATGGCATGCTCAAGCGCCTGCTTGGCGATGACTTTCGCGAGAGCTTCCATCTTGCGACTTCAGCCAATTTCTGCAACCAAGCCTTGTTCAATGCGACACCGTAATTGGGCGGGAACCGCATTCTGTTCTCCATTACTGGCCGTTCGAAAACGCCAAACAGTCCCTCCGCTCTGCTTGATGAGGCGATTATCTAGCCCGCCGATCCCTTGAGGATAGGAAGCAGCCGGGGAGGTCGCCGCTCGGCACTTGCTGGACAGAGTGCGCGTCAAGTTGGCAGCATCCGACTATCGTCATGGCAGTCTTGAGCCAGCATGCCCATCCACATCCCCATAGACTGCTGGTACCCCAACAATCAAGGAGACCAGTATGAATCGAAGGACCTTTGCCAGTAATATTTCCGCCGGCATCGCCGGCGTTGCGCTAGCTGCCTGCGGCGGTAGCAACGCCGGCGCCACTAGCAAGCCAACGTTTGTGTTCGTGCACGGTGCCTGGCACGGCGGTTGGTGCTGGTCCGAGGTGGCACGCCTACTCGCCGAGCGTGGTTATCAGAGCGTGATGCTGGACTTGCCCGGCCATGGCCTCGACGCGCGCTTTCCCACCGCCTACACAGCCCGGCCGCAGAACGTGGGTGCGCTCGCCGTTGAGGTATCGCCGCTCGCCACACTCACCCTCAACGATTACCGTGATAGTGCGCTCAAGGTGATTCGTGCCTTGGTCGCCGCTGGCAGCGGCCCAGTGGTGCTAGTGGGCCACAGCTTGGGAGGCGCGACACTGAGCGCGGTGGCGGAGGCGGAACCGTCGCTAATCCGCCGGCTGGTGTATCTCACGGCCTTCGTGCCGGTGGTCTACCCAACGGCGATCCAATACCTGCAACAACCGGACTTTGCCGCCTCCGAGGTGCCGTCGCTTTTTGTCGCTGACCCCTCCGCAGTGACGGCGACGCGTATCAACCATGATTCGGCGGACACCAGCTACGTGGCAAGGGTGAAGAGCGCTTTTTATCATGATGTCGGCGACGTCGCCTTCGCGGCGATCGCTAACTTGCTCACGCCCGACGAGCCGCTGGGAGCCCTCACCACGCCGATCAACGCCACTGTTGCGCGCTGGGGAAGCGTGCCGCGCACCTTCATCCGCTGCACCGGCGATCGTGCCATTCCGATCGCGGTGCAGGACAAGATGATCGCGGAGGCCGATGCTTTCACACCAGGCAACACGTTCGCGCGTAGAACGCTCGCGACCAGCCACTCGCCATTCGCCTCAGCCCCAGCGGAGCTGGTGGCGGCGCTGACGTCGATGGCGTAGGTATTCGCCAAATTACCAGCTCTCTCTTTATCACACCAATTGGAATCGAAAATGAAACGTTTATCCGCACTACCAGCCCTTTTCATGCTGACGCTCGGAGGCCTGTCTTCCCCTGCCGCGCTCGCGGCGTGGGAATTGGATCCATCGCACACACATGTCGGCTTTCAGGCCAGTCATCTTGGCGTCACACATACCCCGGGGATTTTCCGTAAGGTGGAGGGGAATGTGATGTTTGACGACGCGAAGGTCGAGGCCTCGAGCGTAACCATCGTGATCGACGCGGCGTCGATCGACACCGTCAACGCACAACGCGACGCCGACCTGCGTACCGAGGCGTGGTTCGACGTCGACAAGAATCCGAAGATTACTTTCGTGTCGACTTCGGTGCGCCGTATCGACGACAAGAATTACGTCATTTCCGGCAACCTGACTATTCGCGGAAAGACACGCCTAGTCGACTTCAACACCGTGCTGACCAACCGCGTTGTGAATCCTTTCGTCAAGTTACCTGTTGTCGGCTTCGTCGGCAGCGCCAGGATTAAGCGCAGCGACTTTGGCATGACGCAGTATCTGGCGATGATCGCCAATGAAGTCGATCTGACGATCACCTTGGAATTGCTGCAAAAGCCTTGACCGTGACAACGGGCTGACAGGATGGCGCGATATTCGAATAACTGGCCATAAAGTATTCGCGATCACAACCCGGACAACATTACGCAGGCGGTAATCGTCCCCGTTGCGAATACGCCCGAACCGCCTTCAAGCAAGTGCAGACCTCGCTGATGCGCCACCTGCACAGTTTTGCACACGTGATTAAGCTGGCCGAGGGGGCTGATGGTAGACCTCGGCATCCTGATTGCGATCGAACAAATCTGCGATGACCAACGGCCAGCGTTCTCCTTGCGGTTAGTCGCGCTTGTCCTGTCGACGCCGATCTTCGTCCTGGGCCAAGCCGCGATCCACACTGCGCTGGTTGTCCGAGGCAAGTATCCTGGGGGGGATTGCTGGACGAGGCCAAGCGGGTTTAAGATGCGCGGTAAGATCCGGTGAAGTAATTTTATCGTGATGATGGGGCCCGGGAAGCCGTGCTGTCATACGCCGTCAGGGTAGGAGGTAGATGGTGAAATAGCTTGCCCGAACAGGAACGAGTCCATAGCCAGCATACCGTGCGAAATGCCGCCTTCCAGTACTGTAACCGGAAGGAAGTTGGGCGCCGCACCCGCGGCGATCAGCAGTGGCCAGTAATGCTCGGGGGTCGGGTGGGCCCGGCGTGCGTGTGGCGCGATGGCCATCGCCCGCCGGAGCTTGTCTTGGTCGCCGGCGGCCACCGCCGCAGCGATCCAGGCTGCGAATTCCACAACGTAATCTTCATCGCGGCCATGCTGGTTGTAATAGTCATCCAGGTTGTGCGTGAGACTACCCGAACCGATGATGAGTACGCCCTCCGCGGCAAGCGGTCGAAGTGCTTGCCCAAGCGCGAACGCGGCGTCGGCGTCTAACCTTGCAGGCATCGAAAGTTGCAGCACAGGCACATCGGCCTGCGGGTACAAGTGCATGAGCGGTACCCATACGCCATGGTCCAGGCCGCGAACGGTATCACCCTCTGCTCGATAGCCTGCGGCGCGCAATACATTGAGCGTGCAAGCCGCCAATTCCGGATGACCGGACGCAGGGTATTCGAGCTCGTATAACGCACGCGGGAAGCCGCCGAAGTCGTGGATCGTCGGCGGACGGGCCGACATCGTCACGCGCAGCACCGGCGTCATCCAGTGAGGCGAGACCACCAACATGGCGCGAGGCCGCTGCAGCGCTCGTCCAAGCGCGGCCAGGTGATTTCCGGCAATGCCGCTTTCAAGCGCATAGGTGGGCGCGCCATGTGAGATGTACAAACTGGGAAGAAGTTCCATGCTGATGTTCCTTGTAGTGTGCGGTATGTGAACCGGAGTATAGGATCGGGTAGATTGCAGATAAACCAGCCATTCCGGGATCAACTATTCCTTGAATCGAGACAATGCGCGGTCATGCGGGGCCAATGCCGGTTTGGGATATGCTATATGTCACCAAGATTCATCAACCTGAATTTATTGCTTCTGTGATCGAGATAAGATGGACAAATTCCTGGAGATGCAAAGCTTCGCCGCAGTCGTCGATGCCGGTAGTTTTGTCAAGGCGGCAAGCGCGCTGGGGATGTCCAAGGCCGCCGTTTCGAGGTACGTCGGCGATCTGGAGGCGCGACTTGGCGCGAGGCTCTTGCACCGCACAACGCGGCGCCTGGCCTTGACCGAAGAGGGAGAAGTGTTTCATGCCCGATGCAAGGAATTGCTGTCATTTATAGACGAGGCGGAGGCCGAGGTCAGTGCGGGGAATACAGACCCGAGCGGGCGGGTCCGCGTAAGCGCGCCGGTGACTTTCGGCATTCACTATTTAGCGCCACTCTGGGGAAAATTCAGAGCCTTGCATCCCAAGATCACCCTTGATGTGACCTTGTCCGATCGCGTGGTCGATCTCATCGAGGAAGGCTTTGACTTGGGAATCAGGATTGGCGTATTGTCCAATTCCATGTTGGTCAGCCGATGCCTGTCAACCACCCGCATGGTGATGTGCGCGTCGCCGCAATATCTCGCGGCGCGCGGCCGGCCTCGGCATCCCGCCGAGCTGCTCGATCATTCGATCATTGGCTATAACTACTGGTCGACCGGGAACGAATGGCATTTCGATGGCCCTCAAGGCAAAGTCAGCGTGCGCATCACGCCCTGTTTTCAGACCAACAGCGGGGATACCAACCTTGCGGCGGTATTGTCACATCAAGGCGTGACCTTGCAACCGTCGTTCCTGGTGGCGGAACATTTGCGTGCCGGCCGGCTCGTCGAACTCATGCCCGAATTCCGATCTGCCGAATTGGGCATCTATGCGGTCTATCCAACGCGTAAGCACGTGCCGGCCAAGATAAGATTGCTGATCGACTGGCTGGCCGACTCATTTCGGACCACGTCATGGTCCGATCAACGGACATAGATGGCGGGGGGGCTCATAAAAAAAACGAATTCGGCGTATCCAAAATATTTGCTGTTCACGCGCGCATGGATCAGGCCATTATGGCGTCGTATCAACGCACATCGAATGTGGGCTGCCAACTCCACCGGGCATGCGCGACGCCGAGCCAGATAGGTGCGACAAGGGGAGGGCCAAACAAGTTCCCGATAGAGTTTGGTCCGCGGCTCGCCGCGCATCAGCTCTCTCCGATCGAAATACGATAGTGAAAATCAAGGAGACCATCATGAAACGCAGGACAATCTTCGCATTCTGTTTGTCGCTGGTTGCTGTTCCGACCTTGGCCGGCGAACACCGCGCCACGAAGGACGAGGCTGTCGCTTTCGTCAACCGGGCGGTTGCTCATCTTAAGGTGAATGGGGCGGCGAAGGCCCTGGCCGACTTCAACGATCCGAAAGGCAAGTTCATTGACGGCGAGTTGTATGTGGTGGTGGTCGATTTGCAAGGGAACGTACTGGCGAACGGCGCCAATCACAAGCTCGTCGGGAAGAATCTGTTGCAGATCCGAGATCTCGATGGCAAGTATTTCGTCAGAGAGCAAATCGAAATCGCCAATACCAAGGGGGCTGGCTGGGTAGAATTCCGCTGGAATAACCCCGTCACCAGCAAGATGGAGCTGCGGCAGTTCTATCTTGTCCGTAACGAGAACTATTTCGTCGGTTCGGGCGTATTCAAGCCGTAGCCGCCGGCTGTCATTCGATTCGAGCGCCAATGAATAATGCCGACATGGACGATTTGAAGTTCATCCGGGCGGTGGCGCGTCGCGGAACGCATACCATGCTGCTGCGTCATTTGGACAAGGTCGGCGATGCCACCGGCAAAGCGCTGTCTGCGAGCACCTGCCAGCCCACCAAGTGTGCTGACACCCCCTCCCGCCCTGGATCTGGGGCGGCCATCATGTCGAACCCGGCTGGCCGCGACCTTGGGGATCAAGGTTTGTAGGCAGTAACCTGGCACTGCTAGTCGTTCTTCGCTCCCTGCTTTCATCCCGCTCAGCCCGCCCTTCCGGTCTCTCTTGCGCCGTGTCCTTGGCGCCGCCCGTCGGTGCGCCGTGATACTGGCTGGCGGACGTGTGGTCCCCGCTCCGGCGGCCGTTCACCACTATAAAAAAACCAAATACCGCCAATCCAAAACATTCGCTACTCACATGCCGATGCCTTCTCTACAGTGGAGTCATAAAGCAAGCATCTGAAAAGGAGACGGCATGATTAACTTGCACGACATACGCTATGTCAGGTTGGGCACGCGCGACTTGGCGAAGGCGGAATATTACGCGACCACGGTCCTCGGACTACAGGTTGCTCGCCGCGAGGGCGAGGCCTTGTACCTGCGCTCGGACAGCCGAGATCACACACTGTGTTATTTCGAAGGCGATCCGGGCGATCACACCACGGCCTTCGAAGTGGAGGACGCCGGTGCCTTCGACGCGGCGGCCGCCACGCTGGAAGCCAACCACTTCCACATCCACGTTGGCACGGCGGACGAATGCGAGCAGCGTCATGTGCGCGGCTTCCTGTCCTTCAAAGACCCCACTGGCAACAAGATCGACCTGGTGCTGGCGCCGCACCACAGCGGCCAGCGCTACTTTCCGGCGCGCGACGTCAAGATCACCGGGTTTAGCCATGTCGGCTTGCGCACCACCAACGCCAGGCGCGACGAGGCGTTCTGGACCACGCTGTGTAGTGCCAAGGTGAGTGACTGGATCGGAGACGCGCCGCTGCTCCGCATCGACGACGTCCACCATAAGATTGCGCTGTTCCCGTCGACTTACGCCGGCATCCAGCACATCAACCACCAAGTCGAGAGCATCGACGAACTCATGCGGGCTTATTACGTTCTCATGGAGCGGAAAATCGCCATCCGCTTCGGGCCTGGACGCCATCCGACCTCTGGCGCGATGTTCCTTTACTTCGAAGGCACGGACGGCCTTACTTTCGAATACTCGACCGGGGTGCGCACCATCACCGAGGAGGACGAGCGCACCTATATACCCCGCCACTTCCCGTTCGTGCCGGAATCGTTCTGTCAGTGGGGCTCGCGGCCCGACATCCCGGAGTTCAAGAAATGAGCCGCGCCACCCAACTGAAGGTGCGGGTGGCGGCGCGGGCGTTGGCGCGCGCGGGCTTGGTGCACGCCTACGGCCATTGCAGCACGCGGCTGGACGCCGGTCATTTCCTGGTCTGTGCGGCCAAGCCCATGGCACTGATCATGCCGGACGACGAGGGCGTCATCGTGCCGGTGCACGGCGAATTGCCCGACGGCGTGCTCGGCGAGGTGCGCATCCACCAGCACATCTATCGCGAACAGCCGGACGCAGCCGCTGTGGTCCGCAGCATGCCGCCGACGGTGATGTCGCTGTCGGCGGCGCGGCGTACGCCGCGCCGGCTGCACGGCATGGGCGCCTATTTCACCGACCCGGTGCCGCTGTGGGACGACCCGCAATTGATCCGTACCGAGGCGCAGGCGGCGGCCGTGGCCCGGACCATGGACGGCGGCAACGCCGTCGTCATGCGCGGCAACGGCCTGGTGATCGCGGCGCCGTCGCTCGAGCAGGCGGTGGTGCTGACCTGGTACATGGAGGATGCCGCCCGCACCGACTGGCAATTGCGCGCCGCTGGTCTGGAGGCCCAAGCGGCCGTGCTTAGCGCGCAGGAGGCGCGGGCGCGTGCGGTCGGCACCGGCCGGATCTACGAACGCATGTGGGATTACCTGACCGACGGCGATCCCGAACTCTCACAAATCACGAAACAGGATGCACAATGAACATGACGCGACCCGCTGGTTTCCCCAACTTTATCGACGGACGATGGGTGGAGAGCGCACGCCGCTTTGAAAACCGCAATCCGGCCGATAACTCCCTTATCGGCATGGTCAGCGAGGCCAGTCGCGCCGACGTGGACGCCGCTGTGCGCGCCGCCCGCGCGGCGCTGGACGGCCCCTGGGGCAAGATGTCGATCGCCAAACGTGCCGAGTTGATGCACGCGGTCGCGGACGGCATCATGGCCCGATTCGACGAATTCGTCGCCGCCGAGGTAGCCGACACCGGCAAGCCGTACGCGATGGCCAGCCACCTGGACGTGCCACGCGGTGCGGCGAACTTCAAGATGTTCGCCGACGTCGTCAAGAACGTCGCCACCGAGAGCTTTGAGATGGTGGCGCCGGATGGGGGGGACGCCCTGAACTACGCGGTGCGCGTGCCCAAGGGCGTGATCGGCGTCATTTGTCCGTGGAACCTGCCATTGCTGTTGATGACCTGGAAGGTCGGCCCGGCGCTGGCCTGCGGCAATACCGTGGTGGTCAAGCCATCCGAGGAAACGCCGGCCACGGCGGCGCTCCTGGCCGAGGTGATGAACGAGGTCGGCGTGCCGCCCGGCGTCTACAACGTGGTGCAGGGCCACGGCCAGGATTCGGCCGGCGCCTTCCTGACCGCACATCCGGACGTCGACGCCTACACCTTCACCGGCGAGACCGGCACCGGCGAGGCCATCATGGCCGCCGCCGCGCGCGGCATCCGGCCGGTGTCGATGGAATTGGGCGGCAAGAATCCGGGCATCGTGTTCGCCGATTGCGACTTCGACGCGGCGGTGGCCGGCATCCTGCGCTCGGCCTTCTTCAACAGCGGCCAAGTCTGCCTGGGCACCGAGCGCGTTTACGTGCAGCGGCCCATCTTCGAGCGCTTCGTCGCCGCGCTCAAGGCAGGCGCCGAGGCGATGCGCCCCGGCGATCCGAACGACAAGGACACCAACTTCGGACCGCTGGTGTCGCAAGAGCACCGCGGCAAGGTGCTGGGCTACTACCGCCGCGCGGCCGAGGAGGGCGCGACGGTGGTCACCGGCGGCGGCGTGCCCGACATGCCGGCGGCGCTGGCCAATGGCGCCTGGGTGCAGCCGACCATCTGGACCGGACTGCCGGAAAGCTCGGCGCTGATCCGCGAAGAGATCTTCGGGCCGTGCTGCCACGTGGCGCCGTTCGACACCGAGGAGCAGGCCGTGGCGCTGGCCAACGACACCCGCTACGGCCTGGCCGCCACCGTCTGGACCAAGGATGTGGGTACCGCGCACCGCATGGGCAAGCGGCTTAAGGTCGGCATTTGCTGGATCAATTCCTGGTTCTTGCGCGACTTGCGCACCGCGTTCGGTGGCGCGCGCCAGTCCGGCATCGGCCGCGAAGGCGGCGTCCATTCGCTGGAGTTCTACACCGAACTCCGTAACGTTTGCATCAAACTTTGAGGACTTTATGAACCAGCAAGAAATCGAAACCCATGGCGCGCGGCTGTATGAGGCGCTGTTGGCGCGCGCACCCGTCGCGCCGCTGACGCAAGGTGCGCCGAGCATGACGCTCAAGGACGCCTATGGCATCCAGCAGGATCTGCTGCGCCGCCGCCTGCAACGAGGTGAGCGCCTGATCGGCCACAAGATCGGCGTCACCAGCCGGGTGGTGATGGAGATGCTTCAGGTCGACCAGCCGGACTTCGGCCACCTGACCTCGGCCATGGTCTACTACGACGGCGCGGTGCCGATCGATAGCCTGATCGCCCCCAAGGCCGAGGGCGAGATCGCCTTCATCCTCAAACATGACCTCGCCGGCCCCGGCGTGACCGAGGCCGCCGTGCTGCGCGCCACCGCCTGCGTGCTGCCATGCTTCGAGATCGTCGATTCGCGGGTGCGCGACTGGAAGATCGCGATCCAGGACACGGTGGCCGACAACGCCTCCTCCGGCTGCTTCGTGCTGGGCGACAGCGCGGCCGATCCGCGTGCGGTCGACCTGGCCACGGTCGGCATGACACTGGAGAAGAACGGTGCGGTGCTGGCTACCGGCGCCGGCGCGGCGGCGCTGGGCCATCCGCTGGCGGCGGTCGCCTGGCTAGCCAATACCCTGGGCGAGCTGGGGCAGACGCTGCGCGCCGGCGAAGTGATCCTGTCGGGATCGCTCGCGGCGATGGTGCCGGTGGCGCGCGGAGATCGTCTGCGCATGAGCCTCGGCGGGATCGGCTCGGCCGAAGTACGTTTTTACTAGGGACAGCAATGAAACTGACACCACACACCATCGCCGCGCTGGCCGCGCACCTGGAACAGGCCGAACTCAATGCGACAGCCGTGCCCAAGATCACGGACAACCATCCGGACATGGACTGGGACGACGCCTACGCGATCCAGGACCTGATCCGCGCCGCCAAGGCGGCACGCGGCGTGCCGGTCGCAGGCCTGAAGATGGGCCTGACCTCGGCCGCCAAGATCCAGCAGATGGGCGTCAAGGAGCCGATCTACGGCTTCCTCAACGGCGACCATGAGTTCCGCAGCGGCGCCGACATCGCCACCGACCAACTAATCCACCCGAAGGTGGAGGCGGAAATCGGTTTTGTTCTGAACCGTCCACTGAGCGGGCCGGGCTGCCATATCGGCGACGTGCTGGCCGCCACCGCCTACGTGGTGGCGGCCGTGGAGGTGATCGACTCACGCTACGAACACTTCAAATTCGACCTGAAGAGCGTTATCGCCGACAACACCTCAGCGGCGCGCTATGTGCTCGGCACCAGCTACCACGATGCCGTTGGCCTGGACCTGAGAAACCTTGGCATCGTGCTGCGCAAGAACGGCGAGGTGGCGGCTACCGCGTCTGGCGCGGCCGTGCTTGGCCATCCGGCCGCCAGCGTCGCCATGCTGGCCAACATGCTGGGCGCGCGCGGTCGGGAGATCCCCGCTGGCGTGCTGATCATGACCGGCGGCGCCACCGAGGCGATACGGGTGGAGGCGGGCGACCGCGTCGCCGTCGACTACCAGTGGCTGGGCAGCGTGTCCATGCAATTCACCTAATCGAGATGGAGTCCTCCATGCCCGTTATTCACGTCCATTTGATGGAAGGCCGCAGCGATACGCTGAAGGAGGCGCTGATCGGCGCCATCACCGCCGCCACCGCCGAAACGCTGGGCGCCAAGCCGGACAGCGTGCGTGTGCTGCTGCACGAGCTGCCGAAGAACCATTTTGGCATCGGTGGCCAGAGCGCCAAGGCGCTGGGTCGTTGACATCCACAGGAGATAATGATGAACAAGAAGATCAAGGTAGCGATCATCGGCTCCGGCAATATCGGCAGCGATTTGATGATCAAGGTGATGCGCCACGGCCGTCACCTGGAAATGGGGGCGATGGTCGGCATCGACGCCGCGTCCGACGGCTTGGCGCGCGCCACGCGGCTCGGGGTGCCGGTCACCCCCGCGGGGATCGAGGGCCTGCTGGCGATGCCGGGCTTCGCCGACATCGGCTTGGTGTTCGACGCCACCAGCGCCGGTGCCCATCACCGCCACAACGCGCTGCTGCAACAGCATGGCAAGCAGGTGATCGACCTGACGCCGGCCGCCATCGGCCCCTACGTGGTGCCGGTGGTGAACCTGGAACAGCACCGCGGCGCGCGCAACGTCAACATGGTCACCTGCGGCGGCCAGGCCACGATCCCGATCGTGGCGGCGGTCTCGCGCGTGGCCAAGGTGCACTACGCCGAGATTGTGGCATCGATGTCGAGCCGCTCGGCCGGTCCCGGCACCCGCGACAACATCGATGAGTTCACCGAGACCACGTCACGCGCGCTCGAGCTGGTGGGCGGGGCCACGCGGGGCAAGGCCATCATCGTGCTCAACCCTGCCGAGCCGCCGATGATGATGCGCGACTCGGTGTTTTGCTTCTCCGATGTCGCCGACCAGGCGCGCATCGAGGCGGCGGTGCTTGAGATGGTCGAGCAGGTGCGGCAATACGTTCCCGGCTACCGTCTCAAGCAGCGCGTGCAGTTCGAGGAATGCGGCGCCGGCCGCGAACTCAACATCCCGGGACTGGGCATGCTGGCCGGCCTGAAAACCTCGGTCTACCTGGAGGTGGAGGGGGCCGCCCACTATCTGCCCGCGTATGCCGGCAACCTGGATATCATGACCAGCGCGGCGCTGGCCTGCGCCGAACGCTACGCCGAGCGTTTGCACTACCTGGAGAACTGACATGAACGACAAGAAGCTTTATATCTCCGATGTGACGCTGCGCGACGGCAGCCACGCGGTACGCCACCAGTACTCGCTGGCGCAGGTGCGCGAGATCGCGGCCGCCCTCGACCGTGCCGGCGTCGACAGTATCGAGGTCGCCCACGGCGACGGCCTGCAAGGCTCGAGCTTCAACTACGGCTTCGGCGCTCATACCGACCTGGAATGGATCGCGGCGGCGGCCGACGCCGTGCGTCAGGCCAGGATCGCCACCTTGCTGCTGCCCGGCATCGGCACCATCCACGACCTGAAGAACGCCCGCGCGGCGGGCGCCCACGTCGTGCGCGTCGCCACCCACTGCACCGAGGCCGACATCGCGCGCCAGCATATCGCTTGCGCCAGGGAACTGGGCATGGACGCCGTCGGCTTCCTGATGATGAGCCATATGATTTCCCCGACGGAGCTGGCGCAACAGGCCAAGCGCATGGAGTCGTACGGCGCCGGCTGCGTGTATGTGGTCGATTCCGGCGGGGCGCTGACGATGGACCAGGTGCGCGAGCGTTTCCGCGCCTTCAAGGATGTGCTCAAGCCGGAGACACAGACCGGCATCCATGCGCATCACAACCTGAGCCTGGGGGTGGCCAACAGCGTCGTCGCGGTCGAGGAGGGCTGCGACCGCGTCGACGCCAGCCTGGCGGGCATGGGCGCCGGGGCCGGCAACGCGCCGCTGGAGGTGTTCATCGCCGCCGCCGCGCGCATGGGCTGGAACCACGGTTGCGATCTGTTGGCGCTGATGGACGCGGCCGACGACATCGTGCGGCCGCTGCAGGACCGTCCCGTGCGCGTCGACCGCGAGACGCTGGCGCTGGGCTACGCCGGCGTGTACTCGAGCTTCCTGCGCCACGCCGAGGCGGCGGCGGCGCGCTACGAGCTCAAGACCGTCGACATCCTGATCGAGCTGGGCCGGCGCCGCATGGTCGGTGGCCAGGAGGACATGATCGTCGACGTCGCACTGGATTTGAGCCGGCGTTGACCGGCCCCTAACGCAAACTGAAGAGGAGACAAAAAAATGACCATAAAAAATACCGTAACGGTCGACCAGATCATCGGCGCCAGCAAGTTGTCGGGCTATCAGATCCTGGTGCTGGTGTTGTGCTTTGTGGTGGTCGCCATCGACGGCTTCGACACCGCCGCCATCGGCTACATCGCGCCCGCGCTGATGCAGGAGTGGGGGCTCAAGCCCGCCCAGCTGGGGCCGGCGTTCGGCGCCGGCCTGTTCGGGTTGATGATCGGCGCTTTCCTGATGGGGCCGGTGGCCGACCGCGTTGGCCGCAAAGCCGCCATGCTGATCAGCGTGGCCGTCTTCGGCGTCGGCACGCTGTTTTCCGCCACCTCCAGTTCGCTGGAAATGTTGACCTTGATACGCTTCCTGGTCGGCATCGGCCTGGGGGGCGCCATGCCCACGTGTATTGCGCTGACGTCCGAATACTCGCCGCAGCGCCAGCGCGTGCTGCTGGTGACGCTCAGTTTCTGCGGCTTCACACTTGGTTTCGCGCTGGGCGGCGCGTTGTCGGCGCAGATCATCGTCCATTACGGCTGGCGCGCGGTGCTGGTGGCGGGCGGCATGGCGCCGCTGCTGCTGCTGCCGGCGTTGTGGCTGTGGCTGCCGGAGTCGGTGCGCTACCTGGCGGCCGACCCGACCCGCCAGCGGGCGTTGCGCAAGATCGTGGACCGCATCGCCGGCGACAACCGCTGGGCCGGCCACGAGATCGTGGCCGGCGACGCGGTCGGCCAGGCACGCTCGCCGATCTCGCTGTTGTTCGTCGACGGCCACGCCAAAGCCACCTTGCTGGTGTGGGTGGCGTATTTCTGCTCGCTGTTCGTGTTCTATCTACTGTCGAGCTGGCTGCCGACCATCATGCGCGGCAGCGGTTATTCGATCCCCGACGCCGCGCGCATCGCCGCCATGGTGCCGCTGGGCGGCACCATCGGCGCCGTGTTGCTGGCGCGCCTGATGGACCGGGGCAACCCCTGCCTGGTGCTGTCGCTGACCTACCTGTTGTCGGGCGCCGCCATCGCCGCGCTGGGGCATGTGATCGCCGAGCCGGGCTGGCTGGCCTGCGCCGCCTTCGTGGTCGGCTTCGGCGTGGTCGGCGCGCAGACTGGCATGAACGCCTTCGTGGCCGGCATTTATCCGACCCCGGCGCGCGCCACCGGTATCAGCTGGGCGCTGGCGGTGGGGCGCATCGGCTCGATCGTCGGCTCCATGACCGGCGGCGCGCTGTTGGCGGCGTTCGCCGATCCGGGCTCGTTGTTCCAGATGGTCGCTATCCCCACGGTGCTGGCCGCCGTCGCACTGTATGCGATCAACGCCCGCTACCGCAAGCCGGCCGGCGGCGTCGCCGTCAATGCCCACTAAATTAAACCAATAACGGAGACAATCATGACAAAAAAAATATGCCGCGCGCTGGCGTTGCTCGCTTGTGTGGATGCGGCGAACGCCATGGCGCAAAGCCAGGTCACTGTGTATGGGCTGCTCGATACCGGCCTGGTCCACACGACCAATGCCAACGCCGCCGGTTCCTCGGTGACCAGAATGCCGTCGCTGACGGGTTCTCTGCCGTCGCGGCTGGGCTTTCGCGGCGTCGAGGACCTGGGGGGCGGTCTGCAGGCCGTCTTCACGCTGGAGACCGGAATTTTGCTCGACAGCGGTGGCGTCAGCCAAGGCAACCGCCTGTTCGGACGTCAGGCCTCGGTCGGCCTGAAGGGCGATTTCGGCACGGTGACTCTGGGCCGCCAAATCAATATGACATTCATTTCCATCCTCAAATCGGACGTCATGGGCCCGAACCTGTTCTCGATCAGCAGCATTGATGGCTATTTCCCGAACGCCCGCAGCGACAACGCGGTCGGCTATCTCGGCAACTTCAAGGACGTGCTGGTGGGCGCGACCTACAGCACTGGCCGCGACACGTCGGCAAGCGGCGGCCCGGGCGCCACCGGTTGTCCGGGCGAGGTCGCCGGCAACAGCAAGGCGTGCCGCCAGGTCACCGCCTTGCTGGGCTACGAAAGGCCGGCGTTCGGCGTCAACGTCGTCTACGACAATTTGTATGGCAACACCGGCGCGGCGGGCGGCTTGACCAGTAGCGACAACAGTGACCGGCGCATCGGCGTGCATGGCTATGTCAAGGCCGGCGCCACAAAGCTGGGCGGCGGCATTGTCGAGCGCACCACGCGCGCCGTCACCGGTTTGTCGGAGTCGGACCTGTACTATTTCGGCGCCAGCCATCCGCTGACGCCGCTCATTACCCTCGATACCCAGGTGGCGCGTCGCGACCTCAAGCGCAGCGACGCTGACGTCACGCTGCTTGTCGCCCGGCTGACCTACAACCTGTCGAAACGTACCGCCGTGTACGGCGGGCTGGGGAAGATAAAAAACGCCGGCCTTTCAGCGATCGCGCTCGACGCCGGCGGCACGGTCGGTGCCGGCAAGACGCAGAACGGGGTCATGACCGGGCTGCGGCATTCTTTCTAAATGGGCTAAAACTGTTATGGCAATGCCCGGTCGGGCATTGCCAGGCCCTGATAAGTAGATGTTGTTCAGAGGTTCGCGTAGGGGGCTGGTATATTCTCTCGTTCAGAAATAGACTCGCAAGAGACGGCTAAAACTTCCCACTATGTAATGAGAACAGATCTTAATTTGCTGCGTCTGCTGGTGGCGGTGTACGATACCGGCAGCGTGACCGCCGCCGCCGCCCAACTGAAAATGAGCCAGCCGGCCGCCAGCGCCGCGTTGGCGCGTTTACGCGAATCACTCGGTGACCCATTGTTTATTCGTCAGGCTGGCGCGATGCTGCCTACCCCGCGCGCGCAGCGCATCATCGGCAAAACGCGTGAGGTCATCGGCCTGATCGACGCGGATATCCTGCGCAGCGCGATATTTGATCCACAGAAGTCCCGAGACGAATTCGTTTTTTGCTTGAGCGCGATTGGTGAGATTGTCTTTCTTCCCGCATTGTTTAACTTTCTGCGCGAGGCGGCGCCGCAGGCCAAAGTCCGTTCGGTAAGTCTGCCGCCACAGCAGTTGGAGGAAGCATTGAACCAGGGCGCGGTGGATCTGGCGTTGGGCTATTTTCCCGATCTCAAACAGGGTAATATGTACCAGCAGCGTTTGTTCTCCCACACGCTCGTGTGCATGGTGCGAACAGGTCACGCTATTCAGGGCGCGCGCATGACCTTGAGCCAATTCACGGAGGCGGAGCACGCCTTCGTTCAAGACGGCGGGCGCAGCCAGGAGATGTTCGAGGCGGAACTGGCGTCACGAAAGATCGTCCGTAACATCGTCCTGAGGACATCGCATTACATGAGTATTCCAACCATCATCGCCGATTCGGATCTGGTCGTCGTGCTGCCGGGGCCGGTTGGCAATGCCTTTGCAGATTCGAGCAAAGTACGAGTGGTGCTGCCCCCGGTGGAGATACCCTCATATGACCTAAAACAACACTGGCATCGCCGTTTCCACAACGATCCCAAGTTGATCTGGCTGCGCTCGGTGGTGGCGCAATTATTCGCGGCCTCGGACGCGACGGCAGGCGTGTTCTCTGGCGAGTGAGCTGGCATCACCGCTGGCCGTGCCGTGCTCGCTTGACGCGATTTCTGATGTCGATCAGCCCTGGTCGGCGATGCCGTGCGGTTCGGTAGGATCCATTGTCGGAAGCGCCCATTGCAGCTTTCCACCTTGGCGTTGTCGGTCGACTTGCCTCGCCGGTCGCAGTCCAACTCCACCTCGCGCTCGTATGCCCATTTGTCCATGACCTTCGAAACGAATTCGCTACCGTTATCCATTCCAGCGTGCGATCACGAATCACTGGATGACATTCACAGGACCTGATATAGCTGAGGTTGCTGTGACATCATCGTTTTTGAAACCGCTTCTAAGCCGGACATGTATCGCAAGGGGAATTGATAAATATTGTTTTTTTTGGGACATCAATGTGTCATAATGAGATGGTGGAGTCTCAAAAAAAATGAATGTCACATCGTCTAGCCCCGTATCTGATCGAACGCGCAACTCAATACTGGATGCAGCTGCTTGGGTCTTGGCGCGCGATCCCGGAGCAACCATTGCGCAGATTGCCCAGAACGCCAACATGTCACGCAGTACCGTGCACCGCCATTTTCCGGAACGCGAAAGCCTCGTGCACGCCCTGCGTCAGCGCGCCGGCGACGAGGTACTAGCAGCCTATGCAAACGTTGGAAACGACCTGGCGCGAATACGCCTGCTTCGCCTGGCGCATGCGTTTTTCGATCGTGCCGATCTGCTAATCGCCGCATATGTCAGCTTGTCGCGGGAGGACCAACTCGTGACGCTGGACGTTGCCGATCCGACCATGAGGATGTTGATCGAGCGAGGCCATGTGGACGGTTCGATCGACACTTCACTTCATCCTGCCTGGTTCCAACAGGCCTTGTGGGGCCTGCTTTTTGCCTCTTGGAAGAGTGCCGCTAACGGTAGCCTGAGCCGATTCGATGCACAAGCTGTTCTAATCCGTGCCTTGGAGAAATTGCTGGCGCCCTAACAATGGCTACGGCTGCCAAAGCTTGCTTCACTACTTAAGGAATACTTATGAACCGATCGCATTACAAACGCCGAAGCTTTCTTGCCAAGACACTCGGCCTTGCCGCTTTGTCGTCCATCGGTGCCTGCGCAGGTCCGATGTATAAATCAGGCTCGGGCGGTCCCACGTATCGCGGCGTGGTATACGACGTTGGGGTACGTTTCGCTGCCCGGCAGCCTCTTTCGGTGGAGCCTTTCGACCTTGAGTTGGCGCGTTATGACTTGCAGACCATCGGACGAAAGCTGCACTGCAACGCCGTACGCATTGAAGGGGAAGATATTGGCCGCCTGCTTGTGGCAAGCCGCATCGCGCACGCGGAAGGGATGACGGTGTTTTTTAATCCTTGGAAGATGAACGTGCCGGTTACCGACTTGTCGGAATACTACAGATTGGCTGCTCGAGCGGCCGAGCAGCTACGCGCTGAGGGCGTAGAATTGGTATTCGTTTGCGGTTGCGAAATCACCTTGTTCAACGAGGGACTGTTCCCGGGATCGGGAATAATGGAAAGAGCGTCGTGGCTGAGCTCTTTCGGTGGCGCCGACAAATCGAAGGTTGACTATACCGAACTGCTCAAGCGTGGCACGGAGCTCAATGCGGTGCTGCGCTCGATTGTCACCTCGGTGCGAGAGGAATTTGGTGGGAAAGTTTCCTACGCGTCCGGCGCATGGGAAATGGTGGACTGGACCCTGTTCGATCTAGTTGGCGTCGATCACTATCGTAACGGCGAGCCGGAGAAGGAGTATGTAGCCGGCCTTGACCGCTTCCGTCAAAACAAGCCGCTGGTCGTCATGGAAGTCGGGTGCTGCGCGTATGAAGGGGCCGGTCCGCGAGGTTCCACCGGCTTTACGATTCTGGAGGGCCAGAACGAAGACGGCTCTGGCAGGTTCGCTGGCGGGAAAATACCGGCGCGCAGCGAAAGAGAGCAGGCGGACTATGTGGACGAACAACTGCGATTGTTGAGCCAAGCGGGCGTGGACGGGGTCTTTATTTACGTCTTTTCGTTCCCCCTGTATACGCACGGTTCCGGGGCCAAGGATTTGGATATGGTCAGTTATGCGCTAGTCAAGACCTATCCGAAGGACGACCCGCGATCGCGCCAAATCCCCCCATGGGCACCGAAAGAGTCATTTGCCCGCGTTGCTGGGTTTTACAAGCAATTTCCCCGGCAAGTGCCCTAAGAGCGTAGCCATCGCTGTAGGTTGTTGATTTGCACGGAAAGTTGGCTCACTTCACCCCATAATAAATACGGGCGCATTCGCGACCAGGTGCCCGTGTCGAGAAATAGCCAGACGCCTGGGCATATCAGGAAACACCGTCGGGGAGGGGCCAACTGAGAGGGGCAATCCGGCAAGCAAACGAACAGCCAACGAGGCAAAAACATGGAAAAGACAACGTTGCCCGACGATTAAATCATGGTTGGCTCGAACTCGAGCGCGGCTAAAATCTGGAAAGGATGCCCGGTATTTCTTTACAGCGTTCCTGACATTCGATAAGCGCCTGATCGAGATCATGGATCTGTATCCGCTTCGCTCGCTGGGCTTCAAGGTTGGGGGGAATAAAGTACTTCCCGTGTTCAGCGGCGACTGGTTTGAAACCGTGGCGCCCGAGCCCGGCGGTTCACCGTTGCTGTACCGCTTGTATTCGCAAGAAGCAAAGGAGTCGCGAGATGGTCGCAGGGAGATGGCCAAGGCCAATCTGGCTCAGGTCGTGGCAGGCCTGGAAGCCGAATTGATCGCTGTCGCTGGTTAAGTGCTTAACAGAACCACAGGCTTGCAACGCTTATCCTGCAACAATAGCTGACGAAGGAGGCCGCCATGCCCAGAGGAGCCAGCCCGAAGCGCGAGCGCGAGTATCAAAAGCTGGAGCGCAAGTTCAAAAAGGAGGGACGTTACGCCGGCCGCGAGGAGGAAGTGGCGGCGCGTATCGTCAATAAGCAGCGGTCCGAGTCTGGCGAAACCAAAACACGCCACAGGCCGCCGGCCCGTTCCGCCTCCCGCCGCAAGAGTCGCAAGAGCCACAGCACGCGCCGTCGCCGGCGCTAGGCGCAGGGCGCATCCAGACATCAGCCGCCCCAGCGGCAGCCGAGCGCTGGTGTATGATGCCCCCATGCCCGAACAAGTATTCAATCTTGCCACGCCGCACGGTCAATTGCATGCGCGCTGCTGGACGCCAGCCGATGCGACGTGCGCGGGCCGAACGCCCATCATCCTGTTCCACGATTCGTTGGGCTGCGTCGCTTTGTGGCGCGATTTCCCCGCTTTGCTGGCCGAGGCCACCAGCCGCAAGGTGATCGCCTACGACCGCTTCGGCTTCGGCCAGTCGGCGCCGCATCCGGGCGGCTGGTCGATCCATTTCATTGAAGACGAGGCGCGCCTGTACTTTCCCTTGCTGCGCAATGCTTTGAACATCGGCCGCTTCGTCGCTTTCGGTTACAGTGTGGGCGGCGGCATGGCCGCCAGTTGCGCGTCACTGTATGCCGATGACTGCGACGCCCTGATCACCATGTCCGCACAGGCGCAAGTCGACCGGGGCATCGTCGACGGTCTGCGGCAGGCGCAAGCCGCCTTCGCGCAACCGGGTCAACTGGAACGCCTGGCCAAATATCACGGCGACAAGGCAGCGTGGGTGCTGCACGCATGGCTGGACACCTGGCTGTCCACCGGCTTCGCCGATTGGCGCATCGGGCAAAGCGCGCCGCACGTCCGCTGTCCGTTGCTGGCGCTGCACGGCGACCGTGATGAATACGGCTCGCTGGAGCACCCGCGCCTCATCGCCCGCTTGACCAGCGGCCCGTCGCAAGTCGTTGTCCTGCCGGATTGCCATCACTCGCCGCAACGCGAATATCCTGCGCTGGTGCTGCAAGCCGTGCGGCGGTTCCTCGCTCAGGTGAACTGAATGCGCTTGCGGGTCTCGGTCGGCTGCATTACGTGATCCAGCGGCAGCATGTGCGTGTGCTTGATCTTGCGCAGCGTGACGGTGGACTTCATTTGCGCCACGCCGGGGATGCGCAGGATCTTCTCCGTCATGAACCTGGACAGCGACGCCAGATCCGGCGCCACCACGCGCAGATGGTAGTCGGCGCGGCCGGCCAGCGTGTAGCATTCGGTCACCTCGGCCAGCTCCGCCACTTCCTTCTCAAAACGTTCGCTGGCGGACGGGCTGTGATGATCCAGCGTCACCTCGGTGAACGCCAGCACATCCAGACCCACCGCCACCGGATCGATGATGGCCGCATAGTGGTCAATCACGCCGCCTTCCTGCAAGCGCTGCACCCGCCGGCTCACCTGCGAGGTGGACAAGTGGATCTTGTTGCCCAGGGCGCTATTGGTGGCCTGGCCGTCGCGCTGGAGCTCGGTCAGCAGTTGCAAATCGAACTTGTCGATGGTGGTGATCATTTTGTGCGCCTCGGTTGGTGTATGTGAGTAATTTGTGCGTAGATTATACAAAACTCCGTTAAAAGCGGTTACTTTTCCCGGCTTTTGAGGTTTAAGCTCTTCCTGTTTTCATCATAAAAACAGGAGACGAAATGTTTCGGCATATTGAAGCATTTGCTGGGGACCCCATCCTCACGCTCAACGAGCAATTCGTCGCCGATCCTCGGCCGGCAAAGATCAATCTGAGCATTGGCGTGTACCTCAACGACGAGCAGCGCATTCCGTTGATGGGCGCTGTTGCCGCCGCAGAAAAGCAGCTGGCCCAGTCGTTCCACCCGCACCCCTACCTGCCAATGGCCGGCTCGCCCGCCTACCGCGAACAATCGCGCAAGCTGGTGTTCGGCGGTGCCAACGCGGAACGCATCGCCACCATTCAGACCCTGGGCGGCTCGGGGGCGCTGAAAGTCGGCGCCGACTTTCTCAAGGCATGGTTCCCGCAAGCCCGCGTGTGGGTCAGCGATCCAACCTGGGACAACCACAAAGGCATCTTCGGCGGCGCCGGTTTTGAAGTCAAAACCTATCCGTACTATTCGCCCGCAACCCACGGCGTGGCCTTCGACGCCATGCTGGACCAACTGCGCGGCCTGCCGGCCGGCGACGTCGTGGTGCTGCACGCCTGCTGCCACAATCCGACCGGCGCCGACCTCAACCCGCAGCAATGGCGCGAGCTGGCGCTGGTGGTTCAGGAGCGCAGCCTGCTGCCGTTCTTCGACATCGCCTACCAGGGCTTTGGCGGCGGCATCGAAGAAGACGCATTTGCGATCCGCCATTTTGCGGAGCAGAATATCCCTTTGCTGGTCGCCAGTTCCTACTCCAAGAATTTCGCCATCTACGGCGAGCGTTGCGGCGCGCTGCACGTCACCTGCAAGGACGCCGGCGAAACGGCGAAAGTGCTGGGCCAACTGCAATCGGCCGTGCGCAAGAACTACTCCAGCCCACCAGGCTATGGCGCGCGCGTGATCGGCGCCGTGCTGCAAGACGCGCAGCTGCGCGCCCAGTGGGAACAGGAACTGACCGCCATGCGTGTGCGCATGAAGCACATCCGCTCCGCGCTGCACGCCGAGTTGCAAGCGCGCCTGCCGGGCGGCGATTTTGAATACCTGCGCATCCAGCAGGGCATGTTCAGCTTCACCGGCTTGCCGGTCGAACAAATCCGCAAACTGCGCGATGAACATGGCGTGTATCTGATCGATTCCGGCCGCATGTGTCTGGCGGCCCTGAGCAACGCGGGCGTGGCGCCGGTGGCGCAGGCCATGGTTCAAGTCATGACGGAGAATTGAGATGGAAAAAATCGACCTCACCAAAGTACCAGTGCCGCAAGGCTGGACGCTGGCGGCGGACCAGCTGTCCATCAGCCGCGACTTCAAGTTCGCCGGCTTTGTGGAAGCCTTCGCCTTCATGAGCGCCGTCGCGCTGACGGCCGAAAAGCGCAACCACCATCCCGAGTGGAGCAACGTCTACAACAAGGTGAGCATCACCTGGACCACCCATGATGCGGGCGGTCTGACGCAGCGCGATATCGACATGGCGCTGTTCTGCGACGCCGCCGCGAAAGGTCACGCTCATGCATCTGTCTGACCTGCCGCCGGGCCAGCGCGACGACTGGACCATCGACCAGCAATGGGACAAATACACGCCGCAGCAGCACGCGGTGTGGAAAACGCTGTTTGAACGCCAGAGCAAGCTGCTGGAAGGCCGCGCCTGCAATGAGTTCCTGGCCGGCATGCGCGCGCTGCCGATCGCCCCGGACAAGATCCCGGACTTCCGCCTGCTGAGCGAAGTGCTGATGCGGCACACCGGCTGGCAAGTGGTCGCCGTGCCGGGACTGGTGCCGGACGAAGTGTTCTTCGAACACCTGGCCAACCGCCGCTTCCCGGCCGGCCAGTTCATACGCAGCGCCGACCAGCTGGACTACTTGCAAGAGCCGGACGTGTTCCACGACGTGTTCGGCCACGTGCCGCTGCTGATGAACCCCATCATCGCCGACTACATCCAGGCCTATGGCGTGGGCGGCCTGCGCGCCAAGGAAAAGGGCGTGCTGGATCTGCTGGCGCGCGTCTACTGGTACACCGTGGAATTTGGCCTGGTGCAGCAGAAGGACGGCCTGCGTCTGTATGGTGCGGGCATCGTCTCCTCCTACACCGAATCGATCTTTGCGCTGGACGATGCCTCGCCCAACCGCGTGCGCTTCGACCTGCCGCGCGTGATGCAGACCGACTATCGCATCGACGACTTCCAGGAAACCTATTTTGTCATTCGCGATCTCGACGAGCTGCTGCAACTGGCGCACACCGATTTCGCCCCGCTGTACGAACAGGTACAGCAAAAGCCGGTGCTTCAGCCGGGCACCATCCTGCCCGAAGACGTGCTGGTCACGCGCGGCACTGGCAGCTATCACAACTTTAAAAAGGAAAAATAACATGGCAGACTTGTTCGACAACCCTATGGGCCTGATGGGCTTTGAATTCGTGGAATTCGCTTCGCCGGTGCCAGGCCTGCTGGAAACCGTGTTCGCGCAACTGGGCTTCACCAAGGTGGCGAATCACCGCTCCAAGAACGTGCAGCTGTACCGCCAGGGCGGCATCAACTTCATCATCAACCAGGAGCCTAACAGCCCGGCCGCCTACTTCGCGGCGGAGCATGGCCCGTCGGCCTGCGGCATGGCTTTCCGCGTGCGCAATTCGCACCAGGCCTACAAGCGCGCGCTGGAACTGGGCGCACAGGCCATGGACATGCAGACCGGCCCGATGGAGCTGCGCCTGCCGGCCATCAAAGGCATCGGCGGTGCGCCGCTGTACCTGATCGACCGCTTTGAAGACGGCGCCTCGATCTACGATATCGATTTCGAATTCATCGAGGGCGTGGAGCGCCACCCGGCCGGCCATGGCTTGCAGATCATCGACCACCTGACCCACAACGTCTATCGCGGCCGCATGAGCTACTGGGCTTCGTTCTACGAGCGCCTGTTCAACTTCAAGGAAATCCGCTACTTCGACATCAAGGGCGAATACACCGGCCTGACCTCGCGCGCCATGACCGCGCCGGACGGCAAGATTCGCATTCCGCTGAACGAAGAGGGCAAGGCCGGCGGCGGCCAGATCGAAGAGTTCCTGATGAAGTTCAACGGCGAAGGCATCCAGCACATCGCGCTGCTGAGCGACGACCTGATCGGCACCGTCGACAAGCTGCGCGCCGCCGGCGTACCGCTGATGACCGCGCCGCCAGCCACCTACTATGAAATGCTGGACAGCCGTGTGCCGGGCCACGGCGAAAATGCCGACGAGTTGCAAGCACGCGGCCTGCTGCTGGACGGCTCGGTGGTGGACGGCAAGCCGCGCCTGCTGCTGCAAATCTTTTCCGAGACCCAGCTGGGCCCGGTGTTCTTCGAGTTCATCCAGCGCAAGGGCGACGATGGCTTCGGCGAGGGCAACTTCAAAGCCCTGTTCGAGTCCATCGAGCGTGACCAGAAACGCCGCGGCGTGATCTGATCCGTGTGGCTACGCTGCGACAATATTGTCACTTGCTTCATGCTATTTGCACTGTATGACGAAACGTTGTGCGTGCGCTATTGAAATGTGTTGCTTGGAAGGATACTGTGGGACCGGGTTCTCATCCGCATCTTTGAGTTACCGCCGGGCTGGTCCCGGCGGACTGCGAAAGGAATAAAATGAAACGCGCCGCCCGTACTGTCCTTCTGAGTCTCTTCTTTGCCATGATGTCCGTCGCCCGTGCGGAAACCGGCGTCACCGCTACCGAAATCAAAATAGGCATGGCCAATGCCCAGTCCGGTCCCACCGCCGCCCTCGGGCAAGGCATCAAGGCGGGCAGCGAAGCTTATTTCAAGAAGGTCAATGCCGCCGGCGGCGTCCATGGCCGGAAGATCACCCTGATCAGCGAGGACGATGGCTATGACCCGCAGCGCACCGCCACCGCGACCGAAAAGCTGATCAAGAAAGACGGGGTGTTCGCCCTGTTTGGCTATGTGGGCACGCCCACCAGCAAGGCCGCGCTGTCGCTGGTCAACGACAACAATGTGCCGTTCTTCGCCCCATTCACCGGCGCGGAATTCCTGCGCGCGCCGCTGAATAAAAATGTCTTTAACATCCGCTCCTCCTACTTCAACGAGATTGAACTCCAGGTCGAGCGTCTGGTGAGCGATGCCGGCATTACCAAGATCGGCTTGTTCTATCAGGAAGACACCTATGGCAAGGTCGGCAAGGAAGGTCTGCAATTGTCGCTGCAAAAGCGCAAGCTGAATATCACCGGCGAAGGCCATTACCTGCGCAATACCGAGGACGTCGATGCCGGCCTGGCGGCGCTGTTGCAGGCCAAGCCGGAAGCGGTGCTGATGGTCGGCACGTACAAAGCCTGCGCCGCGCTGGTGCAGAAGGCCCATGCCGCCGGCTTCAAGCCCAAATTCTTCAACCTGTCGTTTGTCGGCACCGCCAACTTCATCAAGGCGGCCGGTGACGCCGCCGAGGGCGTTTACATTACCCAGGTGGTGCCGTCGCCGTTTGATGACAGCCTGCCGATCGTCAAGCAGTATCAGGCCGACATGAAGGCTTCCGGCGTCAGCGACTACGACTATACCTCGTTTGAAGGCTATATCGACGCAGTGGTGCTGGTGGAAGGCCTGAAGAAAGCCGGCGCCGATCTGACGCGTGCCGGCCTTCTCTCGTCGCTGGAAAAGTTAAGCAGCAACTTTGGCGGACTCGATATCGCCTTCGGCCCGCAAGACCACCAGGGCCTGAACAAGGTGTATCTGACCAAGGTACAGAAAGGCAAGGCGGTTACGGTCAGCAAACTGTAAGCTGACGCATCCACTCCGCCGCGCGTTCGGCGATCATGATGGTGGGCGCGTTGGTATTCCCGCTGGTGATTGTGGGATACACCGAAGCGTCCACCACCCGCAAGCTGTGCAGACCATGCACGCGCAGCTGCGGGTCCACCACCGCCATCTTGTCGGTGCCCATCTTGCAGGTGCCGACCGGATGGTAAATGGTGTCGGCGCGCGCGCGGATCTGTGCCGCCAGTGCCGTATCGTCGTTGAAATCCACCGGATAGAGATTGCGCGGCATGTGCCGGGCCAGCGATGGCGCGTTCACGATGGCGTCGGTCTTGCGCGCGCCGGCCATCAGCAGCGACACATCGTCCGGATGCGACAGGAAGCGCGGATCGATGCGCGGCGCCGACAACGGATTCGCATCGCGCAGCCCCACCTCGCCGCGCGACTTCGGCCGCAGCACGCACACGTGGCAGGAAAAGCCGTAGCCGTAGCGCAGCTTGCGCGCATGGTCGTCCACCATGGCGATCACAAAGTGCAGCTGCAAATCGGGCCGCTCCAGCTGCGGCGACGATTTGATAAAGCCCGCGCCTTCCGCATACGGCGTGGCGATCATGCCTTGTCCGGTCTTGCGCCATTTGGCGATTTCCCTGGTCACGCGCAGCACGCCGCCCGGCGCCAGCGCGAACAAGTCCTTTTCCTTGCACTGATAGGCCAGGATGTAATCCAGATGGTCTTGCAGGTTCTTGCCCACGCCGGGCAGGGCGTGATGCACGGGAATGCCATGCCGCGCCAGTTCCTGCGGATCGCCGACGCCGGACAGCATCAGCAACTGCGGCGTGTTGAAGGCGCCGCCGGCCAGCGCCACCTCCCTGCGCGCGCGCACCTGCGACACCACGCCGGCGCGTTTGATTTCAACGCCGGCGGCACGGCGGCCATCGAACAGCACGCGCGTCGCTTGCGTCTCCGTCAGCACCGTCAGGTTGTGGCGGATGTCCTGTACCGGATGCAAGTAGGCCGCGGCAGCCGAACAACGCTCGCCGTTGCGCGCACCGCCGTGGAATTGCGTCACCTGATAATGGCCCACGCCTTCCTGCTGCGGACCGTTGAAATCATGATTGCGCGGATAGCCGCACTCCACGCCGGCGCGCACGAAGTCCTCGGTGATGCTGCGCGGGTTGCGCTGCTCGCCGACTTGCAGCGGGCCGTCGGCGCCATGCAGATCGCAGGCGCCGCGCTGATTGCCTTCGGCGCGCTTGAAGTAGGGGAGCACGTCATTGAACGACCAGCCGGTGGCGCCATTCCGGTCCCAGTCGTCATAGTCCTGGCGCTGGCCGCGGATGTACAGCATGGCGTTGATGGCGCTGGAACCGCCCAGGCAGCGGCCGCGCGGCTGGTAGCCACGGCGGCCATTCAGGCCGGGCTGCGGCTCGGTCTCGAAAGCGTAGTTGTTGATCCGGGGCCGGCCCGGCACCATGCTTGCCACGGCCGCCGGCGCGCGCACCAGAATGCCGCGGCCATCGCCGCCGGCTTCGATCAGGCACACCGACACATTCGGATCTTCGCTCAGGCGCGCGGCCAGCGTTGCGCCGCCCGAGCCTCCACCTACGACGACAAAATCAAATTCCATACTGGTCCTGGCCTCTATGTTGTAGTGTGATTGCAGCATGGTAGGGTGCGGGTGCATATGGGACGAGGTGGATTATTGACATTAAATAGTCATTTATTGACAATGAACCATGCGCTCCCAAGAATTCACACTCCCGGTTCAGTACATCCGCCAGATCGCCGACCAGGTCGCGCGCATGGATGCGCGGATGCCTGCCTCGTTCCGCCGCAAGCGCTGGGATGCCGTGCCCGCCGGCGATGTGCAGGTGCTGGCGCTGGACGAATTCGAGCAACTGGTGCAGGACGCCATCAGCGCCACCGGCGAACCGGCCTTCGGCCTGCTGGTGGGGGAGCGCATGCAGATCAACAGCCACGGCATGCTGGGTTACGCGGCCATGAACAGCGCCACCCTGCGCGACGCTATCGCGCTGATGGAGCAGTACCTGCAAATCCGCACGCAACTGGTGCGGGTGCGCCATGCCGCCGTGGATGGCGCGGTGCGCATCATCGTCGAGGAAGCCATTCCGCTGCAAGTGGTGCGGCGCTCGGTGCTGGACACCATTGTCCTCACCATCAAGAATCTGTTCGACCATATCACCGGCGGCGCGGTGCGCACGCTGCATGTGTGCTTTCCACTTGAGCAGCCGCCGTATGCGGCGCTGGCGGAGGAGATGTTCGGCTGCCCTGTGCGGTATGGCCAGCCGTGGTGCGGCTTTGCCTTCGCCGCCGATGGACTTGACATCCCGCTCAGCATGGCCGATCCGGTCACGCTGCGCCAGGCCATTCAGGTTTGCCAGATAGAGCTGGACAAAAGCGCCCAGCGGCAAAGCTGGGCCGGCAAGCTGCAACGGCTGCTGCTGGAATCGCAAGGCAGCTTCCCCTCGCTGAACGTGGCGGCACGCCTGTTCAACGTCACGCCGCGCACCCTGCACCGGCGGCTGGTGGAGGAGGGCACATCCTACCGCGCCGTGATCGACGAGGTACGCCTGCGGCTGGCGGTCGAGCATCTCAAGCTGGGCAAGCTGTCCGTCGATGAAATAGCCTTCACGCTGGGCTATACCGACACCGCCAACTTCCGCCGCGCCTTCATCCGCTGGATGGGCGTGTCGCCGTCCGCCTACCGCGCTGCCGCCTGGGCTGGCTCATAGGCGTTGCGCGCCTGTAGCACCAGCGAGACCTCCGTGCCCTGCGCCGGACGGCTGACAATGGCCAGTTTGGCCGCAATGCAGCCGGCCCGCTCGCGCATGCCCACCAGTCCCCAGTGGCCGGGGCGCTGGCCGGCATTCAGCGTGTGATCGTCCAGTCCCCGGCCGTCGTCGCGCACGCTCAGGCTGAATTGGCGCGGCGAGTACGCCAGTTCCAGCCTGATGTTCTTTGCTTCCGAGTAGCGCGAAGCGTTGTACAGCGCTTCGCGCGCAATCGCATAGACTTCCTCGTGCACGTCCGGCCGCAAACGGACCGGCGTGCCGCGCACTTGGACGCTGAAAGTGTGCCTGCCATGTTCCGCCAGCCATTGGCCGAACTGCGCCAGACCCGGTCCCAGGTCGTCCGGCGAAGAAGCGGCGCGCAAATCCATGATTTGATCGCGGCCGTCGACCAGCAGCTGTTCCGCCATCTCCAGTGTTTTTTCCAGACGCACGCGGTCCTGCGAGCCGGGGGCGTACTTGTTGGCGTACATCTGGAAGCTCAGGATCAATCCCTGCACGCTTTGCAGCAGCGTGTCGTGCAGCGCGCGCGCAATCCGTGAACGCTCCGCCATGCGCGTCAGGAAGGTGTCCCGCATGCGCCGCGTGATCACCCGCACCCGCAGCAGGTAGGCGCCCCACACCAGCAGCAGCGCGCCCAGCGCCAGCAGCACGATGAACCACGGTGTTTGCACAAAGGTCGGAGGAATGCGGATGTCGAGCGCCGCGCCCTGGGTGTTCCAGACGCCGTCCTCGTTGGCGGCGATCACCTCGAAGCGGTAATTGCCCGGCGGGAGATTGGTGTAGTAAGCCTCGCGCCGGCCGTGCGGTTCCTCCCACCTGTCGTCCAGTCCCAGCAAGCGATACCGGAAGCGCACGCGCTCCGGTATCGACAGGCTGAGCGCCGTGAACGACACCGAGAACTGCTTGCTGCCCTTGGGCAGTTCCAGCTGGCGCACGTCGTCGACCTGGAATCTCTGGTCGCCCGCTTCCACGCTGCGCAGGTACACCGGCGGCGGCAGCGGATTGCGCCGCACGTGCGAGGGATCGATCTGCGCCACCGTGTAGTCGGTGGTGAACCACAAATGACCATCGCGGGTGCGCAGCAGCGAAGGGTTGGACGGGATCTGTTGCGCATGGCCGCGCAGACCGTCCAGCGCATCGAATCGTTCGAAGTCCACGGCGGCGCGGCCGTCCTGCCGCCACGCGGCCAGCGCACCCGCACCGACGCGGTAGATGCCATCTGCCCCGTTCAGCCATAGCTCGCCGTCCGGCAGGCGCACAATGCCGGAGACGCCACGGAAGGTTTCCTCATTCCTGCCACGCAGTTGCTGGAAGCGGCCATCGCGGTACAGGAACACGCCGCGCTCGCCGCCGACCCAGATGTCGTTGCCATCGCGGTACAGCTGCATCACGATGCCGGCGCCCAGGCCATTGCCGCCATCCAGCCGCCTGAGCGTGGGGCCGCCCTGTTCATTTTCGCTGAGCAGGGTGATGCTGTTGTCGGCGTGCGCCATCCAGATGGCTCCCTGGGTGTCGGTGGTCATTGAGGACGTCATTTCCCTGGGCAGGCCCGCCAGGCCGCCATCGCGCGTCCAGACCCCCTTGTTCATCCTGAACAAGCCGCCGCCGTGGAAGGAAACCCAGACGGCGCCGTCGCGTGTCGACTGGATGGCGTGCGCCAGGCGGTTCTGAAAGCCTTCCGGCAGCGGGAAGGCGGTGACCGTGCCGTCGGCCGCGCGGCGCAGCAGCTGGTTGTTCCATGCGTACCAGAACACGCCGTCGGCGCTCCAGTGGGTGGCGCCGATCTGGCCGCTGGCGATGTGGCGCGACACGCCGTTGCCGTCCACGCTGCGCAGGCCATTCCAGATATCGCCCACCCAGGTCGAGCCGTCGGGGCCGGGCAGGATGGCCGGGCCTTCCAGTTGCAGTTCCGGCGTTACCGGCTTGAGCCGGTTTGGCCGCAGGCGGTCGACGCCGGTGGCGGTGCCCAGCCAGAGATTGCCTTCGCGGTCCTGGAAGATGGCGCCGGGCGTGGTGCCGCTCAAGCCGTTTTGCGGTGTCAGCCTTTGCGCCGGCGAACTGGGGCCAAGGTCCAAGCGGCGTTCCAGGCCTTCGTTTTGCAGCACCCACATCACGCCATCGCGGTCGAAGCGCAGGCCGCGCCCCCTGAAGGCTGGCGCCGGCAAACCGGGGTGCGCCGGCCGGGTGGTCTGCACGCGGTAGTAATTGCGCCGCGGGTCGCAGGCCCAGATGGCGCCGTCCGGCGCCTCCGCCATGGCGTACAGCAGGGTGCGCGGCCAGGCCTGATGAAAGGCGGTCTCGCCGGGACGGCGGTAGTAAATGCTCTCCATGGTGGCGATCCACTGCGTGCCGTCGCCGGCGAGCAGGATCTGGAACACGCCTTTTTTCGGCAGGCCCACATCCCCGCCCAGCCGTTCGATGCGGTCGCCCGCAGGCAGCAGGCGCGCCAGGCCGCCGCGCGCGCCTATCCACACCGAGCCATCCGGCGCCGGTTCGAGATGGAACACAATGCCGCCAGGCAGGCCGTCTGCCTCGCTGAAGGTGCGGGTATAGCCCTTGCGGAACACGCTGACGCCGCCCAGCTGGTAGCCGACCAGCAGTGCGCCGTCCGCCGTGGCGGCCAGGCCGATCAGGATGTTGGATTTGAGCGGATGGCCGTAGACGCTGTCCACGCGCTCGAAGCGCACGCCGTCGTAGCGCCACAGGCCGGCGGGCGTGGCCATCCACAGCCAGCCGTCGCTGGTCTGGGCGAACTTCATGACATCCACCGGCGCGCCATCCAGCACGCTCCAGGCCTTGTGGTTGTAATCCGACAGCAGCGGCATGGCGGCCGTGGCCGTCGTCAGCTGCGCGCTGAGCAAGGCGATGCAAAGGAAACGCCAGAGGTGACCGAGTATCATCCGTAAATCGCGGGGGAGAAAACAGCACTATAGCTTATCGCTGCCCCGGCGGCGCCTGGCGGCTTGGCAGGGAATCCGGAATTCGCATAAACGTTATTCGGTTTATTCCATTTTAAAATTCTCGATAGTCCACGATCATGTTTCATACAAAACTCAAACAATGGAGACCATATGAAACACGTGCTGATCGCGGCGTTATGCCTGTGCGCTGGCGCCGTCCATGCCGATACCGTCCGTATCGGCGTCATCACCTCGCTGAGCGGGCCGGCCGCGCAGAGCGGTGAACAGATGCGGGCCGGGATCGATACCTGGATGCGCATGAACGGCGGCCAGGCGGCCGGCAGGAAAATCGAAATCCTTTACAAGGACGACACCGGTCCGCAGCCGGAAGTGGCCAAGCGGCTGGCCACGGAGCTGGTCAGCCGGGACAAGGCGGACATCCTGGCCGGCTTCGTGTTCACGCCGAACGCCATCGCCGCGGCCGGCGTCAGCGAGCGTGCCAAAAAGCCGATGGTGATCATGAACGCGGCGGCATCGGCGATCACGGCGCGCTCGCCTTATCTGACCCGTACTTCCTACACCATTGCGCAGTCGGTGCAGCCGCTGGCGCAATGGGCCTACAAATCCGGCTCGCGCCGGGTGTTCTCCATTGTGGCCGACTACGCGCCCGGGCATGATGCGGAGGCGTGGTTCAACAAGAGTTTCCAGGCCGCGGGCGGGACCATCATCGATTCGGTGAAAGTGCCGCTGGCCACGGTGGATTTCAGCGCCTTCATCCAGCGCATCAAGGATGCGAAGCCGGATGCGGTTCACGTGTTCCTGCCAAACGGCCAGCCGATGGTGGCCTTCATGAAGGCGTATCGCGAGAAAGGGCTGGACAAGGCCGGCATCCGCTTCCTGGGCGGCGAGGGTTGGGCCGATGAGGATGTGCTGACCGCTGCGGGCGAGGCCATGGCCGGCATCTACACGGCTGGTTTTTATGCCTTCTCGCGTCCCGGCGCCGACAACGCCGCCTTCATGGTGGCGTTTGCCAAAACCGTGAACAACCGCTTCAAGCCCAATTTCCAGGCCGCTTCCGCCTACGATGGCATGGCGCTGATCGCCGCCGCGCTGGGCAAAACCGGCGGCAAGACGGACGGTCTGGCGTTTATCGGCGCGGTCAAAGGCTACAAGGCGGCCAGCCCGCGCGGCACGGTCATGATCGATGCGCAAACCAACGACATCGTGCAAACCATCTACATCCGCCGCATCGACAAACTGGCCAACGGTAGCTATGGCGCGGTGGAGATCGACCGCTACGACGCGGTGAAAGACCCGACCAAATAGCTGGATTTTGTAATTTGTCATACGGCGTGGCGGAGTCTTGCAGCAGACTGGGCGGATGCCGAATATCGCTCCGCCCGCCCGTTATGATGTGCCTTGGAAAGCTGCGCTGACGCATGCTTTGCAAAACTGGCGCGGCGCATGCGCGACTACAATGACCGTATCAGCGAGGCATATGGCCTGCCGGTAGTCAGCCTGGCACTGCTGGCCGACGAGCATCCCAACTGGCGTCCGCGCCATTTCCGCCAACAGTTACAAGGCACGGTAAAGGAATTCATCTTCCGCACCGCAAAACTGCTCGATCACGTAGTCGATATCGACGCGCTGGAGGCCTCAAGCAATCCGATCGCCTGGGTCACACTGGCTCACTGGCTCACGCAGCAGGCTCATCATGATCCGGACAAACTCTATGCGGCCAAAGTGCATTTGACACGCCTCCTGCCAGACCCGTATCACCAACGCTACCTGCGGGCTATTTCCAGGTTGGAAAAGGAGCACGAAATGAGAGAGTACAATCAATTGGAACAAACATTCATCGACAATGGCATCAAGATAGGCCTGAAGCAAGGTATTGAAAAAGGCATCGAAAAAGGCATCGAGCAGGGGTTGCAGCGGGGGCGCAAGGAAGAGGCGGTTTTGCTGTTGGAGCGGCAGCTTGAATTGCGCTTCGGCCCATTGCCCCAGACCGCGCGCAAGAAGCTGGCCAAGGCCAGTGTGGCGCAGCTGGAAGCGTGGAGCGACGCGTTTGTGGTCGCGCAATCGTTGAAGCAGGTCTTTGGATAGGGCAAAAAAATTATCGCTTGCAATAAAAATATGATTGGATGACCGGCAAGCGGCGGGCTAGGATGGTCGATATAACTCTAAAATGGGAGAGAGGATGAGACCGATCCACAAGCGCCTGCGTCAATACGCATGCGGCGCCGGCCTGGCGCTGGCAGCTTTCAACAGCGCCGCCGCGCAACTGCCAGACACCATCCTGTATGGCGTGGCCTACTACTCGGAATACACGCCGGTAGACCGGGTCGACGAAGATGCCCGCATGATGAAAGAGGCCGGCATCAACGTGGTCCGGATCGCCGAGTCAACCTGGGGCACGCTGGAAAAATCCGAAGGCGTGTTTGACTTCTCCCACGTGGACCGGATGCTGACCGCGTTTCATCAGGCCGGCATCAAAGTCATCATCGGCACGCCGACCTATGCCGTGCCAACCTGGCTGGCGCGCCAGCATCCCGATGTGTTGGTTACCACCCCGAACGGCCGCGCCGAGTATGGCCGCCGGCAAAACATGGACATCACCAACGCCGAATTCCGCCGCGCGGCGGAGCGTGTGATCGTCAAGCTGGTGGAGCATGTGAAGGACCATCCGGCGGTGATCGGCTATCAGGTCGATAACGAGACCAAGGCCTACTTCACCAGCGGGCCCAACGTGCAGGCGGCGTTCGTCGCATCGATGCGTAAAAAGTTCCCGGACCTGGACGCATTAAACCGCGCGTTCGGCCTGGATTACTGGAGCAACCGCATCAACGACTGGGCCGATTTCCCGTCCACCAATGGCTCGATCAACGCCAGCCTGTCGAACGCCTTTGCCCAGTTTCAAAGAGAACTGGTCACCGAATACCTGACCTGGCAAGCGGATCTGGTGCGCGCGCATGCGCGCAAGGACCAGTTCATCACGCAGAACTTCGATCTGGGCTGGAAAGACCATTCCTTTGGCGTGCAGCCGGAAGTCGATCACTGGGAAGCGGCCAAACCGCTCGACGTCGCCGGCATCGACATTTATCATCCGAGCCAGGACAAACTCACCGGCGCCGAGATTGCCTTCGGCGGCGACCTGACGCGTTCGATGCGTAACGGCCAGAACTATCTGGTGCTGGAGACCGAGGCGCAGGGATTCCCGCAGTGGACGCCGTATCCGGGCCAGTTGCGGCTACAGGCCTTCAGCCATCTGGCCTCCGGTGCGAATATGGTGGGGTACTGGCACTGGGCGACCACCGCCAACGCCATCGAAACTTACTGGCGCGGCGTGCTGTCGCAGGATTACCAGCCCAACGAGGTGTATGCCGAGGTCAAGACCATCGGCGCCGATCTGAAGCGGCTTGGGCCGGCCTTGGTCGACATGAAGAAGACCAACAAGGTCGCATTCTATGTCAGCAATATCGCGCAAGCGGGATTTGACGCGTTCAAAATCCAGGTGGACGGAAAATCGCTCAGCTACAACGAGGCGATGCGTCCCTACTACGACGCCCTGTATCGCATGAATGTGGAAGTCGACATTCTTTCGCCGTCCTCGACCAAGCCGCTGTCCGATTACAAGCTGATTGTGGTGCCGTCGCTGTATGCCGCCAGCGATGCCGAGATCGCCCGCCTGAACGACTATGCGAAAGCCGGCGGCCATCTGCTCTACACCTTCCGCAGCGGCTTTTCGGATGAGAATACCAAGGTGCGCTACGCGGTGCAGCCGGGCGCGATCAGCGAGGCGGCCGGCGTGCGCTATCACCAGTTCACCACGCCGCTTGACGTCACGCTGGATGGCGATCCGTTCGGCGTCGGCAAAGCCGACAACCAGGCGCGCTGGTGGATGGAATTCGTCACGCCAACCACCGCCCAGGTCGTCGCCCGCTACAAGCATCCGTCGTGGCCAGCGTACGCGGCCGTTACCCGCAACAATTATGGCCGGGGCGAGGTGAGCTATGTCGGCTTCATGCCGACCGACGCCATCATCGGCAAACTGCTGGCCGATCAAGTCAAGCGGGCAGGGCTCGACCTGCCCAAGGCCAGCTTCCCATTGATCGTCCGTGGCGGCACGCTAAACAACGGCCATGACGTGCGCTATCTGCTGAATTACTCCGCCAAACAACAAACCATACGGTACGAGTACCCGGATGGCACCGAGCTGTTGTCAGGCAAGCGTGTCGGGCGAGGGCAGGCGCTCACCATCAAACCTTGGGGCGTGGCGATCGTCGAGGAGCTAAAACCCTAAGCCGTGCCGACAGCCTCACGCACACGGCTGGCTCGCATGATCGGGTGCGCAGCCCAGAACCACGCTCAGACCAACCAATCCCATGTGAAAAGCGTGTTCCAGGTTCTTCTCGATCACATCCAGCGTAGCATGCCTGGCATCACTGAACCCCTGGACGCCGTAAGCACGATTGCGGCCTTGGGTTTTTGCCAGGTACAGCGCCATGTCGATCAGGTTAACCACCCGCTCCCACGGTAGTGGCATGTGACGGTAGGCCAGAGGAAAAGGAGCGAACCCGAGCGATGCCTGGACCGTGATCGCGTGTTCGCCATATCTGACCGGCGTGGCTGAAATCTCATTCAGGATGCGGCGCGCGATGTCGTCCGCGCCGTCGCACGGAATGGTCGGCAGGTAAGCGAGGAATTCTTCGCCACCCCAGCGCACGATCATGTCTGTCCCGCGCAATGCGACCCGCAGGCGCTCGGCGACTATTTTGAGGACGGCGTCGCCGGCCGCATGGCCATAGCTGTCATTGATATGCTTGAAGTGGTCTACATCGAGCAGAAAAAGAGCACCGATGGTGTTGTCGGCCGGCTGGCCTTGCCCGCTGGCGGGGGCGCCGTGCATGTGATCCTGGAAATGGCGACGGTTGTACAGCGAGGTCAACGGATCGTGTGTGGACAGTACCTTGAGCTCCAGGTTCTTTGTTGCCAATGCGGCGTTGGCATGCCGTACCTTGCGGTACAGCAGCCCGACCGCCAAGGTCGTCACCCCGAATACCATCGACAGCAGCCACCAGATGCGCTGCCTCAGGCGGTGGTTGTCGATCTGCGCGCTCTTGATCCGGTTTTCATTGCTGAGCAGTTCAATCTGGTGCTGTCTTTTTTCGGCTTCATATTTCTCTTGCAGCTCCAGCATGGACTTTCGGCGCTCCACCTCGAACAGCTCACTCGACAGTATGCGTTCACGATGATAGGCGCGCAGCGCGCTGTGCAAGTCGCCCGCATTTTCCAATGCCTGGCCATATTCGAGCAGCACCTCTTGCAGTTGCGGCTTGTCGCCGCTCTTTTCGAACCAGGCCAGGCCGGCCTCGTACTGGCCTTTACCCTCGGCTACGCGGCGCAGGCCCAGATAGGCATGGCCCAGATTGATGTGGGCGACAGCCTCGCCAGCCGTGACATTGCTTCCCTTGGCTAACGACAGCGCTTCCGACGCATATTGCGCCGCGCGCGCATAATCGGATTGTCGCAGGTAGCTGTCGGACAAATTGTCCAGAGTGGAGGTGAGCATTCCCTTCAAGCCGAGCTGACGCTGCAAGGCCAGGCTGTCCAGCAAAGCAAGTTGGGCGCGCCTGGGTTCGCCGAAGCTGTCGTTGACGTTGTATTCGGCGGTTTTGAACTGCACCGTTCGCACCAGAGAGGGCTGCTGTTTAACGAGCGCTTGCAATTCGTCCAGCGCCGCATACGCCTTCTCCTTTTCCTTGGCGTGGATATAGAGCCGGATCAGCGTTTTGAGCGCGTTCAGCAGTGGCACCGGGTCATCGGTGACCTTGCGCGCGGTATCGACCGCCAACTGTAATTTGGCCAGCGCGGTTGGGAAATCGCCTTGCTCGTCAGCCGCCTCGCCCGCCGCGGTCGCGGTCTGCGCCAACAGGGCAGGATTGGCGCTGCGTCTGGCGAGCGTCTCCGCCTCCCGGACCAGGCGTTGTGCCCCCTTGGTGTCGTTGCGTCCGTAGAATACCCAGCCCTTGGTCAGCATGCCTTTGGCGACAATCGCGTCGTCATGCAGCGCGGTGCCGTAGGCGATGAGTTTATCGGCGTTGATCAGTGCGACGTCGATTTGGTTCAAACGTTCCTGCGTGATGCTGATCTGTGCCAGCAGCTCCGCCCGCGCTGGCGGCGCTTCCGAGCCCATCTGAGGCTCCAGCTTGAACAACTGTTCCAGTACCTGTTCCGGGTTGAGGCGGCTTTGTTCGCGGAGATCGAGGACACGGTCATGCAGGGGAGAGCGGGCAAGCGCCGATGACGCGAGAGCAAGACAAACGATGGCCGAGAGGACTTGCGGAATACCATCAGCACGCCATTTCCTGCGCTGTTCCCCGCAGTTCGTCTTGCCGCAGCTATTTTTCATAAACTAGATAACCATCATCTGACGGCCCTCCCGATTGCTATGCTCGCGAGCATAGCAAAAACCGGTGCCAGCCTCTGTCAGCCCTGTCTGCATTTCAGGTAGGGAATTCCTTACTTGCGTTTTCTCGATTACAGGTGTGGGAAGTGACTTCGTTTTCTGCCGCCCACAAGCGCTGCGGCGCTTAGGAACGGGGATTGCATCACATTGTTGGCTTGCGAGAGAACCCCGCACTCAAAAAAGCCGGCTTCCTTCAGGAAGCCGGCTGTGAGCCAGAAACTTACTGAGCAAATTTAATAGCTGCTCTCTTGATGGTGACGGAACCTGCTGCTTTAGGGAATTGGATAC
Organism: Duganella radicis; assembly: GCF_009720825.1. Classification (GTDB taxonomy): domain Bacteria; phylum Pseudomonadota; class Gammaproteobacteria; order Burkholderiales; family Burkholderiaceae_D; genus Rugamonas; species Rugamonas radicis. The sequence continues at coordinate 25,295 of NZ_WNKY01000004.1, read as the reverse complement.
CAACCCCCACCGCATTCGGGATGGTGAAGCCAGAACATGTGAATTCTGTATCCTGATCTGCAACCAGCGCTTGATTAGCGGTCCAGCACTTAAACTCGGAAGCAGTCCAATTCGCGGCGTAAGCATAGAACTGCAAAATGGGATCCATCCCTCCATTTCGACCGGAGACAAACGTCTGATCGAAATTAAGGACCATTTTCCAAGTCGCGCCATTCAAATTAACTGGATTGGCGAAGGTAGAGCTAGCAGCCGCCCCCGCCTCGTTCAGCGTAAACCGCATGTTTGAGCCCGTACTGGTATTTGCCGCCCCGGCGCTGACAGTCCAGCTATTTGGGCGCGCACTTACTACGACACCTTTTCCTGCGCCTGCCAGAAGTGAATCAAGAATTTGCGGGTCATTCACAGCCGGAGTGGTGCGGTTAAACAAGTCTACCGCAGAGCCAATCTCCCAATAGAATGGAATCATGCCATTGGCAAGCGCAGTCTGGGCCACATATTGGGAATAATACGCCCGCGAGGCGCGATGCAGGGCGAGGTTATCGCCAGTCAGCTGAGTACGGTACATAGCCTCAAACTCTCCCAGCACAACCGGAATCCCGCGGTTAGCGAATTTTGCCTTCATTTTGGCAAACTCCGCATTCACATAATCCTCTTCCTCCCGAGTTGAGTTGCGCGTGGTGTCAGTCGTCGAGTGGAAGCCGTTACCCCAGTAGTAGAACATGGTGGCATACCATTCGTCTTGCGTCTGGATCGACCAGCTGAATGGGTAAAAATGCACTTCTGCCATTTGGCGGCCGGTGATCGTATCGGTGGGCATGACATTCCAAAGATTGGCAGCCAAATCGATGTTGGTTTGTGGCGATTGGACAATCAACACGCGATAAGCATTTCTACCACCCGTCGAGCGAACCGCATTGACAAATGTTTGGTGATAGCTTTCCAGAACTGCTATCTCGGCTGCGTCGTCGGCGTCCGGCTCATTGGCGCTGGCAAACAGGACGTGCTCGTCAAAGTCACGCAGTGCCGTGGCAATTTGCTCCCAATAGGCTTTCTGTTTGGCGTTGACCGCTTCCTTCTTATCCTCGGTAAAATTCTTTTCCAGCCAGCCGCCATCCCAATGGATGTTAACGATGACGTACAGCCCGTTGTCCACTGCATACTGCACCACTTGCTTCACGCGGTTGAGCCAGGCGTCGCTGATTTTTCCAGTCTTCTGATCGGCATACTGATCCCAGGACACGGGAAGCCGAATCGCGTCAAAACCGCTGTCCTTCACCAGTTTGACATAAGCGGCAGAGACCATCGGGTTGCCCCAGCAAGTCTCCGACGCCGGGGGGCAACCATACGCTTCCATCGTATTGCCAACGTTTGTTCCCAGCTTTATTTTGGCGGCCAGTTGCGTAGCGTTACTGCTCATGCCAGTCGCGTTCGGGGCAATTGGATTTGTGTTGTAGCTCGGATAAAGAGGAACCTTGATCGTAAAGTCCTGGGAGGTTTTTGCGCCGCAACTGTTGGTATAGGCTGCTGTTGCAGTACAGCTAGCGCTTGGCGTTATGGTTTGCTCACGCGCAGTGCCGGATGTCCCACAGTCGCCACTCCATAGCCAGGCCCCGCCGCTAACTGGTTGTGGTCCAAATACAATTTGATTGCCAGCATTAACCGAGGCAGTTGCCGCCTGATTCCAGACGCCAGCCAACTTGATGTATGGTGTAACCGCAGTTGGAGTGCAGGTTTGAGCCTGCACGCTTGTCATGCTTCCTGATAGTGCTAGCAGAACGGATGTAATAATTAAACGCTTATTATCCATATAATGACCTTATCATGATTAATATTGTGGGATGCTAGAAACGATGGCCAGAGCGGGGCGAGCAGGCGCGCGCCCAGCCAATTCAGGCCGTCAGGGACTTGAACGGGAAAAGGGGCGGATTACTCGGAAGCCGCCGGCCTCGAAGACAACAGCGGCTGGAGGGGGCGTGCAGGAAGAACAGGCGTGTTATCGCGTCCTTTGTTGTGAACCATCGCAATGTCTCCTTTGCTGACGATATCGCCTGGACTCAGGCGATGCGACGATTCTGCACCCTGCACTTTAGCGAAGCTAGTATGAAATTTGCCAATTGGCGGAATGAAATAGCGTAGTCGGGTTTGTCTAACCTCAACGACTCGATTGGTCGGGGCGAGAGGATTCGAACCTCCGATCTCTACGTCCCGAACGTAGCGCTTTACCGGACTAAGCTACGCCCCGACTGTGATGTGAATTACATCAGATTTTTTCAAGCTTTTCAACTGGCACGAATTTACTCGTCGGCCGGGTAGCGTACGCCGATCTGGGCGCGGATGGTGTCCAGCAGTTCCATCATTGCCAGGGTCTCGTCGTGCGTCATGCCCGGACTCTCCAGCAGGCCCTCGCGCAGGCAGCGGCCGGCTTCGATGACTTCGTGCACGTAGCCGTTGCCGAGGTAGGGCGTGGAGACGGTGCGGCTCACGCCACCGGCCAGTTTCACCGTCACGGTTTGCGACAGGTGGAACATACCTTCCATGCGCACGCTGCCCAGCGTGCCCGAGACGGTCAGTTCGGAAGGCGAGCGTGAGCGCAGCGAGCAACTGCTGATCGACATGGTGCCGCCTTTGTGCTTCATGGTGAAGCCGGTGGTCATGTCGACACCAGCCTCGCTCAGTATCGCCTGCGCCTGCACCGATTCCGCCGGCCCCAGCAGCGCACACGCGATTGACAGTGGATAAATGCCCAGGTCCAGCAACGCGCCGCCGCCCAGCTCGCGCTTGTTGACGCGGTTTTCCGGATCGGTGGTGGCGACGAAGCTGAAGTCCGCATGCACGGAATTGACCACGCCGATTTCACCGGAAGCGATGATGCGTTTGACTTCCGCCAGCGCCGGCATGAAGCGCGTCCACATGGCTTCCATCAGGAACAGCTTGCGCCGGCGTGCCTCCGCCACCACTTGCCGCGCTTCGCGCAGGTTGATGGTGAACGGTTTCTCGCACAGCACGGCCTTGCCGCCCCGCAGTGCCAGCAGCGTGTTCTCGGCGTGCATCGGGTGCGGCGTGCCGATGTAGATGATGTCCACCTCCGGCGCATCGGCCAGCGCCTGATATGAACCATAGGCGGACGGATTGCCAAATTCGCGGCCGAACGCTGCCGCGCTTTCCACGCTGCGCGAGCCGACCGCCGCCAGCACCGCGCCCGGCGTGTCTTTCAATGCGTTGGCAAAGTCGCGCGCGATGCGGCCGGTGCCGAGGATGCCCCAGCGGATGATGTCGCTCATGTGTTTTCCCTGTTGTCAGAGGTCGACGTTCAGATACGCTTGCAGCGCGGCCACGGCCATGGCGTGGTCCTCCGCTCCCGGCAGGCCGCTGACGGTGAGGGTGCCGATGCGGCCTTTGCCTTTGACCACCAACGGGAAGGAGCCGCCATGCGCCGCGAACTCTTTCATGTCCATGCCGGGAATGTGGTCGTAATCGCCGCCGGCGTTTTTCACTTCGGTGTGGGTGTAGAAGGAGCTGTGGCCGGTGCGGTTGACCAGGTTGCTCTTGCGGCGTATCCAGTTGGCGTTGTCGGCGTTGGTGCCCGGCATGCCGTGGTAGAACAGCATGGTGCCGTCCTGCGTGATGTTGACGGCCACCGATTTGCCGGCGGCGCGCGCCAGTTCAATCACCTTCATGCCCAGCGCCAGCGCGGTGTCGTTGTTGAAGCTGTCGAATTGCAGCAGTTCTTCCTGGCGAGTTAGCGTCGACAGTTCTACTTTTTGCTCCATGGATGCTCCTGCGGTAAGTTGGTCCAGCGCGGCCGAGACGTACACCAGCGGCGCGTTCCAGTTGATGGCGATTTCATTGCTGGCGTAGCTGCACACGTGATCGAGGTAGGACGTGGCTGGCAGCTTGGCCGGGTAGGGAACAGGGCAGTCTTTCTTGTCCTGCTGGCCGGGCTGCGGGCCACCGACCAGGAAGCCCGGCGCCGGCGCCGCCAGCTTGTCCGCCGCCGATGGGCGGTGATGTGGATGCATGGCCGGCCGCGCACCAATGCCGGTCACGAAGGAGTAGCCGGTGGCGTTGCGGCCTAACACGTAGTCGAGGCCCGATTGCGCCGCGTTCAGATAGTCCGCCTTGCCGTTCAGGCGATAGCCCTGCAACAGCATCATGGCCTGATTCAGCACCGTGGCGTTGCTGCCCCAGACGAAGTCCTTTTCCTGCATCGCCACGCGGTAGGCGGAGGCTTTCCAGTTGGCGGCCAGGCTTGCGGCCAGGCCGTCGATGCGGCTTTCGATCAGTTTGCGATCGGCCGCCGGCGTCAGGTGCGCGCGGTGCTGCGCCAGCGAGATCCAGGCCAGCGCGCCGACGTCGCTCCATGACGGCGTGGTAGCCGGCAGCTGGTCCGCTTTGATCGCGCGGTAGTAGCTGTCCTTGCCGGTGCCGATGTAGAGCTCCGCAGCGGCCCAGGCGAATTCGTCACCGAGTTGCGCGTCGCCGTATTCGCCGGTCTTGATGTCGGCCGGATTGCGGAACACCACGGCCGGATTGGCCTGCGCCCAGTTCCATGCCGTTTCCGCCGCCGCCATCATGCGCGCCGACAGGCCGGGACGCTGCTGTTCATAAGCCTTGAAGATGCGGCCGGCGGTGGCCATGGTGGCCGCGAAGTCCAGCGCGGCCGCAGTGCTTTTCTGGACCACGTAGCGCGGCGTGGGCTTGACCTGATCCGGCATCTCCATGCCGTCGAAGGCTTTGTTGGTCAGCTTGTGATACACGCCGCCGTCATTGGGGTCCTGCATGGTCAGCATCCAGTCCAGATTCCACAGCGCTTCGTTGAGGATGTCTGGCAGACCGTTGCCCGATTCGGGGATGTTGAGGTTTTGTTTGGCGAAGTATTGCGGGAAGTGTTCGAACGCGGCCAGCAGGGTGTACGTCGAAATGCCCGAGTTGACGATGTATTTGTTGTAGTCGCCGGCGTCGTACCAGCCTTTGGGGCTGGACAGGACGCTGCCTTCGGCGCGCTGCCTCGACGCGGCGGACGAATGCACCAGCACCTTGTCATCCGGATGTCCCGCCGGACGCGCGTAGGCGCCGGCGTATTGCGGCGGCAGCGCGATGCTGGCGCGGTTCAGGTAATAAGCCTTGATGGCGGCGGCGTTGAGGGCGCGATAGGCATGGTCGCGGATGGCGAAGCGGTCGGACAGCGTCTGGCCGTCGATCTTGATGCGGTATTCGCCGGGCGTTTTCAGTGCGGAGAAGTCGGCCAGGCGCACGGTTTCCGCCGATGGCTTCCACAGCGCCGGCGCGCCCAGTTTGCCGGTGAAGACGGTCTTGCCCGTATCGGCGGCCACCACCTCGAAGCTGCTGGCCGTGCCGTCGGTTACCACGGCCAGTTTCTCGGATTGCGGCTCAAAGCCCACCTGGTTGATGCGGGTGGCGGCGGAAGCGTCGGCGCCGAAGGCCAGCAGCAGGGCAGCGCTCAGGTATTTGATAGCGCTAACACGAGTATTGGATGCAGGGAAGCTCAATGTGGTCTCCGTCGGTTTTTTATATGGAATCGTTTTCATGATACATCAATCAGCGTTGAGATAATATCTATGCTTACCTTTTTTCAGGGAGTTGTTCCGATGCGTATTCATACCGCTTTGTCCGTGATCGCCGCCTGCTTTGCCACCTGCGCCAGCGCCGCGCCGTCTGTCGTCGCCGTCCAGTGCGGCCAGTTGCTGGATACGCAAGCTGGCAAGTTGCTGGGCCCGACCACGGTGGTCATCGACGGCAAGCGCATTACGCAGGTGAGCGCGGGCCGGGTCGCACCTGACGGCGCCACCGTGATCGACCTCGCCGGCCAGACCTGTCTGCCGGGCCTGATCGACAGCCATACCCATCTGACGGGCCAGACCAGCCCCACCGGCTACTCCGACCAGTTCCGCTGGAATATCGCCGATTATGCGATCCGTTCCACCAACTACGCGCGTGTGACGCTGCTGGCCGGCTTCACCACGGTGCGCAACCTGGGCGACAACGCCAACACCTCGATCTCGCTGCGCAACGCCATCAACGCTGGCGTGATTCCCGGCCCGCGCATTTTCACCGCCGGCAAAGCGGTCGGTTCCACCGGCGGCCACGCCGACGATTCCGATGGCTACCGTGCCGACCTGATGGCCGACTACGGCGCCAAGGACGGCATCATCAACAGCGCCGCCGATGCGTGGAAGGCGGTGCGCCAGCACTACAAGGATGGCGCGGACCTGATCAAGATCATGCCGTCCGGCGGCGTGCTCGATGAAAGCAAGAGTGCCGACAACGCGCAGATGACCATCGAAGAAATCAAGGCTGTGGTGGCCGCGGCCAAGGATTACGAAATGACGGTGGCCGCGCACGCGCACGGCGCGGAAGCGATCCGCCGCGCGGTGATTGCCGGTGTCGATTCGATCGAGCACGGCACCTACATGAACGAGGAGGACATGAAGCTGATGAAGGAACACGGCACCTTCTATGTGCCGACCATCATCGCTGGCAAATATGTGGAGGGCAAGGCCAAGGTGCCGGGCTACTTCCCGCCGCAGGTGGCGGTGAAGGCCGCCGCCATCGGCCCGCTGATCCAGGGCACGGCGGGCCGCGCCTACAAGGCCGGCGTGAAGATCGCCTTCGGCACCGACGCCGCCGTTTATCCGCACGGCGACAACGCCAAGGAATTCGGCTACATGGTGGAGGCGGGCATTCCGCCGCTGGCCGCGATCCAGGCCGCCACCACGCAGGCCGCCGCGCTGCTCAAGCAGGAGAAGGATCTGGGCAGCATCAGCGCCGGCAAGTTTGCCGACATCGTGGCGGTGCCGGGCAATCCGCTGTCCGACATCAGCCTGATGACCAAGGTGAGCTTCGTGATGAAGGAGGGCGTGGTCTACAAGCAGGCCGACCAGGCTGTGCCTTTCGTCGCCAACGTGAATGAAGGCGTGGCGCCCAAGGAGATGGATTACGGCCTGTGATACATGGCTGGATTGTGGTGGTATTCCAACGCCTTGGCAAACTTCTTGCTTTGTTAAAACATTAATATGGTTAATATAAGCAACTAGCCCAATATGAGCAAAAACGCATCATTTTGGGGCGCCAAGGAGAAGATCACACATGGATATTCGACGCAAACTTATCGCCACCGCCGTGCTCACGGCATTCAGTGCCCCATCGTGGGCACAGCAGGTGCAGCCCTCGGAAGAAATCGAAGTCGTTAAAGTGACCGCGCAAAAGCGCAAGGAAGATCCGGCCAAGGTAGCGATGAGTATCAGCGCCGTTACCGGTTCGCAGCTGCAAGCGGAGCATGTGCGCGATATCACCGACCTGACGCGCGTGGTGCCGAATATCTCCTTCACCGCCGCCAGCGGCAACGGCGGCGCGGGGCCAGGCACGTCCAACATCGAGATCCGCGGCATCAGCTCCACGGCTGGTGCGGCCACGGTGGGCGTCTACCTTGGCGATACGCCTATCACGGTGGGCAACGTCTACACCATGGGGAATATCGAGCCGCGCTTCTTCGATATCGACCGGGTGGAAGTGCTGCGCGGTCCGCAGGCCACCTTGTACGGCGCCAGCTCCATGGGCGGCACCATCAAGTTCGTGCCGAACGAGCCGGATTTGAAAGAGCGCGAATTCACCACCTACACCGAAGGCTCCAACACCAAAGGCGGCAGCGCCAACTATGCGGCCAACGTGGTGGCCAACTTCCCGCTGATTCCCGAGGAACTGGCGCTGCGCATCGGCGTGCAGGCGCAGCACACGGGCGGCTTTATCAATCAGGTCGATGGCGACGGCAAGGTCATCGCCAACAACATCAACAAGATCAGCGACCAGGAATTCCGCGCCGCGCTGAAATGGCGACCGACCCGCACGCTGACGATTACGCCATCGGTGTATTACCAGCGCGTGGATGCCAAGGATATCTCGGCCTTCAACCTCGATCTGCCGCTGTATCAGGCCCAGAAGCAGGTGCGCGAGCCGTCGATCGACAAACTGCTGTCGCCCAGCGTGACCGTCAACTGGGATCTGGGTCCGTTCGACCTGACCTCGGCCACCAGCTACTTCCAGCGCAAGTTCGACCGCACGCAGAATGGCTCGGCCTACAACAGCTATTCGCTGTCGACCTTCCTGACCTCGACCGAGGATGGCGGCAAGGCGCCGCCGGAGCTGATCGCGGCGATTGCGGGGCTGCCGTCGGCGGTGTACCTGAACAATCAGGTGCGGCAGGTGTCGCAGGAATTCCGCCTGGCTTCGCATCCGTATGACGAGAAGGTGTCGCCGTGGACCTGGCTGGCCGGTACCTACTTCTCGCGCCAGCACACCAACATCATCGAGAACGATCCTATCTTCGGCGTGACCGATACCTTCAAGCAGTTCGGCTTCGATATCGCCGATCCGGACCTGCTGCCGGATGCGCGTCCCGGCCAGTTCCCGGGCGATAACTCGTTTGCGGGCGCTTTCCATTATCGCGAGAAGCAGGCCTCCATCTTCGGTGAGTTGAACTACTACTTCTCGCCGACCGTGCACGCCACCGTGGGCGCGCGCTACCTGAAAGCGAATACCACGCTGGAGCAGCGCAACGGCAACTACCTGGCGGGTGCGGGCAACAACAGCAGCGCCGAGACGTCGTCCAGCGCCTTCACGCCGAAGTATGCGCTGACGTGGGAAGTCAATCCGACCAACACCGTGTACACCAGCGTGGCCAAAGGCTTCCGCCTTGGTGGCGCCAACATCTACGTGCCGCCGACCACCTGCGGCCCGGATCTGGAGGCGAACGGCATCACGGCCGGTCCGCCATCGTATTCGCCGGACAGCTTGTGGAGCTATGAGGTCGGCAGCAAGTCGCGCTTCCTCAACAACCGCCTGACCATCAACGCGGACGTGTTCTACGTGAAGTGGAAGAACATCCAGCAGGGCGTGTACCTGCCGACCTGCGCCTACACCTACAACGCCAACGCCGGCGACGCCACCACCAAGGGCTTCGAATTCGACATCAAGGCCAAGCCGCTGCCAGGCCTGACGCTGAGCGCATCGGGTGGCTACGTGAAAGCGGAACTGTCCAACGATGTCGGCATCGAGAACGGCGTGGTGGGCGCGGTGGCCGGCGCGCAGATTCAGGGTGTGCCGAAATATAACGCCGCCGTCAACGCCACCTACAACTTCTCGGCGTGGGAGCGTCCGGCGTTTGTGATGGCGGGCATGCAGTGGGTGGGTTCCAGCAAAGGCTCGCTCGATCCGGACCAGACCGACCATGACCGTCCGGCGTATCACACCACCGACTTCAGCGCCGGCATCACCTTCGGCAGCTATGCGTTTACCGCCTTTGTGAAGAATGCCTTCGATACCGACACCATCATCCAGCATCCGCAGGTGGCGTCGATCGTGCAGGGTTACCGGCTGGCGCCGCGCAGCATCGGCCTCAGCCTCGCGACCAAGTTTTAAGCCATAATGCTGCCTTTGTTATTGCGTACAAGGGCAGCATCATGAGCGTCACCATCTACCATAATCCCGTCTGCGGCACTTCGCGTAAAACGCTGGAAGCCATCCGCGCTACCGGCGTTGAGCCCGAGATCATCGAATACCTCAAGACCCCGCCATCGCGCGCGCAGCTGCAAGAGCTGATCGCCAAGGCCGGCCTGACCGTGCGCCAGGCCATGCGCAACAAGGGCGATTTGTATGTGGAACTGGGACTGGCCGACGAGTCGCTGTCGGATGAAGCGCTGCTGGACGCCATGATGGCGCATCCCGCCTTGATCGAACGCCCGCTGGTGGTGACGGCAAAAGGCGTACGCCTTTGCCGTCCTTCCGAGTTGGTGCAGGAGATCCTTTAGTGGTTGCGGTGCACTGAGAAGTGCGCCAGCTGGAGCAGCGACTCTTTGTAGACGCTGTCCGGCAGGTCGGCAATCGCATCCGATGCGCGTTTGGCGGCGATCACCGCCTGTTCACGTGTGTAGTCCAGCGCGCCGCTGCTGGTGATGGCGGCCAGGATGGTGTCGAAGTGCTGCTCGTCGCCGTTTTCAATGCATGAACGCACCAGCTCGCGCTGCTCGGCCGTGCCGTTTTCCATCAGGTAGATCAGCGGCAGGGTAGGCTTGCCTTCGCGCAGGTCGTCGCCGACGTTCTTGCCGATTTCGCTGGCGTCGCCGGCGTAGTCCAGCACGTCGTCGATCAGCTGGAAGGCGGTGCCCAGCGAGCGGCCATATTCGCCGGCCGCGGTGATCTGCGCATCGGTGGCGCCGGCCACCAGCGCGCCCAGCTCGGCCGCCGCTTCAAACAGCTTGGCGGTCTTGGAGCGGATCACTTGCAGGTAGCGTTCCTGCGTCACGTCCGGATCGTGCATGTTCAGCAGTTGCAGCACCTCGCCCTCGGCGATCACGTTGGTGGCGTCCGACAGGATTTGCATCACGCGCATATTGTTCAGGCTGACCATCATCTGGAACGCGCGCGAATACAGGAAGTCACCCACCAGCACCGACGCGGCGTTGCCAAACAGGGCGTTGGCGGTGGCGCGGCCACGGCGCAGCGAGGATTCATCCACCACGTCGTCGTGCAGCAGGGTCGCGGTGTGGATGAATTCCACCACCGCCGCCAGCTCGTGATGGGCCTTGCCTTGATAGGAGTAAGCGTTCGCTACCAGAAGTACCAGCACCGGGCGGATGCGTTTGCCGCCCGCGCTGATGATGTATTCGGCGATCTGGTTCACGAGGGGAACCTCGGAATGCAGGCGTTGGCGGATCACCGAATTGACCGCGTCCATGTCGGCGGCGATGGTTTGGATGATGGTGTTTTGGGTGGCGGCAGACAAGACAAACCTGTGCAGTTAGACTAATGGTGCCGGGATTATACGCCATGCCCCCGCTCAGAGGGCGCCGCCCCGTCTTCAGAAGTTGGCAAAATTGTTTGACATACCACGTCATCCGCCATTTGTGAATAGTTTTTGACGCAAATTCCTATCCTGTGTATAATCTGCGGTTCCCCTGTTTTCGGGGAATTTTCTTAACATTTGAAGAGGTTTCAAATCATGTACGCGGTCATAAAAACCGGTGGCAAACAGTACAAAGTTGCCGCAGGCGAAAAACTCAAAGTAGAACAGATACCGGCAGACATTGGTTCCGAAATCACCATTGACCAAGTCCTCGCCGTTGGCGCGGGCGACAGCATCAAGTTCGGTGCTCCGCTGGTTGAAGGTGCCAAGGTTCTGGTAACTGTGGTTTCCCACGGCCGTCACGAAAAAGTGACGATCTTTAAGATGCGTCGTCGTAAGCACTATCAGAAGCGTCAGGGTCACCGTCAGAACTACACCGAAATCCAAGTTGTATCGATCAACGCTTAATCGCGTATCGACACTTTTTTAGTCAAGGAGCTTTAGCATGGCACACAAAAAAGGCGGCGGCACTACGCGAAATGGTCGTGACTCAGAATCAAAACGCCTGGGCGTTAAAGTCTACGGCGGTCAATCGATCAATGCAGGCGGCATCATCATTCGTCAACGCGGCACCCCAGTGCGCGCCGGCGAAGGTGTTGGCACCGGCAAAGACCACACCCTGTTCGCCCTGGTGAACGGCGTGGTCAAGTTCGTGACCAAAGGCGAAGGTAAGAAGTACGTTACCGTCGTCGCAGCAGCGTAATTTACGCTCCGGCCTGCCAATGGCAGGCCGTTTGTAAGGCGCAAGCCTTCAATCGAAAGGCTCTGCCCATCCGGTAGAGCCTTTTAGTTTTATGGCGGTACATCATGAAGTTTATCGACGAAGCAAAAATTGAAGTAATCGGTGGCGACGGCGGCAATGGCTGCTCCTCGTTTTGCCGTGAAAAATTCCGCCCGTTTGGCGGCCCTGACGGCGGCGACGGCGGCAAGGGTGGCTCGATCTGGGCCGTAGCGGACCGTAACATCAATACCTTGGTCGATTTCCGCTTCTCCAAGGTGCACCGCGCCGGCAACGGCGAAGCCGGCCGTGGCGCCGATTGCTATGGCCGTGGCGCCGATGACGTGCACCTGCGCATGCCGCTGGGCACCTTGATCATCGACGACGTCACCGGCGAGATCCTGGCCGACCTGAGCGAGCACGGCCAGCTGGAACTGCTGGCCAAGGGCGGCGAGGGCGGCTGGGGCAACATCCACTTCAAGACCTCGACCAACCGCGCGCCGCGCCAGAAGACCCCGGGCAAGGAAGGCGAACATCGCACGCTGCGCCTGGAACTGAAGGTGCTGGCCGACGTGGGCCTGCTGGGTATGCCGAACGCCGGCAAGTCGACCTTCATCACCGCCGTGTCGAACGCGCGCCCGAAGATCGCCGATTATCCGTTCACCACCTTGCACCCGAATCTGGGCGTGGTGCGGGTGTCGCATGAGAAGAGCTTTGTGATCGCCGACATTCCGGGCTTGATCGAAGGCGCCGCCGAAGGTGCGGGCCTGGGCCACCAATTCCTGCGCCACCTGTCGCGTACCGGCCTGCTGCTGCACATCGTCGACCTGGCGCCGTTTGAAGCGTCGGTCGATCCGGTCAAGGAAGCCAAGGCGCTGGTCAACGAACTCAAAAAGTACGACGAAGAACTGGTCGACAAGCCGCGCTGGCTGGTGCTGAACAAGCTGGATATGATTCCGGAAGAGGAACGCGCCAAGAAGGTCAAGGACTTCATCAAGAAGTTCGGCTTCAAGGGCCCGGTGTTCGAGATCTCCGCGCTGAGCCACGAAGGCACGCAGGAGCTGGTCAACGCCATCCAGAAGCACCTGGAGGAAACCCGTCGCGTCGAGCAGCGCGCTGAGGAAACCCACATGACCGAAGACGCGCGCGCCATCTCGTCGATCGATCCGGACGATCCACGCTTCAAAATCCTCGACTAAAACACTGCATCCCCGGCATAATCTGTTATCAGCTGATTATGCCTTTCCCATTCGGCGCCGCTCCCGCATCACGGGCGCGGCGACTGTTCGCGGCAAAGCAGGGCAATCCGCCCGCCAAAATACAGCACTTTTTTCCCCGCTTGTTTTGAGAATGTTGTCGCACCCATGAATTCCGTCATACAAAAAGCTACACGCGTCATCATCAAGGTTGGATCGTCTCTGGTCACCAATGATGGACGCGGCCTCGATCATGCGGCCATCGCGCGCTGGGCCGCGCAGATCGCCGGCCTGCGCGCCATGGGCAAGCAGGTGGTGCTGGTGTCGTCCGGCGCCATCGCCGAAGGCATGCTGCGCCTCGGCTTCGAACAGCGCCCCACCGATATCCACGAATTGCAGGCCTGCGCCGCCGTCGGCCAGATGGGCCTCGCGCAGATTTACGAAACCAGCTTCCGCGCGCATCAACTGGGCACGGCCCAGGTGCTGCTGACGCACGCCGACCTGGCGGACCGCGAGCGCTATCTCAACGCGCGTTCGACGCTGACCACCTTGCTGCGTCTGGGCGTGGTCCCGATCATCAACGAGAACGATACCGTCGTCACCGACGAGATCAAGTTCGGCGACAACGATACGCTGGGCGCGCTGGTCGCCAATCTGATCGAAGCCGACGCGCTGATTATCCTCACCGACCAGCAAGGCCTGTACAGCGCCGATCCGCGCAAGGACCCTGCCGCGGTGCTGATCCAGCATGGCCGCGCGGGCGATCCGGCGCTGGAGGCGATGGCCGGCGGTGCCGGCTCCAGTCTGGGGCGCGGCGGCATGCTGACCAAAATTTTGGCCGCCAAGCGCGCCGCCAAATCCGGCGCGCATACGGTGATTGCCTATGGCCGCGAGAACGAAGTGCTGGCGCGTCTGGCCAGCGGTGAAGTGATCGGCACCGAGCTGGCCGCGCAAACCGGCCACCTGACCGCGCGCAAGCAGTGGATGGCGGATCATCTGCACACGGCGGGACAGGTGGTGCTGGATGCCGGCGCGGTGCAGAAGCTGACCGGTGACGGCAAGTCGCTGCTGCCGATCGGCGTGGTGGAAGTGAAGGGCGAATTCGGGCGCGGCGCGGTCATCACCTGCGTCAATGCGGAAGGCGCGGCGATCGCGCGCGGCCTGACCAACTACACCAGCGCGGAAACCCGCCGCATCATGCGCAAGCCCTCAAGCGAAATCGAATCCATCCTCGGCTTCGTCGAAGGCAAAGAGCTGATTCACCGCGATAATCTGGTGCTGCTTTAAACACCGGCCGGCGCGGGCGTTTTGCCGCGGTAGTCGCACAGGTCGATCTGGATGCAGTTCCAGCATTCCGGCTTGCGCGCCTTGCAGGTATAGCGGCCGTGCAGGATCAGCCAGTGGTGGGCGTCGTGCAGGAATTCTTTCGGCACGAATTTCAGCAGTTTCTGCTCGACGATGTCGACGTTCTTCCCCGGCGCCAGGCCGGTGCGGTTGGAGACGCGGAAGATGTGAGTGTCCACCGCCATCGTCGGCTGGCCGAAGGCGGTGTTCAGCACCACGTTGGCGGTCTTGCGGCCTACGCCTGGCAGTTCTTCCAGCGATTCACGGTCTTCCGGGACGACGCCGCCGTGTTTCTCCACCAGGATCTTGCAGGTGGCGATGACGTTCCTGGCCTTGGTCTTGTACAGGCCGATGGTCTGGATGTAGGTCTTCAACTCCTCGTCACCCATATCCAGTATGGCCTGCGGCGTGTTCGCCACCGGGTAGAGTTTGCGCGTGGCTTTGTTGACGCCGACGTCGGTCGCCTGCGCCGACAGCAGCACGGCGATCAGCAGTTCAAATGGCGTTGTGTATTCGAGTTCGGTGACGGGTTTCGGATTGGCGGCGCGGAAGCGCACAAACATTTCGTAGCGTTTGGCTGCGTTCATTGACTCTCTTGTTCCTTTTTGATCCGCGCGCGTTCCATGGCGGCGGCGATGATGGCGCGCTTGCGTTCCAGCGCGGCGGCCGATTCGGCATCGGCCGGATCGATGGCCTGCACGGCGGCCATCTTGGCCTCGGCCTTGGCGGCCAGGCGGGCGTCGTTTTCCTGCTTGTCGCGCTTGAGGCGCATGGCGCGGAAGTCATGGCGCTCGCGTGCGGCGTCGGCGTCAGCCTGCGTCCACGCGGCCCAGCCGGTGTTTTCGGTGACAGGGGCCATGACGATGCAATCGACCGGGCAGGGCGACACGCACAGGTCACAGCCGGTGCACAGCGACGGCACCACGGTGTGCATCAACTTGGCCGCGCCGACAATCGCGTCCACCGGGCAGGCCTGGATGCACAGGGTGCAGCCGATGCACAGCGTTTCGTCGATGTAGGCCACGGCACGCGGGCGCTCTAGCCCGTTCGCCGGATTCAGGGGAATCACCTTGCGGCCGGTGACGGCCGACAGCCGTGCGATGCCCTCGGCGCCGCCGGGCGGACACTGGTTGATCTCGGCCGTGCCGGCCGCTATCGCTTCGGCGTAGGGACGGCAGCCGTCATAGCCGCACTTGGTGCACTGCGTCTGCGGCAGGGCGTCTTCGATGCGGTCGGCAAGGGTAGGGTGGTCGGGCACGGCGAGCGGATGTCAGGCAAAAACGCCATTATCCAATATTCGCGCGCGCCTTACGTAAAAACCTCACCCGGCGCACGGTTTGCCGTTCCAGCTCTTCGGCGTGCAGGCCGAGCGCGGGCTTCATCAGGTCGCGGTGGCTGACGATGCCGACCAGCTTACGCGACTGCATGTCGGCCACCACCGGCAGCCGTCCGACCTTGTGCACTGCCAGCCGCGTGGCCAGCGCGCGGCAGGTTTCGTCGGCCAATGCGACGATCGGCACGTTGACGCCAAACAGTTCGCGCACGCGCACGGCCCCCGGTTTGCTGGCCAGGCCGGCGCGGTCCAGCATGCCGACCAGCGCGCCGTCGCGCACCACGGGATGGGCGTGGTGCTTCAGCACGACGTCGGCGATCAGTGCGTCGGCGTCGATGGTCTGCACCTCGCTGGTCATCACCTCGGCCACGCTGTGGCGCTCCATCGGGTCGATGCCGTATTCGCGGTAGATGTGATGGCCGCGCCGGGCGATCTTCTCGGTCAGGATGGAGCGATGCATGGTGATCACGGTGAAGGCATAGGCCACGGTAGCGGTGGCCAGCACCGGCAGCAGGGCGTTGACGTCGTGCGTCAGCTCGAACGCGAACACCACCGCCATCACCGGCGCGCGCATCATGCCGCCCAGCGTGGCGGCCATGAACACCAGTGGCCACACGGCCGGTTCGCCGCCCGGCAGGTAGGGGCCGAGCAGGGCGCCCAGGCCCGCGCCCAGCATCAGCAAGGGCGCCAGCACGCCGCCCGAGGTGCCGGAACCCAGTGCCAGCAGCCAGATCACGGCCTTGACGATCAGCAGGCTGACGATCGCTGCGGCGGCCATGTGGTTGTTGAGCAGGTCGGCGATCACGTCGTAGCCCACGCCCAGCGCGCGCGGCTGGAGGTAGCCGCCGATGCCGACCGCCAGGCCGCCGATGGCCGGCCACCACATCCAGTGGACCGGCAGTTTGTGGAAGGCGTCTTCCACCCGGTACAGGGAGGTCGACAGCAGCCATGCCAGCGCGCCGCACAGCACGCCGGCGATCAGGCAGGAAATCAGGGCCGACGGCGGCAGCTCGGCGGTATGCAGCGGGAACAGCGGCCCGCTTTCGATCAGCGGCGGGCGCAGGAAGCCGGCCACCGCGCACGCCACCGCCACCGGCGCCAGGCTGCGCGGACGCAGTTCGAACAGCAGCAATTCCACCGCCAGCAGCACGGCCGCAATCGGCGTGCCGAAGACGGCGGTCATGCCGGCCACCGCGCCCGCCACCAGCAGCGCCTTGCGTTCGGCCGCGCTCAGGTGGAAGTGCTGGGCGATCAGCGAGCCGACCGCGCCGCCGGTCATGATGATCGGACCTTCGGCGCCGAACGGGCCGCCGCTGCCGATGGCGATGCCGGAGGCCAGCGGTTTGAGCACCGCCACCTTGGGCGACATGGTGGATTTCTTGAACAGGATGGCCTCGATGGCTTCCGGGATGCCGTGGCCGCGGATCGCCTCGGTGCCGTAGCGGGCGATCAGGCCGATGATCAGGCCGCCGATCACCGGCACCGCGATCACCCACGTGCCCAGCGTGTGCGTGGCCGGCGAGGTGAAGGTGGTGGAGAATTTCTGGAAGAAGAACAGGTTGGTGAAGAAGCGGATCGCATGCAGCAGCAGGTCGGCGGTGACGGTGCTGAGGGCGCCAACCACGGCGGCGATGCTGGCGATCAGCAGCAGCCTGGCCTGGCCGTCGAAGTCGCGGCGGCCATCGTATTGAGTGTGTTTATTCATGGCGGATTCGGGGAATGGTGAAGACGCCTTCCAGCGACAGCAGCTCGACGCGGTGCTGTTCGGCCAGTTGGGCGAGGATGGTTTCGCCTTTGCGCAGCAGGTGCACTTCCACGCGGCGGCGGTCGATGGCGCTGTTGCGGCGCTCGACCAGTCCCATGGCTTCGCAGCGCGTGATCAGCGCCACCACGCCGTGGTGCTTGGCTTGCAGCCGTTCGGCCAGCTCGCCCACCGTGGCCCAGTCGCGGCCGGGATAGCCTTTGATGTGCAGCAGCAGCAGGTACTGGAGTGGCGTGATGCCTTGCGCTTGCACCACGTCTTCGGAAAAGCGTTCGAAGCGGCGCATCTGGTAGCGGAATTCGGACAGCGCGGCGAAGTCCGATTTGCTGAGGTTGGGAGAGGTCATGCCGAAATATATCACAATGTGATGTATTTGGCCGTAAAAAAAAGCCCTGTGCGCTGCGACGCTCAAGATCGTCGCATGGCCACAGGGCTCTTAAAACCGTTTATCCGTGCTTCTTGATGAACTCGGTGATCTTCGGGCACACCATCTCGCGCCAACGGCGGCCGGAGAAAATGCCGTAGTGGCCGGCGCCCGGCGCCACGAAGTCTTGCTGCATGTCGGCCGGAATGCCGGTGCACAGGTCGTGCGCGGCCTGGGTCTGGCCGGCGCCGGAAATGTCGTCCAGCTCGCCCTCGACGGTGAACAGGGCCACGCTCTTGATGTCCTGCGGGCGCACCAGCTTGCCACCCACCAGCCATTCGCCTTTCGGCAGGGCGAAGTCCTGGAACACGGTCTTGATGGTATCGAGGTAGTACTCGGCCGGCATGTCCAGCACGGCGTTGTACTCGTCGTAGAACTTGCGGTGCGATTCGGCGGTTTCCTCGTCGCCTTCCACCAGGTGGTTGTAGAAGTCGCGGTGGCTCTGGGCGTGACGGCCCGGGTTCATGGCGATGAAGCCCGCGTGTTGCAGGAAGCCCGGGTACACCTTGCGGCCGAAGCCCGGATAGTTCGGCGGCACCGAGTAGATCACGGTGTTTTCAAACCACGAGAACTTCTTCTCGGTGGCCAGGTTGTTGACGGCTGTGGGCGAACGGCGCGGATCGATCGGGCCACCCATCATGGTCATGGTCTTGGGCAGTTTGGGATCGTTTTCAGAAGCCATCAGCGAAATCGCCGCCAGCACCGGGACGGTCGGCTGGCATACCGAGATCACGTGCACGTTCGGACCCAGCAGGCGGATGAATTCCTGCACGTAGAAGATGTAGTCGTCCAGGTGGAACGCGCCTTCGCTGACCGGCACCATGCGCGCATCGGTCCAGTCGGTGATGTAGACATCGTGGTCGACCACCAGGCCGCGCACGGTGTCGCGCAGCAGGGTCGAGTGGTGGCCCGACAGCGGGGCGACCAGCAGCACGGTGGGCTGTTTCAGCGCCTTGATCTTTTTGTCGTCCAGGTCTTTCTTGAAGTGGATCAGGCGGCAGAAAGGCTTGTTGACGGCGACCTGTTCGATGATGCCCACGGTTTCGCCTTTGATCTCGGTGCTGTCTATTTCAAACGCCGGTTTTTCGTAATCCTTGCCGAGCCGGTACATCAGCTCGTAGCCGGCGGCGATGCGCTGCGAAAACGGCGTGTGCGCCAACGGCGACACCGGGTTGGTGAACAGCTTGGAGGAGGCGTCGGCCCATTGCATCAGTGGCGTCAGGAGCGAGCGCTGCATTTCATGGAGTTGGTAGAGCATAGAGCATTCCCGGGGTGGTGAGCGTGGTGCGATGCATCAATAACTGACATCATAAGCCAATTTAAAAGCGCTGTGTTCGTAACATAAAGCATTTGCTCGTTCTTTTTAGCAAGGCTACGTGGAACCCATAGGCAATCTTGTAAGAAAGATTAATACGATTCCGAGAATAAAAAAAGCAGCCAAATGGCTGCTTTCGTGTAGGACAAATACCCGTTGTGTACTTAATCGAACACAGGCGTCTCCACGCCCAGCACCTTGTGCAGTTTCGGCGAGGTGGTGGTGTACTGCATGTGGATCTTCTTGTCCGGGAAGATGTACGGCGCGGCGCCGAAGGCGGCCAGCGCGGCTTCGTGGAAGCCCGACAGGATCAGCTTTTTCTTGCCCGGGTAGGTGTTGATGTCGCCCACGGCGAAGATGCCCGGCACGTTGGTTTCGAACTTCTCGGTGTTCTGCACCTTCAGCTGGCGGCGCTCGATGTCCAGGCCCCACTCGGCGATCGGGCCCAGCTTCGGCGACAGGCCGTAGAACACCAGCAGCATGTCCAGCGGCACGCGGCGGGTCACGCCGTCGGCGGCGGTCACCTTCAGGTGCTCCAGCTTGCCGTCGGCCGAGGTTTCGAAGCCGGTGGCGGTGCCGATCAGCAGTTGCATTTCGTAGTCGTCGCACAGGGCCTTCATCTTGGCGACCGAGGCCGGCGCGGCGCGGAAGTCTTCGCGACGGTGCAGCAGCACCACCGACTCGGCCTTGCCGACGAAGTTCAGCGCCCAGTCCAGCGCGGAGTCGCCGCCGCCGCAGATGACCAGGTTCTTGCCTTCGAACTGGGCGGGGTCCTTGACCTTGTAGTGCAGCTGGCTGCCTTCGAACACTTCGATGCCGTCCACCTTCAGGGTGCGGGCCTGGAACGAGCCGACGCCGGCGGCGATGAAGATGGTCTTGGTCAGGAACTTGGTGCCCAGCGTGGTTTCGACGTCGAAGCGGCCGTCGTCGCGGCGCTCGACCTTGGTCACTTCCTGGCCCAGGTGGAAGGTCGGCTCGAACGGCTCGATCTGCTTGAGCAGGTTGTCGGTCAGTTCCTGGCCGGTGCACGATGGCACGGCGGGGATGTCGTAAATTGGTTTGTCAGGATACAGTTCCACGCACTGTCCACCCACGGCGTTCAGCGAATCGATCACGTGCGCTTTGATTTCCAGCAGGCCGAGCTCGAAGACCTGGAACAAGCCGACCGGGCCGGCGCCAATGATGACGGCATCAGCTTCGATGACGCCGGTAGGTGTAACGGTACTATTCATACGTGGTTTTCCTGTGATTTCAATAATGCAGTTGCCGGCGGCTTAGCGCACCAGCAGTTGCAGTTTCTCTTTGACGTCCTTGAACTGGTCGGCGTCGGCCAGCGGCGCGACCGTCTTGGTAATCGAAGGCCATTTGCGCGCCAGATCAACGTTGAGCTTGATGAATTGCTGTTGATCGCCTGGGACGTCCTCTTCCGCGTAGATCGCGTTGACCGGGCACTCGGCCACGCACACGGCGCAGTCGATGCATTCATCAGGGTCGATGGCGAGGAAGTTTGGGCCTTGGCGGAAACAATCTACCGGGCAAACATCGACGCAATCCGTATAGCGGCAGGCGATGCAAGATTCGGTGACAACGTGGGTCATAACAGTCCTATCAATGTAGTTGTGCAGCGGCGTCGGTGGCGGGGCAGTGCCTGGCTAACCTCGGCAAAGCACTGTATTTTAAGGTAATTCGCTCTTTCTCACAAATTGCGCTTATATACAATACATATAAGCAAATTCATTCAAGCCCTGCACAGACTGGCGCGGCGGGGGCGCAACTGGCATCATGGCGCCTTTGTTTATTCAGAGCAGGGAGATCCGCATGGCGGACATCAACATCGTCCAGGAGCATCACCTGGCGCCGGAACAGGCCCGCGCGGCGGCCCAACAAGTGGCCGACAAACTGGCCGAACAGTTCGAACTGGCCTGCCGCTGGGACGGCGACGTGCTGCGCTTCGAGCGCAGCGGCGTGAACGGCGCCCTGACCCTGCGCCCCAACCAGGCGCAGTTGCAGATCGCGCTGGGCTTCCCGGTCAGCATGATGGCCGGCATGGTCGAGGCCAAGGTGGCCGAGAAAATGCGCCGGGTGTTCGTTGCTTGATGTTGCTTAAAGATAATTTAAGTTGTTATTAGAAAAATTCAATTGCACTAAGGAACTGTGTCGGTATAATGCGCGGCTATCGATGCTTTTTTTCTAACCAGCTTTTACTATCTTCATTAAGGACACGCCATGCGCCTTGCCATCTCCGCCGTTGTTGCCGCCGCTTTCGCCCTGCCGGCTTCGGCGGCAGTCATCGACCTGTCGACGCTGAACGCCGTGGGCAGCGCGCAGTATGTGGATGGCGGCTTGCAGCTGACGCAGGCGACCGACGTCTCGCACCCGTCGGGCGTGGCCGGCGCCGGCTGGCTGACCCAGTCGATCTCGACCAGCCAGTCGTTCAGCACCACCTTCTCGTTTTCCCTGAAGGGCAATGACAGCGGCAAGATGGCGGACGGCATCGCGCTGGCGTTCCAGAACATCGGCAACAACGTCACCGGCACCGGTGGCGGCGACGTCGGCTACTGGAACCTGGGCGACCAGGGCGCGGCCGCGGTCGGTTCGGTGATCCTGACTTGGCACACCAATGACTATGGTCTGAGCACCAACGGCGTGGTCCAGGGCCTGAAGGATGCGCCATTCAACCTGGGCGCGGCCAACTACGTGACCGGCAGCGAGACCGTCAGCTACAACGCCCTCACCCACGAGCTGACCATGACCGGCACCTTCCTCGACCGGAGCACCAACACCTCGTACGCGGTCAGTGACGCCAGGATCGTCAACCTGAGCGAGAAGTTCGGCGGCACCATGTACGTCGGCTTCACCGGCGGCACCGGTGGCACCGACGCCGACCAGCGCATCACGGCGTTCAGCCTGACTTCGGCCGTGCCGGAACCGGAAAGCTATGCCATGCTGCTGGCTGGCCTCGGCCTGGTCGGTTGCGCCAGCCGTCGCCGCAAGGCAAAATAAAAAAGGCCCGCAAGGGCCTTTTTTATTACTTCAAATCTTCGATCAGGTCGATGTACAGCTGCTTGGCTTCGTCCTGGCTTTTGCCTTTCAGCTCGGCCCATGCGTCGTACTTGGCGCGGCCGACGAAGTCGGTCATGCCGGGGCGCTCGCCGGTGACGTCGCCGCTGGACGCCTGTTTGAACAGGGCGTAGATCTTCAGCAGGGTCATATTGTCCGGACGTTCCGGCAGATTCTTCGAGTCCGCCTGGGCCTGGTCAAACTGTTCTTGCAAACTCATACCGCGCTCCTTGAATGGTTGATGGTGACCGCGCCATCATAACCGCAGCACGCTAGAGGGCGGGCTCCAAAACAAAACGGCGGCCATGCCGGGGATGAGCCCGCATGTGCCGCCGTTTTCCCGATGCCCTCGCGGGCAGGCGGGTAAAACACCGGAAGAATTACTTCTTCTTCGTCGGGTTGACAGCCGATTTCAGCGTGGCGCCAGCCGAGAATTTCGGGGTTTTCGACGCTGCGATCTTGATCGCTTCGCCGGTTGCGGGATTGCGGCCTTTGCGTGCAGCGCGCTTGGCTACGGAGAAGGTGCCGAAGCCGGTGATGCCTACCGAGTCGCCTTTTTTCAGACGCTCAGTGATGATGGCGATCAGCGTGTTCACTGCGCCGTTGGCGGCAGCAGCGGACAGCTCGGTGCGTTTCGCAAATTCTGCAATCAGTTCGCCTTTTTTCATTACTACCTCCTTGGTTATTGGAGCGCGCAGATTAGCATAAATATTGTCAAATGTAATGGTTTCTCTACGAAGCGCGCCTTATATTTACTGTCTCGCTGCGCTGCAACGTAAATAAAGCCTTGTATTTAAAGGGCTTACGCGTTTTCCGCAAATCCGCGTCCGGCAAAAAAAAGGTTTATGATGGAATGCGTAAAGGATGGGACCATGAGCTTTTCAGACGAAACACTGATGGCATATGCCGATGGCGAACTCGACGAGGCGACCCGCCTCGAGGTCGAAGCGGCCATGCGTCTGGACAGCAGCATCGCCCGCCGCGTGGCGCGCCTGCGCGCCGCGCGCGATGAGGATGTGTACCTCGACCGGCGCAACCGCGCCGGCCGCGGCGCCAATGTGGTGCAGCTGGCGGCGGTGCGGGCGCAACGCCTGGCCACGCAGCAGGCGGCGCGCAAGGCGGCGCGCCGGCATTGGGGCTGGCTGGAGTGGAGCGCGCTGGCGCTGGTGATGGTGCTGGGTCTGGCGGCCGGCAAGTTCGGGCTGGCGCGCTGGCAGCCCAACTGGCTGGGCGAGCCGGCGGCGGCGCCGACCGAGGTGGCCAGCCGCGGCGGCGTGCTGGTGGCGCAGGGCCGGCTGGCGGTGGCGCTCAGCCAGCAACTGGGCGGCGCCGCGCCGTCCGACAGCGACGTGCGGGTCGGTCTGAGTTTTTTATCCAACGAGGGGAGTTACTGCCGCAGCTTTACGCTGGTGGGCGGCACGCAGGATCTGGTGGGCATCGCTTGCCGCGCCAGCGAGGAGTGGCGCATCCCGGTATTGGTGCAAAATGCGCGGCCGCTGCCGGCCATGGGCAGCCACCGGATGGCGGGGACGGAGATGCCGACGGCGCTGCTGGAAGCGATCGACCAGCGCATCGTCGGCGGCATGCTCGACACGCGAGCGGAAGTGGAAGCGCTGCGCCGGAACTGGCAGCGCTGAATGACTTAAACGCCCAGCAGTTCGACGTCGAAGATCAGGGTGGCGTTCGGCGGGATCACGCCGCCGGCGCCGCGCGAGCCGTAGCCCAGGTCCGACGGGATGATCAGCTGGCGGGTGCCGCCGACCTTCATGCCTTGCACGCCTTCGTCCCAGCCGCGGATCACCATGCCGGCGCCCAGGGCGAATTCAAACGGGTCGTTGCGGTCTTTGCTCGAATCGAATTTCGGGCCTTTGCTGCCGTCGTCGTTTTGCAGCCAGCCGGTGTAGTGCACGGTGACGTTCTGACCGGCTTTGGCTTCGGCGCCTTCGCCCACGGTCAGTTCAATGTATTGCAGGCCCGATGGGGTGGTGATGGTGGACATGGTGATTCCTTCTAATCGTTAAACACAGGCCCGAATTGTAGCAGGGGCGAAGGTTTGCACGTAGAATGGGGTTTTGCTCTTCAAAGCGATTTTTTACATGCCCCGTAGTTTACGCCGTATCGTCCTTTCCTGCGCCTTGCTGGCCCTCGGCAGCGCGCAGGCCAATGTGGTGGTGGTCCTGAATTCGCGCGACGCCACCGTGCAACTGCTGGACCAGGCGACGTATAAAGACTTGTCCACCATCGCGGTCGGCAAAGAGCCGCATCACCTGATGGCCACGCCGGACAATAAATCCCTGATCGTCGCCAGCTCGGTCGGCAACGAGCTGATCTTCCTCGATCCGAAAACCGGCCAGCCGCAGCGCACCGTCAAGGATATCCTCGACCCTTACCAGATCGGCTTTTCGCCGGACCAGAAGTGGTTTGTCTCGAACTCGCTGCGGCTCGACCGCGTCGACCTGTACAAGTACGACGGCGCCAACATGACGCTGGCCAAGCGCATCCCGCTGGCCAAGCTGCCCAGCCACATGGCCTTCAACGCCGCCAGCAATATGGTGTTCATCACCCAGCAGGGCAGCGACCAGGTCAGCGCCATCGACCTCACCACGCAGGCGGTGAAATGGACGCTCCCGGTCGGCAAGCTGCCGGCCGGTATCGCCATGACGCCGGATGACAAGCATCTGCTGGTCGGCATCATGGGCAGCGATTATGTCGAGGTGATCGACTGGAAAGCGCAGAAGACCGTCAAGCGCATCAAGACCGGCATGGGCGCGCACAATTTCCGTTCGGCCGGCGACGGGCGCTATACCTATGTGTCCAACCGTGTTTCCAATTCGATTAACATCATTGATCAGAAGACCTTGGAAAACGTCGGCCAGATCAATGTGCCCGGCGGCCCGGATTGCATGGAGGTGACGGAGGATGGCAAGACCATGTGGGTGACGCTGCGCTGGATTAAGAAGGTGGCGGTGATCGATCTGCCAAGCCGCAAGGTCATCAAGACCATACCGGTGGGGCGCTCGCCGCACGGGGTGTTCTTCTTTAACGCCGCGCAACGCTGATGAAAACCGCCGCCGCCCTGACCTTGCTGGCGCTGGCGGTGTCGCCGGCCGCGCGGGCGGTCGATCCGATCAGGGTGAACGAGGGCGCGCGCGATGTGAACGCCGCCGCCCGCGCCGCCAACGCCCAGGCGCGCGAGCGTAACGGCCCGGCGCAACGGGCCGCCGA
>NZ_WNKY01000049.1 GCF_009720825.1 Duganella radicis | reverse complement strand
GGTCTGCCGGCGGCCGGTCGTTCGGCGCGGGCGCCGGCGGGGCGCCGAAAGGCGCGGTGTTGGTGGCTGGCGGACGCGGTGCGAAGTCGCAGGCTCGCGCTGCGGGCCGTGTGACGGCGCAGCCGGGCGGCCGCAAACCCAAGCAGGGCTCGCGCTGAGCAGCGCCCTGCTAAAATAACCGTCTTTTGAGCGACACCCCACGTTGGAGAACTGAATGCAGCAATACCAGGAATTGATCCAGACCGTCATCGACACCGGCAGCTGGCAGGACAACCGCACCGGCATCCGCACGCTGAGCGTGCCGGGCGCGATGATGCGCTTCGACCTGACCAAAGGTTTCCCTGCGGTGACGACCAAAAAGCTGGCATTCAAATCCGTGGTGGGTGAACTGTGCGCCTTTCTGCGCGCCTCGCGCAGCGCGGCCGACTTCCGTGCCCTGGGCTGCAAGGTCTGGGACCAGAACGCCAACGAAAATCAGCAATGGCTGGACAACCCTTACCGCCTCGGTACCGACGATCTGGGCCCGGTCTACGGCGTGCAATGGCGCCAATGGCCAGGCTACAAAGTCATCGACGCCGACCAAACCGCCCAACTGGCCAACGCCCGGAAGAACGGCTTCACCGTGGTCGCGCCGATTGAAGAAAACGGCGTGAAGAAAGTCCTGCTCTACAAAGCCATCGACCAGCTGCGCGAGTGCCTGGACACCATCGTCAACAACCCGGGCAGCCGCCGCATCCTGTTCCATGGCTGGAATCCGGCCGTGCTGGACGCCGTCGCCCTGCCGGCCTGCCACCTGCTCTACCAGTTCATTCCGAATCCGGCCACCAAAGAACTGTCGATGTGCCTCTACGTGCGCTCCAACGACCTTGGCCTCGGCACACCATTCAACCTGGCCGAAGGCGCGGCGCTGATGCATCTCGTGGGCCGCCTGACCGGCTACACGCCGCGCTGGTTCACCTACTTCATCGGCGATGCGCACATTTACGAGAACCACATGGAGATGGTGCAGGAACAGCTCAAGCGCGAGCCCTTCCCGCTGCCGCAGCTGATCATCTCCGAGCGCGTGCCCTCGTTCGCGCAGACCGGCAAATACGAGCCGGAGTGGCTGGAAAAAATCGAACCGTCCGACTTCGCGCTGGAAGGCTACCAGCACCACGCCCCGATCACCGCGCCCATGGCAGTATGAAGCGTCTGGATTTTGTACCGGGCACCCTGTGCGATGAGCGCATGTGGGGCCGCCTGCTGCCGCTGCTGGGCGACGGTTTCGAATTCAACCACGTCCCGCTGCACAAGGCCCGCTCGCGCCAGCAGATGCAGGAGCTGATCTCGGCGCACGCCGCGCCCAAAGCCAATCTGGTGGCGTTCTCGCTGGGCGCTTACCTGGCGGTGGAATTCGCGCTGGCCAATCCGGAGCGGGTGAACTCGCTGGTCATCATCGCCAGCTCCGCCAAGGGCTTGCAGGAAAAGGAAAAAGCCACGCGCCTGCGCATCATCCCGCAGCTTGAAAAGAATATCTACACCGGCATGACGCAAATGCGCCTGCGCGAAATCCTCGCGCCCGAGCACCTGGACGATCCGGCGATTGTTGACGTCATCCAGGCCATGGCGGTGGAACTGGGTAAAGACGTGCTGCTGACCCAATTCCGCACCACCATTGAACGTCCGGACCTGATGCGCCGCACCGGCGAGCTGCGTTGCCCGGTGATGATCGTCGCTTCGGAGCAGGACAAACTGGTCCCCGCCGCCGACGTGCGCGAATTCACCACCTACAACCCAGCCGCCCAACTGCACATGCTGACCGAAAGCGCCGGCCACATGATCCCGCTGGAAGCCCCACAAGCCCTGGCCAACCATCTGCTGAAATTTTATGAGTAACCTGACCATCATCGTCGCCACCGACGCCCAGCGCGGCATCGGCATTAACAATACGCTGCCGTGGAAACTGCCTGAGGATCTGGCGCATTTCAAGCGGCTGACCACCGGCCATCCCATCATCATGGGCCGCAAGACGTTTGATTCGATCGGCCGTCCGCTGCCGAACCGCCGCAATATCGTCATCACCCGCAACACTGAGTGGCGGCACGAGGGCGTGGAAACCGTCGGCTCGATCGAAGCCGCCATCGCGCTGCTGGACGGCGCCGAAGGCTTTGTCATCGGCGGCGCGGAAATCTACAAGCAATCCCTGCAACTGGCCGACCAGTTGATTATTACGCAAATCGCCCATACTTTCGATTGCGATGCCTTCTTCCCCGAGATCGACGCCGCCGCTTGGCAGGAAACCACCCGTGAGGAGCACGTCTCGGCGACATCCGGCTTGAAATACGCTTTTGTCACCCTGCGCCGCAAGGCCTAAGTTTGAGAGGATACCCACCATGTCTGGCCAAGGCTTCCACGTACACGGACCACACGATCACGCAGTCGAACATGCCGCCCACGGCAGCGACGGCTTCTCCAACAACATCGCCGTGATGACGGCCATCCTGGCCACCGTCGGCGCGGCCTTCGGCTACCTCGGCGGCGCCACCCAGAACGATGCCGCCATGTTCAAGAACAACGCCGCCATCGACAAGACCGAAGCGGCCAACCGCTGGAACTATTACCAGGCCAAGAACGCCCGCCAGAACCTGGCCGAGGTGGTCATGACCCTGCCGGGCGTCGATCCGAAACGCTACGAGGCCGACGCCGCCCGCTACAAGCATGACAAGGAAGACATCAAGAAGGAAGCCGAGAAGTTCGAGGAATCCGCCAAGGAGTGGAACCACAAGTCGGACGAGGCCATGCACAAGCACCACCAGTGGGCGCTAGCCACCACCGCCGAGCAGATCGCCATCTCGCTGGCCGCCATCACCCTGCTGACCCGCAAGAAATGGATGATGGGCCTGGCCTACGGCGTGGCCGGCGTCGGCCTGGTGCTGGGCGCGCTGGCCTGGTTCGGCGGCCACTAAGTAACATTCGCGCAACATTAAATGAACGGCATGCGCCCCTGTAACAAGGGCGTCATGCCTGTCGTGCATTCTGGTACGATAATTTTTTCCCGCAGTGCCGCTATTTCTGCGAGAATCCCGTTCTTATTTTTTTGCGGCTCACTCACCTGAGCGGCCGCGCCCTAATCCGCCCCTCCACATACGTCAGGGGCGGCTTGC
Organism: Duganella radicis; assembly: GCF_009720825.1. Classification (GTDB taxonomy): domain Bacteria; phylum Pseudomonadota; class Gammaproteobacteria; order Burkholderiales; family Burkholderiaceae_D; genus Rugamonas; species Rugamonas radicis. The sequence goes on along the minus strand of NZ_WNKY01000049.1, from coordinate 42,045 downwards.
TTTTTTGGAGACATGCATGAAATTTCGTTTCCCCATCGTCATCATTGACGAGGATTTCCGTTCCGAGAACACGTCCGGCCTGGGTATTCGCGCCCTGGCCGATGCGATGGAAAAAGAAGGCATGGAAGTAGTGGGCGTGACCAGCTACGGCGACCTGGCCCAGTTCGCCCAGCAGCAATCGCGCGCATCGGCCTTCGTGCTGTCGATCGACGATGAGGAATTCGGCTCCGGCTCGGTGGAAGACACCGACGTCGCGCTGAAATCGCTGCGCGCCTTCGTCGAAGAGATCCGCTACAAGAACGCCGACATCCCGATCTACCTGTACGGCGAAACCCGCACTTCGCGCCACATCCCGAACGACATCCTGCGCGAGCTGCACGGCTTCATCCACATGTTCGAGGACACGCCGGAATTCGTGGCGCGCCACATCATCCGCGAAGCCAAGTCCTATCTGGACGGCCTGGCGCCGCCCTTCTTCCGCGCGCTGGTGGAATACGCCAACGACGGCTCCTACTCGTGGCACTGCCCGGGTCACTCGGGCGGCGTGGCCTTCCTGAAGTCGCCGATCGGCCAGATGTTCCACCAGTTCTTTGGCGAGAACATGCTGCGCGCCGACGTCTGCAACGCGGTGGAAGAGCTGGGCCAGCTGCTGGACCACACTGGCCCGGTCGCCAAGTCCGAGCGCAACGCCGCGCGCATCTTCAACGCCGACCATTGCTACTTCGTCACCAACGGCACCTCCACCTCCAACAAGATGGTGTGGCACTCGACCGTGGCGCCGGGCGACATCGTGGTGGTGGACCGCAACTGCCACAAATCGATCCTGCACTCGATCATCATGTGCGGCGCGATTCCGGTGTTCCTGATGCCGACCCGTAACCACCTGGGCATCATCGGCCCGATCCCGCTGGAAGAGTTCTCGATGGCGAGCATCATGCGCAAGATCGAGGCCAACCCGTTCGCGCGCAACGCCGTGAACAAGAAGCCACGCATCCTGACCATCACCCAGTCGACCTACGACGGCGTGGTGTACAACGTGGAAACCCTGCGCGAGCTGCTGGACGGCCAGATCGACACCCTGCACTTCGACGAAGCCTGGCTGCCGCACGCCACCTTCCACGACTTCTACAAGAACATGCACGCGATCGGCAAGGACCGCCCGCGCGCCAAGGAGTCGATGATCTTCTCGACCCAGTCGACCCACAAGCTGCTGGCCGGCCTGTCGCAGGCCTCGCAGGTGCTGGTGCGCGAATCGGAAACCGTCAAGCTGGACCAGGACGCCTTCAACGAGGCCTACCTGATGCACACCTCGACCTCGCCGCAGTACTCCATCATCGCCTCGTGCGACGTCGCCGCGGCCATGATGGAAGCGCCGGGTGGCACCGCGCTGGTGGAGGAATCCATCCTGGAAGCGCTGGACTTCCGCCGCGCCATGAAGAAGATCGACCAGGAATGGGGCAAAGACTGGTGGTTCAAGGTGTGGGGCCCGGACGAGTTCGCCGAGGAAGGCATCGGCTCGCGCGAAGACTGGATCATCAAGGCGGAAGACGACTGGCACGGCTTCGGCAAGCTGGCGCCGGGCTTCAACATGCTGGACCCGATCAAGGCCACCATCGTCAACCCGGGCCTGTCGCTGGACGGCAAGTTCGACGAGACCGGCATTCCCGCCTCGATCGTCACCAAGTACCTGGCCGAGCACGGCGTGATCATCGAGAAGTGCGGCCTGTACTCGTTCTTCATCATGTTCACCATCGGCATCACCAAGGGCCGCTGGAACACCCTGCTGACCGCGCTGCAACAGTTCAAGGACGACTACGACAAGAACCAGCCGATGTGGCGCATCCTGCCGGAATTCGCGGCCGCCAACCCGACCTACGAAAAAATGGGCCTGCGCGACCTGTGCCAGCAGATCCACGACTTCTACAAGGCCTACGACGTGGCGCGCCTGACCACCGAGATGTACCTGTCGGACATGGTGCCGGCCATGAAGCCGTCGGACGCGTTCGCCAAGATGGCGCACCGCGAAATCGAGCGCGTGGCGATTGACGAGCTGGAAGGCCGCATCACCTCGATCCTGCTGACGCCGTATCCTCCGGGCATTCCGTTGCTGATCCCGGGCGAACGCTTCAACAAGACCATCGTCGACTACCTGCGCTTCGCGCGCGACTTCAACGAGCGCTTCCCCGGCTTCGAGACCGACGTGCACGGCCTGGTCAAGCGCGAAGTGGACGGCAAGCGCGGCTACTTCGTCGATTGCGTCAAACAATAAGCATAAAAAACCCGCGCACCGCATAAAAAGGCAGCTTCGGCTGCCTTTTTTGTTACTTTGTAAAAAAAACGTTGCGTGGAATTGACATTCTCGAAAAGAAATTGTTTTTATGCACTTAATAAGTTCGCCGAACTCACTCCTAAAATGCCAGTAACTTCGGTTAATTTTTTATTAAAATCTAAACAATTACATATCACAAATAAATCTCCAACAGTGTGCGCTACCGAGCTCTTCTAAAATCGTGCCCATCTTAATTTTTAGGGTCGAACGAATGAAGTGCAACCGTTTACAGCTCGCCGCCAGCTTGGTCAGCGGTCTGTTGCTAACTGCTTGTGGGGGCAGTAGCACCAGCGAAACGCCAACTTCCACTTCCACTCCCCAGAGTCTCACCCGGGCCGCCATGGTCGTCAGTGGCGCGACTGCTACCGGTACGCAAACGATCGACAGAGTGCTGTCACCGGCGGCGGCGTCGCAGTTCCTGGCCCAGGCCACCTTTGGTCCGACCTCTGCCGCGATTACCGATCTGAGCAACATCGGCAAGTCCGCCTGGCTGGAGGCACAGTTCAGCAAACCGCAAACGCTGCACCGCGACTACGTCCGCAGCAGCGGCCTGGTCAGCACCTCCTTCACGCCCAATCAATTCTATGAATCGTTCTGGCGCCAGGCGGTCACCGGAGGAGACCAGTTACGCCAGCGCATGGCCTTCGCGCTGTCGCAGATTTTCGTGGTGTCCTACGCCGACGATAACCTGTTCCACCATTCGGCCAGCGTGGCCGACTACTACGACACCCTGGGCCGTTACGCCTTCGGCAACTTCCGTGACCTGCTGCAAGCGGTGGCGCTCCACCCAGCGATGGGGGTCTACCTCAGCCACATGCGCAACCAGAAAGAAGATGGCACGCGCGTGGCCGATGAGAATTTTGCCCGCGAAATCATGCAGCTGATGTCGATCGGCTTGTACCAGCTGAATCAGGACGGCAGCGTCAAGACCAGCGCGGGAGCGCCGATCGAAACCTATGCCCACGCGGACGTGGCCGGTCTGGCCAAGGTCTTCACCGGCTGGAGCTGGGGCGGTCCGGACAAGAGCACCGGGCGTTTCTTCGGCTGGATCGCCGACCCCTCGCGCGACTGGATGCCGATGCAGATGTATCCGGCTTACCACTCCACCTCGAACAAGAGCTTCCTCGGCGTCTCCACCAATGGCAGCGGCGAGGCGGACTTGAAGGTGGCGCTGGACACCCTGTTCAACCACCCCAACGTCGGCCCCTTCATTGGCCGCCAACTGATTCAGCGGCTGGTCAGCAGCAATCCGAGTCCGGCCTACATCAGCCGCGTCTCGGCAGCGTTCGCCAACAACGGTGCCGGCGTGCGCGGCGACATGCGCGCCGTGATCCGCGCGATTTTGCTGGACCCGGAAGCGGCCGACACCGGCCGTCCGAAAAAGCTGCGTGAACCCGTGCTGCGGATGGCCAACTGGATGCGGGCCTTTAATGCGAAATCCAGCAGCGGCCGCTTCCCGATCGGCAATATCGAAGATCCGACCAACGGCATCGGCCAGACGCCGATGCGCTCGCCGTCGGTGTTCAACTTCTACCGCCCAGGCTATTCGCCGCCCAACACTTCGCTGTCGGCCGCGCAGCTGGTGTCGCCGGAGATGCAAATCACCAGCGAGCCCAGCGTTACCAGCTATCTGAACTTCATGCAGACCACCGTCGCCCTGGGGGCCGGCGGCAGCGGCGTGGTGTTCGATATTAAAGCCGACTATGCCAATGAGCTGGCGCTGGCGGCGACGCCGGCCGACCTGGTGGACCGGGTGCAGCTGCTGCTGATGGGAAGCGGCATGTCGACCACGCTGCGCAATCAGATCATCAGCGCGGTCACCGCCGTGCCCCTGCCCGCCGCCACCGGCAGCAACGCCGCCAAGATCGATACGGCGCGCAAGAACCGTGTCTACATGGCGATCTTCCTCACCATGGCCTCGCCCGAATATCTGGCGCAACGATAAGGATTCAGCATGTCTCAACACAATCAATCACGCCGCGACTTCGTCAGCAAGATGCTGGCGCTGGCAGGCGGCAGCAGTCTGCCGTTCAGCATTAACCTGGCCGCCATGGGCAGCGCCGCCGCACAAACCGCCAGCGATTACAAAGCTCTGGTCTGCGTCTTCCTGAACGGCGGCAACGATCACTTCAATACCGTACTGACCACCGACAGCGAGTCCTGGAACCTCTACAAGCGCCTGCGCTCGACTTCGGAGGCCGGCTCGATCGCGCTGCCCGCGGCCGGCGCCGCCGGCGGCATTCTTCCCATCACGCCAGTCACCAGTCAGGGCGGACGCAGCTTTGCGCTGCACCCGTCCATGCTGCCGGTGAAGCACCTGTTCGACAGCGCCCGCGCCGCCATCGTCGCCAATGTCGGCACGCTGATCCGGCCCACCACGCTGGCGCAATACAACGCCGGCGCGGTGCCGCTGCCGCCACGCCTGTTCTCGCACAGCGACCAGCAAGCGCTGTGGCAATCGCCGCAGGCAAGCAGTTCGGGGGATTTTGGCTGGGGCGGCCGTCTTGCCGATATCATCGCCGCCAGCACCAGTTCCGCGTTTACCGCCGTGTCCACCTCGGGCAATGCGCTGTTCCTGAGCGGGCGCAAGGTGCGTCAGTACCAAATCAATGGCAGCGGCCCGATCGCCGTCCGCAATCTGGATGCGCCGATCTTTGGCGCCCCCGCCTCATCGGTGCCGTTACGCCAGATCGCGACGGCCAGCTTTAGCGATCCGATTCCCAAGGAACACGTCGCCGTCACCAGCCGCGCGATCGATTCGTATGCCACCATCAGCACCGCGATGCTGCCGGCCGGCGCCGGCGGCGTGCCGGATCCCACGCCTTACATCAACCCGGTCACCGGCGCGGCGGCCGTGAATCCGCTGGCCGTGCAGTTGCAGACGGTGGCGCGCATCATCGGCGGGCGCAACGCGCTGGGGCTGAAGCGCCAGGTGTTCTATGTTTCGCTGGGCAGCTTTGACACCCATGATTTCCAGAGCAACCGGCAAGCCGACCTGCTGGCCCGCCTGGCCCACGCCATGGCGTATTTCGACACCTCGCTGGCCAGCTTGCAGGGGACCGATATGCGTCGCCAGGTCACCACCTTCACCGCATCCGACTTCGGCCGCACCTTCACCAGCAATGGCGACGGCACGGACCACGGCTGGGGATCGCACCACTTTGTGTTTGGCGCGGCGGTCAAGGGACGCAATATCTACGGCATCATGCCCCCGGTCGGGGTCGGCCACGATCTTGACGTGGGTTCCGGGGCGCTGCTGCCCAGCATCTCGGTGGATCAGTACGGCGCCACCCTGGCCAGCTGGTTCGGCCTGTCCCCGACGCAGATTACGGACGTGTTCCCCAACATCGGCAACTTCAGCGTCCGCAATCTGGGCTTCATGGCGGCTTAGCCCGACACCGCCACCGTCAGCGTCGCCACGTAGCCGTCGGTGGCGTTGCCGGTGATGGTGGCCATTTGCAGCGAGTAGCCGTCGCTGAAGATGTTGTCGGTGGCGAAGCTGATCGCCGCCAGGTTCGTCACGCTGGCGCTGTAGCCGGTGGTGGCATAGACCGCCTGGCTGGTCGCCACCGGGAAGGTGAACTGCGAGGTCTTGATGCGGTTCGAGGCGCTGCTGGCCTTGGCCAGCGTCGGGTACACCTCGAAGTGCACGTGCGGCACGCGGCCCGAGTAGCAACCCGGGTAAATGGTGGTGAAGGTGATGTTGCCGTTGCTGTCGGCTTCCTGCACACCGCGCAGGTAATTCTGGTTGGTCACGCCGCTGGAGTACAGCGAGTAGTTGCCGTCGCGGTCGCAGTGCCACAGGTAGACCGCGGCATTGGCCAGGGCCGCGCAGTTGTTGTTGGCGTTGACGATTTGCAGTTTGATGGTCAGCGGCACGCCGGCCGCCGTGCCGCTGGCGCTGCCGAAGCTGCTGCGGATGTCGCTGCGCACCACGCCCGACTGGGTCAGCACGTTGACCACCCCGCTGCTGTTGCTGTTGGTGCCGTCGGCCGGATACGGGCCGCCGGTTTCCTCCGGAATCACCGAGCACGAACCGGTGGTGGTCGTGGTGGTGGTGCCGGTGGTCGTGGTGGTGCCGGTGGTCGGTGTCGTGGTGGTGGCCGTGGACGTGGTGCTGGTCGTGCTGTCGCTGCTGCCCGAGCCGCCGCCGCAACCGAGCACCGGCAGGGCCGAAGCGCCGGCCAGCAACCAGCGCAGCGTCTGGCGACGGTCGCTGTTCAGGTTGAGCATCGCGGTCAGGTCGGCCGCCAGGCTGTGTTCGTGATCGTCATGAGATTCCATACCTACTCCTGCTTGGGTGAGAAAACGGCCGCCGCACACAAGCGCACGGCGGCCGGTACTGCTTTAAACCGTGGTGTTCACCAGATTGCCGCTGCTGCCGTTGCCGCCGACCTTGGTCGACAGCGCTTGCAGGAAGGCCGCCAGTTTGCTGGCCGCATCGGTGCTGGTGCCGCTGGTGCTATCCGTGCTGTCGGCGCTGGAGGTGGTCGAGCTTGCGCCCAGCTTGTCCAGCAGGTTGGCGAAGGAACTTTCCAGCTGATCGACCGCATCGCCGCTGTCACTGCTATCGCTCGAACCGAGTTCCGAGATCAGGCTTTGCAGGTCCGACTCCAGCTTGCCCGGACCGCCAGGACCGCCCTGCTGCTCGCCGTACGGCGGCGGCGCCTCGGCGCTTTCGCTGTGCTGCGCGTGCAGTGCGCCCATCAGGCTTTGCAGGAAGCTGCCCAGCGCCGCCGCCACATCGTTGGCATCGGTCGTGCTGTCGGTGGCGTCGGAGCTGGCAGACGCGGTCGAGCTGTCGGTGCCGCTGGTGCCGGCGCTGCTGGTGTCGGTGATGCCGATCGACTTCAGCGCCTCGGCAATGGCGTCGGCGAAGCCGCCGCCGTCATCCGGCGGCGGTGGCGGCGGGCGCACGCCTTCGGTGCTGTTATTGCTGCTGATGTTGCTGCTGCTCAAACGGCTCAGGAAACTGAGCGCGCTGGCGGCGCTGGTGGAACTCAGGGCGCTGATAGACATACGGTTCTCCGCTTATTAGGTTTGAAAGGGACTACGGCACTGCTCTGCAAAAAAACGTCAAGGGCGCTGCGGATGGCGCGGCTTTTCGTCCGCTTGCTTCTTGCGCTGTTCCGGCGTCAGCACGGCCAGCAATTTCTGTTGAGTGCGCACATGCTGGAGCGCGATATTGGCTTCGGCGGTAGCGGCGTCCTTCGCCAGCGCGGCGGCTTTGGCGTCGTCGTACTGGTCGGCGCCGGCCAGCGCGCGCAGCGCTTCGCGGGCCTTGGCGGCGGCCTTGAATTGCTCGCGCAGATACGGCGCCTGGGCGTGCAGGATGGCAAAGATCTTGTCCTCCTGGGCTTCACTCAGATCAAGACCGTGGAACGATGGCGGACGGCCAGGACCGAAACCCGGACCGGCGCCGTGCGCGAAACCTGGACCAAAGCCAGGGCCGCGATCCGGGCCGCCATGCTCGGGACCGCCCTGTTGCGGGCCGTGACCGTGCTCGCCCTGCGGCGCCGGCGCTTGCTCCTCGCCCATGTCTATCGCCGTTGCAAACAGCGGCAGCGCCAGGACGGCGGCCAGCAGGATATTGCGTACGCTTGGTTTTGATGTTTTCATGCAAATAATCCTTGATTGGTAGTGAGACATCATTCTCGGCGCCCCCCGTGTTAAGTGGCGTTAGGGCAACGTAAATCGACGTAAAGATGCACATCTGACATTCAATTCCCCTCAGGTAATGCGTTGTAAAACGGGGTAAAAGCCCGTCGCCGTGCGGGTGCGGACTGTTATGATGGGCGATCTGTATCCAAAGAAAATGGCAGCAATGAAGAGCAAAGTACTGTTGATCGACGACGACATCGAACTGGTGGGCATGTTCAAGGAATACCTGGAACAGGAAGGCTTTGAGGTCAAAACCGTGCACGACGGCGAAGCCGGCACCGCCGAGGCTTTTACCGGCCTGTACGCCATCGCCATCCTCGACGTGATGATGCCGCGCATGAACGGGCTGGAAACCCTGCGCCGCATCCGCACCAACAGCCAGCTGCCGATCCTGATGCTGACCGGCCGCGGCGACGACACCGACCGCATTGTCGGCCTGGAGCTGGGCGCCGACGATTACGTCGCCAAGCCGTGCACGCCGCGCGAGCTGACCGCGCGCATCCGCGCCATCCTGCGCCGCGCGCAGAGCGCGCCGGTCGACAACGGCCAGCAGACCGCCATCACGGTCGGCCAGCTGACCATGTGGCCGGAACAGCGCCGCGCCACCTGGGCCGGCGACAAGCTGGAACTGACCAGCACCGAATTCAACCTGCTGGAAGTGCTGGCGCGCAACGCCGGCCGTCCGGTCAGCAAGAACACCCTGTCCGAGCAAGGCCTGGGCCGTCCGCTGGCGCGCTTCGACCGCAACATCGACGTTCACCTGAGCTCGCTGCGCCACAAGCTCGGCACCATCGCCGACGGCCGCTCCTGCCTGCAAACCGTGTATCGCCTGGGCTACCAGCTGATCAAGGAGTAAGTCTTGGGCCGTTTGTTCTGGAAGTTTTTCCTGTCGATCCTGCTGGCGCAGCTGGCCGCGACGGTGGGCATCGGCGGCGCCATCTGGCTGAAGAGCCGCAATCAGCAGAACAGCCCGGTTAGTCTGGACACCAGCCCGCCGGCGGAAATCGCCATCAATGCGGCCGCCGCCACGCTGGAATTCGGCGGCGTGAAGGCCCTGACGCGCATGCTGGAGAACATGGAGCGCCACCGCGTGTATGCGGTCGATGAGCAGGGACATGAGCTGCTGGGCCGCAGCGTCAATCAGCGCACCTTGCAGGAATCGCGCACCCGCCTCAAGGAAGAAGGCAGGCGGCGCGCCGTGCGCCAGGTGGCGGGCGACGACGGCAAGCGCTATCTGCTGTTCCTGCCCTCGGGCGAGCGCCAGCGCGGCCTCGAAGGCGACAACCGCCAGTTGCTGGCCAATCTTGGCGGCGGCGAGATGGGCGGCGACCGACCTTGGGGACCACGCTTCCAGCCGCTCGGCCCATGGGTGCCGATTGCCGCCGCCACGCTGGCCAGCCTGCTGTTTGCGGTGCTGCTGGCCTGGTACTTCTCGCGCCCGATCCGCGCCCTGCGCCAGGCCTTCGACGCCGCCGCCAACGGCGACCTGGCGCCGCGTTTCGCCAAGGACAGCAACAAGGTCGGCAACGAACTCAATGACCTGGGCCGCGACTTCGACCGCATGACCGCCCGCCTGCGCAGCCTGATCGACGGTCAGACCCGCCTGCTGCACGACGTCTCGCACGAACTGCGCTCGCCGCTGGCGCGCCTGCAAGCGGCCATCGGCCTGGCGCACCAGCAGCCGGAAAAATGGAGCGCGTCGATGGAGCGCATCGAACGCGAAAGCGTGCGCATGGATAAGCTGGTGGGGGAACTGCTGACGCTGGCCCGCCTGGAAGCCGGCGCCATCAAGGCGTCGCAGGAAGAAATCAGCATGGCCGACCTGCTCGACCAGATCGCCGACGACGCCCGCTACGAAGCCGCCAGCCAGCAGCGCGACGTGGTGCAGGAAGGCGAAGCGGACGTGCAGGTGATCGGCCAGGCCGACCTGTTGGGCCGCGCCATCGAAAACGTGGTGCGCAACGCCATCAAGCACAGCCCGGAGGGCGGTGAAGTGCAGCTGCAAGCGCGCTCGCTGCCGGAGTCCAGCCAGCTGATTATCCGTGTGCTGGACCGGGGGCCGGGGGTGTCGCCGGCCGACCTGGACACCATCTTCCAGCCCTTCTTCCGCTCCAGCAACGCCAGCACCGAAGGCCACGGCCTGGGACTGGCGATCGCCCAGCACGTGATCGAAGCGCATGGCGGCAGCATCAAGGCCAGCAACCGCGCCGGCGGCGGCCTGTGCGTGGAAATGATTTTGCCGGTCAAGCGCTGACCGGCGTGGCGTCTTACGCTTTTGGCAGGGTCACGCCGTGCTGGCCCTGGTATTTGCCGTTGCGGTCCTTGTACGAGACGTCGCACACTTCGTCGCTTTCGAAGAACAGCACCTGCGCGCAGCCTTCGCCGGCGTAGATCTTGGCCGGCAGCGGCGTGGTGTTGGAGAATTCCAGCGTCACATAGCCTTCCCATTCCGGCTCGAACGGCGTGACGTTGACGATGATGCCGCAGCGGGCGTAGGTCGACTTGCCCAGGCAGACGGTCAGCACGCTGCGCGGAATGCGGAAGTATTCCATGGTGCGGGCCAGCGCGAACGAGTTCGGCGGGATGATGCAGACGTCGCTTTTCACGTCGACGAAGGAGTTCGAATCGAAGTTCTTCGGATCGACGATGGTGCTGTTGATGTTGGTGAACACCTTGAACTCGTCGGCGCAACGGATGTCGTAGCCATACGACGAGGTACCGTAGGAAATCACCTTGCGGCCGTCTTCCTGGCGTATCTGGTCCGGGAAGAAAGGCTCGATCATCCCGTGTTGTTCCGCCATCCGGCGTATCCATTTATCGCTTTTAATCGTCATCGCAAGGCATCCTGAAGTTTTACAATGCCCGGGATTTTACGCTACCGCAGCCTTTTTAAGAACTTTTTTACCAGCTTGCTCTCCCAGCAAGTCGGCGATCATTTCCCTGGTTGCCTGGGCGGCGGCGGCCGGCGTCTCCATCGGGTACAAGTGGCCGCCCGGCAGGATGCGGAAATGCCGCCCGACCAGCGCCTGGGTGTGCTGGTGGCCCGACTGGCTGGTCTCCCATGAATTGTCGCCGCCGATGAAGCCGATCGGCACCGGATAACCGTTGCGCAGCAGCTTGGGCAGGTGGTGCGGCAGGCTGGCGTAGACCGCGGTTTCGTTCTCGCGCGTGAAGCGCAGTTGCACGCCTTCGGGATGCGGTTTCAGGCCGCTGTCCATGTAATCGGCCAGCACGCCGGGCGCCCAGGCAGCGAACAGGTCTTTGGCGGCAAAGTGGTCGTGCGCGCTCCGGGCATCCGGCCAGACGTTGCGGCGGCGGATGGAGAACTTGGCCGGCGGCACACTGTGGGCGCGGCCCAGCAGCTTGATCATGCGCCAGGCGAAGGCGCGCCAGCCCCCCACCACGGGCGCGTCCAGCATCACCACGCAACGGACCAGGTCGGGACGTTTGTGCCCCACCATCAAGCTCAGCATGCCGCCCAGCGAGTGGCCGACCAGAATCACCGGCTCGGTGTAGCGGGTGGTCAGTTCGTTGATGTATTCGTCGACCAGATGCGGCCAGCAGTCGGTGACCGGATAGCTGGGATTGTGCGCGTGCATGTCCAGCGACTGGATGTCGAAATCCTCGGATAACGCGGCAAAGAACTGGCGGTACACGCCCGCAGGATAGCTGTTGGCGTGGGCGAAATGCAGCTTGGGCTTGCTCACAAGCGGTCTCCCGTATGGTTGTTTTTGCCTCATTGTAATGGGAGTCCGCAACGGCGGCTGGTGGAAACGCTCTAATTAGCGCGACTGCCAATAACGGGAATGGGCGTCGCGGTAGGCGGATATTCGTATAGTTTCATCAAATTCCAGCGTCAGCGCGCCGGCCTGGTCGGTGCGGTAGCGGGCGATGTGGGCGGCGCCGTAGCGTTGATAGACTTCCGGCTTGGGATGGTGGTAGCGGTTGCGGTGGCCGACCTGAAAAATGGCCGCTTGCGGGCGCACCGCCAGCAGGAAGGCCGGTGTCGAACTGGTGCCGCTGCCGTGGTGCGGCGCCAGCAGGACGTCGGCTTGCAGGCCGCCATGCCTGGCGAGTTCCGCCTCCTGCCCGGCTTCAATGTCGCCCGCCAGCAGTATGGACTTGCTCCCGGCCGTGACCTTCAGCGTGCAACTGCGCGCGTTGGCCTTGAGCTTGGCGTCGGCATAGCTGGCGGCTTGTGGATGCAGTACTTCAAAGCGCACGCCATCCCACGTCCAGTGCTGACCGGTGGCGCAGTGCAGGTGCTGGCGCGCGGCCTGCGCGATGGCATGCCGCCCCGGCAGCGAGGACAGCACCCAGCCAGTCGGCACGCCGTCCAGCAGCGAGAGCGCTCCGCCCGAGTGATCGGTATCGCTATGCGAGATAACCATGCCATCCAGTGCGCTGATGCCGCGCGCCCGCAGGTACGGCAGCAGGACGCGGTTGCCGGCGTTGGTCTCCGGGGTGTAGGCGGGGCCGGTGTCGTACAGTAACCGGTGGCCGCTGGTCTCGATCAGCAGCGCCATGCCCTGCCCCACGTCGAAGGCGGTGACCGTCATGCGGCCGGGCGCGGGGTGTGAGGGCTCGGCCGCCAGTAGCGGAATCCATGTCGCCAGGCCCAGCCAGCGCACCGGCCAGCCACGTGGGGCCAGCAGCCAGATGGTGCCGAACATCGCCCAGCAGAACAGCCAGAACGGCGGCACCGGCGCGCTCCACACGGCGTAGCGCATGGCGCTGAACCATTGCAGGCAGAGCGCCAAGGCGTCCACCAGCGCATGCGCCCCGCCTAGCACCGGCATGGCCAACAAGCGCGGCAGCATGCTGCCCACCAGCGCGAGTGGCGTCACCACGAGGCTAATCAGCGGAATCGCCACCGCGTTCGCCAGCGGACTGACCACGGATACCTGGCCGAACAGCAGCATGGTGATGGGCACCAGCCCGAACGTGACCACGTACTGCGTATTCACGCCGACGCGCAACGCGTGCACCAGCCGCTCGCGGCGCGACGGCGGCACCGGCACGTGCGGCGTTCCCGGCGCGGCGTGATGGGCCAGCGGCGTGGTGCGGCCGACTGTCGCGTACAGAATAATGGCGACCGCGCCGAACGACAGCCAGAAGCCCGGCCACAGCACCGCCCACGGGTCGATCAGTACCACCACGCCCAGCGCGGTGCACAGCACATGTGAAATGCTGGTCAGCCGGTTGAGCCACAGCGCGGCGGCGACCACCATCAGCATGTACAAGGTGCGCTGCGCCGGCACGCCGAAGCCGGCCAGCAGCACATACAGCAGCGCCACGCCCGCCCCGGCCAGCGCCGCCACCTTCTGCGCCGGCAACAGCAGCGGCAACTGCGCGCGCGTGAAAAACGACCGGCGCCACAGGGTGAACGCAGCCCACGCGAACAGCCCCGCCACCATCGTAATATGCAAACCGGAGATGGAAATCAGGTGCCCGATGCCGGTACGATTGAACACCTGCCAGTCCGCCTGATCGATCCCGCGCTGATCGCCCACCACCAGCGCCACGATCACACCGGCATATGGCTTGCCCGGCAGCGCCGCCAGGATGCGGTCGCGCAGCAGCGCGCGGCAATGCTCGACGGTGTTGCCGAGGCTGAAAACAAAGCGCTCCAGCCGGCGATTATCGCGCGCCACGCGCACATAGCCGGTCGCGCGCACGCCCTGCTCCAGCAGCCACGCTTCGTAATCGAAACCGTAGGGATTGGCGTTGCCGTGCGGCCGCTGCAAGCGCACCGTCAACCGCCAGCGTTCGCCGGGCCGCACGTCGGGCGGCATCTCGTTGGCGCGGCCGGCATACCATGACAGCACAATCCTTGGCGGCACCACGGCATCCGCGCGCTCCACCGCAAAGTTGAAACGCAGGCCTTGCGAAAAACGATATGGCAGATTGTCGACCGTGCCGACAATGCGCAAGTCGCGCCCCTCATCGGCCAGCGCCAGTTGCGGCGCCAAGGCACGCTGCGCCAGCCACGCCGCCCAGAGAAAGCCAAACACCGCGCCAGCCAGCATACCCGCCGCCACGCCCAGCGCGGGCGGCAGACGGGGCGCGAACCGGAGCGCGGCGGCGATCGTAACCAGCAGCACAGCCGATGCCAGCGCCATCGCAAGCGGCGGTGGCAACGCCGCCTGCTGCTGCAAGCACGCCGCGCCCACCGCGAAACCAATCAACGCCATCCGCATAGCCCGCCTCCCCTTCCGGCGATACTACGCAAATAAAAACGGCGGCAGGCCGTCAAGCCTGCCGCCGTTTGATATGGCTCAGTTCAGCTTACATCTTCCAGCGCAAGCCAACCGCGATCGAACGTCCGATCTGGAGCGTGCCGAAATTGGTCAGCTGTGGGTTACCGGCATTGCCGAAGTGATAGTACGCCTGCTGCACTTCGTTGGTCAGGTTGACACCACTGATATCGAACGACATGTTGTCGTTGATTTTATAGGTGACTTGCATGTCCACGCTCTTTTCCGGATGACGCCAGATACCGATCGGATTTGCAAACAATGCCGCTTCGTTGGTGGCCAGGAAGCCGGAGCGCCAGACCTGGGACAAGCGCGCGCTGATCGGGCCCTTTTCGTAAGCCAAGGTGGCGTTGTAGGAGCGGTTGGACACGCCGAAGAACGGTGTCTCGAGCTGAGCGACGATGACGCCGGCACTATTGGCCTCGGGCACGTTCTGCGACGAGGTGAGATGCGTATAGCTGCCCTGGATGCCGAAACCGTCCAGCAGGCTCGGCAGCCCTTTCGGGAAGTAGATGAAGCCGAGCTCGGCGCCACTGATCTTGCCGTTGGATGCGTTGGTCGGCGAGTTGATGACGTAGTCATAGCCGTTCGTATGGTCGCCACCCGAGGTCGAGTTGCGGAACGGATCGTCCGCCGGAGCGACGTGAACCCTGCGGGCCAAGTTCACGACCAGGCCGTCGATCTTGCGCTTGAACAGGGTACCGTAGACGGCACTGTCCTTCTGGAAATACCACTCAGCCGTCAGGTCGAGATTCTTGGATTGCGTCGGTTTCAGGTCCGGATTACCACCGCTGCCCGAACCGTAACCCACCTTCGAAACGTCGTCACCGAGCTGATAGACAGGATTCAGATCACCGAAGCTCGGGCGACGCAGGGTTTCACCATAGTTGAAGCGCAGCACGACGTCCTTGACCGGGTCGTAAATCAGGGTCATGCTCGGCAGGACCTTGCTGGTCGACTTGCTGGCACTGGTCGCGGTGACCGCCTTGGTGGTGGCATCCACCTTATAGAAGGTCATGTCGGTATCGACCTTGACGTAGCGCACGCCGAAATTGCCGCGCAGGCGATGGCCGAACAGCTCGTTCTCGGTGTTCCCCATCAGGAACAGGTTGTTCGTCTTTTCGTCGACCTCGAAGGTTTTCTGCAGGCGCAGTTTGTCCGTCGTCATGAAGTTGGGATCGACCGAGTTATAGAGCTTGCGCCAGGCATCGATATTGTCGCGGATGTAGTAGGCATTGGGCTCCACCCACGAGCGCGGAACGTCCGAAATTGCCGTGCCGAAGTTCGAGTTGACGGAGGAATACTCCGACCCCAGGGAGGCGAGATTGCGGTTCAGGGCGGCCGATTGGCCACGGTTGGCCTCCGACGCCTTGCGGTCGTCGAAGCGCGCGCCGAAGTGGATCGTCTTCAGCGCCCCCCAGTCGGCATCGAAGACGCCCGCCAGACTGGCCGTCACGGCGCTGCCCTTGTTGCGGTTGGCGTTATCGAAGAACTGCGCGACATTCCACTTGCTCGGGTCGGCCAGGTCGGCATCGTTGTTAAAATGGAACGCTGTGTTGTTGTTGCCGTCATTGAAGTTGACGTTGATGGACGGTGCAACGCGATCGATTCGGGTGGCGGTGAATTCCGAGTGGAAGGTGCTGGTCTGGTACGACAGATCACCTTCCAGCCTCAGGCGGTCGCCCAGGTCCCACTTGCCGTTCAGGGCATACACGTAGGAATCGGTTGCCGACGTGTTGAGGTCGCCGCTGTTGAAACCATAGACGTTATTGACGGTACGGCTCTTGATAACGTTCGTTCCCGGGAACGTCGTGATCGACCCCGCAGGGTTGCTGCCGAGATCGCCCCACCAGTCGACAAAGCTGAACAGCAACTTGTTGAAGGTCTTGTTACGATAACCGTTGTACATCGATTCGAAGGTGTAGACCGAATCGCTGTTCGGCTTCCACTGCAAGGCGATATTGGCGGAAGAACGTTCCCGCTCGCCCTGGAGGTCGCTCTGGAAAACGGCGTCACGCGACAGGTAGTACGGATACGCTTTGCCGTTGAAATTCAGCGTCGAACCGGCTGCCATCGGCAGGCCGGTACGGGTACCAGGCGTCCAGATATTGTTGTCGAAGATGCGCTGCAAGGGCGTGTAACCGGCGGGATCTTCGGCGGCATTGGGGCTGACAAATGGCACCATGGCACCCGGCGCCACGCTTTCAGTGCGGTATTTGGTCTTGGTATCCGACAGATTGACCAGGGCACCGAATTCGCCGTAGCCGGTTTGCCAGCGGTTGCTCAACATGCCGCTGAGCTGGGGGTTCCATCTTTTCGCGGGATCGAGATAGGTCTCACGCGCCGACAGCGACACTTTCGAACCCTTGAAATCGAACGGCCGCAGCGACTTGACGTCAATCTGGCCTGCGATCCCGGTTTCCAGCTGGCTGGCGTCGCGCGTCTTGTAGACGTCGATCTGGCGAACCAGGGTCGACGGAATGTCCTGCAGCGCGACCTGCGTGCCGGAGGCGGTGAAAATGGTGCGGCCGTTCCAGGTGGTCTGGACGTCAGGCAGGCCACGGATGGACAAGGTGCCGACTTCGCCGCCGGCGCGGTCGGTGACCTGGATGCCCGTCACGCGCTGCAACGCTTCGACGACATTGTTATCTGGCAGCTTGCCGATGTCGTCGGCAACCACCGATTCCACGACCTGGTCGCTGGTGCGCTTGATCGCCAGGCTCTTGATCAGAGATGCCTTGACGCCCGTGACAACCACGGTCGTGTCAGAGGGTTCCGTTTTTTCGGCGGCCGCCTGCGCCCACACCGAGGCGCTGCTGAGCAGGCCCGCGCCCATCAGCGCGGCTACCGACATTTTCAAATAGAGTGGGCGCGCGGGGACAGCCGCCACGCGGATAGATTGGTATTGCATGTAGTCTCCCTTGTATGATTTTCTGATGCGGTTTTGCAACCGTTCGAAATTCATCTTATGGAGATCGCAACATCCAATCCAATCAAATTTAATTGCCGTTCGATATTGTTTTAAGTATCGCCCCACCCGTAACGCCCGGAAACAGACGCCGCGGCGCCGCGCCTTGCGGTGACAGGGCTGCGGCGGATTTGCAACGTTAATCGTTTATCTTATTTGACGCTGACGTCGGTGGCTTTCACCGCCACGTGTTCGGTGATGTTCTTGTTGGCGATGGTCGAGGCCAGGAAGGCAGTCGATTTCACCAGCAGGTCGCGCGCCACTTCTTCCAGCGGCGAACCGCTGATGCTGGCGTGGTTGCCGCCCAGCGCGGTGCCGCCGCCCCAGCCCAGCGCCGAGACGCCGAAACCGGTCTTCTCGTTGTTGGCCTGGAAGGTCTTGGAGGCGATGATCTTGGCGCGCTTGACGTCGACCACGCGGATATCCATGTTCATGTGGACCTTGGATTTTTTGTAGTCGACCGAGCCGGCCAGCAGGCCCAGCGGGCCTTTCAGGAAGCTCAGCCCACCAAGGCCGGTCGAGCTTTGCTCGAAGCCCAGCGAGGTGATCGAGCCGGTGATCATGTAGTCCGCCGCCTCGGCTTCCACCTTCTTGCCGACCAGCGCCAGCTCCTTGTTGATCTCGTCCAGCTCGGCGCGCTCCTGCACATCGAAGCAGCCGGTCTGGGTCAGCGCGGTGGCCAGCATCTCGGTCATGCCGGTGCCGACGCCGGTGTAGGTCGGCTGCGCCACATTGCCCTGGCGTTCCCACCAGCGATACTGGCGCGGGTCCTGCTGGCCGGAGCCGGACGAGCAGTCGGCCGACTTGCACTTGAATTCGGTGAACACGACCTTGGCGGCCGGCGCGGCGCATTTCGGCACGTCGATGGCGCGCTCGGAAACGTCGCTCGGCTCGGCCATGCCCAAGGCAGGCACCAGCAGCAGAGCTGCGAGAGTATTGTTGATGACGTGGGATTTCATTCGGCGCTCCGTTATTTGGTAGTCAAAATTACCAATTATGCACCGTAAGACGAGTGTAAAATCTAACCAAATCCCACAATCTGCATGCGCGGCAGGATGGCGCGCGCGTTGGCGCTGGTCGCGGCCGCGACTTGCTGTACTGTCAGGCCACGCAGCTCGGCCAGCACGGCGCCGATGCGCGGAATCTGGTCCGGGCTGTTGCGTCCCGGATGCACCCAGGAAGGTGAAATATCCGGCGCGTCGGTCTCCAGCACGATGGCTTCCAGCGGCAGTTCGGCGGCCAGGCGCCGGATCTGCAAGGCGCGCGTAAAAGTCATCGCTCCGCCAAAACCGAGTTTAAAACCGATATCGATATAGCCCTTGGCCTGCTGCTCGCTGCCGTTGAAGGCATGGGCGATGCCGCCGTTGGGACGGATCTGGCGCACGTGTTTGAGCACCACATCCTGCGAGCGGCGCACGTGGGTCAGCACCGGCAGCCCGAAATCGCGGGCGATTTTCAGCTGCTCGCGGAAGAAGTAAATCTGTTTTTCGCGCATGGCCGGCTCGGTCAGCATGGGGATGAAGAAATCCAGGCCGATCTCGCCCAGCGCCACGAAGCGCGGATCGCCCATGGCCGCCGCCACCTGCTCGCGCAGCACGCGCAAATGGTCTTCCTCGGCATGCGGCACGTAGATCGGATGAATACCCAGCGCGTAGCAGGCGTTGCCGACGCTGGCCGCCAGCCGGGCGACGATGGAGAAGTTGGCCGTCTCCACCGCCGGAATGACGATCATGCCCACGCCCTGCCCTTGCGCCAGCGCCGCCTGCGCCACCGACTCGTTGCCGAATTCGTGGGCGTCCAGATGACAGTGGGTGTCGATCCACATGGCTTACGCCTCGTCCGGCTGCAATCCCTGGTCGGTCATGCGCAGCACGCGGTCGCAGCGGCGCGCCAGCTCGATGTCGTGGGTGACGATCACGAAGGCGGTGCCGGAATTGCGCGACAGCTCCAGCATCAGGTCGAAGATCTGCTGCGCGGTGGCGTGATCGAGATTGCCGGTCGGTTCATCGGCCAGCACGCAGGTCGGCTGCGTGACCAGCGCGCGCGCCAGCGCCACGCGTTGCCGCTCGCCGCCGGACAGCTCGCCCGGCACGTGGGTGATGCGCTTGCCGAGGTTGACGCGCTTGAGGATTTCCTGCGCCTTGGCCGACGCCTCGGCGCGCTTTTCACGGCGTATCATCAGCGGCATGGCGACGTTGTCGAGCGCGCTGAATTCCGGCAGCAGGTGGTGGAACTGGTAGACAAAGCCCAGCGACTGGTTGCGCAAATCGCCGCGCGCCGCTTCGCTCAGGCTGGCGAAGTCCTTGCCCTCCAGCGTGACGCTGCCGGTGCTCGGCGTATCCAGCCCGCCCAGCAGATGCAGCAAGGTCGACTTGCCGGAACCGGAGGCGCCGACGATGGCCACGCGCTCGCCGCGGCGCACGTCGATATTGATCCCGGCCAGCACCTGCACCGAATACGCGCCCTGGGTAAAGGTCTTGCCGAGATTGCGGCAGGACAGAACGACTGGTTGATCACTCATAGCGCAGCGCCTCCGCAGGTTTCACGCGGGCGGCCCACCAGCTTGGATACAGCGTGGCGACAAACGCCAGTACCACGGCCACGCCGCCGATCTTGAAGACATCCGGCCAGCGCAGGTCGGACGGCACGGTGCTGATGTAGTAGATATCCTTGGACAAGAACTGCACTCCCAACAAATGTTCGATAAACGGCACGATGACGTCGATGTTCAGCGCCACCAGCACGCCCAGGCCGACGCCGATCGCGGTGCCGAGGATGCCCACCAGCGCGCCCTGGATCATGAAGATTTTCATGATCGAGCGCGGCGAGGCGCCCAGCGTGCGCAGGATGGCGATGTCGGCCTGCTTGTCGGTCACGGTCATCACCAGCGTGGACACCAGATTGAAGGCGGCCACCGCGATGATCAGCGTCAGGATGATGAACATCATGCGCTTCTCGGTCTGTACGGCGGCGAACCAGTTGGCGTTGAGCTTGGACCAGTCGCGCACGAACAGGTCGCCCGGCATCGAATTTTTCAGGTCCAGCGCCACTTGCGGCGCGCGGTGCATGTCCTGCAAGCGCAGGCGCAGACCGGCCGGCGCATCGATGCGCAGCAGCTTTTCGGCGTCGGTCAGGTGGACGAAGGCCAGCGCGGAGTCGAACTCGTTGTGGCCCGCCTCAAAGATGCCGACCACGGTGAAGGAGCGCAGGCGCGGAATCACGCCGGCCGGCGTCGGCTGGCCCTGGGCCAGCGCCAGCGTCACTTTCTCGCCAAGGTTGACGCGCAGCGCGCGCGCCAGCTCGATGCCCAGCACGATGTTGTAGGCGCCCGGTTGCAGCGCGTTGAAGCTGCCGCGTTTGGTCTGTTTGGCGACGTCGGAAACCTTGGGTTCTTCTTCCGGCAGCACGCCGCGGATGATGGCCGGACGCAGCACGTCGTCGCGCACCAGCATGCCCTGGGTTTCGGCAAACGGCGCGGTGCCGATCACTTCCGGGTTCTTGCGCGCCTCGAGCGCTTCCTGCTGCCAGTCCGGCATGGCGCCGCGCGCGTCGAAGATTTCGACGTGGGCCAGCACCGACAGCATGCGGTCGGTCACTTCCTTCTGGAAGCCGTTCATCACCGACAGCACAACGATCAGCGCCGCCACGCCGAGGCCGATGCCGGCCATGGAGATCAGGGAGATAAAGGAGATAAAGCTATTCCGTCCGCTGCGCTTGCCGGCCCGCGTGTAGCGCAGGCCGACCAGCCATTCGAACGGCAGATTGTGGATAATACTCATGGGCTCCGTCAGGGATCAAACTCGACAAGCCCGAAGTGTGCCACAAAAGACGTTATGCAGCGAATTTCTCACTCTGGGACGAGCGGCGGCGGCCCATGAAGCCGATCAGGCCCAGACCCACGGCCATCATGGCCCAGGTGTCGGCTTCCGGCACGGCCGACACGCTCAGCAGCGCTTGCGAGTTGTCGACCGCGCTGTTGGCGGTGCGGCCGGTGAACAGGGTGTACTGGTAGGTGCCGCTCAGCGAGGCGCCGATGGTGTTGTTCAGCATGGTTTCCACCGCCACCAGATCGATCTGGTCGCCGCTGTCCAGGCTCAGGGCAAAGGCATCGCTGGTGAAGTGCTGGGCGCCGCTGCTCAGGCTGCCGTCATCGCCCACCAGATCCCACAGGGCCAGCGCAAAGCCCAGGCGGTCGGCGCTGCTGGCCAGATGGTCGTAGTTCTGCTCGAACAGCGCCTGGATGCGGGTGGCGCGGTGATCCAGGCCATTGTCGGCGAACAGCGAGATCGACGACAGGCTGGCGACCGCGGCGTGCTGGGTGTACACCGCGCCGCCCACCTGCTCCACGGTCGGCTGGACACAGAAGGCCAGGATGGCGGCGGCCAGGGTGCTGCCGCTCAGGTCGTAGGTTTCCACCGGCTGGGTGCCGTCGTTCGGGTGCAGCATGGCGCCGCCGGCGCCAAATTCAAACACCTGGCCGGTGTCTTTGGCCGGGAAGTCGATGGCGGCGTGGCTGGCGGTCGCGAAGACCAGGGAGGCGGCAACGGCGGCGGCTTTCAGTGCGGTTTTGATTTTCATGATGTGTTTTCTCTTCTTTAAATTGGTGTGCATTAAATGTGGGCCGGCGCCTGGCCGATCAGTTCGGCCATGGTCGGCGTGACGATGCCGGCCGCGGCCGCATCGGCCGCCGAGACGTTGAAGTACACGTCGGTCATGTCGGCCGTCTTGCCATTGCTCAGGGTGACGCTGCTGCGCTCGAGGTGCAGGTTGTTGTTCTCGTCCACAAACGGCAGTTCGGTGTAGGCCACCTTCAGGCTGGCGACGCCGGCTTGCGCCAGGCTGAACAGCTCGCCGGCGTCGGTCTTGCCGTCGCTGTTGGCGTCCTGCCAGACCAGCAGGCTGGCGAACAGGGCGTCGTGCGCGTCGACCAGGCCGTCGTTGTTGCTGTCGTAGCTGGCCAGCTTGGCAAAGCCTGAACCCTTGCTGACGCCGCCGAACAGCTCGCTGATGTCATCGATCTGGCCGTTGCCATTGCTATCGATGGCCAGGAAGCCGTCCCCCTTGGACAGCCAGCCGGTCTGGATGGCCTTGCCGGTGCCCAGCAGGTCGAAGCGGCCAGTCATGTCCTCGCGGGCGATGGTGTGGATGCCGTCGCCATTCAGGTCGATCGCGATCGGCGTGATGGTGGCGTCCCAGCTCATGTCGTTCTTGCCCGAGGTGAGCGTGATGGTGTCGGTCTTGGTGACGTTCACCAGCGACTTGGCGTCGCCCACGACGTCGGAGTCGATGGCGTCGTTGCTGCCGGTGTTCTTGACGCCCCACTTCCAGTTGTTCATGTTGTAGGTGGCCTTGTCCGAGGAGAAGTACACCTTGACGTCGCTCTTGTCGAATTGCAGGTAATAAGTGCCCGGGTTCAGGTCGACGAACTTGTAGTTGCCGTTGGTGTCGGTCTTGATGGTCGAACCCACCTGCTTGCCGGTGGTGCTGTCGAACAGCGAAACGCTGATGCCGCCGATGCCCTCTTCGCCCGTATCCTGCACGCCGTTGTGGTTGGCGTCGCGCCACACCTTGTCGCCCAGCGTGGCCTTGCGGTAGATGCCGGCATCCTCGGTGGTGATGTTCTGTGCCAGGCCCAGCGCGATGCTGCCGGTCTTGCCGCTGCTGCCGCTGACAGTGGTAATGTCGGAATCGGTGGCGTCGGTGCCCATGCCGGACTTGGTGAAGTACCAGCCGCTGGTGGTATTCACTTCCACCTTGTAGTTGCCGGCCGCCAGCCCATTAAACAGATACTGGCCGCCGTCATGGGTGGTGGTCGTGCCTTTCAGGGCGCCGGTGGTGGCGTCGTACAGCTTGACGGTGACGCCGTCCACGCCCTTCTCGCCGCTGTCCTGCACGCCGTTGTAGTTGGCGTCTTCCCATACCTTGTCGCCGATGCTGCCCAGCTTGACCAGGCCGGCGTCATGGGTCTTGTCGACCTGGCCGGAGCTGACCGAAAACTGCGCGGTGGCGCCGCTGACGTCGGCGTCGCTGTCCTTGGCGGCGTCGGTGCCGGCATTCTGCCTGGTGAACTGGTAGCCGTCCAACGCGGTGAACTTGACCGAGTACTTGCCCGGCACCAGGCCAGTGAACGCGTACGCGCCGCTGGCATCGGTGGTGCTGGCGCCAACCACGGCACCCTTCTCGTTGTACAGCGTGACCTTGACGCCGGAAGCGCCGGCTTCGCCGCTCTGCTGGATGCCGTCGGCATTCAGGTCGTACCAGACCTTGTCGCCGATTTCCGCTTTCTGATAGATGCCGGCGTCCATGTGGGTGACCTTGTCGCCCTGGGCCACGGTCACCGCGCCGAGGTTGCCGGTGCTGTCGGCATTGCTGTCGGTTTCGCTGGCGGCGCTGGTGCCCTTGGTGGTGAACGTGTAGCCGCTTGGTGCCTTGACGTTGACCGAGTAGGTGCCCGCTTCCACCGAGAATTTGTAGTTGCCGCTGCTGTCGGTGGTGGTGGTTTTCACGACCTTGCCAGTGTTGTCCTTGAGCTCCACGGTCACCCCGGATTTGCCGCTTTCGTCGGCATCCTGCACGCCATTGCCGTTTTTGTCGACCCACACGCGGTCGCCGATGGTGGCAGCGGCTTGCACGCCGGCGTCCACCGTATTGTCGGTCTGGCCGGAGGTTAGCGTGACCACGTGCGACACGCCAGCGGCGTTCACGTCCGAATCGATGGCGTCATCGCCGCCCGCGTTGGCGGTGGTGAAGGCCATGCCTTCCGGCAGCGTGGACTTGTCGAACACCACGGTGTAATTGCCCGGCTTGAGGTTGCTGAAGCTGTAGTTGCCGCTGGCGTCGGTGATGGCGCTGGCGCCAACCTGCTTGCCGTCGGCGTCGAGCAGGGTCACCTTCACGCCACCGATACCAGCTTCGCCGCTGTCCTGGACGCCGTTCTTGTTGGCGTCCAGCCAGACCTTGTCGCCCAGCGCCGCCAACTTGTACAGGCCGGCATCGACACTGGTGTTGTCATCGCCCGATTTCAGCACCACCGTGCCGCTTTGACCCGTCGCGCCGAAGTCGCTGTCCCTGGCGTCGTCGCCACCCAGATCTTTGCCGGTGAAGCTGTAGTCGGCCGGTGCGGTGACCGAAACGGTGTAGCTGCCCGGATCGGCGGTGAAGCTGTACTTGCCATCGGCCGCGGTGGTGGTGGTTTGCACCACGTCGCCGGCGGCATTTTTCAGCTGCACGGTTACACCGGCGATGCCAGCCTCGCCGCTGTCCTGCACGCCGTTGCCGTTCTTGTCCTCCCACACAGTGTCACCCAGCTTGCCTTGCACGACCACCAGACCGGCGTCGAGATCGTTGTTGACCTCCCCCGACGCCAGGGTGACGCTGGCGCTTCTGCCAGGCGTGGCGTTGGTGAACACGTAGTTGGCCGGCAGCGAGGCCTTCTCGAATTGCACGCTGTACGTGCCCGGCTTCAGGTTGGTGAAGCTGTAGTCGCCGTTGGCGTCGGTGGTAGCGGTGGCGCCGGTCGGGTTGCCGCTGGCGTCCAGCAGCACCACTTTCACGCCGGCCACGCCAGTTTCGCCGCTGTCCTGCACGCCGTCGCGGTTGACGTCGTACCAAACTTTTTCACCCAACGAGGCTGGACGGTAGAAGCCGGCGTCGACGTCGTTGTTGACCTGGCCCGGCGCCAGCACGATGGCGCCGGTGTTGCCGCTGGCATCCACGTCACTGTCGGTGGCGCCATTGCCGCCTTGTGCGGCGCCGGTGGCCACGTAGCCGTTCGGCGCGGTCACGGCAACCGAATAGGTGCCCGGATCGACGGTGAAGCTGTACTGGCCGCCGTCGTGGGTGACCACGGTACCGACCACGTTGCCGTTGCTGTCCTTGAGTTGCACGGTGGCGCCGTCGATTCCCTGCTCGCCGCTGTCCTGCACGCCATTGCCGTTACTGTCTTCCCACACGCGGTCGCCCACGGTGGCTTGCTTGATGACGATGCCGGCGTCCAGCGTCTGGTTGCTCTCGCCCGAGTTGAGCGTGACCTGGCCGGTCTTGCCGGTGTTGATGTCGGCGTCCGAATCCCTGGCGGCGTCGCCGCCTTGCAGCGCGTCGGTGAAGTAGTAGTTGGCCGGCAGCGAGGTCTTGTCGAACTGGACGCTGTAGGTGCCCGGCTTCAGGTTGCTGAATTGGTAGTGGCCACTGGCGTCGGTGGTGGCGGTGGCGCCGGCGACCGGATTGCCGTTGGCATCCAGCAGCGTCACTTTCACGCCGGCCACGCCGGTTTCCGTGCCATCCTGCACGCCGTTGCGGTTGGTGTCGTACCAGACGGTGTCGCCCAGCGAGACTGGACGGTACAGGCCGGCATCGACGTCGTTGTTGGTCTGGCCCGGGGTCAGCACGATGGCGCCGGTGTTGCCGCTGGCGTCGATGTCGCTGTCGGCGCTTGCATCGCCGCCCTGGCCTTGCGCGGTGGCGGCATAGCCGGACGGCGGCTGCACGCTGACACTGTAAGTGCCAGCGTCGACGTCGAAGTGGTACTTGCCGCTGGCGTCGGTGGTGGTGGTCGAGACCACGTGGCCGGCGCTGTCTTTCAGTTGCACGGTCACGCCGGCCACGCCGGTTTCACCGCTGTCCTGCACGCCGTTGCCATTAGTGTCTTCCCACACGGTGTCGCCCAGGTGGGCTTGCGGTACCTTGAAGGTCAGATAGTTCGGGGTGACGCTGGTGTCGGCGGCGTTGCAGCCGACCAGGCCGCCGGCGTCGCGCACCTTGAAGCCGATGTCGAAGCTGCCCGAGGTGGTCTGGCTGGGCTCGAAGGCCAGCTTGCCGGCGGCGATGTCGGCGGCCGACACTTCGGTGCCGATGGCCACGGCCACGCCGTTCAGGGTCAGCTTGCCGGCGGTCGACAGCGAGGTGATGATCACCGACTGGAAGGCGTCGTGCTCCACCGCGTCAACAAAGCCGAAGTCGCTTTGCGCCAGCACCACGGCGGCGCCGTTGCCGAGATTGAAGGTCTTGTTGGCGCCGGTCGGGGCGTCGTTGACGGGATCGACCACCACTTGCAGGCTGAGCGAGATGGTGTTGCTGAGGCCCGCGCCCGATTCCAGCACGAATTCGAAAGTCGCGAACTGGCCGTTGTAGTTGGGCGCCCATGCTCCCGGATTCACATAAATGGTGTCCGCATCGATCTTGCCGAACAGCGGCGTGTCTTTGATCGAGATGGTTTTATCCGGCAGCACCACCGACATGGTGTTGATTTTCAGGGTGGCGGCGCTGGGATCGTGTCCGGCGGCGATCAGGATATCGCGGATGTCGAAAGTACCGTAAGTATCTTCGCAAATGTGAATACTGGTGGCAAGGTTAATTGCGCTCATTCAAAGGCCTTCAAAAAGTCGTTTTTTGGAGTTATCAATCGGGCCGGCACGGCTGCTACGGGATGGGGTAGGCAGTAGTGGCAGGTGAAACGGAAGCACCACGAAGACTTGAGTGATGCCTTTAAAACATGTAAGTTGCCGCAATTATACATGTGATTTATTTATGATAATTAATTATTTTTAAGTATGTAGTTTTTTAGGAAATTTTATTTCCAAAAAGAATCTTCGGCATCGCACGGCGGGATGCCCTACAATCTTGGGATGAGTGAATTTTCCCTTGCAATCCCCTTTGCCCTGCCCCCGCCCGAGCTGGCTAATGACCTGATCCGCGCACTGAAAATGCCGGCATTGGAAACGTTGTTGGTCCGCCACACGGCTCTGAACTACAAGGTGTTCGACAACGACAGCCGGGTGCTGCCGCACGAAGCCTGGCTGGCCCACGCACTGGGCCTGGCCAGCGCTCCCGATCAGCCGGACACCGGCGCGCCGCTGGCCACCGCCGTCATGCGTGGCTGCGGCTTGCACGCCGAAGCGGCCGAGGGTCACTGGTTCATGCTGCAACCGGCGCATGTGCAAATCTCACGCACCCACATGCTGCTGTCCGACCTGCGCGGCGTGCAGCTGAACGAGGCCGACTCGCGCGGCCTGTACGATCTGGCGCGGCCATATTGCGAGGAAATCGGCAAGCCGCTGCTGCACGGCGCGCCCGGCCTGTGGTTCCTGCGCGCCGACGATTGGGCCGGCCTGCGCACCGCCTCGCCCGACGCCACCAGCACCCAGAGCATGAGCGACTGGCTGCCGGAAGGTGATCACGCACGCGACTTTCGCAAGCTGCAAAATGAAATCCAGATGCTGTGGCATGAGCATCCAATCAACCAGGCGCGCCAGGCGCGCGGCCTGCAAGCCATCAATTCCTGCTGGCTGTGGGGCGGCGCCGGCCCGACCACGCCGTCTGGCAGCGTGGCGATCGCCGCTGGCGGCGCGCCATGGCTGGCGGCGCTGTCCGCCGCGCCGCAGCCGTCCGCCGAGCAGTTGCTGGGCCAGCCGGGCGGACCGGCCAGCGTGCTGCTGGGCGATCTGATCGCTTCGGCGCAAGTGGGCGACTGGGCCGACTGGCTGGCGCGCATGCAGCGCATCGAGCAGGAATGGCTGGCGCCACTGCTGGCGGCACTGAAAGCCGGCCGCGTTTCACGCCTGAACCTGGTGCTCAGCCACCGCAACGGCTGGACCACCGTCAGCGGCGCCGCCATGGCGCTCCGCAAATTCTGGCGCAAGCCGGCCCTGACACCCCTGTTGAAGCAATCATGACCCGCATCGCCACCCGTCCCTTCCCGTTCCGCGAATCCGAAATGCTGCGCCAGAACGGCATCCACCCCGTGCTGGCGCGCCTGTACGCCGCGCGCGGGCTGACCGATCCGAAAGAGCTGTCGAGCGAACTGGCGGCCATGATTCCGCCATCGGGCCTGCTGCACATCGACGCCGCCGCCGTGTTCCTGGCCGATTCCATCGCCGCCAGCAAACGCATGGTGATCGTGGCCGACTACGACTGCGACGGCGCCACCGCCTGCGCCGTGGCGCTGCGCGGCCTGCGCGCCATGGGCGCCAATATCGACTTCATCGTGCCCAACCGCTTCGAATACGGCTACGGCCTGACGCCGGAAATCGTCGAACTGACGGCGCGCGAGAAGCAGCCCGATATCATCATCACCGTGGACAACGGTATCGCCAGCATCGACGGCGTGGCCGAGGCCAACCGGCGCGGCATCGAGGTGGTGGTGACCGACCACCACCTGCCGGCCGACGTGCTGCCCGCCGCGCGCGTGATCGTCAATCCAAACCAGCCGGAATGCGGCTTCCCGAGCAAGCATATCGCCGGCGTCGGCGTGATGTTCTACGTGCTGCTGGCGCTGCGCGCGGAGCTGCGCAAGCGCGGCGCGTATGAAACGCAGCCGCAGCCCAAGCTGGACAACCTGCTGGACCTCGTCGCGCTGGGCACCGTGGCCGACGTGGTGCGGCTCGACGCCAACAACCGCATCCTGGTGGCGCAAGGCCTCAAGCGCATGCGCGCCGGCCGCATGCATGCTGGCGTGGCGGCGCTGTTCCGCGTGGCCGGCCGCGAGCCGCGCAACGCCAATCCCTTCGATCTGGGCTTCGCGCTCGGCCCGCGCCTGAACGCGGCCGGCCGGCTGGAGGATATGTCGCTGGGGATCGAGTGCCTGATCACCGACGACGAAGGCCGCGCATGGCAACTGGCGCAGCAGCTGAACGACATCAACCTGAAACGCCGCGAGATCGAAGCCGACATGCAGGACACGGCCATGCTGCATCTGGACGCGTTTGAGCCGGCCGAGCGCAGCACCATCTGCGTGTTCGACGACTCATGGCATCAGGGCGTGATCGGCATCGTGGCGTCGCGCCTGAAAGAGAAATTCTACCGCCCGACCATCACCTTCGCGCCGGGCGCGGATGGCTGGATCAAAGGGTCCGGCCGCTCGATTCCGGGCTTCCACCTGCGCGACGCGCTGGATCTGGTCTACAAAAAAGCGCCCTCGCTGATCGACAAATTCGGCGGCCACGCCATGGCGGCCGGTCTGACGCTGCGCGCCGAAGCCTTCGACGCCTTTGCCGAAGCATTCGAGGAAGTCGGCCGTTCGTGGCTGAGCAAGCAGCAGCTGGAGCGCGTGATCGAAACCGATGGCCCGCTGGAAGACGCCTACTACACCACCTCCTTCATCGAACTGATGGACGGCCAGGTGTGGGGCCAAGGCTTCGCGCCGCCGGTGTTCTGCGACGAGTTCCGCGTGGTGAGCCAGCGCATTTTGAAAGAGCGCCACCTCAAGCTGCTGCTGGAGAAAAACGGTTCCCGCTACGACGCCATCTGGTTCGGCCACATCGACGCGCTGGGCGACCGCGCGCGCGTGGCCTTCCGCCTCGACGCCAATGAATACAATGGCGTCACCAAGGTACAACTGCTGGTGGAGCACGCCGAGCCAGCATAAGCCACGATCGCCGCCCCCGTCCCGCTCCCAGCGTGACACTCGGAGCCCAGCTTCAGAAAAGCAAGGAAGTCGTTATCTCACGGCCAGTCCTCGCGCTGGTAGCGCTGATCGCGGCAACCGGCCAAAAGCGGGCTTCGTTGAGGCAGTCCTACCAGGAAAAATAAGAAAATCTATGAAATTGCATTCTGAGTTGATTGCATAACGCCTACAATAGTTAGCTTTCCCGTGGTCATCAACTTCGAAAAATATTCGACGGAGGTCAGAGCTCAGGAGCGAGATAAAATATTCGCCGCGCTTAACAGGATCAAAACAGAAGATTGGTGCCCTTTGTGCAGAGCATATTTCCAAAGAACGAACCTACGTACTCGTACAAAGATCACTCATTCCTCTCGCTAAGCCAGAGAGCCAGACTGAACTACGCTTTGGCGGTTTTCCAGGTCATCCAGAATGTTCTATAGGCATGAGCTGCTTCTTCCCGCGCACGAAGGGAGACCGCCAGAATAAGGGTGTTACGTTCCACGCGCCGGCGCTGGCACGTCTGTGCACAGTGTCGGCCTATCTGGACTGGGTCTCGCTGGCGCACATTGAGAGCGGCCCCGCGTTTCGCAGCATTGACCGCTGGGGGCATGTCGGAGATGATGGTCTGCATCCCAACAGCGTGATACCCTTGCTTCGCTCGATTTTCAGTAAAGTCGGCGTCGACGACGCTAACGAGTACAGCGGACACTCCCTGCGTCGCGGCTTCGCGAACTGGGCTGCGGCCGACGGCTGGGATACCAAATCAATGATGGAGTACATCGGCTGGAAAAGCATTCAAAGCGCGATGCGTTATATCGACAGCAGCGACCGCTTTGCGCGCTACCGGCCGGCACCGCCAAGGCAGATTGACGACGCCGAACAATAAGACTTCGACAGGCAGAGGGATAGGCGCGTAACGTCAGTTAGCGGGCACATCTGTAGACACCTTTGGTGGCAACTCCTCGCAATGTGGGCTGAAGCGACCGTAGCCATTACTCATGACAATGCAAACCAGCTAGTCTCGTTTCGCTCATGCCGAAGAAAATCATCGATCTATAAGCAGCGCGCGGCACGCCAGTTATGGCTTCCGCTGACAATTACGTTCGAAAAATTATATGACCGGGGTGACAGCGCTTACCGAGCAGTCGAATAGAGGTCGAATTGAGTTGGACAATTTCGCCAGCAAACGAACACGCGGCCACACACGTAATGGCTGAGCGTGTTCCTGGACCAAGATTTCTCTTCAAGCGTCTGAACCTAGCAATGTACATTGTTGCAATTAAAGCTCTATATAGATAATATGCTAACAGAGGAGGTCAAATGCGCATTATCCTTCAAACTGAATCTGGCGAATGCGGGTTAGCATGCTTGGCAATGGTTGCTGACCATCATGGCCTTAAGCTCGACCTCTCCGCCTTGCGACGGAGATTTTCGTTTGGTGCAAAAGGCGCGACACTTGTTCAGCTAATAAGCAATGCATCGCAATTAGGTCTCACAGCAAGGGCTGTAAAGCTTGATGTTGAGCAAATAGCACAATTACGTGTCCCGTGCATTTTGCACTGGAACCTGAATCATTTCGTCGTTCTTAGAAAAGTTCGACAATCGTTCGGTGGCAAAGTCGTCGTCGAATTGCTCGATCCTGCAATCGGAAGGCGGCGGCTGAGCCTTGCAGAATTCTCCGACTACTTTACAGGTGTGGCGCTGGAGTTGGCGCCAGGCGAAGACTTTATTCGGCGCGACGAGACTTTCCGAATGCCACTGTCTGCACTCACCGGAAAGATTTTTGGCCTAAAAGCGGCAATTGCTCAACTCATCGTTCTCGCCTTTGCTCTGGAACTCTTGGTTCTTGTGATGCCACTTTTTAATCAAATGGTGATTGACGAGGCGATTACATCCGGCGATCTGGACCTAATGACGGTGCTTGTAATTGGATTTGGTCTAGTTGTCCTAGTCCAAACATTGTTGGATCTCGCTCGTAGCTGGTTTCTTATGCGCTGGAGCATGGAAGTTAACTTGCAGTGGTCAGCGAGGATCTTTCGGCACTTGATTCGACTGCCGGTTTCGTTCTTTGAGAAGCGCCACCTCGGCGATATTGTTTCAAAGTTCGGAAGTATGGAAGCAATTCAAAGCACCTTGACCACTATTTTCGTCCAAACTCTGCTGGACGGCTTGATGTCAGTATTTGCATTGGCAATGATGTGGATTTATAGCCCGGCACTGTCTCTGATTGTACTAGCCGCAGTTGGAGCGTATGTAATCGCCCGAGTATGCTTCTATAGACCTCTACAAGAGGCATCGCGAGAGCGACTAATACTGTCGGCTAAGGAGAATTCCAATTTTCTAGAAACGATTCGTGCCATTACACCGCTAAAACTTTTTGGCCGCGAAGCGGAACGCCAATCGCAGTGGCAGAATCTAAAACAAGATGTTGCAAATCGAGATATTCGAACTCAAAAACTGACTTTGGCATTCCGTCTATTGACTTCATTCATTGCCTCTGCGCAAACACTACTTCTATTTTACTTGGGCGGTAGAATGGTCATACAACAGTCCTTAACGCTCGGAATGCTGACAGCATTTGCAAGTTACGGGAGTACTTTTACAACGCGAATATTGAGCCTCGTTGACGCAGCCGTTAACTTCCGGATGCTGAGTTTGCACACCGAAAGACTATCAGATATTGTTGGCACCGCAACCGAGCCCGATGAAGGATCCATCGACCAAGTGAGCCAAGGCTTTCAGCCATCGATCGCCTTGCGAAATGTTAAGTTCCGATATTCCGATAGCGAACCGTGGATCTTAAATGGCGTTGACTTGGACATCCAACCAAGCGACCGAGTGGCGCTCATTGGCCCAAGTGGCAGTGGGAAGAGTACGTTAGCGAAAATCCTGATTGGACTATTGCAGCCTACCGAAGGTGAAATTTTGGTTGGGGGGATTCCGCTGGCTCAACTTGGACTAAAGAATTTCCGTTCGGCCGTAGGTACTGTGATGCAGAATGACGTCCTGCTCGGCGGTTCAATCGCCGACAACATCGCATTTTTCGATGTCGCGATGAATTTCGAACGCGTCGAATCGGCTGCAAAACTTGCGCAGATTCACGACGATGTCTTGAAAATGCCGATGGGCTACCAGACACTAGTTGGCGATATGGGATCAAATCTTTCGGGAGGACAGAAGCAACGAGTATTGTTGGCCCGAGCGCTATATCGAGAACCGATAATTCTTGCGTTAGATGAGGCAACTAGTCATTTGGATGTAGAGACAGAACAGCTGATTACTAAGGCGCTAGAAGCAATACCTCTAACTCAAGTAATTGTGGCCCATCGACCACAAGCGATAAGTGCAGCAAATAGAGTAATTTATGTAGGAAATGGTAAGGTGAGTGAACGATCCATTGTGGCGGCTGAAACGGCTTATATAGCTTAACAGCTTCCACTTAATACAAAACACCGTAAGTGACATCCTGTTTTTAGGAAGTGTGCGCCTAAACTGGGGAGAATGCCCCCTCCCCTCTGTGCCAATATAACTTGAGACATCTACCCGATTAATGCAGGGCACAGCGGTAAATGCCTTGACGCGCGCCGTGAGCAGCTCAGACCAACATCCATTTAGACCAGCCGTCTGACTTATCGTCCATTGCATCCATAAGGGACATTCCAATACCTGCTAGTCCGGTTAGCAGGCCATATTCAAGCTTCCTGGTTTGATCCTCCTGCATCGATGCCAGCCGCTCGACGTCGATTTCGATATCACTCAATACATTCCCATAGTGCATGATTGCTGCGTGTTGGAAGGACGCGTCTCCAGTTTCTCGATGCAAAGCTGAAAAGAGTAGAGCTACACCCGCCGTACCATGGCAAAGTGCATGATCGAATATCCGCATCGACTCGAACTTCCGCTTCAGGACGGACGTTGCAATCGCGTGTCCAACTTCGACGATGCTGGTATCTTGGAGTGCTTTGCCGCTTCGAACGAGCATCAGCGCGTTTCCCAGATCTCCGTAACACCAAGCGACTCGTGATGTGGTGTTGTCGCTGGACACGTAGCCGAACGTGCTACCAAAACCTTGTGGTAGTCGACATCTTAGTAAAGCTCCTGTTGAAGCCTCCAGAAGGTGTACTAACTCCGGTGTTGAATGTCCCTTATCGATGGCCATTGCGCACATGCCAATAATGCCAGGTATTCCATGCGCGAGGCCTACGTTGATATTTGGCTTGCCTTGAGGAGAGTTCCTACTTTCAAACCCTTGGAAACGAGGCGGCGTCATCCAGGTTAAACCCGTATTGCCTCGGTAGGCAATCATTAAAAGCGCTTCCACAACCAAATCAAGAATTCTTTGGCTGTTTTTTCCACTTGAGGTAATGGCGTACACCCCCAACCCAACCAAACCATATATCAAATCGTACGGCCCCTGCCATTTTCGTACGCTGAGTAATTCGATCAAAAGTTCATCCAAATCCTCATTCGCATCTTCCATCGATCCTACGGGATTGGCATTACAGTGCTGTACGACGAAACCTACACCGGTCAGGCCGGGAAAGAAGCGTACATCCAACAGCTTGCTGTCTGCACAATCGCCTAGTATGCGCTCAAGTATTTCATCGGACACTTTCTTAAGTGATGGATCAAATTTGGCGAGCTTAGCGTAAAACAGCGCAATGCCAGACTCTCCGGCGCAGAGAGAGAGATTCTCAAATGAAGATGGTCGGCTACGCACGCATGCTTCTATCCTCGTAATTGCGTTTAGCGTCAGATAGTAGTCGGCAATGTACATACTAATTGCACCTCGCACTTATTGAGCGCATACCACGGCTAATAAATTCAAATATTAGGAACTCCTGATATCGCGATGGCGATGTGAATATTCGATTGGACATCATATGCGTTACACCAGAGACAAAACTAAATGACAGCTGTATCATAGCGACTCGCGTAGCGAACAGTTTTTTTAGCTCGGCGTAACGAGCTTCAAGCAATTCTGTTAGAGGCGATTCAGCCACGGGAGCATTACGAATGGCGTCTTCTACGATGCTGCGTACAAATCTATACTTTCTACTGATTGCTTGTTGTGCTCGCTCATCAATGTCAAGTTCGTTGGCATACTTATCCCGTTCGAGCGCTACAAAACTTTCGGCCATATCAGTTGAAAGCATCAGTCTGATATTCTGAAGCGTTGCTATAAGCACGGAACGCCATACCACTTCGTCGCCCCCTGTCTCCTTCTCAAGCGCAAATACCTTCGAGGCGAAGATAGAATCAATCGTAAAAACTGCTTCGGCATATAGTAGATCAGAGTGGCCGCCATATCGACGAACCTCTGGAAGATAAACATCAGAACTTACTGCGGCTAATTGCCTACTGACTAACAGCGGGGACAAGACTTGCTCCGCTAATTCATTCATCAGTTCAGCAACTGCGCGCATCGATCCTTGAGCACGCAAGCGAATATGAAAATCGGGATCGGCGTACCGCACAAAATGCCAATTTTTAAGCTTTCCCGTCGCGAAATAATGATTGAATATAGGGAAAATACTTTCCACACAAAGGTTCTTCAAGAATTCTTCCCCACCATACAGCTTCAAATATCGCCAACAGGTCTTATCTCCGCGCTCTAGGGAATAATCATCCAAGGTCCAGGAGGCTACATCGTAATTGGTGTGCCGGAATTTACTGGCACTTTCTACCCCTCCAAGAGTCAACGGGAGCACAATTTCAGAGTGAAAATTCTTTTCGTCGATCTTAATCCATGACGGTGAAAGCCTTGCAATGGATTCATGCAGAAAAATCACTTTTTCCCGTCCAATCGAATGGCCGAGCATGCAAAGTGACATGTCAGACTGCAGGTCAATTTCAAGTCGTAGATCACCCTTGTCCCAAGTTGTGTACCGAGGAATTCCATATGCTATTAGAAGGTCGCGCATTTCGGAGAAGCTGGCGATATTTGCGTACTCCGTCAATTTGCGAGTTTGTTCTGCCTCTAATCTCCATCGCATTGGAGAAACGACGATTGGGCCACAGCGAACTCTAGGTAGCACGCGAGCTCGCGACGTAGAGTTTGGCCACTGAAAGAACGGCGGCATTTCCTCTTTCCCAATAGCGCAGAGGAACTGATAGACCGCAAGATTGCCTTGGCCGTTGAAATTGTGTGCACTTGTGAGTCGCGGTATCACCTGCACTTTCATGCTAGCCGATACTAAGACTAGTCGGCCAGCTACCACCCCGATTCGCAGGTCGGACAGCGGAATGACTTTTGCGTCGCGAGGCGCGACACCACTAAGTAGAATGACGTATTCGAATGAACTCGGGCGCGCCAATACGTTCGCGCTGCGCGGGTACGGGGTGTGCACGATTTCCGCTATTATTGGCGTATCTGCACCGCGTTCAGACTGGAGTGAATTTTTGAAGAAAGTGGTTCCGACCGCGTCCCTGGCAGCAAACCGTGCCATGAGGTTATTTGCCCCGGGCGCGCTGACGTAGTTTAGGAATGCAACATATCGGCCAGGATCGGCCATTGAGGAACCTTCGGAAAATATCGTTAGACCTACGGATAGTGCGATGCTGTGGTCGTATTGCCTTGGGACGATTTCCATGGCTGCAAGGTCGATTTCCGTTTCCTGGCCCGTTATGAGCTTAACTATGATTTCGTCTTGCTCCGTCTGCGCTGCAGCGCCCCCATTTTTTCGACGAAGTTGCATACCCAACGTCCAAGGTATGACGGGGGCTGAGAAGCCAAATGGTATTCCTAATTCGGGATCCAAAGCATGCATAAGTGGCACAAAACTTTCCCCGTAGCGCTTCTCAAAAGAGCGGGCGAAACGGTCAAGTGCCTGATCGCTTGGTGGTGGGAACACCGTCGCGAGCACGCGAAGCGTTCGCTCCAGTTGCGGAAGTAGGTTCCTTGGCAGTTGCACCGACTCCCAGTTTCGGAAGGAATCAATGTGCAGAACATCCTGATTCCCGCTCTTTGTATCAAGTTGTCTAATGTCTTCAGCAAAATTCTGAATTAAGTCCAAGGTATCGCTAAACGTGAATTCCGATTTTGCATTCAACCGTTCGCGAGCCTTTCTTAGCCAGTTTTTCTGCTCATCGAGCGCAGGATCCTCGCAATGCTCGACGCCGATCAAGTATTCTTCTAACGTGTCGCTTCCAATGCTTGGGACACCAAGTGCTAATTCTAGTATATCTGAATCAAGGAGCTCATTTATAAAGTCCAACGCCTCTTCATGCGTTAGCTCATTGTCGAATGACTTTAGACTGCGGGCTAGACTACCTATTGATGAGTTGTCTTCGCAGTTTTGTAGCAAATGGCTTAGGTGGGGCGTTATCTCAATAGATATAAGTATAAAATGGTACTGATGTGCAACTGCCTTACGCTCGTAATAACGCAGTTGATTTCCCATCGTTGCGAGAGTTGTATTCCAGCGAACCACTGCGGTTTCATTCAGCCGCAGCTTTCGACAGATATGGTCGTGAAGTCCGGCTAAGAATCCGGAATCCAACCTCACTTTACAGTGCGGGTCTCCAATTGATGTGCTTTCTTGATCGCTGATTCTTGCAAATGCAACGCTCGAAAAGACGCCAAATGGGGTTGATCGTGTGGCCATCCGTGTCACGTACTTTAGAAGTGAAGTTACGTCCTCTAAACGGCTGGTGCCCTTCGCGGCCTTAATCGCGAGGCGGGCTGCTATACCAGGCGCGCTAATTTGAAGTGATGTCCCAATTATCGGATCTGATAATAGAAATTTAACTTGATCATTGGGATATCGACTTAAATGATCAAGTTTGGCCTTAACGTCTTCAAATGCATCCAGCGAAAGAATCGGCTGGCGTACCATGCAAAACCCTTGATGCTCCAGTTTCTTCAGCGGTTTCATCACTTATCCCATTAATGGAGTTTTTCGTATGCGAACACCCACATAAAGACCACGGCATTATTCGCAAAGTGCATCACAGCGACAGCAATGGTAGCTACTAAAGTTCCCGTGCTGCACCAATAAACATAGCTTGCAGAGAATATCAACCCATAACCTAATGTGATCACGAACTGAGTGATGCCGGCTCCTCCGAATACGTGACCGATTGAGAATACGAGTCCAGCGCCAACTATCCAAAGTGATTTTTTGGTAGTGAAGAATTTAAATATTGCGACCGGAATAACTTGGCCAATGATCGTTTCGAAGATCGGGGCCCAGATGAGAACGACTAAAATAGTGGTCAGCAGAGAGTTAGAGTTAAATATGGCTTGTGCAGCGATTGGGGAATCAAAGGCTCTCGGATACAGTTGGGCCACAACCCACACGATGCACTGACCGAATATTGCAAGGCCTGTACCTAAAGCGAATGCGAAGAGGATTGTTCGGATCAAATTTACCTCCTTGCCCCCTGTCTCCAGGGGGACGGTTCGGTTAGGCAATGCCGCAGTCCATGCACGTAGAGGTTTCACCACCGCCAGTTGTGCAGCCAGGATCACCTGTTGTGGTTCCGCCACCGCATGTGTTGTTGACAGTTCCTGGACAAATTTGGAGGGAGACCTGGAACGTGAAGCAGAGCCAACCACCGGTGCCGCCACCGGCGTATGTGTTGCCGAAATCGGTCGTTGGATCCCAGCCAGGCTCGGAATATGTGCCACCTGCTACTGCGGCGACCTCGTTTGGAGTAAGGGTCCGCACCAGCTTCTTGTCCAGCTTCAACTTTTTCGTCATGAGAGTGCTCCAAAGTAATCAATACTAGAACAATGCCCCTTCTAGGACGATCCAGCGCAGAGGAAGGGGGGGCTCCACGTTTCCAATGTAATAAGATTTCGTGGAGTATAGACTGACCAGAGAACACACTTTCTCACACAAAATAACAAAAAATGCAAGTGCGTATAATGTTCCAAAAAAATTTTCTTTTCAAAGTGATATTTCAAATCGAAGAAAATTTTTCGCTAAAGATTTGGGGAAAAGCTCGAAACGCAATCGTTCGTTTTCTCTACATAATTGGTCGCGTGTACTTGGGGGGAAGCTCGACCTCCGCTCGTCTGAACACTGTTTGCAATATTGTCAATTTAGCGAATAGTGAGAATTGGAGAGCATGTGCTGCAGTAAAGTAGGTAGGATACAAGCTCCACGTATGTCTATGGAAAAATGCCAAGTTTTCCTGTCCATTACTCTGTCAGAGCTGTCCGGCCCATAGAGATTTCCTCTGATTTGGTAGGTATGAATCAGTTTCTGATACGCAAAGCAAGCCTTGCTTTGCGGGAAGGTTACTCTGGTCCTGCGGAACTGATCGTCGCCTTCATGTCGCGAGACTTTCGCGGCCTGCAGAGGCGTAAGCGGTTCGCAGTACTGCAGCATCGTTTGTCAAACATCGCTCAGCGCAGCACGACCGAGCCCAAAGATATAAATCCTGCGATTCTTCAGAGTAGCCTGATAGAGCAAGAGACGTATTATCAGTTCAAGGAACGTTTTTGCCAGAGCCTGAAGTCTGGACAAGCGTTTTTCAATTTTTTGTCAGGTATCCAGGCCAGCGTATCCGGAGCGGGAAATGAAAGTTATCGGGTGCACCCCATCGCTACCACTGCCGATGCGAATAATGTCAGATGGATCTACCCAGACGCCTCCTTGATCCCAACATTAATGGAAGAACTTCGCATTTATCTGGCCGATTCCCGAGATCACGATTTAGTGAAGGCAACTGTTGCTCATGTTGTTTTCGTCTGTGCCCATCCGTTTAGCGACGGCAATGGACGCACGTCACGAGTCCTCTTCAATCTTTGTATGCAGCGCCAACGCGGTTTTGTGCCCCTTAAAGCGTTTCAACAAATTTCAATGCATGGCTATGAAATTCGTTTACGGCTATGTCAGCTTGAAGGTGATTGGTTCCACATAGTTGAGTTCTTCTGCAACGTCATACTGGCGTTCGTTAGAGCTGGAAAACTAACAATGAGACTGCGATGACAGAAGAAAACCTTGATAACAAAGCAAACGATTTGTTTCGACGGCAAGTTATGTTGAGACGGCAGGAAAAGTGGCGAGGTGCCATACATCTCGCGCAGCCGCTCTCAAGGCCATTAATAACGGTTGCATCCGCACTCGTCATTATCGCGACAATTTGTCTCTTAACGCTCGGCACTGTAAATCGAAAAGCACGAGCAAGCGGGGTAATTGTTCCAACGAACGGAGCTCTGCCAATTCTTAGTAATGGCGCTGGTATTGTGACTGCGATCAGAATTGATGAGGGCCAAATCGTACGTAAAGGTCAAACACTATTTGAAATTCGGAATGAACATCGCGACTTGCGGGGAGAAACAAGTGTCCAATTGCGTGAACAATTAGAGCTGCGTCGTAAAATGCAGTTGGAATCTTTATCGCTTAGGGAAAGCCAATTTCGGGCAGAGCGCGCTTCCCTGGAAGGCCGCATGAGCGCAAGCCGTAAGCAGGAAGTGCAGTTAGCAGATGAGATCCAAATAGCACAGAGGAAATACGACCTCGTAGAGAAGGACTTCCAATCGAACAAAGCATTGCAAGGCGCGGGATACATTTCAGAGCTGCAGAGGGAGCGTAAGGAACAAGAGTTACTTGATGGGTTAGCGCGAAAGAAATCTCTTGAGCGAACACTTACCCAATTACAAGGAGAACAAATTGAGCTCTCTGCTCAGATGGCGAGTACAAAGACGCGCTTG
Source organism: Duganella radicis (assembly GCF_009720825.1). Classification (GTDB taxonomy): domain Bacteria; phylum Pseudomonadota; class Gammaproteobacteria; order Burkholderiales; family Burkholderiaceae_D; genus Rugamonas; species Rugamonas radicis. Next base: position 1,785 of record NZ_WNKY01000049.1, on the reverse strand, counting down.
GATAGCGACATTGGCATTTTAAAGAGTGATCTTGCCTCAATTGAGCAGCAATTGATTGAAACTGACGGACGATTTGGCACGGTAGTTTCGGCGCCACAAGACGGTGTAATCGGAACAATAAATGTCCAAGTTGGTCAATCCATCAATGCCCAAAAGTCGGTAGCCACGCTAATACCAGTTTCGGTCGATGCAATGCATCATCCAGAGGTTCGCCCTCCCCTAGAAGTACAACTTTTCGTCTCTGGTCAGGCTATCGGATTTGTGGAAGCTGGACAAAAGGTCAACATGCGATATCCCGCGTTCCCCTATCAGCTTTTTGGGTTGCAGGAGGGAACCGTCCAAGACGTCAGTCGGACTCCTTTAACACCGTCGGAACTGCCGGAACTGCTGGCAGGTACTATCCTTAGTGGAGCACAGGTTGGCGGACAGCCTACCACCAGAGAGGCGCTCTACAGAGTGAGAATACAAATGAAGTCCCAAAGTGTCAGTGCCTACGGTCGCAAATACTACTTGCGCCCAGGCATGATGCTTGAAGCGGATATTGTCCAAGAACGCCAGAAAATCTGGCAGCTATTTTTCGGCCCTGCATTGGCTTTAATGGAACGGAGCAAGTCTTGAATGAGCGAGAGATTGCAAAGTACCTAGCATCTAAATTAACCGGCTTCCAGAAGATTTGCTCGAAACATGGAGCAACAATAACGATCTATGGCAGCTTTGCGACCGGTAGAGCAACGCTTAATAGTGATATAGACTTTCTATTACAGACGGTTAATCCAGGTTCGCTAGATAATTTAAAGCGAGATCTGGAATTGTTGTTCGAGCGCAAGATTGACATAGCCGAAAATGGTAAGCTCATAAAGATTCTTCGTGAACGCATAATATCTGAAGCAACCGAGATCGAAACGTTGGCCAACGGGCGGTTTCAGCCCGCACGACCAAAATCGAATAAATTTTATGAACTGTTAATTTGGAAGCAAGCGGGTGCGATTGTGTGGATCAGTCCTGCAACTGATCTGGGCCCAGCGCGGATTTTGACTGGTGCCGCCCGTATTTTATATTTTTGGAGAAGTCACCTTAGTTGCGAATCGAGTTCACGCAAAAGGGCATTGGTGAACTCTATTCGCAAGATTGAATTATTATACAAGGCATATGCACGTCGTTCGATTGGTGCGAAGCAGTCAGCATACGGCATTCACAAACTCTGCAGACGTATCAGCCGTATGGATGGGGCGCTAGCTTCCGAAGCTGAGGTCCTGATGGACCTAACATGATTAGATACCTTGCAATTAACCTAAGTATTACCGCTGATGTTGTGATGCAATGCAGTCCGAGCAGCCGGCCGAGCTGATCACTTATGTCCGAAGCGTGCTTTGCATTTGCTTCACCATCCGCTAATAGCCGAGACTACACGGAATGGTCACCCAATTGGCCGCAGTGACTGATGATAATGAGGTCGTTGACTTATGAGAACCGCTGACGGCGATGATGAGAATACTCGGATGGTAAAGGCATCTCCTCACCGTCACAAGCCGGTTCGACAGGTTACTTCGCGGCCGCCTCGGCGCTATCATCATGGATTGCGATCACATCGATCGCATTGCAAATAGTCGTACCTCAAGATACCAATGGTCTAGAACACCCCCCTAAGTACTGATATCGGCTGTGGATTCAACCGGTCGACGCAACACATCGTTCAAATCGTTGAGCCGGCGTATCGTAGTCTAGCGTCTTTCTTGGTCGACCGTTTAACCGAATTGCCACCGCGTCCAGTTCTCCCTGAGATAC
>NZ_WNKY01000048.1 GCF_009720825.1 Duganella radicis | reverse complement strand
CGCGGTGGCCGGCGCCGCGACGGCTGCGGCATCGGCGGCGGCGGCTTTCGGCGCGGGCGGCGGCATCACCGGCATCAGGCCGGGCGAACCGTTTGCCGCCGGTGCGGCGGCGGGCTGGCCGTCCGCGCCCTCTTTCGGTACGTCCTTGATCGGCGCCATCTTGTTATTGTGCTTGCGCAGCGGACGCTGCTCCTCATCCGCCGGTCGCGGAGGCATGTCCGGCGTCGACATCAGAATCAGCAACTGCGTATTGTTCATGATGCCGGCCAATGGCTGGCAGATCACGCCGCCGAACGAACCGCCGGCGCTGTTCTCCACCTGCGACACGCGCGCCACCGCCAGACCGGCCGGATACACACCGTCCAGACCCGAAGTAACCACGATATCGCCCACCTGAATGTCCGCATTCGGCGCCGTAAAGCGCAACTCCAGATTGCCCGCCTTGCCGCGCCCATAGGCCACGGAACGCAAGCCATTGCGCAGCAGTTGCACCGGAATCGCCTGCTCCTTGTCGGACAGCAGCGTCACCTCGGAGGTGAACGGAAACACCCGCGTCACCTGCCCGACCACGCCCTGATTATCGATCACCGGCAAACCCAGCGTCACATCGTGGCGCGTGCCGCGATCCAGAATGATCTTGCGGCTGTTGACATCGCGCGCGTCGTACAGCACATCGGCCAGCATCGACTTCACCGGCAGATGCTCGCGCGCGTCCAGCAGCTTGCGCAACTGCGCATTCTCGGCCGCCTGCAACTGCGCCTGCTGCAACGCCTGCGAGCTGAGGATCTGCTGGCGGCGCAACTCGCGCACCTGCTTTTCCATCGACGACAAAGTGGAGAAATAATCGCCGACGCCGTAGATGGCGTCGCGCGGCAACAAAGCCGCCATTTGCAGCGGATACAGCACGGTGCCGGCCACCTGGCGCACCGTGGTCAGGGTCCGCATATGCGAATCGACCAGCAGCAGTGCAATCGATATGCACGCGAACACCGTCATCTTGACCCGCGCCGAGGCGCCTTGCTTGAAAAGTGGCGGAGGACTGTATTCCATGACTTCCAATAAGCATCGGGGCCGCTGATTCGCGGCCCCGTTTTAGTCAGATCATTCGTAGGAGAAGATCGAACCCAGTTGGTCCATCCGCTCCAGCGCCATGCCGGAGCCGCGCACCACGCAGGTCAGCGGATCTTCCGCCACCAGCACCGGCAGGCCGGTTTCTTCCATCAGCAGGCGATCCAGATCGCGCAGCAGCGCGCCGCCGCCGGTCAGCATCATGCCTTTTTCGGCGATGTCCGCGCCCAGTTCCGGCGGGGTCTGTTCCAGCGCGTTCTTCACGGCGGAGACGATGTTGTTCAGCGGGTCGGTCAGCGCTTCCAGGATCTCGTTGGACGAGATGGTGAACGAGCGCGGAATACCTTCCGACAGGTTGCGGCCCTTGACTTCCATCTCCTTGACTTCGGAGCCAGGGAAGGCGGAACCGATGGCCTTCTTGATCGCCTCGGCGGTCTGTTCGCCGATCAGCATGCCGTAGTTGCGGCGGATGTAGTTGACGATGGCTTCGTCGAACTTGTCGCCGCCCACGCGCACCGAACCTTTGTAGACCATGCCGCCCAGCGAGATGATGCCCACTTCGGTGGTACCGCCACCGATGTCCACCACCATCGAGCCGGTTGCGTCGGACACCGGCAGGCCGGCGCCGATGGCCGCTGCCATCGGCTCTTCGATCAGATACACCTGCGAGGCGCCGGCGCCCAGCGCCGATTCACGGATCGCGCGGCGTTCCACCTGGGTCGAGCCGCAAGGCACGCAAATGATGATGCGTGGCGATGGGCGGAAGAATTTGGAGTCGTGCACCATGCGGATGAACTGCTTCAGCATTTGTTCGGTGACGGTGAAGTCGGCGATCACGCCGTCTTTCATCGGGCGGATCGCCTCGATATTGCCAGGTACTTTACCCAGCATCTGCTTTGCTTCTTTACCAACCGCTTGAATGGTCTTCTTGCCATTCGGGCCGCCTTCCTGGCGGATCGCGACAACCGAAGGTTCATCCAGGACGATCCCCTGGCCGCGAACGTAGATCAGGGTGTTGGCCGTGCCAAGGTCGATGGCCAGGTCAGAGGAAATGTAACGACGTAAAAAACCAAACATTAAAGTGTCCTGTGGCGCGACGTATGTGCGCGTAAACCGTTAAGTGAAAAATTCTGTCCGGATGCGGCGGCAGCATTGATTCGGCGCCGACAACGCATCAACCCGCCATTCTACCTTATAATTTGACTGCGATTTATCCAAAATCCATCCAAAAGTGCAGTGCCCCAGCCCGCGATTTAAGCGGCATTCGTCGGTAGTTGAAGACGAATAGGCAGATATTCAAGTTCTTTATCAATATTACAATTAACGCGCCATGTCCCTGACCCTATCCGACGTAACCCGCATTGCCAAACTGGCCCAACTTGAGATGAGCGAGCAGCAGAGCGCGACCGCTCTGGAACAGCTGAATGGCATCTTCGCGCTGGCCGAACAGATGCAGGCGGTCGACACCGAGGGCGTCGCTCCGCTGAGCCACCCGCTGGCGGCGCACATGAACAACATCGCCCTGCGCCTGCGCGAAGACGTGGCCAGCGAGCCGAATCGCCGCGACGATTACCAAGCCGTCGCACCGAAGACCCAGGACGGCCTGTACCTGGTGCCGAAAGTGATCGAGTAAGCCTTGCGCCGCACTCACCGCACCGATCACCGAATCTGAATTGAAACGCCATGCACACCAAAACCATTAAAGAGCTCTCCGCCCTCCTGCAAAGCAAAGCGATCACCGCCACCGAACTGGCCACCCAGTTCCTCGACCGCATCGAGCAAAGCGACCTGAATGCCTTCCTGCACATGGACCGCGCGCTGACCCTGGCGCAAGCGGCCGAAGCCGACAAACGCATCGCCGACGGCACCGCCGGCCCGCTGACCGGCGTGCCGATCGCCCACAAGGACATCTTCGTCACCAAAGGCTGGCGCTCCACCGCCGGCTCCAAAATGCTGGCCAACTACGTCAGCCCATTCGACGCCACCGTGGTCGAGAAGTTCCAGAAAGCCGGCATGGTCACGCTGGGCAAGCTGAATTGCGACGAATTCGCCATGGGCTCGGCCAACGAGAACTCGGCCTTCGGCGCGGTGAAAAACCCGTGGGATAAAAGCGCCGTGCCGGGCGGCTCGTCGGGCGGCTCGGCCGCCGCCGTGGCCGCGCGCCTGGCGCCGGGCGTGACCGGCACCGACACCGGCGGCTCGATCCGCCAGCCGGCCGCCTTCTGCGGCATCACCGGCATCAAGCCGACCTACGGCCGCGTGTCGCGCTTCGGCATGATCGCGTTTGCCTCGTCGCTGGACCAGGGCGGCCCGATGGCGCAAACCGCCGAAGACTGCGCCCTGCTGCTGAACGCCATGGCCGGTTTCGACGAGCGCGACTCGACCTCGCTGTCGCCGGAACTGGGCGGCGTCGACGAAGACTTCACCCGCGAACTGGGCCAGCCGCTGACCGGCCTGCGCATCGGCGTGCCGAAAGAATACTTCGGCGAAGGCCTGTCGAAGGACGTGGAAGACGCGGTGCGCGCCGCGCTGGCCAAGTACGTGGAACTGGGCGCGACGCTGGTCGACATTTCGCTGCCGAACACCAAGCTGTCGATCCCGGCCTACTACATGATCGCGCCGGCCGAGGCCTCCTCCAACCTGTCGCGCTTCGACGGCGTGCGCTACGGCTTCCGTGCCGAAGGCTACAAGGATCTGCAAGACATGTACCGCAAGACCCGCGACCAGGGCTTCGGCAATGAGGTGAAACGCCGCATCATGGTCGGCACCTATGTGCTGTGCCACGGCTACTACGACGCCTACTACCTGAAAGCGCAGAAAATCCGCCGCCTGATCGCGCAGGACTTCGAGAAGGTGCTGAACGGCCCGGACGCCGTGTGCGATGTGATCATGGGCCCTGTGGCGCCGACCGTGGCGTGGGATCTGGGCGACAAATCGGACGATCCGGTGGCCGCCTACCTGGCCGACATCTACACCCTGTCCACCAGCCTGGCCGGTCTGCCTGGCATGTCGATCCCTGTGGGCTTCGGCGCCAAGAATCGCCCGGTCGGTCTGCAAATCATCGGCAAACACTTTGGTGAAGCCAGGCTGCTGAACGTGGCGCACGCCTATCAGCAAGCCACCGACTGGCACACCCGCGCGCCAGCAGGCGTTTAATAACGAATACAGCGAGAACTATATGGAATGGGAAGTCGTCATCGGTATTGAGAACCACGTACAGCTCACTACCGCATCTAAAATCTTCAGCGGCTCGCCGACCACCTTCGGCGCCGAAGCCAACACCCAAGCCAGCCCGGTTGACCTGGCGCTGCCTGGGGTGCTGCCGGTCATGAACAAGCAAGCGGTCGATCGCGCGATCCGCTTCGGCCTGGCCGTCGGTTCAAAAATCGCGCCGGCGTCGATCTTCGCCCGCAAAAACTACTTCTATCCGGACCTGCCGAAGGGCTATCAGATCAGCCAATTCGAAGACCCGGTGGTGCAAGGCGGCGCCATCACCTTCGGCTACGAGAAGGATGGCGAATTCGTCACCAAGACGGTCAACCTGACGCGCGCCCACCTGGAAGAAGACGCCGGCAAATCGCTGCACGAAGACTATGCCGGCATGTCGGGCATCGACCTGAATCGCGCCGGCACGCCACTGCTGGAAATCGTCTCCGAGCCGGAAATCCGCAGCGCCGCCGAAGCGGTGGCCTACTGCAAAGCCCTGCACTCGCTGGTGATGTGGCTGGGCGTCTGCGACGGCAATATGCAGGAAGGCTCGTTCCGTTGCGACATCAACGTCTCCGTGCGTCCGAAAGGCCAGCAGGAATTCGGCACCCGCTGCGAGATCAAAAACCTGAACTCGTTCCGCTTCATCGAAGAAGCCGTGCACGTGGAAGTGCGCCGCCAGATCGAACTGATTGAAGACGGCGGCAAAGTGGTGCAGGCCACCCGCCTGTACGATCCGGACAAAAAAGAAACCCGCGAAATGCGCAGCAAGGAAGACGCGCAGGACTACCGCTACTTCCCGGACCCGGACCTGCCGCCGCTGGTCATCTCCAACGCATGGATCGATCAGGTGAAAGCCGCGATGCCGGAACTGCCGGCTGCCATGCGCGCTCGCTTCGTCAGCGAATACGCCCTGCCGGAATATGACTCGCTGGTGCTGACCGCATCCAAAGCCATGGCGACCTACTTCGTGGCCGTGGTGGACGCGGCGGGCAAGGAGAACGCCAAAGCCGCCGCCAACTGGCTGATGGGCGATGTCTCTTCGACCCTGAACCGCGAAGGCGTGGACATCGCCGACGCGCCGGTCAAGCCTGCGCAACTGGCGCTGATGTTGAAGCGCATCGCCGACGGCACCATCAACAACAAGACCGCCAAAGAACTGTTCGGCGACATGTGGGCCGCCAAGTCGGACGACGACAATCTGGTCGACGCGCTGATCGAATCGAAAGGCCTGAAACAGATCTCGGACACCGGTGCGCTGGAAGCCATCGTGAACGAAGTCATCGCCAACAACGCCAAGTCAGTGGAGCAGTACCGCGCTGGCAAGGAAGCTGCGATCAACGCCCTGATCGGCCAAGCCATGAAAGCCTCGCGCGGCAAAGCCAACCCGGCGCAGCTGACCGAACTGCTGAAAGCCAAGCTGGCCGGCTAATCCGCCGCCCCAGCCAGAAACGCCCCGCCAGCTCACGCTCGCGGGGCGTTTTTTTGTGGCCAGGCGGCCGCAGGATCGCGGCCCAACCCTGCGCGAAACTCCTGCCACAGCACCGACAACGGCTGACCATACGCCGCCTGCACCGATACGCCGAATGCCTTGCCTGCGGCGACATCCCGGATCAAGCGCTCAAACGCCACGCCATCGCGCTGCTTCATGTAATCCACCATCATGGAGCTCTGGCGATAGTACATCGGCCAGGATAGCTTGAATTCATCGGCGCGCCTGGGGAACAACAGCGAACCATCCGCCTCCGCTTCGAAGTGGCGGCCGTGGACCAGCGCGAATACGGCCTCCTCGCGCGAAACGCGTTCTGCGGCGCCGCCGTTCGACACCGCCGTGGGCAAACCTTCCATGAACCAGTTAGGCAAGCGCGCCACCGCCACGACGCCGGCCTGCTGCTGCAAGTGCAGGTGCGACAGTTCGTGTGTGAGTATCGCCGCGCGCACCGCCGGCGGGTCGGCCAACAAACGCGGCGACAAATGGACCGCCCCGAAGCCAGTGGCGCCGTACGCGATGGGCTGCACAGCCGAGTGCCGCGCGAAGCTCTCGCGCGAGCCATAGACCTGAACCCGCATCGGCTGAGGGAAGCTGCCGTAGTGCGCCCGTTCGACCACGCCGACCGCCGCCGCCATCAAGGGCGCGATGGCACGCGCCCCTTGCTCCGCTCCCGGCTCGCACCAGATGCGCGGGTCCGTCGTACACTGCACGAAATCCGATGTTGGCTGCGCCCACGCCAACACGATGCGCCCCGTCTGCCCAACTGCCAGCAATCCAACCCCGGCGAGTACCACGCCGCCTGCTATTAATCGTTTAATCAAACACACCTCCCTGTCTGCGTCATATCATATCGCTAATATTCACCACTCGCGCAAGGACTACGATGGATTTGCAATTCAACGCCGACCCGGCACTGCTGCCGCACGCCGTTCCCGGCGGCGTGCGTTTTGTTTTCGATGATGCCCATGCGCAGCGCGTCGCGCTGGCGGGCACCTTCAATTGCTGGGCGGGCGATGTTTGCATGATGGAGCGCGTGTCTTCTGCGCGCTGGCAGGTGACGCTGCCGATACCGGCCGGACGGCACCTCTACAAGATCGTCGTCAATGACACCGACTGGATTCCCGATCCCGCCAATCCGTGGATCTCGGAAGACGGTCAAAACAATTCCTGCCTGACGGTGGACGAAAGCGGCACGGTGCTGATGCGCCAGCACGGCTTGAGCGCGGCAGCCCCCGGTCCGCTACATGCGCGCGCCGCGCTGGCCAGTCCGGACTGGCTGCGCGACGGCGTGATCTACCAGCTATCCGTGCCGGCCTTCGGCGGCGACTTCGATGGCGTGCGCGCCAAGCTGCCCTACCTGAATGAGCTAGGCGTGGATGTGTTGTGGCTCATGCCCTTCCATCCGGTCGGTGTCGAGGGACGGCGCGGCGGGCTGGGCGATCCTTATGCGGTGCGAGATTTCAACAGCATCGATCCTGCGCTGGGCGATGCTGCATCCTTGCGCGCGCTGATCGACGCCGCGCACGCACGCGGCATGCGCGTGATCATGGACTGGACGCTGAACCGGAGCAGCGTCGATCATCCATTCACGCGCGAGCATCCGCAGTGGTACACGCAGCGGGCCGACGGCAGCATCTACTATGCCGTCCCCAATCGCGACTACTTTGCCGGCTTTAACTTTGCCAACCGCGAGTTGCGACAGTACCTGATCGCCAGCATGCGCTGCTGGATCGAACGCTTCGGCTTCGACGGCCTACGCTTCGACGATTCGGACATCACACCCTGCGACTTCCTCGACGAGATCCGCGCCGAGCTGGCGGCGCTGCGAGCCGACATCGCGCTGATCTCGCAGTCCTACGACGAATTCCACCACCTCGCCGCCTGCGACCTGACTTACGAAGGCGGCACGCGCGAAATGCTGCGGCAAGCCGACAACGCCGCCTTCGCCCGCTACTGGAACGAATCCACCTACAGCTTCCCGCGCGGCGCACTGCGCATGCGCTGGCTGGAAGACAAGGAGCAAGGCCGCATCTCCGCCTTCCTCGGCAGCGCCGCGCACCGCCCCGCCGCCGCCGTGATGCTGTGCATGGACGGCGTGCCGCACATCCTGATGGGCCAGGAATTCGGCGAGCCCACATGGACCGGCTGGCAGGCATTGTTCGACGGCTGGCAGCCCGACTGGCAAGCCTTCAACAGCGAACTGTATGCGCACTACCAAACCCTGATCGCCCTGCGCCGCCAACATGCCGCACTACGCACCGGCGCCACCGCTTTCCTTGAAGGCCTGCCCCCCGGCGCCATCGGCTTCACCCGCGATGACATCGTGGTGCTAGCCAACCTGTCGCCGACAACGCTGACCTTCGATACAAACCTCGCGCATGCCCAACCACTCTATACGTCCGACTGGCACGCCGCAGCCGCCACACTAGCGCCCTACGGCTGGATGATCGGCACACGCAACTAAGCCATACCTGATTGGAAGAGATCCACTTGGTCCATGTCAGATCAGATGGATCTCACACTTGGTAAGCCTGCTACTCTCCAGGAAAATGTGCGCTAGCCCAGCCGGAGCCGCACATGCTTACCATACTCGATCTCGATAAAATTTCAGTGGCACGCTTGCGTGATGCCGAGGCGCTCTATACAGCGGATCGCTATGACGGCGCATATTACATGGCAGGCTACTCGCTTGAATTGGCTTCGCTAGCAAAAAACAAGCGAGCGATATGCTCATTGCAATTTCGGCATTGATGAGGATGCTATGACTACGTTGATTGAGAAAATGAAGCGCGTGGAGTTAAAGGTTTCATCCAAGTATGGAGCATTCGAGCTGTTTGCATTGTTTCAGCCTGACACCACGTTGCGCCTGTGGGATATTCTGATCGCGGCCGAATGGGTCGAGCAGGACGAACTCGCCTCCATGCGCATCATCTCCAGCTATCCTACGTCATCACATCGTCACGCTATAAAGAAACTATACATTAATGTCTACTTTCTGCAACAAGAAGTATACAATTCTGTCTAGCCAGAATACTCTAAGTCTACTGCAATCAGGGAGACGTCATGAGTATTCCGAAACCCACCGCCGGCGAGCTGGAACTGCTGCAAGCACTGTGGCCGCTCGGTACGGCCACTGCCAAGCAGGTGCACGAGGCCATGCTGGCCGATAAACCGGACCTGGCCTACGGCACCGTGCTGCGCCTGATGCAGATCATGCACACCAAAGGCATCCTGACGCGCGACGAAAGCCAGCGCTCCCACATCTACGCGCCGGCCCAAGCGCAGGACGCGCTGCAATCGAGCCTGCTCAAAGACCTGATGCAGAAAGCCTTCGCCGGTTCGGCCAAGGCTTTGGTGCTGGCCGCCCTCCGCAGCGGCATCTCCAAAAAAGAGCGCGCAGAAATCGAAAAGCTGCTGAAGGACGACAGCAAATGAGCGCCTTCATCTTCGCCCTCGGCATGACGCTGATGCACTTCCTGTGGCAAGGTCTGTTGATCGGCTGCGCCACCGCGATCACCCTCACCTTGCTGCGCAACAGCCGCGCGGAGTACCGCTACATCGTCGCCTGCGTCGCCCTGCTGGCGTGCCTGTGCTGGCCGGCGCTGGAACTATGGCAGCGCGTCGCCAGCGAAGCGACGGCCGCCGGCGCCAGCATCCACGGCCTGCCGTGGCAGGGCGCCGACCTGCTCGACAACGACCAATGGTTCAACCTGCGCGACTCACTGCGCGCCATCGTTGGCGTATGGGCGCTGTGCGCCGCCGCGCTGGCGCTACGCATGATGCTTGGACTGCTGTGGATAGACCGCGTCTCGCGCCACCCAGGCAACTGCCGCCGCCACGACCAGCTGCGCTGGGAAGCCGATCTGGCAAGGCTGGCGCAGCGCTTCGGCATCACACGTGCAGTGCGCCTGCGCGTGGTCGATGCGCTGGCCAGCCCAGTCACCGCCGGCTGGTGGCGCCCCGTGGTGCTGGTGCCAGCCGCGTTGGTGGGCGGTATGCCGCCGGACTTGCTGGAGGCTCTGCTGGCGCACGAAATGGCTCACATCAAACGACACGACTACCTGATTAACCTGCTCCAGAACGTGATTGAAACGCTACTGTTCTACCACCCTGCCGTGTGGTGGATCTCGAACCGCATCCGCGTTGAACGCGAACTGATAGCAGACGATATCGCCGCAAGGCAGCTAGGCGAACCGCGGCGCCTGGCCCTTGCTCTCTCTGAACTAGAGCGGCTCCGGTTCTCCACAAACCAACTGGCCCAAGCGGCCAATGGAGGAAACCTGATGATGCGTATTCAGCACCTATTAAAACCTGCCCCGCAGGCCCTGAACTGGAAAGCCGCGATTGCCATGCTGGGCGTGGCGCTGGCCTGTCTGTCGATCTACACCGAAGCCACAGCGGCAGACAAAAACGCCTACGGCCGCAAGCCGGCGCGGATCGACTTCAAGACCTGCGCCAAGCCGGAATACCCGGCAGCGGCGATCAACGAAAACCGCACCGGCACCGTGCAACTGGGCTTTTTGATCGACCGCACCGGCAAGGTAAAGAACTCCCGTGTGGAGCACAGCAGCGGCCACACCGACCTCGACGAAGCCTCGCGCACCGGCATTGAAAAATGCATCTTCAAACCTGCCACCAGAGCCGGCAAACCAATCGAATCCTGGACGCGCCTGCAATACGTCTGGACGTTAGAATAGAGGCATAAATCCCCTGCACCGGAGGCGGACATGGGCAGCAAATCCATCCAGCGTATGCGTGAGCAATCTCGCCGTTTTATTTCGTCAACACCAATGAGAAATATATGCGCGATGGCCCGTTCGCCAATTTGAAAAATATCTTGTTGCGGCCTTTCCTGAAGCGCGCTCTACGTTTTCCCTCGGTCATGTTAAAGTCCCGCGCGTGGGTATTCTGGGTATCGTAGAGGGCATGCCAGAGCGACATTTTGTTGATGTTGCCACCTGTCCAAACCTGTCGGTCGTTGAGCCACACTTGGGCATCGTCATCGGCGCCGATCCACATCGTCAGGTCCTGCTCCCTGTCCAGCATGAGCTCGGTATAGCCGTAGTAGACGGCGTCTTCGGCGAAGTCGGGCGGCACGAGTGGGTAACTGTCGGCGTTGAAGTAACGCCACCTCACGATCCGGTTGTCCTTTCCACGATAGGCGGCGTCCAACGCGACACCATCTTCCGGCGGATAGCGGTAGTTGGAAAATAGTCCGCTGCCATGCCTTCCTTCAAACGGTCCGATCAGATACCAACTGTTGACATACACGCGGTTGGCAAATTCACCGCCGCGGCCCAGCATACGGCCGGCACCTTTGTGCATGGCGCCGGCATCGACCAATGGGATTTGGCCGACCCCGGGGTTGAAGATGCTTTCGTGGTTACGCCCATAGCGCCCGGAGACATGCTGGGGAAGTGCAAGATCACGATTGATAAACCTGTCGATCCGTTCGATGGCCAGGCTATCGCCGCCACCAGAGGGCGTGCCAAGCGGACCGTCGCTGGCCCGTTCCCCGCCAGCGCCGCTTCGGACCGCGTCAGGACGCCGGCCGCCACCGTATGCCTTGCCGGCGGTGCGCTCCGGGCTTTGCACGGCAACGCCATTGACACGGCGCCGCAGATCCTGTTGCCGTTGCATCAGCGCGGCGCGTGCAAGCGCAGCAAGCTGCTCGATCTCGGTCGCTACCTGTTCAGGCCGGGCGTCCGCCGCTGGCGCCGCCCCCTGCGCCGGCATCGGCGCCGGGGCATCAAGTTGCTTACGCGCCTGGTCCTTCGAGATCCCTTCGATGCGTGCCAGTTCGTCGGCCTTGAGACGCGCTTCCACCTCGGCGATGGACTCGGACAACTGTCTGGCTTGTTCAAGCAATTCGGCCGGTGTCTTCGGTAGCGAAGTGGCGCTGAAGCTCGTCTGGTCCTCGGTGGTATCGGACAAGGTACTGGCGCGATCACTTTGTTCCAGCAAGTCGCTGATCTGTTTCATGTCCTGCACGCGCTTTTCCATGCTCGACTGCTTCGATAATTCGGCGCCAGCGCGCACAAGGTCCTGTTGCCGCATCAGTTCGATCCGATAGGCGCCGAAGTAGTAGCACAGTGCGATCAGCGCGGCATGCAAGGCCAGCGACACCGCCACGAATATGTGACGCCGGCTCAGCTCGACCATGTGGTGCCGCAGCCGCTGCCATTCATCAATCGGACCGGACCTCATCGCGCGCCACGCGTGTGCATGGAGATATTGGTCAGCCGCTCGAACTGGCACAAATCAAGCACGTGCACAATGTCCTGATACCTGGCCAACTGGTCGCCATCAATACGTACCCGCCGCCCGGGATTGGCCGCCGCTTCGCGCTTGAGACGGCCATGCAGAATCTGGGTCGACACGGGCGCGCCGTCGAGAAACAACTGTCCGCTTTTGTCTACGCCAATGACGAGCGGCGCCGCCCCGGCCTCATCCGGCTCAAGACTCACCTGAGAGGCAGGGAGGGAAATCGGCAATTCGCCCTGCTTTTTTTGATTGGTTGGCTGCTTGAACGAGGTCGCCACCATGAAGAACATCAGCAAGAAGAAAATGCAGTCGATCAGCGCAATCAGACCGATTTCCGGCTGTTCCTCCTCACCCAATTTAATTCGCATGGGACACCACATGTAAAGATTGCGGCGGCACGTTTGTCCCCAGGAACCATTCGTGGATCAGACTGTTGATCTTTTTTTCCAGCGCCAAGCCGAAAAACGCCTGGCGATTTTTGAAGAAGTGGTGCATGGCCAAGGCGGGCAGTGCAACACACAGGCCGCAAGCAGTATTGATCAACGCCTTCGATATGCCTCCCGCCAGCAAGGCGGGATTGCCCATGCCCTCGGAGAACGCAATCATATGGAACGCTTCAATCATGCCTATCACGGTACCAAGCAGGCCCACGATAGGCGCTACCGTCGCCACGATCGCCAGCGCATAGGCTTTTTGCTGATGGTGGCGCAATTCGATCGAGGCGATTTCGCCGGCGCCGCTGTTGACGATGGCGTATCCGAGGTGCCGATGCGCGACCACGTAGGCGATCACGCGGGCCAGGGTGCTATCATGGTCGGTCAGTAGTTGCTGCAACTTGACGAATTCCTGCGCCGCCCACAGCGGTTTGACGCGCTCAATCAACCCGTCGGGCACAACGTGCAGGGCGCGGAAATTGACCAGGCGCTCGATCGTGACGGCGAGGAACAGAATCGACAATCCGAGCGTCACGACGATGGCGCCACCGCCGTCCGCGACCTGCGCGATTATGTTGAAGTCGGCGCCATGTGCGATGTTGTGCGCTGCGAGGGCAGCCAATGGCGCGATGCTGTAGAGTTTTCGCATACTGTATTTGAGATGGTGATGTGATCTTCGACGACGGTGTGCACCTTGGAGGTGTTGCATCCATTCTAACGACCGTGGTGCGCATGTTTTCCCCATGCGACGAATGCCCGCAAATCGGGGAGGAAACCGGCGCTGATGGGATGAATGCCGTCGACCGCATTACTTCCCCGGTCTGGCGATCTAGAAGGCTAAGTATGCGCCCTTAATCCCGCACGCCGATCCAGCGGCCGTGGTCGAGGCGGAGGCGTTGTTTCATCTGGAGTTGGCCTTCGCCTTTCATGATGTAGGCGATCATGGGGAAGACTTGCTGCGCTGAGGGCTCCTTCATCCACGGCGCGGCGGCGAATTTGTAGGTGTAGCTGGCGGTGCCGGTGGCTTCGTCCCACGATACCAGCTTCGCCACACTCAGTTTGCCGACGCAGAAGTCGCCCGTGCGGGTGATTTTTTCGCCGGTCGGCGAGACGGTGGTGGTGTCGCGCTTGACGTAGAATTTTTTGCCGGCTTCGGTCAGCGAGTAGCGCTCCACCGGGACTTGCTGTTCGCCGCGCGTGGTCATGCCGCTTTCGGCGTTCACCAATCCCAGTTTGGCCAGTACCGGCAGCTGGATCGCATCGCGGCTGCCGGCTTCGGCGTCGCCGGGCGCCACGTCGATCGGCCAGTCGAATTTGCCGACGCAGACGTCGCCGTTTTGCGCCAGGTATTTGCTGAGGCCTGCAGCCATCGCTTTGTCGGGTTGCTGCGCCGCGTGCGCCAGGCCGGCGCTCGCCAATGCTGCCGCCAGTGCAGCGGCGGTCCATGCTTTATTCATTTCTTCACCAAATCCGCATCGGTCAATGTATTGAGAAAGGCTTCCAGATCCTGCATCTCCTGCTCGGTCATGGCAGGCGTGCTGCCGCGTGCGCGGCCGTCCAGCGGCATTTGCTTATCGAGGTTGTCGCGATAGCGCGCCGGCAGGTCGTTGAATTTCCGGACCACGCCTTTGACGGTCGGATACCAGCGCTCCGGCTCCGTATCGCGCGTGTTGTAGAAGCGGATCACGTCCTTCAAGGATTTCAACGCACCGTTGTGGAAGAACACCGAGCGCGTGGCGACGTTGCGCAGGGTCGGCGTCTTGAACATGCCGCAGTATTGCGCGCTCGCCGGACGCGGATGGTCCGGGCGATCGCAGATCCCAAGGTCGCTGTACTTGGCGTTGCGATTGGCCGGTATGTCCTTGTTGCGCGGTACGCCGATCGCCGCATAGGTGTAGTCGGTGAACATCTTGACGCTGCCGCCCAGTCCCGCGCCGTTGTAATGACACGCGAAGCAGTTGCCTTTGTTTGGATCGCTGTAGACGGCGAAGCCACGCATCTCGGCCGCCGTCAGATCGCCGCCGATCTTGTTGCTGGAGTAGAGATCGTACTTGCTGCTGTAAGGATGGAAGCTGTTGTCCTCCAGCTGATACGCCTGCAACGCCTCCAGCGCGTGCCGGAAGGCTTGCTTGTTGTCGGCGAAGGCATCGGCGCCAAACGTCTTGCGGAATTGATCGGCGTAAGAAGACGCCTTGATCTTGCGGACCACATCGGCAACGCTCTTGTTGGCCATTTCGTGCTTCGCCAGCAGCGGTATGCGCGCCTGCTCGGCCAGCGTGGCGGCGCGGCCATCCTGCGTGTAACCGCCACCCGGCCCCGGCGTGCTGATGCCGTCCGGGTTGTCCAGCATGTCCGCATACGGCGGCGTGTATTCCTGGTAGCGCAGCGAGGGCACGGCGCGCACCCCGGCGGTCGTCATCTTCGCACCGCCCAGCTGCACGGATAAGTTATTCGGTGGTGCATGCGCATGCGCCGGATCGTGGCAGGTGGCGCACGCCAGCTTGCCGGACCCGGACAGCGACTTATCGAAAAACATCTGCTTGCCGATTTCGGCGGCGGCGCTCAAGGGCGTCGCCACCGGCACGGCGGCGGCTTGCGCCGTCGCCGCGATCAGCACCATCATCAGTGCTGATTTCATCTTACTTGAGCGCCCATCCGTTACGCTGATCGGCATCACGACCGACTTGCTTGATGGTCGGGTAGCCATTCTTCTGCACGTAGCCATCCGGGATCACATAAGCGTGATTCATCGGACGCACCGCATCGAAGTGCGCGTCGGCGCTGCCTGCGTATTCCGGCAGGTTCAGGATGTTCGCCGCGATGAATTTCTGCGTGTACTTCGAACGGTTCATGTACGACCAGTCATCCGCAGGGTCGGCCAACTGGAACATGTCCTGCAAGGTGCGCACCAGTGAGATGTGGCTGTACGCATCGCTGTCCACCACGCCCTTGGGTGCGGCAGGCTGGTTGTTCAACACGCCGAAGGTCGAAGTTCCGTGGCCCTTGTTGCCCTGCTTGTAGTTGGTGATGACTTCATTCGACACCGTGCCATCGGCATTCTTCACCAGGGGACCCAGCGCCAGCGGGGTGCCGCTGGTGTTCCAGCCGCAGCAAGAGTTGAAACCGCTGGTGGCCGTGCCTTCGTCGAACATCATCACGATGGCGACGCGCTTCTGCGGGTTGTTCCACAGCGGCGAAGCCTGGATCTTCTTGATCAGATAATCGGTGTACTTGTCGCCACGGTAGATCAGCGCACTGCCCGCGCAATCGCTGGCCGCCTTGGTGCTGGTGCTGGTGCTGCCTGGCATGGTGCCCACCAGCGTCACGCCGTGCATGTCGTCGCACTGGTCCGGTTCCAGGATGTTCAACTGGCCGACGTCGCCGCTGGCAAGATCGTCGCCGAATTGGTCGATGTTCCAGCCTGCCGGTGCGATGGCTTTCAAGGCATCGTCCCACTGGCCGCCGCCCATGGTGCGGTTATTTGCCAGGAACTCCGGCGAGCTGCGCACGTTCTGGAAGAACACGCTGCCATTGTGCTTGGCCGCGTACAGCGCGCCGGCCAGGCGTACTTGCAGGCCTGGCGTGCCGATTGCGCCCACTGGCTCGTCGGCGGTGTACAAATAATCCGGTGCCACGATGGTGGTGTCGGCGGTACCATCCTTGCGCCAATCGGCGCCCGGATTCTTGGACTCGCTGTACACGCGCCAGCTCATGCCCTTGCTGGTCAGCGCGGTGAACAGATTCTGCTTGCCCTTGATATTGTGGTTGGTGGCGTTGGTGCAGGCGCTCACGCCCGGCGGCAGCGGCAAGTCTTCAATCGCGTTGGCGGCCGTGGTGCCGCTTGGGTAGCAGTTGAAGGCACTGTCGTCGGTGATGCCGAAGTCGTCACCGGAGGCGATGGCCAGGCGGTTAGGCTCGGACGGATTGCCGGTCGAGTAGTAGCTGGTGAACTGGTTGCCAGCGTTCAGATAGGCGTTGATGCGCGGTGCGTACACCGAGTTCTTGATCGACGACGTGGCCTTGTTTTCCAACACGATCAGGAACACGTGGTCGTAGCGCGGAATGCCTTCCAGGTTCATCACGGCCAGCTGCGCTTCCTTCATGGTGATGGCCGGGCCGGTGGCGGTAGGATCGGCTGCCAGTGCGGCGGGCGATACATCGCGGCGGTCCACCATTTTGGCGGCGAAGGCGAAGCGGCTGGACAGCAGCACCGATTCTTTCAGCACGTCCGCATTGGCACCGGTGGTGTCGCTCAGCACCGTGTCGGCGCTGACGTTCAGACGCGTGGCCAGGCTGTTCTTGGCCGACTCGAAGCTGATGCGGTCATCGTCCATCATGCGGGCGATTTCGGTGGTCAGCGGCGAGATGGCGATCCTGGCCGGCACCAGTGGATTGATCAACGCTGCCGAAACCTGGTCGGCTGGCGCGCGCAGCACCATGCGCTGGGTGACGGCTTTGCCGTTGTTCAGCGAGGAGGTCGAGATTTCCGCCACCAGCGGCCCTGGCGTGCGGGTGGCCAGCAGGAAGCTGCCGTCGGCCTTGGTCAATACGCCGGTTTCACCGGTGTCGCACACGCCGTTGTCGTTGGCGTCGACGCACACCTTGGCCGACTGGTACAGCGAGGCGGCGGTCTTGGACGGCGCGCTGGCACCCGGCGAGTTGGAGATGACCGGCGGCGTGAACTCGGTGCCGGACACCACGCCGCGGATCGTCACCGGGGTCGTGGCGGCAAACGCCGGCGCGCACAACACCATCACGGCGCTGGCAATCAGGGAGGTTTTCAACATGGGGATTCCGTTTCGTCAGAGAGTAAGGAGATCAAGCCTGCTTGCGGCGACGGGCGATTGCACCGACCACACCCAGACCTGCGGCCAGCATGGCGATGCTGCTCGGTTCCGGTACCGGCGCGGCCACCAGCGACCAGGTGGCGTTCTGGGTCGGCTGGTCGAAGGCGACGTCGCCGGTGTTGTAGTTCACGGCGAAAGCCTGGTTGCCGATGCTGGCGTCGTTGCTGTTGACGAAGTAGAAGTAGTTATTGATGCTGCCGACCGCGTGCTGCGGATCGGCGTCGGCAAAGATGAAGTTGTTCTTGGCGGCGTTGGTGGAGATCACCGCGCCGGCGGCGCTGTTCCAGTCATGCGTGGACGCATCCCACGAGGCACCCACCAGCGCACCGGTGTAGTCGTTGCCATTGAAGTTGATGTGAACATTCGACACGCCATCCAGCAGATCGCCGACCAGATGGCCGGACAGCGAACCAGTGATGGCCTGGCCGTCTTCGAAAGCGTAGGAGAAGTTGAAGTTTTCAGCATGCGCGGAGGCGAATGCTGCCAGCAGGAGGGCTGCGCTAATAATTTTTTTCATTTCTGGCTACCTGAGGTTAAGGAAGCCGGAATGATGTGTTTTTTTTATGACCGAATCATGACGAACAGGCCATAAACGATATCATTTTTGTTTCGTATTGTATCGGCGCGCTTACTCAAGCAGTGCGCCGATCGCCAGCGGCGTGCTGCCGGTGATGATCTGTCCCGCCTCCGGCCACGCCGCGAAACGATAGACGTACACCCGAAATCCCTGGGCCGCATCGCCTGCAAAGGCTGGCCCCTCTTTCGCTGCCAGCGTCGTCGCCGCGCCTTCCTTCGCATGGAACCGCACCTGCGCCGTATCGCTCTTCATGTAGATGAACTGCACACCGATGCACTGCTTGCCGCCCGCCTCACCGCTATAACGCAAGTAGGCCAGTAACTGCTCACACGCTGTGCGCAGATCGGTCGCCGGATAGACGCCGTCCGGCCGCGTGACAATCGATACCCATGGTCCGGCCTTGATCTGCCCCGGCTTGCGGTTGATCCGCAATTCCGCGTTGTCGTCATAGGCGGCCTTGGAGAGCGGCAGCACCGCGCGGCCCAGCGCATCAAGCGCCAGCGACACTTGCGTGGCTTTGCCGTTGAGGGTCAGGCGCAGCCCTTCCATGTTCACGCTGGCGTCGCGCGGCCGCAGGCGAAAGTGGTTTTGCAGGAACTGCTTAGGCTTGCCGTATTTTTCAAACCAGATCATCTGGCGATATGCATCGCGATAGGCGATCCAGTCGCCATCTTCCTGCGCGCAGGCGACCGCCGGCAGCAAGGCGAAGCAGAGCAGGAGTGCGGCGCGCATCGTCAGAAGCGGTAAGCCAGACCGCTGTATACGGTGAGGAAACCGCGCCGCTCCACCACAGGGCTGGCGGCGGCTTGCCCACCCAACCGCGTGACGCTGGCGCCGCTGGTCAGCAGCCACTTGCTGCTCAAGGCCCAGTTCCAGTTGGCGCCCGCGTTAAGCTCAGCGACGCCGCCCGACGGCGTGTAGTCGCGCGGCCCGCCGGCTGCGCGTGAGACTTCGTAGCGCTCGCGCATCACGGAAGCATCGGCCAGCGATACCCCTGCCGACAACGAAAAGGTGTGGTGTGGCGCCAGGCTGCTCCAGCTCTTCTGCACGCCCACATCGCAGCGCAGGCCGTGTGCGCTGGTGTCGTAGATCAGGCGCGATGTGACCCGCGCATCGTCGCCGAGGTAGTAATTGAAATAGCCGCCCGCATCCAGCGTGCCGTCGATGGTATGCGAGCCACGCAGGCGGCGGTTATCATCCGGGCTGCGTGAATTACTGGCGGCCAGCAGCGGCCCATATTCCACGCCGGCGACAGGCGACAGATTCATGCCTGCCACGCCGCTGGCCGACAGGAAAACGCCATTGCTCCACTCGACCTGCAACAGGGGCCGCAGCGATACCGGGCGATTCTCGCCGGCCGCCGCGGCGCCGCTGGTCGACAGCGCTACACCCACATACATATCCCGGCTACCGTCCGGCATCATCGGTACGTTGCCGTCGTCGGCGGCAGCCACGCCGCACAGCGGCAACAGGATAAGAGGCAGTAGCTTGTTCATGTCTTCCTTAAAAACCGACGCGCACACCGAGCGAAACGCGGTCCATCGATATGGTCAGTCCTTGCTGTTTTAGTTTGTCCGTGTGTTCCAGTTCCAGTAGCAGCGACACATCCTTGCTGACGGCGTAAGCCGCGCCGAAGCCGAGGTACAGGCCGTTCTTCTTCACCGTCTCCGACGCTGGCGCGTCCTTGCCGTCTATGCCGACCTTGAAACGCCCCTGCGCCACGCCTGCCTTTCCGTACAGCGACCAGTCCTCGTCCAGGCGCCACGTGTTTCGCGCAGCGAAGTAGCCCATGTGCGTACGTGTCTTCAACTGGTAGCCCTGCGACAGCTCAAACGCTTTCTCGTCGCCGATGCCGCGATAGCCCGCCTCCAGCGCCCACGACGGCGACAGGGCATAGCCCGCGAAAACGGTCAACGCCGGATCGCGCTTGCTGGAGTAGCGATCGGTGGTGACGCCGTCTTCGGTATACTTGAGATGTCCTTTGCCGAACGAGCTGAGACCAGCGCCAATATACATATCCTCGGCGCGCACCAGCGAGCAGACGGCAAGAGCGATCAGGGTGCTGCACACAAATTTGTTCATGTCGGATTCCGGTTGATGTAAGAGCCTCCATGGTAAGAAGACGCCACGCCGGAATCCGCCGTTATCTGTCGCAGAATTGTCCGCAATTTGTAGGCCGCATTTGTATAAAAAGTGTACGCGGATGTACCTGATTGTCGAAAACACCACTTCTGTCGCGCGCTCCACTACAATAACAGTCCAAAACAGGAGATGCGATGCAGCGTGTGATGCTGGTGGAGGACGATACGCGGCTGGCCGCGCTGGTCAAGGAGTACCTGGACTGCTACGACTACCGGGTCGACGTGGTTGGCCGTGGCGACCTTGCGCTGGACCGCTTCCGCGACACGCAACCCGATATCGTCATCCTCGACCTGACGCTGCCCGGCACCGACGGTCTGGTAGTGTGCCGTCAACTGCGCCAGCTGAGTGCCGTGCCTATACTCATCCTCACCGCGCGCGAAGACAGCTTCGACGAAGTCTCCGGCCTTGAACAAGGCGCCGATGATTACGTTAACAAGCCGGTACAGCCACGCGTATTGCTGGCCCGCCTGCGCGCATTGCAGCGGCGCGGCAGCAGCGCGGCCAGTAGCGATATCGTCATCGGTCAGTTGCGCATCTCGCGCGAAAACCGGGCAGTCTACTGGCGCACGCAGGAGGTGCCGATGAACAGCACTGAATTCAAACTGTTCCTCATCCTTGCCGATGCCTCCGGCAAGGTCATGTCGCGCAACGACATTCTGGTAAAAATGCGCGGCATTGAATTCGACGGACTGGATCGCAGCATCGACAATTGCATCTCGCGCCTGCGCCGCAAGTTCGGCGATGGCGGCACGGAACGTATCAAGACGGTGTGGGGCGAAGGTTATCTGTTCAGCCCCTCGGCGTGGGAATGAACCGCATCTTCAGACGCTTTGCGCTGCTGGTGGTGCTGGCGATGACGTTCGCCAGCGGCGCCATCTACCTGTGCTTCCGCCTGCTGTCCGGCGACCCGCTGGAGCAGATCGCGCGCCGCCAAGCCGCCGGCCAGATCTTCCTGCTGGAGCAATACATCGATCAGGCGCCCGCCGACGAATGGCTGCCGCGCCTGAACAAAGTACGTGAAGTCTCCAATATCACACTGGAGCTGTTACCGTTGCAAGCGGCGCTGGTAGCCCTGCCCTCCGGCCAGCGTGACGCGCTGTTGCACGGCGAGGTTGTGATCGACGTAGCGGGCAAGGCTTTCTACCGCCGGGTTGACATCGAAGGCGCACGGTACATCGGCAGCGAAGACGACGTCATCCACGCCCAGCGCCTGCCGATCGACATCAGCGAAGCGCTGGGCATGGAGGTGATCCGCTTTGTCATGATCGCGCTGTTCCTGCTGGTGCCGATAGGCTGGTGGGCGCGCGTGCACTGGCGCGACATTCAGGCGCTGTCACAGATGGCGGACGATTTCGGCAGCGGCGACTTGTCGGCGCGCGCCAGCGTGGCTGGCGGCACCGGCATCGCGCCACTGGCGGGCCGCATCAACGACATGGCCGGGCGCATCGGTGCGCTGCTGGAGGCGCGCAAGCACCTGCTGCATTCGGTATCGCATGAATTGCGTACGCCGATCGCGCGGCTGGAGTTCGGCATGGAGCTGCTGCGCGAGCGCCACGCCGACGACGATGCGGCGCTGTGCAAGCGCCTTGAGGCAATGGAAATGGATCTCGGCGAGCTGAAAACACTGGTGGACGAACTACTCAGCCTGACGCAGCTCGACCACGCGCAGGACATGCAGCGCAAGCCATTTGCGTTGGAGCCGCTGCTGCGAACATGCACGCCGCCCGGCACTCAGCATTTCATTGCCGACATCGCCGGCGACCTGGGCGAACTGCAAGGTGACCCGCGCCTGTTGGCGCGCGCCATCAACAACCTGCTCGGCAACGCCGCCAAGTACGCGCGATCACGCATTGCGCTGTCGGCCGCGCGCGGCACGCAGCTGATCATTGTGATTGAAGACGATGGTCCCGGCATTCCACCAGAGGCGCGCGAGCAGGTATTCGAACCATTCCACCGGCTGACGCGCGAACAGGATCACGCAGCCGGCGGCTACGGACTGGGACTGGCCATCAGCGCCAAGGCGATCCGCCTGCACGGCGGCGCCATTGCCATTGATGACTCCCCACTGGGTGGCGCGCGCTTCACGATTACGCTATAGTCGCTACATGCCCTTGAAGCGATGCTGGAAGCGCTGGCTTACCGGCAGGCGCGATGCGTGGCCGCGCAGGCTAAGCCACAACGCACCATCCGCATCCCGGTTCACGGCGGCGATGCGCTTGACCGCCACCAGGAAGCCGCGATGGATTTGCCAGAAACCGGCATCCTCCAGTTCCCCCGCCAGCTCCTTCAAGGGTGTGCGGATATGCGCCTCCATCTGGTCGGTAACGACGCGTGTGTACTTGAGCTCCGAACCGAAGTAGATCACCTCATTCAAATCGATGAAGTGGATGGTATTGCCCACGCTGGCCTGTAGCCATGCGGGTGCCTTCTTCGGCGCCAGTTGCTGCACCAGCCGCGCCAGATCGGGCGGCGGCGTGCCGATGCGGTTGCGCAGGCGTTCGATGGCGCGCGCCAGGCGTGCCGTGTCGAGTGGCTTAAGCAGATAGTCGATGGCGCCTTCGTCAAAGGCCGCCAGCGCGTGCTCCTGATACGCCGTCACAAATACCACGTGCGTGCGCGAACCGAAAGTGCGCGCCACTTCCAGCCCGTTCAGGCCCGGCATGCGGATGTCGAGGAAGGCGATGTCCGGCTCCAGCTCGCGCGCCAGGCGCAGCGCCTCGATGCCATCGCCGGCCGAAGCCACCAGTTGCGCTTCCGGCCAGAGAGCGGCCAGCGCCGCTTCCAGTTCGGCGCGTAGCAGCGGTTCGTCGTCTGCGATCAGGATGCGGGGAACGTGGGTCATGCGGGCTCCAGACGGGAAAACGGCAGGTTCAGTTCAGCGACGGTCCAGCCATCGGGGCCGATGCGCAAACTCAGGCTGGCAGCGCTGCCGTACAACACCTCCAGCCGCTGTCGCACGTTGCGCAACCCGACGCCGCTGCCCAGCACCGTGTTGCCGATGCCTGCGCCATTGTCGCGTACAGTAACCAACACCCTATCACCTTCGCGGCGCGCGGAGACTGACACCGTCACCGCGCCGGCATGCGGTTCGACGCCGTGCTGCACGGCGTTCTCCACCAGCGGCATCAGCATCAGCGGCGGCAAGGCCAGATCGTGCAGTTCTTCGTCGCACGCTACCTCGATGCTGAGGCGCTCGCCGTAGCGCATGGCCATCAGCTCCAGGTAATGCGCGGCGAGTTCGCATTCGCGGCCCAGTGTGGACATGGGGTTGCGCAGGTCCGGCAAGGCGCTGCGCAAATACGCGATCAGGCGGTCCAGCATGCCGCTGGCGCGCTCGGGATCGTGGCGCACCAGATAGCGGGTGTTGGCCAGGGTGTTGTACAGGAAGTGCGGTTCGATCTGCGCCTGCAAGGCTTTCAGGTCCGCCGCCAACGCCGCCTGCGACAACTGGGCGATGTGCAGGGTGCGCGCGCGGTGTTGCGCCATCCATAGCGGCAGCACAAACAGCGTCAGCATGAGCAGCGCTTCCACCGCCATCACCTGCGCTTCGTTCAGTGGTGCGATACCTATCCACGACAAGCCCACCACATAGATCCAACCGGCCGCCGTCACGCCGGCGGGCGCCAGCGCCAGCAGCCCGGCCCACAACGCAGGCCAGCTGCGCGCGATGGCTCGGCGCTGCATCAGCAACAGCAAGGCGGCGAGCGCGCCCAGTGGCAGCAGCAAGGCGGTGAACAGCGCCAGCCAGGTGTAGGCGCGCAACTCAAGCGCTATCAACGCGCCGGCGGCGATCACCGCTGCGCTCAGCGCCCACTGGCGTGGCGAGCATGCGGCCACGCGCCTAAACGCGGCCGGCGCGCCGCCAATGCCAATACCGGTGCCGACGCCGCCGAAGCCATCGCTGCCGCTGCTACCGTCGGTGCCGGTGCCGGTGCCGGTGCCGGTGCCGGCGCCGCCGCCACCATCGCCGCTGTCTGCGCCGATGCCGTTGCGGCCGCCGCTGCGGACTTCACGCCATGGCGCCAGCGTCATCATAGAACCGGCTTCTCCGGCAGGCGCGAAGCCGGCATCACGTCCACCGGCACGCTCTTGTCCACCACATCAAACGACAGTTCATCGATCCACACCTGGCCACTGCCGGAGTTGATCACGCCGAAGGAGATGGTGGTGCCATCTTCCGGCACGTCCAGCGTCACGCTGCGCACCTGCCACGCAGTGCTGCCCTTGATCGGCTGGTCGCTGCTGTTGTAGAACGCGCCGTTGGGCCGCTTCTGCGCCTGCACCTGCATCCACAGGCCGGCCCAGTTGCTGACATCGCGCGTCTTGATCATGGCGCGGAAGCGCACCCGTTGGCCGAGGTAGCGCTGCGCCGAAATCACCTGCACCAGCGAGCCGAATCCCTTGTCCTCGCCCTGCGCATAGCGCAGGAACTTGGCGCCCTTGCCGCTGATGGTTTCCACGTTGTCGATCCCGGCCACGTAGGACGTGGCGTGGTCGCCCGAGACAAACCACGGCGGCGGCAGCTTGCCGACCGATTCCGCCGCCACCACCCACAAGGAAGTGGCGGCCAGCGCGGCGGCGATGACGTGCAGCGGCCTCATAGCGTCGGCGCCTCCGCTGGTACAGAGCGGCCCGGCATGACGTCCACCGGCACATCCTTGCCGACCACCTCCAGCGACAGCTCGTCTATCCACACCTGTCCTTTGCCGGCATTAATCACGCCGAAGTTCAGCACGGTCGCATCTTCAGGAATGTCCAGCGTGACGCTGCGCAGTTGCCAGTCGGTGGTGCCGGCAATGGGCTTGTCCTGGCTGTTGTAGAACGCATCCGGGCGTTCATCGCGCGAACGCAATGCGCTCATCCACAAACCGGCCCAGCTGCTGACATCGCGCGTCTTGACTATGGCCTGAAAGCGTACGCGCTTGCCCTGATAGTTCTTGGCCGAGATTTGCTGCATCAAGGTGCCAAAGGACGAGGCGTCGCCGCCGGTGTAGCGGATAAAGCGCGACATCTTGTTGCTGCGGCTCTCGCCGGCATCTTCGCCGATTTCATAAGAACCGGCACGCGCGCCGGAAAGTATCCATCCTTCGACCCGGGCGGCATGGACCGAACCGCACAGGGCCGCCGCCAGCAGCACGACGCTCAAGATTTTCGTTTTCATGTTATCTCCAAGAGTATGACGGGATGTCATGAGCGCTACTGTGCACCTGCAAGCGCACGCCGTGTGAACGCTGCGACAAGCGCGCGGCACGCCGGATAAGCGTCGTGAAAACCGGATTAGCGCGCCATCCACGCGAGGATGTCGGCGAAGATTTCTTCGCGATTCAGCTCGTTGAAGTTTTCATGGAAGTTTTGCGGATAGCGATGGCAGGTCAGCAGCGACGAGGGCACTGACTTCAACATCGCCTCGGCCGCATTGGCGTCGGCCAGCTTGTCGTCGCCGGCCACCACGGCAAACAGCGGCTGGGTCCACGACGGCATGCGCGCGGCCAGGCCTTGCTGCGCGCCAGTCAGCGCGTTGCCGAAGCGGACCGTGATTTCGGTGGCGCGGATGCCGTCACGCTCATCGTCGTAATGGCGGGCGGTGATGCTGCTGTCGTGCGTGAGCTGGTGCGTCAGCGATTCCAGCGGCACCTTCATGCGCGGGACCAGTGCGCCCAGCACGCCGGCCAGCGCCAGCAGCACCGGCGATACCTTGATCGCATTCACGTAGTACGGCGAAGACAGGATATAGCCCTTGATCGCGGTCTCGCCGGCGAAGTGGCCGAGCGCCAGATGGGTCGCGATCAGCGCGCCCATCGAATGGCCCATCACATAAATCGGCAAGCCCGGATACTGCTGCTTCACCCATTGCAGGAACAGCAGGCTGTCATCGAGGAAGACGTTAAACCCGGGGACGTCGACGCGGCGTGCATCCTGATGGCCGCACAAGTCGTAGGCCACGGTAGCGATGCCGCGCTGGCGGAAGTACAGCGCCGGCGTGACGTAGTCGCCGCCATGCGCCATGCCGCCGTGAATGGCGAGGATGACCGCGCGCGGTGTTTCCGGCGCCCACACGTGGACGCGCCGCTGCACGCCCCACGCTGCGGCAAAGGTGGTGAGGCGGTCTTCGGAAAACCGCATCAAGCGGTGATGCTCAGATTGATGCCCATCTCGACCAGCATGGTCATGTCAGACAGCGACAGGTCCAGCGTCGGCGTCGACGCGCCCTGTTCGCACGGGAAGGAGATGCGCAGTTCGGCGTCCACGTCCGAGCGTTCGAAGTGGATGCCGCGCGCCTTGCATTCGCCAAGGTAGAAGCGGATTTGCTTCAGCAACTCGGTCGGGTTCTGTTCGGTACCGATGGCCACGTAAAAACCGGAATCGATGCGCACACGGCCATCGGGCTTGACGTCGCCCTTCTGCCAGTCGCCATGCGGTTCGGTCGGCAGGCCATCACGGATGTCTGCCAGGCCTTCATCGTCGCCGTGTACCTTGAGTGTTGCGATATTCATGGTCTGCCTTTTGTTGGTCTCCTGCTATCAAGAAGGTTACACCATAGAAATTTCAAAGTCTAGCAAGATGGCTAATTAGACAATGCCGTAGCGCGCGCGGTAAGCGGCCACCGCGTCCTTGTATTGTGCCAGTTGTGGATCGGCGCCGGCGCCATTCAGGAAGCCGAACAGATCGTCCAGGTTGCCGATGGAAATTACCGGGATGCCGTATTTCTGGGTCACTTCCTGCACCGCCGACAGGTCGGAGATCTGGCCATCCTTGCCGCCGCGTTCCATGCGGTCCAGCGCGATCAGCACGGCGCATGGCTCGGCGCCGGCGGCGCGGATCATTTCCACCGATTCGCGCACCGAGGTGCCGGCCGAGATCACGTCGTCGATGATGACGACCTTGCCTTGCAGCTTGGCGCCGACGATGGTGCCGCCTTCGCCGTGGTCCTTGGCTTCCTTGCGGTTGAAGGCGAACGAGGTGTTGCGGCCCTTGCCGGCCAGCGCCACAGCGGTGGCCGAGGCCAGCGTGATGCCCTTGTAGGCCGGGCCGAACAGCATGTCGAACTGCACGCCGGAATCCAGCAGGGTTTGCGCGTAGAACTGCGCCACCTGCGCCAGCGTGGCGCCGTCATGGAACAGGCCGGCGTTGAAGAAGTACGGGGACTGGCGACCAGCCTTGGTGGTGAACTCGCCGAAGCGCAGCACGCCGCTCTGGACCGAAAACTGGATAAATTCTTGGCGTAACGAAGTTGTTTGACCCATCATGATGCCTCATTTCTTTAAAGTGCCGGTATTTTACCGCTACACTAGCGCATTCCGTATTTTCTGCCCTGAATCTTCTATGCCAAAAATCATCTCCGCCAACCTGAATGGCATCCGCTCCGCCGCCTCCAAGGGCTTCTTCACCTGGCTGGCCAAGCAGGATGCCGACTTCGTCTGTGTGCAGGAACTCAAGGCGCAAGCGCCGGACATGACGCCGGAATTCCTCAACCCGGGCGGCTACCACGGCCACTTCCACTACGCCGAGAAAAAAGGCTATTCCGGCACCGGCGTCTACAGCAAGATCGAACCGGACCGCGTGGTGATCGGCTTCGGCTCGCCCGAGTTTGACGCCGAAGGCCGCTACGTGCGCTGCGATTTCGGCAATCTGACCGTGATTTCGGTGTACTGCCCGTCCGGCTCGTCCGGCCCGGAACGCCAGGAAGCCAAGTTCCGCTTTATGGACCTGTTCCTGCCGCACCTGCAAGCGCTGCACGCCGAAGGCCGCGAAGTGGTGATCTGCGGCGACTGGAACATCGCCCACAAGGAAATCGACCTCAAGAACTGGAAGGGCAACAAGAAGAATTCCGGCTTCCTGCCGGAAGAGCGCGAATGGATGACCCGCATCTTCGACGAAGTGGGCTACGTCGACGTCCACCGCGGCCTCGACCCGCGCGAGGAGCAATACACCTGGTGGAGCAACCGCGGCCAGGCCTATGCGAAGAACGTGGGCTGGCGCATCGATTACCACGTCGCCACCCCGGGCATCGCCGCCAAGGCCACCAGCGTGGCCATCTACAAGGACGAGAAATTCTCCGACCACGCGCCGCTGACCATTGATTACGGCGCTTTGTAAGTGCCCACTTCGCCGCGTCCGTCCCTGGATGCGGCGATAACGTTGTATCCCGGCACGAAATGGCGTTTATGAAATTTACTAAATGGAAATAATCGTGTTTCCTTGTTATCATTAGTGCTTCCCAAAGATAACTTTGAAACTGCCATGACTGCGCCCGCCCTGACATCCGTCTCCGCCTCCGGTACCACCATCACCCTGACCTTTGACACGGCGGTCGCTCAAGGCGACGGTGCGTTCGTGATCAGCGACGGCAACAGCCAGTCGTACATCACGGGAGGCGGACTGTCCACCCGCATCATCGGCGCCACCGACACCCGCTCCATCGACAGCGCCAACTTCGACCTCGTCACCTACAGCGACACGACGGTGGTGCTGCATCTGTCGGAGGCGCTCAAGGCCGGCGTCAATTACAGCGTCACCATGGGCCGCGGCACCGTGCACAACGCCAGCCTGGAAGGCAATGACAAGATCAGCTCGACCGCGCTGTACAAATTCACCGCCGCCGGCGCCGCCATCGACACGCCCAGCGCGGTGGTCGACTCGACCATCAACTTTACCGACACCGGCAGCGCCGACTACATCACCGCCTCGGCCGACCAGGTGCTGAGCGGCCACTACACCGGCACGCTTGGCGCCAACGATTTCATTCAGGTGTCGCTGGACAACGGCGCCAGCTGGTACAAGGCCACGGTCGACACCGGCGCCAACACCTGGAGCTTCGAGGGCGAGATCAATGTCGACAACCTGACCGCCGGCAGCGGTGGCGCCCTCAACGGTGGCCTGCTGGCGCGCGTCAGCAACACCGCCGGCGGCAGCAGCGCCCAGGCCAGCCACAGCTATGTGTACAACAGCCATCCGATCGACATCGCGGTCAGCAGCAGCTTCACGTTTTCCGACGATACCGGCAGCAGCGCGACCGACCTGATCACCAAGACGACCGCTCAGACCATCAACGGTACCTACAGCGGCACGCTGGACGCGGGCCAGTTCATGCAGGTGTCGGTGGACGGCGGCACCAGTTGGACCAGCGTCACCGCCAGCGCCGGCAGTTGGCACACCACCGGCACCATCAACCTGAACGCCGGCACCAATTACGTGCAGGCGCGCGTCGTGGACGGCGCCGGCAACACCAGCGGCGTCGGCTCGGCCGAGTACACGCTGGATACCAGCGGCCTGACGCTGTCCGGCCGCGCGCTCACTTTGCCTGGCAGCACCGACAGCGGCGTCTCCTCCAGCGACGCCATCACCAACTCGGCCGCCAAGGTCACGCTGAACGTGGCCGGTCTGCATGGCGTGCACGCCGGCGACACTATTCAGATCGTCGACACCAGCGCCAGCTCGACGGTGGTGGGCAGCTATGTGATCACCGACGCCGACCTGTACTACGGCGACGATTACTTCACCGTTGCAAAATTCGATCCGACCGGGCGCGACACCGTGGACATCACCCTCGGCTCACTGAGCAACGGTGACCACACGCTGGCCGCGCGCATCGTCGACGCGGCGGGCAATATCGGCACCGCCAGCGCCACCAAGACGGTGACCATCGACGCCGCCGCGCCCATCCTCTCGACCACGTCGCCGTTGGAGCACGCCGGCTCGGTCGCCACCGACCTGACCCAGCTGACCTTCACCTTCAACGAGAACATCGTCATCGAAGACGACACCATTGTCTATATCACGGACGACAACAACAGCGACAATTCCCAGGAAGTCACGCTGTCGAGCAGCGATATCAGCGGCAAGGTGCTGACCATCACCCTGAGCAGCGCGCTGACCAGCGGCACCAGCTACACCGTGCAGGGCGCCATCATCAGCGACCTTGCCGGCAATGCTGGCGTCACCGGCGACACGCCGATGCTGCACTTCACCACCGCCGGCACCTACGGCGGCGGCTCGTTGCCGGCCCCGATCAGCGCATCCTACACCGACACCGCACCGACCTACGACACCGACGACGGCTCGTCCCTGCATACGGACGGCGTCACCAGCAACAACATCATCCGTGTCAAGGACGTGGCCGCCTCAGGCACCTGGTCCTACCGCACCAGCGCCACCGGCATCTGGAAAGCCGGCAACAGCGACAACTTCTTCATCCTGGCCGACGGCACCTACGCCATGGACAGCATCCAGGTCAAGCAAACCGTGGATGGCGTAGACAGCGCCATTTTCACCATCAACGAGACCCTCGTGATCGACACTGTCGCCTCCAGCGCCAGCGTGGCCGGCTTCACTTTCAGCAGTGGCGTCGGCAGCATCAACGGCCTGGTCACCGGCAGTACCGATTTTTCCAATGAATTTGTCGAGGTGACCTTCGACCACGGCGCCAGCTGGGTGCAGGCCACCACCACCTACGTCTCCGACGGCACCTCCAGCTGGACCGCGAGCGGCACGCTGGGCAACGAGTATGGCTTGCGCCTGTCCGACAAGGCCGGCAACCTCACCGGCATTGCCGGCGCCACCGAGTACACCTCGCTGTTCTACCTGGCCAACGACGGCGTCAACTACAGCCATGCGGACGACAATTACACCTCGGTGCGAGGCGGCGCCGGCACCGACACCATCACGGTCGGCAACCATGCCTCCGTCGTCTCCCTCGGCGGCGACACCATCACCACCGGCGACAACGCGCAGGTCACGGTCGACGCCAACGCCACCGTCACCACCGGCGACGGCATGAACACGGTGATCGCCGGCGACCACGCCAACATCACCACCGGCAGCGGCGCCGATTACATCACCCTGACTTCCCTGACCGGAGCGGTGGTGCACGCCGGTGCTGGCAAGGACACGCTGCAACTCAGCAACGATACCGTCTTCTCGCTGTCCTCGCTGAGCACCTCCAGCGGCATCGATGTGATCGACTTCATCCACGGCGGCACCAACGGCGTGACCATCCTGTCCGCGTCCACCGTGCAAAACCTGACCGACAGCAACCAGCTCACCATCAACAATACCGGCGGCGGCAGCACCACGGTGTCGATGGATTCGCTGGTGTGGCACGCCGACGGCACCTCAGGCGGCTACAACGTGTACCATAACTCCGCCAACACCGTCGCGGTGCTGGTCGGCGTTGGCATCACAGTTGACCTGGAGCCGTTCACGGCCTGAGCGCCACAACCTTCGCGCCGATGGTATCGGGATTTCAAAAGGGAAATAATAATTTCCGTGTTATCATTGAGGATTCATCTATGATAACTTTTGAATCCCATGCCCGCCCCCACCCTGCTGTCTGTCTCCTCGTCCGACAACTCCACCATCACGCTGCACTTCGACCGCGCCGTGTTTGCCGGCGACAGCAGCATCGTGATCAGCGACGGTTATAGCCAGCGCTACCTCGGGACCACCGGCCTGTCCAGCCGCATTGTCGGCGCCACCGACAGCCGGGTGATCGGCAGCCATGACAGCCAGGTCAGCTACAGCGGCCAGGACGTCGTCATCCACCTGTCCAGCGCCCTCAAAAGCGGGCTCAACTACAATGTCACCATGGGTGGCCGCGCCGTGCTCGACAGCAGCGACAGCGGCAACGCCAGCGTCAGCGCGACCGCGCTGTTCAGCTTTACCGCCAGCGGCGTGGCCACCCCGGCCACGCCCTCGGCTGTGATCGGTGCCGCCCTTCACTTCACCGACACCGGCGTCAGCGCCAGCGACTACATCACCGCGGCGCTGGAGCAGACCGTGAGCGGCACCTACACCGGCACGCTGAGCGCCAACGATTTCATCCAGGTATCGCTCGATAACGGCGCCAGCTGGCACAAGGCCACCGCAAGCGCCGCCGGCGCCTGGAGCTACAGCGGCGCGATCGACACCGGCAATCTGACCGGGGGCGCCGACGGCCTCCTCAACGGTACGCTG
The DNA here is from genome assembly GCF_009720825.1 of Duganella radicis. Taxonomy (GTDB): domain Bacteria; phylum Pseudomonadota; class Gammaproteobacteria; order Burkholderiales; family Burkholderiaceae_D; genus Rugamonas; species Rugamonas radicis. Next base: position 13,505 of record NZ_WNKY01000048.1, on the reverse strand, counting down.
CTGGCGCGCGTCAGCAACAACGTCGGCGGCAACAGCGGCACCGCCAGCCATAGTTATATCTACTACAATAGCCACCCGATCAACATCAGCATCGGCGGCAACTTCACATTTTCCGCCGACACCGGCACCAGCAGCAGCGACCGCATCACCAACAGCGCCGCCCAGACCATCAGCGGCACCTACGAGGGCGCGCTGCTCACCGGCCAGACGTTGCAAGTGTCGGTCGACGACGGCGCCAGCTGGATCAGCGCCACCGCCGCCAGCGGCGTCTGGCAGGCTGACGCCACGCTGGTCAGCGGCGCCCATCAGGTGCAGGCGCGCGTGACCGATGCGGTCGGCAACACCAGCGGCGTCGCCGCGGCAGACTACCAGTTGCTGACCGGCGCCCTCTCACTGTCCGGCCGCGCGCTGACGCTGGCCGACGGCAGCGACACCGGCGTGTCGTCCAGCGACGCCATCACCAACAATCCGCAACAAGTCACCCTGAACGTGGCCGGCCTGCATGGCCTGCACGCCGGCGACACTATCCAGATCGTCGACGCCAGCCACGACTCGGCCGTGGTGGGCAGCTACGTGATCCAGTCCGCTGACCTCTACTACGGCGACGACTACTTCTCGGTCAGCAAATTCAATCCCGAGGCGCGCACCACGTTCGACATCAGCCTCGGCACGCTGGCCGACGGCGCTCATACCTTGGCCGCCCGCATCCTGGACATGGCAGGCAACACCAGCAGCAGCGCCAGCGCCACCGCCGCCATCACGGTCGACCGCAAGATACCGCTGCTCTCGGCCACGGCGCCGGTGGAAGGCGCGACCACGGACGCCACCAGCCTGACCAAGCTGGTGTTCACCTTCAATGAAAACATCGCCATTGCCGACGGCACCGTGGTCACCATCAGCGACGATAACAACAGCGACAACACTCAGGAGATCACGCTGGCCAGCAACGCGGCCAGCGGCAAGACGCTGACCATCGATCTGGACAGCGCGCTGGTGAACGGCACCCATTACACGGTGCGCGGCGCCATCGTCAGCGACCTCGCGGGCAATGTCGGCGTGACCGGCGACGACTCGATGCTGCATTTCACCACCGCCAGCGGCGGCTCGGCGCCGAAGCTCACCTACACCGACACGGCGCCAGCCTCGGACACCGACGCCGGCTCGGCGCTGCACACCGACGGCGTCACCAACCACCACCGCATCAGCGTCACGAACCTCGATCCACAGGGCACGTGGTACTACCGCCTGGGCACGGCCGACAGCTGGCACGCGGGCAGCGGCGATGGCTTCGACCTGGACGACGGCGCGTATGCGATGGACCAGATCCAGGTCAAGCAAACGGTGAGCGGCGTCGACAGCACGGTCGCCAGCATCGTCCAGCCTTTGACCGTCGATACGCAGCCTTCCACCGCCATCGTGACCGGCACGCCAAACGCCTTCGCCAGCGGTGCCGCCAGCATCGACGGTTTTCTGAGCGGCAGCACCGACTTGCCGAATGAAATCGTCGAGATCACCTTCGACCATGGCGCGACCTGGACGAAGGCGGCTACCACCTACCAGGCCAGCGGCCAAGCCACCTGGAGCCTGACCGGCCTGAGCGGCCAGCTCACCGACAACTATGGCGTGCGACTATCCGATCAGGCCGGCAACGTCACCGCCTTCGCCGGCCAGGAGGAGGCCGCGCCGACCTACTATCTGTCCAACAACGGCGTCACCTACAGCCACGCCGGCGACAATGACAGCATCGTGTATGGCGGCTCGGGTGCGGACAACATCATCGTCGGCAACCGCGCGCAGGTGATCGGCGGCGATGGCGATACGGTCACCAGCGGCAGCGACGCCGTGATCACGGTGGGCGACTACGCCACGGTCAGCACCGGTGGCGGCACGAATGTGATCACGGCCGGCGCGGGAGCGCACATCAATACCGGCAGCGGCGCGGATATCATCTCGATCAGTTCGGTCAGCGGCGCCATCGTCGGCGCCGGCGCCGGCGCGGACACGCTGCGCCTGACGGCCACCACCGAAGCGTCACTGACAGCGCTGAGCAGCAGCTTCAGCGGCATCGACACGCTCAGCTTTGACGCCAGCGACACCAACGTGCTGAATATCGGCAGCAGCGCCGCCGTCCACAGTTTTACCGATAGCGACACCCTGACCATTACCGCCCTCCAGTCTGGCTCCAAGGTGCATCTGGAACAAGCGGACTGGGTCGCGGCCGGCACGCAGGGCGACTACAACGTCTATCACGATGCCGACGGCAGCGGCAGCATCACCCTGCTGATCGGCCAGAACATCCTGGTCAACATCTCAACCTCGTAGGCCGGCGCTACAGCGCGCGGCGCGAGCGGAACTCGCGCCACTCGCCGCTGAGGGGATCGATGAAACTGATGGCGCGCGCCAGCAGTTGCAAGGGCTGCGACACGTCGTCCTGTTTGCAGGGCAGCGCCACCGGATAGAAGGCGTCGTTCACAATCGGAATGCCGAGTGAGGACAAGTGCACGCGCAACTGGTGCTGGCGTCCGGTATGCGGATACAGGCGGTACAAGGTCAGCTCCCCACGCTGTTCGATCACGTCGATCAGCGTTTCCGAATTCGGCTCGCCCTCCACTTCCTTCATGACGAAGAACTTGTCGCCCTCCACCATGCGGCTGCGGTAGGTGAAAGGAAAAGTCACGCCCTCAAGGCGTGGCGCCAGTGCTTCGTATTCCTTGTCGATCACGCGCTTCTGGAACAGGGATTGATACACGCCGCGGCTGGCGGCGTTGCGCGAGAAGATCACCACGCCGGCGGTCTCGCGGTCCAGCCTGTGGATCGGCACCAGATCTTCCTCGCCCAGCGCTTTGCGCAGGCGCACCAGCAGCGTCTCGTGCAGGAAGCGGCCGGAGGGAATCACCGGCAGGAAGTGCGGCTTGTCCACCACCACCAGATGTTCGTCCTGATGCAGGATCTCTTCCCTGAACGGGATCGGCGTTTCGGGGTATTCCAGCTCGCGGTAATAGAACATGCGCAGGCCGCGCTTGAAGCGGCTGGTGGGCAGCAACGGCTTGCCATCGTTATCCACCACGTCGCCGCGCGCCATGCGTTCGCGCCACGCGGCCTCGCTCACATCGGGAAAGCGCGCCACCAGGAAGCTGATCATGTCAGACCAGTCGCCCTCCGGCAGATACAGATAGCTGGGCGCGACGCCGTCGCGCATGGGCAGCGGGTGGCGCGGCATATCAGGACTTCGGCAGCGCGAGCGAGCGGTATGGCGGCAGCTTGTTCGGGTCCAGTCCCTTGGCGCGCGCGAACACCGGCAGCACCAGATGCATATTCTTGTTCATGTCCTCGATGCGCTGGTTGCCGCTCGGGTGGGTCGACAGGAAGGGCAAGGGCTGGGCCTTGTTCACGGCGCTCATCTTCTGCCACAGGGCGATGCCGGCGCGCGGATCGAAACCGGCGCGCGCGGCCAGGTCCATGCCGACCAGATCGGCCTCGCTCTCGTCGCTGCGCGAGAAGCTCAGCGAGGCCACTTTGGCGGCGCCGCTGCCGACCGCATCGCCGAGGCGCGGATCGAGCCCGAAGTAAGCCGCGCCGGCGGCGCCGGCCAGCCGCGCCACCAGCGAGGTGGCGTTGTTCTTGCCGGCTTGCTCGCGCGCGTGCTCGCGCAGGGCGTGGGCGATTTCGTGGCCCATCACCATGGCCACTTCATCGTCGGTCAGATTCAGTTTGGTCAGGATGCCGTTGTAGAAGGCGATGCGGCCGCCTGGCATGCAGAACGCGTTCACGGTCGGGGAATTCAGCAGGTTGACCTGCCAGTCCCATTTGGCCGCGTCCGGATTCCAGCGCGAGGTAAAGGGAATCAGGCGGCCGGCGATGGCGCGCAGGCGGATCAGTTGCGGATTGCGGTCGGTGGCGACGGCGTCTTTCTGATGGGCTTCGGCCAGCATCTGGTTGTACTGGAGTTTCGACTGCTCGTCGAACTGGCGCGAGTCCGCGCCGGCCAGGCCGCGCAGCGGCGACAGCTTGCGCACCGGTATGCCGTCATCCTGCGCCAGTGCGCTGGCGCAGATCAGCAGCGCCAGCAAGGCGCTTTTCAATTTAAGCTTTTTCATGTCCACTATTCCACGGAGCGATTTTGGGCAGCATCATCATTGCAGGGAATGCAAGGATAAAGCATACGATAAAGAACCAGAACCATCCGGTTTCGGCAACAATATACCCCACCGAGGAGTTGATGAATGTGCGCGGCACCGCAGCCAGGCTGGAAAACAGCGCATATTGGGTGGCGGTGTAGCGCGGATCGGTGGCGCGCGACATGAAGGCTACCAGCGCGGCCGAGCCCAGGCCAAGGCTGGCAAACGCCTCGAAGCCGAAGACGGCGCTCAGCAGCAGCTTGTCCGGGCCGACCTGCGCCAGCCAGGCAAAGCCGAGGATGGCCAGCGCTTGCAGCACGCCGAACACCCACAGCGCGCGGTTGATGCCCAGCTTGATCATCCAGATGCCGCCCACCGCGCCGCCGGCCAAGCTGGCCCACCAACCGGTGGCGTTGGCGGCCAGGCCGATGTCCTTGGTGGAGAAGCCGATGTCGAGGAAAAACTTGGTCGACAAGGCAGTCGTCATCGTATCGCCGATTTTGTAGAGCAGCACGAAGGCGATGATGAGCGCGGCCTGCTTGATGCCATCGCGCTTGATGAATTCACGGAACGGCAGCACCACCGCCTCTTGCAAATTCTTCGGCGGCTCACCGTACAGGGTCGGTTCCCTGGACAGCAGCGTGCACGCCAGGCCTGGCAACATGAAGGCGGCCACGGTCCAGAACACGACCTGCCACGGCTGGCTGTCCGCCATCACCAATCCCAGCGCGCTAGGTATCAGGCTGGCGGCCTTGTAGGCGTTGACGATGATGGCCGCACCCAGGCCCTGCTCTTCCTCGGCCAGAATCTCGCGGCGATAGGCGTCGATCACCACGTCCTGACTGGCCGACAAGAAGGCAATCAGGAACACGGTGCCGGCGATCAGCGATAGCTCCAGCTTCGGGTCCAACATGCCCAGCCCACCGATAAAGGCGAACAGCGCCAGCTGGGTCAGCGCCATCCAGCCACGCCGGCGGCCCAGCGGCAGCACGGTGTAGCGGTCCATGAACGGCGCCCACAGGAACTTGAAGGTGTAGGGGAACATGGCCAGGCCGAACAGGCCCAGCGCCTTGACGTCCAGTCCGGACTTGGCCAGCCACGCCTGCATCAGGTAGATCAGCGTGTACAGCGGCAGTCCGGAACTGAAGCCCAGGAACAGGATGGAAACGGTGCGTCCGTTGATGTAGCTGTACCAGGGCGTTTTTTGCGTCATTATTTTTTTCGTAGTCGGAACACGGCCAGGTCGCCGCGCAGGTTAGGCAGGAATGATACCCGCTTCCCTTCCGCCAGCGCCACACATTCAATCACTTCCAGCCCGCAATCCTCGGCCAGATCGCGGAAGTCGGTGATGGTGGCGCAGCGCAGGTTGGGCGTGTCGTACCACTCGTACGGCAGCGATTCCGACACCGGCATGCGCCCTTTCAGCAGCGCCACGCGGTGCGGCCAGTAGGCAAAGTTGGGGAACGAGACAATCGCCTCCTTGCCGACACGGACGATGTCGCGCAACAGCGCCTCCACGTGCTTCATCATCTGCAAGGAGGACAGGCACAGTACCGTGTCGAAGCTGTTGTCGCCGAACAGGCCCAGGCCCTGCTCCATGTCTTGCTGGATCACCTGCACGCCGCGCCGGGTGGATTCCAGCACCTTGTCGTCGGCGATCTCGATGCCGTAGCCGCTGCATTGCTTGTCGCTTTGCAGATAGTCCATCATCACGCCGTCGCCGCAGCCGACGTCCAGCACATGCGACTTGTCGCCGATCCAGTGGGCGATGAAGGCCAGGTCCGGGCGCGCCGCGCTCAATTCATTGAAGTTCATGCCTTGCCCCCGATCTCGTTCCACACCTGGTCGTAATAGGCGCGCACCATGTTCATGTAGCGCGGGTCTTCCAGCAGGAAGGCATCGTGGCCATGCGGCGCATCGATTTCCGCGTACGTGACCTTGCGGCGGTTGCTGATCAGCGCCTGCACGATTTCGCGGCTGCGCTCCGGCGAGAAGCGCCAGTCGGTGGTGAAGGACGCCAGGAAGAACCTGGCCTTGGTGCCGGCCAGGGTCTTCGCCAGGTCGCCGTTGTGCAAGCGCGCCGGATCAAAGTAATCCAGCGCCTTGGTAATCAGCAGATAGGTGTTGGCGTCGAAGTATTCGCTGAACTTGTCGCCCTGGTAGCGCAGGTAGGATTCGATCTCGAAGTCGACGCCGAAGTCGAATTTGTAGTCGCCGCTGGCAGCGACGTCGCGCAGCTTGCGGCCGAACTTCTCCGCCATGTCGTCGTCCGACAGGTAGGTGATGTGGCCGATCATGCGCGCCACTTTCAAACCATTCTTCGGCACCACGCCATGCTCGTAGAAATCGCCGCCGCGGTAATCCGGATCGGTCAGGATGGCCTGGCGCGCCACGTCGTTGAAGGCGATGTTCTGCGCCGACAGCTTGGGCGTGGAGGCGATCACCACGCAGTGACGCAGGCGGTCCGGATACATGATGGACCACGACAGCGCCTGCATGCCGCCCAGCGAGCCGCCCATGACGGCGGCGAACTGGCGGATGCCCAGCGCATCGGCCAGGCGTGCCTGCGCCGCCACCCAGTCCTCTACTGTCACCACCGGGAAGGCGGCGCCATACGGCTTGCCGGTGGCCGGGTTGGTGTGCATCGGCCCAGTGGAGCCGAAGCAGGAACCAAGGTTGTTCACGCCGATCACGAAGAACTTGTTGGTGTCCAGCGACTTGCCCGGGCCGACCATGTTGTCCCACCAGCCGGTGCTTTTGGCGACGCCTTCGTATTCGCCGGCCACGTGGTGCGAAGCGTTCAGTGCGTGGCAGACCAGCACCGCATTGGATTTGTCGGCATTCAGGGTGCCGTAGGTTTCGTACACCAGCATATAGTCGCGCAGCGACGCGCCGCTTTGCAGGAGCAGGGGCTCGGCAAAATGCATGGTTTGCGGCTTAACGTATCCCAGGGATGACATCGTTGATTTAATTTTTATTGGGCGGCCCCGCGGGCCAACGATCAAGGCTGGACCGCGAATGATGGGTCCAGCCGGTTCACATCAACTGTAATTGTTCGACCGCGTCTGCAATCACGTTGGGTTCCATCGAGCGCATGATCTTGCGGGTTTGCGGCATGATGCGCGCAAGATCGCTGTTCAGGATTTCCTGCTTGACCGAGAGCAGTTGGGCCGGATGCATCGAGAATTCCCGCAATCCCATGCCCAGCAGGAGACGTGTCAGTTTGACATCCCCCGCCATTTCGCCGCACACGGCGACGTCGATCCCGGCTTTATGCCCGGCCGCAATCGTCATCGAGATCAGTTGCAGCACAGCCGGATGCAGCGGATTGTAAAGGTGTGCGACCTCATAATCAACCCGGTCGATGGCCAGGGTGTACTGAATCAGGTCATTGGTGCCGATCGACAGGAAGTTCATGCGCTTGACGAACATGGGCAACGCCAGCGCCGCCGCCGGGATTTCGATCATGGCGCCGACATCGACATTTTCGTCAAACTTGACGTTTTGCTCACGCAGTTCGGCCTTGGCCTGCGCCACCATGGCCAGCGACTGGTCGATCTCGAAGGCATGCGCCAGCATCGGAATCAGGATGCGCACCTTGCCGAAGGCCGAGGCGCGCAGGATGGCGCGCAGCTGCGTCAGGAAGATCTGCGGCTCCGCCAGGCAGTAGCGGATGGCGCGCAGGCCCAGCGCCGGATTGAGCGCGGTCTGCTCGCTTTGATCGAGCGGCTTGTCGGCGCCGATGTCCAGCGTGCGGATGGTAACCGGGCGGCCCTTCATCGCCACCACGGCCTTCCTGTACTGCTCGAACTGCTCGTCCTCGGACGGGATCTTGCTGTTGCGGCCCATGAACAGGAATTCGGAACGGAACAGGCCCACGCCGTTGGCGCCCGCCTCCATCGCGGCCGGGCAATCGTCCGGCAGTTCGATATTGGCCAGCAGGGTGATCTCGGTACCATCCTTGGTGATGGCCGGCGTTTTCTTGAGCTTCTGGAGTTTCTTGCGCGCGCGGGCGGCGGCGTTCTGGCGTTCGCGGTACTGCTCCAGCACCAGCACGCTCGGATTGGCGATCACCACGCCGGCGTCGCCGTCGATGATCAGCCAGTCGTCCTGCTCGATCAGGGTGGAGGCGCCCGACATGCCGACCGCCGCCGGAATATCCAGCGAGCGCGCGACGATGGCGGTGTGCGAGTTCTGGCCGCCGACGTCGGTCACAAAGCCGATGAAGGAACGGTCGCGGAATTGCAGCATGTCGGCCGGCGAGATATCGTGCGCCACGATGATCATCTGCGGCTGGACCTCGTCCTCGCCACCGTCGGCCTTGGGCAGCATTTGCTCGGTGCCCATCAGCACCTTGAGCACGCGCTCGGCCACCTGCTGGATGTCGGCCTTGCGCTCGCGCAGGTAGGGGTCTTCGATTTCGTCGAACTGCGCCGACAGCTCGTCGATCTGGGTCAGCAGCGCCCATTCGGCGTTGTAGTGGCGGGTGCGGATGATGTCGAGCGGCGCTTCCGAAATCATCGGATCGGACAGGATCAGCGCGTGCACGTCGATGAACGCGCCCAGCTCGGTCGGCGCGTCCTTGGGCAGCTCATTCCACAGCGTCTGCAATTCCTTGTGCACGGCGGCCAGCGCCTGTTGCAGGCGCGTGACCTCGGCCTCGACCTGCTCTTCCGCCACCAAGTAATGCTTGACGTCCAGCGCCGCCGGCGCCAGCAGGTGGGCGCGGCCAATCGCAATGCCGCGCGAGACCGGAATGCCGTGCAGGGTGAACGAGGCCATCGGCGGGCCTGCGGGGAAACGGGGACGGCTGCGTTCCGCCGCCATTACTCGCCTTCGCCGAACTTGTCGTTGACCAGGGCGCTCAGGGCGGCGACGCAATCGCCTTCATCGTCGCCGTCGGCCTCCAGCAGGACTTTGGCGCCCTTGCCGGCCGCCAGCATCATCACGCCCATGATGGATTTGGCGTTGATCCGGCGCGCGTTACGCGTCAGCCAGACATCGCTTTTGTATTTTGCTGCCAGTTGGGTAAATTTGGCGGAAGCGCGCGCATGCAAACCAAGCTTGTTAATAATTTCGAGTTCTTGCTGAATCATTTTTCTTTTATCTCAATCAGAGTGCGCATTGCTAAAAAAAACGTCGGGATTAGCCGACGCGTGTCCGGTTGTCGACGCGCACCGCTCCACTTTGCGCGCCGGCCAGGGCCATCTCGACCACCACGTCCAGCGTGTCGCGGCGGTAGGTGATGGCGCGCAGCAGCATCGGCAAACTGATGCCCGCGATCACCTCCACCCGGCCCGCGTCGGCCAGCCGGTTGCAGCAGTTGGCGGGCGTGCCGCCTTTGACGTCGGTGATGACCAGCACGCCGTCGCCATCGTCGAGACGCTTGATCGCCGCCGCCGCCAGATCCTGGACTTGGCCGAGGTCCTGGTCGGCGATCACGTCGATCGCCTCCAGATGCTCGGTCGGACCACGAAACACGTGGGCGCAGGCCGCAAGAAAGGCCTGTCCCAGTGGGGCGTGTGTCATAAGTAGTATGCCTACCATATTGTTAAACCGCCAGTGAGTAATGAATATTTCTTGTCATCGGCCCAGGGCCACCGCCGCCTCGACCGCGTCGATGAACGTCGCCGCCACCGGGAAGCCGGCCTGCTGGGTGATCTCCTGGAAGCAGGTCGGGCTGGTGACGTTCACCTCGGTCAGGAAATCGCCGATCACATCCAATCCTACCAGCAACAGGCCGCGGGCGGCCAATATCGGCCCCAGCGTATTGGCGATTTCAAAATCGCGCGCGGTCAGCGGCTGGGCCACGCCGATGCCGCCGGCCGCCAGGTTGCCGCGCACCTCGCCGTTCTGCGGAATGCGCGCCAGCGCGAACGGCACCGGCTTGCCGCCGATGACCAGAATGCGCTTGTCGCCCTTGACGATGTCCGGGATGTAGCGCTGCGCCATGATGGTCTGCTTGCCGTTGTTGGTCAGCGTCTCGATGATGGAACCAAGGTTCATGCCGTCGGCCGTCACGCGGAAGATGCCGGTGCCGCCCATGCCGTCCAGCGGCTTGAGGATAATGTCGCCGTGCTGCTTCTGGAAGGCGCGGATGCGCGCCTCGTCCGCGGTCACCAGGGTGGGCGAGGTGAACTCGCTGAACTGGGCGATGGCCAGCTTTTCATTATGGTCGCGGATGGCGGACGGCTTGTTGAACACCTGCGCGCCCTGCTTCTCGGCCAGCTCCAGCAGGTAGGTGCCGTACACGTATTCCATGTCGAACGGCGGGTCCTTGCGCTGGATGATGGCGTCGAACTCGCCGAGATTGGTTTCGACCGGCCCGGCCGCGCGGTACCAGTCCTTGCTGTCGCCGGTCAGGGTGATGAGCGACACCCTGGCGCTGACCACGCCCTGCTCCACCGCCATGTCCTTTTGCTCGAAGGCGTAGACGGCGTGGCCGCGCTTGCCGGCTTCGACCATCATGGCGTAGGTGGAATCCTTGTAGGTCTTGAAGGTCGACAACGGGTCGGCGAGGAAGGCGATTTTCATTGGGTGTTCAACAGTAGAGGTAATGGCTGATTTTAGTACACTTCCGGATTCGGATCGGTGCGCTCCATTTCCAGCGAGGCCGCCAGCAGCGCCAGGCGCGCCACCACGCCGTACACGTAGAAGCGGTTCGGCGCGGCCGTGCCCGGCTTGGCCTTGAGATCCGGCACCGCGTGCTGCTGCGCGAACGCCAGCGGCACGTATTGCGAGCCGGGCGCGTTCAGGTTCTGGTCGACGCCCTTCTCGGCGTGCACGCGGTAGAAGCCGCCCACCACGTAGCGGTCGATCATGTACACCACCGGCTCGGCCACCGCGTGCTCGATGCTCTCGAAGGTCGGCACGCCTTCCTGGATGATGAAGTCGGTCACTTCCTTGCCATCCTTGACGACGGTCATCTTGTCGCGCTGGGCCTGGGTCAGGTCCTGGATCTCGGCCGAGTCCTTGATGGTCAGGATGCTGGTGCCATAGGTGCCGGCGTCCGGCTTGACGATCACGAACGGCTTCTGGTCCTTGATGCCGTATTCCTTGTACTTCTTCTTGATCTTGGCCAGCAGCGCGTCGACATTGGCGGCCAGGCATTCGTAGCCCTCGCCGGTGCGGAAGTTGACCGCGTCGCACTTGGCGTGCAGCGGGTTCAGCATCCACGGGTCGACGCCGATCAGCTTGCCGAACTTCTTCACCACCTCGTCGTAGGCGTTCAGGTGATTGCTCTTGCGGCGCAGCGCCCAGCCGGCGTGCAGCGGCGGCAGCAGGCTTTGCTCATGGATGTTTTGCAGGATGTCCGGGATGCCGGCCGACAGGTCGTTGTTCAGCAAAATGGTGCACGGATCGAAATCCTTGAGGCCGACGCGGCGGCCGTTGGGCGAGCGCACCAGCGGCTCCACCACCAGCATATTGCCGTCCGGCAGAGGCAGCGGGGTCGGCTGGGTGACTTCCGGCGACAGCGAGCCGAGGCGCACGTGCAGGCCGGTCTGGCGGAAGATCTGCATCAGGCGCGCCACGTTCTGCCAGTAGGTCGGATGGCGCTGGGTGATTTCCGGGATCAGCAGCAGGTTGCGCGCGTCCGGGCAATACTTGTCGATCGCGGCCATGGCGGCCTGCACCGACAGCGGCAGCATCTCAGTGGCCAGCATGTTGAAGCCGCCCGGGAACAGATTGGTATCCACCGGCGCCAGCTTGTAGCCGGCATTCCTCATATCCACCGAGCAATAAAACGGCGGCGTGTGCTCCTGCCATTCGAGGCGGAACCAACGCTCGATTGCGGGGGTGGCGGCCAGGATTTTTTCTTCCAGGTCGAGCAGGGGTCCGCTCAGGGCCGTGACGAGGTGGGGAACCATGTTTACATCCTTATTACCGTGCGGACTATGCCAAATGAGGGCAAAAATCCTATTTTAAAGGCAGGCAATAAAAAAAGCGCCCCGAGGGGCGCTTTTCGGATGCAACATTGCTAATTAAGCATGGTAAGCGGATTCACCGTGGGTGGTGATATCCAGGCCTTCGCGCTCTTCCTCTTCCGGCACGCGCAGGCCGATGACGATGTCCACCAGTTTGTAGGCGATCACCGAAACCACGGCCGACCAGATGATGGTGGTGCCGACGCCGGTGGCCTGCACGATCACTTGCGAGCCGATCGAGTAGTCAGCCGATGCCTTGTTGGCAACGTAGTCGAAGATGCCCTGGCCGCCCAGCGATGGTGCGGCGAACACACCGGTCAGGATGGCACCCAGGATGCCGCCAACGCCGTGCACGCCGAACACGTCCAGCGAGTCGTCAGCGCCCAGCAGGCGTTTCAGGCCGTTCACGCCCCACAGGCAGATCACGCCAGCCAGCAGGCCCATGATCAGCGCGCCCATCGGACCGACGAAGCCGCAGGCCGGGGTGATGGCCACCAGGCCGGCCACCGCGCCCGAGGCGCCGCCCAGCATCGATGGTTTGCCCTTGAAGATCCACTCGGCGAACACCCACGCCACGGTGGCGGCGGCGGTAGCCAGCAGGGTGTTGATGAAGGCCAGGCCGGCGATGTCGGCCGCTTCCAGCGCCGAACCGGCGTTGAAACCGAACCAGCCCACCCACAGCAGCGATGCACCAATCATGGTCATGGTGACCGAGTGCGGCGCCATCGATTCGCGGCCGTAGCCGACGCGTTTGCCGATCATGTAGGCGCCCACCAGGCCGGCGACCGCCGCATTGATGTGCACCACGGTGCCGCCGGCGAAGTCCAGCGCACCTTTCTGGAACAGGAAGCCGGCTTTGGCGGTTTCCGATGCCAGGGTGGCGGCGTCCTTGATCGCGTCCGGACCGGTCCAGAACCAGACCATGTGGGCGATCGGCAGGTAGGCGAAGGTGAACCACAGCACCACGAAGGCCAGCACGGCGGTGAACTTGGCGCGCTCGGCGAAGGCGCCGACGATCAGGCCGCAGGTGATGGCCGCGAAGGTCGCCTGGAAGGCCACGTACACGAACTCAGGAATCACCACGCCCTTGCTGAAGGTGGCGGCGTAGGAGAAGGCGCCCTTGGCCGGGTCCCAGATGCCGTTCAGGAAGGCACGGTCGAACTTGCCGAAGAAGGCGTTACCCTCGGTGAACGCCAGCGAGTAGCCGTAGATGCACCACAGCACGATGATCAGGGCAAACACCATGAACACCTGCATCAGGATCGACAGCATGTTTTTCGAACGCACCAGGCCGCCGTAGAACAGGGCCAGGCCAGGAATGGTCATCAGAATCACCAGCAGGGTCGACACCATCATCCAGGCGGTGTCGCCTTTTTGCGGGGTCGGAGCGGCCGGGGCCGCTGCTGCTTCGGCAGGCGCGGCGGCAGCCGGTGCGGCGGCGGCTGGCGCAGCGGCGGCGGCT
>NZ_WNKY01000047.1 GCF_009720825.1 Duganella radicis | reverse complement strand
CCCGGGCGGCAGGCCGGCGGCCGGCGGCGCGCCCGCCACGGCGCCGGCGCCAACGCCGCCATCCAGCATGGCCTGCGCGTCCGGCGTGATCTTGACCGGCAGCCCGGAGCGCAGACTGATGCGCTCGGCCAGTTCCGACAGCGAGGCCACTGTGCGGTCGAAGGCCGCGTCCTGGTAGAACAGCGGCGGCAGCGTGGGCGCGCCGCGCTTGACGACCTCCTTGCCCAGCCAGATGCCGGGTTCATGCGTCACCGCCGGCGGCGGCACGGCCACTACGCCGGGCGCGGCGCGGCCGGTCTCTTTCACCAGCGCGGAGGCTTTGTCCCCCGTCTCCTCGATCCGGGCGTCGATCTTGCCCGCCAGGCCGGTACAGGCCGACAACAGGAGTGCGCACAGCAGGGCGGCGATTCGGCGGGCCATCATTCCGTTCCTTTCGCCACGATGCGCAGCACGTGATTGCCGTCATAGAAAATCGCCTTCATCGGCACCTCGGCGGTGTCCATGCTTTTCGCCACCATGCCGACCGCTTCGACGAAGCTGCCGCGCAGCTCGGTGCGCATGCTGACCGCGTAATCCACCGGCAATTCCCACACCAGTTGCCAGCCGGCGGCGGCGGCCCAGCGCGCCAGCGTGACGTTCAGGGTCTTATCGGCCGGCATGACTTCCCAGGTGGGCGCCGGCGGCGCCACGGGCTGCACGGCGGCCACCGGCGCCAGCGCCGGGCTGGCCGTGGCGGGGGCTGCGGCCACCATGGTGGCGGCTGTCGGAGTTGCGGCTGCCGGGGTTGCGGTCGCCTGCCCGGTCGCGGCTGGCGGGGTTGCGGCTACCGGAGCTGCTGCCGGGGTTGCTGCCGGGATTGCGGCTGCCGGGGTCGCGGTCGCCTGCGCGGTCACGGCCGCCGGTGCGGTTGCGGTTGCCGGTGCGGTTGCTGTCTGCGCGGGCGCGGCGGCGGTCTTGGCCGCCGCTGCCGGTTTGGCCGCTGCCGGCGTCCGGTTCCTGGTGCCCACCGCCACCGCCATCAGGTCGGCGTAGTCCTCTTCGCAATCGTCGCCGCCCATGGCCAGCCCCAGGTCGAGCTTGAGTCCGGGCGTCATGTCGGGCAGCGCCGACGGCGTTGAAAACGTTTGCGCATGAGCCGGAGCAAGCGCCGCCAGCAGGCCTGCCGCACACACCAGGCATTGTGTCAGTCTGTTTTTCAGCATGATTTCTTTCATGATCCGCAATCCGACTTCATGGTCAGCTTCCCGCGTATCGTCGCCGCATTCCATGGCTTAACGAATAAACATGTAAGAAATAACATGAACACGGCATGATACGAATAAGGGATTACACGCATGGGAACTCCTTGCTTTTTTCGATAACGCATATTCACATAGTTTAATTTGCTATGTCGCACAGCAATATGTCGCCTTGTAACCGAAAGAACTTTATTTCACTGGACGCTGTTGTAACTGTTGCTTTTCGGCAACTCAATCTTGCCACGACGACAATTAGTTCGCTTCAGCGGCGCGCTGAACAAGGATGGCTGTTCCGCCTTGAATGGCGGCGCCGGGGTCGGGGCGGGAGCCACGGCCGGGACCGGAGCTGGTGCAGGGACTGATGCCGGAACCGGCTCGGGGGCGGGGGCCGGGGCGGGCGCTGGCGACGGCTCCGCGACCGGTGCTGGCGCCACCGCTTGCCGCGCCGCTTCGGTCACCTTGGACACCGGCGCCGTCGCCATGCCGCCCGTGCCGGACGAGCCGACCAGGCGCGGCGTGATCAGGAACAGCCGTTCGCGGGTGCTTTTGGAGGTGCTGGTGCTGCGGAACAGATTGCCGACCATGGGCAGATCGCCCAGCAGCGGCACCTTTTGCCGCTTGTTCGACAGCGACTCGGCGCGGTAACCGCCAATCACCAGCGTCTGCTGGGGCGCGATGATGGCCTGGGTGCTGATCGTCGAGCGCGTCACGTTGCCGCTGCCGCTGCCATCGTCCAGCGTGCCGTCCTCGACATCTACCTCCAGCCGCACGCGCGGCGCGGCGCCGTCGTCCACCAGCCGTGGAATGACGCGCAACATGGTGCCGGCGGTGACGTCGGCCAGGTCGGCCACCCGCTCGCCCACCAGCGGCATGTACTTGGTCTGGCTCAGATCGAGCACGGCCGCCACGTTGTCCAGCGTCAGCACGGTGGGCGTGGCCAGCACGCTGACCTCGCCATGGCTCTCCATCAACTTGAGGCGCGCGTAGAAGCGGGCGGCATTGCTGATCAGCAGGGTCGAGCCGGACAGCGGCAACGCCAGCCCCTTGGAGTCGTCCTGCGTGCCGTTGACGCGCGCCACGACATTGCCGCCGCCGCTGCTGACGCCCCACTCGGCGCCCAACTCGGACAGCTTGCCGCGGTCGATGTCGATGATCAGCGCCTCGATTTCAATTTGCTGCGGCTGCACGTCCAGCTGATCGATCAGCGCCTGGTACATCGCGCGCTTGCTGACCAGGTCGTAGATCATGATGGCGTTCAGCGACGGGTCGGCCTCGATGCGCGGCGGCGTGCGGTCGGCGGACGCCGCCGTGTTCCGGGCGTTGCGCGGCGACGGCGCCGGTTCCGGCTCGTCGTCGATGGCCTCGGCCGGCGCGCGCTTGCCCCAGCTCGGCAATGGAACCTTGCCCGGCAGCGGCAGGTTGACCAGGTCGCGCGCCTCGCCCTTGCCCTTGTCCGGCAGGCGCGAGCGCTTCTGGCTGGCGCGGTCATAGCGGCTGGCGGGATCGTCGACCTTGCTTTCGGGCGGCGCGAACAACAGGTTGGACAGGATGGTCTTGATGCCCGGCACGGTCTCGGTCTTGCCGCGCGCGCTGATCGCACGGTCGGTGGCGCTGGCGTACTTCAGCCGGAACACCATGATTTGCCGGTCCTTTTTTGCGACCGCCTTGGCCTGGTCCGGCAGCAGGATCTGGCGCGCCAGGCGGACATACTCGCGCGGGCCGCTGACGATGACCACACCCTCGTCGGGCAGCTCGCCCCAGCCGAAGCGGCTGTCGTACAAGCCCATGCCGATCAGCGCGCCCTTGGCGTCCTGCACCGCGTCCTCGCCCACCTCCAGCCGCACCGACGCGTTGTCGTCGCGCGGCACGATGTGCAGCGTGTCGCCATACACGAACCAGCGGAAGCGGTAGGTCTGGGCCAGGCGGTCAAGAAACTCGGCGCCACCGTCCGCGCGCAGCTTCTCCTTCCGGACGGCGACATTGGGCACGTCCAGCGCCACCTGCACGCCGTACACCTGGCCGAATTGCTGCAACACCTGGCGCAGCGTCATGCCGGCCGGCTCGATCGCGAAGCCACTCTCCTTCCAGGACGGCGGCACGGCGGCGCGGCCGGCCGGGGCCCAGCACAGGAGGCCGCAGGCGATCGCCGCCAGCAGCCATTGCAACGCGGTGCGTGGCATGTTCATCACTTCTCCCTCATCAACTTGCTGCGCATACGTTGTTCCTCGCGGCCGCCGGCGTCATGCTCGCGGCTGTCCTCGGCCGGGGCGCTGGCCGCCAGCGCGCGCAGCAGCTCGACCTGATTCAGCAGGCGCTCCAGCGCCTCCGGCGCCGCCGTCCAGTCGCGTGCGTCCGGCAGCCACTGGGTCAGCAGCAGGCTGGCGCCGTCATCCGACAGCGCCCAGCCGGCGTCGAACTCCAGCGCGCTCTGGAAGCCCAGTTGCAGGGCCTCCTGCAACTGGCGCTCGTTCATTTCCTCCAGAAACACCGCGCCCAGCTCCGCGCCGTCGCGCCCCACCCGCAGATACACGGATTCGCCGTCGATGCTGACCGGCTCCTCCAGCGGAAAGCCCTGCAATTGCCGCTCCAGTTCGTCGATCTGCATGGCGTCTCAGCGCGAGTCGGTGAGCGCCGTCTTGAGCGGCTTCTGGAACAGATTGAACTGCGCCGTCATCGCGCTGCCGGTGACGGACTGCTGCTCCAGCAGCTTGATGAATTCGTCCGGGTCGGGCTGCTCGCCGGACGACTGGCGGCGCATGAAGTCGGTCTGATCGGCGTTGATCTGCTGGTACTTCTGGTCCAGCCGGCGCATGTTGTTGAGCACGAGATTGTGGTCGTTGTCGCGCGACATAGTGAATCCTCCATGGTGGTGGGCTGCGGGAAGAACGGCCGCGGGCGGCACGTTCCCCATTGAGTGGCGGCGCGCCGCGTTTAGTTCGTTTTCGCCGGCGCGCCGTCTGGCATGGAACCGCCGCCGGCGCGGCGCCACCCATCGGCGTACCACCCCAAAACATCCGTTTCCAACGCGACCATTGAAGGAGAATCACATGGCTGTTAATTTCAACGCATCCGTCAGCAACAGCGGCGGCATTGGCCCGAGCTCGGGCGAAACCAAGAACTTCAAGAACGATCTGAAAAACATGTCGACCGAGGACGTCGCCAAGCTGGCGGGGGACAAGGGATTGCAGCCATGGCAGCAAAAGGAGGCCATGAATGAGCTGGTCAAGCGCCTGGTCGAAATGCTGAAGCAGGATAACGACATGGATCCGAAGGAGAAGAAAGACTTCGAGGATCTGATGAAACTGCTGGAAGGCAAGGGCGGTGGTGGTGGCAGCGGCGCCGGTGGCGCCGGCGGTGGCGGCAAAGGCGGCGGCGCCGGCGGCATCGGCGACAAGGTGTCGCAATTGCTGCAAGCGGTCGGCATTCCGCCGGAGATCGCCGACAAGGTAGGCGCCATGTTCTCGGACAACAACTCCAAGGGCGACGGCGACGTCTGATCCGCCAGCCACCGGCGCGGCGCCACGCGTCGCCACCTCCCGGCCGCGCTCCCGCGCGGCCGCTTCCCCGTTACTGTGCGGTACTCGTTTGTCGCGTAAGCAGGCTACGGCATCAAGCCGGGAATGCGTTGAACTTGCGCATGAGCTTGTCGAACACAGCTTCCGGCAGGAGGCGGCGCAGCATGCGTACCTGACTGGACTGTTTACCTGCCGAATAGCGCAAGCCGGGTTTGGCGGCCATTGCCGCCTTGACCACGGTGTCGGCCACCACTTGCGGGTCGTCCCCGGTCTCGACCCATCTAGTCATGAGCGCTTCGCTGCGCTCCCGGTCCTCGGCGTAGGTGGGCATGAGGCAATCCGCCCGCGTCAAATTCTCCTCGAAGGCGGTGCGCGTCACGCCCGGTTGCACCAGTACCGCGCGGATGCCGAAACGGCGCACCTCATGATCCAGCGACTCCGTGTACCCCTCGATCGCGTGCTTGGTGGCCGCGTAGTAGGCGTTGAAAGGCGATGGGATCAAGCCCAGGATCGAGCTCATGTTGATGATCCGGCCGCTCTTCTGGGCACGCATGAAGGGCAGCACCGCATTGACGGCGCGCGCCACACCGAAGACATTCACGTCGAAGAGGCGCTGAGCCTGGCCAATGGACGACTCCTCGGCCCCACCCAACAGCCCCACGCCGGCGTTGTTCACGAGCAGATCGATACGCCCCGCTTGCCTGACGACCTCGTTCACGAGTTTTTTTACGGACAACTCGTCCGTCACGTCGCACACCAACATCGTGACGCCAGCCGGACTGGCGACTGCCTTGCGGCTGGTGCCGAAAACGCGGTACCCGGCCTTGGCCAGCGCATACGCGGTCACCAGGCCGATGCCGGACGAGGCCCCGGTTACCAGCGCAACACCTTGGGTAGTAGTAGTCATTCGATTTCTTTCGTTAGAGTCTGGCTGGCGCTCCCCCAAACCAGCAATACGGATGAGCGCTGCCAGGGGAGCTGGCGTTGCAACGTGATCTTCATTTTCGGTTCAGCCCGAGGCCGCCTTTTGGCGCCGCAGGGCAATGGCGTCAGCGCTATTCCACGCGGGTCCAGCGCTGGGTGCGGAAGAATGGACCGATATAACCGCGCACCTCGAGTGCCTTGCCGCCCTCGACAGGCTTGAGACGGACGCGATAAACCTTGCCGTTGTTCGGGTCCAGTATGTCGCCCCCCTCCCAGGTGCCGTCACCGGATGCCTTAACGTTGCGCATGATCGTCATGCCCAGCATCGGCTGATTCTTACGCTCGTCGGTGCACAGCGTGCACCTGGCGTCCTGTCGCGACGGGTCGAGCAACTTCTCCAGCCGGCCGCTCTGGACGCCCCCTGCCGCTTCGCTGATACGCACCAGGGACAACGGCTGCTTGCTGTCATCGTCCAGCATTTGCCACAGCCCTGCCGGGGTGCTCTGCGCCTTCGCTGCGCCGCCGGCCAGGGCAAGCGCCAACGCCAGGGGGACTATTGCATTGCGGTTCCTCATCTATTTCTCCAGTTATAGCCGCCCCGGGGAGGCGGACATCGTTGCGACGGTTGCTACCTGTCTATGCCGTATGCGGCCTCCGCGACCGCATCCATGGCAGCATGCCCGCCAAAATAAAAAACCAGTGGTCTTCAATTTACAAGACCACTGGTCACTTGTCAAGCATGCCCGCGATCTATACAGTGTGCGGCAACTGCGATTTTGCGGATTACGGATACCCAATGACGACATCAGAGCCATTCCAGCGGGCCCGCCGCCCCGAACAAAAGGAGGAGCGCCGCGCGCATCTGCTTGCAACCGCCAGGTCGGCCCTGCGCGGCGGGATGGAGCTTAGCGATCTGGGGCTCAACGAGCTGGCGCGCCAGGCGCACATGACCAAATCGAATGTGTATCGCTATTTTGAGAACCGCGAGGCGCTATTGCTGGCCTTGCTAGAGGAGGAGTCGGCGCTGTGGCGGTCCGATCTCGATGAGAGATTGGGCGCCCTGTCGCAGCCCACGGCGCCGCAGCTGGCGCAAGCATTCGCCGGCGCGAGCGCGGCCTATCCGCTGATGTGCCGGCTGCTCAGCATTTTGCCGTCGATCATAGAGCACAATGTGTCGCCGGAACGCCTGCGAACCTTCAAGCTCAACACCGTGGCGTTGGTGGGGGACCTGGCGCGACAACTCCACGGGCGGATGCCGTCGATATCGATCGAGGGGTACATCGTGTTCGTGCGCCAGGCCATGGTATTGACGATCGGCCTGTGGCCTCTCAGCCACCCGCGCGACGCCCTGGCGCAGGTGATGGCGCTGCCGGAGCTCCTGCCGCTAAGATATGATTTCGAGGCTGACCTGGCAGCCGGATTGCAACTGCTTTTGCGCGGTCTCGCGCCTATGTCGCCGGCCGCCATGAACCGCAAGACCAAAATTCTTTAACATGATCCGCTGGGCCACCGTTCCCTGCCGGGCCGCGAGCGGACGGCTGGGGACATCAGCCGCGGTCGATTGCGGCATCGAGCAACTCGATCCAGTGCCTGACCGGCGTGTCCGTCCCCGACTGGAGGTGGGTCAGGCAACCGATATTGGCCGATACGATCATGTCGGGCGCATTCGCACCGAGCTTGGCCAGCTTATCGTCGCGTAACTTCGTGGCCAGCGCCGGCTGCAGCATGGAATAAGTGCCGGCCGATCCGCAACACAGGTGACTGTCCGCGCAGATATGCACATCCACGCCGGCGAGCCGGAGAAGTTCTTCGACCTGGCCGCGTACTTGTTGGCCATGTTGCAATGTGCATGGTGGGTGATAGACCACGCGCGCGCGCCGCTTGCGGAGCAGCGGCTCAAGTTCGGTCTTGAACCGCGCAACAATCGTCGACAAGTCGTGAGTAAGCGCCGAAATTCGCGCCGCCTTGTCCGCATAGACCGGATCGTGACGCAACAGGTGGGCATAGTCCTTGACCATGGCGCCGCAACCGGAAGCGGTCATCAGAATGGCCTCCACCACGACGCCGCCATCCATCCCTTCGACCCAAGGCCACCATGCATCGATATTGCGCCGCGCGTCAGCCATGGCGCCGTCCTGGTCGTCCAGATGATGCCGGATGGCACCACAACATTTCGCCTTGGGGGCGACGATCAATTGAACGCCCACCGCATCCAACACGCGGGCGGCGGCAACATTGATCGACGGCGCCAACGCCGGCTGCACGCAGCCATCGAGCAGCAATATCCGGCGCGCATGCTGGCGCTGCGGCCAAGGAGCCGCCTGCCGCTCAGTCGGGACCTTGGCACGCAAAGATGAAGGCAACAATGGTCGCATCATCTGGGCGCTCCGCAGCACCGGCTTGAAAAGCCAAGCGCGCGGCAACACGGCCCGCAACGCCGCGCGCGCAAGGCGCTGACGCAGCGGCCTTGACACTTGATGGTCTACGACGCGGCGGCCGATGTCGAGCAATTTCCCATACTCGACCCCGGACGGGCAGGTGGTCTCGCAACTGCGGCAGGTCAGGCAGCGATCCAGGTGTAGCTGGGTGCTGCGGGTCGCTGGCCGTCCTTCCAGCACCTGTTTCATCAGGTAGATGCGGCCACGCGGCCCATCCAGTTCGTCGCCGGTCAATTGGTAGGTTGGGCACGTGGCGGTACAAAAGCCGCAATGGACGCAGCTACGCAAAATGCCATCGGCATCTTGTGTTTCCGGGGTCGTGCGATAGCGTTCACTAATGGAGGTCTGCATTGCTAAAGTCCTTTGTACATACGGCCAGGGTTGAATATCCCGCTGGGGTCGAACGAGTGCTTCAGACGCCGGTGCACCAGCGCCACCCCGGCTGTAAGCGGCTGGAACACACCGACATCCTTATCGCCTCCGCGAAACAGCGTCGCATGCCCGCCCAGCGCCTTTGCAGACGCGCGAAGAGGCGCGGCGCTGGCATCGGTACGCAGCCAGCGCTGCGTACCGCCCCACTCGATTAATTGGTCACCGGCCAAGCCTAGCGCCGGCGTGGTCGCTGGCACGGCCAACCGCCACAGTGCCGCGCCCTCGTCAGGCTGAAAGAAGTTCCAGCGCTGATCGCGCAACGCCTGCCAGTACTCCCCGTCCGGTCCGCAGTCGGCGCCGCCGAGCGCGCGTGCGGCCGCGCGCACCGTCAGTTCGGCCCCGGACAATCGCACGGCCAGCACACCGTCGTGCCAGCAGGTGGCGGAAATCGGCCACGCTTGCCCAGCCCAAGTGGCAAGGTAATTCAATGCAAGCTGTTCCGAAACCGCAAAGCGCAGCGTGGTCTCGCATGCAGGCTTGGGCAGCACCTTGAGCGACACCTCCAGGATCAGACCGAGCGTGCCGAGCGAGCCTGCCAACAACCGCGAGACGTCGTAGCCGGCGACATTCTTCATCACCTGCCCGCCAAACCGCAACATCGTCCCGGTGCTGTCGAGCAGCGAAGTCCCGAGCACGAAGTCGCGCAGCGCCCCTGCGCGCTGGCGGCGCGGACCGGACAAACCGCTAGCCACAGCGCCGCCGACGGTGGCGCCGGCGAAGCGTGGCGGCTCGAACGCCAACATTTGTCCGGACCAATCCAGTAGCGCCTCCAGTTCACTCAACGGTGTGCCGCAGCGCGCCGTGACGACCAGTTCGGTCGGTTCGTAGGCGACGATGCCGCTATAGGCGCGGGTGTCGAGCACCTCGCCGATTCCAGCCTGCCCGTACCAATCCTTGCTGCCGCCGCCCCGCAGGCGCAACGGCCTGCCCGAAGCCCTCGCCCGGGCGATGCGCTCGACAAATGACTGTAAAACTTGTTGCATTAAAACTCCCGTCCTAAAAACGCGGCAGGTCGGCAAACTTCTGCTGGCCCGGCCGCACATGCATTTTTCCGTACTCGGCACAGCGCACCAGCGTCGGGATCACCTTGTCCGGGTTGAGCAGATGCTCGGGATCGAACGCGCGCTTCACCGACAGGAAGGCATCCAGCTCGGCGCGCGAGAATTGCACGCACATTGAGTTGATCTTTTCGACGCCGACACCATGCTCGCCCGTGATGGTGCCCCCGACCGCCACGCACAACTCCAGGATCGCCGCACCAAATGCTTCGGCGCGTTCGAATTCACCAGGCTGATTGGCGTCGAACAGAATCAGGGGGTGCAAGTTACCGTCTCCCGCATGGAACACGTTGGCGCAGCGCAGCCCGAAGCGCTGCGCCATCTCAGTGATGCCGATCAAGACGCGCCCCAGTTCACGGCGGGGGATCGTGCCGTCCATACAATAGTAGTCAGGCGAGATCCGGCCCGCCGCGGGAAAGGCATTCTTGCGCCCGGACCACAGCCGTAGCCGTTCCGCCTCCGTGGCGGACACCGTGATCGCGGTGGCGCCGGCCGCGCAAAGCACCGCGCTCATGCGCTCGATTTCCTCATCCACCTCCTCCGCGCTGCCATCCGACTCGCACAGGAGAATGGCGGCAGCCTCAAGATCGTAACCGGCGCGCACAAACGGCTCCACCATGCCGATCGAGGTGCGATCCATCATCTCCAGACCGGCCGGGATAATGCCGGCAGCGATCACGCTGGCCACCGCGCCGCCGCCGCGGACGACATCGTCGAACGAGGCCATGGCCACGCGCGCCACGGCCGGCTTGGGGACCAGCCTGACCGTCACTTCGGTCACGATTCCCAGCATGCCTTCGGAACCGATGAACACCGCCAACAAATCCAACCCTGGCACATCCGGCGCCTCACTACCGAGTTCCAGTACCTGGCCGTCGACTGTCACCACCCGCGCCCTCAGCACATTGTGGACGGTCAACCCGTACTTCAGGCAATGGACGCCGCCCGAGTTTTCCGCCACGTTGCCGCCGATGGTGCAGGCGATCTGCGACGACGGGTCGGGTGCGTAGTACAGGCCGTGAGGCGCGGCGGCGTCTGAAATGGCCAGGTTACGCACACCCGGCTGAACCACGGCGGTGCGAGCGGCCGGATCGAGATGCACGATGCGATTCAGACGCGCCGTCGACAACACTATGCCATCGGCAACGGGACGCGCGCCACCAGCCAGCCCGGTGCCAGCGCCGCGCGGCACCAGCGGCACCCGCAGCGCGAGGCACACGGCCATGATCGCCACCACCTGCTCTTCATTTTCCGGCAGTACCACCACCAGCGGCAGTTGGCGGTAGGCCGACAGCCCGTCACATTCGTATGGCCGGGTATCCTCGTCGCGCGCCAACACGCAATGGGGCGGCACCGCCCGGGTCAGCGCGGCGACCACCTCGCGCCGGCGTCGCGCGAGCTCAGACGGCGACAGCATCGTACAGCGCCTGGGCGCCCGCCTGAGCGATGCAAGCGTCGTCGGCCGCGAGCACACCCGATACCCCCACCGCGCCCACGCACTGGCCCGCGATCATCAGCGCGACGCCGCCTTCGAGCATGCCACGGATGCCCGGCGCGCTCAAGAACGCAAAGCGGCCGTCGTTGATCATGTTTTCGATCGCCTTGGTGTCACGCCGCGCCAGCGCCGCCGTGTGCGCCTTCGACAAGGCCACATGAGCGGATACCGGCGCGGCCCCGTCAAGCCGTTGCAGCCACAGCGGATGACCGCCATCGTCGACGATGGCAATGGTCACGTCCCAGCCATGGGCAAGCGCGTGGGCTTCGCTGGCGGACGCGACCAGCCATATTTCCTTCATTGTAAGCGTGTGCTTGGTGTGCATAAAACAATCCTGATAGTAGAAAAATATACAGTCCCATCGTCTGTCAGTCGCTTCTGGTTCCCAGGAATATCGACTCGACAGCAACGCGCGGCGTTGGAACGTCCAGCTTAAATACGCCCATCGCGGCGGTTAAGGCCACCGCCCGGGTCCGCATGTCGACCGCCGCGCCCCCGACCTGATCCACCAGCGAGGTGGTGCGGTGGACCACGAGGCCCATGCGCTCAAGCGACCGGTTCACCTGGTCGATGCCCAGCGACTGCGCATGACTTGCCGCGACGATTTCCACCACGATGTTGTTCACCTCCGAGACGCTGGCCAGGACATCGTTCATCGTCGAGCCGGCAAGTCCAACCAGCTTGTTACCGGCGTGCACCTGGCTGACGGAGTCGTTGATCAAGACTTTGATCTCCTTCGCAGCCAGGGCCGAGCGTTGGGCAAGATTGCGCACCTCGCTGGCGACCACGGCAAAGCCACGCCCCTGCTCACCCGCCCGGGCGGCTTCCACCGCCGCGTTGAGCGCCAGGATATTGGTCTGGAATGCAATGCCATCGATCACCCCGATAATGTCCGCCATCCTGCCGGCCGACGCGCGTATCGCCTCCATGGTCCGGACCACCTGCAACACCACCTCACCGCCCTGCGAGGCCACCGCGGAAGCCGTGCCTGACAGCGTCTCGCCGCGCTGCGCATGTTCCGCGTTGTGCTTGACCATGGCGGTGAGCCCGCGCAGACCGGTCGCCGTCTCATCCAGCGCGCGGCTCTGTTCCGATATGCCGGACGACAGCTGCTGGCTGTGCGCGGCGACCTGCGATGAAGCCTCCGCGATGCTGTCCGCGTTGGTCCGCACATTGCCCACCAGTTCCGCGAGATCCCGGCGCATGGTTTTCATCGCCAGGAGAAGACTAGTCTGGTCCGCTGCACGCACGGCGATATCTCCGCTCAGATCGCCGGCCGCCGTGCGAGTGGCGATCTCCGCCGCATAGGCCGGTTCGCCGCCGAGTTGCCTCAGCAAGCCGCGCGTCAGGCCGAACGAAACCATCAGGCCGATGAGCACTGCCGCCACGCCGAAGCCGATCATCAGATTCCGCGCCGCCACATAGGCTTGCAGGGCCTCGTGCGCGGCCTGCCGGCTCTGCTCCTCCTCCACCGCGGCCAATCGGCCCAGTTCCGCCATCCATCCGGTCTGGGCTGGAAGCAGATCGTTAATCAGCAATGCATAGATCTGATCGGATTCCGCCCCCATCGCCAGCTCCATCGTCCGCGCTATCCAGCGCTGCGCCACGGCCTCATGTTGGCGAATCTTGTCGAGGATGAGCCGCTCCTGTCGGGATACCTCGCGCGCGTTGTCCAGCATGTCGTTCAGCTTGTGCTCGGCATCGCGGTAACGCCTGGCCTGCGCCTGGATGTGATCCGCCTCCGGTTGCAAGTAAGCCATCGACCCGATCAGCGCCATGTTGCGCAGCGCGACCATCCGCTCGAATACCGTTTCGCGCATCACGCCAGCTAACCGCGTCTTGCTATTGTTGATCAACGTGATGTCCTCTATGCGCTGCTGCATCGCCATCATGTGGCGCAGCCCCAGCGCCACAACGACGACCAGCAATAGCAACACCAGGGAAAACCCCAGTCGCAACCGTGTTCCAATGGTCAGCATGGCGTTACTCCTCAGGCATGGGCGGGGGCGACGACCGGTCCATCCCCGGCCCGGGCGGGGGCGCGTGGCGCTGTCGGCCGCAAGAGGAAGTGCGCCAGTGCCGGCAACAGCACCAGGGCGCCCAGCATGTTCCACACGAACATAAACGCCAGCAGGATTCCCATGTCCGCCTGGAATTTGATCGGTGACCAGACCCACGTCGCCACCGCCAACGCCAGCGTGACGCCGGTCAGCAGGACCACGCGGCCAGTGAATTGCAGGGCGCGATGGTAAGCGTCGGACAGGCTGTCGCCCAGCTTGAGCCGGGCCTGAATGACAGACAGCACGTACAGCGCGTAGTCCACGCCGATGCCGACGCCGAGCGCGATCACCGGCAGCGTGGCGACCTTGACGCCCATGCCCAGCCCCACCATGAGGGCTTCGCACAGGATGGACGTCACCACCAACGGCAGCACGGCGCACACCACCGCGCGCCACGAGCGGAAGGTGACAAAGCACAACACGATCACCGCGCCATACACCCACAGCAGCATCTCGCGCATGGCTTGCTTGACCACGATGTTGGTGGCCGCATCAATGCCGGCGCTGCCGGCGGCCAGCATGAAGCGCTCTTCCGGACCGCGATTCTGGGCGATGAACGCCTCCACCTCGTCGACCACCCGCGTCAGGGTCTCGGCCTTGTGATCCTTGAGGTACACGTACAAGGCAAGGAAGGAACAGCCCTGATTGAACAGGTCGCGTGGCGCGCGGGTCTGCACGCCGCCCAGCGCCGCCGCGTTCGGGAACAGTTCATACCATTTCAGGTTGCCTTCGTTGTAGCCGACCATGGCCCATTTCGACAGCGCCGCCATCGAGTTGGTCGACTCCACGCCCGGCAATTGTTCCAGTTGCCACGACAGCTTGTCGACCTTCGCCAGCGTGCCATAGCGCGTGCACTGGTCTTCGGGGGTGGCCACCATCACGGTCAGGATATCGGCGCTGGCGGCGTAGTGGCGCGCCATGAAGTCGTTGTCGCGGTTATAGCGGGAATCCGCCCGCAACTCCGGCGCGCCCGGGTCCAGATCGCCGATCTTCAGGTGCAGGCTGACCAGGTAGCCGCCGCCGCTCAGCGCGGCCGCAAGCAGGATGGCGGCCAGCGCCGGACCACGGCGGGTGAAGTGGTCGAGCTGGCGCCACAGCCACGCGCGCTCGGCGCTGACGTCCGGCGTGGACTCGTCCTTCAGGCTGCGCGCGGCCGCCCGCGGGCTCACGCCGATGTAAGACAACAGGATGGGCAACAACACCAGGTTGGTGAAGATCAACACCGCCACGCCGATGCTGGCCACCGCCGCGAGGTCTTGGATGACCTGGATCTTGATCAGCGCCAGTACTGCAAAGCCCACGGCGTCGCACAGCAAGGCGGTCAGCCCAGCAACGAACAGGCGGCGGAACGTGTAGCGCGCCGCAATCACGCGGTGCGTGCCACGGCCGACATCCTGCATGATGCCATTCATCTTTTGCGCCCCGTGGCTCATGCCAATGGCAAACACCAGGAAAGGCACCAGGATGGAATACGGATCGAGCTGATACCCCGCCAACGCCAACAGGCCGAATTGCCACACCACGGCAATCAGCGAGCATGCCACCACCAGCACGGTGCTGCGCACACAGCGCGTGTAGCCATACAGCACGATGCTGCAAATGGCCAGCGCACCACCGAAGAACGCCAGCACTTGGTACATGCTTTCAATCAGGTCACCCATCACTTTGGCGAAACCGCTGACGTGGATCTGAATGCCGGCTCCCTGGTATTTGGCGCGCAGCTCTTCGATGCGCCGGCCCAGCGCGCCATAGTCCAGCGGCTTGCCGCTCCTGGGGTCGCGGTCCAGCAAGGGCACGAAGATGATGCTGGACTTGAAGTCGGCGGCCACCAACTGGCCGATCTCCCCCGACCGTTCGACGTTGGCACGCACTTCCGCCAGCGCCTGCGCCGAACCGTCGTAGCTGTCGCTCATCACGGTGTTGCCGTCGAGTCCATCCTCGGTGACCGCCGCCCAGCGCGTGTTGCTGGTCCAGAGCGACTTCATGAACGGACGGTCCACCCCGGGCAGCAGGTAGATCTCGTCGTTCAGCCGCTGCAACACGGCAAGGTAGTCCTTGTCGAATATCGACGCGCCGGTGGTGGCGACCGCCACCCGGATGGCGTTGCCCTGGCCGGCCAGATTGCCCTTGTTGGCGAAATAATTGACCACATAGGGATGGCTGGTCGGGATGGTCTTCTCAAAGCTGGCGTTCAGTTGCAGGCGTGTCGCCTGCCAGCCGAGCAGCAAACTGGCCAGCAAGCACAGCAACACCACCCATGGCCGGTGATTGAACAGCAGACGCTCCGGCAGCGAGCCGGAGTTGGCGTCGAAATCCGCGAGGCGGGCAATCACCGGCTGGTGGTCGAGCGTAGTATCGGTATGCATGGGAATATCGAATCAGGGTGTGGGTTGACGGCGCAGGCCGCGCAGGGTGGCCAGCACCAGCGCACCGTCGGGCGCGGCGGCCACGCCGGCCACCGGCGCGGCGGCGCCCGTCTTGTGGGGAGCGAAGCTGCGGCCATCGTCGGCGCTGACCAGGATGCCGCCGTTGTGCGTCAACAGCATCAATGAACCGTCGTCGCGCTCGACGGCGGCGCCGATGGCGTTGCCGACGTTGGTCGCGATCGCCTGCCAGTCGGCGCCGTCGTTGCTGGAGCGGTACAGGCTGCCGCGCAAGCCATAGGCCAGCAAGGTGCCCGAACGGGTCAGCAGCAGCCCGAAAAAGCTGCCTTTGTACGGCGACGGCAGCGCCTCGAACGAAGCGCCGCCGTCGCGCGAGCGCAGCACCAGCCCCTGCTCGCCAACGATGAAGACTTTGTCGCCACGGGCGCGCACCGCGTACAGATGCAAGCTGTTCGCGTTGGGCAGGCGCGGTGTCAGCGTTTGCCATGTCTTGCCGCCGTCGCCGGTGCTGAAGGCCAGGTTGTAGGCGCCAACGACATAGCCGTGCAGGCCGTCACTGAAATCAACGTCAAAGAAAGGCTTGTCCGGCCCTTCGGCGATGAATTGTTCGGCGAGTTTCTGGTCGGGCGGGTGGCCGCTGGCGCTGAGACCGTCCGCAGCGAGCCTGGCGGCGCGCATGCCATCGAGCTGCAGTGACCAACTGACGCCGCCATCGGCGGTGTGCACGA
Source organism: Duganella radicis (assembly GCF_009720825.1). Classification (GTDB taxonomy): domain Bacteria; phylum Pseudomonadota; class Gammaproteobacteria; order Burkholderiales; family Burkholderiaceae_D; genus Rugamonas; species Rugamonas radicis. The sequence continues at coordinate 31,322 of NZ_WNKY01000047.1, read as the reverse complement.
TGGTGCCCAGGTGGCCGACCGCCCAACCGCGTTGCTGGTCGGTGAAGCGCAGCGCCGTCAGGCTGGTCTGTACCGGCACGTTGGCTTGCCGCCAATTGACGCCGGCGTCGTCGGACAGCAGGATGATGCCGCGCTCACCAGAGGCCACCAGTCGTGGCCCTGCGCGCGTCACCGCCAGCATGGCCGACTGGGGTGCTTTCTTGCTCGGCACCGCCTTGTTTTGCAGGACCGCCGGCGCGACCGGTGGCACGACCGCCGCGACCGCCGCTGCGCCACCGGTCGCCGACAGGATCATCCAAGCCGCCCCGAGCTTGAGCGTGGCCGCAGGCATCAGCGTGCTCCCTCGTTGGCCAACGCCTCGGGACTAAAATCGGCGGGCGTCAACGGCGTCGACGTTGGCTTGTATTGTATGGACAGCTCGTTACTGGCCATGTTGATGTAGTAGGCGCCGGTTCGCAGATCATAACCGCCCCAGTGGGAGTTGGAGATGACGGCAGGCAGGTCCGACGCCAGCAGGGTCAGCGTGTAGTTCGTGCGTACCAGTTCACCGCTGGCGTCCCAACCGTCGATGGCGACAATCTGCCAGGTGTCTTCATCCACGTAGTATTTACGTTTGGGTACAACATGGCGTTTGCCTTGCGCCAGCGTCGCCTCCACCTCCCATACACGGTGGAGTTCCCAGCGGATTAACGACGGATTCAGCATCTTTGGCAGCATCAGATCGGCGATCTTCGCACCTGCCGCGCGATTGTTGTTGTACGGGATGTATAACTCCTTCTTGCCGATCAGCTTCAGTTCATGCTTGTCCAACGGGCCAAACAGCATGAACGCCTCGTCCACCAGCCCCAGGCCGGACGTGACCGCGTCCGGGGTGTCATAGGCAACCGAAGGGCCCTTGCGCACGCGCCGCTGTCCCACCAGGTATTGCCACAAGCCGCGCGCAGTCTGGTTATTGATCGCCGCGTGCTCCATGATCGACTCGCCGGCTCTGGAACCAGGATCGGTGGTGTAGAACTTGCTGTAAGCGTAGTAGCCTTTGAAGCTGTCCAGGCTGCCCTTGGGATCGTAGTACGGACGCAGAATCCGTTCCAGTCCGGCGGAAGCCAGCGAGCGCTTGCCGTCGGCCGTGACCACCCACGCGCTGCTGCTGCTGGTGATCGAGAACCCCAACCAGGCCAGGCGGTGATTCTGGATCACCTCGTAGCCGTCCTTCGGCAGCGGGAACGGGATGCCACCGTAAGCGCCTTCGGTGCCGTGGCCGGCATCGACCAGCTTGGCCTGGGTGGCGTTCTTGAAGGTGTTATCGTAAACCCACTGCGGTGCCGCGGCGGTGCGGTGGGTGGGATAGACGTCAATGCGGAAGTCGGGATATTTCTTCATCAGCGCCTTGACGCCATCGTTCAGCTTGTCGCCGTACTGCGCCATGTTCTTTGCACTGATCGCATACAATGGTTTCTCGCCCGCGTAGGGATCGGGGCGCGGTTCGCCCGACTTGTAACCGGCCGGCGCCCTGGTGACGCCGCCGTCCCAGGCCGGGATGGTGCCATCCTTGTTGGCGGCGCGCTCGGCGCCCATCGGCGTCAGCGACGTCTTGAGTTTGGCCGCTTCGTCGGCCGTGACGGCGCCGTGCGTCAGGGGGGAGGCCAGCGCGGCCAGCATGGATACGTAAAGGTAAGAGATTTTCATGTCGGAACTCCGTTAAATTAGAAGGTACGGGAAACGCTCATGGACAGGTAGCCGCGGTCCTTGAGGGTCTGCCCGAACGTCAGCTGGCGCGGCGCGGCGCTACCGGGCACCAGGGTATTGGTCAGCGTGCCGACCGCGCCGAAGTAATCGGTGTAGGCCAGCGAGAAGTTCCATTCGTTCTGATATTTGCCCTTCAGGCCGATGCTGTAGTCGCCGCCATTGCTGACGCCGCCGGCAAACTTGAACATCGCGGATGAACGGCCGCCGAAGTTGTAGCCGAGCGAGATCGGCACCGAGATGTCCAACCCTGGCAAGACCTGGAAATACTGCGGCTCGAATAGCACCCGTGACGCCCAGGCGCCCTTGGTGGTATTGCCGGCCAGACCGCCATTGACCCCGGTCTCGCCAGGCGTGGCCGCGAACGGGTCGCGGGTCACCTTCAGGGTGCGGTTGTAGCCGAGTTCCGCCAGGACGGAGCCCCCCTGCCACAGCCCGCTGGGCTGCAGCACATAGATGCCCGACAAGTTCAAATGCCCGGTGCGGCCCTTGGCGTAGCACGGATCATCGTCCGAGGCGCCGCAACTGGTGTGCGCGCTGCCCGGCACCAGAACGGCCGGGCTGCTGGTCAGTGGCGCATCAAAACGCACCGAACCTTCCAGTCCCCAGTTCAACTGGCCAAGCGAAGAATTGACCGTGGCGCCCAGCATGCGCACATTTTCCGCGAACGCCAGGTGCACATTGTTATTGACGAAGTCGAACACTGGCGCGGCCGGCGACTTTTCGTGATATTGAGCGGCATAGAAACCGAATTCATAGTTGCCTCCCGCCGGATTCCACTTCAACTGGAGCCCGCCCTGGCCGGAATTCTTCGGGCGCAGGTCGCGCTCGCTGTTGTAGACCAGGTTGACCGGTTTACCTTGCGCGTCGGTGCCGAAATTGACGAACCCGCCATCGGGCAAAATGTCACCGTCCGAGAAATAGCTGCCGACACCGGGCAGACGGCTGGGGCGGAATTTGAACTGGTAATACGCCCCGATTTGCACGTCAGGCGTCACCTGCAACGACCCCGACACCTGCTCCACCGGCAGCAGCACCTCCTTGAACTGCCAGGCTGGCACCGACACGATCTTCGACACATCCACCGGTCCTTGCGCATTGGCGATGCCGTTCTGGCCGAAGAACAGCGTCTCCCCCCACTGCAGCGTGTGCTTGCCGACCCGGACGGTGCCGCGCATGTCGCCAATCTCCCCCTTCAGATAGACAAAGGCGTCCAGGATCTCGGCGCCCTTGCCGTGCTGGTAGCGGGTGCCGGGCAGGAAGGCGTTGGGCGCCTGTCCGGGCTTGTTGTTGGCGGTGGACAGCACGGTCGGCGTCGGCATGCCGGCGACAAAGAGCTGCGTTCCGCTGTAGTCGTTGGGACGCAGGTAGACGCTGTCGTACCAGCCGCTGCCGCTGACGCGCAGGCCGTAATTCCTGGCGGTGACGTCAAATTCGGTCAACAGGTCGATCCGGCTGGAGAGCATGCCCTTCTTGAAGTTATGGTCGCCATCGTCCTCATTGGCGGTGTTGGGGTCACGCGCCACGTCAAAGCGCGTCAACGCTGCGGACGGATCGCTCAAGCGATACGCGGTACTGTATTTCGGGGTAAAATCCAGACGTACCTTGAGATCCGGATTGTCGGTGGCGATATCAATCGCCTGCGCCGCTGGCCATGCCAGCGAAATGGCAACCGCGATGGCGTTACGAAAATTTGACATGCATGTCTCCCTGCGCCAGTCTGTGCCGGCACAAATATTGTTGATGTAATGGTGGTTTGCCCCGGCGGTATCGCCGTGGCGGGTTCACGGTGGCTTGTCGGTCACCGCCGCGGAGTCGGTCAGCCACGGTTCAAGCAGCTTGCGCCGCTGTTCATAAGCCTTGATCCGCTCGCTTTTGCGCAAGGTGATCAAGATATCGTCCAGGCCTTCCAGCAGGCAGCGCTTGCGGTAGGCGTCCAGTTCAAATGACAAGGCGTCGCCGTCCGGCGTGATCAATTGCTGGGCCGGCAGATCCACATGCAGCCGGTAGCCAGGCCTGGCTTCCACCGCCGCGAACAGGCGCTCCACCGTCGCTCCGTCCAGCACCACCGGCAAGACCGAATTCTTGAAACAATTGGCATGGAAGATCGCGGCAAAACTCGGCGCTATGATCACACGGATGCCATAGTCGGCCAGCGCCCACAAGGCGTGCTCGCGGCTGGAACCGCAGCCGAAGTTTTCGCGCGTCAGCAGGATCTGCGCTCCTTGATAACGCGGCAGGTTCAACGCGAACGCCGGGTTCGGCACGCGCTCGTCTTGCTGCCCCGGATAGCCGGGATCGAGATAGCGCCATTCGTCAAACAGATTGCGACCGAACCCGCTGCGCGCAACCGACTTCATGAACTGCTTGGGGATGATGGCGTCGGTATCGACATTGGGCCGGTCCAGCGGGACCACCAGCGCGTGCAGGGAGTGCAAGGTTTTCATCGTCCCTGGCCTCCCCAGTTGCCGCGCACGTCGACGAAATGCCCGGCGACCGCCGCCGCCGCCGCCATCGCCGGGCTGACCAGATGGGTTCTGCCGCCCGCACCCTGCCGCCCCTCGAAATTGCGGTTGGATGTCGAGGCGCAGCGCTCGCCAGGCAGCAGCCGGTCTTCATTCATGCCCAGACACATCGAGCAACCCGGCTCGCGCCATTCGAAGCCGGCGCCGGTGAAAATATGATGCAAGCCTTCGGCTTCCGCCGCCGCCTTGACCAGGCCGGAACCCGGCACCACCAGCGCCTGCTTGATCGAAGCGGCCACGGCGCGGCCGCGCAGCACCGCGGCGGCGGCGCGTAGGTCCTCGATGCGGGCGTTGGTGCAGGAGCCGATGAACACGCGGTCGAGCCGGATCTCGCGCATCGCCTGGCCAGGCCGCAAGTCCATGTAATCGAGCGCGCGCTGAAGTTGCGCGCGACGCACCGGGTCAGGCTCCTCCTGCGGTTGTGGCACGCAGCCATCCACCGCGACCGACATGGCCGGCGACGTGCCCCAGCTGACCATCGGTCCGATGCTTTCGGCATCCATCCGCAGGGTGGCGTCAAACACCGCGCCGCGATCGCTCACCAAGGTACGCCAATAAACGCAGGCCGCGTCCCACGCCGCGCCTGCCGGCGCGTAAGGCCGGTCTTGCAGGTAGGCGATGGTCAGCTCGTCGACGCCGACCAGCCCCACGCGCGCACCGGCCTCAATCGCCATGTTACACAGCGTCATGCGCGCCTCCATCGACAATCTCCGCACCGTGTCGCCGCCGAACTCGATCGCATAGCCCGTGGCGCCGGCCGCGCCCAGCCGCTGTATCAACGCCAGCGCCAGATCCTTGGCCGCCACGCCCGGCGCCAGTTCGCCGCTGATCTCGACCAGCATGGTTTTCATCCTGTCCACCAGCAGGCATTGCGTGGCCAACACATGCTCCACTTCCGACGTGCCGACGCCGAAAGCCAGTGCCGCGAACGCGCCGTGCGTGCTGGTGTGCGAATCGCCAGCCACCACGGTCATTCCGGGCAGGGTCGCCCCCTGCTCCGGACCAACCACATGGATAATGCCCTGGCGCCGGTCGCCCAGCGCAAACAAGGTGATGCCGAACTCATCGCAGTTGCTGCTCAACCGCTCGACCTGTTGCCTGGCCAGGGCATCGTCGATGTGCAGGCGCGGCGCGATGGTCGGCACATTATGGTCGGCCGTGGCGATGACCGAATCCGGGCGCCACGGCCGGCGACCGCCCAGGCGCAGGCCATCGAACGCCTGCGGGCTGGTCACCTCGTAGACCAGATGGCGGTCGATGTACAACAGGTCGGCGGCGCCATCATCGCCGGCGGCGACGACATGGCGGCGCCACAGCTTGTCGAACAGGGTCTGCGGCATCATGCGCTCCCGACATCCGACAGGAAGCGCACAACCGCCTCGCGGGCCGCCGCCAATTCATCCAGCAGCAGATGGCCTGCCCGCGGCCAAGTCTGAACCTGGACTTGCGGCAGCAGGCGCGCCCATGCCTCGGCTTGGCCAACGGGAATCAGACGGTCACCCTCCCCCCACAGCAACAGCGTCGGCACCTGCACACGGTGCAACCACGCCCCGAGCTTTGGATTGACCAAGCTGCCGTTGCGCAGCACACGCCCCACCGCCGTTCCCTCGCGCGCGCGCATCGCCGCGAACGCCGGATCGGGGCCGTCGGGCAGGAAGGGGGTGAGCACACTGGCATCCTCGATCAGGTAGCTGATCAACTCAGCCGGCGGAATCGCGGCCAGGCTGGTCATGGGATGGTCGGGCACCGCCAGCCCCGCCGGACAGACCAGCACCAGCTTGCGGATCCGCTCGGCGTGCGCGACGGCGAACTCCGCCGCCAGCCGCCCGCCCATCGAGCAGCCCACCAGATCGAACTGGTCCAGGCCCAGTTGGTCGAACAGCTCCAGATAATGGTTCACATAATCATGCAGGGAACCAATCTGATCATCATCGGCAGATTCGCCAAAACCCGGATGGTAAGGCAAGATCACCCGGCAATGATCAGTCCAGGCGCGGGCAAATTCGAAGCCCTGGAAGATGCCCGCGCCATGAAAGTACACCACCGGCCGTCCCTGGCCGGCGCTGTACAGCACAGTGCGCACGCCGTGCACCAGGTATTCATGGCGTTCGAAGCCTGCGGTGCGGATGCGCTCATCCCTCAGGAGCGTGCTCATGCCGCCACGCTCCGCGCCGGCAGCGGGTTGCCCGCGACCGCGTTGGTGTACAGCAGCGTTCGACGGCCGACGTCAATGTCGTCGGCGGCGAGCTGGTAGAACGCCTCGTCCTCGCGACGCTTGTGCGGGTCCTTCTCGGACAGCAGGCGCTTGAAGTTGCTGGCCAGCGGTGTGGTCACTTCCAGGTAAACGCGACGGCGCTCCCGCGAGTAGTAATCCAGCACGTCTTCACCGGCCTCGCCGGCTATCACAGCGTACAGCGCGTCCGCCGCCATGGTCGCATCCAGCAGGCCGGTGGTCAGGCCCAGGCCGCCGCAAGGGTTGCAAACGTGCGCGGCATCGCCGGCCAGCAGCACGCGACCGACGCGAAACTTCGGCGCGCAGCGTTCATGCACCCGGTATGGCGCCGCAGAGACGATCTCGTACGAATCGGTGCTGGGCAGGATGGCGGCATAACGCGCCGGAATACGGTTGCGTACCTCGGCCTCGTCCAGATCGGCATCCTCGCCAAAGGTGCAGCGCCACAGATTATCCTGACCCAGTCGCGCCACGACGGCCCAGTTGACCGGATCAGATACCTGATTAATCGGCGCGTAGCCATATTTGCCGAAGTCGAAGCGCACATTGGTGGCCACGAAGCGATCCGGCCAGGTATGGCCTTCAAACGGTAGGTTCAGCAGCTTACGCACCGTGCTGCGCGCGCCGTCGGCGCCGACCAGCCACTGCGCGCGCAACGCGCGCCGGCCCTCGGTGGTATCGACCTGCACCGTCACGCCATGCGGGTCCTGCGCCAAGTCGACCACCGAGGTATTCCAGCGCACCTCGGCGTTCGGATAACGCCGCAGATGGCGCAACACCAGCTCCGCCAGCGTATGCTGACCGAGATGCAGGTTGCTGGGATGGGCCACCATGCCATCCAGGATGGTGGTGCTGATCCGGATCACGGTCTCCCTGGACGGTGCACGGAACTGGAATTCGGTGCTTTGATAACCGACCTCGAGCGCGTCGGCCAGCAAGCCGTAGCGTTCCAGCACATCCTGCACCACCGGATAGTAGATGGCGGCCCTCGGCGAGTCGTTGATGGTTGCCGCCGCATCAAGCAACGTCACCTTGATCCCGGCCTTGGCCAAGCCGAGCGCCGTCAACAACCCCACCGGACCGGCGCCCGACACCAGTACCCCGCCTATGTTTTCCATGCTAGTCTCCTGAATTTATCGTTGATACTGCTGTTGCTATCAATGCCGGGCCGCGACCTGCTCGGCAAAGTGAATCAATTCATTCCCGAAGCGCTCCGGATCGTCGAGAAATGGCGCGTGGCCGGCCTGACCATAGTGCGAGACCAGCGCATGCGGCATGGCCTGTTGCAGATTGTCCGCGTGCGCAGGCCGCAGCACCGCATCGTGCTCGCCATGGGTGACCAATACCGGCAGCGTCAGCGCCGCGATCAGGGCGTCGTAATCCAGCGGCCGGTTGCGCAGCCAGCCACGTTGTTCGGCAGTCGTCTGACGCAACACCCCGAGCAGCGCGGCGAATTGCGGCAAGGACTGATCGATCCGCAGCACCTCCCGCAGGAACTGAATGGCGGCGACGGCCTCCACCTGCGGATCGGCAGAACACAAGTCGGCCAGGTAACCGTGGCGCGGCCCCAGCACCGACGGGTCGGCGAGGCTGGCGGCGGCCACCAGGTTCAGGCAGCGCAATGAGGCGCCGTCATAGTGCCGCAGGTAGTCAAATACCATGCGGCCGCTGTAGGACCACGCCACCAGCGCCGGGCATGCCGCCCCGCTCGACCGGATCACGGCGTCCAGGTCGTCGGCCCACAGGCGCCCCTGCGCGCAGCCCTCGGCGCTTGGACGTCCCGACCTGCCGTGACCGCGCAAGTCGGGCGCCACCACGTAGCACTGGTCGAGAAAACCCGCCTGCCGCCAGACCGGCGACCATACCGAGTGGTCCAGCGCGAAGCCGTGCAAGAGGACCACCGGCAGGCCGTCCGGATTGCCGCCGCTCCAGTAGGCGATGCGGCAGCCATCGCTGGAGGTGGTGAAGGCCGGTTCCAGCATGGCCGGGCCCGCGTGCCGGGCCTTAGACGCTGCCATAATGTTGCGCACGCACAGTGTTCCAGGCCGCCATGTCGGCGTCGACCGACTGGTATTTGTCCGCGAAGAAGCGCTCGGTCACGGCGACGTTGGTGGCCAGCTCGACGCGCATGCCGTTCGGGTCATAGAAATAGATCGAGCGGCAGTAACCATGGTTAATCTCCAGCACCTCGATGCCGGCGGCGATGAGTTTTTGCTGGTAGGCGTCGATGGTGGCGTCGCCGCCCGACACCTCCATGGCGATGTGGTGGCCAAACTGATCCACCTGCGGGAAGTCTTCCGGCTTGAAGTGCGACGGGTAATCGAAGAACGCCAGCGCGCTGCCATCGCCGATTTCGAAATACAGGTGCAGGTAGGGCTTGGGTTCGTTGGTCAGCGGATCGATCGGCTCCAGGCACACGGCGACCAACGGGAAACCCAACAGCCCTTCGTAGAAGGCGCGGGTCTCCTCCGCGCTGCGGCAGCGGAAGGCATGATGGTGCAGGTGCCGCACCTTGTTGGCGCTGCGGCGCTGGTAGGCGATCTCGCGCGCCTTATCCAGGTCGATATTGCTGGGGGTCCAATTCTCAAGGCTCATGGCTTGTCTCCTGTTTTGTGAATGACGATGGGCTACCGCGAACGGGTTAATGCTGTGGATTGCGCTTTCGGTTCATTAATTCTTCGCGTATGGCCTGACCGTCCGCGTTGAGCGTGGGGGGCGGAGCAATATCAAGCGCATGCTGGCCGTCGAAGGCGATCGGAAAACGGATGGTGCGGAAAGGTTCCGCTGCCGGACGCGGTATCGACACCTCCAGCTGCAAGTGCCGCACCTGCGGATCAGCCAGCGTTTCCGGCGCGTTATGCATCGGAGCATGGGGCACGTCCTCGGCCGTCAAGCGTTGACACCAGACCTCGCGCGCCTCGCCAGCGAAGATCGCGCGCAACAGCACCACCAGTTCTTCGTAGTGCACGATACGGGCTTCGCGCGTGGAAAAACGCGGGTCGGCAAACAGTTCGGGACGACGCATGGCGTTGGCCAGGCCCTGCCAGAACTTCTCCGGCGACGACATGTGCAGCGCCAGCCATTTTCCATCCGCGCAGGCCAGCACGTAAGACTGCGAAACGCTGGGCCTACTGAAGGGCCCCATCACCTCGCCTTCGGCAAAATAGTGGGTGAACGCGTCCAGGTTGAAATGGCACATGGCCTCGACCATCGACACTTCCACGCCGCGCCCCTTGCCGGTGCGGTGCCGTTCAAACAGCGCACCGAGGATGCCGAACGCCGCGTAATAACCGGTCATGGCATCGGCCATGGCCGGGCCGACCACGCGCGGATCGGCGGGATTGATCAGCAGGCTCAGGAAACCGCTGGCCGCTTGCGCCACCGTGTCGTAGGCCGGACGCTGGGCCGCCGGGCCGGTCTGGCCGAAGCCGCTGATGGCGCAGTAGATCAGGCGTGGATTCAAGGCGCGCAGACGCGCCTCGCCGGCATTCAATCGCTCCGCCGCGCCCGGGCGAAAATTCTGAATATAGACGTCGGCATCGCGTATCAGTTCGTCAAAGACCGCCTGGTCCGTCTCGTTCTTCTGATTCAGGGTGATGCTGCGCTTGTTACGGTTGTAGGTCTGGAAATGCGGGCTGTAGAGACCGCCCGCGAAGGCGCGAAACGGATCGCCGGTTTCCGGCTGCTCGACCTTGATGACGTCGGCGCCCATGTCGGCCAGGATCACGCCCGCGGCCGGGCCGGTGATGAAGGTGCCCTGTTCGATCACCTTGACACCTTGTAGGACCTTGCTCATGTATATACCTCTGGATAGTTGATCAGTTGGCGGGGGCGACGCCATCGAACACCAGCTCGCGCGTCGCCTGGTATGACAACGCGAAGCCGATTGACCGCTGCAACTCTTCGGTCAGATGCGCGATCAGGCCGGCCGTGCGCGCCAGGATGGGCACCCCTTTCAACGCCGCCAGCGGGAAGCCGATCCCCAGCAGCAGTGCCGGGATGGCGGCCGAGACGTTCAGCTTGAGCTCCTTGCCGAGCACCTCGGGAATGACGGCCTCCACAGCCTCGGCAATCGCGATGTAACGCAAGTGGACGTGCTGAGCGCGTGCCACCGCGAACAAGGCGTCCACGCGCGGATCGCGCGCCTTATGAAGGGGATGGCCATAGCCGGGAATCGCCCGCCGCGCCGCGCGGTATTGTCCCAGCACAGCCGACGCGGCGGCGGCCAGGTCGCCATCCGGCCCCGCCTGCTGGTCGATTTCGACGAACAGCTTGCCGGCGCCTTCCGACGCCCCCAGAATGACCGAGCCACAGCCGAGAATGCCGGCGGCGACGGCGCCCTGCATGGCGTCCGGCGCCGCCGCCAGCGTCATGCGGCTGGCCTGCACGCTGGGCACCAGGCCATGCTCTGCAATCGCGACCAGCGTGGCGTCCAGCACGGCAATGGCGGCGGCGGAAGCGCGCTGTCCGGTGACCAGCAGGTGGAAGTAATCGGTGAACGAAATGCGTCCGATCAAATCATGGCAGAGGTCAGCTCCTCGAACCGTGATCGAATGCTCGTCCGAGGTGGAGATGGCTGTCCGCGGGACACTTTCCTTACCAATTTTCATGTCTGTCTCCTTGATCAGTGCCGCTGTCGCGCGGCTTTTGTGCTGCCAGTCACTGCATCATATCGATCTTCAACCAGATATTGAAATGATGATTATCCATCGTTATCATTGACATCATCGATGACTGGATACGGAAAAGCGCATGGAACTTCGTCACCTCAGGTATTTCAAAGCGTTGTCCGAATGCCTCAACTTCACCCGTGCCGCCGAGCGGATGCACGTCACCCAATCCACCCTGTCGCACCAGATCAAGCAACTGGAAGAATCGCTGGACCGGCCATTGTTCGACCGGATTGGAAAGCGGGTCGTGCTGACCGAGGCGGGCGAGATCTTTCTGGAATTCGTTACCTCGGCGCTGGCCGCGGTGGACCAGGGAATAGGCGCGCTCAAGGAGTCGGCGGGGGAGCTGACCGGTCACGTCCGCGTGGGGGCGACGCACACCTTTAACCTTCAGTTCCTGCCCGAATGCATCGCCACCTTCCTGGAGAAGCACCCGCTGGTCAGGGTAACGGTGGAGGAGCTGCCAGCCGAGGAAATTTGCGTCAAGCTCAATTCCGGCGAGTTGGATCTCGGCATCGCCTATCGTCCCAACAATCCGGACAACCTGTGGTTCGAACCGCTGCACAATGAAGAGATGATTTTGGTGGTGTCGGAACAGCACCCGTTTGCCAATCGCAAGCGCATCCGCTTTGTTGAGCTGCATCGCCAGCAGCTGGTGCTACTGCCTGAGGCATTCTCCACCAGGGCCATGCTGGATGAGTGCTTCCGGGCCTGCGGGGCGGAACCGCTGGTGATGGCGGAAATGAACACCGTTGCCCCCATGCTGCAATTGGTTGCACGGACCCAGATCGCCGCCATCGTCACCGCGAATGCGATCGATGCGGGGTCGGACCTGCACGTGGTCATGCTGGAAGATCCGACCCCCGTGCGTACGCCGGGTATCCTGTGGAACCGCGGCGCGCACCAGCAGACCGTGCACATACGGTCTTTCTCGTCGATCATTAGAAAGTTAGCCTTGAGCAGGCGCCTGCAGGCGCAACGACAGCGCACATAAGCAATCGGGAGCGGGATACCCTGACCATCCCAGCAGGGAGCCGCGAACGTGACCATGCTCCGCGTCGAAGATTTCAGCACGTTCGCACGGGGCAGCGATCACGTCCAACGCCGGTCAAAGCGGCTGCCTGCCTAAAAAGCTGCGACACCTGGTGCGGCGGCACAAAGCCGATGCGGGCCTAAGTGCCGGGACCCACAACTGCCGAACGAGAGCGAATCCGTTCGGCGCAGGCCTCTCAACACACCGCTCAGCGCCCCCTCCCCGGGTAAACCGCAAGCATGAACTCGTGCGGAATTTGCCGCGACCAGTCTCAGACGGCCCCGCCGGACGCGGGGCCGCCACCGGGTCAGAATTGCCCCGCGTTGGACAGCAGTTGCTCGCCGAAACTTGGCGCGGCCGGCACGGCCCCGAGGGCGGCCTTCATCTGCTTGCGCTTCTCCAGTTCCTTGCGGCCTTCCTCGACATCCCTCTCCCTGCCGGCGATGTCGCTGGTCTGGACGATCCAACTGACCAGGGCGCTGTCGGTCATCTCGCGCAATTCCCTGCGGATCGGGTTGCGGTAGTCGGCCAGGGTGGCGGAGGCCAGCTTCTCGAACTTCTGCGCCCGCCCCTTGCCTGCGACAAAATCGCTGCCTTTGCGCAGGTCGCTGCCGGCGACGTCGTTCTGCGGGTCGGTCAGGTGCGCGCGGACCTCGTTGCGGTGCGCCAGCCGGTTCATCATCTTGTCGGCGCTCTTGCGTGTCTGGATCTCGTCGAACTTGAGCTCGCCCTTGTGCACCAGCGCCGAGAACACCTCCTCGCCCCGCTCATTGCGGTCGCGCAGGATCACGCCGGCCTGGCCGTTCCCGACGGCGAGATCGCCGGTCCAGACCGGATGGCCCTCGACGCCGGGCGTCACCAGGCGCACGCCGCCGCTCTTGCCGTAATCCTTGTTGATGGCCGCGACGATCGCCTCCAGCTGTTCCGGCGAGGGCTGGACATCGGCGCCATCCCCGCCCAGTTGCGCCAGGTACTTTTCCGCCTCCTTCATGTACAGCCGGCCGTAATTGCCGGTGGCCTGCTGGAGGCACGCCACGATCAGGCTCTTGGCGCCGGTCATCTCGTTGTCGGCCACGGCGATGCGGTGCTGCTCCAGCCAACTGCCCGACTGCGCGGTGATCTCCGCATCCGGCGTCTCCGACCGCGCGCGCGCCTGCATGACGTCGGCCAGCTCCTGCTGCTTGCCCTCGGCAAACAGGCCGCGGCCGCTGAGGTATTGCTCCGCCTTGCGGTCGCCGCCGGCGACGCCGCCGCTGAACGGGTTGAGCGCGGCGGCGAAATTCTTCGCCGTCTTCAGCGGGCGCGCGACGGTCTGCATGGCGGTGGACTGCTCCTCCTGCCGGATATACGGCGCGTAGCTGTGCAGCGTGGTGGCGGTCGAGTTGATGTCCTTGTAGTTACCGACCACCGCGATGTAGGCGTTGAAGATGGCGCGGCCCTCCTCGGTGTTGAGCAGGTAGTCGGCGCGCTCGCCCTCCTTCATGCCCTGGAGCCGCTGCTCCGCCGCCGCCAGCGCGGCGCGCTCGGGCACCGCGATGCTCACCTCGGTCAACGGCGTCGGCACGGTGGTCTTGAAGTCCTTGCCCGCCGCCACCGCGTCCGCCTGCCGGCTGACGCGCGACGCTTCCTCCACCTTGCGGGTGTGGAAGAAGGCGAAGCCGCTCTGGTTCATCGCCGTGTCGCCTTCGTCCTTGAACGCGGCGTAATCCGAGACCACCTGCACGATCGCGTTCGAGCTGAAGAACTGGCTCTTGAGATAGGCGCCCTCGTCCTTGTCCAGCAGCTCCCGCAAATGCGCCAGCTTGTCCTTGGGCGCGGCCGGCCCGGCGCCGTCGGCGGCCTCCCCGGCGGCGGCCTCGATCGCCGCCTGCTCCTTCTTCAACGCCGCGTCGGCCGCCTTGAGCCCGGCGTCGATGCTGGAGAAATTGATGATGTGGTGGCCCAGGTCGCGCCCCATGTACTCGAACACCGGCACCAGGCTTTCCTGGCCCGCCTTGAAACCGAGCTCGACGCTCGAGCCGTCCGGCGCGATCGGGATGTTGAGCGTGCCGCCGTAACCCTCCTTGCGCTTCTGGTAGGTCTTGAATGACTGGAGTTCGAACTTGCTGTCCGAGACCTCGGGGTAGCGGTGCATGCGCCAGGTCAGCTGCGCCTCTTGGGTGAGGTCGAGCACGCCTGAGCCGAACACCTGCTTGCTCAGCTCGGTCAGCTTGCCCGGGCCCTCGGTGTCGGAGAACTGCTCGGCGCCGTACAGCGCCTTGACCACCTGCCGCATCATCTTCTCCACCAGCGCGCCGGCGAGCGGATTGCCGGCGCCGCCGGTCACCGAGAATTCCATGAACTCACCCTTGCGGCTGTAGTTCGGGTGGTCCTGGTTGATGAGCTTGAAGCCCAGCGTCAAGCCGGCCGTGGCGGCCGAGGTGTTCAGGTCGGCCATGATGCCGGCGACCTCCTTGGTGTGGCGCTCCTCGGCCAGCGTGCTGCCCTTGATCTGCACGCCGGCCTTGACCCCGACCTGCACCTCCAGCTCGGTGCGCGCGTTGACCTTGGCCCAGGCCAGCGAGTTGTAGCGGTACAGCTCGTTTTTGGCCACCGGGATGTTGCCGGCCTCGACGGCCTTGCTCAAGCCGGCGTATTTGGCATTGGCCTGGTTGACCTTGTCGAGGATGCCGGCCAGCTGCGGATCGGTGTCCAGCGCCTCCGGATTGGCCTTGATCTCGGCGAGGATCCTGGCCTTGACGATTTCCAGATGGGTGCCGGCGCTGGCCAGCGCCGTGCTGATGGCGTCGTGGGTGTCGGCGATGAACTCGCGCCGCCGGGTGCTGTTGGTGGCCAGCCCCTTGCCGGTGTCGCCCGCCGGCAGGCCGGGATAACCCTGCTTCCACACGCTGCCCAGCACCTCGCGCGACGCCGTCTCCCGCAGCGTGGCGTATTCCTGCTTGAGGGCCTCCGGGTCCTTGCCGCGATTCTCGATGTGCAGCGTCCCGGCCGCCGCCTCGAACTGGGTGTAGGCGCCCTGCAAGTGGTCGCAGGCGCCGCTCACCGCGCCCAGCAGCTCGCCCCACTGCTCCTTGGGCGCGCGCACGCTGCCGAGATAGGTGGCGGGGATGTCGATCTCGGGACCGAACAGGGTGGCGTCATGCGACGGCAGGTGCGCGTCGGAGTCGAGCTGGAACGCCTGGTTGATATCGCGGTACAGCGACAGCTTGGCGTTGATGCGCTGATTGGTGGCGTTATCGTTCTTCGCGGCGGCGCTCTCCAGCGTGTCGAGCAGATTCAGGCTCACCCGCATGTCCTTGGTGTAGCCGGTGGTGATCATGGTGTGCACCGGCTTGAGGCGTTCCAGCGCGGTCTCGATGCGGCGGCCCTTGACGGCGGCGTTGCCCTCCACCAGGCTGCTCAAACCTTTGCTGGCCGTCATCTTGCCGGGCAAGCCGTGCTTGCCCGGCTTGAATATCTTCATGTGGTTGCCGAGGAAATTCGGCAGCGCGGCCTTGGCCTCCGCCCCCACCTCGACGCCGGTGATGGTGGTTTTCTTTTCCTTGCCCCGCAGCGTGGTGCCGGCGCTCAGGGTCGGCAAGGGCGCGTAGTCCATCGCGCTGGCCGGCAGTTCGGCCTGGTCGGCGACGGCGGGGTAGGCCGTCTTGAGGATCTGGCTGAGCGTCCTGCCGCCGTCCCGGGGCGCGGGCGCCGCCTGCTCCAGCAGGCGGGCCGCCGCGTGGATGGCGGCGGTGTTGTAGGCGCCCTTGGCCACCTTGTCCGCCGTCAGGTAGCCGGGAATGGTGGCCTCGTTGTGCAGCAGGCGGCCGTTGGCGATCTTGTAGCCGCCCTGGTACAGCTGGTCGCGCTGGCGCGCCTTGACGCCGGCCGATTTGGCCAGCAGCATCGCGTGCAGCCGGGACGGGTGATTGGCCTCGTCGGCGGCGACGATCTTGGCCAGGTTGGGGAAATTGGTGGTTTTCCGGTAGCGTCCGCCCTTGGTCACCTTCAGCGCGCCCTTGAAGGTGAGGACTTTCTTGACGATGCCGCCGACGCCGCCACCGGCGCTGCCGCCCGCGTAATCGGTGTTCATCACATCGTTGTCGTCGTCGATCTTCATGTCGCGTTTGCGCTCGCGCTTGAGCTCGGCCTGGGCGATGTTGATCTTGACGCCGAGCTTCTGTTCGCCGACGCTGCCGACGGCGGCGCCGGCGCGGATGTCGGTCATGCCGATGTTATCCTTCTTCATCTGTTTGAGCTCGGCGGCGGCGTATTCCTTGAAGATCGGCGTGGCCGCGCCGGACAGGTGGTGGCGCTTCAGTTCATCGAACAGGGCGCGCAGGGTCAGCAGCATGTCGCGCTTGTCGCCGGACGCGCCCTCGGCCTGCCTGGCGCACTCGCGCGCCAGGTTCTTGTAGCAATCGCGCGCGTCCAGCCCGTGACTGCCATGGCTGAAGCCCTCGGCGCCGACGTCCTTGTCGCCCGCCGCCGACAGTTGCTCCAGCTTGCCCTTGAGCGCGTCCACGGTCGACTGTCCCAGCAGCGGGGTGGCCTGCTCGATGTAATTGCCGAAGTCGGCGGCCAGCGCCTTGAGCTGCTCCGGCCGGATCTCATGCGTCTTCGGATCGAGCACCGGCGCGGGCGTGAGCGCCACCGGCGTGGTCTCCTCGCCGGCGCCGGCCTGGACGACCTCCTCAACCTCCTCGATCTCATCAACCTCCTCGATCTCGCTGAGGTTCACCGGCGGCTCCGGCGCCTCGGCGTCGATGTTGTCGATGATGTGCTGGAGGATTTCGCGCGCGATCTGTTCGGCGCCGGCATCGATTTCGCCCTGCACCTCGTCCGTGACGTGCTGGCTGACCTCCTCCCGCACTTGCGCCGCGATGATCTCCTCGAGCGCGCTTTCGACCCTGGCCGAGATGGCTTGCCCGACCTCGTCGGCGCTGACCGCGTGCAGCAGCTCCTCGTCCGCGTGCTCCAGCATGTCTTCCACGAAGCCGGCCACCAGGTCCTCCAGCACGTCGCCGGTGATGTGGTCGATCATGGTGTTCCTGACCTGTTGCAGGATGCCCTGGGCCACTTCATGCGGCGTCCTGGTGGGCGCCGAGGCTTCAGCGGCGTTGGTACCGTCGGCGGCGGCCGTTGCTTCAGGCTGGCCGGTCACGACCGGCCCGGTCTCGTCGGGTTCCGACGCGGTCTCGCTGTGCGCGGACTCGCTCTGCACCAGCTGCAACTCGATCTGTTCCTGTTCCTCCCCGATCTCGCTGCGCTCCGACGCGGTTTCGCTGTAGATCGTCTCGACCTCGACGTGATCGTAATCGATCTCCGTGTTGTGCCCGGCCTCGGGCGGCGGCGGCGCGGCCGGCGTTTGCGGTGGCGGCGATGCCGGCGTGGGCGTCTGCCGCTGGAGCTTGGCCAGCGCCGCCTGATAGGACTTGTCGTCCTTCAGGCCCAGGCGCGGCCCCTGCTCGGCGGGCCGCTTTTCCTTTTTCTTGAAGCGGCTCATGAAACGCTTGCGCGCACTCTTGCCCTGGGTCGCGCCGGTCTCGGCGTCGGGCCGCGTGGTGGCGGCGCCGGGCACATCGCCGGCCTGATGGGGCTGGTGCGCGGTGTGCGCGGTGGTGGTTTCCGCCGGTGTCTTGTGGACCAGCGTCATGAGGGGTTTGAACAGGTTGGTGAATGTCTTCATTATTGTTTTCAGCCGGGTACGCTGATCCAGGGTGGATGGAGAAATGGGAGCATGGCCGTCCTGCGGCCAGCCCCGCCTGAGTGCAAAGGCGTTGCGACGGAATGTCGTGGATGGGTGGACGCCCGGCCACGGCCGGTTCCATGGGCCGTGGCCGGGGTCATGGCCGGGTGGCGGGCGGGCCGGTCGGCCTAGGCGGGATAGGCGGTAAAGGCGCTGGAGGTTTCCACCGTCTGCTTGCTTTGCCAGCGGGCGATGAAGTCCAGGCCGGTGCCGTTGGTTTCCTTGCCCTTGTTGCGGACGGCGCAGTTCTTGAAGGCCCAGGTGCTGCGGTAGCTCATCAGATCGCTCCTGGCCTCGCGCACGTCCTGCACGCCCTGCTCGTCGTCGTTTTGCCGCGCGATGGTTTCCAGCGCGTTCAAGGCGTCCACCCAGCCGCTCATGCGCGGCTGCATTTCATACTTGACGTTGAATTGCAGCGCCGGATTCTTGTCCGCCACCTTGAGATCGCTGATGAACTGGTCCAGCGAGGATTTCGCCAGCGCGCGGTTCTCGGGCGTGTCCTTCTCGGCGCCGGGCGCCAGCGGGATGGTGTCGAGGAAGCGGATGAAGAAGTCCTCGCGGTTGGCCTCGATCTCCGCCAGCAAATCCTTGGCGGTGCCGTAGCTGCGGTCGACGCTGCCGCCGGTGCGGTCGCCCATGCCGAAGCGGGTGGCGCCGTTCTTTTCCAGGTTGCTGGCCAGCTCGCGGGTGAGGTCGAGCACGTTGGCGGAGCCCGAGGCGCGCCAGGTGCCGTATTTGTCGTTCTTGTGGCCGGTGGTCTCCTTGCCTTCGGCGTCGTGCGTGGCCGGCGACGGCTTGACCAGTTTCTTGTACAGCGTGGCGGCGCCGCTCACTCCGGCGCCGGCGCCCCAGCGCTGCTTGCGCTGGTCCGAACGGTCATGCACCACCTGGTGGGCGAAGCCGCTGCGCTCGTTCATCACCTCGGTCGCCTTCTCGGCCTTGATGTTGGTGTTGGCGGCCACGCCCAGCGTGTATTTCTTCTTTTTGTCGAGCTCGATGCGGGCAGCCACCGACACATCCACCGTCACGCCGGTGCTGGTGCCGCTCTTGCTGGCGCGGCCCAGCAACACATCCGGATGCAGCGCCAGGATGGCCTCGATCGGGCTGTTGAATTTCTCGCCGGCCACCGGATGCTTGTCGTCGGCGTCCCAGCGCAGCATGGTGTCCAGCAGGGCCAGGCCGTCGTCGCGCGCCTTTTGCTCCTCGCGCACGCCGTTGTCGTCCTTGGTGCGCAGGATGCGCACCACCAGCAAGTCGGCCTCCGACGACGCCTTCTCGGCCTTGACCGCGACCGCCGGCGCGGTGACGTTGACCTTGGCCTTCTTGACGCCCAGGCCCACCGTGGCCTTGATGTCGTGGGCGTGGGTGGTGGTTTCGCCGATCATGAACTCCACGCCGAAGGTCGGGCTTTTCACCTGGAACGTGGCCTCGTCCTTCTTGGAGTAGATATTCATGTTGAGGCTGGCCAGCAGCGGCTTGACCGGGGTCCATGGCAGCAAGGGGATGCCGATGCCCTTCTCGCCGCCGGCCGTCATGGTGACCTGCTGGCGCAGCTTCAGGTCCTCCAGCATCGGCTCGAAGAACTGGATGACATCCTCGCGCGAGTGGAACTGCCCTTGCTCGGCCTGTTTGATCTTGGCGTCGATGGTGTCCAGCTTGACGTCCTGGCGCAGTTGCCCCAGATCCTGCGCCTCCTTCTCCCAGGGGGCCAGCGTCAGATCGATGTATTCGGCCACGCGGCGCAGCGCGTCCAGCGCCGACAGCTGCTTCTCGTGGAGCAGGTCGTGGAAGAACGGGTCGGGGAACTTGCCGCCGTCCGCCGGCAGGTCCAGCCGCAGGCTGGCCTCCTTGAGGATCTGCTGGAGATCCTTCTTTTCCAGCTTGGCCTGGTACAGGCGCTTGGCGTCCTGGAACCCGGTCGGCTTCAGGCCGGTTTGCCAGTTGGCCTGCAAGGCCTCGCCGCCGCCGTGCTCGCGGATGTACTCGCACAGCACCTTGACCGTCTCGTCGAACGCCAGCGAAGCCGGGTCGTTCGCGTGATGGGGACGCTTGCTCATGCAGCCGCCCGCCACCCTGGCCATCAGGGCGTCGGCGATCTCCGCCACGCTGTCGCTGGCCTTCGACTTGAGGGTCGACATGCCCTGCGCCTCCATCGAGTTGGTCGCCATCTTGATGGCATGCGGATGGAACGGCGTCTTGCCCTTGCTGGGATCGGCCTTGCGCGGCAAGCCTTGCAGCAGCTTGTGGCGCTTGTCGCCGGCCTGCTCGACCCATTGCCCATTCAGCTTGAGCAGCTTGCGGTTGATGTCGCCGAACTCCGAATCGGCCGCGTTGGACAGGATGCCTTTGGAGACGGCGCGGAACGCGATCAGCTGCGCCAGCGGCAGCGTGGCGGTATCGAACACCGGCGGCTCCTTCTTGCGGTTGCGCACCTCGTGCTGCGCCACCTGCTTGGCCGATTCCAGCCATGCCCGCACCTCGGGCGAGTCCTCTTTGGCCTGCGCCTTGTCGGCCATCCAGTAGGCCTGCAAGGCCTCCGACTGCGCCCGCCCCATGGGCTTGCGCTCGTCGCGCAGCGACACCTGGTTGAGCACCTCCAGCCCGCGCGGCACCTCGGCCATGCGATGGAACAGCTCGCGCATTGCGGCCGAGGGCGCGCTGTGGTTCAGGTCGGACGGCCGGGCATCGGGCAGGACCGGGCTGTCGGGCATCGGCAACCAGTCCTCGGTGCCGTGCGACATCACCTCGCGCAGCAAGTCGGCGGCGGCCTGGGCGTCGCCGTGCGCGACGCCGGCGAACGCGCGGCTGACGATTTCCAGCGTCGCCACGCGCGGCAATTCGCGCTCGGCCTGCGGATCGTTGGCCGGCAGCTCCTCCGCCAACTGGCGCAGGCAGGCCTGCAACGCCTGTCCGCCCGGCGAGGCCAGCTGCTCCGCCGAGAAGCCGGGCGGCGCCGCCACCAGCGCCTGGAGCACCTGTTCATGGTGGGCGCTGTCCAGCTCGCGCGTCTCGGCCGCCCGGGTTTCCCACTGATCGGCCTTGGCCGTCAGCGGCCGGCCGGCCGCCAGCAGCTCGCCGCGCGCGGCCTCGACGCCGGCGTTCTGCCCCGTCAGCAACGTCATTTCACGCGTATAGTCGGGCAGGAAATCCGCCAGCGCGGCGCTGTCGCGCGCCAGCGCCTCCTCGCACTGAGCCACGTCTTGCTTGAGCTCGCTCAGGCAGGTGGAAAAATACGTCAGCTTTTCATCAATCCGGGCGCGCCGGGCGGCCAGCGCCGCCGGGTCCTCCTCCACCTCCCCGGCGTCCTCCATGCCGTCCATGACGATCTCGGTTTGCGGCGCGGGCGCGCCGGCGTCCGCCGCCATCCCCAGCCGCAGGTCGTGGAATTCGCGCCGCATGTGCGCGCCGGTGGCGGCGAGCTGCTCCGCCTGCAACGCCAGCAGGGCGGTGCCCATTTCCTGCAAGGTCAGGCTGGCGTTTTGCAGGTTCAGGCGCGCCAGCTGCACGCCCTCGCGCAGGCCGTCGTGCTTCTGGTCCAGCAGCAGCTTGCGCTGCTTGATATCCAGGC
Organism: Duganella radicis; assembly: GCF_009720825.1. Taxonomy (GTDB): domain Bacteria; phylum Pseudomonadota; class Gammaproteobacteria; order Burkholderiales; family Burkholderiaceae_D; genus Rugamonas; species Rugamonas radicis. The sequence continues at coordinate 9,822 of NZ_WNKY01000047.1, read as the reverse complement.
CGGACTCGTCCAGCCTGTCGGTCATCTGTTCGATCTGGCCCTTGACGTAGTCCATGCGCTGGCTCAGGACCTCGGTCGCCAGCGCGTTGTCGTTCGCCCCCACCAGCGTTCCCATCATGAGCGCCTCGCGCAGGTCGCCGACCGCGCGCTCGTAGCCGGCCTGGGCCTGCGCCAGCTCCTCCTGCTGGACAATTTCATCCTCCCCGCCGTGGGCGCGCTCCAGCGTGGCCTGCGCCGTCCGCACCGCCTCCGTCAGGGTGCCGATATCGTCCGTCGCGGCCTTGCGCAGGTCGCGCGTGTCGGCCGGCGAGGCCGCCCCTGGGGCCGGCCCGCCCTTGCCGCCGGCGCCGGAATAGGCCGGGTCCTGGGCGATCACCTGGCCCAGGTTCTCGGGCTTGAAACAGGGGATGGCGGCGGTGACGACCTTCATCGCCAGCGAGCGCTGCGGCCGCTGGTTAATGTCGGGCATTTCCTCCAGCGAGGTGTCGAGGATTTTCTTGAGCCGGCGGGTCAGCGCGTTGGCCTCGCCGATCAGGCTGTCCACCGTTTCGTTGGGTGGCTTGGCCGGCGCCGGCAGGCCGTCGGTGGTGCCCAGTTCGGTGCCCTTGGTGTAGCCCAGTCCCATCACCTTCTGTCCCACCGTGAAGGGCCGCGCGCCCATCGCGTGGGCCAGCCGCTTGAACGGGTTGCTGGATTTTTTGCGCTTGGCCGTGGCGCGCCCGGACAAGGGCGCGGCGGTGGTCGGCAGCTCCGCCGCCGGCGCGGCATCCGATGCCGCCCCCGAACTGTGGGAGGGACTGGCGGGCGGCGTCGCGTGCGGCGCCGGCGCGCTGTGGGACAGGGATGAGTGCAGGAATGAGGCGAGCTTGGGCATGGCGTTCTCCGTTGGTGGGCAAAATCGGCTGGCCAAAGGCGCGCCGCCACCCGGGCTTCTTGAGCGGCATGGCGGCGGACGCGCGCTGGCGATGAAAGAGCGGGTTGCTTTCATCCATATAGCGGTGAGTGACGGCGCGGCGGCGGCGGTTCCGTCGCCGGGTCCGGGATGGGAACGTGGGCCGCGCGTGGTGGCGGCGTGAGGGGAAGGCGGCGCGCCGGACAGGCGCGCCAGGGGAGGCGGGAGGCGGCGCCGGCCGGCGCCGCCTGGCTAGCGCGACAGCCGGCGGCTCACTTGCGGCTGTCCTCGCGCAGGATCTGCCATTTGCCGTCGCGCTTTTCCAGCAGCAGGGTCTTGCGGTCGTTGGACGAGATGCGGTCGGAGCGGTAGCTCTGGTCGAATTTGGCCGTCGCCCGGGCGCCGTCGAGCACCACCTCCGGCGCGCGCAGCGTGACGTGGATGGCGGCGGCGCCCCGCAGGCGGGCGCTGCGCTCTGCCTCCCAGCTGGCGCGCGGGATATTGCCGGGGGTGTGGAAATCCGCGGCGTAAAACGCCAGGTAGGCGGCCACGTCGCGCGCGCTCCAGGCCCGCGCCCAGTCCTGCAACACCGCCACCACCTCCGCCTCCTGCCCGGGGGCGGCCGGCGCGGCCTCGCCACGGTAGTCGAGCGCCGGCAGGAGCAGCGCCTGCTTGGCGCGCGCGGCGCCGTTGTTCGGTTCCAGCTTCAGCGCCTGCGCGTAGGACTGGCTGGCCAGCCGCAGATACATGTCGGCCAGGTTCTCGTGGCCGCGCGCGTAGGATGGGTTGGCCTTCACCGCGCCCTCCAGCGCCATGCGCGCCTTGTCGTACTGCCCGTCCGCCGCCTGCAACACCGCCAGGTTGTTGTACGACTCCGGCATGGCCGGATAGTCGGCCGTCAGTTGCGTGAAATCGGCGATCGCCTCGGCGCGCCGTCCCAGCCCCGCCAGCGCCAGGCCCTTGAGGAAGCGCATCTGGGCGTCGTCCGGCCGGGCGGCCAGGTACTCGTCCGACTGCGCCAGCGCGGCGGCATATTGCCTGGCGCGCAGCAGCGCGGACACATCCGATATCTCCACCGCGCGCACCGGCGCGCACAGCACCACCGCGGCCAGCGCGGCCGGCACCACCTTGTTCAAGCCAGCGAACTTTCGCATATTCCTCCTGACGTCACCATCATGATCCCCCCGCCGGCTGACCCGGCGGGCAACTTGCAAATCATATCACCAGTTCCCTAAAAGCAACGAAACCCAGGGAACCGTCACGGCCCCCGGCGCCATACATGGTCCAATCAACCTCGAAAGCCCGCCCCATGTCCGCTGCCGTCCCCGCCACGTCCCGCCTGATCTGCCTGCTCGGCGACAATGGCCTGCTCACCCGCGACACGGCGATGCGGCTGCGCGACGCCGGCTACACGGTCAGCGTGGCGAGCGAACTGGCGCAACTGGCGCCGCTGCTGGTGCATCAGGCGCCGCACTGCGTGGTGGTCGATCCCAGCGGCCGCGACAGCCCGTTCGCCGATCCCGCCTGCGTTACGCAGATCCGCGCCCTGGGCGCGGCGGCGACGCCGATCGTCTGGCTGGCGCCGCTCGACAAGCTGGAGGCCCGGCTGGCGGCCGTGCGCGCCGGGGTCGACGCCTACCTGGCCAAGCCGGTGGCCACCGACGCGTTCAAGGCCTGCATCGAGACCCTGCTACGGCGCCGCGACCGCCAGCCCTACCGCGTGCTGGTGGCCGCCAGCGACCCCGGGCGGCTGGCGCGGATCGAAGCCCGGCTGGCGGCGGCGGGGATCGAGGCGCTGCGCCTGCCCAAGCCGCTCGACCTGCTCAGCACCCTGAGCCAGTTGCATCCCGAGGCGATCGTGATCGACGTCCACACCAGCGCCTGCGACGGCCTCGACCTGGCGGCGCTGATCCGGCAGGACCAGGCCTTCCTCGACCTGCCGGTGCTGGTGCTGTCGGACCGGCGCGACCCGGCGCAGCGCCGCCGCGCCATCGCCGCCGGCGTCGACGACTACCTGCCGGCCGACGGCGAGGAACTGGCGTGGGTGGTGGCCAGCCGGGTGGAGCGGGCGCGGGCGCTGCGCAGCCTGATCATGCACGATGGCTTGACCGGGCTGTACAACCATGTCGCGATCAAGGAGCAACTGGCGCGCGAGATCGCGCGCAGCCAGCGCGACGGCGGCGCGCTGGCGCTGGCCATGCTCGACATCGATTTCTTCAAGAAGATCAACGACCGCCACGGCCACCCGGTCGGCGACCAGGTGATACGGGCGATGGCGCAACTGCTGCTGCAACGCCTGCGGCACGGCGACCTGGTCGGGCGCTATGGCGGCGAGGAGTTCGCCGTGGTGCTGCCGGCCACCTCGGCGGCGGCCGCCGCGGCGGCGCTGGACGATGTGCGCGCGGCGTTCGGCCGGCTGCGCCATCGCGCCGATCAGGGCGAGTTCGCCGCCACCTTCTCGGCCGGGGTGGTCGGGCTGGACGAGGCCGCCGGCCTGGCCAGCGTCGACGCCCTGTTCCGCGCGGCCGACCTGGCGCTGTACCGCGCCAAGCACGGCGGCCGCGACCGTGTCGAGCTGGCGGCGGCCGCCGGGCACGCATAAAAAAAGGCGCCCCGCAGGGCGCCCGGGCCGGGCGGCGCAAGCGCCGCCGGTCCTTACTTCAGATCAAGCGCCGGACACACATTGTCCTTGATCTCCTTGGCGACGTGCGCCACTTCCTTCAGCTGATGCAGAAAACCCAGGGCCATGCCTAATTGAACAAACATTGCATTCTCCAGTCGGATTGGTTGATCAAAACCTCCAGCCCCGCCCGCGAGCGGGATGAGGCAAGCATGGGTGGCGCCACGGCCGTTCCGGTTCCGCCGGTGATCAGCGCTTGTTGAGCATCTCGTGCAGTTCCAGCCGGTTATAGGCGGTGCGCATGGCGTCTTTGGCGCTCACCGCCTTCTTCGCGACCAGTTGCGCCAGCACCTCGTTCAGGCCGCGCGACATATTGTCCTCCTTGCGGCGCATGAAATCCTCGATCAGATGGATCTTGCCGAGGTCGGCGATGTACGGCGCCACCTGCTGGTTGTGGTTGAACACCATCTCGTGGGCCAGCACCACGTCGTCGCCCTGCTCGGTGGGCAGCAGGCTCTGGAAGATGACCCCCAGCAGCGACTTGGCCAGCCCGGCCGCGCGCTGCTCGCGCTGCTCGGCCGGGAAAAAGCCCAGCAGCTTGGTGATCGCGCTGACCGCGCTGTTGGTGTGCATGGTGGCCAGCACCAGGTGGCCCGACTCGCCGGCGTGCAGCACGGTGTCGGCGGTGTCGAAGTCGCGGATCTCGCCCACCATCAGCACATCCGGCTTCTGGCGCAGGCCCTCGCGCAGGCCGGAGAAGAAGGTGGCGGTGTCGGTCGGCACTTCCTTTTGCGAGATGATCGACTGCTTGCGCTGCAACTGGTACTCGATCGGCTCCTCGATCATGACGATGTGGGCGCTGCGGGTGGCGTTGATGTGGTCCAGCATCGAGGCGATGGTGGTGGTCTTGCCCGAGCCGGTCGGGCCGGTGATCAGGATGATGCCGCGCGAGGCCTCCAGGATGGTCTTCACGTATTGCGGCAGGCCGGTCTTCTCCAGCGATATCGGGCGCAGCGGCAGGCGCCGGATCGAGACCGTGACCTTGGTCCCGCCCGACGAGCGGAACACGTTGCAGCGCAGCCGGTAGTCGGTCAGGATGAAGGGGCGGTCGATCGCGCTTTCGATGATCTTGTCTTCCCAGTCCTCGTCGATCGCCGTCAACACCGGCGCCATGTCCTCCAGCGAGACCGGCTCGGTGCCGACCTGCTGCCAGCCGCGCGGCGCCTTGATCATGATCGGCATGTCCTGCTCCAGGTGGATGTCCGAGAAGCTCTGGCCGGAATTCACCAGGGAGATCAGTTCGTCTAATAGGTCGCGCGATAAGGAGAAGTCGTTGGACATGGTGCACCAGGCGTTGGGGGAATCGGTCCGAGTATAGCCTAACTCCCCGGGCAGGAACAGGCGCGCCGCCGGCAAAAAAAAATTTGGAACTTCTCGACGGCGGGCCGCCACCTATGTTCGACCACCTTGAACAAGTTTGCTTGCGGGACGGTCTTACTGATTAACCTTTCTACCCACTGACTTATCCAAAGGAGATTATTATGGCAGGTGCAATTACCTCTCGCCCATCGTCGATGCAAGACGGCGCCACCAAAGGCTCGGAAAGCGCCATGGACGACATGGACGCAACCAACAAGGCCAGCAGCGCGGTCGACTATCTGAAGGCCCAGCAGAAGCTGGAAAAGAAAGGCCGTGACGCCGCGCTGGAAAACATCTAACGCGTCGGCTTGACCGTTCAAGTCTGATCCTGCGGGGGCATTCCAAGATGCCCCCTTTTTTTTATCCAGGCTCTATCGGAGGAAACCGCATGGCCACCTACCAGCAAAACCTGATCCCCGCGCAACAGCAACCCGGCGGCACCGCCTCGGGTCCGCCCAATCCGATGGTGTCTGCGGCGCAAGCGAGCGCGCAGGACGCCATGGCGTTCCAGTTGTGGGTCGCGCAGCAGTCGCAGACGCTGGGCCGTTTGAAGATTTTCCATTCCATGGCGAAGTCCATCAACGACCAGCAATGATTTTTGTCCGGGACGCCGCCCGCCGCGGCGTCCGCCGATTCACCTGAGTTATTGGGAGGCCAGATGTCCAACTCAATCAAGCAAGCCAGCACCGACGGCGCCAACAACGCCGTGGCCACCATGGAGGGCGTCGACCAGGCGTCGGACCAGGTCGACATGGCCAAGCTGTTCTTCAAACTGATGAAAAAGGCCGAGGACGCCGCCCAGTCGTCGACCTAACGCCACGGTTCCTCGCCCAGGCGCGGAATGTGATCAACCTGCATACCGGAGCACGCCATGCATTGTGAAAATAGTAGCCCGCACCACCTGACCATCAACATCTACCCGACACCGCCGGCCGGGCACCACGCCGCCGGGCCGACGGCAGTCGGCGACCATCACCCGCACGACAGCGGCATCGACGACGGCTGTCCGCAACATGCCAACCATGGCGGCGCGATCGACCGCCTGCCGGTGCCGGGCTGGCTCAAGGCCTGCCTGAAATACCTGCTCGGCGAGGCCGGCGACGCGCTGCCATCGGCGGCGGACGCCGCCCGCTGCATCCGCGACTTCCAGAAACTGAACGGCATCAAGCTGCTTAGCATCGACCAGATCAAGCAGATGGCCGACACCGGCTACTGCACCATGGCCGACGGGAAAATCAAGCTGGTGCCGCCGGATGTGCAGGCCGCCGCCAAGAGGATGATGGCCAATAACGGCGAGCTGTTCAAGAAACTGGAGACCGCCATCCGCGCCACCCCCGATGGCTTGCTGAGCGCGGCCGACTACGACGCCGCCCTGCGCCATGGCAGCATCGGCCAGCACGGCGCCGGCGCGCCGCAGGCCGGCGAGCCGGCGCACCACCATCATCATCACCACCACCATCACCACCACCACGGTCATCGCGCCATCGCGCCATCCGTGACGGAAGAGGCCGGCGTCGGCCAGCAGCCGGGCGATGCCGGCGGCGTCGGCAACGGCAGCGGTGGCGCGCCCAACTCGGGGCGCAGCGTGCCCGGTTCGTCCTCGACGACCCCGCCGCCATCGCACGCGCCGGGCGGCTCGGGCCATCCCGACAGCATGCAGACGGCGGCGCGCGAGGGCTCGGAAACCGCGATGGCCGACATGGACGCGACCAACTGGGCCAGCAGCCAGGTGGACTATCTGAAGGCCCAGCAAAAGCTGGAAAAAAAGGGACGCGACGCCGCGCTGGAAAACATTTGATGTCCAGGCCGGGTGCGGCGCGCATGGAACCCGCGCGCCGGCCCCGACCACATAGATCGAGTCAATTCAAACTCAAACTGTTCCTCGCTCAGGCGCGGAATGTGATCAATATCGGATATTGGAGAATGCCATGAGCAGTGTAAATAGTAATCCCAACAACGGTCTGACCATCAACATCTTCAGCCCGCCGCAAACCGAGCTCCACATCTCCACCACGGGGAACGGGCTGAGCATCGACCTCGACACCAACGACGAGGACATCGATGACGGCGGCAAAACCGGCGCGCCGGGCAACGGCGCCGACAACCTGTCGACATCCACCCTGCTCAAGGCCCTCGGCCTGCTCGGCGGTTCCGGCGACAACCTGCCGGCCGCCTCGGACGCCGCCAAGGGCATCCGCGATTTCCAGAAGCAGAACGGCATCAACCTGCTGAGCAGCGAGCAAGTCAAGCAGATGGCCGACACCGGCTACTGCACCCTGCCCGGCGGCAAAACCATTCAGGTGCCGCCGGACGTGCAGGCCGCCGCCCAGAAGATGATGGCCAACAACGGCGAGCTGTTCAAGAAACTGGAAACCGCCATCCGCCCCGAGCACGACGGCCTGCTCAGCGCCAAGGACTATGACGCCGCGCTGAAGGATGGCAGCATCGGCAAGCCGGGCACCGCCGACCTGCCCAAGGATCTGGGCCTGGACCCGCGCGCCTTCCTCAAGTTCGTGATGGACGGCACCATCTCCAGCAACCGCCCGACCGAATACAACGCCGCCAAGACCATCCAGGGCTTCCAGCAGGATAACCATCTCAAGCTGCTGAGCGCCGACCAGGTCAAGCAGATGGCCGACACCGGCTACTGCACCATGCCCAACGGTAAAACCATCCAGGTGCCACCGAATGTCCAGGCCGCCGCGCAGAAGATGATGGACAATAATGGCGAGCTGTTCAAGAAACTGGAAACCGCCATCCGCCGCGAGCCGGACGGCCTGCTGAGCGCGGCCGATGTCAACCGCCTGATCAAGGATGGCGGACTGGACGCGTCGCCCGCGCACGGCCACCACCACCATCACAAGGCCTCGTCCGATCCATCGCTGTCGCTGTCGCTGCCGCTCGACACCGGCGCCAACCTGCCGTCGGCGGCCGACGCCGCCAAGTCGATCCAGAGCTTCCAGCAGGATAACAAGATCGATCTGATGAGCGTCAAGCAGCTCCAGCAGATGGCCGACACCGGCTATTGCACCCTGCCGAACGGCAAGACCATCCAGGTACCGCCGGAGGTCCAGGCCGCCGCCCAGAAGATGATGGACAATAACGCCGAGCTGTTCAAGAAGATCGAGACCGCCATCCGTCCCGAGCATGACGGCCTGCTCAGCGCCAAGGACTACGACGCCGCCCTCAAGGACGGCACCATCGGCAAGCCGGGCACCGCCGACCTGCCGAAGGCGACGCAAATCACCATCAACCTCGACAACAACGGCGGCGGCAAGACCGGCAACACGGGCAGCACTGGCACCACCGGCAACACGGGCAGCACCGGCGGCACTGGCGCCAACCTGCCGTCGGCCGCCGACGCCGCCAAGTCCATCCAGAGCTTCCAGCAGGATAACAAGATCGGTCTGATGAGCGTCAAGCAGCTCCAGCAGATGGCCGAGACCGGCTACTGCACCCTGCCGAACGGCAAAACCATCCAGGTGCCGCCGGATGTCCAGGCCGCCGCCCAGAAGATGATGGACAATAACGCCGAGCTGTTCAAGAAGATCGAGACCGCCATCCGTCCCGAGCATGACGGCCTGCTCAGCGCCAAGGACTACGACGCCGCCCTCAAGGACGGCACCATCGGCAAGCCGGGCACCGCCGACCTGCCGAAAGCCGCTGCGGCGGCCTGACGGCAACGCTTGCGGCGTCCCTTCCCGGCGGCCGCGAACCAAGGCATGCCGGCCCGCGGGCCGGCATGCCTTCGCTTATTTCGGCGTCAGCGACTGGCCGATGTCGAGCGGCCGGATATCGAGCCGCATGCGCAGAATCGAGAAACTCTGCGGCGCGATCGACGCGTAGCCGACGCTGTCGCCCGTCTTGCTCAGGGTGAACTGGAAGCCCAGCTCCGGCAAGGTCGTGTTGCGGCCGCTGGTGGCGATGCCGATCGCCTCGCTGCGGCGGTTGTTCATCAGGTTTTCCATCAGCTGCACCAGCGCGCCGCGCCCGAGGATGTCGGGCGAGAATACCGGCTCGGCGGTCAGGTCGCGGCGCGCCGCCAGCTTGCCGCCGGCCTTGGCCTCGGACGGCGTGAAGGTGTGGGTGGCCAGGTCGTACAGGTCGCCGCGGTCGAGGTAGCTGATCACGGCGTTGCTGACGTTGAAGCCGGGGTGTGCGCTGTCGGTGCTGGCGCGCGTCAGGTCGACCAGCAGCGCGCCCTTGCTGCCGACGATTTCCACCCGCCGCCGCGGATCGACCACCATGGCGGTGTTCTCGTCGATGCCCAGGCCGTATTTGTAGCCCTTGGCCAGCATGGCCGGGATCATGCGGGCGAAGCGGCCGCGCACCAGGAAATGCTGGTCGACGAAGACGTCGTCGCCGATGAAGCCGAGGCCGGGGGCGATTTCCTCGCCCTCGCGCACGCCGCCGCGCAGGGTGGCGAACACGGTCTTGGGCGCGTAGAACATGGTGCTGCTCATGACGGCCGCGCCGGCGCTGTTGCCGGCCACCACCCCGCCCCGCCGATAGACGTCCCACACCGCGTCCAGCACGGCGCTGCGGCTGCCGTCCGGGCGCACCAGCGCCTGGGTGATGCGGGCCTGGTCGCCGCCGGAAAAGAACACGCCGCCGGCGCCGCGCACGGCGTCGGCCAGCATGGGGTCGTCGGCGGCCTTGCGGTAGTCGCTGTCGGCCAACTTGACCGCCAGCGGCACCTGGAAGGCGTCGGCGCCGTAGCGGTTGAGGTAGTCGACGATGGCGGCCGCCACCGGCGCCGGGTCGGCCGCCGCCGAGGCGAACACGGCGATGCGCGCGCCCTTGCCGCCGGCCAGCTGCACGATGCGTTGCCAGACGGCGTCGTTGTCGGGGCGCAGGCCGCCGCCGATGATGACCAGCGCGCCGCGCGGGC
>NZ_WNKY01000046.1 GCF_009720825.1 Duganella radicis | reverse complement strand
TCCACTGCATCGACCACCCCCTGCTTAAAAGTCAGGGTGTAGTCGCCTTGAGTCCGCTTTCGTCCAGTTCCCATCTCGCTCTCCTAAGAAAAGGCGGGAAATGACAACTTAACCCAGGACGGGTCACAGAAATGAAAAAGGCCCGATGCGAACATCGGGCCTTTTTCGGAATATTGGCGGAGCGGACGGGGCTCGAACCCGCGACCCCCGGCGTGACAGGCCGGTATTCTAACCAACTGAACTACCGCTCCAATTCGTTTTTATAAGTTGTCTGGTGGGTGCTGAGAGGGTCGAACTCCCGACCTACGCCTTGTAAGGGCGCCGCTCTACCAACTGAGCTAAGCACCCAGAAAACTTATCAGCGTTGTTTCATTTTACTGCGACAACTGCTGAACGAGGCCGTATTCTATAGGAGGCTGATTCACTTCCGCAAGGGTTTTTGAAAATAATTTAGAAAATTCCATGAATAACAATCTTGATGGTCTGTACAAACGCGTCAGCTGGCGGCTGATGCCTTTCCTGTTCCTGTGCTTCGTGGCGGCCTATCTGGACCGCGTCAACGTCGGCTTCGCCAAATTGCAGATGCAGGCCGACCTGCAATTCAGCGATGCGGTCTATGGCATCGGCGCCGGCATCTTCTTCATCGGCTACTTCATTTTCGAGGTGCCCTCGAACCTGTTGATGACGCGCGCCGGCGCGCGCATCTGGATCGCCCGCATCATGATCAGCTGGGGACTGATTTCCTCGGCGCTGATGTTCACCAGCAGCGCCGCCACCTTCTACGTGCTGCGCTTCCTGCTGGGTGTGGCCGAAGCAGGCTTCTTCCCCGGCATCATCCTGTACCTGACCTACTGGTATCCGGCCGCGCGCCGTGCGCGCATGGTGGCAGTGTTCATGAGCGGCGTGGCGGTGGCCGGCGTGGTGGGCGGGCCCTTGTCCGGCTGGATCATGAAAGCGTTCGCCGGCGTCAACGGCTGGAACGGCTGGCAGTGGCTGTTCCTGCTGGAAGGCTTGCCCTCGGTGCTGATCGGCGTGTGGACCCTGTTCTATCTCGACGACGGCATCCGCGCCGCCAGCTGGCTCAGCGAGCAGGACAAGCTGGCGCTGGAGCGCGAGATCGCCGCCGACCGCACCCGGCAACAACACCTGCCGCTGGCGCGGCTGTTCCGCAGCGCCAAGGTGTGGCTGCTGGCGCTGGTGTACTTCCTGTGCGTGATGGGCTTGTATGGCGTGAGCTTCTGGCTGCCGCAACTGATCAAGAACAGCGGCGTGAAGGATGTGTTCGATATTGGCCTGTTGTCGGCCGTGCCTTACCTGGTGGCGGCGGTCACCATGGTGCTGGCCGCGCGCCACTCGGACCGCACGGGCGAGCGCCGCTGGCACACCGCCGGCGCCGCGCTGGCCGGCGCGCTGGGCCTGGTGGCCGCCACCATTTACAGCGACCACACCGCGCTCGCGCTGGCGGCGCTGAGCGTGGCCACGGCCGGCATCCTCAGCACCTTCCCGATTTTCTGGAGCTTGCCGACCGCGCTGCTGGGCGGCACGGCGGCGGCGGCCGGCATCGCCATGATCAACTCGATCGGCAACCTGGCCGGCTTCGTGGCGCCGTATCTGGTGGGCGCGGTGCGCGACGCCACCGGCAGCACGGCCAGCGGCATCTACCTGATCGCCGCCAGCCTGCTGGCCGGCGCGCTGCTGGTGGTGACGGCGGTGCGGCGATTACCTGGGACGTAATCGCCGCCGCTGAACGATCTCCGCACAATGAGGCTTCCTAACCACCTCACTCAAAGGAGATCATCATGAGCAACCCCGCCAATATCGCCACCCAATACCTGGCCGTCTGGAACGAACGCGACGCCGCCGCCCGCCGCGCATTGGTGGCCCGCATCTTCAGCCTCGACGCCGACTACCTCGATCCGATGATGCGCGGCGCCGGTCACGACGGCATCGACGCCATGATCGCCGGCGCCCAAAGCCACTTCCCCGGCCACCGCTTCGCGCTGGACGGCACGCCGGACGGCCACAACGACGTGGTGCGCTTCTCGTGGACGCTGTCCGGTCCCGACGGCCAGCCGGTCGCCAACGGCACCGACGTGGCGCGCGTGGCCGCCGACGGCCGCCTGGCCAGCGTGACCGGCTTCCTCAACGCGGCGTGATAGATTACGCCATCCCATCCATCCGGAGACGCCATGAGCCCACGCGACCAGTACTTCAGCGACTTCGCCGCCGCCCTGAAGTACTGGCGCGGCAAGCGCGGCTACAGCCAGTTGAAGCTGTCGACCGAGAGCGACATCTCGCAGCGCCACATCAGCTTTCTGGAAAGCGGCCGCTCGCAGCCAAGCAAGGAATTGATCCTCAGGCTGGGCATGGTGCTGGAGGTGCCCTTGCGACAACGTAACGCCATGCTGCTGGCGGCCGGCTACGCGCCGGCCTACCAGGAACGCGATCTGTCCGATCCGGAATTGAGCGCGGTGCGCCAGGCATTGGAATTCATGCTGGCGCAGCAGGCGCCCTATCCGGCGCTGGTGGTGGACCGCCTGTGGAATCTGTTGATGCTGAACGAACCGGCCGCCCACATGCTGCGCTGGCTGCACGGCCTGCCGCCGGAAGTACAGTTTCCCACCGACGGCTCGCTCAACGTGATCCGCCAGACGCTGGACCCGAACGGCCTGCGCCGCTACCTGCCCAACTGGGAAGAAGTCAGCGCCGACCTGCTGCTGTGGATACAGCGCGAAGCCATGAGCGACGGCCCCGGCAGCGAGGCCACCCTGCTGCTGAGCGATCTGCTGGCGCTGCCCGGTGTGGCCGACATGGCGCGCCTGCCCAATCTCGACCGGCGCGCCTTGCCCTTCCTGCCGATGACCCTGCGCAAGGACGATGTCGAGCTCAATCTGTTCACCGCCATCGCCACGCTGGGCACGCCGCACGACGTCACCGTGCACGAACTGCGGGTGGAAACTTTCTTCCCGGCCGACGACGCCAGCGCCAACTGGTTCAGGCGGCGCTAGCGGGGCGGCGGCAGCGCGTCGAGGATCTCGCGCGGGCCGTCCAGGTACAGCCGCTGCATGGCGTCGGCGTCCAGATAGTGCTCGTAGAATTTCTGTATGCTGCCGTCGGCCACGATGGAGCGCAGCGCGTTGGCGTAGCGTTGCAGCACCTCGGGCGGCACCTTGTTGGAGACATACAGGCCCAGCAGGGTGCGCGGCGCTTCCGCCACGGTGGTGGCGCTCATCTGGCCGACCAGGCCGAACTGGCGCTGGTTCTGCATATGGATGGTGAGCGGCGCCAGCGTGCCTTCGGCGCGGCCGGCCAGGATTTTACGGAACACCACGCCAAAATCATTGACGTATTCCAGCCGCCCTTGTTGTTGCAGGCGATCGAATTGCGCCTGGATGGCCGCGTTGTAGAAAATGCCGCGAATGACGTTCAGGCGCGCCGTGCTGCGCTCGACAAACTCGGCCAGGCTGTGGAATTTGCCAGCCTCCCTGTTGAGCAGGACCAGTTCAAACCGGGAGTAGGTGTAGGGCAGCAAGGTGCCGTAGCGGTCGCGCTCGGGCGTGCGCAGCGAGGCGCCCGTGAGGCCCAGTTGGCCGCTGAAGAACTGCGCGTACAGCCGGCTGCGCGGATACCAGAGCACGCTCAGCTTGCAGCCGCTGCGCCGTTGCAATTCCTCCACCACATCGATGCTGATGCCGCGGATGACGTCGCCATCCTGATAGGAGGAATAGCCCAGATCGCTGACGCCGACCGTGGCGGGCGGGCAAGCGCTGTCCGTCGCCGCCGCCTGGGCACAGGCGAGCGGCAGGCACAGGGCGAGCAAAACGGTGCGTTTGGTCATGCACCGAGTGTAGCATCGGAAACTTGCATGTCGGTGGCTTTCGATGGATACTGTGTTTATTTACAGTATCGTTTTGCATCATGGCTGACGCCGACCGCCGCATTGCCCACATTGACATGGATGCGTTTTTCGCATCGGTCGAGCTGTTGCGCTATCCGCAGCTGCGCGGCCAGCCGGTGGTGATCGGCGGACGCGGCAACGCGCCCGAGCAGCGCGCCGACGGCACGCTGGTGTTCAAGCGCCTGCGCGACTACGTCGGCCGGGGCGTGATCACCACCGCCACCTACGAGGCGCGCGCCTTTGGCGTCGGCTCGGCCATGGGCATGATGAAGGCGGCCAAGCTGGCGCCGGACGCCATCCTGCTGCCGGCCACCTTCGACGCCTACCGCCATTACTCGCGCCTGTTCAAGGAGGCGGTGGCGTCCATCGCGCCCGATATCGAGGACCGCGGCATCGATGAAATCTTTGTCGACCTGACCCACGTGGCAGGCGAGACGCGCGCGCTGGCGGCCCGCATCAAGCAGGCGGTGCAGGAAGCCACCGGCCTGACCTGCTCGATCGGCGTCACGCCCAACAAGCTGCTGTCGAAAATCTGCTCCGACCTGGAAAAACCGAACGGCCTGACCGTGCTGGGCTTCGACGATATTCCCGCGCGCATCTGGCCGCTCAATGTGCGCAAGGTGAACGGCATCGGCCCCAAGGCCACCGCCAAGCTGGCGTCGCTGGGCATCGAGACCATCGGCCAACTGGCGCACACCGACGCCGGCCTGTTGCAGGATTATTTCGGCGCCCATTACGCGGCCTGGCTGGCGCGCGCCGCGCGCGGCATCGACGAGCGCGGCCTTTCCACCAGCCGCGAAAGCAAATCGATCTCGCGCGAAACCACCTTCGAACGCGACCTGCACGCGCGCCAGGACCGCGAGACCCTGTCCGGCATCCTGACCACGCTGTGCGACCGGCTGGCGGACGACCTCCGGCGCAAGGGCTACGTCAGCCGCACCATCAGCATCAAGCTGCGCTACGACGATTTCCAGATCGTCAGCCGCAACGTCACCTTGCCGCTGCCGGTGGCCGACGCGGCCGCCATCCTGCAAGCGGCGCGCGAATGCCTGAAACGGGTGCCGCTGCAACGCAAGCTGCGCCTGCTCGGCGTGCGCGCCAGCACGCTGGAACCGCCCGGCATGGCGCGCACGCCACACCCGGTGCAAGGTGAACTCTTCGCTTGAGACCGGGCGGCGCGCAGCGTGTAAAATGGCGCTCCTTTTGCATTTACTTCTGAAACAAGGCCTATCAACTTTATGTGGTTCAAGAATCTACAGATTTACCGTCTGCCGGCCCCTTGGGCCTACACCCCCGAACAACTGGAACAAGCGCTGGCCGGCCAGGCCTTCACCCCGGCCAGCAGCAATGAATTGCTGCGCCAGGGCTGGGACAAGCCGCGTCCGAACGGCGGCCTGGTCCATGTGGTCAACAAGCAAATGCTGATCCTGCTGGGCACCGAGAAAAAACTGCTGCCAAACAGCGTGATCAACCAGGTGGCCAAGGCGCGCGCGGCCGAGATGGAAGAAGCCCAGGGCTTCGCTCCCGGCAAGAAGGCCATGAAGGAATTGAAGGAACGCGTGGCCGACGAACTGCTGCCGCGCGCCTTCTCGATCCGCAGCAATGTCTGGACCTGGATCGACCCGGTCAACGGCTGGCTGGTGGTGGATGCCGCCAGCCCGGCCAAGGCGGACGAAGTGATCAAGCTGCTGCTGAAGGCGGTCGACCGCATGCCGCTGGAAAGCCTGCGCGTGCAGCGCTCGCCGGTGGGCGTGATGACCGAATGGCTGCAAACCGACGAGGCGCCGGCCGGCTTCACGGTCGACATGGACACCGAGCTGCGCGCCACCGGCGAGAGCAAGGCGGCGGTGCGCTACGTCAAGCACTCGCTGGACCCGGAAGAGGTGCGCCGCCACATCGCCAACGGCAAGCAGTGCACCCGCCTGGCCATGACCTGGGACAGCAAGATTTCCTTCGTGCTGACCGAACAGCTGGCCATCAAGGGCGTCAAGCCGCTCGATGTGCTGGACGAGAAGGACGCCGGCGTGCGCAACGACGACGAACGTTTCGACGGCGATTTCATGCTGATGACCGGCGAATTGTCCAAATTGATGGCGGACGTGGTGGAGGCGCTGGGCGGCGAAGCCAAGGCCTGAGTTTCCCCATCCTTGCCTGTCAGATAAAAATGCCGCCAAATCAATGATTTGGCGGCATTTTTTTGCGCTGGTGCGACGCAAAAAAATCGCTATTGCCATGTGGAAATTAAGGTAATCTCTGCTATAGTGAAGAGTCTTAGCAAAAAAGGAACTCTTATGAGCGGGCCCATCGGATTAAGCACCCAGCAAATCGCCGCCTTGCCGGTGTCGGCCATCGCTGCCTGGACCACCGATGACATGCTGGATCTGGTGACGGCGCAGGTGGCCGCCTTGCGTACCGATCAGGTGGCCGCGCTCAGCAGTTTGCAATTGTCGGCGCTGGCCCCGGCCAATATGACGGCCATGACCACGCAGGACGTGGCCGCGCTCAAGCCGGCCGTGCTGAACGCCGCCGGCGTCGCCGCGCCGGCGCTGATGGGGGCGCTGACCAGCAATCAGATCGCCGCCCTCGGCACGGCCCAGGTGGCGGCGCTGGGCACCAGCGCCTTCAGCAACCTGGCGCCCGGCGCCATCGCGGCGTTTGAAACCGCCGACCTGGTGGCGCTGAGCACCGCCAATATCGCCACCCTGGACGCGTCCGACATCGGCGTCATGCTGAGCCAGCAATTCGCCGCGCTCGGCAGCCGCCAGATCGCCGCCTTTTCCACCGATGAGCTGCAAGCCATCGCCAGCGACAGCTTCGCCGCCTTGAGCACGCAGGTGATCGCCTCGCTGGGCAGCCAGCAAATCGCCGCCCTGACCGCCGGCCAGATCGTGGCCCTGAGCACCCGCCAGGCCGCCGTCCTGAGCTCGGCGCAATTGGCCGCGCTCGGCACGGACAACGCCGCAGTGCTGCAAGCGGCCGACCTGGGCGCCATGAAGACCGCCGCCATCGCCGGCCTGACGACCGCGCAGATGGCGGTGTTGAGCGCGGCGCAACTGGCCGGTTTCACCACCGCGCAATTCGCCGCGCTGAGCACGCGTCAGGTCGCGGCGCTGGGCAGCGCCGCGCTGGCCGGCTTGCCCACCGCCGACATCGCCGCGCTCAGCACCGGCGTGGTCGCGGCGCTGGGGACCGCCATGCTGGCCCAGTTGAACACCGACCAGATCCGCGCGCTCACCACCCGGCAGATCAACGCCATGGGCAGCGCCCAGTTCGCCGGGCTGCACAGCGACCAGATCGCCAACTTGCGCACGGCGCAGTTGAGCGCGCTGGGTTCGCGCCACATGGCCGGCCTGTCCACCGACGATATCCTGGCGCTGGACGGCGGCGATCTGCCTTACCTGAGCACCGCCGCCCTCGCCGCGCTGAGCACGCTGCAAATGGGGACGCTGGGCGGCAGCAGCTACAGCGCCATCGCCACCCTCGGCACGGCACAGATCGCCGCCCTGCGGCCGGACACGCTGGCGGCGCTGAATGGCGACCAGGCCGCGTTCCTGACCAGCCGCCAGGCCGCGGTGTTGAGCAGCCAACAGATCGGCGCGCTCTCCACCGCGGCGGTGCGGGCCTTGCCGGGCAGCGACATCGGCGTGCTCAGGACCTCGGCCATCGCCGCCCTGAGCACCCAGCAGATGGAGGCGCTGACCAGCGCGCAACTGGCCGCGTTCACCACCAGCCAGTTCGCCGTGCTCACCAGCCGCCAGCTGGCCGCCCTTGGCAGCGATACGCTGGCCGGGCTGTCCAGCGCCGACCTGAGCGCCCTCACCCCCAGCGCCGTGCCGCTGCTGAACCCCCAGCTGTTGCAGGCGTTGAACACGACGCAGGTGGCGGGCCTCGGTTCGCGCCATCTGGCGGTGATGAGCAGCGCGCAGATCGCCGCCCTCACCCCCGCCCACATCGCCTCGCTGGGCAGCCGGCAAATCGTCGGCCTGGGCTCGCTGCAAATCGCCGCGCTCAGCGACGACGACGTCGCCGCGCTGGGCAGCGGCGCCCTGCGCGCCCTGACCACCAGCGCGGTGGCCGCGCTGAATTCGACCCAGCTGGCGCTGCTGGGGGGCGACGCCAGCCTGCTGGGCGTGCTCGGCACCGCGCAAATCGCCGCCCTGCGCACCGCCGCGCTGACCGGCATCACCCTCGACCAGATCGCCGCCCTGACCACGGCGCAGGCCGCCGTGCTGAGCAGCAGCCAGGCGGTCGCCATGGCGGACAAGCTGACGGCGGCGCTGGAGACGGCCGACCTGGCGGTCCTGCGCACCCAGGTCATCGCCAGTCTGAGCACCGCGCAAATGGCGTTGCTGAATCCCGACCAGGTCAGCGCGCTGACCACGCTGCAAGCCAGCGTGTTGAGCAGCGCGCAGTTCGCCGCCCTCGACCTGACGGCCCTGGCGGGCTTGCAGAGCGCGGATCTCGGCGCGCTGTCGACCGGCGTCATCGCCACCCTCGCCACCGATCGCCTGAGCGCGCTGGCCACCGAACAACTGGCGGGGCTGAGCACGCGCCAGATCCGTGCCCTCGGCGCGGACCAGTTCAACGCGCTGACCACGGAGCAGATCGCCAGCCTGCGCTCGGCCCAGATCGGCAGTCTGACTTCGCGCCAGATCGCCGGACTGGGCGTCGACGCCGTGGCCGCGCTCAGCAGCGCCGGCGTGGCCGCCCTGGGCACCAGCGCGATCGCCGCGCTCAGTTCGGATCAACTGGCCGCCCTGGACATGGATGTACAAGCGCTGGGCACGCAACAAATCGCCGCCCTGCGCACCCACACGCTGGCCGGGCTGACCGGCGATGAAGTGGCGGCCCTGAGCACGCGCCAGGTGGCGGCGCTGGGCAGCGACCAGCTGCGCGCCTTGCGCACCGACGCGCTGGCGGCCATGGAGGCGGTCGATTTCGCCGCCTTGCGCACCGCCGCCATCGTCGGCCTGAGCACGCAACAAGTCGCCGCGCTGACCAGCGACCAGCTGGCGGCGATGACGGCCGCGCAGTTCCTCGCCCTGAACACCCGCCAGCTGGAAGCCCTGCCCAGCGATGCCATCGACGGCTTCTCCAGCGCCAGTCTGGCGGCGCTGGGGCCGGCGTTTATCGCCGCCTTCACGCCGGGCATGATCGCCGGCCTGAGCTCGAACCAGCTCAACAGCCTGAGTTCGCGGCAATTCGGCGTCTTCAGCAGCCAGCAATTGCTGGCCCTGAGTCCTGACCAGGTGGCCACGCTGGGGACGCAGCAACTCCTCGGCCTCAACACCCGCAACCTGCCGGGCCTGGAAGCCGACGATATCGCGGCCATCGGCAGCGACGGCCTGCGCGCGCTGAGCACGGCCATGTTGCAGGCGCTGAGCACGGCGCAATGGGCGGCGCTGGGGGCCGACCCGGCCGGTAACCTGTTCGGCACGCTGACCACCACCCAGATCAGCTCGCTGGGCACGCGCGCCATGGCGGCGCTGACCCCCGACCAGATCGTGGCGCTGAGCACGGCGCAAGCCGCCATCCTGAGCAGCCGCCAGCTGAGCGCGCTCAGCACCGACGACATCGTGGTGCTGGAGACGGCCGACCTGGCCGCGTTGCGCACCGCCACGCTGAGCGCGCTCAGCACGCGGCAGGCGGCGGTCCTCAGCAGCGACCAGGTGGCGGCGCTGACCAGCAGCCAGATCGCCGCGCTGACGGCGGCCCAGTTCTCGGCGCTCAGCTCGGACGGCCTGCAAGGTCTGGAACTGAGCGATATTGCCGTGTTGAACACCGGCGTGATCGCCGGCCTGTCGGGCCGCGCGCTGGCCGCGCTGTCCACCGACCAGGTGGCGACCCTGAGCACGCGCCAGATCGTCGCGCTGGGCACCCAGCAGTTGAACGCCCTGAGCAGCGACCAGGTGTTCAGCCTGCGGTCGGCGCAGGTCGCGGCGCTGGGTTCGGCGCAAGTGGCCGCCCTGTCGCCGGACGAGATCGCGGCCCTCAACACCGACAACCTGGCGGCGCTGAAGCCGGCCGTGCTCGCCGCCTTGAACGCGGCCCAGTTGAGTGTGCTGGGCAATGACCCTTATGGCGGCGGCGAGAGCGCCATCTGGGCCCTGAGCACGGCGCAGATCGCCGCCTTGCGCGCGGCCGCCCTGTCCGGCCTGCGCCCCGAGCAGGCGCAGGCGCTGACGTCGGATCAGGTGGCCGCGCTCAGCAGCGCCCAGCTGGCGGCGTTGCCGGACGCCGACTTGCGCGTGTTCGATCTGGAGGACATCGCCGCGTTGAAAACCAGCGCCCTGAAAGGCCTGTCGCCGACGCAGCTGGCGAGCCTGACCGGCGACCAGTTCGGGGTGCTGAGCACCGCGCAATTCGCCGCGCTGGGCACGCGGGCACTGAGCGGTTTGACCGCCGAGCAGGCGACCGCCCTCAGCCTGGGCCAGGTTGCCCTGCTGGGCAGCGCCCAGCTGGCGGCGCTGTCGCCCGGCGCGATCGCCGGCCTGACGGCGGAAGATGTGGCCGCGCTGCAAACGCGCGCCATCGTTGGCCTGGGCACCGCGCAAATGATGGCGCTGAGCGCCGGCCAGCTGGCGGCCCTGGTGACCGCCCAGGTCGCCGTGTTGAACAGCCGCCAGATCAACGCCTTGTCCGACAGCGGCATCAGCGGCTTGAGCGGCGACAGCCTGCCGGTCCTGAGCACCCAGGTGATCGCCGGCCTGCGCAGCGGCGTGTTGTCGCAGCTGAGCGCGGACCAGTTGCAAAGCCTGGCCACGCGCCAGATCGCGGTGCTGGGCTCGAACCAGATCGCCGCCCTGGCGCCGTCGCAGATCACCGCGCTGAGCGAGCGCCAGGTGGCCGCGTTTGGCACGCGCCAGATGGCCGGGCTGTCGCTGGCCGCCATCAGCGCGCTCGACACCGATATCGCCGCGCTGAGCACGCAGGCGGTGGCCAGCTTGTCCACCGCGCAGATCACCGCGCTGGGTGTGAGCGACGCCGGCGCCGGCACGCCCGAGACGTTCTTCCTGCTCAACAGCGCGCAAATCGCCGCGATCAGCACCAGCGCGCTGCGCGTGCTCAGCGGCACGCAGATCCGCGCCCTCGACGCCAGCCAGGTTGGCGCGCTCAGCATCAAGCAACTGAATTCGCTGTCGCCCGCCTTCCTGAGCGCCCTGAGCGGCGCCCAGCTGCGCGGGCTGGGCACCGCGCAGCTGGCGGCACTGAGCACGCTGCAACTGGCCAGTCTGAGCGTTAGCCAGCTGTCGGCCCTCAGCGCGGACCAGGTGCGGGGCTTGACGGCGGCCCAGTTCGCCAGCCTGCCGACCGCCAGTGTGAGCGTGCTTGGCACCGCTGCGTTGGCGGCGCTCAGCGTGGCGGTGGTTGCCAGCCTCACCTCGGCGCAGCTGAACGCGCTGGGTAGCAACGGCCTCGGCATCGCCGCCCTGGGCACGGCGCAGATCGCCGCGCTCAGCACCAGCGTCTTCAGTGGCCTGAGCACGCGGCAAGTGGCGGCCCTGACGGTGGAGCAGGTGGCGGCCCTGAGCGGTGCGCAGGTGGCCTCGTTGCCGCTGACGGTGGTGGGCGCGATGGAAGCCGCCGATGTCGGCGCCTTGAAATTGTCCGCGGTGGCGGCGCTGAAAACCCAGCAATTGCTGGCTTTGAAAGGCAGCCAGATCGCCGCGCTGAGCGCCAGCCAGGTGGCCGTGCTGGGCAGTGCCCAGCTGGGCGCCTTGTCGGCGGCGCAAGTGGCGTATCTGGACCCGGAAGACGTCGCGGTCATCAGTCCGACCTTGTTGAACGCCGCGGCCAAGGATGGCAATTTGCTGGCGGCCATGAACGCGGTGCAACTGCGTGCCCTAAGCGAAGCGCAGTTCGCCGCGCTCAGTTCGGCCGCCGTGGCGCGCCTGATCCCGGCTCAACTGGCGGCGGTCGACGCCGCCGACATCGCGGCGCTGAGCGTCAGCGTGATCCGCTCGCTCACCGATGAACAACTGCTGGCGTTGACGACGCCGCAAGTGCAGGCGTTGACGCTGGCGCAAATGGCGGCGCTCAAGCCGAGCGACAGCGCCAGCCAGTTCACGGCGGCGCAGATGGCCGCCTTTTCCGGCGCCCAGCTGGCGGCCATGAGCACGGCCATGATCGCCGACCTGAGTCCTGACAATCTGAGGGCGATCGGACTGGACGACATCGCCAGCCTGGCGACCCAGCAAATCCGCGCGCTGACGCCGTTCCAGATGTCGTCGCTGAGCAATGCGCAGCTGGCGCAACTGACCGTCACGCAAATGCGCGTGATGACCTCGACCCAGTTCTACGCCCTGTCCGCCGCGCAGCAGGCGGCGTTCAGCGCCGAGCAGAAAGCGGCCATGACCTTTGTCACGCCGCTGGTGCTGGACCTGGATGGCAATGGCGTGCGCACGCTCGGCCTGGACGCCGGCGTGCGGTTCGACCTGGCCGCCAGCGGCGACACGCGCGCCACCGGCTGGGTCGGTGCCGGCGATGGCTTGCTGGCGCTGGACCGCAATCACGATGGCGTGATCAACGACGGCGGCGAACTGTTCGGCTCCGCCACCAGGCTGGCCGATGGCGGCACCGCCAGCAACGGCTACGAAGCGCTGGCCGCGCTGGACGGCAATGGCGACGGCAAGGTCGACGCCAGGGATGCGCTGTTTGGCGCGCTGCGCGTGTGGGTGGACGCGGATGCCGACGGCGTCAGCCAGGCCAGCGAACTGAAAACGCTGGACCAGCTGCGCATCACCAGCCTCAATCTGGACGTGCGGCGCGGCGATGCGGTCGATCATGGCAACCTGATCGGATTGACCTCGACCTACACCACGGCCGATGGCCAGTCGCACGCGGCGGCCGATGTCTGGTTCAGGCAAGGCCTGAGCAGCAAGGTCAGCGGCCTGACACAAGCCATGTCCAGCTATCAGGCAGGCACGGCGCAACCGGCCGCCGCCGGCAGCCCGCTGGCGCAACAGGCCGCGCGCCTGGGCGCCGCGCTCCAGCAATTCGCCAGCGCCGCGCCGCTCGGCGACGCCGTGCATACCGAGCACGACAGCTTGCAGCGTCAGGCGCGGCAAGCTTGCACCACGCAAGGCCTGCTCGCCGCGCCGCGTTAATTTCCTTTGCCCCCGGCTAGCCGCGTGTGCGGCGGCCGGGTTCGTCCGCCGGTCCATTTCAGCGTACGATAAAAAGGAAAATCCATGAGCTTTAATCCTGCTATGACGACCGCGCAATTCGCGGCCGGCGGCACGCGCCTGATCGCCAGCCTTACCCCGGCTGACTTTGCCGCGCTGCCGACCCAGTATGTGGCCGCCATGACCACGGCCCAGGCCTATGCGCTGAGCGCCAGGCAATTGTCGGCATTGTCCGCCGCCAGCGTCAGCGCGCTGGAAGATGCCGATTTCGCGGCGCTGGGCTTGTCGCAGCTGACGGTCGCCACCCAGACCACGCGCTTCACCGCCGCGCTGACGGCCAGTCAGCTTGCCGCCCTGACCGTGTCGCAAGCGCTGGTGCTCAGCGCCAAGGGCATGGGCGCGATCCGGCCCGAGGCGCTGGCCGCGATGCGTACCCAGCAGCTCACCACCTTGCGCCAGATGCAGCTGCGCGCGTTGACCGCCAGCCAGCTGCACGCACTCACCACCGACCAGATCGCCGCGCTGACGGTGACGCAGTTGCCGTTCCTGACCAGCAAGCGCGATCCCGGCAGCGATGTGTTCCGGGCCGATCAGATCGCCGCGTTCAGCACGCGCCAGATCGCCGCGCTGGGCACGGCGCAGCTGGCGCAATTCAGCGACACCGAGCTGGCCGCCATCGAAACGCAGGATGTCGCCGCGCTCAGCTCGCAGCAGATCGGCGTGTTGAATGTGGATCAGGTGCTGGCGTTGAGTAGCGATCAGTTGCAGGCGCTGCGCAGCCATCAGCTCGGCGCCTTGGGCACGCGGCAGATACAGGCGCTCGA
Organism: Duganella radicis; assembly: GCF_009720825.1. Classification (GTDB taxonomy): domain Bacteria; phylum Pseudomonadota; class Gammaproteobacteria; order Burkholderiales; family Burkholderiaceae_D; genus Rugamonas; species Rugamonas radicis. The sequence goes on along the minus strand of NZ_WNKY01000046.1, from coordinate 34,870 downwards.
TATGGATCGCTGGCATGCGCTGAGCAGCGCCGCGCTGGGCGGCCTCACCAGCCGCCAGCTGAACGTGCTGTCCACCGAGACCTTCGCCGCGCTGGAGACGCGGGAACTGGCCGCACTTGGCCTTGGCGCCATCAGCGGTCTGGGCACACGCCTGCTGGCCTTGCTGGATGCCGACAAGATCGCTGCGCTGACGCCGCGCCAGGTCGGCGCGCTGACCTCGTCCAGCCTGAATGCGCTGCGCAGCGACCAGTTTCTCGCGCTGACCACCGCGCAGATCGCGGGCCTGAACGCGCTCCAGCTGGGCGGCTTGTCGACGCGGAATCTGGCGGCCATCCAGGCCGAGAATCTGGACGCCTTGCCGGCGGCGTTCATCGCCGCCCTGAACTCGGCGCAGTTTGCCGCGCTGGGCGGCGCCGCGCACGACATCAGTTATCTGAGCACCCGCCAGATCGCGCAACTGCGCACGGCCGCCTTGTCCGGCATGACGGCCGCGCAGGCGGTGGCGCTGACCAGCGATCAGGCCGCGCGCCTGAGCGCGTCGCAGGTGGCGGCCTTGTCCACCCAGGTGATCGCCGCGCTGGAACAGGAAGATTTTGCCGCCCTTGGCGGCGCGGCCATCTCCGGCCTGAGCGCCCAGCAGTTTGCCGTGCTGCGCAGCGACCAGATCCTCGGACTGTCGACCGCGCAGGCGGCGGGGCTGGGCAGCCAGCACATCGCCGCCTTATCGAGCGCGCTGCTGGCGCGGATGCGGCCGGATGAAATCGCCGCCTTGAAACCGGCGGCGCTGGCAGGACTGCGCTATGACCAGATGCGCGCCATGACCAGCGATCAACTGCGCGCGCTGACCGTGGCGCAAGCCGCCGCGTTGAGCAGCAACCAGTTCCGCGCGCTCGACACCAGCATGGTCGCCAGCCTGGAGGCGGAGGACGTGGCGGCGTTGAATACCAGCGTGGTGGCCGCGCTGTCGACGGCAAACGTCGCCGCGCTGACCACGGAGCAGGTCGCGGCGCTGACGGCACGTCAGGTCGGCGTGCTGACCACCGCGCAAACGGTGGCGCTCACCACCGGGCAGATGGCCGCGCTGACGTATGCGCAGGTGGCGGCACTCAGCAAGACCACGCTGGCGGCATTGGAGAACGAAGATCTGGCGGCGATGGAAACGTCGGACCTGCGCGCGCTGGGCAGCGCGCAGTTGAAGGTGTTGTCGACCGCCCAGCTCAGCGCCTTTAGCGCGGATCAGGCCAATGTGTTTACCACGGCGCAAACGGCGGGCCTGAGCAGCGCCCAGCTGGCCGCGCTGACGGCCGCGAAAAGCGCGCCGATCACGACGGCCATGGCGATGAGCGCGCGCGTGCACGATCTGGCGCAAGCGCTGGCCTCGTATCAAGCCGGCTTGGCGGCGCCGGGGCCCGATGCGCTGCGCGCCTCACCGGACAGCCACTTGCAGCTGAATATCTATGCGCCGGAAACACCGCAGCATTTGTTCACGCCGTCGCGCAAGTAGCGGATTACAGCGGCTGGAACACGCCGGCCGCTTTGTTTTTCTGCACATTGTCCCAGGCGAAGATCTTGCCGTTCATGGCCACGTACACGCCAGCCGGCAGGGTCTGCGCCACGCCGGCGGCGAAGCCGAGGTTGAACATGGCGTCGGAATTGGCGATCTCGTAAGGAATCATGGCGCCGGTCAGCACAATGGTTTTGCCCAGGTTGGCCGGACCCAGCACTTGCGCGGTCTGCGGCATGGTGTCGGTGCCGTGGATGATGACGATGGCTTTTTCAGCGGCCGCGCCGCATGCGGCCAGGATGCGTTCGCGGTCGGCATCCACCATGTCCAGCGAATCCATCAGCGGCAGCTGTTCCAGCGCCACGGCGATGGTCAGGCGGCAGCGCTTGAGCAGGTCCGGCACGTGGCTGTCGGCAAAGCCCAGGGCGCCGTTCAGTTCGTTGTAGTGTTTGTCGAAAGTGCCGCCGGTGGCGAGGATGCGCAGGGTCATGATAAAAGCTCAAGCTGATAGAAAATGATGTGCATCATAACCTATACACGGCACTGGAAAACTCGGCGTACTATGTCTACACTGGTTTCTTTGTTCGTTTGCAGACTATGAAAGCGCTCGCTCCCGGCACTGTTATTTTCCATCGCCACCGTGGCTATGGCGTGATCACGACGGTCAATTTGCTGACCGGCTGGATCTCCGCCCGCTTCGGCAACGAGTCGCGCACGCTCGATTTGAACCTGTCCACCGACGAGGTGCAATTCGCCGACGGCGAGGCCATCCTGTTCCGCCGCGCGCCGCCGGACCGCATGCCGCACGCCCGGCTGATGGCGGTGGTGCGCGAACTGCACCAGGCCGGTTATCAGAAGTTGTACCTGTATTCCTGGCCCAAGCCGTCCGGGCTGCATTGGCGCTGGCATTTGTTCACCGGTCCGCGCGACTGGATGCAGCGCTCGTGGCGCGAGGGCTGGTATGGCTCGGGCGCCGACTACAACAGTAATCCGGTGATGGGCTGGGGCGATTCGCCCGGCGCCAGCACCGAGGAATTGATCCACGCGCTGGCCAGGTTCGACCCGCAGGGGCTGGCCCATGCGCTCGGCCGGGACGAGGACCATACCGCGTGGTTCGCGCAGGTGTGCGATGCTTTATTGCCGGGCTATATGTACAGCCTGGACATGCAGCGTCCGGACGGCGGCCCGCTGACCGACATGCCGCCGGTGCCGGTGATTCCTGTGCGCGCCACCTTGCCGCCATATTCCGGCCCGGACATCGCCTGGCCGCCCGGCTGGGCCGGGCTGTGGAGCAAGGTGCACGTCATGCCCGCGCCGCGCATCAACCTCACCGGGCTGCCGGAAGTGCCGGAACAGGCCGACTAGCGCGCCTTGGTGGCGTAGTCCGGATTATGGATGTTGGCTGGCGTGCCGTTGGCAAAGTCCAGCACGTTCTGGAAAGCGAGGCGGAAATACAGCTCGTAGCTATCCTGCTCGACGTAGCCCAGGTGTGGCGTGGCCAGCACGGTGGGTATCTTCAACAGCGGCGAATCGGCCGCCAACGGCTCGGAAGTGAAGACATCCAGCGCCGCGTAGCCCGGACGCCCGCGTTGCAGCGCCTGCTCCAGCGCATCCGTCTGCACCAGTTCCGCCCGGCTGGTATTCACAAACAGCGCCGTCGGCTGCATGCGCGCCAGATCCTCGGCCGTGACGATGCCGCGGGTGGCGTCGTTCAGGCGCAGGTGCAAGCTGAGCACATCGGACTGTTCAAAGAACGCCTCGCGCGAGGCCGCCGCCGTGTGGCCGTCCGCCACCGCCCTGGCGCGGCTGGCTTCGCTGCCCCAGACCATCACCCGCATGCCAAAGGCGCGGCCGAAGCCGGCCACCGTCTGGCCGATCTTGCCATAGCCCCAGATGCCCAGGGTGCGGCCCTTGAGCACAAAGCCCAGTCCGTTCAACTGCGGATTGATCGAGGCCGTCTGCCACAACCCCTCTTTTAGATTGTTGGCATACGGCACGATCTTGCGCGCCGCCGCCATGACCAGCGCCCAGGTCAGCTCGGCCGGCGCGGTCGGCGAGCCCACGCCCTCGGCGATCGCGATGCCCAGCTCGGTTGCGGCCGCCACATCGACGTGGCCGGCCAGCTTGCCGGTCTGCGAAATCAATTTCAGGTTGGGCAATTTTGACAGCAAAGCACGGTTGAACGCGGTACGTTCGCGGATCAGCACCAGCGCATCGAAAGGCGCCAGCCGGATGGCGAGCTGACCCAGCCCCCGGGTAGTGCTGTTGAACACTTTTACGTCGTGGTTTGCTAACAACTCAAAGCATTTCAAGCTCTGAGTTGTATTTTGATAATCATCGAGAATGGCGATTTTCATGAAAGATAAGCGATGTTCTGATTAATTTCGTAGGGAAATAACAGGTTCCAGGATAAGCCAAATAGCCTACTACTTCAGTCAACCAATTCTCCTACATTTTTGTATGGAACGCCTGTTGAGGGGTGTACAATCGGCCGACAAATCACAGCCCGACGACCAGATCCGGGCCGCGCAACGACCGCCGTATGACCGCCGACCCATTTCGAATGGAGCTCCGAGCGCCAAGCCATAAGCTGACGACGATCCTGCCGCCACAGAATTTTAATTAGCATTGGAGAAGCACCATGAACCAACCTGTGATGGGTGGCGTCGCACCATTGAACGCCCCAGCTTACATCAAACAGCAAAAGCTCATCAATTGGGTGGCCGAGATCGCCGCCTTGACCAAGCCGGACCGCATCTACTGGTGCGATGGCTCGCAAGAAGAGTACGACCGCCTGTGCGGCGAAATGGTTGCCGCCGGCACCATGAAAAAGCTGAACCAGGAAAAACGCCCTAATTCCTACCTGGCCTGCTCGGACCCGACCGACGTGGCGCGCGTGGAAGACCGCACCTTCATCTGCTCGGCCACCAGGGAGCAGGCCGGCCCGACCAACAACTGGATGGACCCGGCCGAAATGCGCGCCACCCTGCATCCGCTGTTCGACGGCTGCATGGTCGGCCGCACCATGTACGTGGTGCCGTTCTCGATGGGCCCGCTGGGCTCGCCAATCGCCCACATCGGCGTGGAACTCTCGGATTCGCCATACGTGGCGGTCAATATGCGCACCATGACCCGCATGGGCAAAGCCGTCTACGACGTGCTGGGCATCGACGGCGAGTTCGTGCCATGCGTGCACACCGTGGGCGCGCCGCTGAAAGCCGGCCAGAAAGACGTGGCATGGCCATGCAACGCCACCAAATACATCGTGCACTATCCTGAAACCCGCGAAATCTGGTCCTTCGGCTCGGGCTACGGCGGCAACGCGCTGCTGGGCAAGAAGTGCTTCGCGCTGCGCATCGCTTCCAACATGGGCTTCCAGGATGCACAGGACGGCAACACCGGCTGGCTGGCTGAACACATGCTGATCCTGGGCGTGGAATCGCCAGAGGGCAAGAAGCACTACGTGGCCGCCGCCTTCCCATCGGCTTGCGGCAAGACCAACTTCGCCATGCTGATCCCGCCGGAAAGCTTCAAGGGCTGGAAAATCACCACCATCGGCGACGACATCGCCTGGATCAAGCCGGGCAAGGATGGCCGCCTGTACGCCATCAACCCGGAAGCCGGCTACTTCGGCGTGGCTCCCGGCACCAACGAGAAGACCAACTACAACTGCATGGCCTCGCTGCGCGAGAACACCATCTTCACCAACGTGGCGCTGACCGATGACGGCGACGTGTGGTGGGAAGGCCTGAGCAAGCCGGCCCCGCAGCACCTGATCGACTGGCAAGGCAAGGACTGGACGCCGGAATCGACCTCCAAGGCCGCCCACCCGAACGCCCGCTTCACCGTGGCCGCGACCCAGAATCCGGTGATCGACCCGGCCTGGGACGATCCAGCCGGCGTGCCGATCTCGGCCTTCATCTTCGGCGGCCGCCGTTCGACCACCGTGCCGCTGGTGACCGAAGCGCGCAACTGGGTGGAAGGCGTGTACATGGCCGCGACCATGGGCTCGGAAACCACCGCCGCCGCCGCCGGCCAGATGGGCGTGGTGCGCCGCGACCCGTTCGCCATGCTGCCGTTCATCGGCTACAACATGAGCGACTACTTCCAGCACTGGCTGAACCTGGGTGAAAAAGTCGGCAAGATCGATGGCGCCGCGCTGCCGAAGATCTTCTGCGTCAACTGGTTCCGTACCGACGAGCAAGGCCACTTCGTCTGGCCTGGCTTCGGCGACAACATGCGCGTGCTGAAATGGATGCTGGAGCGTATCGAAGGCGAAGCCGGCGGCATCGAAAACATCTTCGGCACCACCCCGCGCTTTGGCGATCTGAAGTGGGACGGCATTCCGTTCTCGCCGGAGGAATTCGAAACCATCACCTCGATCGACAAGGATGCATGGCGCGAAGAATTGAAGCTGCACGAAGAACTGTTCACCAAGCTGGCCTACCACCTGCCTGAAGAACTGAAGGCAGTGAAAGCCGACCTCGAGAAGCGCCTGGCACGATAAGCCGGCCGGGAGGAGACAGGAACGGCGCGTAGCAATACGCGCCGTTTTTTTTGCTTGCGATTTCGCACGCCTGTGCTAAAGTTCATACCATGGATACGTTGACAGCAAAAAGCGAGGCCACCTACGCCACCATTATTAATGCCGCATTGGATATGGCGGCGGCGGATGGTATCGGCAAGCTGTCTTTGGGTGAATTGGCCAAGCGCACCGGGATCAGTAAAAGCGGGGTATTTTCGCGCGTCGGTTCGCTGGAGGCTTTGCAAACGGCAGTATTAGATGAATACGACCGCCGATTTGCCGAAGAGATATTCCTGCCATCCTTGCAGCAGCCTAAAGGCTTGCCGCGGTTAATTGCCCAGGTCCACGCGTGGGCAAATCGGGTAGGCAATGAGAGCGTGCGCAACTCCTGTTTATATAGCGCCGGGGCATTTGAATATGACGATCAAAGCGGACCATTACGGGATCGTTTGCAGAAAGGCGTGGAGGTCTGGCGTGCGTCGCTGCGTAAAACGATTTTGCAGGCAATGGAACTAGGCCAGATAAAGCCTGAAACCGATCCGGGCCAGTTGGTGTACGAGATTTACAGTTTAATTGTCGGATTAATTCATGATAGCCGTTTCCTGCGTGATGAACCGGCACAGAAATATATGTTGAACGCTTTCGACCGTTTAATCGCGGCGTATCGTCATCACTAACCTTTTTTTAAATTAATTTCGCACAGGTGTGCGAAAATGGAGGCAGACATGGTTACCTTATTACTGATCATTCCCGTTGCTGTGTTCATTGCCGCGCGCAGCAAGCTGTGGAATGTGTTGCGCCGGCTGCCCAGTGCGAATGAAGACTTCATCCATTTCTAGGATTCCATGCTGGAATTTGGCCTTTTCGTGCCAAGTTTTGGCATGAAAAGACCCATTGTTCAGAGGTATTGTGCTTCCACGCCCAAAATGGCCTTCGGTTCCAAGTAGCTCTCCAGCCCATACGGACCAAACTCGCGGCCGATGCCGGACTGTTTAAATCCACCAAACGGCGCAATCAAGTCGTCATGAATGCCGTTGATATGCACGCGGCCGGCGATAATCTGGCGCGCCACGCGATGCGCCCGGTTCAGATCAGTGGAGCTGATATAGGCCTGCAAACCGTATGGCGTATCGTTGGCGATATCGATGGCCTCTTCTTCGGTTTTATAACTCAGCACCGATAATACCGGGCCGAAGATTTCTTCCCGCGCAATGGTCATATTGTTGTTCACGCCGATAAATGCAGTTGGCTTCACGAAATAACCGGATTCGAGGCCGGCAGGTTTCCCAACGCCGCCGGCAATTAATTCCGCGCCTTCATCAATGCCGATTTGAATATATCGTTGTACGCGTTCGAATTGTTTTTGATTGACCAGTGGGCCAATATTATTTTCAGCATGGTGTGGATCGCCAACTTTAACGGCTTCCACGGCGGTTTTAACCAGCCGTGCGACCAATTCCAGTTTCTCTTCGGGCACCAGCAACCGGCTGCCGGCAATACATGCCTGGCCGTTGTTCATAAAGCAGGCTTGAATCGCGGCGGGAATCGCTTTTTCGAAATCCGCATCATCCAGCAGAATATTGGCGCTTTTGCCGCCCAATTCCAGCGTCACGCGTTTCATGGTATCGACGCCGAGCCGGGCAATACTTTTGCCGACCGCCGTGGAGCCGGTAAACGAAATCTTGTTCACGTCCGGATGCACGCTCAGCTCATGGCCAACCACATCGCCACGGCCGTTGACGATGTTGACCACGCCCGGCGGCAAATCCGCCGCGTGGAAACATTCGGTCAGGATCTGGTTCTGGCGCGCGCTCAATTCGCTCGGCTTGACCACCACCGTGCAGCCGGCCGCGATCGCTGTGGCGACTTTGTTGGCAATAAACCAGGCGCTGGAATTCCATGGCGTGATGATGCCCACCACGCCGACCGGCTCCAGCACCACCTCTGCGGTGTTCACGGTTTTCACAAACGCGTGGTCATCCATGACCTTTTTGACATCCAAAAACATCTTGGCCGTGTAGCGCGAGCGGCCGACGCTGGTGTTGAGCGGGCCGCCGTATTCCTCCACCTGCGCCGCCGCCGCGTCTTCGGCGCGCGCCAGCACCGCGTCATGCAAACGTTGCAACATGGCGCCGCGCTCGGCCTTGGTGGTGCGCGAGAAGGCCGGGAAGGCGGCCTTGGCGGCGGCGATGGCGCGGCGCGCATCCTCCGCGTCGCCCAGGCGCACGCGGCCATCCAGCTGGCCTGTGGTCGGATTGATAAGATCGAACAGTTCCTCGCCGTGCGGCGTGACGAACTGACCGTTGATGTAGATGTGGTCGATGGTGTGCATGTCAGGCTCCTTGGTAGGTTGATGGAGCCATTCTAGAAATCCCCACCCTCGCGCATCAGTGGGATTCCTGCCGCATGGTTGCCTGATTCTGCAATCCATGCCGAAGTTTTAGCATTTCGTCACAATTCCCTCCCGTCTTGCCTCACCGGCGGTTACAGTCCATGCTCACCATTTTTACAAGATAGGCCAACATGACAACGACCACCCGTATCGGCGCCGCCAGCGCCTTGTTGTTCTCCCTGATCCTGGGCGTGGCCCATGCCGACACCGCCGCTCCCGACCTGGAAGCGCGCCGTGCGACCCTGAACCAGCTGATTAAAGAGCAGTGGGAACACACCATGCGCAACAGCCCGGAATGGGCCTCGCTGCTGGGCGATAAGCGCTACAACGATAAATGGACCGACTTCTCGCAAGCCGGCATCGACGCCGACACCAAAGCCAGCGCCGACTTCCTCAAGCGCTTCGAAGCGGTGGACACCACCGGCTTCCCGCTGCAAGAACAACTGAACCGCGAACTGATGGTGCGCCAGCTGCGCCAAAGCGTGGAAGGCGCGCGCTTCAAGGATTGGGAGATGCCGCTGGCGCAGAATTCCGGCGTTCATATCGACACGCCGCAAATCGTCCCCTTGCTGCCGTTTGAAACGGTGAAGGACTACGAGGACTACATCAAGCGCCTGCGCGCCCTGCCCAAGCTGTTCGACCAGACCCGCGTGCAGATGGAAAACGGCGTGCGCGATCACCTGATGCCGCCGCAATTCCTGATCCCGAAAATCGTCAAGCAGTGCGAAGACGTGGCGGCCATGAAGCCGGCCGATTCGCCGTATGCGGAACCGCTGAAGCGCTTGCCGAAAGAGTTCTCGGCCGCCGACAAGGCGCGCCTGAGCAAGGACCTGCTGGCCGCGATCAAGAACGACGTCACGCCGGCCTATAAGAAACTGGCGGTCTACACCAAGACCAGGTACCTGCCGCATGGCCGCAAGGACGTCGGCATGTGGTCGCTGCCGGATGGCGGCGCGCGCTACAGCTTCAAGGTCAAGTCGTCCACCACCACCGACCTGACGCCCGAGCAGATCCACCAACTGGGCCTGTCCGAAGTGGCGCGCATCGAAGGCCAGATGCTGCAAACCGCGAAAAAGCTGGGCTACAGCGATCTGAAAACCTTCAACAAGGCGGTGGCCGACAATCCGGCCCTGCATCCGAAGTCGCGCCAGGAAATCGTCGATCTGTATCAGAAGTACACCGACCAGATGTACCCGCAGCTGACCAACCAGTTCGGCGTGCTGCCGAAGAATAAGGTGGAGATCAAGCCGGTGGAGGCATTCGCCGAGAAGGGCGCGGCTGGCGCGTCCTACATGCCGGGCTCCCCGGACGGCAAGCGCGCGGGCCGCGTGATGGTCAACACCGGCGACTTTGAACACCGTTCCACCATCGGCATCGAAACCACGGCGCTGCACGAAGGCGTGCCGGGCCACCACATGCAGCTGACCATCGCGCAGGAGATCACCGGCCTGCCGGACTTCCGCCAGCAAGCCGGCTACACCGCGTATGTGGAAGGCTGGGCCCTGTACTCGGAGCGTCTGGGCGAGGAGCTGGGCTTCTACAAGGACCCTTACAGCTACTACGGCCATTTGCAGGACGAGATGCTGCGCGCGATCCGCCTGGTGGTGGACACCGGCCTGCATTACAAGAAGTGGAACCGCCAGCAGGTGGTGGACTTCTTCCACGACCATTCGGGCATCGAGGAGGTGGATGTGCAGAGCGAGACGGACCGCTACATCGTCTGGCCGGGCCAGGCGCTGGGTTACAAGATCGGCCAGCTGAAGATCCTCGAACTGCGCGACTACGCCCGCAAGGAGCTAGGCGCCGGCTTCGACATCCGCAAGTTCCACGACCACGTGCTGGGCGCCGGCGCGCTGCCGATGGATGTGCTGGAATCGCACGTCAAGGATTGGGTGGCGGCGGAGAAGAAGACCGTCGCAAATCAATCTTCGTAACCCACCAGGCCTTGTTCTGGAAGGTGAAGTCAAGGGCGTGCACTGCCACGACCTTGCCTTCACTGGCCTGGACTTCGCCCGGCTTGGGCAAGGCCACTGCGCCGGCTTCGCTGTCGGCCAGTGCATCCAGCGCTTGCATCAGGCGCATGTCATCGCGCTTCATGGCGGTGCACACGCCATACTGGTCGCATACCTGCACCGGGAAGGCGATGAAGCGCACCGCGCGGTCCAGCATGTCCTCGTTCCCAAGATAGTTGAATACCCAGCCGGCGGCATCGGCCAACTCGCTCGCCCGCGCCAGCACCGCGGCGTTCTCGCGCTGGAGTTCCTGCCGCATCGAGCGGCCCTGCGCGTACAACATGTCGTCCACGCGCCAGCCGTTGTCCTCGTCCACCAGCACGAAGCGCACCTTGCGCTCATAGGCCGCGCCCATGTCGGGATAGATGTTGAAGCTGGCCTCAATGATGTTGTCGCCGGCGCGTTCCACCTTGAAGTGGGCGCGCTCGAAATCCAGCGTTGGCGAGACTTCCTGCGTGTCGAGGAAGACGTCGCCATCGGCGCCATAGCCGCAGATATCGTCGCCGCGCGACAGGCTGTCGCACAGTTGCAGATTGGCGTCCACCAGCGCTTCCAGCTCTTTGGAGAAGAAGGAGCCCGATGGCAACTGGCTCGCCTGCCGCGTCTCCGGCCGCGCCAGATGGTCCTTGTAGAAATTTGTGATCAGGTCCAGTTGCTGCTGCCGGACCGACCACGCGATATCGGCCATCAGCCCCACGATGGCAAGCGCGAACAGCACGGCGCCCAGCGGCAGCAGGCGCTTCTTATCGATTTTCATGGCGAGGCCCGGAGTTTTTTGATGTCCTGCATCGGCGGAGCGCCGAACAGGCGGCGGTATTCACGGCTGAATTGCGAGGCGCTTTCGTAGCCCACTCTATAGGCGGCGGTGCTGGCGTCGACGTCGCCGTTCAGCAGCAGGGTGCGCGCCTGTTGTAGCCGCAGCTGTTTTTGATACTGCATCGGCCCCATGGTGGTCACCGCCTTGAAGCGGTGGTGCAGGCTGGAGACGCTCATATTGGTGGCCTGCGCCAGGTCTTCCACCTTGATCGCCTGATCGTAATGGTCCTTGAGCCAGGCGATGGCTTTGCTGATGCCGCGATCCTGCTGATCCAGCACGATGTTCTGGTAAAGCTGGCGGCCATCGGGAGCGGCCAGCATGCGGTAAATGATTTCCCGCTTCAATCCCACCGCCAGGAAGGCCGCTTCCGCCGCCGGCGCGCGCAGCAAGCGCACCAGCTGGTACAAGGCTTCCTGCAAAGCGTCGTCGGTCCGGCCGACGAAGGCGCCGCGCACCGGCTGCTGCGTATCGATGCTGACCTGCGCTTCCAGTACGACGGCCGCCAGCTCTTGCGGATCGAGTTCGATATTCAGCAACAGATAGGGTTTGTCCGGCGTGGCGTTGACGATGTGGCCGGAGGCCGGCAAGTCGACCGACACCGCGAGATATTCGCCGGGCCCGTAATCGAGCACCTCGCCGGCCAGCAGCACGCGCTTCTGGCCTTGCAGGATCACGCAGCACGATGGTTTGAGCACGCCCTTGCTGACCGGCGTGGGATGGGAGGAGCGCAGCAGCGACAGAAACGGAATGCTCGTCGCCACCCGCTGCTCGTCCAGCGCGTACTGCTGGACGATGTCGATCATGTGATCGATGCGGGTGAGGGCGCGCAGTATTTCGCTATCCCGCTTCATGATTATTTCAACAGCGGCACCAGGTATTTGCCGGTCACGCTGGCGGCATTGGCCGCCACTTCTTCCGGCGAACCGGTGGCGATGATCTTGCCGCCGCCCGCGCCGCCTTCCGGTCCCAGATCGACGATCCAGTCGGCGGTTTTGATCACATCGAGATTGTGCTCGATGATGACCAGCGTGTTGCCCTGGTCGCGCAGGCGGTGGATCACTTTCAGCAGCAGTTCGATATCGTGGAAGTGCAGGCCGGTGGTCGGCTCGTCCAGGATGTACAGCGTGCGGCCGGTGTCGCGCTTGGACAACTCCAGCGACAGCTTGACGCGCTGCGCCTCGCCGCCCGACAGCGTGGTCGCGCTCTGACCGAGCTTGATGTAGCCCAGGCCCACATCGAGCAGCGTATGCAGCTTGCGCGCGATCACCGGCACCGGCTTGAAGAACTCGTGCGCGTCCTCCACCGTCATGTCGAGGATCTCGGTGATGTTCTTGCCCTTGTAGTGGACTTCCAGCGTTTCGCGGTTATAGCGCTTGCCGTGGCAAACGTCGCACGGCACGTACACGTCCGGCAGGAAGTGCATCTCGACCTTGATCACGCCATCGCCCTGGCAAGCCTCGCAGCGGCCGCCCTTGACGTTGAACGAGAATCGGCCAGCGCTGTAGCCGCGTTCCTTGGCGGTCGGCACGGTGGCGAACAGGTCGCGGATCGGCGTGAACAGGCCGGTATAGGTGGCCGGATTGGAGCGCGGCGTGCGGCCGATCGGCGCCTGGTCGACCGAGATCACCTTGTCGAAGTGTTCCAGGCCGGCGATGGCGTCGTGCGGCGCAGGCTCGGTCTGCGAACCATACAGGTGGCGCGACAGCGCGGGGAACAGCGTGTCGTTGATCAGGGTCGACTTGCCGGAGCCGGAGACGCCGGTCACGCAGGTCATCAGGCCGACCGGCAGCTTGAGGTTGACCTTCTTCAGGTTGTTGCCGGTGGCGCCGCTGATCACCAGCTGCTTGTCCGGATCGGCCACGTGGCGCTTCTTCGGCACTTCGATCTTGCGGGTGCCGCTCAGGTATTGCGCGGTCAGCGACTTCTTGTTCTTCAGGATGTCCTTCAACTCGCCGGCCGCGATCACATCGCCGCCATGCACGCCGGCACCCGGGCCCATGTCGACGATGAAGTCGGCGGTGCGGATGGCGTCTTCGTCGTGCTCCACCACCAGCACGCTGTTGCCGATGTCGCGCAGGTGCTTGAGCGTTTCGATCAGGCGGTCGTTGTCGCGCTGGTGCAGGCCGATGGACGGTTCATCCAGCACGTACATCACGCCGGTCAGGCCGGAGCCGATCTGCGAGGCCAGACGGATACGCTGCGCTTCGCCGCCCGACAGCGTATCGGCGCTGCGGTCCAGCGACAGGTAATCGAGGCCGACGTTGTTGAGGAACTGCAGGCGCGAGATGATTTCTTTCACCACGCGGTCGGCGATTTCCTTTTTCGCGCCGCGCAGCTTGAGCTGCTCGAAGAAGGACAGCGTATCGCGCAGCGGCTTTTCGGCGATCTCGTAGATGGCGCGTTCCTGCTTGCCACTGCCGACCTTCACGTAGCGCGCTTCCACGCGCAGGCGCGCGCCTTCGCACGACGGGCACTTCTTCTCGTTGATGAACTTCGCCAGTTCCTCTTTCACCGCCATCGAATCGGTTTCGCGGTAGCGGCGCGCGAGGTTGTTGACCACACCTTCAAACGTGTGTTCCTTGACCACGGTGCGGCCGCGCTCATTGATGTAGGTGAACGGGATCTGCTGCTTGCCGGAGCCGTTCAGCACCACTTCCTGCGCGGACTTCGGCAGCTTTTCAAACGGCAGGTCCAGATCGAATTCGTAGAAGGCCGCCAGGTTGGACAGCATCTGGAAGTAGAACTGGTTGCGGCGGTCCCACCCCTTCACCGCGCCGGACGCCAGCGACAGGTTGGGGAAGGCGACGATGCGCTTCGGATCGAAGAACTCGATGTGACCGAGGCCGTCGCACTCCGGGCAGGCACCCATCGGATTATTGAAGGAGAACAGGCGCGGCTCCAGCTCTTGCAGCGAATAGCCGCAGGTGTTGCAGGCGAACTTGTTGGAGTAGACGTGCTCCGTGCCGGTGTCCATCTCCAGCGCGACAGCGCGGCCGTCGGCCAGGCGCAGCGCGGTCTCGAAGCTCTCGGCCAGGCGTTGCTTGATGTCGGCGCTGACCTTGACGCGGTCGATCACCACGTCGATGGTGTGCTTCTCGGTTTTCTTCAGCTTCGGCAGGTCTTCCACTTCATAGATTTTGGCGTCGTGCGTGCCGCTCTGCACGCGGAAGCGGATGAAGCCCTGCGCCTGCATTTGCTCGAACAGGTCGGAGTGCTCGCCCTTGCGGTTGGCCACCACCGGCGCCAGGATCATCAGCTTGGTGCCTTCGGGCAGCGACAGCACCGCGTCCACCATCTGCGACACGGTCTGCGCGGCCAGCGCCTGGTCCGGATGGTTGATGCAGTACGGCGTGCCGACGCGGGCGTACAGCAGGCGCAGATAATCGTGGATCTCGGTCACGGTGCCGACGGTGGAACGCGGATTGTGCGAGGTGGCCTTCTGCTCGATCGAAATGGCCGGCGACAGGCCTTCGATCAGGTCCACGTCCGGCTTTTCCATCAGTTGCAGGAACTGGCGGGCGTAGGCAGACAGCGATTCCACATAGCGGCGCTGGCCTTCGGCATACAGCGTGTCAAACGCCAGCGACGATTTGCCGGAGCCGGACAGGCCGGTAATCACAATCAGCTTGTTGCGTGGCAGGTCGAGATTGATGTTTTTCAGGTTGTGCGTGCGTGCGCCGCGGATGCGGATCTGTTCCATGAATTTGGCCTTTAGAGTCAACCCGTTACTATAGCCGGGTTTGGATATATGCGCCGACCTTGCGCCAGATCGAATCGTGGCGGCGCGGCACTGTATATAATACCAGTATTTTCTTGCGCCGTTTCAACTTGGCGTGGACTATAATTCCTTGTTTCGCATTTCGCAGACCGCCGTACAACGGCGGAGGTTGTTACTCAGGAGTCTTAATAATATGGCATCAGTCAACAAAGTCATCATCGTCGGCAATCTGGGTCGCGATCCGGAAATTCGCTACATGCCTAGCGGTGACGCGATCGCCAACATTGCCGTGGCGACGTCGTACAAGTCGAAAGACCGCAACACCGGCGAGCAGAAAGAGCAGACCGAGTGGCACCGCATCTCCTTCTTCGGCCGCCTGGCGGAAATCGTCGGCCAGTACCTGAAAAAAGGTTCGTCGGTCTACGTCGAAGGCCGCCTGCAAACCCGTAAATACACCGACAAGGACGGCGTCGAGAAATACGCAACCGACATCATTGCGGAAAACATGCAGATGCTGGGCGGCCGTCAAGGCATGGGCGGCAACGACATGGATGACGGCGGCGGCTACGGCGGCGGCGGTGGCTACGAAGCCCCACCACAGCGCCAGGCACCGGCCCCGCGCCCGCAAATGGCGCCACCGGCACCCGCTCCGCGCCCGGCCCCACGCCCGGCGCCAAACTTCTCGGACATGGACGACGATATTCCGTTTTAAGGTATACCTCAGATCGAGTGGTCAACAAGGCCCCGTAACTCTTTGGAGTTACGGGGCTTTTTCAATTTTGGACGCATCGATTGTAAGGCTATCACTAGGTTATGCCATTATTTTGGCTTTTTTATTGTTTTTTGTGCGGAATAATAGCTAAGTTGTGCTTGCGGCATAAGGCTATTATTTTGAGCAAAAAATGAAATTTAAGCTAAAATAATAGCATCATGGCCAAAACTATCTCATCATTGCTCCCTTCGTCCGATGCGCTGCTCCGCGAATTCGGTGAGAGGTTGCGCTTGGCTCGCTTACGCCGCAAGTTAACTGCAAAGCAGGTTGCTGAACGTGCCGGAATGGCGCCCATGACGCTTCGCGCTGTCGAGCGCGGGGGCGCCGGCGTGACAATTGGCGCGTACCTTGCAGTAATGCAGGTGCTTGGACTTGAAGAGGATCTTGGCTTGCTTGCCAAGGCTGATGCCGTGGGACGTGAGCTACAAGACATTCCCTTGCATAAAAAGTCACGTAGGAGAGAACTGCCGGATGGCGACAAAGAAGGGCGGCATGATGCCGCTAGAGCGGCGGGTAGTCGGATCGCTAGCTTGATTGTATCTCTGCCGAATGAGGCTTTACGGGAACAGTTGGACAGCCTGCCTCTTACCCAACTGCGCAAAGTATATGAGCAGTTGCCCAGCGCAAGATTGAAAGAATTCGTGGAGTTGTTGCCGAGCGAACGGTTAAAGAGATTAGCTGCCGCGCTCCCAAGCGAGCAGCTTAAGAGATTGCTGAGCGAATCACCCGGCAATCGAGTTAAACAGATAATAGAAACGTCTTCGTTGGAAAACCTGAATAGGGTAAGGCAAGACGCCGATAAATCCCTCCCGGGAATCTCAAGTTCGGCTTCAGGTAGCAACTGGATAGAACGCGGCGGTTTTTCCAGCGCTGAATCGTTGGCGGACCTGATTAGCTCCGGCCCTCCTGTTGGCAAGAAAGCTGGCTGACCGTGACCAAGAGCATCTCCGTATACGCAGACTGGGAACCTCTCCATAACCCAAGTCTATTGGGCACGTTGTATGCCCACGCGGGAGGAGGTAAAGAAATCTTTGAGTTCGGGTTTGATCCGGACGCAATATCGAATCAGCAAATAGCGAGCGTTTCCTTGGATCCGCGGCTGGGTTTCTATGCTGGGCGACAGCATCCCCTTCATGGGCAGACATTCGGCTTATTTGCTGACGCGAGTCCAGACAGATGGGGGCGACTGTTGATGAAACGCCGTTTGGAGCGTGATCAGCGTGCTGGTATCGAAGATCCAAAGCGGCGGCTCGTCGAATCCGATTACCTTCTTGGTGTTCACGATGAATTTCGGGTAGGGGTCTTCGATTCCAGATTGGAAATGATGGCGATTTTCTCGATAACAGATCGCACGTGGCCGCGCCGCCGTTTGTACAGCTACGTGAGCTGGAGGCTGCAGTTGCAGCGCTAGAACGCGATCAAGATAATACTGCGCCAGCAGGTAGTGACTGGTTGAGAATGTTGATTGCTCCAGGAGGATCGCTTGGTGGCGCTCGGCCGAAAGCAAGTGTGATTGATCCGGAGGGACGTCTATGGATTGCAAAATTTCCGAGCTTACGTGATGAGAGCAATGTTGGTGCTTGGGAGTTAGTGGTACAGACTTTGGCACGGCAGTGCGGACTGAATGTTCCGGCAAGCCTTGCCAGGCAGTTCGCAAGTTCGAATCACACCTTTCTGATTCAGCGTTTTGACCGTACTGCCCAAGGGCGGTCGATCTGCAGGAGCTTTGGACCAGGATTCTTTTCAATGTATTGGTTTCAAATACAGATGATCACTTACGCAATCATGGATTCATCTTGGAGCCGGGTCAAGGCTGGCGCCTATCCGCTGCATATGACATGAATCCCGTACCGGAGTCGTCGGGCCTTAAACTGAACATTAGCGAAAGTGACAATGCGCTCGACGTCGACCTCGTGCTCTCGGTTGCACACTACTTTCGTGTGAGTGACGACGATGCTTTCGCGATCATGAAGCATTGTGTGAATGTTGTTAGACAGTGGCGCAAAGTGGCCACGGCACTAAGATTATCCGAGCGCGAACAGAATTCCATGGCTTCAGCATTTTTGTTGGCCGAGTGATCTGGATAGAGACTCGATTCTTGTTTGCAAAATGTGTGTTGATTAGATAAAAATGCCGACGCCGGACTGTGGGCATGCGCCCCGATGTCCGTGGCATTCGCCGCCGGCTGTGGTGGCCATGCTGCCGTTGCGGCAACGGTGGCATGGCTTGGCTGACGGTTTAACTTAGTGCGCTTCGGAGGCGTTGAACATGGTCTTGGCGTAGATCAGACCCAGGCCGTAGCCGCCGCCGTGGGCGATGGAGGTGGCCACGGTTTCGTCGTAGGTCTCGCCGCGCGCCCAGTCGCGTTGCAGTTCCAGCAGGTATTGCAGCGAGGTCATCGGACGGGCGCCGGCTTGCACCATGCGCTGCACGGCGCGTTCGTGGGCTTCGTCGGAGACGTCGCCGCTGGCGTCGGTGATGACGTACACTTCAAAGCCCTGGTCCAGGGCCGACAGCGCCGGGCCGACGATGCAGACCGAGGTCCACAGACCGGCCAGCACGATCTTGTCTTTCCCGATCGCGTTCACGCGCTCGGCGATGCGTGGGTCTTCCCAGGTGTTCATGGTGGTGCGGTCGATCGCCACTTCATCCGGGAACACTTCCTTGATCTCGCTGAAGATCGGACCGGAGAACGATTTTTCCGCGACGGTGGTCAGGATGGTCGGCACCTTGAATTCCTTGGCCGCTTTCGACACCAGCGCCACGTTGTTGCGCAGCTGGACCGGATCGATCGATTTGGTGGCAAACGACATCTGCGACTGGTGGTCGATCAGGATCAGGGCGTGGTTGGCAGGGCTCAGCAGGGTTTGACCTGGTTTGGCGATGGCGGTTGGCATGTTCATTCTCCTTGATATTCAATAATTTCGATTTGGTGTTTGATGCTGTTTGTGTTGTTGCTGCATCGATGGAGTGAAGTATGAACGTCCAAACCAAAAACAAAAAGCGGAAAAATTTCCGCTTTATTGTCGAGATTTTCGAAAATACAGGAGGGCGCTATTTCGGCGGCAAGACTTCCTTGCGGAACCAGTTGTCGAGCATTTGCTTCTCGTAGCCGTACAGGTCTTGCTGGTACATATTGACGCCAAGCTGGTAGTTCGGATCGGCCAGCTTCTGCTCGCCGCTGCGGATCACCTGGCCATCCTGCTCGATGCTGTAGCGCAGATGGATGCGCGGCCAGTCGGCCTGGCCCTTGGTCACGCGGATGTCGCGCACCGGGACGCGCGGGAACACGTCGCCGGCCAGGTCGATATCGAGGAACTCGACCTTCAGCACCTGTCCCGCGGGCAGCCGCTCGGATAGTTGATTCAGATGCTGGGTGAAGGCGTATTCCATCGACTCCAGATCTTTGTGGTGACGCGGCACGTCGGTCATGGCGTCGGTATTCAGATAGCTGACGTTCGCCGTGGCGGCGGCGCCGGCCGTCGCGATCGCCAGGGCGACCGCGGCGGCGATTTTCAACGCAGGCGTTTGCATGGCTGACCTCTCTTGCAAAGGATGATAACGCCCGACTATACCCTTTTCCGGCGGCTCAGGCGCGGCGCCTGCATTGCCTGGCCGACTTCACACCGGCGCCACGTTGTTGCGCTGGTGGACCGGGTCGATCGACTTGGTCGCGTTGACATGTATCAGCCCGGCATGGCCAGCGCCGCCAAGCCGCCAGCATTCGCGTGCCTCACCAGTGCCGCCGATAAACGCGCTTCACTGGGCGAGCAAATAATCTGGATATTCCGCCCGAATCGTGTCCAGCTGCGCCAGGGTTCCGGACAGATGCTGGCGCACGTTGCGCTGCGCTCCTCTGGCGTCACCCGCCGCGATCGCGGCGAGGATGCTCGTGTGGTCCGACAGGATGTTGGCCGCCTTGTCCTTGATCGGCGCGTGAAGCCGCCGCAGCCGATCCAGATGGCCGCTTTGCTGGCGCATCCAATGCCATAGCGTTTCCACCTGGGCGGCGATGTAGAGCTGGCGATGGAACATCTGGTCCACCTGCATGAACGTCGCGAAGTCACGGTGCGCCAACGCCAGCGCCTGTTGGGACAGGAGGTTTTCCAGCGACGTCAGGGGAAGGCGGCTGGGCGTCTGCGCCAGCAGGTGGACGATTTCCAGCTCCAGCGACAGTCTCAGCAGATGTGCCTGCCGGGCGGACTCGACATCGATCGCGCGCACGGCCGTGTTCTGCTGCGGCACGATATCGACCAGCCCTGCTTCACCGAGGCGCAGCAGCGCATCGCGGATCGGCGTCGACGACAGATGGTAGTAGGCCGCGAGTTCATCGCGCTGCAATTGCGTGCCGGGCTTGAGTTCGAGCGAGATGATACGGTCGCGCAAATCGTCAAAGACCTGCGCCGACGCGCTGCGCGTGCGGTCCAGCCGGAAACCGCCGGGTTGGAACAAGGGATTCACGCCGCGCCCGCCTCGGCATGGCCGACCAGGTAGTCGGGATAGCGCTCGCGCAAGCTCATCAATTGAGACAGCGAGTCGCCCAAATGCTCGCGCACCGCCGTTTCCGCCAGATCGGGCGATCCGGCCGCGATCGCCGCGACGATCGCCGCGTGATCGTCCAGCACGGATTCGGCTTTACCGTTGACCAGCAAATGCAGTCGCCTGAGGCGGTCCATATTGCCGCTCTTGCCGCGCATGAGACGCCACAGCTGCTCGGCGCCGGCGGCGATGTACATGCGCTCGTGAAAGCCCTGATCGGCCTGGGCAAAGGCATCCATGTCGTCACACTCCAGACAGGCGCGCTGACGCCCGACCAGATCCCGCAGCGCCTGCACCAGCGCCGCGTCGCGGCGGCCGGCCAGCATCCGGGCGATTTCCAGCTCCAGGCTGAGGCGCAGGAAATGCACGTTGCGGGCGGACTCCAGGTCCACCGCGCGCACCCGCGTGCCGTGCTGGGGAAAAATGTCGACCAGTTCGTCGTCCCGAAGTTTGAGCAGCGCGTCGCGCACGGGCGTCACCGAAACGCCGAAGTAGCTCGCCAGCTGCGCCCGGTCCAGGCTCATCCCGGGTTTGAATGTCAGCCTGACGATCGCCGAACGCAGGTAGTGATAGATTTGCTGCGCGGCGCTTTGCGACTTATCCATGGCAAACGGGCCGGCGAGCTCAAGTGTATTCATTGCGATGTGATGGCTGCGGCAAAGGTGGTGTGCGGACGTAAAGTTTTAGTACTTCATGGATTGTAACATACTGTCTCGTGAGCGGCCAGCAGTAAGCGGCGGACGGCGGCCGGTCCGTACGCGGCGGGGGCTGAGGTTCTCATTTTAGCCCATTCTCAAAAAGCATAGTTGGCGGCAAAAAACGTATAGATGCGTTGTAATGTATTAGTGCATACTGATTGCTCAAATATTATCGGCTGCGATGGCACCCGTCATGGCGGACCAGGAGACACCACATGGCTTACTTTTGCACGGCGCCCATCCGCCAGCAATCCTGCCGTACCACGCCGCCGCTTGCCACCGGCGACCCGCCCTGATCCCCTTGCCGCCGCGGCGTCCGCCTCGCGGCGCCCCGCCCCCCCGTTCCGTTTACGCGGAGCATGACCGCCGCCCTCCGGCCGAGCCGCCGCCGGGACGGCGCAACGGGCTGGCTTGCGCCGGCTCTTTCTCACTATCTGTCAACGAAAGGTTCCCATGAAAACGACAACCATGAAGTGGACTCTGTACCGCCGCCTGCCCGGTCTGCTGGCGGGGGTATTGGCGATGCAGGCCGGTCACGCGGGCGCGGCCACCGTGTCGGGCGTGGCGACGTCGCTCAGCGACGCGCAAAAATACTACCTGGTCGTGGACGGCAAGCCCGCCTACCAGACCAGCGTCCAGATTCGCCTGGACAAGCTGCGCTACTATTGGAACTTCGACGCGGCGGCGCGCGACGCGGTCGTCGCCCAGGCCGCGTCCGATGGTTTCAACACCATCGTGGTGCCCATCCATTGGTACGAGGTGGAGCCGGCGAAGGACGTCTTTAGCTGGACCATCCTGGACGAATACATGGCGTTGGCCAGCAAGTACAATCTCAAGCTCGAAGTGCTGTGGATGGGCCAGAACAGCGGCGGTCATATCCAGTGGCTGGGCGACCCGGCCGGCAACCCGATCCACCTGCGGGTGCCCGACTACGTGCTGTATTCGCCGTCCCCGGCATCGACGGCGACCACCAGCAATTACACGATCCGGACCGACATGAGTCCCTACACGCTGGACCTGGCCGACAATAATTTGAAGGCGCGTGAAAAGTACGTGCTGGGCCAGGTCATGAATCATGTGGCGAGCTGGGATGCCGGGATGAACGCCGGCAAACATACCCTGGTCGGCGTCCAGATCGACAACGAGGTCCGCGGCTACAACGGTATCTCGTTCACCGCGGCCCAGATCATTTCCTACACCAGCGACGTGCCAGATGCGCCACGCGCACCAGCTGGGCGCGGTCGACATCCCGCTGGCCGATCCCCACTTCTGGACCATGCAAGGTTCGGTCCGGCTGGCGCAGCTGTGCCACGACTGGGGAATGACCTGGGGCTCGCACTCCAACAACCACTTCGACATCTCGCTGGCCATGTTCACCCACGCGGCAGCCGCCGCGCCGGGCGCCATCACCGCCATCGACACCCACTGGATCTGGCAGGAGGGCACGGAACGCCTGACACGGGAGCCGCTCCAGATCGTCGATGGCGCGGTGGCGGTGCCCGACCGCCCGGGGCTGGGCGTGGCGCCGGACATGGCGCGGATCGAGCGCGCCCACGCCTTGTACCAGCAAGTCGGGCAGGGCGCGCGCGACGACGCGCTGGCGATGCGGCAGCTGGTCCCCGGCTGGACGTATGATCCCAAACGCCCGAGCCTGGCGCGCTGAAGCCGGCGCCATTTTTCGCATGACCACCACCACCCTTGCCATGAACCCTGTCCAAGCATTTATCCGTACCACGGCGGCCGGCGCCCTGCTGGCGCTGTACGCCGGCGCCCATGCGGCGGCGCTGCCCCTGAAAACCGCGGACGGCGCGCCGACCGTGCTGGCCGAAGAGCAGGAAACCGTGCAGGTGGCGGCGGACCTGCTGCGGCGCGATCTCGGCGCCGTGGTGGGCGCCCCGGCGCGGCCGGTCCGGCGGCTGGAGGACTGCGCCCGCGTGTGTTTCGTGCTGGGCCGTCACGACTCCGTGTTGATGGCCGACGTCGCCAGGCGCGCCGGCGTCGACCTATCCTGGCTGAGGGGGCAATGGGAACGTTACGAGCGCGCGGTGCTGCCCCTGCCCGGCGCCCCGGACAAACACATGGTGCTGATCGCCGGCGCGGACGCCAGGGGCACCGCCTACGGCGTGATCGATGTCACGCGCGAGCTCGGGATCTCCGCGTGGGAGTGGTGGGCCGACGTCGCGCCGCCGGCCCGCCCCGACGCCGCGCTTGCCACGGAACGCCTGCGCGCGCGCGCGCCATCGGTGCGGTATCGCGGCATCTTCCTGAACGACGAGGACTGGGGCCTGCAGCCGTGGGCCGCGCGTCACGACCCGAGCGGCGACATCGGCCCGGCCACGTATGCGCGCATCTTCGAGCTGATGCTGCGCCTGAAGGCCAATCTGGTCTGGCCGGCGATGCACGACTCGACCACACCGTTCTATCAGATCGACGGCAACGCCGAGGTCGCAAAAAAATATGGCATCGTGGTGGGCACCTCGCACGCCGAGCCCATGATGCGCAACAACGTGCGCGAATGGGTGCGCGGGCAGCGCGGCGACTTTAATTTCTTCACCAACCGCAAGGCCCTGGTCGACTACTGGGGCGAGCGGGTGGCGCAAGTGAAGGGGTACGAGAATGTGTATTCGGTCGGCATCCGTGGCGTGCACGACTCCGCCATGGAGGGGGCGACCTCGCTGCGGCAGGCGCGCGACGCGGTAGGCGACGCCATCGGCGTGCAGCGCCAGTTGCTGGCCAGCGCCCACGGCCAGGACCCGGCCCACGTCCCGCAAGCGCTGACGCTCTACAAGGAAGTGCTCGATATTTACCGGGCCGGACTGCAAGTGCCCGACGACATCACGCTGCTGTGGCCGGACGACAACTATGGCTATCTGCACCAGCTGAGCACGCCCGCGGAGGCGCGCCGCGGCGGCGGCACGGGGCTCTACTATCATTTGTCTTACTGGGGGCGCCCGCACGACTATCTGTGGCTGGGCACAACCAATCCGGAGCTGGTGCGCGATCAACTGCAACGCGCGGTCGCCACCGGCGCCCGCAAAATGTGGGTCGCCAATGTCGGCGACATCAAGCCCCTGGAGTATCTGACCCAGTACTTCCTGGACTGCGCGTTCGACGCCGATCTGCTCAACGCGCCCGCGCAGGACCACCTGCGGCGGTGGGTCGCCCAACAATTCGGCGCGGCGGCGGCCGGCGACATCGCCGCCGTGCTGCGGGACTATTACGAGCTGGCATGGGAGCGCCGTCCGGAGTTCATGGGGTTCAGCCAGGTGGAATCGATCACGCCGGTGCGCCAGAGCGACTACCTTGGCAGTGGCGGCGAGGAGGCGGAACGCCGCCTGCAGCGCTACCAGGCGCTGGCCGAGCGCGCGCGCGCGCTCGGCGCGTCGCTGCCGGCCAGCCTGCGCGAGGCTTACTTCCAGCTGGTCCTGTATCCGGTGCAGTCGAGCGCCCATCTGAACCTCCGCATTCTGAAGCTCGATCTCGCCGCGCAATACGCGCGCGAGGGACGGCAGGCGGCCTCGCTGTATGCCCGCCAGGCCGCGGCGGCGCAGCAGGCGATTTCGCGCGACACGGCCGAATACAACGCGATGGCCCAGGGCAAGTGGGCCGGGATGATGGACGCGGCGCCGCGCAAGCTGCCGGTGTTCGAGGCGCCGCTGTTTCCGGCGTATGGGCGCTCGTCGCGCGACGATTGCACGCTGGCGTATCCCGGCGCGCTGTCCAGCCAGGGCGACTCGCTGAACTTCACCGCCGGCGTGGCCGGCCTGCGCACGCTGACGGTGGTGCGGCGTGGCGCCAGCGCGCAGACATGGTCGGTGGCGGCCGCGCCGGCCGGCATAGGCACGGAGGTGTCTGGCGGCACGCTCGATGCCGGCAATGGCTTCGAGCAGCGCGTCGCGGTGCGCTACGATGGCAAAGGCGCGGTTGACGGACTGGTGCTGCGGTGCGGCGAGGCCATGTTGAAAGCCGCGATAACGCTGGCGCCCGCGCCGGTCGCCGGCCTCCCCGGCGAGCAGGAACGTATTGTCGCGCTACCGGCCGCCACCGGCGCCGCCACGAAAGGCTGGGGCGCCGCGCCGGGATTGGGCAGCTATGGCAACAGCATGCGCGCCGACCTCGATCTGCCGTCGCGTCCGTTGGCGCAGGCCAGCGCCGCGCCGGTCCTGTCTTACGCTTTCTCGAGCACCTCGAGCGGGGAGGCGCAGCTGGTCTTCGTCGCGCTCCCGGTCCACCCGCTCACCTCTGAAAACCAGGTCCGGGTGGCCTATCGGCTGGATGACGGCCCGATGCAATTGCTGGACTTCGCCACCCGCGGCCGCAGCGATGAATGGAAGCGGAACGTGCTCTCCAATACCGCCGTGCGCAGCGTGCGGCTGGACGAGTTGCCGCCGGGGGCGCACCGCTTGCAGGTATTCGCACTGGACCCCGGCTTCGTGCTGGACCGGATAGAGGTGCGCTTTGACGGCGCGCCGAACTACTATGGCAAGCCACTTTAAACCATCACCCAGAGGAGAGTTCCAAGATGGCCAAACCGTTTAACCGTTTGTTGCTGACCGGCGCCGCCGGCAACCTGGGCAAGGTCCTGCGGCCGCGGATCGCCGCGTGGGCGGAAATCGTCCGCGTGAGCGACGTCGCCGCGATGGCGCCAGCCCAGGCGGGCGAGGAAGTGGTGCGGTGCGATCTGTCGGACAAGGCCGCCGTGAACCAGCTGATGCGGGGTGTCGACGCGGTGTTGCATTTCGGTGGCATATCGACCGAAAACACCTTCGAGGCCGTTTTGCGCGCCAATATCCAAGGCACCTACAACATCTACGAGGCGGCCCATCTGCACGGCGTGCGCCGCGTCGTCTTCGCCAGTTCCAACCACGCCGTCGGCTTCTATGAGCAAAACCAGTTCATCGATGCCCACGCCCCCACCCGGCCTGACGGCATGTACGGGCTGAGCAAGGTGTTTGGCGAGCAGCTCGGCCGCTATTATTACGACCGCGCCGGGATCGAGACGGTGTGCCTGCGGATCGGTTCAAGCTATCCCGAGCCGGCCAACCGGCGCATGATGGGCAGCTGGCTCAGCTACGACGATCTGCAGGAGGCCCTGCGCTGCTCCTTGTTTACGCCGCGCGTCGGTTTCACGGTGCTCTTTGGCACCTCGGATAATCCGGTGCGATGGTGGGACAACCGCCACGCCTCGCACCTGGGATTCCGGCCGAAAGACTCGTCGGCGCGGTTTGCCCATTTGTTCCCCGATTCGGGCGCCTACCCGTCGCCCAACGATCCGCTGATGCGCTATGTCGGCGGCACCTTCGTCAATGACGGCCCGCGTTATGGAGAGCAATGATGAAACATGTCTTTGCCTGTGCCATGGCGCTGGCGTCGCTGCCGGGCGCCCCGGCGGCGCACGCGGGCGAGGCCCAACCATTGCGCTTCATCCTCATTGGCGACTCAACCATGGCCAGGGGGAGCGGCTATGGCGACGCCTTCTGCGCCCGCGTCGCGGTCGAAGACACGTGCATCAATCTGGCCAGGGCTGGACGCAGTTCGGCCAGCTTTCGCAAGGAAGGGCGGTGGGAGGAAGTCCTGGGGCTGTTACGCGCGGGCGGCGCCTACCGCGCCACGTATGTGTTGATTCAATTCGGCCACAACGACCAGCCGGGCAAACCTGGCCATTCCACCGATCTGGCCACCGAGTTCCCCGCCAATCTGGCGCGGTACGCGGAGGAGGCCAAGGCCGCCGGCGGCAAGCCGGTGCTGATCACGCCACTGACACGCCGTAATTTCGTTAACGGCGTGCTGGACAACAACCTGCGGCCCTGGGCGGCGGCCGCCTTGACGGTGGCGTCGCGACAGGATGTGCCGGCGCTGGACCTGAATCGCGACAGCTACGCCGCCGTGCAGGCGATGGGGCAGGACGCGGCGGATACCCTGGCGGTCGCCCCAAGACCCGCGGACTATGTGGCGCCGGCGACATTGCCGGGAACGCTGGCGGCGCCCGATGCGCCGCCACCGCCACGGCACACCGCGACCCAAAGCGCATTCGATCGCACGCATCTGGGAACGCATGGCGCCGATTACTTTTCGCGCATGCTGCGAGACGAACTGATCGCTACCCTCCCTGAACTCGGCGCGCATGTGCGGCCATGAAGCCGTCTTGCGGGCCGCTTAAGCCGGGACGGCCCGCGCGGCGCGGCGGGGGGCTTTTACACGATTTTACGTGGTTTTGCCGCGATATTGTCGATCACGCAATATATTTCCACACGGGAATTTGCTAGTATCTCCTGGACCACGCAAAATTTCCGAGAGATTGCCATGCAATACTTCCCACGCATGCTGTCACTGACCTGCATCGCGGCGCTGCTGAGCGCCTGCGGCGGCAGCGACAGCACCTCCGACACGGCCCCGGCGCAAAGCGCCGCGCCGCTGGCCACGGCCGCCACCATCCTGACGCTGGACGACGGCGCCCTGCCGGCCGCCGATGCGCAGCAGTTTGCCCAGCCAGCGTTCCACATGGCGCCGGTGCTGCTGGACACCCCGGCCGATGCCGCGCCCGGTGAACAAGCGCCGGCCGCCGTGCACACGCAAACCGTGCCGAGCCAGTTCCGCCGCCTGAACTCGCGCCTGCTGACGGTGGACGCCCTGCGCGCCGTGCAAGCCGGCCGCAGCGTCACCAGCAGCGATGGCTCGTCGGCCACGCCGCTGGCAACCAGCACCACGGTGGTGACCTACACCCCGGCCCAGATCCGCGCCGCCTACGGCTTGCCGGCGCTGCCCGCCAGCTTCACCGGCCTGAGCGCCGCGCAAGCCGCCCAGCTGGGCGCCGGCCAGACGATTTACATCGTCGACGCCATGCACAACCCCAACATCGCCGCCGAGCTGGCCGCCTTCAACAGCAAGTTCGGCCTGCCGACCTGCACCACCAAGGCCATCGCCACCAGCGCCAGCCTGCCGCTGGCGAGCGCCTCGTCCAGTGCCTGCGAACTGTCCATCGTCTACAGCACCAGCAGCGGCGGCATGACCGCCACCGCGCCCGGCTACGACTCCGGCTGGGCCACCGAGATCGCGCTGGACGTGCAATGGGCGCACGCCACCGCGCCGCTGGCGCGCATCGTGGTGATCGAGGCCGCCAGCGCCAGTTACGACAATCTGCTGGGCGGCGTGCGCCTGGCCAACAAGCTGGGCGCGGGCATCGTCTCGATGAGCTTTGGCGGCAGCGAAAGCAGCGGCACCAGCGCCGCCGACAGCGTGTTCTCGGTCGCCAACATGACCTACCTGGCCGCCACCGGCGACTCCGGCGCCGGCGTGGCCTGGCCGTCGGTCTCGCCGAAAGTGCTGGCGGTGGGCGGCACCACCCTGACCTACAGCGGCACCGGCGCGCGCTCGGAAGTGGTGTGGTCCGGCACCGGCGGCGGCGTCAGCAGCTACGTGGCGACGCCCACCTATCAAAGCACGGCGGTGCCGGGCATGGGCACGGCCGTGCGCCGCACCGTTGCCGACGTCGCCTTCAACGCCGACCCCAACAGCGGCCAGTACGTGGCGGTGATCGCCTCCGGCAGCAGCACCGTCAAATGGACCAGCGTCGGCGGCACCAGCCTGGCGACGCCGCAGTGGGCCGGCCTGATCGCCGTCGCCAACGCCCTGCGCGCGCAAAACGGCAAGGCCGCGCTGGCCCAGCCGCACAGCGCCCTGTACACCAACATCGCCACCGTGGCTGGCACCTATGCCAGCGTGTTCGCCGACATCACCAAAGGCAGCCACGGCACCTGCGCCGCCTGCGGCGGCGAGGTCGGCTACGACCAGGCCACCGGTCTCGGCACGCCGAACGGCGCCGCGCTGCTGTCCACCCTGTCCGGCCTGACCGTGCAGACGGCGCCGGTGGTGAGCGGCGCCACCATCAGCGGCAAGGCCGGCACCGCGCTCAGCTTCACGGCCGCGGTCAGCGCCAGCAATGCCGTGACCTATGCGCTGAGCGGCGCGCCGTCCGGCATGAGCATCAGCGGCGCGGGCGTGGTCAGCTGGGCGGCGCCGGTGGCCGGCAGCTACAGCGTCACCGTCACCGCCAGGGACAGCGTCAACGGCCTGAGCGGCAGCGGCGTGTACAGCGTGGTGATCGCCGCCGCCAGCAGCGGCACCGGCACCGGCACCGGCAGCACTGGCGGCACCACCTCGTCGACGCCGCCGGTGATCACCGCCAGCGCGTTGAGCGGCGTGGCCGGCAGTCCGCTGACCGGCACCATCGGCATCAAGGTCAGCAACAGTGGCACGGTCTCGGTCAACATCTCGGGCGCGCCGCTTGGCATGACGTTCTCCGCCAGCGGCATGAACGTGGCGGTGTCGTGGCCATCGCCGGTGGCCGGCAGCTACACCCTGAAACTGAGCGCCACCGACAGCACCGGCGCCAGCGGCACGGCCAGCATTCCGGTGACCATCAGCCGCCGCTGATCGTCCCCACCTCCCTGTGTATTCAGGGTCAGCTCTGTCATTTGGACATTTGCGGAACTAACTTAAAATTTTTAGTTCCCCATTTGTCCGAATGACAGAGCTGACCCCGGATGTTTGGACCCCGGATGTTTAGTGGCCCATCGGGATCGGGTTGTCTTTGATGGACTGGTTGAAGGCGTTCACCAGCGCGTGCTCGCCCGAGCCGGGATTGTCGCGCAAGGCGGCGATCGCTTCGACGATCACTTCATCCTTGCCGGCCGCCAGCTGCTGCATGGTCTCGCGGATGAAGTCCGGCAGCGGCATGGCGCGCGCGTCGCCGCTTTTGTAGATCAGGTCGGTATCCACCCACGGCGGCGCGATCTCGATCACCCGCACGCCGCTGTCGGCCAGCATGAAGCGTTGCGACAGCGCGTACGAGTGCAGCGCCGCCTTGGTGGCCGAGTACACCGCCGTGTTCGCCAGCGGGATGAAGGCCAGCACCGACGAGTTGTGGATCACTACCGCGTCTTGTTGTTGCTTGAGGTGCGGCAGCAGGGCCGAGGTCAGGCGCACCGGACCGAGGAAGTTGGTGGCCACCGTGGCCAGCGCGCTGGCGTCGTCGATGGCGCCGGCCGCGTCGTCGAACGGCATGATGCCGGCGTTGTTGAACAGCACGTTCAGCGCCGGGAATTCGCGCCGCAGGCGCGCCGCCACGGCCTCGATCTGCGCCGCGTCCTGGATGTCCAGTTCGATGCCGACCATGCCCGGGTTGGCCGCTGTCACTTGGTCCAGCAGGGCCTTGCGGCGGCCGCTGATGATGACCTGGTTGCCCTGTTGGTGGAAGGCTTCGGCGATGCCGCGGCCGATGCCCGAGGCGCCGCCGGTGATGAAGATGGTGTTGCCGCTGGTTTTCATGATGGTTCCTTTCAAAGAGTGGATGCGTGACATTCTGCCGCCCGCCGGCATGTCCGTTGGGACCAATAACACGCATTTTCGGACATGGCGTACAATGGGCGCATGAAACGCATCGCTCTCGTCATTTACCCCGGCTTCCAGGCGCTCGACATGGCGGCGCTGACCGTCTTTGAATTCGCCAACACGCTGACGCCGCGGCCCTCCTATGCGCTGGCCACGGTGTCGGTGGACGGCGGCCCGGTGCGCAGCTCGGCCGGCGTGGCGCTGGATAGCCAGCCGCTGGCGGCCGCCCGCTACGACACGCTGCTGGTCGGCGGCGCCCTGCAGGAGCCGGCCCGCCAGCCGGCGCTGGAGGCGGCCCTGCAAGCGGCCGCGCCCCACACGCGCCGCATGGCCAGCATCTGCACCGGCGCCTTCATCCTGGCCGCCGCCGGCCTGATGGACGGCAAGCGCGCCACCACCCACTGGATTTTCGGCCGCCGCTTGCAGCAGTTGTATCCGGCCTTGCAGGTCGACGAGGACAAGATTTTCGTCAAGGATGGCGCGGTGTGGTCGTCGGCCGGGGTCACCGCCTGCATCGACATGGCGCTGGCCATGGTCGAGGGCGACCTGGGCGTCGACCTTGCCAGACAGGTGGCGCGCGCCATGGTGGTGTATCACCGCCGCAGCGGCGGCCAGTCGCAGTTCTCCGCCCTGGCCGAGATCGAGCCCAGCTCGGACCGCGTCAAGCACGCCCTGTTGTACGCGCGCGACCATCTGCACCAGGAGTTGAGCGTGGAGGAGCTGGCCGCGCGGGTGCACTGGAGCCCGCGCCATTTCAGCCGCATGTTCCAGGCCCAGACCGGCATGGCGCCGGCCAAGGCGATCGAGAAGTTAAGGGTGGAGGCGGCGCAGGCGCTGATCGATCAGGGCCATTCCTCGGTGGCCCGCATCGCCGCCCTGACCGGCTTCGGCGACGAGGAGCGCCTGCGCCGCGCCTTCCTGCGCGCCTACGGCCAGCCGCCCAAGGTGTTCGTGCACCAGGCGCGCCGCCGCAACGAGCACGTTTATTTGTCCTGAGCTGGTTTCGCGGCGGCCGGGGCGCGGTTGCGGATGGCGTTCAGCTGCTTGAGTTCCTTGTCGCTGGCGTTGGCCAGCAGGGCCTCGTGCGCCTTGCCCAGCGCGATGTAGCGGGCCTGCTCGGGCGTCACGGCGTTGCCGCGCAGCGCCCAGCTGGTGAGGCAGCCGGTGGCCAGGCAGCACAGCAGCACCAGCCCGGTGTAGATGGCGATCCAGGCGCCGGTCCTGAATTGCAGCAGGTTGAGCGCGAGGCCGGTCTTGCGCGCCGCCTCGGTGGCCGCGCCCAGCTCCCGCACCATCTCGCCGACCGCCGCCTGGGTGGCGGCGGTGGCGGCCGCGCTGGCCTGGGCGCCGGCCGTGTCGGCGATCTGCCGGGCCTCGGCGTTGAGCCGCACTGCTTCGGCGATCTTGCCGTCGATCTGGCTCAGGCCGGCGTTGGCCAGCCGCACCAGCTTGTCGCAGTTGGCGATCTGCCGCGTGACGTTGGCGACCTCGCCGTGAAAACGCTCGACCTCCCTGGCGTGGGCGTCGAGCTTGTCGTTGAAGAGGTCGAGTTCAGCTTGGTTCATGGCGCGGTCGGCGGATGGACGATGTCGTCATCATACATGCTGCGGCCGCGCCCGCGGCAAGGCTTAGCCCAGCGTCAGCGTCAGGGTGGTGGCGCCATAGTTGGGCGTCACGTTGCTGTAGCCGTCCACCGTGATGGTGTTGAACTTGCCCTGCAGGTTGCCGGCCATGATCACGGTCAGCACCTCGCCCGCCTTCGGCTTGTAGCCGTTGGCGAACTTGATGCGCAGCGTGCCGCCGGCGATGGTGGCGGTGCCGGCCACGGTCAGGGTGCCGGCGCTGCCCGCCGCGGCGCCGCCCAGGTCCAGTTCCAGCGTGGTGCCGCCGCTCAGCTGGGTGTACTTGCCGGCCAGGCGCAGCGCCGTCGGCGCGTTGGCCACCAGCGTGCCGCCGCTGTTGTAGACGTCGCCCAGGCCAAACGCCGCCACCGAGTCGCCTTGCAGGGTGCCGGCCGCCAGCTCGGTGCCGCCGGTCCAGCTGTTGGCGCCGGCCAGCTTCAGCGTGCCCGTGCCTTGCTTGACCAGCTTGCCCGCGCCGCCGATGTCGTTGCGCCAGCGGTCGGCCGCGTGGAAGCCGCCCTTGGCCGCGTCCATGGTGATGGCGACGTTGCCGCTGAAGGCGCCGTAGCCGTCGGCCGCCGCGAACAGGTTCAGGCGGCCCCAGCCTTCAGGGTCGTCCATCACCGGGTAGCCCGAGGCCAGCGCGGTGGTCTTCAGCACCACCCGGCGCTGCGCCGCGTCCAGGTAGGGCAGGCGGGTTTCCAGCAGCACCTCGGCGCCTTTCGGCACGCTGGCCAGCGCCGTGGTGGCGGCGATCGGCGCGAAGCCATAGGTGCTGCGGCGCAGGAAGTTGGCCTTGTTGGTGGCGTAGTCGGCGAAGCGGTCGTTGGCCGTGGTGCCCGATTGCGCGTAGGCGGCAAAGGTGGCGTCGGTGGTGCCGGTGGCGGCCAGCAGGGTGCTGTGGGCCTGGGCCACGGCCGCCGCTTTCCTGGCGGCGTTGGCCGGGTCGGCCAGGTTGGCGGCCGCGCTGGCCAGGCCGAGGATGCGGCCGCTGATCACGTCCAGCGGCGAGTGCATGCCGGCCAGGATGCGCGATTCGCCCAGTTCCAGCCCGCGACTCAGCATTTCCTGATAGCGCTCCGGCACCGCGTAGGCCATGGCCACGGCGTCGCGCTCGGCTTCGGCCGAGTGGCCGCTGGTGAAGCCGCCGTCGGTGGCCGGGGTGCCGCTCTTGGCCGGCACCAGCGCCGGCAGCACGATCACGCTGCTGCTCCAGCGGTACGGGCGGGCGTATTTGTAGAAGCGCTTGGCCGGTTCGGTCGAGGCGTTGTTGCCGACCAAATTCACCAGGTCGACCACGCTGCCGAAGCTGGCGTTGGCGGCGCCGCCGACGCCGGTGTTGTTGCCGCTGTCGTTGTACAGCTTGGTGGTGGCGTCGGCCGCCACCTCGGTGATGCTGGTGGTCTGCTGGGCGGCCGCGCGCCAGGCGGCGGTCAGCGGACCCATGCCGTCGCTGACGCTGTAGCCCTTGCCGCGGCGGTCGTCCAGGTAGGCTTGCACGGCCTGGGCGGCGGTGCGGTTGCGGGTGGCGTTGATCACGTAATCGATGTTGGCCTGGTGTACGGCGGCGTTGAGCACGGTGCCGTCCGGCGTGCCGTCGCCCGGCACCCCGCTCCAGGTCGAGGCCACCACGGCCGGGAAGCCGTCCACCGCCGCCGCGGTCTGGCCGGCGTCGACGATTTCGGTCAGCGGTTTCCAGATGGCCAAAAAGCCGCCCAGCACGCGCACGCCGGCGTTGGTGGCCAGGGTGGCGTAACGGGCGTCGCCGCGCTGGTTGGTGGCGATGGTGTCGACAAAGGCGGTGGCGCTTGGCACGGGTGCCACGTCGGCCGCGCCTTGGTCGGCCGGCGCGGCCGGGATGACCAGCGGTTGGTCGCTGCTGGAGCCGCCACAGGCGCTCAGGGCGGCGGCGATGCTCAGGGCCAGGATCAGGGGGCGGGCGGTCAGGTGGTGCATAGCGGGTCCATGGTTGGTTGGAAAAACGCCACAGAGTAATGACGTCATATGACATGCCTGTTACGTCATGGCCATGGCAGCGCTTCCAGCGCAAAATATTATCGATTCTTAGCTTTTCGCCTGCCGCGCGGCGGGCGCGATGGCCGGCCACGCCGTGCTAGAATCACGCGGTGAAAAAGCTATTGCTGATCCTGCTGCTGACGATTTTGCCGATCCAGTATTCCTGGTCGATGGCGGCCGTCTATTGCCAGCACGAGGCCAGCAAGGCGAGCCACTTCGGCCATCACGGCCATGCGCACGAGGCGCAGGCCGAGGATGATGGCGATGGCGCCGTCAAGAGCAAGCTGGCCAAGCATGGCGACTGCGAGGTCTGCCATCACGCGGTGCAGGTCTCGCTGCCGGGCGCCGAGGCGCCGCTGACGGTGGCGCCGGCCGCCGCCTACGCGCCGCCGGGCGCGCTGCATTATCTCTCCTTCATCGCCGACGGGCCGCCCCGGCCCAATTGGTCTCTCGTCGCCTGAGCGCGACGAGGCCTGATGCTTTTCCCTGTTCACGTCTCGTCGAATATCCCTTTCACCGGAGCATTCGATGTTGAAATTTGTCTTGCCGCTATGCGTAGCGGCGTGGCCTGCGTGCGCGCAGGCCGGAGTTGAGCCGTCCGCACCTTTGACGCTGTCCGCGGCGCTGGTGCTGGCGGAGGAGGGCCATCCCGGCCTGTCGGCGGCACGCCAGGCGCTGGCGGCCGAGGATGGCGTGGTGCGCCAGGCCGGCCTGCCGCCGAATCCGACCATGTCGCTGGAGCGCGTCGACACGCAGCGCGCCGGCCGCGAGACCACCGTGTTATTGAGCCAGCCGCTGGAGCTGGGCGGCCAGCGCGCGGCGCGGGTACGGGCGGCCCAGCGTGGCCGCGAGGGCGTGGCGGCCA
>NZ_WNKY01000045.1 GCF_009720825.1 Duganella radicis | reverse complement strand
CCGTCACGAGCGGCGGACACGTCAGCGGCGGGCGCCGGGGCGCGGTCAGCGGATGCGACATCGGCACGCTGGGCGGGCGCGCTGGCGGCAGGCGCGGCGTCCGCTGCGGCGGCAGTGTCCGCCGGGGCTGGCGCATTGACGGCCATGCCTTTCTTGGCCTGCTCTTTCAGCTTGCGTGCTGGCGGCTTGGTGCCGTTTTTCTTCTTGGCGGGTGCGTTGCCCCGCGCCGGAGCGGCAGCGGCTGGCGCACCGGCGTCGGCTGGCTGCGCGTCGTCATCGGCGGGCACAACGTCGGCCGGGGCGGCGGGCGCGCTGTCCCACCACGCGGCGGGTGCCGGCTCGATGGCGGCAGGCTGTGCGACATCGGCTACGTCAACGCCAGCTGCAACGTGCGCATCGTCGGCTCCCTCGTCGCCGTCGACGGCCGCACCTTCCGTTTGTGTCTGCGCGGCGCGCTGTTGCTGGGCGAGGCGCTGGGCCTGGCGTTCGGCAAAGCGCTCGGCGGCGGTACGGCCACGGTTGCGGCTGCGGCGCGATTCCTGCTGGCCGCCTTCCTCCGGCGCAGCCACCGGCGCCACGCCATCGGCAACGGCTGGCGCCTCGCTGACTGGCAATGGCTGCGGCACGCCGCTGCCACGGTACACATACGCACCCGACTTCTCATCGCGGCCAAACTCCAGATACCCGCGCGCCTTGCACTCCTCGATCAGATTGCCGAAGGTACGGAAGCCATAGTACGACTCGCTGAAATCCGGCTTGCGGCGCTTGATCGCCTCCTTCAACACAGAAGCCCAGATCTTGCCGCTGTCGCCACGCTCCAGCACCAAAGCCTCGAACGTATTGACCGCAATTTCCACCGCCTGCGAGCGACGCTTCTCCATCTCCTCGCGGCGCGCGCGTTCCTCCTCCGGCGTACGCTTGACCTGCGGCTTATCGTTGCTGGCCTCGCGACGCGCACGGCGGCTCTCGCGCACCAGATCGTCGTAGAAAATGAACTCATCGCAGTTGGCCACCAGCAGATCGGAAGTCGACTGCTTCACGCCCACGCCAATCACCTTCTTGGCGTTCTCGCGCAGCTTGGACACCAGCGGCGAAAAATCGGAGTCGCCGGAAATAATCACAAACGTATCCACGTGCGACTTGGTGTAGCACAGGTCCAGCGCATCCACCACCATGCGGATGTCGGCCGAATTCTTGCCCGACTGGCGCACGTGCGGAATCTCGATCAGCTCAAAGTTGGCCTCGTGCATCGAGGCTTTGAACGACTTGTAACGGTCCCAGTCGCAATAGGCTTTCTTGACCACGATGCTGCCCTTGAGCAGCAGGCGTTCCAGCACCGGCTTGATATCGAATTTATCGTAGTTCGCGTCACGCACGCCGAGCGCCACGTTCTCAAAATCGCAGAACAGCGCCATGCTGACGTTTTCGTTGGAAGAAGCCATGAAGAGTATTTTCTAGAGTAGGGGTAAGGCAGGCAATCCGGCGATTATACCGAACTGGCCACTATTGCAATCAACAACACTGTTGATTGCGCAGCGGCAGCCCCGCTCAACGTCCAACAACGCGCCACCGCCATTCCGAAATAACCCAGCAAAAACAATGATTTGCGCAAGGCGAAAAAAAATCCGCGATAAATCGCGGATTTTCATGAAGCGGGTAAAACTCAGACGTTGAACAGGAAGTTCAGCACATCGCCGTCTTTCACCACGTATTCCTTGCCTTCGGCGCGCATCTTGCCGGCTTCCTTCGCGCCGGCCTCGCCCTTGTACTGGATGTAGTCGTCGTAGGCGATGGTCTGGGCGCGGATGAAGCCGCGTTCGAAGTCGGTGTGGATCACGCCGGCCGCCTGCGGTGCGGTGTCGCCGATGTGGATGGTCCAGGCGCGCACTTCCTTCACGCCGGCGGTGAAGTAGGTTTGCAGGCCCAGCAGCTTGTAGCCGGCGCGGATCAGGCGATCCAGGCCCGGCTCTTCCATGCCCATGTCGGCCAGGAAGGCGGTCTTGTCGGCGTCGTCCAGGTCGGCGATCTCCGCCTCGATGGCGGCGCAGATGGCCACGATAGGCGCGTTCTGGGTGGCGGCGTAGGCGGTCAGCTGGTCCAGCAGCGGGTTGTTGGTGAAGCCGCTTTCCGACACGTTGGCCACGTACATGGCCGGCTTGGCGGTGATCAGGCACAGTGGCTTGATCAGCAGCATTTCCGCTTCATCCAGGCCCAGCGAGCGCACCGGCTTGGCTTCGTTCAGGTGCGGCACCAGGCGTTCCATCAGGGCCACCAGCTTGATCGCGTCCTTGTCGCCGGAGCGGGCTTTCTTTTGCTCGCGATGGATAGCTTTTTCCACCGTGCCGAGGTCGGCCAGCGCCAGCTCGGTCTGGATCACTTCGATGTCGTCCAGCGGGCTGACCTTGCCGGCCACGTGGATCACGTTTTCATCTTCGAAGCAGCGCACCACGTTGACAATGGCGTCGGTTTCGCGGATGTGCGACAGGAACTGGTTGCCCAGGCCTTCGCCCTGCGAAGCGCCCGCTACCAGACCGGCGATGTCGACGAATTCGACGATGGCGTTGACCATGCGTTCCGGCTTGACGATGTCCGCCAGCGCGGCCATGCGCGGGTCCGGCACTTCGACCACGCCGACGTTCGGCTCGATGGTGCAGAACGGATAGTTCTCGGCCGGGATGCCGGCCTTGGTCAGGGCGTTGAACAGGGTGGACTTGCCGACGTTGGGCAGGCCGACGATGCCGCATTGGAGACTCATGAAAAACCTTTACAGTATGGAGTTGCTTGCTATTTACAGCGTTCAAGGGTCCATTGTACCTTTGTTGGCCTCACACTTCAAAAAACAGGAGCTTGCATGAGCATGCGCGACGCCGGCCGGGACCAGTTCCGCCACTTCCTGACCATCCCCACGCGGTGGATGGACAATGACATTTATGGCCATGTGAACAATGTTGTCTACTACTCGTATTTCGATACGGCGGTGAACCAGTTCCTGATCGAGGCGGGGGTGCTGGATATTCACCAGGGCGAGGTGGTGGGCTTCGTGGTCGACAGCGGCTGTTCGTATTTCAGTCCGATTGCGTTTCCGGACGCGGTGCACGCCGGCATCCGCGTGGCCAAGCTGGGCAACGCCAGCGTGCGTTACGAAATCGCCCTGTACCGCAACAACGAGCCGCTGCCCGCCGCCGCCGGCCACTTCGTCCACGTTTACGTCGAACGCGCCAGCAACCGCGCCGTGCCGATTCCGGATGCGGTGCGCGCAGTGCTGAGCGACTTGATCATCCTCGACTGACTTTTTTGGTGCTAGACTCCTTGGCCATCACGACCCTACGGAAAAACTTCATGTCCATTTCTCGTCTGCGTACTTCTGTTCTGGTGGCCAGCCTGATGCTGGCTGGTGCTTACACGCTGCCGGTGCAGGCCAAGCCTGCGGCGACGGCGGCCAAGGCTGCGCAAGCGCAAAAGCAGTTGGCCAGGCTGGCGGCGGCGTTTCATATGGCGCGCTGCAAGTTCGATCCGCTGCTGTTTGCCACCGCCAATGGCGACAGCCGCTATGACGACCAGATCGGCCTGGCCATTTCGCCCAAGGTGCGCGCGGCGCAGTTCACGCTGTATCGCGGCATGCAGAAACAGCTGATGGCGGTGAACCGCAACCAGCTCAGCGCCCACGATCAGCTCACCTACGATCTGCTGACCTACGAGCTCAATAACGCGATGCAGATGGAATCCTTCCCCGATCATCTGCTGCCGCTGAACCAGATGGATAACGTGCCCAGCACGCTGGCCAATTATGCCGGCGGCACTGGCTCGCAGCCGCTGGAAACGGTCAAGCAGTACCAAGCTTACCTGAGCCGCCTGAACCAGCTGCCGGCATGGATCGACCAGGCGATCGCCAATATGCGCGAAGGCATGCACAAGGGCGTGGTGCATCCGAAAGCCATCATCACCGCCATGCTGCCGCAGCTGCAAAACCTGCGCGCGGCCTCGCCGGAAACCAGTGTGTTCTACTCGCCGGTGACGCGTTTCCCGGCCTCGTTCCCGGAGG
Source organism: Duganella radicis (assembly GCF_009720825.1). Classification (GTDB taxonomy): domain Bacteria; phylum Pseudomonadota; class Gammaproteobacteria; order Burkholderiales; family Burkholderiaceae_D; genus Rugamonas; species Rugamonas radicis. The sequence goes on along the minus strand of NZ_WNKY01000045.1, from coordinate 48,459 downwards.
CGGATAAAAAGAAACTCAGCGCCGCCTACCTGAAAACGGTGGACAGCAAAGTCGCGCCGGCCTTGAACCGCCTGGTCAGCTTCCTTGAAAACGAATATCTGCCAGCCGGCCGCGCCAGCACCGGCTGGAGCGCCCTGCCGAACGGCGCCGCCTGGTACGCCGCCCACATCAAGGACAGCACCAACCTGCCGCTGTCGGCCGACGAAGTCCACGCGCTGGGCCTGAAGGAAGTGGCGCGCATCCAGCAGCAGATGGCCTTGCTGGGTCCGAAGCTGGGCTACGAAGGCCCGGAGAAACAGCTGCAACAATGGATGCGCGAACAGACCAGGTTTAACATCTTCACCACCGACGAGCAGGTGCTGGACGCCTACCGCGCCATCTACGCGCAAGTGCAGACCAAGCTGCCAGCCTACTTCAGCCTGGTACCGAAGGCCAAGCTGGAGCTGCACCTGGAGCCGGAACTGACGCGCGCCACCGCCTCCGACCACTACACGCCATCGGCCGCCGACGGTTCGCATCCAGGCGTGTTCTGGCCAGTGGTGAACGATCCGAAAAAGTACAGCCGGGTCGACATGGTCAGCCTGTTCCTGCATGAAGGCGTGCCGGGCCACCACCTGCATGCGGCGTTGCTGAAAGAAATCGACCTGCCCGATTTCCGCAAATTCAGCACCGAGAATCCAAACAGCGCGGCCTTCACCGAAGGCTGGGCGCTGTACTCGGAAACGCTGGGCAAGGAGATGGGCTTGTATGACGATCCGGTGGCCTACTATGGCCACCTGAACGCCGAGATGCTGCGCGCCGCGCGGCTAGTGGTGGACACCGGCATGCACGCCAAGGGCTGGACGCGCGAGCAGGCGATCAGCTATCTGATGGACGTGCTGGGCTGGCCGGAAGCGCGTGCGCGCAATCAGATCGAACGCTACATGGTCATGCCGGCGCAGGCGCTGAGTTACAAGATCGGCTCGCTGAAAATCCTGGAACTGCGCGCCCGCGCGCAGCAAGCGCTGGGCGACAAGTTCAGCTACCAGAAATTCCATGAAGTGGTGATCGGCGACGGCACCTTGCCGATGCCGATCCTGGAACAGCGCGTCAACAACTGGATCGCTACTTCGAAGTAGACATCACGTTCATGACCGCCAGCGTCATCGCTTGCGCGGCGGTCTTGATCGACGGTTCCGGCACCGGCGCGTAGTACGGCGAGTGGTTGAAGGCGACCGGCTTGCCGCCCCGCTCCGCTTCGGCCAGCGTTTTCGGATCGTACACGCCGGTGAAGAAGAACATGCCCGGCACACCCTGGTTCACGTACTGCGAGAAGTCTTCGCTGGCGGTCATGGCCGGCATGCGCGAGACGTTGGCGTCGCCGAAGGCTTTCTTCAGCACGCCTTCGGTGCGCGTCACCAGGGCGTCGTTGTTGTCGATGGCGGCGCCGCCGGGAATCAGGTCGACCTCGGGCGCCGGCGCGTCGGCCATCGCCGCCGAGGCATTGGCGACGCGGCGCACGCCCGCCAGGATTTTCTCGCGCACCGCCGGGCTGTAGCTGCGGATGGTGCCGCGCACTTTCACCGTGTCGGGAATGATGTTGCCCACCGTGCCGCCGTTGATGGCGCCGATAGTCACCACGCCGAATTCCTTGGGATCTTTTTCGCGGCTGATCACGGTCTGCACATCCACCACGAAGCGCGCGGCAATCGTGACCGGGTCGAGCGCCTTGTCCGGCGCCGAGCCGTGGCCGCCACGGCCTTTGAAGGTGATTTCAATCGCGTCGGAATTCGACGAAACGGCGCCGCTGTTGTAGCCGATGGTGCCGTAGGCCAGCGGCCACGAGTGCAGCGCGAACGCATAGTCCGGCTTGCCGAAGCGCTTGAACAGGCCATCGTCCAGCATGGCTTTGGCGCCGGACACGGTTTCTTCCGCCGGCTGGCCGATGAACATCAGCGTGCCTTTCCACTGCGCTTTCAGCGTCACCAGCGTGCGCGCCGCGCCCAGCCAGGCGGTCATGTGGACGTCGTGGCCGCAGCTGTGGGCCGCGCCGTTCTTGCTGGCGTAAGGCAGGCCGGATTTCTCCTCCATCGGCAGGCCGTCCAGCTCGGTGCGCACCAGGACCAGCGGACCGGGGCCGTTTTTGTAGATGGCCACCACGCCGGTCTTGCCGACTTTTTCCGTCACCTCGAAACCGATCTTGCGCATTTCAGCGGCCAGCCTGGCGGCGGTGCGCTCTTCCTGGAAGGCGATCTCGGGATGCGCATGCAGGTCCTTGTAGATCGCGTCCAGCTGCGGATAGATGCCGTTGATGACGCTGCCGGCGTCCTGCGCCTGGGCGGCGGCGGCGACGGCCAGCAATGCGATGATCGGTAAGCGTTTCATGGCGTCCTTTCAGTCAGTGTGCAACTTCATGGTGGCGGCGGGGAATTCGCCTTTGACGATCTGCGGCATCACCAGCAGCGATTTTTCAATGGCGCGTTCGATCAGATCCTGGTCTTCGCGGCGCGGGCGGTGCAGCACGAAGTCGGCCACCTGCTGCGCCAGGTTCAGCGAGCGCGGATGGCCGATGCCCAGGCGCAGGCGCCAGTAGTCTTGCGTGCCGAGCGCGGCGGTGATGTCCTTCAGGCCGTTGTGGCCGCCGGCCGAGCCGCCTTTTTTCAGGCGGGCGACGCCGGGCATCAGGTCCAGTTCGTCGTGCACCACCAGCACTTCGTCGGCGTTGATCTTGAAGAAGCGGCACAAGGCGCCGACCGACTGCCCGGAGCGGTTCATATAGGTCAGCGGCTCCAGCAGATACACTTCCTGGCCGGCGATGGCGGCCTTGGCGAACATGGCGTTGTACTTGGTTTCGCGCTGCAGGCGCGCGCCGCTGTCGTTGGCGAGGTTGTCCACCAGCCAGAAGCCGGCGTTGTGGCGGGTTTGTTCGTATTCAGGGCCGGGGTTGCCGAGGCCGACGATGAGGCGGATTGCCATGGGAATGCTCAGTAAAATAAACGCTCTATTATCGCGCAAAAAAAAACCCGCCGGAACCGGCGGGTCTTCATGACTAAAAAGTCAGATTACTTCTTTTCTTCAGCGGCAGCAGCTTCGGCGGCAACGTGGCCAGCCGGTACCGAGGCGGTAGCGATGGTCAGGTTGTTGCCGTGGGTGACAGCGGTCACGCCTTTTGGCAGGGTCAGGTCGGCAACGTGCACCGAGTGGCCTACGTCCACGTTGGTCAGGTCAACGGTGATGAACTCTGGCAGGTCGGCCGGCAGGCACTCGATGTCCAGTTCGTTGGCAACGTGGCTGATGGTCGCGCCGTGCAGCTTGACCGCTGGCGAGATTTCGGCGTTCACGAAGTGCAGCGCCACTTTCACGTGGATCTTCTTCGAAGCGTCAACGCGCTGGAAGTCAGCGTGCAGAACCAGTTGTTTGTAGGCGTGCATCTGGAAGTCGCGCAGCAGGACTTTTTCTGCTTTGCCGTCAATTTCCAGGTCCAGGATCGACGAGTGGAACGCTTCTTTTTTCAGAGCGTGGAACAGGGCGTTGTGGTCCAGGGCGATCGCTACCGGCGCTTCGGTGCCGCCGTAGATGATGCCAGGGGTCTGGCCCGAGTTGCGCAGGCGGCGGCTCGCTCCGGAACCCTGCAATTCGCGTTTGAAGGCTACTACTTTCATGTGATACTCCAATAAATAACAGGACTTGCGTCCCGCGTTAAGAAGCGCCCCGCGACCAGGCGCGCTTCGGGAAAAACGGCGCGCCCGGCAAAATACCGGGCGCGCCGCCTGAAAAACCGGTGTGCCGCCGACGCTTTAGTCGACGAACAGGGAGATCACGGAATCGCCCTTGATGATGCGTTTGAAGGTCTCGGCCAGCAGCGGTGCGCAGGTCAGCTGACGGATCTTGGCGCAGCTCTTGGCGGCGTCCGACAGCGGAATGGTGTCGGTCACGACCAGCTCGTCCAGCGAGGAGCTGTTGATGCGGTCGATTGCCGGACCCGACAACACCGCGTGGGTGCAATAGGCCACCACTTTCTTGGCGCCGCGCTCTTTCAGCACTTCGGCGGCCTTGACCAGGGTGCCGGCGGTGTCGACCATGTCGTCCATGATCACGCAGTTGCGGCCTTCGACGTCGCCGATGATGTTCATCACTTCCGAGACGTTGGCTTTTGGACGGCGCTTGTCGATGATGGCCAGGTCGCAGCCCAGGCGTTTTGCCAGGGCGCGGGCGCGCACCACGCCGCCGACGTCCGGCGACACGACCAGCAGGTCTTCATTGTGTTTCTTTTGCAGATCGCCCAGCAGAATTGGCGAAGCGTAAATATTGTCAACCGGGATATCGAAGAAGCCCTGGATCTGGTCCGCGTGCAGATCCATGATCAGGACGCGCTCGACGCCGGCTTCTTCCAGCATATTGGCCACCACCTTGGCCGAGATCGCAACACGCGCCGAACGCGGGCGGCGGTCCTGGCGGGCGTAGCCGAAGTAAGGAATCGCAGCGGTGATACGGCCTGCCGACGCGCGTTTCAGTGCATCAACCATCAGGATCAGTTCCATCAGGTTGTCGTTGGTTGGCGCGCAGGTCGATTGCAGCACGAACACGTCCTTGCCGCGGACGTTTTCGTTGATTTCAACCATGACTTCGCCGTCCGAGAATTTCGAAACGTTCGCTTTGCCGAGGGGGATGCCGAGATTTTTTGCGACTCCCTCTGCCAACGCAGGATTAGCGTTGCCGGTAAAAACCATCAGGTTTTCGTAAGCCATTGGGATTCCAGAGAAGTTGTAGAAGATTCTTGAAGAGCTCGCGCATGCCGCGCGGTGCTGAACTAACCAAATGGAATGAGGCGCATCGTGCGCCTCACTTTGCTTTATCTGGCCGGAGACTACTGCCTCGACGGACCCAGATACAAACGAATGGCAGGGGAACAAGGATTCGAACCTTGGTATGCCGGAATCAAAATCCGGTGCCTTAACCAGCTTGGCGATTCCCCTACGCAACTGACTGCTCGTCGTTACAGGCCGATATTGTACAGCCTTTTTCACGCTTCGCAAAATCTTTTTTGCCGCTTCACAACTTCGCGGTGAATGGATGATGGTGCAGCGACCTGGCCTTCCAGGCTTGCCACTTCGCCGGCACCTTTGCAAGTACCGCGTCGGCGTCCGCCTCGGTTGCTACCGCGCTGAACACACATGCACCGGAGCCAGTCATCCTGGCATCACCATAAGCACCCAGCCATTCTACCGCTTCTGCCACCGGCGGGAATAACTTCGTTGCTACCTGTTGCAAGTCGTTCTTTCCAAACCCCGCTGTTCCGGAGTGGCTGGAAAAGTCCGCTATATTAACGGCCGGCGTGTTTCTTGTCAAATGTTCCGAGCCAAAAATTGCGGCTGTTGGCACCATGACACCGGGTTCGATGACGACATACCAACAATCCGGCGTGCACACCGGCTGCAAGGCTTCGCCCACCCCTTCGGCAAAGGCGCTCTCGCCAAAGATGAAGAATGGAATGTCGGCGCCCAGCGGCAGGCCGAGGTCCATCAGCTCCTGCTTGCCGAGGCCGGCGTTCCACAGCTGGTTCAGGGCCATCAGCGTGGTGGCCGCGTCGGACGAACCGCCGCCCACGCCGCCGCCCATGGGCAGCACTTTGTCAATCGCGATATCGACGCCGCGCGGCAGCGATCCGGTGCGGCGCCGCACTTCGGCTTGCAGCAGTTGCGCGGCGCGGATGATGAGATCGCTCTCCTCCGGCACGCCGGGCAGGTCGGTCACGCGCCGCAGGGCCGTGTCGTCGCGCAGGGTGAAGTGCAGCGTGTCGCCGTGGTCGATCAGCTGGAACACGGTTTGCAGCAGGTGATAGCCGTCGGGACGGCGGCCGGTCACGTGCAGGAAAAGGTTGAGCTTGGCAGGAGCCGGGCAGTTTTTGAGTTCGGTCATGCCGGCATTTTACTGCGGACGAATGACAACGCGGATCTGCATGTCATCCACCGCCTCGCCCAGCACGATGCGGGTGGCGTCGATGCGCTTGGGCTGCGGCACGGCGGCGCTGTCGTCTTGCCACGACACGTACTCCAGCTTCCAGCCGTCGCGCGTGATGACGTTGTTGTTGGCGGGCGAGGCGACGAAGCGCTTGCCATCGCGGTCGGTGGCGTAGCCTTGCAACCAGTCGCGCATGCCGGACACTGGCAGCGTCCAGCCCAGCGTTTGCGCGGTCAGCGTATCGACGTCGGGCGCGCTCTTTGGCGGCTTGCCGCTTTCGGTCAGCGTGGCCGAGCGCGGCGTGACGTTGATCACGGCAACCGTTTGCCCGGTCGGCGAGTTCAGGCGGATGTCGGTATTGGTTTTGGTCTGCCGCCAGACAAAGCTGCCGTTCAGCGGCTCGCGCTTGCCGTCGCGGGTATAGCTGATGAAGATGCCGCCGGCCAGCTCGATATTGTCCTGGTAGGCGGCCACGGCGGCCGTGGAGCGTGGTACGGACGGGGTGGTGGCGCAGCCGGCCAGCACGGCCATGGCGAGGGCGATCAGGAGAGGTCGTTTCATTTACAGGCTTTGGTTGAGGCGCGCCAGCGTGCTTTTCAGCGCATCGTTTTTCGGGTCCTTGGCGTGGGCTTCTTTCCACATTTTTTGCGCGCCCTCGACATCGCCCTTGGCGAACAGCACTTCGCCCAGGTGCACGGCAATCTCGGGATCGCTGCGCAGGGCATAGGCGCGGCGCAGGAAGCCCTCCGCCTCATTCAGGTTGCCCATGCGGAACTGCACCCAGCCCATGCTGTCCATGATGAACGGATCGCCCGGCGCCATCTGCATCGCCTTGTCGATCAGGCTCAGGGCTTCCGGCAGGCGCTCGTTGCGCTCGGCCAGCGAGTAGCCCAGCGCGTTGTAGGCGTGCTGGTTGTCCGGCGCGGCGATCATCACCTGGCGCAGGGCTTTTTCCATCAGCTCGACCTGGCCGAGTTTTTCCGCCACCAGCGCGAAGTCGTACAGCAGATCCGGATTGTCCGGATAGCGTTTGACGGCGTTTTCCAGCACCGTGTAGGCAGCGCGGTGGTCGCCGGCGTCGCGCAGCAGCTGGGCGTCGGTCTGGAATACCTGCGCCTGATCGGCAGGATCGGCCGGCTTCAGTTCGGCCAGTTGCTGACGGGCCTGGTCGACATTGCCTTTGCGGGCGGTCAGCACCGCCATTTTCATGCGTGCCGCCAGGTAGACTTTTTCGTCATTGCCCTCGACCTTTTCCAGCCAGTTGTAGGCCGCGTCCAGGTCGCCGCGCTGCTCGGCGATTTGCGACAGGATCATCAGCGCCTTGGAGGGATCGCGCTCGTCGTTCGGGTGCTGCTCCAGCGCGGCCACGAAACGGCTGAAGTATTTTTCCGCTTCCGCCATGTCGTTGGCCTGCATGCCCATCACGCCCAGCGCGTACAGGGTGGCGATGTTGTCCGGCTGGTCTTTCAGCAGGGTCAGGAACTGTTTGCGGGCCTCGTCGAACTGCTTGTTGTCCACCAGAATGCGGGCATAGGCGGCGCGCACTTCGCGCGCGTTCGGGTATTTTTCCAGGAAGCCGGTCAGCAGCTTCATGGCGGATTCGATATCGCCCGACACTTGCGCCGTGGTCAGGATGGCCAGTTCGGAATCCGGCTTGATGGCCAGCGCCTTGGTGGCTTCCTCACGGGCGCGCGCCAGGTCGTTGAGGGCGAACGCGCCCTGCGCCAGGATCAGATGCGCTTCCAGCATGCCGTCATAGGGCATCAGCACGCGCTCTTCCAGCTTGAAGGCGGCTTCCTTGTCCTTGGCGCGCAGCAGGTATTGCTGCATCTGGAACATGGCCAGCGGGCGCGCTTCCGGCTTGGCGTTTTTCAGGCGCTGCTCGAACACGGCTTCGGCCTCGTCCAGGCTGTCGGCCACCACGGCAAAGCCGAGGAAGTACTGGGTGGCTTCGTCCGAATCCGGCGCCAGCTGGCGCCACAGGCGGATGGCGGACAGCGCCTCGCCGCCCTGCTTGGCGGTCAGCGCCATTTCGGCGGCGCGCCGCGCCAGGCGCGGGTCGCGGGTTTGCTGCGCCAGCGCCATCATGGTGATGTACGGGCCTTGCCACTGGCCCTGCTTGAATTCCAGTTCCGCCTTGGTGATGCGGTACAGCATGTCGCCGGTCAGTTCGTTATTCGGCAATACTTCGGGCGCCGGCGCTTCGGCAACCGCCGGCTCGGCCGGCCCGGATTCGGCCGGCTGCGGTGCGGCGGCGGACTCGGCCTGCTTCTGCGGCGCCACGGCGCACGCGGACAGCAAGGCAGAGAGAGTTACAATGGCGAAAGCGTTTTTCAAGAGAAATCCTGGCAAGTCAGCATAGTCAGTCAGATTTTACGCCGTTCGCATCGCGCGCGGAGTTTGACTAGTGTAACCAAATATTCCGTTAGAGCCACATCGATGCCAGAATTACCAGAAGTTGAAGTCACCCGGCGCGGTGTAGCGCCCCATATTGAAGGCCGTATCGTGCGCGAGGTGGTGCTGCGCCGCGAGGGTCTGCGCTGGCCCTTCCCGCCCGATCTGCCGCAGCTGCTGGCCGGCCGCAAGATCCTGCGCACCGGCCGCCGCGGCAAATACCTGCTGGTCCATTTCGACCATGGCACGCTGATCATCCACCTTGGCATGTCCGGCCATTTGCGGGTGCTGGCACCCGGCATCGCGCCGGAAAAGCACGACCACTTCGATCTGGAGGTCGAGGGACCGGACGGACGGCAAGTGTTGCGCATGAAGGATCCGCGCCGCTTCGGCGCCGTGCTGTGGCATGACGCCGCCGACGGCGAACTGGAACATCACGTCCTGCTGCGCGAGTTGGGCGTGGAGCCGCTGGAGCCCGGTTTCAGCGGCAAATTGTTGTACGATCAAACCCGGCAGCGCAGCGCGCCGGTCAAGCAGGTGCTGCTGGCGGGCGATATCGTGGTCGGCGTGGGCAATATCTACGCCTCGGAGAGTTTGTTCCGGGCCGGGATCAATCCCAAGCTGCCGGCGCGGCGCATCAGCCTGGCGCGCTACGAGAAGCTGGCGCAGGCGGTGCGCGAGGTGCTGGCCGAGGCGATTGTGCAGGGCGGCAGCACGCTGCGCGACTTTATTGCGGTGAATGGGCAGTCAGGCTATTTCCAGCAGACTTATTTCGTCTATGATCGAACTGGCGTGCCTTGCCGCGTGTGCGCGGCGCCGATACGCCAGATCAAGCAGGGGCAGCGTTCCACTTTCTATTGCGTCAATTGTCAAAAATGAGTTGCCAAAAATAAGGGCAGGCAGATGATGGTCAGGGACTTCGAACAGTACAGCGCATGGCGGCAGGGCGTCGTCACCGCGCTGAAAAACTACCAGGCGTGGGTGGCCGGCGCATCCCTGACCGATGCCGCCACCGAGCAGCGCATCGTGCGCAATCTGGCGCGGCTGGAGGATGACAAACTGTCGGTGGCTTTTGTTGCCGAATTCTCGCGCGGGAAGTCGGAGCTGATCAACGCGATTTTCTTTGCCGAGTACGGCCAGCGCATCCTGCCGTCGGCGGCCGGCCGCACCACCATGTGCCCGACCGAGCTGCTGTGGGACGGCAGCATGGCGCCGTCGATCCGCCTGCTGCCGATCGAGACGCGCGCCGACAACCTGTCCACCAGCGACTACCGCGAGCAGCCGGCCGCGTGGACCGTGCTGCCGCTGAACCTCGACGCCGGCGCCGAGATGCACGAGGCGTTCAAGCAGGTCAGCAAGACGCGCCATGTGACGGTGGAGGAAGCCAAGCGCTACGGCCTGTACGACGAGGACGATCCCGACATGCCAGTCACGCTGGACGAGAACGGGCTGGTGGAGATTTCCTACTGGCGCCACGCCATCATCAACTTCCCGCATCCGCTGCTCAAGCAGGGGCTGGTGATCCTCGATACGCCGGGCCTGAACGCCATCGGCACCGAGCCGGAGCTCACGCTGAACCTGATCCCCAACGCGCATGCGGTGCTGTTCATCCTGGCCGCCGACACCGGCGTCACCAAGAGCGATATCGAAGTCTGGCGCAACCACATCGGCGCCGGCGCCGGGCGGCTGGTGGTGCTGAACAAGATCGACAGCATGTGGGACGAGCTGCGCAGCGAGGAGGACATCAACGCCGAGATCGAGCGCCAGCAGGCCAATGTGGCGCACGTGTTGTCGCTGGAGCCGGGCCAGGTGTTCCCGGTGTCGGCGCAGAAGGCGCTGGTGGCCAAGATCAACCGCGACGTTGAACTGCAAGCGCGCAGCCGCCTGCACGCGCTGGAAGGCGCGCTGTTCAACGAGCTGATCCCGGCCAAGAAGGAAATCGTGCGCAAGCAGCTGAGCGACGAGTTGCAGGCGCTGAACACGGCGCAGCTGGGCATGCTGAACGGACGCATCCGCGGCATCGTCGAGCAGTTGCACGAGTTGAAGAGCCTGCGCGGCAAGAACCAGAGCGTGGTGGCGCACATGATGCGCCGCATCGACGTGGAGAAAAAGGAATTCGACGCCAGCCTGTTCAAGCTGCAAGCGACGCGCGCGGTGTTCACGCGTTTGTCGACCGAACTGTACACCTGCATGGGCATGGACATCGTGCGCGACAATATCGAGCTGGTGCGCGAAGAGATGCAGCGCAGCCGCTTCTTCACCGGCGTGCGCGAGGCGGTGCGCGGCTATTTCGAACGCACGCGCGCCAATCTGGATGCGGCCGAGCACAAGACGGTGGAAATCACCGAGATGATGGGGGTGATGTACCGCCGCTTCTCCAGCGAGCACGGCCTGACGCTGGCCTTGCCGATGCCGTTCTCGCTGGCGCCGTACCGCGAGGAGATCGCCAGCATCGAGGCGATTTACGCCAAGACCTTCGGCACGGCCACGCTGCTGACCACCAGCCGCGTGACCTTGATGGAGCGCTTCTTCGATACCATCGCCTCGCGCGTGCGCGGCTGCTTCAAGGCCGCCAACAATGACGCCGAGGCGTGGCTGAAGGTGATCATGGCGCCGCTGGAGGCGCAGATCCGCCAACACAAGGATCAGTTGAAACACCGGCTGGCGTCGATCCAGCGCATCCACGATGCGACCGACAGTCTGGAACAGAAGATCGATGCGTTTGAGCGCAGCCAGCAGGAGCTGGAGGCGCAGAAGGCGCGCTTGAATGAACTGGCCGGTGCCATCAGCATCGCCATCAACGCGGAATTCGTGGCGCTGGACGCCGCCGCCTAAGTACAGGAACAGAATGAAAGTTGTAGCAGTAGAGAATTTTGCGGATCCCGGTTTTTCGGCCGATCTGATCGGCTGGCAAAAAGTGCATGGCCGTCATACGCTGCCGTGGCAGAACACCCGCGATGCCTATCTGGTGTGGCTGTCGGAGATCATGTTGCAGCAGACGCAGGTGTCGGCGGTGCTGGGTTATTACGCCCGTTTCCTCGAACGCTTCCCTACCCTGCGCGACCTCGCCGCCGCGCCGGTGGAGGAGGTGATGGCGCAGTGGAGCGGCCTGGGTTACTACACGCGGGCGCGCAATCTGCACAAGTGCGCGCAGCGGGTGGTGGCGGAATACGATGGCGTGTTTCCATCCGATCCTTTGTTGCTGGCGGAGTTGCCGGGCATCGGCCGCTCGACGGCGGCGGCGATCGCGGCGTTTTCCGCCGGACGACGCGCGGCCATCATGGATGGCAACGTCAAGCGCGTGTTTGCGCGGGTGTTCGGCATCGATACCTATCCGGGCGAGAAGAAGACCGAGGAAGCCATGTGGCGGCGCGCGGAGGCGCTGTTGCCGGAGCAAGGCATCGAGTCGTACACGCAGGGTTTGATGGACATGGGCGCGACGCTGTGCACACGTTCCAGCCCATCATGCGAGCGTTGCCCGATGCAGGCGCGCTGCGTGGCCTTCAATACCGGCCGCACCCGGGATCTGCCGGTGCGCAAGCCCAAGAAGGCGACGCCTGAAAAGCATGCCGTGATGCTGGCGATGGTGGATGGCAGGCAGGTGTTGCTGGAGCAGCGGCCGCCAAGCGGCATCTGGGGCGGTTTGTTGTCGCTGCCGGAGCTGGAGGGCCATGTGGCGGCCGGGGATGACGAGGTGGCGGAGGCCGATCACGATGCGCTGCTGGGCGCGGTGGGCAAGTTCGGCGAGATGGAATCGTATGAGCGCTTGTCGACGGTGACGCATGTGTTCACGCACTACAAGCTGTACATCGCGCCCTACCGCATCACGCTGTCGCGGCGCCTGGCGCTGGCTGCTGAATCTGGCCACGTCTGGCTGGATGCCGCCGCCATCGGCAACGCCGCTTTGCCCGCACCGGTGAAGAAGCTGCTGCTGGAACTCGTCGGCGACAGCAACGCCGCCCAGCAACGCATGTTCTAGAGGTTAATGAAGATAACGCGCCATCGCAAAAACCACGCCTGCAATAGTGATGGCCGTTCCAACAAACCATTTGATGAGGCGAGCTTCCAGCTCCGACAGCTTGCCTTCCACGCGCGCCACCTCCGTACGAACGTTGGCGATCTCCACATGTACCTTGCCAAATTGCACGGCCACTTCTTCGCGAAACTCCAGCAATTCGACCTTGGTGGCGCAGGTGTTCCGCGCTTCCTCTCTGAACTGCCTGATGAAATCCATAACCTCGTTATCCATGGCGGCCTCCGATGTGTACTACATCATCGGCCGCGCAAGGGAGCGGGTCAAGCGGGATGTTTGTCGTGCTTGAGGCGGATCAGAGTTCGTCGAGCGAGAACAGGCGGCGGTGTTCGCGGATGGCGTAGCGGTCGGTCATGCCGGCGATGTAGTCGGCAATCTTGCGCGCCTGCTTGTTCACATCGCCCGACTTGTCCTGGTAATCCGGCGGCAGCAGCACCGGCTCCGACATGAAGGCGTCAAACAGCTCGCGCACGATGCGGCTGGCCTTCACCCGCATGCGGTTGACCTTGTAGTGGCGATACAGATTCGCATGCAGGAAGCGCTTGAGCTCGGTCGCGTCCTTGCGCATGCCGTCGGAGAAGCGGATCAGCGGCGGCGCATGGCGCACGTCGTCGATGTTCCTGGGCGCGGCCTCGGCGATGCGTTCGCTTGACGTGACGATCAGATCGTCCGCCAGCGCCGTGATCAGGCGGCGCAAGGTTTCGTAAATCGCGCGGCGGCCGGACAAGCCGGGGAAAGCCTGCTGCACATCGCGCCACAGACGGGCAAAGAAATCCACCTGCTCCAGCTGCCCGATGGTGATCAGGCCGGAACGCAAGCCGTCATCGATATCGTGGCTGTTGTAGGCGATCTCATCGGCCAGATTGGTCAGCTGCGCTTCCAGCGACGGCTGGGTGCGGTCGATGAAGCGCTGCGCCACCGGCCCCAACAGCTTGGCGTTGTTCAGCGAGCAGTGCTTGAGGATGCCCTCGCGCGTTTCGAACATCAGGTTGAGGCCGTTCCAGGCGCCGTAGTGTTCTTCCAGCTCGTCGACCACGCGCAGGCTTTGCAGGTTGTGCTCGAAACCGCCGTAATCCTTCATGCACTCGTTGAGCACGTCCTGCCCGACGTGGCCGAACGGCGTGTGGCCCAGATCGTGCGCCAGCGAGATGGCCTCCACCAGATCCTCGTTCAGGCGCAGGTTGCGCGCCAGCGAGCGGCCGATCTGCGCCACCTCCAGGCTGTGCGTCAGCCGGGTGCGGAACAGATCGCCCTCGTGGTTGAGGAAGACCTGGGTCTTGTACTCCAGCCGGCGGAAGGCCGAGGAGTGAATGATGCGGTCGCGGTCGCGCTGGAACTGGCTGCGCGAGGCGTGCGCCGTCTCGGGGTGGCGGCGGCCGGCGCCGCCTTCCGAATGGGCCGCGTAGGGCGCGAGATATTCTTCCGGCGACATCGCGGCCTCCCGCTTACACGCAGGCCGCCAGCGTCGCCAGCAGCAGCTCCTGCGGCGCGTTGGTGATCTTCGGCGAACCCAGCGGATTCATCAGGATGAACTTGATGGCGCCGCCCTCGTTCTTCTTGTCGACCTCCATTGCCTCCAGCCACTTGGCCACGCCCAGGTCCGGCGCCTTGACCGGCAGGCCGGCGGCGGCCACCAGCTGGCGCACGCGCGCCACCGTGGCCGCGTCGATCAGGCCCATGCGCTGCGACAGATCGGCCGCCATCACCATGCCGCAGCCCACGGCCTCGCCGTGCAGCCAGGCGCCATAGCCCATGCCGGCCTCGATGGCGTGGCCGAAGGTATGGCCGAAGTTGAGGATGGCGCGCAGGCCGCCCTCGCGCTCGTCCTGGCGCACCACGTCGGCCTTGATTTCGCAGGAACGAGCAATGGCGTAGGCCAGCGCGCCCTTGTCGCGCGCCATCAGCTTTTCAATATTCGCCTCGATCCACTCGAAGAACGGCAGGTCGATCACGGCGCCGTACTTGATCACTTCCGCCAGGCCGGCCGACAGCTCGCGCGGCGGCAGGGTTTCCAGCGTGGCGGTATCGGCGATCACCGCGCGCGGCTGGTAGAAGGCGCCGATCATGTTCTTGCCCAGCGGGTGGTTGATGCCGGTCTTGCCGCCCACCGACGAATCGACCTGCGACAGCAAGGTGGTCGGCACCTGGATGAAGTCGACGCCGCGCATGTAGCTGGCGGCGGCAAAGCCGGTCAGGTCGCCGATCACGCCGCCGCCCAGGGCGATCAGCGTGGTCTTGCGGTCGGCCTTGGTTTCCAGCAGCTGGTCGAAGATGGCCATCAGGCTGGACCAGTTCTTGTGCTCCTCGCCGTCCGGCAGGATCACGGTGGTGACTTGCTTGCCGGCATTGCGCAAGCCGGTCTCGATGCGCTCCAGGTACAGCGGCGCCACCGTCTCGTTGCTGACGATGGCGACCTTGCCGCCATGCACATGGCGCGTCAGCAGCGCGCCATCGTTCAGCAAGTCCGGGCCGATGGAAATCGGGTAGCTGCGCTCGCCCAGTTCTACGTTTAACAGGATGTTGGATTGTTCGTTCATCGATGGTTCGGCGTGAGTGACGCAGTTGGGCGCGGCTTCGCAAGCCAGGGTGTCCAATTGGGTCAGGATGGTCTGAACCATCGATTGTACGTTAGGACGGCCGGTATCGATGATCAAATCGGCAATTTCCATGTACAAGGGATCACGCACCGCCATCAATTCTTCGAGTTTCTTGCGCGGATCGGCGGTTTGCAGCAGCGGCCGGTTCTTGTCGTGCGCTGTGCGTTGCAGAATGCTGTTGACCGAGGCGCGCAGGTAAATGACGGTGCCGCGCGCCTTGAGAAAGGCGCGGTTGTCGGGATTGAGGATGGCGCCGCCGCCGGTGGCCAGCACCAGCCCGCTCTGCCCGGTCAGCTCGCGGATGACGTCCGCCTCGCGGCGGCGGAAGCTCGCTTCGCCCTCGATTTCAAAGATCCACGGAATCGAGGCGCCGGTGCGCGCCTCGATCTCGTGGTCGGAATCAACAAACTTCAGCCCCAGCTTGCGCGCCAGGATGCGGCCGATGGTGGTTTTTCCCGCCCCCATCAGGCCGACTAGAAACACATTCTGCATTCAACATCCAAGTTTTATAGTGTGTTACCGCACTGCGTAGATACCCCGTAAGGACTGTTCCGGCCCGGTGGGCTGACATTCTGGGTACCGTAATCGGTGCCTAATCCCATCAAGTGTACCAGAGAGGTGTAGCTGGCCTCGGTGCCGCTGGCCTGGCCGCGGATCGTCAGGTTCACATCGAGCCAGTAAACCCGGTCGCGCGGATAGACCAGCGAGACCATGGCGCGGCCGCTGGCGTCGGTCGTCACGCTCGGCGTCACGGTGACCGGAATGCCCGGATCAAGCACGCCATTGCCATTGAAGTCCTCGCCCGGATCGAGGATGCCGTTGTTGTTGACGTCCTCGTTGTTGCAGGCGACGCGCACGATCGGTTCCCACGGGCCGGTCGGCAGGGTGTAGGCCTGATAGCCCTTGAAGTACTGCACCGGCAGCACCGACGCGGTCAGCTTGATGCCCGATACGGCGTTGCCGGCGGCGTCGGTGACGATCACCGCGTAATCCATCTGGTAGGTGGCGCTGCTGGGCGTGCCGACCGTGTTGCCGGTGCCGGCGCTGATGAACAGCGATTTGGCGCCCACCGTCAGCTTGGCGATGGCGGTCGGGCCGGAGCCGCCGATCAGCTTGGCCTGGATCTGCACGCCATCGGTGGCGGTGGCGGCGGTACCGGCGATGAAGCTGGTGGTGGCCACGCCATCCGAGCCGGTGGTCACCACCGCCGGCTGGGTCAGGGTGCCGCCGCTCGGGTCGCTGATGATGGAGAAGGCCACGGTGGCGTTCTTGACCAGGTTGTTCTGCGCCGTGCCGTCGCGCACGATGGCGCGCAGCGTGGCCTGCTGGCTGCTGCTGCCGGGCGTGTTGACGCCCACCACCGCCGGGTCGGCCTGCACGGTGATGGTGGTCAGGTTGGTCACCGGCGCCACGAATTCCAGATCGGTCTGGGTGGTCTGGCCGCCGGCATTGGCGGTCAGGGTGGCCACGCCGGGGCTGGTGGCATTGACGTAAGCGGTGGCGGCGCCGCCCGACAGCGTCAGCGCGCTGGCCAGCGCGGTGGTGCAGGACGCATTGCTGTAGACCGTGCCGCGCGAGCTGCTGATGGTGACGCTGGTGCCCGGCGCGTTGGTGACCGCCACCTGCTGGCAGCCGCCGATAGGCGCCGTGGTTTCCACATTGCCGCCGCCGTCCAGCACGCGGATGGCGAAGGTGGACGAGTTGATGGCGATGCCGACAGAGGCGATCTCGCCCATGGATTTCACGGTGATGACATCGGCCGTGCCGCCGCTGGCGGCATAGGTCAGCACCAGCTGGCCGCCGGCGTTGGTGACGGCCGCGCCGCCGCCCTTGACGGTCAGCGAATTGGCGTTGGAGCCGAACGTCACCGGCTTGCCGACCAGCGCATTGCCGGCCGAATCGACCAGCTTGACGGTGACGTCGGCGCTGGCGCCGGCGTTGATGGTCGGCGCCGCGTTGATGGTCAGCTTGTTGCCGCTGACATTGACGATGGTGGTCACCGGCGCCGCGCCCGGCACGGTGGCGGTGACCTTGATGGCGCGCGAGGTCGGATCGCCACCGGTGCCCAGTTTCTCGGTGACGATGCCCTGGGCGTTGGTGGTGCGGTTGGTCAGGGTCAGGCTGCCGGAATCGGTCTTCAGGTCCACCACCACGCCCGGCATCACGGTGTTGTTGGCGTCGCGCACCAGCGCGGTGAGGGTGACTTCATTGCCGGCCGTGCCGGCCGAGGCCAGCGTGCCGGAGTCGGTGGTCAGCGACAGCGTCGGCACGGCGGTCACCACCTGGATCTGGATCGGCGCCGAGGTGGCGTTGCCGGCCTTGGCGGTGATGGTGATGGTGCGCGGGGTGCTGTCGCCCTTGACGCTGAGCTTTTCCACCACCTGGCCGGCAGTGTCGGTCACGCGGTTGACGCTGCTGACGGTGCCCGAGCTGGCGGTGAACGACACGGTCTCGCCGGCCAGCGCGTTGCCGCCGGCGTCCTTGACGATGGCGGTCAGCGTCACCTCGGTGCCATCCAGGCCGGACGAGGCGATGGTGGGGGCGGACGCGGTCAGCGTCACGCTGGCCGCCTTGGATGGCGTGACGCCGGAACCGTTGGTGCCGGGCGAACCGCCGCCGCCGCCGCACGCGGATAGCAAGCCGGCACAGGTCAGCGCAGTCAGCCATGCAGTGAATTTTTTCATGAAACGCATCCCATTCAAGTGAATCAAAATCAGCGCGCCGAGGACAGGCGGTCGGCCACAATCTTCGGCGTAATGAAGACCAGCAGTTCCGTCTTGTCATTGGTGCGGGTATTGCTGCGGAACAGATAGCCCAGCACCGGCACATCGCCCAGCAGCGGCACCTTGTCGGTGGTGCTGCGCTCGGTCTGCTGGTAGATGCCGCCCAACACCACGGTGCCGCCGTTGTCGACCATGACCTGGGTCTTGACGTGCTTGGTGTCGATGGCAAAGCCGGAGCGGGTTTCCTGGCCCACGCTGTCCTTGTTGACGTCGACGTCGATGACGACGTTGCCGTCCGGCGTGATCTGCGGCGTCACTTCCAGCCGCAGGTTGGCCTTGCGGAACTGGATCGAGGTGGCGCCGCTGCTGGTGGCCACCTGGTACGGCAGTTCGATGCCCTGCTCGATCAGCGCCACCGCCTTGTCGGCGGTGATCACGCGCGGGCTGGAGATGATTTTGCCGGTGCCGTCCTCCTCCAGCGCCGACAGTTCCAGGTTGAGGAAGCGGTTGGCGGCCGAGGAGAACAGGCTGATCGCCAAGTTGCCGGCCTGGGTGCCGTTGATGTTGGCGGCCGGCAGGTTGACGAACTGGGTGTTGTTGTAGGTGGAGTCGGTCAGCTTGACCTGGCCGGTCACCTCGCCGATGCCGGTCATGTTGCCGGCGATGCCGATGCGGGTGTTGCCGTTGCCGATCTGGTAGCCGGCGTCGCCGCCGCGGATGGTGCGCAGGTCGGTGAAGCCCAGCTTGGCGCCGAGGTTGCGGGTGAAGGTGTCGCTGGCCTCGACGATGCGGGCCTCGATCAGCACCTGCTTGGTGGCGACGTCGGTCTTGGCGATCAGGCGGCGCACGTCTTCCAGCTTGGAGGCGATGTCGGTGACGAACAGCTGGTTGGTGCGCGGCTCGATGATGGCGCTGCCGCGCTTGGACAGGATGCGGCTCTTGGCGTCGCCGCCCTCCAGCCCGAACACGGTCTTGAACGCTTCGGCCTTCTGGTAGTTGAGCTGGAAGATTTCCGACTTCAGCGGCTCCAGCTCGGCGATCTGGGCTTTCTGCTCCAGCTCCAGCTTTTCCTTGGTCAGCAATTCTTCCTTGGGCGCGATCCAGATCACCGAGCCGTTCTTGCGCATGTCCAGGCCCTTGGCCTGCAGGATCACGTCCAGCGCCTGATCCCACGGCACCTCCTTGAGGCGCAGGGTCAGGTTGCCGCTGACGCTGTCGCTGGTGATGATGTTGAGGCCGGAGATATCGGCGATCGCCTGCAAGGCCGCGCGCACTTCCACGTTCTGGAAATTGAAGGACAGCTTCTCGCCGCGATAGCCCTGCGAGCCCTGGGTCAGCTTGTTCGGGTCTTCCTTGATCGGCTTGACGTCCACCACCAGCTGGGTGTCGCTCTGGTACACGGTCTGTTCCCACAGGCCGCGCGCCTCGATGATCATGCGCGTGTTCTCGCCCTGCGGCACGGTGGTGACCTGCGACACCGGGGTGCCGAAGTCGCCGACGTCGAGCCGACGGCGCAGGTTTTCCGGCACGCCGGTCTTGAGGAAGTCGACCATCACGCCGGTTGGCGTCTGGCGCACATCGACCGCCACCGAGTTGTTGGGCAGGTCGACCACCACCCGGCCCTCGCCGTTGGCGCCGCGGCGGAAATCGAGATCGCGCAGCACTTGCCTGCTGGCCGGCGCGGCGGCCGGCCTGGCCACCGGCAGGCCGGCGGCGTCCACCGCCGTGGCGACGCCGCCGGAACCGTCGATGGTCAGGATCACCGATTTGCCGTCGATGGCGGTGGCGTAGTTGAGCGTGCGCTTGAGGTTGAACACCAGGCGCGAACGCTCGCCGGCCTGCACCACGTTGACGCCGCGCAGATCGCCCTGATTCAGCTCCAGCACGGCCTTGCCGGTGGCGTTGACGGTGGCGCCGAAATCCAGCGCGATGCGCGGCGGATTGGTGATGGCGAAATTGATCGGCAACTTGTCCGGCGCGTTTTTCAGCGCGATCTTGACGATGAGATTGGCGCCCTGCTGGTTGGCGCTGATCGATTCGATGGCGTTGGCGGCCGATGCGCCAGCGGCGCCAGCGGCCGGCTCGGCGGTCTGCGCCTGGGCGCCGCAGGCGAAGTGCAAGGCCAGCGCCCAGGTGGCGGCGGCCAAGGCGCGCCGGGCCGTGTGATGAGCGGTCATTTGCTAGTCTCCTTGCTTTCCTGCAATTCCAACTTGGACATGCGTTCGACCCAGTCGCCGGTGGCGTCCTGGACGATTTCCTTGAGGTTGACGTTGTTCTCGTCAATGCTGGTGATGCGGCCATAGTTCTGGCCCAGATGCTGGCCCACCACCACCTGGTGCACGGTGCGGTCGACCTGCAGCACGGCGTAGATCACGCCTTTTTTCTCGATGGTGCCGACCATCTTGATGGTGTCGAGCGGGAAGGTCTCCAGGAACTCCTTGCGGCGCGCGGTGTCCGGCCGCAAGCCGTTGGCGCCGCCGGCGGCCGTCATCTTGGCCAGCTCGGCCAGCAGCTTGTTGGGGTTGAACGGGTCCTGCTCGTCCTTGCGCGCGTAGGCGAAGGGAATGAAGGTTTTCGGCTCGGCCAGCGGCGGCACCTTGACCTTGGTTTGCGCATCCACCTCCTTCATCCAGGTGCGCACTTCCTGCACGTCGCTGTCGCCGCAGCCGGCCAGCAGCAGCGCCATCAGGGTGGGGAGCATCAGCGTCTTCATGATTTTTTCGCCGCCTTTTTCTTGTCGGCGGCGGCCTTGCGCTGCGCGGCCACTTCTTCCGGATCGAGATAGCGGAAGGTCTTGGCCACCGCTTCCAGTTGCAGCGTGCCGTCCTTGCCGGTGCTCAGCGCCAGGTTGTTGAGCGTGACGATGCGCGGCAGGTTGGCGATGTCGCCGGTGAAGGCGCCGATGTCGTGGTAGCTGCCGGTGATCTTGATGTCGATCGGCAGCTCGGCGTAGTAATCCTTGACCACCACCTGCTGCGGCTTGAACAGCTCGAATTGCAGGCCGCGGCCGGCGCCGGCCTGGTTGATGTCGGTCAGCAGCGCGGCCATCTCGGCTTTGCTGGGCAGCTGTTTCTGCAAGCGGTCCACGTACTGGTCGACCTGGGCCTTCTGCGCGCGCAGCGCATCGAGATTGATGGCTTGCGCGGTCTTGATCTTGTACTCCTCGCGCAGCTTGGTTTCAACTTGCGCGCCGGCCTCCTGCTCCTCGAACTGCGAACTCCAGTAGCCGAAATAGCCGGCCACGCACACCGCCGCCGTGACGCCGACCGCGCACAGCACGCGCGGCGCCAGCGGCCACTGGCCCGGATGGCGGCCGTTGAGGTCGCGGAACTGGTCGGTGAACTGCGCGAACAGCAGGTTGAGGTTGAGGTTAGCCTTGGCCATGGTCGACGCTCCTAAGCATGCGCCGGCGGCAGGCCGGTGGCTGGCGTGGCGGGTAGCGTGCCCGGCGCGGCGGGCGTCTTGCCCTTGGCGCCGTCTTCCGGCTTGTCCTTGTCGCGCGGCCGCTTGATCAGGACGTTGAGGTTGAACTCCACCACCTTGCGCGCGCTCTTGCCCTGTCCCAGGCCGGTGGATTTCACCTCGATCAGGTCGGGCTTCTCCAGCCAAGGCGAGACGCCGGCCAGGTTGCGCAGGAACTCCGACACCCGCTCCTGCGATTGCGCGTAGCCGTTGATCGCCACCTTCTGCCCGTCCTGCTTGAAGCCCTTGAGGTAAACGCCGGCCGGGGTTTGCTTGACCAGTTCATCCAGTAGATACACCGGCTGGTTGCGGTCGCCCTGCAAATCCTCCACCGCCTGCTGACGCGCCTTCAGCGCTTCGATTTCCTGTTTCAGCGTGGCGATCTCGGCGATCTTTTTATCGAGGCCGACGATGGCCGTCTTCAACACCTGATTGCGCTGCTCCTGGATCGAGATGGCGCGCGCGTTGTAGCCGCCGACCAGCAGCACGATGCCCACGCCCACCACGCCGCCCAGCGCCAGCATGGCGAAGAAGGCGGCCTTCTTCTGCTTGCGCTTTTCCTCGCGGTGGGGCAGCAGGTTTATGCGTATCATCAGCCGAACCTCCGCAGGGCCAGGCCGCAGGCGACCAGATAGGCGGGCGCGTCCAGCCGCAATTGCGACTCGCGCACCGACGGACCGATCTGCATGCCCTTGAACGGCGAGATCACGGCGCTGGAAATGCGGGTGCGGCTGGCCACCAGTTCCAGCAAGCCGGGAATCAGGGCGCAGCCGCCGGCCAGGAACAGCTGGTCGACGCGGGTGTAGGGCGTGGAGGTGTAGAAGAACTGGATGGCGCGCGTGACTTCCAGCGCGGCGCTTTCGAGGAAAGGCGTCAGCAGTTCGGCCTGGTAGTTGTCGGGCAGGTCGCCGGTTTTCTTGCGCGCCTCGGCTTCGTCGAAGGACAGGCCGTAGCTGCGCACGATGTCCTGCGTCAGCGTGTTGCCGCCGAAAGGCTGCTCGCGTTCGTAGACGGTGACGCCGTCCAGCATCACCGAGATGTGCGTGACCTGGGCGCCGATCTGGAACAGCGCGATGACCTGCCCGGCGCCGGCTTCCGGCAGTTGCGCGGTGACGCGGTCCAGCGCGGCGCGGGCGGCGTAGGACTCGATATCCATCACGGTGGCCTTGAGGCCGGACGCTTCGGCGATGGCCACGCGGTCCTCGACCTTCTCGCGGCGCGAGGCGGCCAGCATGACTTCGATATCGTCGGCCGAATTGGCGGCCGGGCCGATCACGTCGAAATCGAGGCTGACCTCATCGAGGGCAAACGGAATGTACTGGCTGGCTTCGGATTCGACCTGCACTTCCAGCTGGTCTTCCTGCAGCCCGGCCGGCAGGATGATCTTCTTTGTGATGACCGAGGCCGGCGGCATGCCCAGCGCGACGTGTTTGGCGCGCGTGCCGCTTTTCTTCCAGACCCGGCGCACGGCTTCCACCACCTGTTCCAGATTCTCGATATTGCCGTCGGTGACGGCGTTGCGCGGCAGCGGCTCGGCGGCATAGCGCTCCAGCCGAATCTCGCCCTTGGCGCCCTGCGCCAGTTCCACCAGCCGCACGCTGGAGGTGGAGATATCGATACCCACCAGCGGCGGGTTGCCCTGGCCCAGCAGGGCCTTCAGATCGATCATACGAGTCCTCCGGCGCCATGGCTGGCGCCCGTCGTGCAGTACATCCGAACCCGCTGTCGAACTGTTTGCATAAAAGGAAACTCGTTTTAAAACCTGCGGTTAGAAGGTCTATATCAGCCTGTACATTAAAACGACCCTATTTAAGTGTAAAGGTATTTCTACTGTGCACAATTGCCTTGGTGTGAGGGTTTCACCACACTTATTTTCGCCTTCGTGACCAACAAAACAACTGAGTTGCTTTGTTGCTCACGCGGAAATATTCTGTCCCTCGCTTATAATGGCTTGCACAGATAAACCGAGGGATCGCAACGCATGGCTTCTTCCAACACCACACCTCCACCATCGACTCCGCCTGAGAAAAAACCGGCGGGCAAAGGCTCCCGCTTCCTGTGGATGGCCGGCCTGTCCATTGCCGGGCTGGGACTGACCGGCGTGCTGCTGGTGGTATTCGGCCTGGCCATGGCCTACCCCAACCTGCCCGAGCTCGACACCCTGACCGACTACCGCCCCAAGATGCCGCTGCGGATCTTCTCCGCCGATAACGTGCTGATCGGCGAGTTCGGCGAGGAGCGCCGCAACCTGGTGCGCATCAAGGACATCCCGGACGTCATGAAGAAGGCGGTGCTGGCGATCGAGGACGACCGCTTCTACGAGCACGGCGGCGTCGACTACACCGGCATCCTGCGCGCGGCCGTGCACAACGCCGTGGGCGGCGGCGGCCGCCAGGGCGCCTCCACCATCACCCAGCAGGTGGCGCGCAACTTCTTCCTGTCCAGCGAACAGACCATCAAGCGCAAGGTCTACGAGATGCTGCTGGCATGGAAGATCGAAAAGAACCTGAGCAAGGATCAGATTCTTGAGGTCTACATGAACCAGATTTATCTGGGCCAGCGCGCTTATGGTTTCTCGTCCGCCGCACAAATCTATTTCGGCAAGAATCTGCGCGACATTAGCATCGCCGAGGCGGCCATGCTGGCCGGCCTGCCGAAAGCGCCGTCGGCCTACAACCCGGTGGTGAATCCAAAGCGCGCGCGCACCCGCCAGCAGTACATCCTGCAACGCATGCACGAGCTGCGCTACATCAGCGACAAGCAGTACGAAACCGCCAAGGCGGAAGAGCTGAAGGTGAAGACCGACAGCAGCGAGTTCGGCGTGCACGCCGAGTACGTGGCCGAGCTGGCGCGCCAGCTGGTGTACGAGCAGTTCAAGGAAGACACTTACACCCGCGGCCTGAACGTGTTCACCACCATCACCAAGGCCGATCAGGACGCCGCCTACCTGGCGCTGCGCAAGGGCGTGATGGATTACGAGCGCCGCCATGCCTATCGCGGCCCGGAAGCCTATATCGACATCCCGGCCAACAAGGAAGACGCCGACGACGCCATCGAGACCGTGCTGGCCGAGCATCCGGACAACGACGACATCATCGCCGCCGTGGTGCTGCAAGCCACGCCGCAGCTGATCACCGCCGTCACCGCTTCCGGCGAAGAGATCAAGATTTCCGGCGCCGGCCTGGAGATGGGCCGCTCGTGGCTGTCGGACAAGAACCCGCCGAACAAGCGCATCCGCCGTGGCGCCGTGATCCGCGTGCTGCAAGAGGGCAAGGACTGGGAAGTGGCGCAGATGCCGGAAATCGAATCGGCCTTCGTGGCGGCCAGCACCACCGACGGCGCGATCAAGGCCATGGTGGGCGGCTTCGACTACAACCGCAACAAGTTCAACCACGTGACCCAGGCCTGGCGCCAGCCGGGCTCGTCGTTCAAGCCATTCATCTATTCGGCCTCGCTGGAGCGCGGCCTGTCGCCGGCCACCGTCATCAACGACGCGCCGATCTCGTTCGACGCCGGCCAGACCGGCGGCCAGGCGTGGGAGCCGAAGAACTACGACGGCAAGTACGACGGCCCGATGACCATGCGCAAGGGCCTGACCAAGTCCAAGAACATGATCTCGATCCGCATCCTGCACCGCATCGGCGCCAAGTACGGCCAGGAATACGCCACCCGCTTCGGCTTTGACGCCGACAAGAACCCGCCTTACCTGACGCTGGCACTGGGCGCGGGCAATGTCACACCGCTGCAAATGGCCGGCGCCTACGCGGTGTTTGCCAACGGCGGCTACAAGGTCAGCCCTTACCTGATTTCCAAGGTGACCGATGCCGACGGCAAGATCCTGTCGCAGGCGCATCCGGACGTGGCGGGCGACGAGAAGAACCGCGTGATCGACGAGCGCAATGCCTTCCTGATGGACTCCATGATGAAAGACGTGGTGCGCTACGGGACGGCCACCAAGGCGCTGGTGCTCAAGCGTCCTGACATCGCGGGCAAGACCGGCACCACCAACGACTCCATCGACGCCTGGTTTGCCGGCTACCAAGCCAAGCTGGTGGGGATCGCCTGGATCGGCTACGACCAGCCGAAGAACCTGGGCAACCGCGAAACCGGCGGCGGCCTGGCGCTGCCGATCTGGATCGGCTACATGCAGAAGGCGCTCAAGAATATCCCGATCGAGGAACGCGCGGTGCCGGAAGGCGTGATGCTGGTGGGGGATGAGTACTACTATTCGGAAAACCCGCCGGGCGCCGGCGTGAACAATCTTGACGCCCCGGGCCACGGCACCCCGGCCGAGGAAAAGGCCAAGGACGCCGTGAAGAACGAGCTGTTCTAAGGCTTAAGGCGTGAGCACCACCGGCGCGCCGCCCTGGGCCGAGACCATCTCGGACAGGGAGGCGTACAGTTCGGTGTTGTCGCGGCCGTTGATCCACCGGCCGTCGACCTGCTTGTAGTGGTAGCCGCCCGAGCGGGAGGCTACCCACAGTTCCTTCATCGCCGCCTGGCTGTTGACGATGATCTTGCTGCCGTTGTCGAGAAACTCGATTTCCAGCACATTGCCGCTGCGGCTGCACTCGACGTCGACCACGTCTTCATCGTTCAAACGGTCCAGCGCCGCCTCGATGGCGTCGAGAGCGGCTTCCGCCTGCGCCAGGAATTCTGATTCGCCCATGCTACACTCCAGTATCTGATCTCAAATAAACCGTGATTTTATCGTGAAGTCCTCTCTCCGTTTGATTATCCTGAGCGTATTGCTGAGCGGCTGCGGCCAACCCGGCCCCCTGTACCTGCCCAAGCCCCCAGCGGCCAAGCCTGCCAAGAGCGGCCAAGCCCCTGCACCGACTTCTGAACCCGCCGCCCCTCAACAATAATTATCTATGTCTCAATTTACGTATAAAGACGGCGTGCTGCACGCCGAAGGCGCCTCGCTGAGCGCCATCGCCGAACAGTTCGGCACCCCGACCTACGTCTATTCCAAGGCCGCCCTGCTTGCCAACTTCGCCTCCTACGCCGACGCCTGCCAGGGCCGCGACGCGCTGGTGTGCTACGCCATGAAGGCCAACTCGAATCTGGCGATCCTGGATCTGCTGGCGCGCCAGGGCGCGGGCTTCGACATCGTCTCCGGCGGCGAACTGCTGCGCGTGCTGGCGGCCGGCGGCGATCCGCGCAAGGTGATCTTCTCGGGCGTCGGCAAGAGCGTGGAAGAAATGCGCCTGGCGCTGTCGCACGACATCCTGTGCTTCAACGTCGAATCGATTCCAGAATTGCACCGCCTGAACGAGGTGGCCGGCGCCATGGGCAAGAAAGCGCGCATCTCGCTGCGCGTGAACCCGAACGTGGACCCGAAGACCCACCCGTACATCGCCACCGGCCTGAAGGCCAGCAAGTTCGGCGTGGCGTTTGACGACGCGCTGGAGACCTACCGCGCCGCCGCCGCCCTGCCGAACCTGGAGGTGTCGGGCATCGACTGCCACATCGGCTCGCAGCTGCTGGACGACACGCCGCTGCTGGAAGCGCTGGACCGCCTGATCGAGCTGATCGACCAGCTGGGCGCGGAAGGCATCGAGCTGCACCACCTGGACATCGGCGGCGGCATCGGCATCGACTACCGTGAAGCGGGCGAGTCGGCGCCGGTGCCGGTGGGCGACTACCTGGGCCGCCTGTTCGCCAAGGTCGACGCCTGGCGCGCGGCGCGCCACAACGGCAAGCCGATCAAGGTGATCTTCGAGCCGGGCCGCTCCATCGTGGGCGACACCGGCGTGCTGCTGACCAAGGTGGAATTCATCAAGCACGGCGAAGAGAAAAACTTCTGCATCGTCGACGCGGCCATGAACGACATGGCGCGTCCGGCGCTGTACCAGGCGTGGATGGACATGCAGCCGGTGGTGCAAGGCAAGGCCGCCGCCGCCGCGTACGACGTGGTGGGACCGATCTGCGAATCGGGCGACTGGCTGGCGCGCGACCGCTCGCTGGCGGTGGAAGCCGGCGACCTGCTGGTGATGCACACGGCCGGCGCCTACGGCATGACCATGGCCTCCAACTACAACACCCGCGGCCGCGCCGCCGAGGTGATCGTCGACGGTGCCGTGCCGCACTTGGTGCGCAAGCGCGAACAGCCGGAAGACCTGTACGCGCTGGAATCGCTCATCAAGTAAACCGCCGGGGTCAGGACTTGGCCCCGGATGTCACCAGCGCGGGTGGTTCCGCCGCGTAGCGCTTCGGCAGCAGGGGATTGGCCAGCGCGAAGCAGCGCATCGCGCTGGATTTAAGTTGCTTGATTTCTTTCTGGAAGTGGCGGGCGGTCAGTTCGTCCAGCGAACCGTCGCGCTTGGCCGTCGCCAATCCCTTTTCCATCCGCTCGGCCAGCAGGGGCGCATTGGGGCTGACGTAGAACATGCTCGGCAACGGGTAGTACAGCACCAGGTCGGGCACCGTGGTGAGCTGCCGGGTCAGCGGCGTATCCTGCGCCAGCACCGAGCCGGCCTCCGTCACGCTGAGCGGCAGGTAATCGAAACGCTTGTTGACCAGCATTTCCACCAGCGTCGCCAGATTGCCGCTATCCTCCACTTTGTAACCGTTGTGGCGCAACACCTTCACGTCCACCCAGCCACGCCCCATGCCGGCCACCAACTGCTTGAGTCGCGCGGCGTCGGTGATCCGCGCGAAGTCCACGACCTCACTCTTGCGTACCAGCAGCGTGCGGTAACCAAGCAAACCCGCCATGACCGGGGTGTCGACCATGAAGTTGCGCTCCTCCGGCGCGCCTTCGTCCATGTCGCGCCACGGGCCGACATAGATATTCAAGCGCTGGCCGGTATGGATCTCGCGCCGCACGCGCGAGGTGCTCATGTTATCCAGCAGGCGGTCCACCGTGTACCCGCCGTAACTGGCGGCGGTCTTGTCGAGCGCGAGCTTCAGCGCGGCGATCAGGTAATCGTCACGCTTGGGCGTGCGGCCCGAGTCCCAATAGCGGTAGGCCATGACCTCGCCCGCCGCCCGCGTATCCGGTACGCCAAGCGCCAAGGACATGAGCGCCAGCAGCGCGCTGCGGCGTGACGGGTGGATCAGCTTGACGGGAGGCTGCATGCATGCAGTCTATGCCATGCCGCCCTGCTCAGCAAGCGTGCCGGCGCCGGATGATCAGGGCTTCGCCAGCGCTGGCGGTTCCGCCGCATAGGCTTTCGGCAGCGCGGGATTGGACAACACGAAGCAGCGGACATTGCGGGATTGGAGTTGCTTGATTTCTTTCTGGAAATGGCGGGCGGTCAGCGCATCGAGCGAGCCGTCGCGCTTGGCTGTTGCCAGGCCGGCTTCCAGCCGCTCGGCCAGTTTCGGTTCGGCCGCGCTGACGTAGAACATGGCCGGCAAGGGGTAGTACAACACCAGCTCGGGCACGATGGCCAGATCGGCGGTCAGCAGCGACGGGGCTTCCACCACGCTGGTCGGCAGATAATCGAAACGCTTGTTGAGCAGCATCTCCACCAGCGTGGCCACGTTGCCGCTGTCCTCCACCTTGTAGCCGTTGTGACGCAGCACCTGGGTATCCACCCAGCCCCGCCCCTGCCCCGCCGACAGTTTTTTAAGCTGCGCCTCGTCGTTGATGGCCCCGAACTTCGGCAAGTCTTCCTTGCGCACGACGAGCGCGCGGTAGCCAAGCAGGCCGGACAGGATAGGCGTGCCGATCATGAAATTGCGTTCCTGCGCATCGCCGGCGGCGACGTCGCGCCACGGACCGACATGGACGTTGAGCCGATGGCCCATGTAGACTTCGCGCCGCACACGCATGGTGCTCATGCTGTCCAGCACGCGCTCCACCGCAAAGGCGCCATAGGATGGTTTGGTCTTTTCCAGCGCCAGCGTCAGCGCGGCGACCTGGTAGTCGTCGCGCCGGGGCGTGCGGCCCCAGTCCCAGTAACGATAGGTCATGGTCCCGGTGGTGGCATGGGCGTCCCGCGCGCCCAGCGAGGCCAAGGCCAGCAGCGTGCGCCGGCGCAGCAAGTTAATCTTAATATCAGACAGCATGAATGCAGTTTAACATTCCAGGCTCTGCCGTCCTATTTCTTCAGCCACCAGTAGACACGCGCCAACAACAAGCTGCCGAGAATGCCGCCGAACAGGATGGGCTGGGCGAAGTTGTGCTTGCCCGCCTTCATCCACCAGAAGTGCAGGATGGCCAATGGCGCGATCACGTACACCAGGCGGTGCAGCCACTGCCATTGCTTGCCGCCCAGGCGCTTGATCATGCCGTTGGTGCTGGTCACGGCCAGCGGTATCAGCAGCACAAAGGCGATGAAGCCCACCGTGATGAACGGCCGCTTGAGCACGTCTTTCCACATTTCCCGGAAGTCGAAGAAGTGATCGAACCACAGGAAGGTCATGAAGTGCAGGAAGCCGTAGAAGAACACGTACAGGCCCAGCATGCGGCGCAGCCTGACCAGCCAGTTCCAGCCGCTCAGTCTGCGCAGTGGCGTGACCGCCAGCACCATGCTCAGGAAGTACAGGGTCCAGTCGCCGGTGCCGCGCGTGATGAATTCCAGCGGATCGACCAGTTGCCCGGTGACGGTCAGGTAGACCATGCGCGCCAGGGGCAGCAGCGCCAGCGCAAACACCGCGCCCTTGATCCAGCTGACTTGTTTTGTCGTCAGCATCAGTAGAACTTCTTCAGATCCATGCCGGTGTACAGCGAGGCCACGTCGTTATAACCGTTGAACATCAGGGTCTTGCGCTTGCGGGCCAGGAAGCCGTCCTCGCCGATGCGGCGCTCGGAGGCCTGTGACCAGCGCGGGTGGTCGACGTCCGGATTCACATTCGAGTAGAAGCCGTATTCGTTGGGCGCCGACAGGTTCCACGAGGTGCGCGGCTGGTCTTTCACGAAGCGGATCTTGACGATCGACTTGGCCGACTTGAAGCCGTACTTCCACGGCAGCACCATGCGCACCGGCGCGCCGTTCTGGTTGGGCAGCACTTCGCCATACATGCCAAAGGTCAGCAGCGCCAGCGGGTGGTTGGCTTCGTCGATGCGCAAGCCCTCGGTGTACGGCCATTGCAGCACGCGGCTGCCCACGCCCGGCATTTGCTTTTTGTCGGCCAGGGTGGTGAATTCGACGTACTTGGCGTTGCCGGTCGGCTCCACCTTTTTGATGATCTCGGAGAAGGAATAGCCGATCCACGGGATCACCATCGACCAGCCCTCCACGCAGCGCAGGCGGTACACGCGCTCTTCCAGCGGCGCCAGCTTGAGCAGGGCGTCGATGTCCAGCGTCATCGGGTGCTTGACCTCGCCTTCGATGGCGACCGTCCACGGCCGGGTTTTCAGCGTGCCCGCGTACATGGCCGGCTCGCTCTTGTCGGTGCCGAATTCGTAGTAGTTGTTGTAGGTGGTGGCGTCCTTGAACGCGGTCTGCTTGTCCAGCGCCGAGTAAGCCGGATTCAGCTTGGCCGGCAGCTTGGTGCCGGTTTGCGCGAAGGCTTCACGGCTGGCCATCTCCAGCAGCGCCGCACTGCCGACCGCGCCCATGGCGATCTGCTTGATGAAGGTGCGGCGCGATTCGTACAGTTCGCGCGGCGTGATTTCCGAGGAATACGGCAGGTCGATGCCGTTGGGACTGCGCTTAATCAGCATGTCGGCTCCAGAAGATTGGTCTAGGGCTAAACCTTACACCGAATCTCCCGGAACGAATATTAAACTTAAGTTTACAATTTGCCGTAGGAGTGCAAACCGGACAGGAACATGTTGACGCCGAGGAAAGCAAAGGTCGTCACCAGCAGGCCCACCAGCGCCCACCACGCCGCCGGACGGCCACGCAGGCCGTTCATCAAGCGCATGTGCAGCCAGGCCGCGTAATTGAGCCAGACGATCAGCGCCCAGGTCTCTTTCGGGTCCCACGACCAGTAGCCGCCCCACGCCTCCGCCGCCCACAGCGCGCCCAGGATGGTGGCGATGGTGAAGAAGGCGAAGCCGGCCGAGATGGCCTTGTACATCACGTCATCCAGCACTTCCTCCGACGGCAGGCGGTCTTTCAGGTAGCCCGAGGTTTTCAGCAGGTAGGCCGAGGCCACCATGGCCGCCAGCGCGAAATTGCCGTAGCCGATGAAGTTGGCCGGCACGTGGATCTTCATCCACCAGCTTTGCAGCGCCGGCAGCAGCGGCTGGATGTCGGCGGCGTTGCGCGAGGTGGTGTACCACATCAGGAAGCCGATGGCGGCGCTGATCACCAGCAGCACGAACGGGCCCATCTGGCGGGTGCCGTAGCGCTGCTCGAAGTACAGGTAGAACATGGCCGTGATCAGCGAGAACAGGATGAAGACTTCGTACAGGTTGGACACAGGGATGTGGCCGACGTCGCTGCCGATCAGGTAGGACTCGAACCAGCGCACCATCATGGCGGTCCAGCCCAGTACCACGGCGGCCCAGCACAGCTTGGAGCCGATGCTCGATGCCGACGGCGAACGGCCGGCAAAGCCGATCCAGTAGAACACGGTGGAGATGGTGAACATCACGCTCATCCACAGCACCGCCGACTGGCTGGACAGCATCATGCGCAGCCAGAATTTCTTGCTGCCGTTGTCGAGCTGGCCGGCGTACATGAAGATGGCCCACAGCGACAGCAGCGCCACCAGCGGCATCAGCCAGCGCACCGGCTTCCAGTGCCAGCCGAGCGCGGCAAAGGTCGGCACGGCGGCCAGCAGGATGGCTTGCTCGTACACGTCCATGAAGTGGCCGTAGCGGTTCAGGGCGAACACGGCGCCGGCCAGCAGCGCCAGCGCAAACAGCCAGTCGATCGCGGTCAGGCGCTTGAAGTAGCCTGGCGCCTGTTGGTAGGTTTGCTGGGATTGCGTCAGTTCCATTTCATTCTCCGGCTTAGGCTGCTTGTGGCAGCTTTTGCTTCAGTGTTTCAAATTCGCGTTCAAAGTCCAGTGTCTTGCGCTGGGTGCTCATGGCCATCAGGGCCTCGGCGCCGCCGGCATCGTCCTTGATCCAGATCCACAGGCGGCGCTCGCGGATGTAGAACATGGCAAACACGCCCAGTACCAGGAACAGGCAACCAAGATACACCACATTCTTGCCCGGCGAGCGCGTGACCTGGAATACCGAGGCCTGCACGTGGGTGAAGTCGTCTAGTTGCAGGTAGACCGGGGCGCCGTAGAAGAAGGCGTCCGACAAGGCGTTGGTGGCCAGTTGCAGGAAGCGGGCGTGGGTTTCGTCTTCCGTCACCGGTTCCAGGCCGTCCTTGGCGCGCGCGGCCTGCCACAGGTCCCACAGGCTGCCGTTGAGGATCTTCAACACCACGTCGGCGGCTTTTTTCTGCTCGGCTTCCGGAATTTTTTCCAGGAACTGCGACATGGCCATGAAGCCGCCGGCTTTCTGATCACCGGCGAAAATGCCCAGGCTCTTTTCGGCCGAGGCCAGCAGCTGCGCGCGCAGGGCGTCGCCTGCGGCCGATTTCGGCGTGGCGCGTTCGGCGTAGCGCTTGGCGGCGGCGGCGCGCAGTTGCGGGTCTTGCAAGGCGGCGCGCAGACGCATCCATTCGGTCACGCTGTGGCCATCGTCGGCCGGGATGCGCAGGTAGCTGAAATTGTCCGAAGGATTGGCGCGCATGCCGGCCAGGAAGACCGTGGCGCCGTCCACCGTGACCGGCTGCATGTAGTTCTGGTATTCGCGCGCCTGGCCGGTCTTGTCGCGCAGCTTGTAGCTGACGCTGGGGCCGACGTTCTTCAGGTTTTTGTTGTTGGCGTTCTTGCCGGCCGAGCCCATGTGCTCGCCCAGCTCTTCCTGCAAGCTCTTGCCTTTCTTGACCGCGCGCGGGTCGTCGGTCGGGCCGACGTTTTCCACGTTGAAGGGACGGAAGCCCGACCATTCGACGGTGTAGGCATCGCCCAGCGGGGTGGTCCCGCCAACTTCGCCGGCGATGTCGAAGCGCTTGCTGTCCGGGCCGGCCATCGGGAAGCCGGTGAGCTTGAGCTTGCTGCCGCCATCGTCAAAGCTGGACTGGTAGATGGCCACGCCTTTGAAGATCAGCGGCTTGTTGACCTCGATGGTGGCCTTGACGGTTTCGCCGGTCTGGTTGTCGCGCACTTCCACATCGCTGGCAAACAGCTTGGGCATGCCGGTGCTGTAGAAGTCGATGGTGAATTTTTTCAGGTTGATGGTGAACGGCAGCTCCTGGATCAGCACGCCGTCCGGACGGGTCAGGGTGGCGGTGTTGCTGGTCTGGCCTTCCGGGATGAAGGTGTTGCCGCGGAAGGTGGGATTGCTGGTGCCGAGGCGGTGCTGTGGCGGGATTTGCGAAATCAGGCCGCTGCCGGTGAACGGCGTCTTGCCAAGGAACCATTCCTGCAAACGGATCGGCACGTCCGAATCCAGCAAGCCACCGAGGCAGATCACCACGATGGCCGAGTGCGCAAAGATGTAGCCGAACTTGTTGGCCGCGCCCTGCTTGGCCGCCACCAGCGTGCCGTTATCCTTTTCGACCAGCTTGACCTTGTAGCCGGCATCGGCCAGCCGCGCCGCGCTTTGCTGCGCCAGCGCCGACCTCGTCATCGGCGCGCGCCACTGCATCTTGTGGTGGAAATTGAGCAGCGAGTTCTCGCGCACATTTTCACGCCAGCTGCGCATATCGTTCAGCATCTTGGGGGCATTGCGCACGATGCACAGCGTGGTGGAAATCACCAGCGCGCCCATCAGCAAGAGGAACCACCAGGCGGAATACACGGTGTACAGCCCGATCTTGCGGAACACTTCGAACCAGAAGGGGCCAAATTGGTTGATGTAGTTGTTGGTGGCCTCGCCCTGCTTCATCACCGTGCCGATCACGGCGGCAATGGCGATCATCGCCAGCAAGGCGATGGCGAAACGCATGGAGGAAATCAGTTCAACGATTTCACCAACGACGGGACGACGGGTTTTCAGCTGGATGCCGGTGGTGCTCGGACTGCTCATGCGTGTTCAGATTCTTTAAAAATGGGTAGCCGCAGCATACCAACAAAAAGGGCAGCATGCTCACGCCGCCGCCCTCTTCTTTTTGGCTGTTGCCGGTATGTTATTTCAGGCCTGCCACGTAATCCGCAACCGCCTTCATTTCCTCATCCGACATGCGCTTGGCGATGGTCGACATTTCCACACTCTTGCGGGTGCCGGCCTTGAACAAGCCCAGCTGCGCAACCGTGTAGTCCTGATGCTGGCCAGCGACGCGTGGATATTGCACCGGCACGCCGCCGCCCGAGGCGCCATGGCAGCTGGCACAGGCCGGCACGTTCTTTTCCGCGATGCCGCCACGGTAAATCTTCTTGCCCAGCTCGATCGTATCCTTGTTCTTGGCCGCCCCCGGCTTGGCCGCTTGCGCGGCCAGCCAGGCCGCTACGTTGTGCTTTTCCTCATCGGTCAGCAACTTGGCGTAGGTGGTCATGACCGGTTGATTCCGGTCTGGCGTCGTAAAGTTCACTAACTGCTTGTGCAGATAAGCTTCACTCTGGCCGGCCAGCTTGGGATTGACGGTGATGGTGGAATTGCCGCCGGCGCCGTGACAGGACACGCAAGCCGGCAAACCGCGGGCGGTGTCGCCATCGGTGTACAGGGTGGCGCCTTTGGCTGGATCGATTTTGGGAGCGGGCTTCTTGTCGTCGGCGGAGGCGGTGGCCGAAACGGCCAGCAAAGCGACGAACAGGGATTTTACAAACGGTGAAAACACACTATTCATTAAAGCACCCTAGTAGGAGTCTAAAAAGTTATGCACCAAAGTGTCCCGCTGCAAGCACCAAACCGTGCATAGAAGCACTTGGTAACCACTCATTGTACAATAGCTTAAAAAAATACCTGCTTTAAACTGTTGCTTTTTCCCCAATCCCCATGTCCAAACTCTGGCAAGCCCGCTTCTTCACGACCGTAAACCAACTGCGCGAACTCCCCGACACCCAAGTGCCGGAGATTGCCTTTGCGGGTCGCTCCAATGCCGGTAAATCGACCGCCATCAATATTTTGTGCAATCAGAAGGGTCTGGCGTTCGCCTCCAAGACCCCTGGCCGCACGCAACATATCAACTTCTTCTCGATCGGCGGCGCGCATGTGGCGCAGCACCGCAAGGACCCCACCATTATCGAGGAAATCCAGGCCCTGCTGGTCGACTTGCCGGGCTATGGCTATGCGGAGGTGTCCGGCTCGGCCAAGCTGCACTGGCAGCGCCTGCTGGGCGACTACGTGCAGCGCCGCGAACAGCTGGCCGCGCTGATCCTGATCATGGACTCGCGCCGTCCGTTCACCGATCTGGACATCCAGATGCTGGAGTGGTTCGCCCCGACCGGCAAGCCTATCCATTGCATCCTGACCAAGGTGGACAAACTGAACCGCGAAGAATCGATCAAGGTGCTGCGTCAGGCGAAGGCCAAGCTGGACAGCTATGTCGATGAGGATGGCGAAGGCTTCCCGTTCACCGTGCAGCTGTTCTCGGCCGTGAAGCGCGTCGGCATCGACGAGGCGAACGACAAGATTCTCGAACTGGCCGGTCTTTTAGAAGAAACTGATTCAGAAAGTGATAGCGATGAGTAAAGTGAGCGCGCAATTCCCCGGCATCCGCATGCGCCGCATGCGCCGCGATCCGTTCTCGCGCGCGCTGATGCGCGAGAACGTGGTGACGGCGGCCGACCTGATCTACCCGGTGTTCATCCTCGAAGGCACGCACCAGCGCGAAGCGGTGGGCTCGATGCCGGGCGTGGAGCGCGTATCGGTGGACCTGCTGTTGAAGGTGGCGGAGGAGTGCGTCTCGCTGGGCATCCCGGTGCTGGCGCTGTTCCCGGTGATCGACGTCTCGAAGAAAACGCCGGATGGCATTGAAGCCACCAATCCTGACGGCCTGGTGCCGCGCGCCGTGCGCGCCTTGAAGCAGGCTTTCCCCGAGCTGGGCATTCTGACCGACATCGCGCTGGACCCGTACACCAGCCACGGCCAGGACGGCCTGATCGACGACAACGGCTACGTCATCAACGACATCACCACCGACATGCTGATCCGACAGGCGCTGTGCCACGCGGAAGCGGGCGCGGACGTGGTGGCGCCGTCGGACATGATGGACGGCCGCATCGGCGCCATCCGCGCGGCGCTGGAGGCTGGCGGCCACATCCACACCCGTATCATGGCCTACTCGGCCAAGTATGCCTCGGCCTTCTACGGCCCGTTCCGCGACGCGGTGGGCTCGGCGGCCAATCTCGGCAAGGGCGACAAGAATCAGTATCAGATGGACCCGGCCAACAGCGACGAAGCCTTGCGTGAAGTGGGGCTGGATCTGGCGGAAGGCGCGGACATGGTGATGGTCAAGCCGGGCATGCCGTATCTGGACATCGTGCGCCGCGTGAAGGATGAATTCAAGGTGCCGACCTTCGCCTATCAGGTCAGCGGCGAATACGCCATGATCAAGGCCGCCGCGCAAAACGGCTGGCTCGATCACGACAAAGTGATGATGGAATCGCTGATGGCCTTCAAACGCGCCGGCGCCGACGGCGTGCTCACCTACTTCGCGCTGGACGTGGCGCGCAAGCTCAAAGCCGGCTGATCGTCATTCCGGCGCAGGCCGGAATCCAATGCAGGCGGCGTTCGATTGGATTCCGCCCTACGCCGGAATGACGTTAGCGGGAAGCGCCCCGGGTGTACTCGGGGAACATTTCTTTCAGCAGGAAGGCCATCAGTTCTTTTTCGTCTTCCTTGCGCGCACTCAGGGTCACGACCTTGCCCAGGCGGCGCGACTCCCACTGGAAGTCGCCCTGCTTTTCCTTGCGGATGATCTTGATCATCTCTTTCGCCACCGCCGTCTCGATGTCCTGTTCGGCGCCTTGCTCGACGTGGATCTGTTGCAGCCAGTTGCGCTTGAAGTTGGTGTTCCAGCCGCGGAATTTCACTTCGGCGCTGTGGTAGCTCTTGTCGACCTGGAACACGCCGCCGGTGTCGTCCTTGTCGGCGCCGCTGCTCTGGCCGGCGCCGTTGGCGCGGGCGATGTTGGCGCGGGCGATGCGGTTGGCGCGATCGGCTTCGCTCTCCACCGGGGCCGGCGGCGCCGGCTGTGGATTCTGCGCTTCGCGCGCGGCGCGACGCTTGGCGATCATTTCCGACATGTCCTGCTCGGGCGGCGGCGTCATGGTGGCCTGTACCGGCGGCACGTAGGTTTCCAGTTTCGGACGCACGGCGGCCGGCGTGTCTTTGCTCACCACCTGCTTGCGCGGCGGCGGTTTGGCGGCGGTGGCCGGCTGTGGCTTGGGTACCGGTTTGTTCGGCTGTTTTTTCTCAGGCAGCGGCGCGATGTAGACCATCTGCCCCCCTTTGGGCGGCGGCGCCTTGGTCGGCTTGGGCGACGGCACGAACAGGTAGTACAGCACCCCCAGCAAGTGCAGCGCGATCGAGATGCCGATGCCGATGCGGTTGTTCCTGGACTTGCGTTCCCACGTGGCGAACCCTTCCTGCGCCGACGGCAGGCGCTGGCCGCAAGTTTCGCAGTACTCGGAATGCGCGCTGAGGATGTGGGAATCGTGGTGCAAAATGCAAACCTTGGGGAAGGCAGAAGTCGTCAAAATGGGGCCATAGTGCCAGAGTCCCGCTATTTTGGGAACCGCTCCAATGGCATGATACCAGTATCAGGGTGCCCACTTTACAAGTTCCCCGTCTTGATGGGTGTTACCGTATGTATCAACTGATTTACAAACTGCCATGCGTTTGACGATGTCCGCCACCAGCCTGGACACGCAGCGGTCGGCATCCAATACTTGCCGCGAACGCATCTGCGGGCGCGGCAAAGCGTGCGTGTAGTAGTGCGCGCCCTCGACCGGGTAGCCCAGCGCCCAGACGCCAGGCACCACCTTGCCCTGTTTATCGAGCGGCTGCCCGGAGCGGTTGATGTCGATGCCGCCGGGGTGGAAAACGCCGTTGTAATACGGCCGGAACAGGCCGCGTTTTAACAGATTACGGATAAGTAATGATGTGTCGGTTTCGGGAAAAAACGCGTCCAGTCTTGCAATCACGACGACATCCACCGGATATTTTTCCACCCCGCCATCGAATTTGGTGCTGAGCATGTAGGTGGCGTCGTTTTCGTCGATCCCGATCTGGCTGCCGGGGCCGGAGTGCAGCGCGATGACGCCGGCGTCCAGCAGCGCCAGCAGTTCCTGGTTGCGCCGCAGCGGCGGGCCGAAGGCGGCGCGGTTGATGGCGGGATGGTAGACGCTGAGGAATTTGCGGTGCGAGGCCGGCGTCAGGCCGCCGTGCTCGATCGCTGCTTGCAAGGTGGCGCGCACGTCGCGCAGCACGTCGGTGGCGGCCTTGGCCGGACTGGCAAGATTGCCTAGCTGCGCTTCGGCCAGGTCGGCGCGCAGCCAGTCGCGGAAGTAGTGGCGGAAAGCATCCAGCGAGGCGAACCGACGGTCTTGCAGCGGGAACAGCAGTTCGGCGAACAGGGTGTCGTCGTCGATGGCCGCCGCGCCCGGTGTGGCACGGTAGACCTCGCCCATTTCGCGCTTGAGCAGCGGCAGCAGGTCGCGGTCGAAGTCCAGCTGGCTGCTGCCGCGCCCGATCAGGGCCTGGCGGCGCAGCGCGTCCACCGCGTCTATTGTGAAGTAGCGCGGCTGGTGGCGGCCATCCAGCCCTTTCTGATTGATGCCGCGCGCGGCATACGGGAGGCAGTTGCGCGAGCACAGCGTCAGTTGCGGTTCGCGGCCGGAGGCCTGGTAGCGTAAGCCGCCCTCTTCCGCAATGAATTCGCCGCCGCGCCCCACGGTCAGCTCGGCAATGACGTCGTGGGCGCTGAGTCCCAGTCCCTGGATCGCCACGCGCGCATCGGCGCCGATGCGCGACAGTTGTTCCACCGGGTAGGCTTGGCGTACGAAGGCCAGTTTGCTGTTGTGGCGGGCATGGTCTTGCGCGAATTTGGCCAGCAAGGCGTCGAGGTCGCCGGGGAGGTTGCTGCCGTGGCCGGTGGTCAGAAACACAAAATCGCTGAGCAGGGCGTCACCGCTCTCCAGCTCGACCACGCTGCCGCCGTCCGGCTGCTTGCGCAGATCGATGGCGCGCTGGCGGTGATGCGTCAGCGTGACGCCGGCCGGCAGCGCCGCCGCGATCTGCCGGCAGACCCAGCCCAGGTATTCGCCCAGCAGGCTGCGCGGCAGGTAGTCGCCATCGCTGATTTCCGTGCCGCCGTGGTGGTCGTCGCGGCAGCCGCTGTGATGGCCGCCGCCGTCATCGCCCAAGCGGTAGTAGCGTTGGCCGACGCGCCGGTAGCCTTGCTGCCGCGCCCACGTCGTCAGCGAGGGCGTGGCGCACACTGGCGCGTGCTCCACGGCGCTTGGGGCGGGAAACATGGTGACTTGGCTGGCCAGGGTGTTGATCAGCAAATGCTGCGGCTGGCGCGCCGCATGCACGCCCGCACCGCATTCGCCGGGATCGATGAGGATGATGTCGAACAGGAGCTGGCGCGCCGCCGCAGCGGCTGCCAGTCGCTCAAAAACGCTGAGCCCGCGCGGGCCCATGCCGATGATGGTGATGCTGGTCCGTTTCATCTGATCGCCTCTTTATCGTGGACAACTTGTCCATGATAAAGAGACGATCTTCAGTCCGGCTTGTGGCCGCTCAATGCTTGTTCACGGCTTTCAGCGGTACCGGTTGCACATGGTCGTGCTTGACGGCCGGGATAGCCTTGTCGGCGGCGATTTCCTCGTCCAGCATCGGACCGGTGCCGCTGTATTTGTCGAGGAACAGATAGATCACCGGGGTGATGTACAGCGTGATCACTTGCGAGAAGATCAAGCCGCCCACCACCGCCAGACCCAGCGGCTGGCGCAGCTCGGCGCCGGCGCCCAGGCCCAGCGCGATCGGCAAGGCGCCCATCAGCGCCGCCATGGTGGTCATCATGATCGGACGGAAGCGCAGGATACAGGCTTCGTGGATGGCCTTCTCCGGCGACATGCCCTGGTTGCGCTGCGCGTCCAGCGCAAAGTCGATCATCATGATGGCGTTCTTTTTCACGATACCGATCAGCATCAGGATGCCGATGATGGCGATCATGGTCAGGTCGAGATTAAACAGCCGCAGCGTGATCAGCGCGCCCACCGCCGCCGACGGCAGGCCGGCCAGAATCGTCAGCGGGTGGATGTAGCTCTCGTACAGCACGCCCAGCAGTACATAGATCACGCCCAGCGCGGCGATGATCAGGATCAGCTGGCTGCCCTGCGAACTCTGGAACACCGCCGCATCGCCGCCATAGTTGGTGATGATGGATGGCGGCAGGTGCATGTCGGCCGCCCAGCTGTCGATCTTGGCGGTGGCCACGCCCAGCGGCACGTCCGGCGCCAGGTTGAACGACAGCGTGATGGCTTGCAACTGGCCCTGGTGGTTGACGGCGGTCGGGCCGATGGTGCGTTCGACAGTGGCAAAGCTGGACAGCTGCACCAGCTGGCCGGTCTTGTTGCGCACCGAAATGCGGGTCAGCGCGCTGTCGAACTGGCGGTCGGCGTCGGCCGCCTCCAGGATGACGTAGTAGCTGGCCGCCGGCGAATAAATCGTCGAGACCTGGCGCTCGCCGAAGGCCAGATACAGCGCGGTGCGGATGTCGCCGATCGCCACGCCGAGGTTGTTGGCCTTGTCGCGGTCGATCTTGAGCGAGGCTTGCAGGCCTTTGTTCTGCGAGTCGCTGGTGACGTCGCGGAAATCGCTGTCGGCGCGCATGCGCTCCATGTATTTATCGGCCCACTCGTTCAGCGCCCCCGGGCTGACCGATTGCAGTGTGTACTGGTAGCGCGACTTGGACTGGCGCCCGCCCAGCTGCAAGTTCTGAACCGGGCTCAGGTAGACCGAGATGCCCGCCACCTGCCTGGTGGCCTTGCGCAGGCTGTCCAGCACTTGCGGCATCTTGGCGCGCTGGTTGCGCGGCTTGAGCACCAGGAACATGCGGCCGGTGTTGCCGCCGCCGACGAAGGAGGTCACGTCCTGCACGTTGGGATCGGCCTTGATGACGGCCGCCACTTTCTCTTGCAGTTCCAGCAGCGCCGACGAGGAGATGTCTTCCGAGGCTTCGGTATTGACGCGGATCTGGCCCAGGTCCTCCTCGGGGAAGAAGCCTTTCGGGATGGTGATGTACAGCACCGCCGTCAGCGCGAAGGTGCCCAGCGCGGCCACCAGCACGATGTAGCGATGTGCCAGCGCCACGTCCAGCGTGCGGCTGTAGAAGTTGCGCAGCGCGCCGAAACCGGCCTCGAACCAGCGGCCGATGAAGTTGCCCTTGTCGTGCTCGGGATCGATGGCGTCGGCCGGCAGCAGGCGGCTGGCCAGCATCGGCACCAGCATCAGCGACACCGCCGCCGACACCAGCACGGACAGCGCCACCACCACGGCGAATTCATGGAACATCAGGCCGATCACGCCCGGCATGAAGAAGATCGGAATGAACACCGCCACCAGCGACACGGAAATCGAGACGATGGTGAAGCCCATCTCCTTCGCGCCCACCAGCGAGGCCTCCAGCGGCCGCTTGCCCATCTCGATGTGGCGCACGATGTTTTCCAGCACCACGATGGCGTCGTCCACCACCAGGCCCACGGCCAAGGTAATCCCCAACAGCGACACGTTGTCCAGCGAGTAGCCAAACGCGTACAGCAGCGCCAGCGCGCCCAGCAGCGAGATCGGCATGGTGATCGCCGGGATGAAGGTGGCGGCGGCGCGGCGCAGGAACAGGAAGATCACCATCACCACCAGCCCCACGGTCAGCAGCAGGGTCAGGTTGACGTCGTGAATCGCCTCGCGGATCGACACCGAGCGGTCGTTGACCAGGTTGATGTTGATCGAGGCCGGCAGCTGGGCCTTGAACTGCGGCAGCAGGCGGCGCACGCCGTCCACCACCTGCACGGTGTTGGCGTCCGGCTGGCGCTGCACCAGCAGCACGATGGAGCGCTCGCCGTTGTAGCTGCCGGCCGCCTTGGTCGACTGGAAGCTGTCCTGCACCTCGGCCACGTCTTTCAGGCGCACCGGTTCGCCGTTGCGCATGGCGATGATGAGGTTGGCGTAGTCGCTGGCCTTCATCAGCTGGGCGTTGCCGGTGATGGTCAGGGTCTGGGCCGGGCCGTCCAGGATGCCCAGCGGCGTGTTGGCGTTGGCCGACTTGATCGCTTGCTGCAACTCGTCCAGCGTCAGGTTGCGGGCGTTCATCAGGTCGGACTTGGCGCGGATGCGCACGGCAAAGCGCTTCTGGCCGTTGACCGAGACCTGCGCCACGCCCGGCAGCGTGGACAGCGATGGCGCGATCAGGTTTTCGGCGTAGTCGTTCAGCTCGGACAGCGTCAGCGATGGCGAGTTCATGGTCATGAACAGCACCGGCGCGTCGGCCGGGTTGACCTTGCGGTAGGACGGCAGGTCGGTCATCTCGATCGGCAGCTGGCGTTGCGCGCGCAGCAGCGCCGCCTGCACGTCGACCGCCGCTTCATTGACGTTGACGCTGGGGTCGAATTCCAGGGTCAGCGAGGAGTTGCCCAGCGTGTTGGTGGAGGTGATCAGGGCCAGGCCGGCGATGGTGGAGAACTGTTTCTCCAGCGGCAGCGCCACCGAGGACGCCATGGTGTCCGGCGAGGCGCCCGGCAGGTCGGCCGAGACGTTGATCACCGGCGTGTTGTAGCTAGGCAGGGCCGCCACCGGGATGTAGAAGTAGGACAGCACGCCGGCCAGGATCAGGGTGGCCGACAGCAGCACCACCATCACCGGACGGCGGATACACAACTCGGAAAGGTTCATCGCTTAGCCTTTCTGCTTAGATCCATCAAGCTTGGCATCGGCAGGCTTGTCGGCCGCGGCGATGCGCACTTTGCCGCCCGGCCGCAGGTTTTGCTTGCCGTCGACGATTACTTGTTCATCACCGTTCAGGCCGGACACGGCCGCGCTTTCGCCAAAGGCGTACAAGCGCTTGATATTGACCACTTTGGCGGACTGGTCTTTGTCCACCGCATAGATGAAGGTGCCGCGGGTATTGCTAATGATAGCGTTTTGCGGGATCACCGTCGCATCTTTTAGCACGTGGGAGATCAGTTTGGTGTTGACGTACTGGCCCGGCCACAGGGTGGTGTCCCTGTTGTCGAACTCGGCTTTCACGCGGATCACGCCGGCCACCGGGTCGACCGTGTTGTCAATGAAGCTGAGCTTGCCGTTCAGGGCGACGCTGGAATTGTCCAGCGTGACCTGCACCGGCACCGCGCCTTGGCGCTGGGCCGCCATCAGGCCGGCCAGCGAGGTTTCCGGCAGGGTGAAGGCGACGGTGATCGGGTCGAGCTGGGTGACGGTGGTGAGCGAGGTGGTCATCTGCACCAGGCTGCCCGGATAGACGTTGATGGCGCCGACGCGGCCGGTCATCGGCGCGCGGATGGCGGTGTAGCTGGCGTCCACACCGGCCGAGCGGGCGGCGGCGATGTCGGCGTTCAGCAGCGCGCGGGCGGAGTCGACCTGGCTTTTCAGGGTGTCGACCGCGCCCTGGGCGATGAATTTTTTCTCCAGCAGTTCCAGCGAGCGCCGGTACTGGCGCTCGTAGTCGGCCAGCGCGGCGCGGTCACGTTCGACCTGGGCGTTGGCCTTGTCCATGTTGGCGCGCTCGCTGCGGTCGTCCAGTGTGAACATCAGCTCGCCGGATTTAACGAATTGCCCTTCCTTGATGTGGACCTTGGCGATGGTGCTGGTGGTTTGCGGATGCAAGTCCACGGTGCTGATCGGCGTCACGGTGCCATTGGCTTGCAATACCACCGGCACATCCTGCTTTTTCGGCGCAATGATGCTGACCGTGGTCGGGCCTTGTGGGCCGCCGGCCAGTGGCTTTTGGCCGCCGGCTGGTGCGGCGCCCTGATGCGTCATGGTCCAGATGCCGCCGCCTACCACCACGATCGCACCAACCAGTAATGCTAAGGAAGATTTTTTCATTTTTAATAATAATTTTTACGTCGGAAAATATTGCCGCCGTGATAGGGCGAAATATTGTCGCATAGTATCTACGAGAAAAACTGCACCAGTATTACCGCCGGACGCTTTTTTATGCGTAGTGTTGGTTAGTTGCCGGCGTAGTACTCGGGCACCACCAGCGTCACTTCCAAACCGCCATCCTTGTGGTTGGACAGGGTGACGTTGGCGCCATGCTGCTCGGCGATGTTGCGGGCGATGGTCAGCCCCAGGCCGGTGCCGCCGGACTCGCGCGAACGCGAGGTCTCGATGCGGTAAAACGGTTCGAACACGCGCGCCATCTGGTCCGGGGCGATGCCGGG
Source organism: Duganella radicis (assembly GCF_009720825.1). GTDB lineage: Bacteria > Pseudomonadota > Gammaproteobacteria > Burkholderiales > Burkholderiaceae_D > Rugamonas > Rugamonas radicis. The sequence continues at coordinate 4,057 of NZ_WNKY01000045.1, read as the reverse complement.
ACCGCCATCGCGGATGCGAATGCGCGCCGCGCCGGCCAGCCGTTCGACGGTGACGTTGGCGTAGTGGCCGTACTTGACGGCGTTGTCGATCAGGTTGACCAGGCAGCGGCGGATCGCCATCGGCCGGCCCATCAGCGCCATCGCCGCGCGGCCGCGCAGTTCGACATGCTGGCCGACGTCGGTGGCGTCGCTGCATACGCTGTCGAGCAGCGCGTCGAGGTCCAGTGCCTGCATGGTTTCGGTGGAGTCCATGCTGCGCGCCAGGTCCAGCCCTTCCTTGACCATTTGCTGCATGGCCGACAGGTCGTCGATCAGGCGCTGCTGCAATTCCGGGTCGTTGACCTTTTCCAGCCGCAGGCGCAGGCGCGTCAGCGGCGTTTGCAAATCATGCGTAATGGCCGCCAGCATTTGCGTGCGCTGGGTGATGTGCTGGCGGATGCGCGCCTGCATGGCGTTGAAGGCGGCGCTGGCCTGGCGGATTTCGGAAGCGCCGCTCAGCGCCACCGGCGGGTGGTTGATGTCGTTGCCCAGGTCCTTGGCGGCCTGCGCCAGGCGCTTGAGCGGCTTGATGGTCATGCGCGCCACCAGATAAGCCAGGAAGGCAATGCTGAGCAGGAACGGCAGCAGCGACAGCAGCTCGCTGTGCGGCGAGGCCGGCGGCTGGCGCGGCGGCAGCACGGACAGCTTGAGGATCTGGCCGTCATGCAGCTGCACGTTCATGGTTTCGCAGGTACCGCGCCATTGCGTCGGCGCGAAGATGCTGGTGGTCTGGCGCGGCTGGTCGCAGGCGATGGGGTGCTCGGCCAGCGGGCCCAGCTTGTAGCGTTCGCCGAGGCGCTGTTGCAGCGAGGTGGAGAATTCGGTGGCCGGCAAGGCTTGCGCTTGCGGCACGTCGCTCATTTCCAGGCGCACCGTGCCGCGGCTGGCGGCGACCAGGAAGGTCGGGCGCGCGCTTTCCGGCATGACGTCGGCGGTGGTGATGAGCTGCTCGGCCCGTTCCAGCGCGTGGAAGTCGCGGTAGCGCTCCAGCGCGCGCGTGCGTTCGTTGACGGCCAGCCACTGGGTCAGCGCCGCCGAGGCGACGATGCCCAGCAACAGGACCAGAAACACGCGTCCGGTCATCGAACCGAGGAAAGCTCTCACGCCTGCGGCTCCACCGTCACCTGGCCGGCCAGCACGTAGCCGCCGTTACGGACCGTCTTGATGATTTGCGGCATGCGCGCGTCTTCGCCCAGCTTCTGGCGCAGGCGGCTGATCTGGATGTCGATCGAGCGGTCGAAGGGATCGGCATCGCGGCCCTGGGTCAGGTTCAACAGCTGGTCGCGGTTGAGCACGCGGTTCGGGTGTTCAAGGAAAACCTTGAGCAGGCGGAATTCCGCGCCGGACAGCATGATGACGATGCCGTCCGGGTTGAGCAGGTGGCGCGCGGTCAGGTCCAGCGTCCAGCCTGAGAATTTCATTTGCTGCGCCTTGTCGGCGCCCACGCCCACCGGCATGGCGTTGCTGCGGCGCAGGACGCTGCGGATGCGGGCCAGCAGTTCGCGCGGCTCGAACGGTTTCGGCAGGTAGTCGTCGGCGCCCATTTCCAGGCCGAGGATGCGGTCCAGCGGCTCGTTGCGGGCGGTCAGCATGATCACCGGCAGGGTCGAGTGGGCGCGCAGCTTGCGGCACAGGGTCAGGCCGTCGTCGCCGGGGAGGTTGAGATCGAGGACCACCAGTTCCGGACGGCCTTCGTCCAGCAGCTTCCACATGGCGGCGCCGTCGGCCGCGCACAGGGCGCGGTAGCCATTCGATTCGAGGTAGTCAGCCAGCAGGGTGCGGATATCGCGATCGTCGTCAACGATCAGAATTGTAGATGTCGGTTCCATGCGCTCATTATCCATGCAAGACCATGAAGCTATTGTATCGTCTTGTATATGGCCGTAGGGCGTTCTTGCCGGCGAAACATCTGGATACAAAAACTTCGGCCAGAGCAACGTAAGAGCAACCTTCGGGGGCGAAGATGGTCACCAGCGCAGATCACTGCGATGACTTAAACCTCAACCATGAAGGAACGACCATGAACATCTTACGCAAAAGCATACTGATCGGTTTTACGGTACTGGGCATGGCCGCCGCCCACGCACAGGATACCCAGCCGGCGGGCAAGCCGCACGGCGCCCATCCGACCAAGGAACAGATGCAGGCCAAGATGGCCGATATGTACGCCAAGCGCCAGGCGCGTTTGCACGATCTGCTGAAGCTGACCGCGCAACAGGAGTCGGCCTGGGCGACGTATCAAGCCGCCATCAAGCCGGCCGCGTTGGACGGCCAGCGTCCGGAGCGCAAGCCGATGAACAAGCTGACCGCGCCGGAACGCCTGAACCTGGCGCTGGAGATGACCAGGAAGCGCGAGGCTTTCCTGGAAACCCGCGTGAAGGCGGTGGGCGCGTTTTACGCCCAGCTGAACCCGGCGCAGCAGACGCTGTTTGACGAGCACGGCCTGGGCGGCGGGCGCGGCGGCTTCCGTGGCCATCGCGGCCACCATGGCATGCACGGCGGCTGGGGCCACGGCGGTCACGAAGGCTGGGGCGGCCCGCGCCAGCAGGGCTGATCAGTTCAGGGCCGACAGGGATGCGGTGAATTTCGCCGCATCCTGGAAGCCGATCACGCGGGCGTTGGCGATTTCCTTGCCGGTCTTGTCGAACAGGATGATGCCCGGCGGGCCGAACAGGCCGAAGCGTTTCAGCATGGCTTTGTCGTCGTCGTCGTTGGCGGTGACATCGACTTGCAGCAGCACGCTGTTGGCCAGTTTGGCGCGCACTTGCGGATCGACGAAGGTGAGTTTTTCCATTTCCTTGCAGGACACGCACCAGTCGGCGTAGAAGTCCAGCATGGCGGTTTTGCCACCGGTCCGGGCCAGCACGGCGTCCAGCTGCTGCACGGTCTTGATGCGCTGGAAGGCCAGCGGCGCTTCGTGCGTCTTGCCGCCGGTCAGGTGCGCCAGCGGCGCCAGCGGATCACGGCTACCACTGACCACGCCCACCAGTTGCGACACGCCCAGCACGGCGACGATCACGCCCACCGATTTGGCCAGCCATTGGCCGGAATTCATCAGCAGGTACATGCCGTAGCCGACGAACAGCGCGGCCCAGCCCATCATCTGCACCGCGCCCGGCAGTACTGGGGATACCAGCCACCAGCCGACCGCCAGCATCAGTACGCCGAAGAAGCGCTTCACCGAATCCATCCACATGCCGGCTTTCGGCAGCAGCGCGCCGGCGGAGATGCCAACCAGAATCAGCGGCACGCTCATGCCGACCGCCATCGCGAACAACGCGCCGCCGCCGATCAGGATGTCGCGCGACTGGCTGATGTAGACCAGCGCGGCGGCCAGCGGCGCGGCCACGCACGGACCGACGATCAGAGCGGAGATGGCGCCCATCACGAAGACGCCGGCCAGCTTGCCGGAAGCCTGACGGTTGGAGACGGTGCTCAGTTTGCTTTGCAGGGCGGCCGGGACTTGCAGTTCGTAGAAACCGAACATGGACAGCGACAGCAAGGCCATCAGCAGGGCGAAGGCGCCCAGTACCCAGGGGTTTTGCAGTGCGCTGGCGAGGCCTTCGCCAGCCAGCCCGGCGGCAACGCCGAGGGCGGTGTAGACCAGCGCCATACCGAGCGCGTAGGTGACCGACAGCAGCAAGCCGCGGCTGCGGCTCGATTGCGCGCCCTCGCCGACGATGATGGAGGACAGAATGGGCACCATCGGCAGCACGCAGGGCGTGAACGACAGGCCCAGGCCCAGCAGGGCGAACAGCGGCAGGATGACCAGCAGTTTGCCCGATTTCAAAGCGGCTTCCAGGCGGCCGGACTCGTTAGTTGGCGCAGCGGCCGGCGCGGCGGCAGCGGCTACCGGTTGCGGGATGTCGGTGGCGGTCGGCTTCGGCACGGTGTAGATCTTGACGCCAAGCGCGGCCGGCGCGGCTTTGCCGCCATCGACGCCGAAGCTGACCGCGCCCTGCCCGGCTGCGGCGGCTGGAACCGCTGGCGCCGTCGCGCTCGCAGCGGCCGCCGCGGC